>CAJTFL010000019.1 GCA_910575565.1 Lachnospiraceae bacterium | reverse complement strand
GCATGAAAGTATTTTCTAATTTCTCTTTCATCTTGAGCAAGAACGGCTTTCCAAAATTGTTCTATATTCATAATTTTCTCCTTTAAACTCCGGTTTGCTATTGCGTTCAGTTTAGCACATTTATAGAACATCTACAAGATTCCGTGTATGAAAAAGCAAAAAGAATGAATTCTTCACTTGACCATGTGGCAAAGAGAAGACTGCTTTCTGAGAGTTAATATGTAAAGGGTGGTTTCTGCCACCAAATATATATGACTGTGGCTCATTTGTGGTGAATAGGACTTGCGGTCGTAGGAAAGGAGAAGATTGAACTGCCAGAGAACGATGACCGCCCAATCGGTAAATGGGGGCAGATGCATAGTGTATCATTCATGACGTGGACACACAAAAACTGCTTGTAAAGTAGCGCTCCCTGCATTTCCCGTTCCGCTCCATCTATCTGTGTTAAAATTGAATTCTTTATAGTGACAGTTTTATTATTTCATCTGTCTACCCTAAGGGGAGCATATCAAATTAAAAATGCGGTTATCGGCTCTTATTTTGTGAATATGTGTTTATGGCATAATTGAAAGCCGTCACTTCTTTTTAGCTAGTTTACATAATCATATTATGTCAACTGTTGTTTGCCATCTCTTAAACAGCCATTCCGCAAACAAAATTTATCTTTTTCGTCAAACCATTACAGCTCCTATTTCCTCCCAAATCGCTGAAGCCCTAATCCCCACAGATAAATATCCAGAAAATGATATCCTACCGGGTCAGACAGCCTTCGCTGATACTGCTTCAATACCCCAATATTCAGCAGGTAACGGAATAAGCCTTGCGCTTTTCCCTCCTCCTCTACGGCCTCACCTGCCCGCTCCCATAAATAATGTATTTCGTGGTCGTCAGCTCCTTTAACCCCATAGGCCCCCTGGCGTGGAGCTTTTGGTTGCTGATGCCAATCTCCGCCCCGAAACCGAATTCGTTGCCATCGGTAAACCGGGTAGACGCATTTACGTACACCGCCGCCGCGTCCACTTCATTTAAGAATTTCTGGGCATGATCGTAATCCCTCGTGATAATCGCCTCCGAGTGCTTCGTCCCATAGCGGTTAATATGGCCAATGGCCTCCTCTATGGAATCCACCAGCCTGCAGGAAAGAATATAATCCAAATATTCTTTTCCCCAGTCTTCTTCTGCCGCCAAGGTAAATTCAGGGACAATCCGGCAGGCCTCTTCATCCCCACGGATCTCCACCTGCTTTTCCTCCAGCTTCTTTTTCAGCAGGGGCAGGAAGGCCTCTGCAATCTGCCTGTGGATTACCAGGGATTCGCAGGCGTTGCACACGCCGATCCTCTGGGTTTTTGCATTGTAGATAATCTCCAGGGCCATATCAAAATCCGCAGTTTCGTCCACGTAAATATGGCAGTTTCCCGTCCCTGTCTCGATTACCGGGATCGTGCTGTTCTCTACGACGGCTCGGATAAGGCCTGCCCCTCCCCTGGGAATCAGCACGTCTACATACTGGTTCAGCTTCATAAACGCCTGGGTAGCCGCCCTGTCCGTATCCTCGATCAACTGCAGCGCCTCTTCCGGAAGGCCTGCCCATGCCAGACCTTTTTTTAGGCAGGACACAATCGCCTTATTGGAGCAGATCGCATCGCTTCCTCCCTTTAAAATCACAGCGTTCCCGCTTTTAAAGCACAGCCCAAAGGCATCTGCAGTCACATTGGGGCGTGCTTCATAGATGATTCCAATCACCCCTAAGGGAACCCGCTTCTGGCCGATTAAAAGGCCGTTTGGGCGCTTCTTCATGGAAAGGACTTCCCCAACCGGATCATCTAAGGCGGCTACCTGCCTAAGGCCGTCCGCCATCCCGTCAATCCTTTCCGGGGTAAGCTTCAGCCGATCTAAAAGCCCCTGGCTCATCCCTGACGCCCTTGCTTTCTCCATGTCCTGCTCATTGGCCCGCAGGATCTCCTCCTGCCTGTCAGTTAAGGCCTTTGCCGCCTGCAAAAGCCCCTTGTTTTTTTCCGCTGCGCCTAAAATCCCAAGCTTTGCGGAAGCCTCCTTAGCCCTCTGTCCGATTTCCTGTAACGTCATCTTCTCTCTCCTCCCTTATATACGCCCCGCCCTTTCGCAGCTGCCGCAGACCACGATTTCATCCGGCGTTAACACAGCATCCATTTTCTGATCCCACGGCTCGCTGGGAATCCTTTCGGCCATCTGGAAGCCGTAGGACAGCCCCCACTTAAGATGCCCCGGCTCCTTTAGAAAGAAACGGTCGTAAAAGCCTCCTCCATACCCTAAGCGGCATCCCGCCCGGTCAAAGGCCACTCCCGGGACTGCCACAAGAGCCTCCGG
Source organism: Lachnospiraceae bacterium (assembly GCA_910575565.1). GTDB lineage: Bacteria > Bacillota > Clostridia > Lachnospirales > Lachnospiraceae > Caccovicinus. The sequence continues at coordinate 85,046 of CAJTFL010000019.1, read as the reverse complement.
GCTGTCCGCCGGCAAAACCCCTGCAGACAAATCCGGCTCCGGTATCCCCATATATCCGGGGGACAACTGCCCCCAATCCCTGACCAGGTAAAACGCCATCTCCTTTACCCCTGGCTTTGTTTCCTCCACCCTCGGGGCTGCCGTCCGGATCCCCTTTTTCCAAAGCTCCGAAAAAATCTCCCTGGTTCCGGCCTCATTGCCAAAATCCAGGTAAAGATAAACCGGCCCGCACAAATCCCGGGCAGGCTGCCGGTCAAAAAGGCGGAAAAAATTTTCCTTTAACCGCCTGTCCCACAGGGCTTTCTCCGATGGAGAAACTTCTCTCCGCAAAGCCTTGATTCTCCTGCGCAGCTCATCCTTTTCCCTGCTGCTATCTTTTTCCTCTCTGCCGTCCCCGTTTTCCGCATCAAGCCTTATTTCCATACTTTTCCCCCAGGTTCGTTATGCTGCCGTCCGCTTCCTGGATGGAAATATTGTTCAAATTCCCCCTAAGGCTCTGCCGGATGGCCGCCACATACTCCTGCCTGAGAATCTTTTGCTCCTCCTTTTCCTCCTGGGTCAGTCCTTCCTCCTGGGACTTGTGGTACAGCGTGTTAATCCGCTTAATCCGCTCCTGCATATCCATACGGTCATCCCGCCCTTTCTTAATGCTCTCTTTCTTAGTGTTTTCATCCCGACTTAATATTCATAATTCAGATAGCGCATTAAATCAAAATCCCGGCTTTTATGAGCCAGGAATAAGGTTCCCCTCTCCTGCCCCTCCATAATCTCCTGGATCACCCGGACATTTTCCCCGTTGGCAATGACCATATCCGTGCCGCTGTCCGTGGCGATACGGGCGGCTTCCAGCTTGGCAGACATTCCCCCGGTCCCCACATCGCTGCCGGAGGTGGATTTCCCCATAGCCATCAGTTCCGAGTTAATCTCATGAACCACATGGATAAACCGGGCCTGGGGATTGGATCTGGGATCATCGGAATACAGCCCATTAATATCGGACAGCAGGATCAGCAGATCCGCGCCCACCAAGGCGGCAACCACGGCGGATAGCCGATCATTGTCGCCAAAAGTATCCATATACGGTATCTCCGCCGTGGACACGGTATCGTTCTCATTTACCACCGGTATTGCCCCCAGCTTCAGCAGTTCCTCAAAGGTATTTTGGGCATTGTAGCGGGATCCGTCATTGATCATGGTATGCTTCGTTAAAAGCACCTGGGCTGCCGTCTGGTTGTACTCGGCAAACAGCTTTTGGTAAACCATCATCAGCCTGGCCTGGCCCACCGCTGCAAAAGCCTGCTTCTCTGCCAGGGTTTCCGGGCGCTTCCTGTGGCCAAGAGCCTGCCTTCCCGCCGCAATAGCGCCGGAGGAAACCAGGATAACCTCCTTCCCCCGCCCTTTTAAATCGCTGATAGCCCGTACCAGCCGTTCGATCTTCGCCAGGTTCATATCCCCTGTCTCTCCATGGTACAAGGAAGACGAGCCGATTTTAATCACTATCCGCTTCTTCCTGGTTAACGCTTCTCTGCTCCCAGCTTCCATTGGTTTCTATTCTCCTGTCTATAAAAATATTCCATAAATCCACGGCCTGACCAAGGCATTCCCTTTTCTGATAAACTGTAACCATTCAAGCAAGGCATCTTCTTGGCATCATCTAAAGGGCTTATACCGCCTGGCAATCTCCTCCGCCACCCGGATCCCGTCCATGGCGGCAGAGGTAATCCCTCCGGCATATCCTGCCCCTTCTCCGCAGGGGAAAAGGCCCCCTATCTGGCTTTCCAGATGCTCATCCCGGCAAATCCTTACCGGGGAGGAAGTACGGCTTTCCACCCCCGCCAATACGGCATCCTCCCGGCTAAACCCGGGAATTACCTTCCCGAACCGCTCTATTCCTTCCAAAAGGGAGATGCACACCGCCCCCGGCAGGATTTCCTGCAGATTGGCAAAACGGGCTTCCCCCTTAAATTGGGGCCGTACCTGACCGTACCGGAGAGAGAGCCGGTTTTCCTTAAAATCCCCGTAAAGCTGGACGGGTATCCGCCCCGCCCCAGCTTTAAACGCGGCCTCTTCCAGCCTTCTCTGGAACGCCACGCCCCTTAGCGCCCCTTCTCCCCCAGATCCAAAATCATCCGGCGTCACCGTGACGATCAGCGCGCTGTTGGCATTTTCTCCGTCCCGGGCATGGTAGCTCATGCCATTTACGGCCAGGCGGCCTTCCTCCGATGAAGCGTTCACCACAAAGCCTCCCGGACACATACAGAAGGAATAAACCCCCCTTCCGTTTGCGCAGGAATGGGTCAGCTTATAGCTGGCGGCTCCAAGGATTTTTGCCGCCCAAGCCCCGTACTGGGCTTCGTCCACCATGGACTGGGGATGCTGTATGCGCAGCCCCACGGCAAAGGCCTTCGCCTCCATGGGAACCTGGCGGCTTTGAAGGAGCGCAAAGGTATCCCTGGCGCTGTGCCCTATGGCAAGGATCAGCGCCTGGGCATCGATTTCTTCCCCTTCCTTTAGTGCCACGCCGCGCACCCTGCCCGCCTTGATCCGGATATCCCTAACCTGGCTGTAAAACCGCACCTCTCCCCCTAAACGGATGATCTCCTGGCGCATCCCCTTTACCACCTGCCCCAGCACATCCGTCCCGATATGGGGCTTGCTGGCATAGCATACAGAGGGATCCGCGCCGAATTCCACAAAGGTTTCCAGGACTTTCCGGTTCCGCCCTGACGGGTCTTTCACCAAGGTATTCAGCTTTCCGTCGGAAAAGGTTCCGGCTCCCCCTTCGCCAAACTGCACGTTGCTTTCCGGGTTTAATTCCCCCTTTTCCCAAAAATCCTTCACGGCCCTTTCCCGATCTTCCACCGGCCCTCCCCGCTCCAAAATCAAGGGGGCATAGCCGTGGCGGGCGAGCATCAGCCCACAGAAAAGCCCTGCCGGGCCGCTTCCCACGATTACGGGAGGGCTTGTCAGTTTTTCCTGCCCGGTGAGGGGAAACTGGTACGGCTTTTCCCGGCTGATGGATACGTTAGGGTTCTTGGCCCGCTTTACGATCTGCCCTTCCTGCCCTTCCTGACCGGCCTCCACATCCAGCACATAGCTGAAGGAAATCTCCTTTTTCTTCCTGGCGTCCACCGACTGCCTGACAATCCTAAGGGCCTTTATCTGACTGTCCGGTATCCGAAGAAGCTTTGCCGTCCGTATGCGCAAATCTTCATATGTATGGGTAATCGGAAGCGTTACCTGATGAATCCGAATCACGGTTCTCCCTCCTTTTTTGCCTTTCCTGGCAGACTCCCCCGCCTGCTTTGGCTCTTAGCTTCCTGTCCATGCCTATGCTCTAAACCATGCCCTTGCTTCGCCAAGCCCTGCCTGTGCTCTGCCAAGCCCTGCCTACTCTCCGCCAAGCCCTGCCCTTGCTCTGCCAAACCCTTCCTTGCCCCAGCCCCATGCTCTCCCCACTGAGCCGCCTGGGTTCCTGCCGCCTTGCCTGAAGCCCAGGCCCACTGCAGGTTATAGCCGCCGCAGATTCCATCCACATCCAAAATCTCCCCGGCAAAAAACAGGCCGGGAACCAGCCGGGACTCCATGGTTTTCGGGTTTACCTCCGATATGTCCACGCCGCCGCAGCATACCTGGGCATTGGCGAAAGGATTTACGGAGCTTACCAGGGCCTGGTAGCTTTTAAGCTGCCCAAAAAGCCTTTCCCTCTGCTTTCCAGGCACATCAGAGGCCAGGCCGCCCCCAGGAATCCCCGCCAGCTTAAGCAGCACCAGGGCCAGCTTCTTATTCACCACGCCTGTAAGGAAATCTTCCATTTTCCGATCGCCAAAATCCGCAAAACGCCGACTTAAAAACAGCCGGCTTTCCTCCATATCCATAAAGGGCAAAAAGTCAATCTCCACCTGCACCCTCTTTTTTTCATCCAGCGCCCGGGAAGCGAAACGGCTGAACTGAAACACCGGAATGCCGGAAATCCCATAGTCCGTAAGCTGAAGCTCCCCCTCCTCCTGGCAGATTGGCTCCCTGTCAATGTACAGGGTAAGCTTCGCGTCGGTGCGAATCCCAGCCATGCTCTTATAACAATTCCCCTGGCATCTAAGCTGTACCAGGGCAGGCAGGGGCTTAATTACACGGTGTCCAAGGGCCTTTGCCAAAACGTACCCGCTTCCGTCCGATCCCGTATTCGGCGCTGCCTTAGAACCGCAAGCCAAAATCAGCCCGTCACCCGCAAAGCTCCCCTGGCTGGCAGACAAAGCAAACCTTGGCGGCCCTTTTTTCCTCTCCTGACGGATTTCCATTGGCTGGCAGCCAGTGACAATCTCCACCCCCAGCCGCCCGCACTCCAGCAAAAGGGCATCCAGTACGGAAGATGCCTGGTCAGACATGGGATAATAATACGTTTCCATCCGGCTCTTGCATAAAACTCCCATGGAAGAAAACCAGCGCAGCGTATCCTTCCACCCAAACGCCCCAAGGGCTTTCATAGGAAATTCCGGATCCGGGCAACGGTAGCAATGTCCGTCTAATTTTGCATTCGTCAAGTTGCACCGGCCGTTCCCCGTAGACAGAAGCTTCTTCCCCACCCGCTCCGTATGCTCAATCACCGTAACCCTCGCCCCGGACTTGGCTGCCCAAATCGCCGATGCAAGCCCGGACGCGCCGCCGCCAACCACGAGCACCTGCTTCTTCATCTGCTTCCCATCCCTTCCGTTCCTTTTTCTTTTACCCGTACTATTCTATCCTTTTTTATCCATTCCTGCAACTGTTTCTTAACTGGTGTAAGATTCCAGATAACTGTAAATTTCCTCCATTGCCGGGAACCAAATCCCCTGGCGCAGCTTCTCCTGCTCCGATTCCGGGAAATCCACAATGGGGATATGGGTATACAGGCAGATTTCCGTCCGGTTGCTGCCAAATACCAGCAAAAACCCATCCTCCGATACCAGGAAAAACTTATTTTCCTCCTTCTTCCCCGGCTTAACCTCCTCCTGGTTAATCACAATCCGATCCTCCGGGGCAGTCTCCGTTTCCGGGATGAACACGGTGGATTCCTCTGTCTCCTCCAGCGGAGCCGTTTCTTCCCCCTCCTTGCCCGGATACAGGAAAAAGCCAGCCGCCAAAACAGTCAGAATTCCTCCCAGCAGCAAAAAAAAGCAGATATAATACTTTTTCATGGATAACCTCCTTTTCCAAAGTATAGTATCTGCTTTTTCTTTCCGCTTTAACCATGTTTTATCATAAAAGCCGAAATTTCCTAGCCACCCGGATCAGCCTGCGCCCCGACGGCATATCGTACAATTCCACCTCATCCACCGCCCCCAGCTTAATCAGGCAAACCCCGTAAACCGCCACGGCAACAAGTACTGCTGCCAATACCTGCACACCCAGCCAAAGCCTTCCCTGGGGAAGGAGCCTGGAAAGGCCAAAGGACGCCCCATAACAGGCACAGCCCATAATCAGCGCACATAAAGCCGGCAGGAGGAAGGTTTTTTTCACCTCCTGGCGGTAGCGCAGGTATTTCCGGATAGCTGCCCCATTCAATATGCACATAAACAAGGCAAAGAGGATATTGGAAAAAATAACGGCATAAATCCCCCATTTCAGCCCATAGAGCATCACCAGGAGCATGACCACATGGAGAGCCAGGGAAACTGACGCATTCCTTAAGGGAACGTTCATATGGTTAATCCCCTGCAAAATGGCGTTGGTTATGGTAGACAGCGAATAAAACACTACCGCCGACGCCCCTGCCACGGTAATCTTAATCAGCAGCTCCCCGCTTTTGCTGGGAAACAGCAGGTTACTAATGGGCGCTGCCAGCACCGTAAGCCCCACGGTAGCCGGGATGGCGATAAGCATGGAAAAGCGGATGGCCGTGCTCACCTTATCCAACACCTGCCCCCGATCCCGGTTAGCTACCGCCATGGAAAGGGAGGGGATCAGGGAGGAAGACAAGGCATTTGCGATGGCCACCGGGATCATAAACAGCGTATGGTATTTTCCAAAAATCCCCCATTGGGCGGCAATCAGCTCCCCCTGCCCCAGGTAATCCATTCCCTGGCCGAAAAAGAAATTATCCAGCACGGAGCTGATGTTATAAACCGTGCTGCTTAACACGATCGGCAGGATGGTCAGCGTCAGCGTTCCGGCAATCCTTCCGTACCCTTCCGTTGCCCCGGCCCGATCCTTCCTGTACTGCTTTTGCATAATCGGCTTGTAGGAAACCATTAGCAGCAGGCAGAACAAAAACGCCGCCAAAGCCCCGGCTCCGGTTCCGATGGTTCCTCCTGCGGCGCCAAAAGCGTAGGAATACTCCGTCCCGCCACGGACTAGGTTCGCCCGTTCGCCTTCCCGAAACAGATACCAGGCAGCGCCGATGCTGACGGCTGCATTCATGATCTGCTCTAAAATCTGGGAAACAGCAGTGGGAACCATGGTTCCCGTTCCCTGGAAATATCCCCGCAGAACCCCTAAAAAAGCCATGATCCAAATGGTTGGCGCCAAGGTGCGCAGGGCATAGCTGGAATAAGGCATCTTCATGGCTCCGGCAAAGGCATCGGCCCCAAACCACATCAGGCCGGCAGCGATCCCGCCCACCACTGCGGCATAGACCAGGGAAGCCTTGTAAATCCTCACGGAATTCCGATACTGCCCTTTGGCAATCTTAGCAGAAACCATCTTGGAAACTGCCGTGGGAAGGCTGTAGGAGGATACAATCAGCAAAATCGAATAAATACTGAAGGCGGAAGTATAGTAGCCGTTCCCCTCATCCCCGATAATCCCAATCAAAGGGATCCGGTAAACCAGGCCGATTAGCCGCACCATGATCCCTGCCACGGCCAAAATGCTCCCCTGGATGACGAAATTTGCCCCATCAGAGCTTTTTGCCGTGCGCTTCCTTGGCAAAGCGCCATCCGGTGTCCTGGCAGGGTATGCCTGCCCCCTGGCCGCGGCATGAGCCGCGGCAGCCTTTTGGGCAGCCTGCCCTTGATTGGCCCCAGGATTTCCTCTGGTATTCCTTTCTTTTTGGTTCCTGCTGTTATTCTCCATAGATCTCGGTTTTATTCTCATCCAGGGCATTTACGATGCAGACCCAGGTCTTGCCCTGATTCAAGATGATTTCCTTTCCATCCGGCCCGTAATAATGGGTAACGCCAAACTCCCCGTCCTTTTCCCAGGTAATCGGTATCCCTTTCCCGTTGGTAAAGTAATACCCATTTTCGCCGGAAGTATGTACATTGATATTCAAATATTGGGTGGTGGCATAGCGGCCGGTCTGGCAGTACTGGATCAATACGTTCTTCACCGTTATAGGCCCTTCATCGCCTTTATGCACATCCCGGTACTGGTAGCGGTGGTACAGGCCGTCCTCCTGGCTGTACACGAAGTAAGCTTCGTTCATCACGTACCCGGGAACAACCTTCCCCGCATCCGCTGCCCCGTCCCCGTAATCATCCTCCAAATGGTATTCCCCGTCGGCAAACTGGTAATGCCCATGGTAATCCTCGCTATACTCCGTGGAATACCCCAGCTTTTCAATGGCGCTTTTTAGCCGTTCCCCGCTGGTATAGGCGTTATGGGGAGATTTTTTATCGCTGGAACGGTAAAAAGCCACCGAGCCGATCCCCTCTATCCCGTTGATGTTGTCCACATTGTCCAGGTAGGGCACGGCAAAGGTGCTTTGGCCGAAATGGGAATAAATCGCGTCAAATTCCCGGGCAAAGTACGTATAGTACGTCCGGCAGCTCCTGGTGGATCCGATCCGCTCCAGATCGTCGTATTCCTCAATAATGGACATATACCGGTTCATGACCCCTTCCACGTTGGCCTCGTAAACCACCCCCGCGCGGTTAATGCCGTACTGGGGCAGGGATTCCTTATCATTGCTCATCATGGTGGCGATGGGTCGCCGGTTCCCTGCCTGCTCGTCCACCCACTGCCCGGTAAGGTAGCTGCGCACCTTGCCGTCGATCCCCTGCCGCTCTGACAGATCCAGGATCCCTGTTCCCTTCGTCTCCTCCTCCGTCTCCGGCTCCGTGGTTTCCTGGATAATGGTAATCTCCGCCTCCTCCACGGTAGTCTCCGCAGAGGCCACCGCCTCCTCATACTTTTTCCCACAACCGCCTGCCGTCCCTGCCACAAGGCATACCAAGGCCAGCCAAATCAATCCCTTTCTCATCTTCTGTACCCCCTAAGCCCTAAAATTTCTTCCTGCCTTCTTTCCATCTCCGCCCGTTCCTGATCCTCCATATGGTCATAGCCGCATAGGTGAAGCATACTGTGGGCCACCAAAAACGCCAGCTCCCTGGCCTGGGAATGGCCGTAAAGCCTTGCCTGCTCCTTAACCTTGTCCGCCGAAAGGATAATATCCCCCAGCATCAGCTCCCCCGTCTCCGGGTTAAAGCAGTCCTCATAACCCTCCTCCGCCTGGGAAAAATCGGAAGGCGCAGGATATTCCAGCATGGGAAATGAAAGCACGTCCGTAGGCCGGTCAATGTCCCGGTATTCCTTATTCAGCCTGCGTATCTCTTCATTGTCCGTCAGCACCACCGAAACCTCCGCTTCATACGGACAGCCTTCATAGTCCAGCGCTTCCGCCACAATCTCTTCGATAATCTCTTTAACGGGCAAATCCAGCGCTTTTCCTGTCTCATCTTCAAAGTTAATCGTCATACCTTGTCCTCTCCGTCCTGTTTCCCGTCCCGTTTAACGGAATTTCCGCTCCTTACCCGGCCTCTTTGCCAGATCTTTTCCCTGGCTCTTGGATTCATACTCATCGTAAGCCTGTACGATTTTCTGCACCAGGGGATGGCGCACCACATCCTGGCTGGTTAAGCGGCAAAAGCCGATGTCATCAATCCGTTTAAGCACCTTTAAGGCCGTATCCAGGCCGCTTGCCGCCCCTCCCGGAAGATCCTTCTGGGTTTGATCCCCAGTGACAATCACCTTTGACCCAAAGCCAATCCGGGTAAGGAACATCTTCATCTGGGCCGGGGTAGTATTCTGGGCCTCATCCAAAATGATGTAGGCATTGTCCAATGTCCGCCCCCGCATATAAGCCAGGGGGGCTACCTCAATCAGGCCTTTCTCCGAATTATGGAGATAGCTTTCCGGACCCATAATCTGGTAAAGGGCGTCGTAAAGGGGACGCAGGTAAGGATCAATCTTGCTCTGCAAGTCACCCGGCAGAAACCCAAGCTTTTCCCCCGCTTCAATGGCCGGGCGGGTTAAGATGATCCTTCCCACCTCTCCGCTTTTAAACGCCTGTATCGCCATGGCCATGGCCAGGTAGGTTTTCCCCGTCCCCGCAGGGCCGATGCCGAATACGATCATCTTTTCCCGGATGGCGTCCACATACTGCTTCTGCCCCATGGTTTTCGGCTTTATGGGCCTCCCCGCAGCCGTCCGGCAGATAATGTCCTGATCGATCTCCAAAATCTGCCCGTCATCCTCGGTAAAAGATAAGGAAAGGGCGTAATCCACGTTCTGCTCCCCGATGGCATTGCCCCGGCGGGACAGCTCAATCAGGTTTTGGAATACGCTTTTTGCCCGGTCAACGCCCTGCTTAGGCCCGATGATCTTTAAAGCCCCGTCACGGTTTACCATGGTGACATGGAGCGTCTTCTCGATCTTCTTTAAATATGCATCAAACTGGCCGCATACATTTCTCTCGTGTTCAACCGGAATGTCAATCATGTTCTCCACTATGCTCATCTAGCTCTTTGGTCTCCTCCAAATCTGTGATCCGCTGAACCTGGGTAATGGGCTGGCGGGCCTTTATCGTTCCCTCCATCCTGCACACAGCTTCATCCTCTAGTATTTTAACATTATTTTCGATTATTTGTACCCCCTTTTCTTCTAAATTTTTCACAAAATTCCGATAAATTCCCTCGGAAACCAAATTTTCCTCATCTTCTGTGTAAAACCGCTCATAGCGGACCACCTGGCGCCCCCGGATAATCCCCCAATAAATGGGAAGGTACAAATTGGCAAACACCTTTGCCTGATGCTCCTGGGTTAAGTATACCCATTCCTCGCCTTCTTTTGAGGGAAGGAGGAAAGTGCCGGACCACGGCCCTGCTTTGATGAAAATCCCCTGTTTCTTCCTGCCGGTTTCCGCCTCCGCCGTATAGAGCCTGGGAAAGGTTTCAGACAGTCTATATTCCGTATCGGCCACCACATCGCCGTCGGCCCTGACGTAATGGATCTCCTTTAACTGCCCGCTGTCGTCATAAATAGGGATGGCCCCGCTGATTAGCACCTGGCCTTCCTCCACCTGCTCCCCCTCCTTGACCTTGGCCTTCCCCTGCCTGACCACCAGTCCGGAAACCACCCCTGCCCTGGAGGCCACCAGATCGCAGGGCGTCTCGTCTTTTTCTGGGATCCGGGAAAGGACCTCATTCTCCTTAATGGAGATCAGAAGCCTTGTTCCGGACACCCTGGCGGCTGCCCAGGTAATTTCCGGAAAGTAATCCCTCAGGGAAGCTTCCAGGCTGTCACAATCAATCTTAGATTTCCTCATGCCCAAAACAACGTCCTGGGTCTTTAAATAGTCGGACAGCACCTCATACGTATACTTCCGGTTTCCTTCCACCTGGATATCCCACAAAAATAAGGACAGGCCGTAAAGCATCAGGAAAAACAGGACAAACCCAGCCAAAAAACCGACACGCTTTCGATTTTCCCTTAAGAAAAAGGGAAGGCCGACGCGCTCCTTCACCACAAGGCGCACATGGGACTTCTTTGCTAAAGGGCGAAGCTTTAAAAATTTGTCCAGGGCAACGCAGAACTCATAACCTCCGTCCCGGTATTTTAAGTTCCACACAGGGATTTCCCTGGCATTGCAAAGGTTTAAAAACCGCTCCGGGGAATACCCCCTAAGCTTTACCACCATAAACCCATGATATCTGCGGAGAAACCATTCCACTTTTGCTACCGCCTTTCTTAGGGTGTCCGGAAATGCTTTCCTTAAGCTTCCAGCTCCACGGATTCAATCAGCCCAGTTACCTTCATATTGTCCCCCGTGTAATACTCCACAAAAAGCCGCTTCCCCGTCACCGTTAATTTGCAGTCCTTCCCCTGCAGCTTAAGCCTGGTATCCGTATAAAATAGGATCGACCGGTAATTCTCCACGTAAACTGCCCTGCGCCCAATCAGCGACACCACAAGCTCCCCTAAAAACACATCCATAGGAAGCTTCATCGCCGAGATGACCCGTTCCTTTTTCACCCTGCATTCTCCGGAAGCAATCATTATTACAGCCTATGCAGGGAAGCAGGAAAATAGAAGACCCTTCAGATCGAAAAAAGCCCTGATTCCCCATAGGGAACCAGGACTATTTAAGCATTAATTATACTTGCGCTTCCGAGCAGCTTCAGACTTCTTCTTCCGTCTTACGCTTGGCTTCTCGTAATGCTCTCTTTTGCGAATTTCCTGCTGAATGCCAGCCTTTGCACAGTTTCTTTTGAATCTGCGTAAAGCGCTGTCCAAACTCTCGTTATCCTTAACAATCACGTTCGACATAGCTCACACCTAACCTCCCTCCAGTCCGGTATTTGTGCATAAAACTTCAAATACAACTGTTTGGGTTTATTTTAGCACTGCTGTAATTATAGCATAAAATCAGCATACGTCAAGAAAAATTTAACCAAAATTTTATATTTTTTGCATTTGCCGACTTTTGTGCCCTTTTTACCCCAGCTGCCCTTCCAAAACAGCCGCGGCTTCCTCAAGGGCTTTTGCCACCCCATCCGGATTTTTCCCTCCGGCCTGGGCCATATTCGGCCGGCCTCCGCCGCCTCCGCCTACAAACCCGGCAATCCCCTTAATCAGGTTCCCCGCGTGGGCGCCCTTTTTCATGGCTCCCTCCGTAGCCGTCGCCATCAGGTTTACTTTCCCCTCGACGACAGAGGCCAGCACAATCACCCCGTCCCCAAGCTTTTCCTTAATCTGGTCGCCTAAGTTCCTCAAGCCGTTCATGTCCGTGCCGTCTGCCTGGGAGGCCAAGAAAGACACTCCCTTGATCTCCTTTACCTGATCCATCACATCGCCCAGGGAATCTTTGGCCAGCTTATTTTTCAGCTTCTCATTCTCCGCGTGTAGGGCCTTGATCTCCTCCATCATCTGCCCAATCTTATCCGCCAATCCTGCGGGGGTGGCCTTAGCCGCCTTGGCTGCCTGGATAAGCTCCTTTTCCTCCTCCTGGTAGAAATGCAAAAGCCCCTTGGAAGTCAGCGCCTCGATCCTGCGGACGCCGGAAGCAATCCCTGCCTCGGACAGGATCTTAAAGGATGCTACTTCGCTGGTATTTTCCACATGGGTTCCGCCGCACAGCTCAGTGGAAAAATCCCCCATCCGCACTACCCGCACTTTTTCACCGTACTTTTCATTAAACAGCGCCATGGCTCCCGTCTTCTTTGCTTCCTCCAGCCCCATTACCTGGGTAACTACCGGCAGGGCCGCCTGGATCTGGGCATTCACCATATCCTCCACCCGCATTAGCTCCTCAGGAGTCATGGCGGAGAAATGGGTAAAGTCAAAGCGGAGACGATCCTCTGCCACCAGTGAGCCTGCCTGCTCCACATGGCTCCCAAGGACGGTGCGCAGGGCTTTGTGTAGCAAATGGGTAGCGCTGTGATTCTTGGCCGTAGCCATACGCTTTTCCCCGTCCGCTTTCGTGGAAACGGCTTCCCCTACCTGGAGCATCCCTTTTTCCATCACCCCTACATGGCCCACTTTGCCCCCTTGGAGCTTGATGGTTTCTTCAACCTTAAATTCTCCGTCCGCCCCGGAAATTAAGCCCGTATCGCCCTGCTGGCCGCCCATAGTGGCATATAACGTGGTCTCTCCCACAATCACCGTGCCCCTTTGGCCGTCGGTAAGGGCTTCCACCACCTCATCCTCCGTGGTCAGCGCCAGGATCCTTGTCTGCCCCTCCAGCTTATCATAGCCGGTAAACTCCGTGGTAATGGCCGGGTCAATGGACTGGTACACCGTTACGTCGGCTCCCATGTAATTCGTGGTTTTCCTGGCCTCCCTGGCCTTGGTTTTCTGTTCCTTCATCGAGGCGGAAAAGCCTTCCTCATCAACCTTTAAGTTCTTCTCCTCCAAAATCTCTTTCGTCAGATCCAGGGGGAAGCCGTAGGTATCATACAGCTTAAAAGCGTTCTCGCCGGAAAGCGTGGTTTCCCCTGCCGCCTCCATCTCCTTTTCCATCTCTCCAAGGATAGCAAGCCCTAAGTCAATGGCCTTATTAAACTTGTCCTCTTCCTCGGTGAGCACCTTGTGGATCATGGCTTTTTTCTCGTCCAGCTCCGGATATCCGCCCTTGGACAGTTCAATCACCGTGCTGCTTAAGGCCGCCAGGAACTTTCCTTCGATGCCAAGCTTCCTCCCATGGCGGGCGGCGCGGCGCAGAAGACGGCGAAGCACATAGCCTCTGCCCTCATTGGAGGGCATAATGCCGTCGGAAATCATAAAGGTACAGGACTTAATATGATCCGTCACAATCCGAAGGGAAATATCGTCCTCGTGGTTTTTCTTATACTCCTTGCCGGCCATCTGGCACACCTTCTGCAAAAGAGCCAGGTTCGTATCCACGGTAAACAGGGAATCCACATCCTGGACGACCACTCCAAGCCGCTCTAAGCCCATGCCAGTATCGATATTTTTATGCTCCAGCTCTTCGTAATGGCCCTGGCCGTCATTGTCAAACTGGGTAAACACATTGTTCCAGACCTCGATATAGCGGTCGCAGTCGCAGCCTACCGTACAGCCAGGCTTTCCGCACCCGTACTTCTCCCCCCGGTCATAGTAAATCTCCGAGCAGGGGCCGCAGGGGCCGGAACCATGCTCCCAGAAATTATCCCCCTTGCCGAAACGGAAAATCCGCTCTCCCGGGATCCCCACCTGCTCATTCCAGATGGCATAGGCCTCGTCGTCCTCCTGGTAGATGGAAGGATACAGCCGCTCCGGATCCAGCTTAATCACCCCGGTTAAAAACTCCCAGGACCAGTGGATGGCTTCCGTCTTAAAGTAATCCCCGAAAGAAAAATTGCCCAGCATCTCAAAAAAAGTCCCATGCCGGTCCGTCTTGCCGATATTTTCGATATCCCCGGTGCGGATGCACTTCTGGCAGGTAGTGACCCTGGTCCTCGGTGGGATCTCCTGCCCGGTGAAGTAGGGCTTTAAGGGCGCCATGCCGGAATTAATCAGCAGAAGGCTTTTATCGTTATGGGGAACCAAAGAAAAGCTCTTCAGCCTTAGATGCCCCTTGCTCTCAAAAAACGCCAGAAACGCCTCCCTCAGCTCATTCACCCCAAAGGGGCGCTCCGTTAAGCTGCCAGCTGACTGCCATCCCTTATACCGGGCAACCGCCTGGTCATATTTCAGAAAATCCTGATAATTTTCCACCTCTCGTTACCTCCAAGCCTATTTGTTCTTCTGCAAATCTTTTTTATCCCTGTACTTTTTCCCCAACACAATCCCCGCATATGCTAAAACCGCAAAAAATGCCGCTTTAATCACATAAAAAATCAACTGCGCAAAAAATGCCATAGAAAAACCTCCCAAAATGAAAATTTTACAAACTTCTACCTCGTACTATGGTAACATAGAGGATTTTAATTTTCAAGTAAAAAGTTCAGCCGGCGGGAATCGCATAAAGGAAAATCGTGTCCGCACGAACTTTCCTTTATCGATTTCCGCTGAGGGAGCGCCCGTTTTTTGTTCCAAAGCACACACTTTCCCATAGAACAAAAGAATCCCTGCTGTATCGTCGGTAAAGGCATATGCCGCATTCTCATCGCAAATGCATTCAAGCTCCAGAATCAAACCAATTTGGCCGGCCCGTAAAACTTTAGGCCGGCCTTTCGCAAATCGACTCATTCATCGATTCTTCCGTTTCGTTATCCTTAATCCATCTTGCGGATGGTTACGGATGTGTTGGTAAACCGTCCATACATGGTCTCCGTCATCAGGGCAATCTTAACCGGTACGGCATCTGCCGTGATAAACGCAGTCCCTGAAAGATCTACCTTATAATCTTCCCCGGTTACGGTCGCCAAGGAAGTTGTTCCAGGAATTACATCATAATTAGCGGTAAGATGCAAACCGACCAGAGCCGGCAGATAAGCAGAAGACGCATTCGTGCCAACCGAATGATACGAAATCTCATATGTTCCGCTTTTCACCAGAGAAAACATACCGACATTCATAGGATGCGCAATATCCGTGCCCGTGATAAACAAAGGTTCGGTAAAGTAAATGAGTCCATTCCTTCCCGGAGCCTGCGCCCCATCACAAACTGCCATCAACGCCTGCAGCACAGGCACTGTACCAGCAGGTCCTGTGGCCCCCGTGGCTCCTGGCGCTCCCGCAGGGCCTGTGGCTCCTGTGGCTCCTGGCACTCCCGCAGGGCCTGTGGCTCCCATAGCTCCTGGCGCTCCCGCAGGGCCTGTGGCCCCCGTGGCTCCTGGCGCTCCCGCAGGGCCTGTGGCTCCCATGGCTCCTGGCGCTCCCGCAGGGCCTGTGGCCCCCGTGGCTCCTGGCGCTCCCGCAGGTCCTGTGGCCCCCGTGGCTCCTGGCACTCCCGCAGGGCCTGTGGCTCCCGTGGCTCCTGGCGCTCCCGCAGGGCCTGTGGCTCCCGTGGCTCCTGGCGCTCCCGCAGGGCCTGTGGCTCCCGTGGCTCCTGGCGCTCCCGCAGGGCCTGTGGCTCCTGGCACTCCCTGGAGACCTTGGGAGCCGGCTGAACCGGCAACCCCTGGAACACCCTGAGGGCCTTGGGGACCCTGAGGCCCGGTGACTCCTGGAATCCCCTGAGGACCCTGGGCTCCGGCTGGACCCGGAATCCTCTGAGAACCCTGGGGACCCTGAACTCCGGTAGGACCAGTTGGTCCGGGAAGACCTGCCGCAGCCACCAGATCAAAGTCCGGGGATACTTCCGGCACTCCTATCGGGAAATTCTTGTTTGCACGATATAAAGCGCCATTCCTGTAAACCAGATCCCCCTGCTGATACTGCCGGTTCGGATCATAGGCCTCCGCCTCGCTTAATCTCAACCCAATAGAACCGATAGGATCCTGGGAGCCGGGAGGACCCATAGGACCCTGGGGGCCGGAAGGACCCATAGGACCCTGGGGGCCGGGAAGACCCATAGGACCCTGGGGGCCGGGAGGACCCATAGGACCCCGGGGGCCGGGAAGACCCATAGGACCCCGGGGGCCGGGAGAACCCTGATGCCCCCTCCAGCAGGAATTCAGCCCGCTGCATCCTCCATTACCACAGTTCTGGTTATTTGCGCAGTTCTGATTACTTCCACAGTTTATATTTTCCCCACACCCAGAACCTTCACAGCAATTCGAGCTTCCACAGCAGCTCGAATTCCCTCCAAACTCGGAAGCCATTGAATCATAACACATATCATCACTCCCTCTATTTGTTTCCAGCTGATACACCGCGTTCTGCGCGGACAGTCCGCCCAACCGAACTGCTTTTCCAGCTGGCTTACAATATCATATGTCCCCCAGGTAATTTTGGTTCGTCCCAGCGAGGCGGCTATAGGAAGCAAACCAAAGCAGCATTCTATAATTTCCTAGGAAAAGAAAAAAGAAGGGAAAATCCCTTCTTAATCCTGGTACTGTCCCACCAGCTCGTACACCCTGTCCCTGGTAGACCCGGCGATGGAAGCGCTGTATTCCACGCTTTCCATGGAGGCGCCGTTTCCCTTCCCCAAAGCCTGCCTGGCTTTCCTGTCCCGCTCCTTGATCCACTGCTGCTGGCCGGCGCGCAGCTTCTCCTTTTCCTCATCATCCAAAAGCTCCGACAGAAGGCTGTAAACCACATCCAGCTCCCGCTCCCAGATCTCCTGTTCCGTCCGCACGGCTGACTTTACCGACTGAACCGTATTATCCGTCTCTACGGCACGCATCCGCCCAATCTGGGCATCCAGTTCCTCTAAGCGATCTGGATACTCCGCCAGGCGGGCGCGGCAGTCCTGCTCCGATTCTGCAAGTGCTTCCTCCTGGGAAGGGGCACACAGCCCCAGGATTTGGGAATCCTCCTGGGAAGGGGCAGCAGAAAAAGCCGTCCCTTCTGTTTTCGCCCCCTCGTCTGCCGCTTTAACCGTCCTGTACCCGCTGCCGGTAAAGGAATGGGTAACGGAAGTAATCCCAATCCCCATAACCAAGAGCCCCAAAATCACCGACCATATCTTTAAATCCCGGTTCATGCAAACCTTCCTTTTCCCTTTGTTTTGCCCCGCCTTCATCTAATTCATCCAATCCGAACAATCTGAATCTTTTGGAATGGGTTTAACCTATTCCGAAAGCCGATGACTGGCAATAGGCCTATCCATAGTCAACACCCCCGCTGAAATCAGCGGGGTATGTGACCCTCGCGGCATTCGCCAAATGCTCGTGTAAACATGGCACTTAGGTCTACACTCCGTTCCGATCCGTCCTAAACAAGCGCCACTGGCGCTTAGGTCTACACTCCGTTCCGGTCCGTCCTAAACAAGCGCCACTGGCGCTTAGGTCTACACTCCGTTCCGGTCCGTCCTAAACAAGCGCCACTGGCGCTTAGGACCATTGCTCGCGGGAATCATCATCTATCATTTAAGATAGCATAAACAAAAGGGAAAAGGAATATGAAAACGGAAGACGTAATATTTTGTAAAGTTTCCTTAAGCTATTCCTGGATCATCTTCCAGCACGTCTCCATCCGCCGCCGAGGTAGCCAGCTTATCGCACCTCTCGTTTAACGGATGGCCGGCATGGCCCTTTACCCAGATAAAGGAGACCTGGTGGGGTTCCTTAGCTTTCAACAGCCGTTCCCACAAATCAATGTTTTTTACCGGCCCGCTCTTCCCCCGGTTCCAATGATTGGCAATCCAATTTTCAATCCAATGCTGGTTAAAGGCGTCAACCAAATATTTGGAATCGGAATACAGCTCCACCTGGCAGGGGCGGTTCAGCGCTTCCAGCCCCTTGATGGCAGCCAAAAGCTCCATCCGGTTATTGGTGGTCCGCTTATAGCCGCCGGACATGGTTTTCTCATGAAGAACGCCTTTTTGATCCATGAACTGAAGGATCGTACCGTATCCTCCCGGCCCGTCTGGGTTTCCCCTGGCCGAACCGTCCGTATAGATTTGTACCTTTCCCATGGCGGCATACTTCCTTTCCTTTATCCATCAATCCCTTACCGATCCCATTTATCGCACAGGGACATAATCTGATCCGTAAATTTAGCCAGCTCCTTATTCGTCCCGCCTTCGTTGCGGCGGATGACCCTAAGCAGCCTTTCTCCTGCCGCCAGAAGCCTGGTAAACACGGAATCCGCCCGCTTCTTGGCCACCGTGGCCTTGACCACCGGGATGCCCGCTGCCTCGCGGATCCAGACATTCTCCCCTAAATCAAACACGGAACCGGAAAAAGGAGCCGACGCCAAAAGACCAAGCTCTTTTTTCAGCCCTTCCGCAAAATAGTCGCAGACCGTATCCTGCCCGTGCACCATAAACACATGATCCGGCTTTTCCTTAAATGCGCCGATCCACTCCATCAAGCCGTTCCTGTCCGCATGGCCGCTGATGCCATCGATCAATTCAATCTGGGCATTCACGTCGATAGTCTCCCCGAACAGCTTCACTTCCCTGGCTCCTTCCAAAAGGCTCCTTCCGATGGTTCCCTCCGCCTGGTATCCGGCAAACACAACGGTACACTCCGAGCGCCACAGGTTATGCTTTAAATGATGGCGGATACGCCCGGCGTCGCACATCCCCGCCGCAGAAATAATCACCTTCGGCGTCTCGTCAAAGTTAATGTTCCGGGATTCCTCGCTGGTAATGGAAAGCTTTAAGCCCTGGAAATCGATAGGGTTAATGCCCTGGGACACCAGCTCGCTGGTCTCCTCGTCAAAGCACTCCCGCATATTGTTCTTAAACACATGGGTGGCCTCCACCGCCAGGGGGCTGTCTACATATACCTCAAAGCTGTCGTGGCCCGTCACCATATTCTCCGCCTTAATCTGGCGGATAAAGTAAAGCAGCTCCTGGGTACGCCCTACGGCAAAGGCCGGGATCACCACGTTCCCGCCCCGATCCAAGGTCTTTTGGATGATGGCCGCCAGGCTCTGGGCATAGCCCTTCTGCTTCTTATGATAGCGATCCCCATAGGTGCACTCCATGATCACGTAATCCGCCTGGTCAATATACTGGGGATCCCGGATCAAGGGCTTATTTTTATTCCCAATATCCCCGGAAAATACCAGCTTCTTCTCCAGCTCCCCTTCCTTCGCCCACACTTCAATGGACGCGGAACCAAGGAGATGGCCTGCATCCGTAAAACGGATCTGGATCTCCTCATTCAGCTTTACCGTCCTTTGGTAGGGATAAGATTCAATCAGATTAATTACCCCCAGGGCATCCTTCATCTGATAAAGTGGCTCCACCTTCTCCATCCCGGCACGCCGCCCCTTCCGGTTCCTCCACTCTGCCTCCATTTCCTGGATATGGGCGCTGTCACGAAGCATGATATCGCATAAATCCGCCGTCGCCTCCGTGGCAATCACCCTTCCCCTGAAGCCCCTGGCGTATATAAAGGGCAGAAGGCCTGCGTGGTCGATGTGGGCATGGGTAAGAAGCACGAAATCAATTTCGTTGTAGCCTACAGGCGGCTCTACGTTCTCATATAAATTCTGTCCCTGTTCCATGCCGCAGTCCACAAACAGCCGCGTGCCGCCAACCTCAAGGTAATGGCAGCTTCCTGTCACCTCGTGAGCCGCTCCGATAAATTCTAGTTTCATGAAATCCCTCCTGTATCTCCTTATAGTTTATCACACACTGCATTGTTTAATCATTATAACATAAGTACTCGCAAAATACCATAAAATACAAAAAGAAATCAGATAATAATGCAGATCATCCCCCCATTACTGTCATTGATAATTTTTTGCATGGTATCCTGCAGCTTCATCTGGCTTTCATCCGTTAACTGGGATATTTTCCCATGGATTCCGTCCCCCACAATCTGCTCGATGGACTTCCCGAAAATATTGGCGTCCCATATTCCCTCCGGATCCTCCCTGGAGCTTTCCTTGATGTAGGCAATCAAATCCTGGGCCTGCTGCTCGCTGCCCACGATAGGGGCGATTTCCGTCTGGATCTGGGCTTTGATCATATGGATGGAAGGCGCCTCCGCCTTGATCTTCACCCCATACTTGTTCCCGTGGCGGATCACCTGGGGATCCTCTAAGAGGATTTCCGACCGCTCCGGAGTCACCGCCCCATATCCCTTCAGCCGCACCTGGCTTAAGGCATCCTGCACCTTCACATACTCCTTCTGCATCTTCGCCAGGCTTTCTAACGTCTGCATCAGCTGATACTCCCCTTCAATGGGAAGGCCGGTAAAATCGCTTAAAATCTGGTAATAGCAGCCGTCATCCATCACCACGTTCATGGTAACGCAGCCGTCAGCCATATTCATTCGATCCAGCCGGATCTCCTTCATGGAATCCGTATGGATATCCTCCATCCCCCCGGCTACATCCTTCATCTGCCCCACCTGGCTTAAGACCTGCTTCGCCCCCTCGATCACCTGAGCCTTAATGGGATGGGTTCCGGGCAAAATCTCCAGCCATTTCGGTATCACGAAGTCTAAGCGCACCACCGGGAATTCCTTCAAAACCTTTTCCAGGATATGGTAAACATCCTCCTTCTTCAGCTGCTCGCAGTTAATGGGCATCACGCTGACCCCGTACTCTTCCTCCAGGGAGCGGGCTAAGGATACCGTCTCGTCCGAATAGGGGCGCACCGAATTTAACAGCACGATAAAAGGCTTTTGCAAAGCCTTCAGCTCACTTATAGCCGTCTGTTCCGCATTTATGTAATTTTGCCGCCCCAAATCCCCAAAGGAGCCGTCGCTGGTCACGACCACGCCGATGGTGGAATGGTCAGTAATCACCTTGCGCGTGCCGATCTCCGCCGCCTTGGTGAAGGGAATCTCCTCCTCAAACCAGGGCGTTTTCACCATCCGCTCCCCGCCGTTTTCAATATGCCCCCCAGCCCCTTCCACCATAAAGCCTACACAGTCAATCAGCCTTACCTTGACCCCGATCCCGTCCCCAAGCTCAATCCCTGCGGCTTCCTTCGGGATAAATTTCGGCTCGGTGGTCATAATGGTCTTCCCCGCCGCGCTCTGGGGAAGCTCATCCCGGCTTAAATTCCGGCTGTTTTCATCCTCCATGGCAGGGATGACCAAAAGCTCCATAAACCGCTTGATAAACGTAGATTTCCCTGTCCGCACCGGCCCTACGACCCCGATATAGATTTCCCCCTTCGTCCGGGCTTCCATATCCTTGTATACATGAAAATTGTCCATAAAAATACCCCCTTGCTATACTGATACAGTATATGCAAGGAGGCTGTATTTCATGAATGATGCCGGGATCCTACCGCCGGATATTTACCTGTTCGTGATTTAACAGCTTAATGGTCTTCGCAGCCCGCTCTTCCAGGGAATACGTCTTAAAGGACATTTTATTCACCCGCACCACGTCCTGGTTATCTAAAACCTCCGCTATCTTGACCTTGGAAGCCAGCTCGCTGCAGCTGATATCCTCAATGTATTCATAATACGTCATATCCCGCCGCTTGGTCAGCTGTTCCACCCCATCCACCACGGTTTTGGAAAACCCCAAGGCGCTCAGATCCCTGGCCGACCACTCCGAATCCTCCAAAACATCATGGAGAACCGCCACGATCTTTTCCTCTTCCGTGCTCATCTTTTCCATTACCCGCAGAGCGTGCTCCACGTATGGGCGCCCATTCCCGTCCTCTTTCCCCTTTAGCGCTTCCGTGGCCACTTCAATCGCTTTCTGAAGCATCACAGACAATGCAAAAACCCCCTTCCCCTGCTACTCGCTTAAGTATGCCTTCTTCACCGAATCATTGTTCATCAGCTCCTTGGCGTCACCGGACAGGACGATGGTTCCCGTCTCCAGCACATAGGCTCGGTTAGCGATAGACAGCGCCTTTTTCGCATTCTGCTCCACCAAAAGAACCGTAGTCCCGTCCCCATTGATTTTCTTAATAATATTAAAAATCTCATTGACATAAATAGGTGAAAGCCCCATGGAAGGCTCATCCATGACAATCAGCTTAGGATGGCTCATCAACGCCCTGCCCATGGCTAACATCTGCTGCTCCCCTCCGGAAAGAGTCCCGGCCAGCTGGTTCTGCCGCTCCTTCAAGCGGGGGAACCGGGAATAAACCACCTCCAAGGTTTTCTCCACCTCGTTTTTGTCCCTTCTGGTATAAGCCCCAAGGCGCAGGTTCTGGAGCACGGACAGCTGTGCAAACACCCGCCGCCCCTCCGGCACATGGGCAATCCCCATGGGAACCAGCTTATGGCCCGGCAGCCTGGTAATCTCCTTCCCTTCATACAGGATCGTCCCTGCCTTTGAAGGGATTAAGCCGGTGATAGTCTGAAGGGTGGTGGTCTTCCCCGCGCCGTTGGCGCCGATCAATGCAATCACTTCTCCCTGCTCTACCGTAAAGGAGATTCCTTTTATCGCCTGGATAACGCCGTAATACACTTCCAGGCCGTTCACTTCCAGCAATGCCATAATCCTCTCCTCCTATTCCCCCAGGTATGCTTTAATTACCTCGGGATCATTAAGCACATCCGACGTGCCCCCTTCCGCCAGCACCTGGCCGAAGTTTAACACCGTCAGCTTCTCACAAATCCCGGAAACCAGCTTCATGTCATGCTCAATCAACAGGATAGTCATATCAAAATGCTCACGGACAAAGCAGATGGTATCCATCAATTCTTTCGTTTCATTAGGGTTCATGCCCGCCGCAGGCTCATCCAAAAGGAGAAGCTTCGGCTCCGTGGCAAGGGCTCTTGCGATTTCCAGCTTCCGCTGCTTGCCGTAAGGAAGGTTGGAGGCCTTGTAACCGGCTTCCCCGTCTAAGTCAAATACCTTTAGCAGCTCCATGGCCTGCTCATCCATGGCCTTCTCCACCTTAAAGTAACGGGGCAGGCGCAGGATCCCCTCAATGGTGGAATATGGATGGTGGTTATGCAGCCCCGCCTTTACATTGTCAAGCACTGACAGCTCCTTAAACAGCCGGATATTCTGGAATGTCCTGGCTACGCCGGCCTGGTTAATGTCAGTGGTTTTCCTTCCCGTAATGTTCATCCCATCCAGCTCAATGCTCCCGGAATCTGGTTTATACACCCCGGTCAAAAGGTTAAACACCGTGGTTTTTCCCGCGCCGTTAGGCCCGATGAGGCCGTAAAGCTGGCCCTTTTCAATCGCCATGTGGAAATCATCCACCGCCTTTAAGCCGCCAAAGGAGATACTTAAATTTTTTACGTCCAGCATTGCCATTTAAGCCGCCTCCTTTCGCTGTTTCCTCTTAAGATTCCCCAAAAACCTTTCCCGCAGCTCAATCGCCTTAGGGGCGGAATTAAACAGCATCATCACAATCAACACAATGGCGTAGATCAGCATACGGTAATTATTAAGGCCCCGAAGAAGCTCCGGCAGAGCCGTTAAAACTACGGCAGCGATCATAGAGCCCCGGATATTCCCGATTCCCCCAAGCACCACGAATACCAGGATCATAATGGACATATTATAGCCAAAATTCTTCGGCGTGGCGGCAAGGCTGGATAAGTTGTGGGCGTACAGCACCCCCGCCACCCCCGCTAAGGAGGCGGAAACCGTAAACGCTAACAGCTTGTATTTCGTAATATTTATCCCCACAGACTCGGCCGCAATCCGGTTGTCACGGATAGCCATAATGGCCCGGCCGGTTCTGGAATCAATCAAATTTAAAATAATAAACAAGGCAATGAGCACAAGGATAATCCCCACAATAAAGGTGGAAGCCTTGGGTGTGCCGGTAATCCCCTGTGCCCCTTTAATCAGCACCTCCCCATCTGCTTCCAGCTTTAAGGAGGCCACGTCTTTCATGGAAAAATGGAAGCCGCGGCCATCCTTTCCCACGTAAAGCACATTGATTAGGTTCTTAATAATCTCCCCGAACGCCAGGGTAACGATAGCCAGGTAATCCCCCTTAAGCCGAAGAACCGGAATGCCGATAAGGAAGCCGCAGAGAGCCGCGGCCGCGGCGCCGATAAAAATCGCGATGCCAAACCGCATCCCCACAGAGGGAATCACGCTTGCCGCAGCCTTCGTGAAAAACGCGCCGGAAAACGCGCCCACGCACATAAAGCCTGCATGGCCCAAGCTTAATTCCCCTAAAATGCCTACCGTCAAATTTAAGGAAATGGCTAAAATAACATACGTACAGATAGGAACCAGAAGGCCGTTTAGCAAATTCGTCATCCGCCCGGCCATGGTCCAAACCTGGATAAACACCCAAAAGGCAATCACGATGGAGTATGTGAGAAGGCTTTGGACAGTTGCTTTGTTTTTCGTCTTTTTCATCTTTTGCACCTACACTTTCTCATGGATTGCCTTGCCTAAAATCCCCGTAGGACGCACCAACAGCACGATAATCAGCACCGAAAACACAATGGCATCGGAAAGCTCCGAAGAAATATAGGCCTTGGACAAATTCTCAATAACCCCCAAAACAATCCCGCCAATCATAGCCCCCGGAATGGAGCCGATGCCTCCGAAAACGGCGGCCACAAAGGCCTTGATTCCCGGCATGGAACCGGTATAAGGGGTCAGTGACGGATATGCGGAGCAAAGCAGCACGCCTGCGACAGCCGCCAGGGCGGAGCCGATGGCAAAGGTTACGGTAATGGTGCGGTTCACGTCGATCCCCATTAAAGTAGCCGCCCCCTTGTCCTCGGAAACTGCCAGCATGGCCTGCCCCATCTTGGTTTTATTGATAAACGTGGTCAGCACGACCATGATTACAATACAGGAAATAATGGTAACGATGGTAACGCTGGAAATGGAAAGCTTTCCTTCCGCCAGCTTTAAGGCTGGCAGCTTTACCACCGACTCAAACTGCCTGGAGTTTGATCCGAAAATCAAAAGCGCCACATTCTGAAGCAGATAGCTGACGCCAATGGCAGTAATCAGGACGGCAAGGGGCGACGCTCCCCTAAGAGGCCTGTAAGCAACCCCTTCAATGGTAACGCCCAGTACCGTACAGATAATGACCGCAGCGAAAATCCCAAGGACAGGACTTGCGCCCAAGGTACTGACTACCGTAAATGCGGCAAACCCGCCCACCATAATAATATCCCCATGGGCGAAATTCAGCATCTTTGCAATACCATACACCATGGTATATCCAAGGGCAATGATTGCATAGATACTGCCAAGGCTGATTCCATTAATTAAGTAAGATAGGAAACTCATACACACACCTCTTTTGCACGTCTTTTTTAAAAAGAGAGGGCTGTCGCCGGGACAACCCTCTGTTGGGCTTTGTATCGTTTATGGTAACTGTTCAGTACCCTCACCGTTACGAGCAAAATCCATTAAAAATCGCCTACGGCGATGGGATTTTTGCTTGTTTTTCTACGTTTCCTTACGGTCAGCGCAGCAAGTGCGCAGACCTACTGAACAGTTACCGTTTATGGTTCTTTACTGCATCTCGTACTTGCCGCCAACAATCTTAACTGCCTTGGGAGCCTTGTTGGGCTCGCCTGCCTCATTCCAGGTGGTTCCTGCGCCAGTCAAGCCGTCAATGGTAATCTGGGGCATAGCCGGAACCAAGGCATTGCAGATATCCGAATAGCTCATATCCGGGGTAATCCCCGCTACCTTGCCTGCCTCCGCAACCGCGTATACGGCATCGTAGGCATCAGCGGCAAACTGGTTGGGCGTCTCCCCATAAGCCTCAGTATACTTGGTGGTAAAGTCCTTGGCATCGTCTGCATCCGCCGCGAAAGGAGTAAGGAGCATAACGCCCTCTGCCAGGGAAACATCAAAGTTTTTCACGGAAAGGATGCCGTCCATACCGTCTACACCGAAGAAAATCGGCTTAAACTCTTTGTCCGCAGCCTGCTTTAAGATAATGGAAGCCTCCTGGTAGTAGATAGGCAAAAATACCAGCTCCGCCCCTGCGTCCTTGGCCTTGTCAAGCTGCACGGAAAAATCGGTCTTATTGTCCCCGTTAAACGCCTCGCTTGCCACGATCTCAATCCCCTGGTTAGCAGCCTCAGACACGAAGGTCTCACGGATGCCGTCGGAATATACGCTGGAGCTGTCATAGATAATCGCTACCTTGGTGGCCATGGCGTTTTCCCCGATATACTTAGCCGAAGCTGTCCCCTGATCCGGGTCAGAGAAGCATACACGGAAGGCATTAGGGTTCGCCACGCACTCAACGGCGGAACCAGAAGGAGTGATCTGGAACATATTATCGGCAAAAGTTTCTGCTGCCACGGAAATGCAGGCACCGGAAGTGGTCGTGCCCACCAGGATCTGCATCCCCCAGTCCTTTAACGTATTGTACGCATTTACGCTCTTCTCCGGGTCAGCCTCATCATCCTGAGCCTGGATTTCAATCATCGCCCCGTTGATGCCGCCTGCGGCATTGATCTCCTCCGCCGCAATCTCAGCGCCGTGCTGCACAGCCAGGCCGTAAGCTGCCGCGTCGCCGGTTAAGGGGCCGATCACGCCGATCTTAAAGCTGCCGCCTTCACCGGAAGCCGCTTCCTTTGTCTCCTCGCTGCCGCCCTCTGCCTTGCTTTCTTCCTTCTCGGCACCGGCCTCTGCCTTGCTTTCTTCCTTTTCGGCACTGGCCTCTGTTTTGGTCTCCGCTGTGGTGTTTGTATCCCCAGCGCCGCCTCCGCAGGCAACCAAAGAACCAGCCATGGCTGCCACTAAACTAAGGCTTACTACTTTTTTCATCATAATTTCCTCCTCATCTTGCTTGATCTTCCAAGCTTTCATCATTATAAATTTTTCGTAAAGTCTTGTCAACTATTTTCTGCTTCATCCCACAAAGCCTGGGAAATTTCTGCCCGCTTATCCCGAAGCATTAAGTCATTCACCGCTTCCCTGGCTGATTTTCCTTCAAAAAGCACTTGATTTACCTGCTCCACGATAGGCATGGACTGGCCGTACTGCCTAGACAGGGCTAAGGCGGCCTTGGCCGAGTGGACGCCCTCCACCACCATATGCACCTCTTCCATGGCTTCCTCCATGGATTTCCCCTGGCCCATCAGAATCCCTGCCCGACGGTTGCGGCTGTGCATACTGGCGCAGGTGACAATCAAATCCCCAATCCCGGTAAGGCCGCAGAAGGTCCGGAAATTCCCGCCCATAGCCGTGCCCAGCCGGGCAATCTCCGCAATTCCCCGGGTAATCAAGGCAGCCTTGGTATTGTCCCCATAGCCTAAGCCATCGGCAATCCCGGCAGCTAAGGCGATCACATTCTTTAAGGAGCCGCCCAGCTCCACCCCCAGCATATCCGGGCTGGTGTACACCCTGAACACCTCATTCATAAAAGCATCCTGCACAAACTCCGCCGTCCGGCGGCTCTTCGCTGCCGCCACGCAGGTAGTGGGAAGGCCCTTGCTTACCTCCTCCGCATGGCTTGGGCCGGAAAGCACCGCCACATCCGCTTCCGGAAGCTCTTCGCCAATCACCTGGGTCAAGGTAAGGAGCGTTCCGTCTTCAATCCCCTTCGCCACGTCCACGATCACCTGCCCCTTCCCGCACCAGGGCTTCATCTTCGCTGCCGTGGCGCGGACAAACACCGAGGGCACGGAAAGGACTAAAAGCTCCTTATCCTCCATCCCTTCCTTTAAATCCCCGGTAATCCGTATGCCTTCCGGAATCCTGATCCCGGGAAGGTTTGGATGAAAGCGTTCTTTCGATAAGCTCTCTACCTCACTGCCGATAGCCGACCACACCGTTACGTGATGGCCCTTTTTGTAAAGCAGCATGGCCAAGGCCGTCCCCCATGTGCCTGAACCGATTACGCCGACTGATGCCATAGCTCCCTCCCTTCCTGCGGTACGCCCGCATCCTGCTTTTTACAGCTTCAGTTTATTTTCATTCCCGGCCAAAAGCCGTTTAATATTCGCCCGGTGTCTCCAAATGGCCATAACGGCAATCACCCCAAGCATCAGCCTAAATTCCGGCATTGCCTCTCCCCCCAGGCCATACTTCCCTGCGTTTGCCAGCCAGATATTTACAATGACAAAGGCGATGGAAACCAGGATGGAGCCTAAGGACACAAAGCGGGTGAGAATCACCGTTCCCAAAAACACCGCGGCGCAGATTAAGGTCAGCCTCCAGTCCAGGCTTGCAATCAGCCCGGCAGTGCAGGCAATCCCCTTCCCTCCCTTAAACTTTAGGTAAAAGGGGAAGTTATGGCCTAAAATCACCCCAAGGCCCGTATACAAAAGATACAGGTACTCCGTCCCCGCATACTCCGGCCTGCTGCCCATAAACAGCCTTACCGCCAGGCAAGGGATCACCGTTTTCAGCACATCCCCCGCAAAAACCACCAGCCCCGCTTTCTTCCCCATCACCCGCAGGGCGTTGGTGGTCCCGGAATTGCCGCTGCCATGCTGACGGATATCAATCCCGTGGATTTTCCCGTAAAAATACCCTGTCTGCAGCAAACCGCACACATAGCCTACAGCCAGGCAGATCACTCTCTCCATGTCATCGCCCCTTTTCTTTCCGTTCGCGGATAATAAACTTTAAAGAAGTTCCCCTAAACCCAAAAGCTTCCCGGATCTGGTTTTCCAAATACCGGGTATAGGAAAAATGCATCAGCTCCTTGTCATTGACGAACACCACAAAGGTAGGCGGCTTAACGGCTACCTGGGTAATATAGTAAAGCCTTAACCGCTTCCCCTTATCTGACGGAGGCTGCTGCATCGCCACGGCCTCCGCCATAATCTCATTTAACACGCCGGTGGAGATCCGCAGCGCCCGGTTTTCCCGAACCACGTCGATTAGATCAAACAGCTTCGTTAACCGCTGCCCCGTCTTTGCCGAGATAAACAGATACTCCGCATACGGCATAAAAGAGAAGGTTTCCTTCAGCTTCCTGGTGTACTCATAGATGGTCTTATCGTCCTTTTCGATGGCATCCCACTTATTTACCGCGACGATAATCCCCTTTCCCCGCTCATGGGCAATCCCGGCAATCTTGGCATCCTGCTCCGTTACCCCTTCCTTGGCATCGATGATCACTACCACCACGTCCGCCCGCTCCACCGCCGTCACCGTGCGGATGATGCTGTAGCGCTCCAGATCCTCCTTTACCTTGCTTTTCCTGCGCAGGCCTGCGGTATCGATCAGGATATACTCCGTCCCGTTCCGCACATAGCTGGCATCCACCGCATCCCTGGTGGTTCCGGCGATGTCCGAGACGATCAGCCGCCTTTCCCCTAAAAGCTTATTAATAATGGAAGACTTCCCCACATTCGGCTTCCCCACCATGGCGATCCTTGGGCGGTCGTCCTCCTCTTCCTCTTCCTGGCCGGGATCAAAATGGCGGATCACCTCGTCTAAAAGCTCGCCGATCCCTAAGCGCCCTGCCGCGGAAACGGCTACCGGGTCGCCTATCCCCAGCTGGTAAAACTCATAAATATCATTGCCGAATTTCTCTATGCTGTCCACCTTGTTTACTGCCAGCACAACAGGCTTTTTGGATTTTCGCAGCATATCCGCCACTTTTCCGTCCGCATCGGTCAGCCCCTGACGCACATCCACGATAAAAACAATCACGTCGGCAGTCATGATGGCAATCTCCGCCTGCTCCCGCATCTGGGAAAGGATCAAATCCTGGCTGTCCGGCTCAATGCCCCCCGTATCAATCAGGGTAAAATTCTTATCCAGCCAGCTGCAGTCCGCATAAATCCTGTCCCGGGTCACGCCCGGGGTATCCTCCACAATGGAAATAGCCCTTCCCGCCAGGGCATTAAACAAGGTGGACTTTCCCACATTAGGCCGCCCAACGATGGCTACTACCGGTTTACTCATTCAGTTTCCTCCATCTCTAAATCATCCAATTCATACCTGCCATGCTCCAAAAGCCCTTCCGCCACCGGATGCAGCAAGGCATGAACAAAGTCATGTCCGCTTGATTTTACAATATTCACAGGGACTTGTAAAGCATTTTCCAGATCGGATTTCGTCACGTCGTCCAGCAAAACCTCTTCCCCGCTGCGGAACATCCCCACGGGAAGGAGGAGCCTGCTGCCCAGCGCCTTCCCCTTAAGCTGGCGGATCAGATCCTGGCCGCAGATCAGCCCGGCTACCGTGATCTGCTCCCCAAAGAAGGTATTGGCTATGGAATACACATGGATACGCTTTCCTGGGAAACAGCGTGAAACCCAGCCCGCAAAGGTTTTGATGTAGGGATAGGCAGCCGCCCCGGTGGCGATGGAAAGCTCCTCCTTTACTTCCGGTTCCTCTGCCTTCTCCAAACTGCCTAAGGCCGCCTTTACCTCCTCCTCCAAAAGCCTGAGCATCCCTACCCCGTTTTCCAGCTGCAGATACCCGTCATACCGTTCCTGCGGCGGCATGGGCCTTCCTGCCAGCAAATAAAATTCATCGCTGGCATGGACAAAATGGGTTCCTTTCTCCCTCCAAAGCTTCTCCTGCCATGCCTCCACCTGGTCGATCACCGCCCCCGCTTCTTCCCCGGTAAAGGGGCTTAGGGGATACAGACCTTCCCGGTATTTCGTCAGACCTGCCGGGACTACGGAAACGCTTTCCATCACGGGAATATATTTCGCCAGATCCCCTATGGTCTGCTCCAGCTTAACCCCGTCATTGATCCCTTTGCACAGCACGATCTGGCCGTTCATGGGCGTGCCCGCCTTCCACAAACGGTCGATCAGCTTAAGGGACTGCCCGGCAAACCGGTTATTTAACATCTGGCAGCGCAGCTTAGGATCCGTGGTATGGACAGAGATATTGATGGGGGACAGGTGGAACTTAATGATCCGGTCAATATCCTTTTCCTTCATATTCGTCAGGGTAATGTAATTTCCCTGGAGGAAAGAAAGCCTGGAATCGTCATCCTTAAAATACAAGGTTTCCCGCATCCCCGGCGGCATCTGGTCGATAAAGCAGAAGATGCACTTATTGGAACAGGAGCGGTATTCGCTCATCAGGCCGTTTTCAAAGGTAATCCCCAGATCCTCGTACTCATTCTCAATATCCAGCTCCCATTCTTCCCCGTCCGCCTTCTCCACCAGCATCACCATGGAAGGGCTGTCCACAAAATATTCATAATCGAAGATGTCCTCGATCTCCTGTCCGTTTATGGCCAGCACCTTATCCCCCGGCTCCAGCTCCAGCTGTGCGGCAATGGAGCCCGGCTCTACTGCCATAATTTTATGTCCTTGTTTTTTCTGCTTCATCTGCCTTGCAACCTTCCTTTTTCCGGTAATCGTTCTAGAGCGTGTTTGAAAAATGCTTTCCGTCATATGTGCGTCACAATTTATCCGCGCCATCTGCGCGTCTACAAAACTTCTTGTCCATTTGCCGTGTCCCATCTCCACCGTGCCTGCGGTGTACAAGTAAGTTCCCGCACAACGAATCCTTACTTCCCCCCTAATGCCTCGATATGCTCTTTCAGGCGGCTTTCGTCAGACACAATCACCTGCATATCCCTTCTCATATAGCTTCCCGTGCCCGCACATCTATACCGGAAGGTTTTCTCTAAATAATTCTCCCTCCAGTAAGTGGGATACTGTCCCCCGCCATCTCCATAGCCGTCGTAATCCGTCCCTATGGCCGGCTCCGGAAGGCCTAGCAGGGAAAAGCCCGTCTTTATCCCGTCCATTCGGTTTGCCCAGTTCGATCCTGCCAAAGCAGCTCCCCCGTTATAGCGCAAATACTCACTGTCCGCCCACAGTACCTGTTTTGTATAATTCTGGGCATCGGAATAGGTGAGCAGAGAATCGGCAATACCCGAACTCCCCCCGTCCGTCTTTCCCACCATCCAGTAGGGCCTTAGCTCCCTTCCGTCATAGCCGTACCAGGTATAGGAGAAGCTGCCCCCGTCTGCAAAATAGGCATTGCTGTTGGATTCAACGTATAAATACGGTCTGCCCTCAATCCACATCACCCCTGCCTGGAGCAGATGAAAGCCGTTTGCAAACAATGGATTGCTTAAATCAACGGTATTGATGGGGTAAATCTCCTGCTCATTTTTTGAGTACAGACTTGCATATATGCGGGAAAGCGTCCTTCCGCCGCTGTAGGTATCTGGGCTTTCCTGGAAATAGCAAACCACCAGATCTTCTGTCCCATCCCCGTCAAAGTCGGCAATATTCGCCGACAAAAGCCCGCTTCGCTTATCCCAGCCGAAATATTGGCTGGCGGTTTCATAGGTCAGCACCTGGGATGCCGACTCCGTGCTGGCATATCCCATCTGGGGAAGCAGTTCATCGCGGATAAACCGGTAATAATTCAGCTCCCGTTTCAGCAGGATATCATCCAAAAGGACGGTTGTGGCTCCCATTTCCACCTCAACGCCTATCCCGTTTTTATCCTGATACCCGTCCTTTGACACCCGCAGCTCATAGTCCCCGGGAATCAAATCGGAAATCAAAAACGTCCCGTCACTGCCGGAAAACACCGAGGAAGCCGTCCGGCCTGACTGCCACTGGACAGAAGCCCCGGCGACAGGCTCCATCGTCTCCTCATCCTTTACCGTACCGGAAAGCTCGGCAAGCCCTAAGACAATCTCCCCGGCATCTTCCCCTTCCTTACCAGCCTGGACGGTGGCATGACCTTTCATCTTTACCCCATTGCTTCCCATCGCCTTTTCCGCCGTAATCCCGTAGATCCCCCTGGGAACCTTTAGGGTGTATTTACCGTCGGAATCCGTGGTTGCTGACTCTTCTTCCTCAAACCTATGGTTTAACCAATGGTGCGCCGTAACCTTCGCCCCTTGAATCCCTTCCCCTTCCGGATCCACCACAAAGCCCTCCAGAACTGTCCGGCCTTCAAAGATCCTTTGGCGCTTTACTCCTGACGCGGTATACCGCATAGGATTATTCTGCATTTCGCTTTGTAAAAATTCCCAGCTTTCACGCCGTTCCTCTGCGCTTTCATCTTTCAAAAGATCGTTCAGCATAGCTCTTATTGTCCGCTCCATTGACGTTTCCATTGCCATTTGAAGAGAGCCTCCGTTCCCATTCCTGTCTTTCTCTCCCATAATATTAATCATTTGCTCTAAAACAGCAAGTGCCATGCCTCCGGACAAAGGTTGATTGCATCCAATAAACGCAGACGCCCCATGGCGGCAGAGGAGATCCCGCAAGTCTGGATCGGAATATCCATAGCAAATCGCAAAATACACTACCGTATTATCAAAGGTTCGATTCCCCAGAATATATTCCAGATAACGGGTAGAACCCCATATCTCACGGTTCACGGTGCTGCCTTCCTTATCCGATGACACATCATATACCATGCGATAGCTATCTGGCCCAACAAGCTTTTCGTTTTGTTCATCTCCTTTCATTTTTCCCCAAAGATGTTGGTAGCCTTTTCGTCTATTATCTTCATCCAGCATATCCAGCATTGTTCCTTCATCTACCTCGCCCAATGCGAAAAAGAGCATATTGCTTCCGTCGGAGCGCTCCAGCTGAAGCCCATGGGTATTAAATACCCAAAAACCGCAATCTAAAAAATCCCCTTCCTTCATCCATTTTCTGGCCTCACTGCCTACGAAGGAAAGCTGTTCCATTCCCAGCTTATCTGCCAAACGCTTCTCTCTCTCCACAAATGCCTGATAACTTGATGAAATAATTTCATCTGTATCATAAGGCGAGTAATGATAAATCTTATCATTGGTAATGGGAATTCCGCTGTCAATCATGTCCCCTCTAACATCTTGCTGCCTTCTCCATTTCTCATAAACCTCATCCTTGTCCGAAAAACCTGAGCCAAAGGTCAGGCCTTCCTTTCGCCCCATCCCATAGCTTCCCATCAGATTGTCAACGGTCTGGAATAAAATCACCTGGTTGTTTTCCGCCACGGCCGCTACCCGCTCATCTTTTTCCAGATGCTCCGTAATCCGTTCAAAGGCTTCCTTGCCGTAAGGATCCTTAAACTCCTCATCTAAAAGGAAATCCTCCAGATCCTTCGCCACCCCGTCCAGCCGCAAAAACATCTCCTCCGTCACTTCCGGCAGCACATAAAAGGAGGCCGTATTGCTTTTCTCCCCGTCAGCCTCTGCCGTAAATCCCCCGATCCGCGCCTCGCTTTCCGCGATAGGCACGGATGCGCTTAGCCTGCCGGAACCATTGTTTTCCACCTGGCACACCACATTTCCCTGCTCATCCGTAACCGTAACCTCCCCGGTGATCTCCTGGCCGCAGAGGATGGTCAAATTTGCTTCCTCCGGCTCATTGACTAAAAAATCACTTTGATCCAGGAAAAGGGATATGGTTTTCCCCGGTTCCAGCAAAGCTTCTTCATAGACGGCAAACCCGCCGCCCCCAGTATCCCTGCCCTTTCCCAGGAAGATAAAATAGTACCAGGCAACCCCCCATACCCCCAAAAGTGCAAGAGCTGCGGCAATGATCCCTGCCCATAAGGCAATTTTCAATCCTTTCATCCTCATTTCCCCCTTAACCAGCTTAAACGGCCAGATCTGCGCTGGCGCGCCTTTCTTCTACTATACTATGGCAAAATGCAAAAATCAAACAAAACCTTGAAACTGTTCAGGCAGGGCATCTTTTTGCCCTCCTGCACCGGGCAAAAAAACGGGATGTCCATCTAATGGAGAACCAAACATTTGAACTGCTGCGTAATTTTGTGCAAAATGCAAAAATTCTATTGACGGGAATCCGAAAAAAATGGTATATAAATTACATAAGGGCAATATTTAGCCAAACGTGCCCACGGGTGCTTCGCCCCCGGCACAGACACGAAACAGAATATCCCATACATTCAACAGGAACGGAGGATTCCCACCATGGCCAACAACTACGTGTTTAATGACTCTCTTCCGGTAGCGCCATTAAAAATCGCTGCTCTGGAAAGCATAAGGCCGCTGGCACAGAAAGTAAATGACCACATTGTAAAATTCCGCCGCAATGACACAGAAGAGCTGATCCGACGGCAGGCTGACCTTCACTACCGCGGCTATGACGTAGACTCCTATCTGTTAAACTGCTGCTGCCATCGTTTCGGGAGCGGCGAAGCCAAAGCCACGGTAAACGAATCCGTCCGGGGAGCCGATATCTTTGCCATGGTGGACGTGACCAACCACAGCCTTACCTACAATATCAGCGGCTACACCAACCATATGTCCCCTGACGACCATTACCAGGACTTGAAGCGGATTATCGGCGCCTGCCAGGCCACCGCCCACCGGGTAAACGTGATCATGCCCTTCCTCTACGAAAGCCGCCAGCACAAGCGCACCCACCGGGAATCCTTGGACTGCGCCATGGCTCTCCAGGAGCTGATCCAGATGGGGGTCAGCAATATCATCACCTTCGACGCCCACGATCCCAGGGTGCAGAACGCCATCCCCTTAAGCGGTTTTGACAATTTCATGCCCACCTACCAGTTTGTTAAGGCGCTGTTTAGCCACGACAAGGAACTGAAAATCGACAAGGACTACCTGATGATCATCAGCCCTGATGAAGGGGCCATGAACCGGGCCGTGTACTTAGCCAATAACCTTGGGGTAGATATGGGGATGTTTTATAAGCGCCGGGATTATTCCCGGGTAGTAAATGGCAGGAACCCCATCGTGGCTCATGAATTCTTAGGAACCTCCGTAGAGGGAAAGACCGTTCTGATTATCGATGACATGATTTCTTCCGGGGAAAGTATGCTGGATACGGCAAAGGAATTGAAAGACCGGAAGGCCGCCAAGGTTATCGTCTGCTGCACCTTCGGTCTGTTTACCGGCGGCCTGGAAAAATTTGATGAATTTTATGAAAAAGAATACATTGACTATGTGATCACCACGAACCTGTGCCACCGTCCACCGGAGCTGTTAGAACGCCCCTGGTACATAGAAGCCGACATGAGCAAATACATCGCCGCCATCATCAACTCCTTTAACCATGATGTGCCTATCGGCCAGGCCTTATCGCCCACGGAAAAGATCCAGAAGCTTCTTAGGAATTACCACTCGGACGGCTATGAATATTTTGAGGTAATCCGGTAGCAAACCGTGGCATCATAAGGGCCGAAATGCCTTTTGGCCCCCGTGTCCATACATCAATCAACCATCAAAATAAAACATCCAAAGCCAGGCAAAGAAGCCCCTGTACAAAGGAGCTTTACTGCCTGGTTTTGCCGTTAAGCTTTGCTTATGGAAAGGAGATTTTATGGAAAAAACATCCCAATCACGCCAGCAGGAAATCCTGGAAATGATCCGCGCTGCCAGGGCTAAAGAAAACCTTCCGGAAACGCAAACCGGAAATAACCCAGACTATGATGCCCGGCAGGACATCTTAGACTGGATCGAATCCCAAGGAATCTATATCCGGGAGTGATTTCCCAAAGTTTATTAGCGCAGCCCTAAAAAAGCTGCCAAATTTCCCCTGTCCTCCCCATGTTTCCGGTGGGAAAACAGGTACTGGTGGTTGCAGCGGGTGCAGATATTGGTGACGGTAATCTGTGCCTCCGGGACGCCTGCCTCCATTAACACCTGCTTATTGGCTTCCCATAAGTCCAGCTGGTATTTGCCTGGTTTCCCATTTTCCTCCCACAGCATCCCGGAAGGGACTTTTGGGAAAGCCTCCCGGAAGGCTTCCACCACTTCCCCGCCTACCTCAAAGCAGGCTTTGCAGATGCTGGGGCCGATGCAGGCGGCTACATCCTGGGGGCAGGTCCCATAAGCCTCTTTCATGGCATCCAGCGTCGCCTGGCCCATGCGGTTTACCGTCCCCCTCCACCCGGAATGGCTTAAGCCAACCGCCCTTCTTTTCCGGTCAACAAAGTAAAGGGGCACGCAGTCCGCGTAAAACGTCACCAGGGTAATGCCGGGAATATTGCAGATCAGCCCATCCACATCCCGGTAATCCCTGTCCCGGATAACCCCTTTTCCCATGTCCTCCTCTGTCACCAGCCGCACATTGGTGGTGTGGGTCTGCCAGGAAACCACCATTTTATCCCGTTCTGCTCCCAAAGCCCGGGCCATCCGGGTATAGTTTTCCAGCACATTGGCCGGATCATCCTCCCTGCTGTAGGAAAAGTTCATGGTAGCAAACTTCCCGGTGCTGGCTCCCCCCATACGGGTGGAAAAACCGTTTACAATCCCCTCTTCCCTTTCCAGTGCCTTAAAGGAAAGATAAGGAACCTCCTTATCCCAAACCATCCGGAATACATCACGTCCATCTGCATAGCGCCAATCCGCCTGTCCCATCCTATAGCCTCCCTGCTTATTCCCTGAAAATCCATTCTGTGCAATTCATCCAAAGGACAAACAGCCTAAATGCCAGGCCGCCTGCACAGCTTACCATCCAAAAGCATCCTCCATGCACCGCACCTGCCCATCCCCATACACCGCAACCACGTCGAACCGGCAGGGCTGTTCCTCCCCATACCCATGGCGGCACAGGTAATGCCTTGCCGCCTGGTAAAGCCTTTTCTGCTTTGTGCCGCCCACTGCCTCCGCCGGATCGCCGCACCTTCCGCTTTTTCGGTACTTCACCTCGATAAACACCAGGTAAGGCCCGTCTTTGGCGATAATGTCCACCTCGCCCTGGCGGCATCGGTAATTCCGCCCCAGAATCTGATATCCCTTGCGGGTTAAAAACCAAACGGCCCGTTCTTCCCCATAGTTTCCCACCTGGCGTTTATTCATCCTGGCTTCCTGTTCCTCCCTTATCCTCTTCGTCCCTTAAAATCCCCCGGATAAAGGTTTTCCGGTGGATAGGGCACGGCCCGTGCTCCTTTAACGCCTGGATATGGGCTTTCGTCCCGTAGCCTTTATGCTTTCCAAAACCGTATTCCGGGTACAGCTTGTCATATTCCGCCATCATGCGATCCCTGGTCACTTTGGCGATTACGCTGGCCGCCGCAATGGACAGGCTCTTGGCGTCCCCGTGGATAATCTTTACCTGATTTACGGAAATGCCCGGGATTTCCACCGCATCATTTAACAATACCTGGGGCTCTTCCTTAAGGGCTTTCACCGCCTGCCTCATCGCCTCGTAAGTGGCCTGGAGGATATTGATCTCATCGATCCTTTCCGGGCTGACTATGCCCACCCCATAGGAAAGGGCTTTTTCACAGATTTCCGGGAAAAGCTCCTCCCTGCGCTTTTCTGAGAGCTTCTTGGAATCATTCAGATAAAGAATCTTTAACTCCTTGGGAAGAATCACCGCGCCTGCCACCACCGGGCCTGCCAAAGGGCCTCTCCCAGCCTCATCGACGCCACAGATAAACGACGCCCAGCCGTACTGCCGCTCATACGCAAGCATCCCGTCCAGGCGCTCCATCTCCTTCTTTAACCGCTCCCCGGTTAATGTCCTTGCCATCTTCTCCTCCGTTTTCTTTCCCTAAGGCTGTATGCGCTGGCAGCTCCAAGGTAATCCGCCCCAGCTTCCCGCCCCGGAAATCATCAAACAGTAAATTAGCCGCCCGCAAAAGGTCATACTCCCCGCCCTTTTTCAAGCAGGCTCTCACCTTTGCGATCTGTTCCAGCACCTTAAGGGGCTCTTCCCCCTCCGCCTGGTAGCGCTCCGAAAGGGCTCCAGGATAGCAGGCAGTCAGAAACCGGATTAATTTAAGGGCCAGCTCCTCTTTATTTAAAATATCATCATTAATGGAGCCAATGTACGCCAGCCTAAGGCCCGCCTCCTGATCCGCAAACTTCGGCCAAAGGATCCCCGGGGTATCCAAAAGCTCCAGGCTCTTATTTAGCCTAATCCATTGGTTTCCCTTAGTCACTCCCGGCTTATTTCCT
Organism: Lachnospiraceae bacterium; assembly: GCA_910575565.1. GTDB lineage: Bacteria > Bacillota > Clostridia > Lachnospirales > Lachnospiraceae > Caccovicinus. The sequence continues at coordinate 46,189 of CAJTFL010000019.1, read as the reverse complement.
GTCTTCGTGCAGGCCTTCCCGGCAAAGGCGTTGATAAAGGTGGATTTCCCCACGTTCGGGATTCCCACCACCATGGCCCGGATGGGACGGTTTAAAATCCCCCGCCGCCTGTCTCTTTCCAGTTTTTCCCTGCACGCCGCCTGTACGGCGCCGTTAATCTGCTTGATCCCTGCCCCGGTGCGGCAGTTCATCTTTACCACCTGGCAGCCTAAACCGGAAAAATAGGCCGCCCACCAATCATTTGCCCCCTCGTCGGCCAAATCAGACTTATTTAACAGCACCAGCCTGGCCTTTCCCTTCCCCAACTCGTCAATGTCTGGGTTGCGGCTGGCAAGGGGCGCCCTGGCATCCACCAGCTCTATGATTAAATCCACCAGCTTAATATCCTCTTTCATGGCACGCTTCGCCTTGGTCATGTGCCCCGGATACCACTGTATATTCATGCGCTTCGCCTATCCTTTCTCTGTTAATTACTGCACCGAGCCGAATTCCATAGCCGGATGGATCCGGAACCAAACCTTCCCGATAATCTGATCCAGCCTTACATTCCCTACATTGGAAAAGCGGCTGTCCTCGCTGGAATCCCGGTTATCCCCTAAAAGGAAATATTCATTTTCCCCTAATTCCACCGGGTTTTCCGCCAGGCCAGCCAAGGCAATCTTCTTCATTTCCCCAGTCTCCCCCATGTCTAAAACCTGGCCGTTAACCAGGATCTGTCCGTTAACAATCTGAACCGTTTCCCCTGGAAGGCCGATCACCCGCTTGATGTTCATCTTGTGATCCTCCCGCTCAAATACGACCACGTCAAAGCGGGCAGGCTTCCCCAAATCATAGCCAAGCTGGTTCATCAGCACCACATCCTTGGAGTTTAAAAGAGGCGACATGGAATTACCGGAGACCGTTACCTGGCTGCCAAAGGCATACACCGTAAAGCAGGCCAAGGCTATGGCTACGATAATATCTGTCACCCAATTCACCACATGGCGGAGCAGGTTCGTTTCCTTTTCCACAAAAAAATCCATGTTTCGCCATCCTCATGGTCAAATCCCCTTTAAGGGTCATCCAACACTTTCATTTGCCAATTCACTTTAAATAGAGGGACTATGTACATAGTCCCTCTGGCTGCATCTGATTACTTTACTAATTCTTTTACCTTAGCGGCTTTGCCTACCCGGCCTCTTAAGTAGTACAGTTTCGCACGCCTTACCTTGCCTCTCCTGACTACCTCGATCTTATCCACAAAGGGAGAATGAACCGGCCAGGTCTTTTCCACGCCAATGCCGTTGGAGTTCTTCCTTACGGTAAAGGTTTCCCTGGCTCCCCCGTTCTGCCTCTTTAATACCGTGCCCTCAAATACCTGGATCCTCTCCCGGTTTCCTTCTTTTATCTTGTTGTATACCTTTACGGTATCCCCAACATGGAACTCCGGCACAGACTCCTTTAACTGGGTAGCTTCGATGCGTCTGATAATCTCATTCATTTGTGAACCTCCTTAATAATTTGATGTTCTTAAATACTTCCGTAATGCTTTTCCGTATCAGAGGACCATCTCTTTTCTCGTCACAATGTGTAGATTCTACCACAAAGCCAAACAGATTGCAAGCGTTTTATTCAGCGTTTTCTGAACGTTTTATAAGTTCAGCCATTTGTTTAGCCAAAATCTACTGCCCGTTCAGCCTGCGCCATCCGCAAAACCACGCCTTACGGTGCTTTTCGCTATTTGCGCGTCCCTTTTTCGACACCTATGCCGAACCGGAAGCAGTCCTACTTAAACTGGCTCCGGTACAGCTGGTAATACGCGCCCTCTAGCTGCATTAAGGATTCATGGTTCCCTTCCTCTAAAATCTTTCCCTCGTCAATCACAAAAATCCGATCCGCCCTGCGTATGGTGGACAGGCGGTGGGCAATAATAAAAGAAGTCCTCCCTTTTAACAGCGCCTCTATCCCCTTCTGCACCAGGATTTCCGTGTGGGTATCAATGCTGGAAGTGGCTTCGTCCAGGATCAGGATCCCCGGCTTTGCAATCATCGTCCGGGCAAAGGCCAAAAGCTGCCTCTGCCCGATGGACAGCCTGGCTCCCCGCTCGCTGATCTCCGTATCGTACCCCTTCTCCAGCTTTACAATAAATTCATGTGCATGGACGGCCTTTGCCGCCTCCTCCACCTCCTCATCCGTGGCATTCAGCCTCCCATACCGGATATTCTCCCGGATCGTCCCGGAAAACAGGAAATTATCCTGAGTCATAATGCCCAGCTGGCTCCTTAAGCTTTCCAGGGCAACTTCCTTTACCTCCATGCCGTCCAAAAGGACTTTCCCCTCTTCCGCCTCATAAAAACGGCTGATCAGGTTAACGATGGTCGTTTTCCCGGCTCCGGTAGGCCCTACTAAGGCAATGGTTTCCCCTGGCTTTGCCGTAAAACTCACATCCTTTAAAATCAGCTTATCTGGTTCATCGGAATAAGCAAAGGATACGTGGGAAAACTCCACCTCCCCCTTAAGGGCAGGAAGCCTTCCCGCCCCTTCCCGATCCCGGATATCCGCCTGGGTATCCAGGATATCGAAGATCCTCTCCGCCGCCGAAATATTCGTGGTCAGCTTGTTGTAGAAATTTGCCAGGTTGCGGACAGGACTCCAAAACATGGCGATATAGGTGGAAAAGGCCATGAAGGTTCCGATGCCAATCTCCCCCACGCCGATGATCCGGATGCCGATAAAATAGAGAAGGAACCCTCCCAGGCCCCAGGTAATCTCCACCACCGGGCCGAAGCCGTCGGCCACCACCACGGCATCCACAAAGGCCTTCCTGTGCTCATCCGCCAGCTGGCAAAAGGCCTTCCTGGTCTCCTTCTCCGCCCCGAAGCTTTGGATTACCCGGATGCCGGATAAATCCTCATGGACATAGGCATTCAGATTCGAGGTTTTTTTCCGGTAAATCTGCCAGCGCCGGTGAGCCGTGGTTTCAATCACAAACATCCCCAGGGCAAGGAGGGGCACGGTAATCAGGGCAGCCATGGCAAGGCGGTAATTCTTCACTACCATAATCACCGCCACGCAAAGGATCGTCGCCAGATCGGGGATAAGCTGGGTTACGCTCTCCGACAGCACGTCCTTTAAGGAATTCACATCCCCGATCACCCTTGCCAGGATCTTTCCCGTAGGGCGGCTGTCAAAAAAGTGAAAGCTTAAGGTTTGGATATGTTCGTAAAGCTGCTGCCGGATTGTCACCAGCACCCGGTTTGACACCGACGCCATAATGCTCATCCTGGCCTTCGTCCCGGCTAAAAACAAAAGGAACAGAAATACCGCCAAAACCCCCAGCCTGGCTAACCCGGCCATATCCTTTTGAGCCACGTAACGGTTCACCGCCACTTCCATTAAAAGCGGGGTTGCCATGCTTACGGCAATGGTTCCGGCCATAATCAGGAGGACGAGAACCACTTCCTTTCGGTAAGCCAGCAGATATTTAAACAGGCGGGAAAGCGTTTCTTTTTTCGACACGGCTGACTGTTCCTCATCCATCCTGCTTGCGTTTACTGCCATTCTTCCTCCCCCTTTCCGTACTGTACCTGGTATGTCTGGTAATAGCGTCCTTTTTTCTCCATCAGCATCCGGTGGTTCCCCCGCTCTGCAATCCGCCCATCCTCCAAAACCAGGATCTCGTCCGCGTGGCGGACGGCGGAAATCCGATGGCCGATAATGATCTTCGTGCTGTTTTCCAGCTCCTTAAGCTGCCGCTCAATCTCCTTTTCCGTTTCCGTATCCAGCGCCGAGGTTGAGTCGTCCAAAATCAATACCGGGTTTCCCTTGGCAATCGCCCGGGCAATGCTGATCCGCTGCTTCTGCCCTCCGGAAAGCCCCACCCCCCGCTCGCCGATAACCGTATCATACCGGTTCGCCAATTCCATAATAAACCCGTGGGCATCTGCCCTTACGGCGGCCTGATGCACCCGCTCCTGAGCCAGGATTTCCTTCTTCCCCGTTTTAATGTTTTCCGCTATGGTATCGGAAAACAAAAATACATCCTGCATCACCACCGATATCTGGCTGCGCAGCCGGGCTAAGGGAATCTGGCGGATATCCTTCCCGTCAATGGTGATCCTGCCGGAGGATACGTCATAAAACCGCTGGATCAGATGGACGATGGAGCTTTTTCCGGATCCGGTCATGCCCATAATCCCCAGGGTTTTCCCCGCCGGGAGGGTAAAGGAAATATCCGTCAAAATCGGGACGCCATGAAGGCGGAAGGACACGTCCTGGAAGCAGATTTGTCCCTGGATAGGAACGCCACCTTTTGACGGCAAGCCCTCCCCTTCCCTTTCCGGCGCGTCTCCTGTCGCCGCCCCGCCCGCAAGATCATCCGCATCATGGATTTCCGGCTTTTCCGCGAAAATCCCCTGGATCTTCCTGCCGGAAGCCAGTGCGGCGGCAAAATCATTGCTGAGCCACCCAAGCATCTCCAAGGGCCAGACAACATTGCTGGTGTACTCGGAAAAAGCGCCTAACTCCCCAAGGGTAATCTTTCCGCGGATCACCAAAAGTCCGCCCGCCACGATCACCGCCATCATCAGCACCTTGGAAAGGAAGGAAATATTCGGCTGATACCGGGCAATCAGCTTCGCCTGCTTCATGTTTAAATCGTAAAATTTCTGGTTGTGGCGCTTAAATTTCTCAATCTCGTAAGGCTCCCTGGCAAAAGCCTTCACCGTCCTTACCCCGGCTAAGTTCTCCTGGGCTACCGTGTTCATTTCCGCCGTCTCTTCGCTGATCTGATCGTAAACCTGCCCCAGCCCCTTTTCCATCCGAACCGCGCAAAACAGAATCAGCGGCATAACTAAGAGGGGCACAAGGGTCAGCAGAGGGCTTATGGAGAACATGCAAGACACCACGATGCAGGTATGGATCACACATTCCAAAATCAGCATCCCCACAAACCCGCAGGCATTCCAAATCCGATCCACGTCATCCTTTACCCTTGCCATCAGCTCCCCGGTATTATGGCTGTCAAAATACCCTACCGAAAGGCTTTGGATATGGTCAAACAAATCCTTCCGCAGGCTGCTCCCGATGCCGGAAGCGGCAAAGTCAAAAATAAACTCCTTCGTATACTGGAACACGGCCCTCCCTAAGCCGATCCCTAAAAACCCCAGCAGGCAGCGGGAAAGAAGCTCCATCTGCCCGCCGATAATCACCTGGTCGATAATCCGCTTGGTAATCTGGGGGGATGCGGCATCCAAAAGGATGCTTAGGATCATCACGGTAATCGCTATTATGTACAGGAAAACGTAGCGCTTCCCATACTTCCATATCTTGTTCATCGTCTCCTCCTTTTACCTCCCCCTTTTATTGGGCGGTAAGTTGCTTTGTTTTATCTTGGAAAACCGCACTTACAGCGCTCTCCGTTGCTAATGCTGCTCTTTTTCCATTTTTTCAAGAGCAAGGGATAGATTAATTAAAGAAGGGCGTTCCTCTGCCCATATTGGCGAGGTGGTCAACGCCCTTGCTTTTCTCTATTTGGCGCTGCACTCTTCCGGTATTCCTTTGTCACATCCTATATTCCTATTTCAGTGATTGCAGCATTAAATGTTAGTAATTGTAGCATTTTATTCATCCATAAGCAAAAATTTATTGCAATTTAGATCCAATATGCTATAATAAATAGCATGGAAGCATAGCTCAGCTGGGATGAGCGCTCGCCTGACTAGCGGGAGGCCAAGGGTTCGAGCCCCTTTGCTTCCATTTTTTCTTTGCTTTGCAAATAGTCTTTTTCCTTTCCGCTTCATCTAAAGCATTCACATCTGCTTCCATAGCCTCCGCAATAGCTGGTAAATATTCTGCTCTCACCAATCCTCTCTGCCTCCGCGCCAGCAAGAACAGCTTTCCCTTAATTTTTCTCTTGCTTTTCTCTTATCAGATAAAAAGGCAAGCATCAGGAATACGACGATATAATAAGAAAAACCCTTGAAAAATCAAGGGTTTTAAAGAGCAGGTGAGGGGAATCGAACCCCCCTCCTCAGCTTGGGAAGCTGATATTCTACCAATGAACTACACCTGCAACCTGGAACTTATTATAGCACATTTTTTTAATATTGCAAGACTTATTTTTCAATTTTTTAAAATTTTTTCGTTTTTATCGTTTTCCCAAAATCGTCCGAAAATTTTTCTGGATTTCTTATCCTTCCAGTTGTATAATAAACGAGTTATTAACAAGCTATTGCAGACTTATTGATCCCCACACTCACATCGAACAAAAGGAGGTATCCCGTTATGCCGGTAAAATACGTTTTTGTCACCGGAGGCGTGGTTTCAGGCCTGGGAAAAGGCATTACCGCCGCTTCCCTTGGACGCTTGCTGAAAGCCAGAGGCTACAAAGTAACCATGCAGAAATTTGACCCTTACATTAATATCGATCCCGGAACCATGAACCCCATACAGCATGGGGAAGTTTTCGTCACAGAAGACGGCGTGGAAACTGATTTGGATTTAGGCCACTATGAGCGCTTTATCGACGAAAACTTAAACCGGAATTCCAATGTCACCACCGGGAAAATCTATTGGAGCGTCCTTTCCAAGGAACGCCGGGGCGACTACGGAGGCGGAACCGTACAGGTGATCCCCCATATCACCAATGAAATCAAAAGCCGCTTCCACCGCAGCAGCAGCCCTGCCCCCACAGGACTGGGAACGGAGATCGCCATCATTGAAGTAGGCGGCACGGTAGGCGATATCGAAAGCCAGCCCTTTTTAGAGGCAATCCGCCAGTTTCAGCACGAGGTAGGCCCTGGCAATGCAATCTTAATCCACGTCACCCTAATTCCTTACTTAAAAGCCTCAGGAGAACTAAAAACCAAGCCTACCCAAGCCAGCGTAAAGGATCTTCAGGGGATGGGCATCCGCCCGGATATTATCGTATGCCGCTCGGAGCATCCCATCGACAACCAAGTGAAGGGAAAGATCGCCCTTTTCTGCAATGTCCCCCAAGGCCATGTGCTCCAGAACCTGGACGTAGATGTGCTGTATGAGGCTCCCTTAGCCATGGAACAGGAAAACTTAGCCCAGGTTGCCTGTGAATGCCTAAACCTCCCCTGCCCTCCCCCGGATCTCGCTCAGTGGGAAGCCATGATCCATGCCTGGAAAAATCCGGTAAACAACGTAACCATCGCATTGGTGGGCAAATACACTTCCCTCCACGACGCCTATATTTCCGTTGTGGAAGCCATCAAGCACGGCGGGGTGGCAAACCAGGTTTCCGTCTCCATCAAATGGGTGGATTCGGGACAAATCCGCCCGGATAACGTGGCGGAGCAATTAAAAGGCGTATCCGGCATCCTGGTTCCCGGCGGTTTCGGCGACCGGGGAATCGAAGGGATGATCGATGCCATTCGTTACGCCCGGGAACAAAACATCCCGTTTTTAGGGCTTTGCTTAGGGATGCAGCTGTCCATCGTGGAATTCGCCCGCCATGTATTAAACTACCAGGGCGCCCACAGCGTAGAGTTAAATCCCCATACACCCTACCCGGTGATCAACCTGATGCCGGAACAGGAGGGGATCGAAAATATCGGCGGAACCCTGCGGCTTGGCTCCTATCCCTGCAGGCTGAATCCCGCGTCAAGGGCTTACCAGCTTTACGGCACGGAGCTGATTAAGGAACGACACCGCCACCGCTATGAGGTAAACAATGACTACCGGAATGCCCTGACAGAAAAAGGGATGATGCTCTCCGGAACATCCCCGGACGGGCGGATCGTGGAAATCATCGAACTGCCCTCCCACCCCTGGTTTATCGCCACCCAGGCCCACCCGGAATTCAAATCCAGGCCCAACAGGCCCCATCCTTTATTCTGCGGTTTTATTAAGGCGGCTTTGGATTATCAGGAGGCACGTAAAATAGAGAGGGCGTAATTTCCCTCGGTGGCGGACGGGCTTTTTTTGATGTGTCAACGACCGTCGGATTTTGTCGATATGGTATGTGCTTCATGGCGGCTACCTCCTTTTAGCCGCCGCTTTTAACAGTGATACCGCGTCATTCCTTGAGAAGATAAAAAGAAACGGCGGCTTTGATTTTCCCAAAGCCGCCGTATAAGAATAGGCGCGTGAAAAAGCCTCTGCTTGACGGCGGCTTTTTTTCTTTTGCCGTCGTCCGGCAGATTATTATTCTATATTCATTTCTAAATGTCCTGTAAAGTTGTTTCCAACAACGCCAATATAGTTCCCGCCTTCCGGCAGTGTTATTGTTTCTGAATAGCTGTCAGTTGCTTCAAGCAGGATTACCGGATCATCGCTGCCGGAAACCCAAAACACTTGCGCTGTTCCCTCGGTAATCTCCAAGTCGCAGGAAACAGAAATATCTTTGCCATTTTCACGCTCGATAGAAGTTCCGCCAAAGAGATATTCTGTTTTAGAAAAATCCTTATAATCTGCCGTATACGTCCCGGTATAGCAATCTTCCCCGTATGTCCGATTTCCTTTCAGTGAAAAATCGCTTGTGAGTGCTGTATTTCCAGCTATTTGGACAACACTATTATACTGATCTAAGATTTCATCTTTTGAACACCCTGCAAGTGTCAAACCAAATATCAAAACACTTATTGAAAGGAAATGGAAACGTATTTTCTTATAGCGCATATCATCAGCCTTTCTATTTTTAATTCCAAACCTATAACTGCCCTTATTCACTCGTTGGTGCTGTATAATTGCTTTGCACAACGGCAGGAAGTTCATCATATTGCACCTCTTTCCATTCAAGAACACCTCGGATCGGCATTACTGTTAAACGGATAAAAGCTCCCTCTTTCAATTCCTTTGATGTTCCGAATGTAATGTCTTTTCCTTTTCCATTCTCATCGTAAGAAAATAAAGTGTATGAGTAATCCATACTTCCGCTAAAGTTAATTACACCGCCTTTTGATTCGGTCTGTTCTATTTTACTGTTATCAATCTGTGAATAATAGTATGTGCTGCCAGTTCCCGAAAGGAACCACATACAAAAACCAATAACACCTACAATAAGTATTACAACTGCTGCAATCCCGATAGTCAATTTTCTCTTCATTCCTATAACCTCCCTTACCAACCTTTTTTGTTTGTTGCTTTTTTGTGCTTTTTTGCTGCCTTGACTGGCACGTTTCCTTTTGCCGTGAATACGAAAACAGCAGTAATCATCAATACGGCAATCATGCTAAACAGACAGATGAACACATTCCAATGTACAGCCGGATCGTAGCTTCTGTAACTGATTAAGCCCAAACTTGCAGTAACAGGATAAACATTTGCTAATGTAGCATTTCCAGAAGCAAACATACCGCCATAGCCATAAACAAAAGCAATAATTGTCCCAAGCATATGTCCGTTTGGTATACGGGCAGCGAATGTAATTACAGGCATGACTGCAATATACAAAAACAGACAGTTGAGAATAATCTGGATAAATGTCTGTAATACTGATGTTACAGACATTCCCGAAAATCCCATCATCAAATTGGCAATTACCGTGAATGTCGCACTTACCATCCCCAAAAATAAAGAAAGCAGCGCACATACAAGCAATTTCCCCCACAACAGGCTGCTATAAGGAACAGGAATAGTCATAATACTTTTCAGCGTATCGTCTTTTCCTTCCCTTGCTATGATATATCCGGCAATGAGGGCAATGCACATGGGGAAAATCGTTGTGACATTATTTTTGATTACCTGCTCTGTAAAAAAGGAAAATGTCCAAACCGTTCCGTCCAATGCAGTTGTGGAAAAAAGCGTTAATACGACAGAAAGCAGCATTAGAAAAACACCTGCCCATATCATATGATACCGCTTTAATTTCCATATTTCGGTCTTAACCATGCGAAACATATCATTCATCCCCTCTCTTTTTATACATATAATCAATCACTATAACGGAAAGCAAAGCGATAACGGCTAAAATAGTGATTGTCTGAAATGTAGTCGGAATTAAATTTTCCAACATCCCCACACCGTCCATAGTGCCATGCGCGGTTAAATTTCCTGCGCTCCATAGGGTTGTAAGCGGAATTGGCATTAGCCAGCACATCACTTTAGGTAGTGCGCCAAAAGATGATTCGGCTGTCATACTTAAAACACTGTAAAAAACACACAATAAAACAGAAAATATATAGTTCTTGCTAAAGAAAACGACAAGGACGATTAACGGCAGCGTCCCGGCTGTAATAAAAATCCCCATTTCCAGAGCAAAAAATAATCTGTAAGCAATATTGTTTACTTCTGCAATCAGCCCGCCGCAAAGGATTGTTATAAGAGCCGATGTCAGACTGAAAATAATTCCAAAAGAGAACAGGACAATAATCTTTGCCAAAATCATCTGTGTGCTTGTTATGGGAATTGTTCGCAGATTTTTGAAAGTATCATTATCCCGTTCCATAAAAAAGAGCATGGCTGCAATCACCCCGATCATGCACGGTAAAAGCAATTCTACTCCATAGCCCATAACCGACTGAAAGTAATCATTGAAAATCGCTATCTTACTGTCATATCGTTCTGCTGTCTGCGGCATTGTCATCAATACTGTCAGCGGCACGGGAAATAAAAACGCAGAAAGAACAACCAGCCATATAAATTTTTTGCGCTTTAATTTTGCAAATTCGCACATAACCAGTTTAAGCAATCCCCTCACCCCCTGTTACACGTTTGAAGTAATCTTCAAGGCTTTCTTCGCAAGTATGGGCTTCCGATACTTCTAAACCATTTTCCACAAAAGCAGTAACAATTTTTCCTATTGGTAAATCAAGATTATGCACCTGTATATTGTGGTCGTCCTGTATGGTAAACCGGCTCTCATGGAAGATACGTTCTAAAATTCTTGCCGCCTGTGCCGTATCAGAAACAATAAACCGGATATGCTTGCTGCTCTTTGCTTCCAGTTCTGCAAGACTTTCTTCTTCCAGCAATGTACCGTGGTCGATAATGCCTATATCGTCTGCCAAAAGTGCAATTTCGGAAAGGATATGGCTGGAAATCAATATTGTTTTTCCACGCTCATTGCAGAGATCACGGATAAAGGAACGGACTTCTGCAATTCCGATCGGGTCAAGACCGTTGATCGGTTCGTCCAAAATCAAAAGCTCCGGGTCGTGCATAATGGCAAGTGCAATCGCCAGCCGCTGCTTCATACCAAGTGAATATTGGGAAAACAGCTTTTTATCTTTGTAAGGCAGACCAACTAAATCAAGTGCATTTTTAATTGCGTTGCGGTTCGGCACTCCCCGCAGGGTAGCAAAAATGCGCAGATTTTCGGTAGCTGTGAGATTAGGATAGAAGCCGGGGGATTCAATCAGACTGCCAATACGGGGCAACAGCTTTTTTTCATTTGCCTGTAAGGGCTTCCCCCAAATCGTCACTTCCCCAGAAGTCGGCTGTGTAAGTCCAAGCAACATCTTCATAGTCGTTGTCTTTCCGGCTCCATTTCTGCCGAGCAGACCATAGATACGTCCTTTTTGAACGTGAATGTTCAGATTGGCAACACTTTTTTGTGTTCCGTATTGCTTTGTAAGATTTTTCGTTTCAATTACATATTTGCTCATTGTGAAACCTCCTTTTTATGTCTGCCATTCTATCACGCCAACCTTGCATTAACCTTGCACCAATCTTGCATTAACCTTGCAATTTTTAGAACGCAGACCTTTACAAATAATTACTCCCGCCATAAGGGGCGGGAGCTGATTAGTCTATCAACGGGAAAAACAGGGTGAAAATTGTTCCTTTTCCCGGTGTGCTGTCTGCAACTATTGTTCCGTTTAATTTTTCAACAAGCTCATGTACGATAGACAGACCAAGACCGCTGCCTTTTTCAGACCGCCCCTTATCGCATTTATACAGCCGATCAAAAATATGCTTTAAGTCCTCCTTGTCAATCCCTATTCCATTATCAGACAGGAGAATTTTTACATTCCTGTTCTGTTCCGATAAAGCTATTTCAATTTTATCTGCATGGCTATGGGAGATTACATTTTGTATAAGGTTGTTTAATATCCGCATATATCCGTCCGGGTCAATCTGCACCCGGAAAGGCTGTTCTGGAATGTCAATCGTGAAATCTACCTGTGTATCTTCAAATATCGGTATCCAGTCAATTAGTATATTGCGTGTCAGCTCTGTTAAATCAATCTCCGCTATGTTCATGGAAAATTCATTAGAACCTAACTTAAACCAATCAAAAAGCACGTCTATATATTCTTTCAAGTCATGCGCTTTCCGGCGGGCAGTTTCTATATAGTCGTCACGTTCTTTTCCGTCTACAATCCCTTTGTGTGCAGCGTCCAAATACCCAATCAGTGTGGTAAGCGGTGTCCTTACATCATGGGAAAGGCTCGTCATAAGCTGCCTGTTTGTTTCGTCCGTCTGGTGATAGGCAGAAAGCCTTTTTTCATAAGACAGGATAATATCGTTGATTGCATAAGCAAGAGGGGCAATAAGCTCATGTGTTTCTGCTAAAATACGCCTGTTTCCATTCCCATTTTTTATATCTTCCAAAGCGTCAGATATTTCCGAAATCTGCTTTTTTACACGCCGGACGGTCAGCGCAGAACTGCATACAGATAAAAGAACAATCACTATTCCAATCACAATGATAGCTTCTGTATACAACGGTTATACCTCCTTGCTGAAACGGTAGCCAATCCCTTTTACCGTCTGTATATATTTAGGGCTTCCGGGATTTTCTTCTATTTTTTTCCGTAAACGGCTAATGATTGCCATAATATTACTATCATCATACACATATTCTTCGCCCCATACCTTTTCATATATTTGCTGTTTTGTCAGTATTTTTCCCTGATTTTTAGCAAGGAACAGAAGAAGATCAAACTCTTTCGGGGGAAGTTCATATTCTCCATTTATTGTGACAATGGAACGGCTATTAAAATCAATCGTCAACCCGTCAAACTCAAATCTCTGTGTCTGTCCGTCTTTTTGATTGAAGCGGGTATAGCGTCTAATCAATGAAACAATACGGGCAACCAGCTCGTCCATATCAAAAGGTTTTGTTAAATAATCATCGGCTCCCGCCCGCAAACCACGCACTTTTGAAGCACTGTCATTTTTTGATGTGAACATTAAAATAGGCAGACTGCTTTCCTGTCTAATCTGTTCTAATGTTTCAAAGCCATCGAAACCGGGCATCATTACGTCCAGTATGACAAGCTGGTATTCCTTTTCTTTTAGTTGCAGCAAGCCGGATTTCCCGGAATAGCAGCAGTCCGCTTCTATACTCTCTTGTAAAATACTTTGTTTAATCAATGCGCAAAGCTCTTTATCATCATCAATAATCAAAACTTTATTCATGTTTTTTCTTCCTTTCTGCTTTCAACCGGGCATCTGTTGGTTTTTCAGCGTCTTTTGGTATCAGCCATAGCCGACTAAATTTTGCTACACCCGGTATGCGGTTTTCCTCACATAGCTTTTGCACCCGTCTTTCTGAAATGCCCCATTTTTGCGCCGCTTCCGGGGCAGAAATATACTCTAACATCTCCATTCACACTTTCTCTAATTTTTATTAGTATAATTATATGCGTCCAGCCGAATAACTTCAAGACAATTTTTGCTTGGTATAGGAATTATTTTAGCTAATTGATAGAACTGTGTAGACTGGTGTTAGAATATAAATAGTACAAGTTAAAAGTGGAAAATTCTATAAAATAACTTACAATAGAGTTATAGAAAGGATGGAGATTTTTCATGAGTAAACAATACGATAAACAATTTAAAGAGGATGCAGTGAAATATTATTTGGAACACAAGGAACTAGGGTTAAAAAAGTGTGCAGGGAACCTTGCTGCCAGTAAAACTGCTCTGGGTACATGGGTCAAAACTGCCAGGGAAAATAACGGTGAAGTGCCTGTAAGGGGATCTGGCAATTATGCAAGCGATGAGGCAAAGGAAATAGCTAGTACTGCGTTGCATAAATAACGGTGAATAGGCGTCTGATGTCTGCGTTAGATGTGAATCCCGCGAAACGAAGGCGTAGTGGTGCTACGTCGAGTTTCGTGGGATTTACAGATGACGTAGACAGCGGGTGCATATTCACTGGAATTTACGCAACGCAGTACTAGGCTGAAAAAAGAATTAAGGGATACACAGGACGCTTTGGAAATATTAAAAAAAGCCATCGGCATTCTGGGAAACGGACACAGGCTTGTTTCATTGAAACCTCTAAATGTGAGCAGAGGCGAAAAGCGGAACAAAAACGCCGGCTGAATGTCAGCAGGGTGCTGGAAATACTGGGCGTTTCAAGAAATGGATAGTATTCATTTAAGACCAGGAAGCCTTCGGGCAGACAGCTTAAAAAGGAAAAAAGGCTGGAAGATATTCACTTTATCATCTGGGATACTGCCATGATTGGCATGGTGGCTGTACTTCTTTACTACCACAGAGCGCAGTCCCTGCCCTGCCATATGCCTCTGGACCCGCTTGATGCTGCAGGGTGTCCCGGCGCCACCTAGTACACGGCATAGTTTGACAGCCCCATATCTGCGTTTGGAATCCTCAAAGGCCTGTTTCACTTTCCTGCCGAATTCCTCATACTCCATCCGCTTATTTGAAGGTACACAAACCAGAGCCTTGTAATAGGTACTCCTTGGGGATTTCAGGGCACTGCAAAGCTGGGATACAGAGTAATTGGTTAAGTTATTCTGGATAAATGCAACAATCTCGGCTATTGTTCTTTTGCGAATATGGCGGTCGCTTTTTTTAGTATTTCGTTCTCGATCTTAAGGCGCTGGGTTTCTTTTTGGAGAGCCTTATACTCCTTGAGGGTAACCGTTTCCTCCTCTGATACCTTGATCGGGGAAAGATGCTTTACCCAACCGCTAATCGTACTCCGATTTACGCCATATTCACGTTCCGGTTGTGGATACGAGGTTCCTCCAGCATTATACAGGTCCACGATCTGCTGTTTAAATTCCGGAGTGTAAGATTTTTGATTTTTCGCTATGCCTTTCATCTCCTTTGCTCTTTCATTTGATCGTATAGGTTGTTCAACTTTTCCTGTCCACACTTATATACTAACACCACAGACGGTTTCCAGCAGGAGGTCTACAATTTCATTCAGCCTGTCCCCGTCAAACTTCATATCCTGTATGAGAATGTCATAGTCGATATTTTCCTTGATGATCTCCCGGTAAATCTCAAAAGCGGTCTGTGCTTCCGCTTCCTTTCGTTTCCGTTCCAGCGGCGTAGCCGCTTCCTGCTCCAAAGGAGAGGGGTTAGGGGAAAGGATAGGAATGGAATGGGTACTTTGTAAATCCGTATTTATTTTTTCTTTTGTTGGTAAGTCAGTTCTTTGTATATCTTTATTTAATTGCATTGGATTTTCCAACGTAGGTTTTTCCAACATTGGTTTTTCCTGCGTTGGATTATCCAATGTTGGATTTTCCAATGTAGGTAAATCTGGTGTAGGTTCTGTATGCGGCTGCTCATAGATTACATAATCGGCTCCCATATAATACCAAAGGCCGTTGAACTGATGCCGCTGATTCATCAGATAAGAACCGTCAGGATTCTGGACGCGCCAGCCCTTAGCATCCTGCCTCCACTCAGGTGTAGCCCAAGTTGTCTGGGGCTGGGTGGATGCCGCCTGTTCATCGCCACGAATATGGAACAGATAAGCATTTAACATGTCATCATTTTTTTATCGCTGGTAACTGGGCGCACGTTCATTTATCGTATAAAAAAAATCACCCGCCTCCATACTAAGCTATGAAAGCGAGGTGATTTGATGAATTGGTTTCAACGAAAGGAACGGCAAAACGGGGAAAAAGCGGTAAAGGCTTCGCAACAGGCTCATCAGACTGACGGCCTTTCTCCGAAAGATACAGGGGAGATGGGCTTCCACCGGGAATTCCATGATTTGGAAGGTTCTATCTGCTCAAGCATGGACTGCACCGGGCTGATCCCCACGCCGCCTCAGAGCAATGCGGAGGAAGAAGCTTACGAGGAGCTATATCCCTATCTTCCGGAAGCCGCGGCCGGAAAGCATGAGGATTCTTTTTCTTAAGCTTGATCCTAAGCTTTGCGCACTGTTTATGCTGCAGCAATCGTTTTCCGATGCAGGAATAAAACGGGTGGGGCTTCGCAATTAAAAGGGATGGGGCAAAACACGGTATTTCTCTACAATATATGGCAGATATATTCACCAATATTATCCTGCTTATATTGCGCAGAAAATTTACCGTCCGTTTTGCCCCATCCTTTTTTCACCTTATCCCTATTTCCCTTCTCCAGATACCTTCAACAGGTTCTCCGGCACAAAGTCTATGGTTTTTAACAGCTTGTCCGTCTTCGCCACTGCCACCTTGATTTTCTGCCCCAGCTTATAGGTCTTTCCCGTGGTTTCCCCGATTAACTGGTAATTCGGTTCGTCAAACAGATAGTAATCATCGGATAATTCCTGGATCCGAATCAGGCCTTCCACCGTGTTGGGAAGCTCTACGTAAAGTCCCCAGTTGGTCACGCCAGAGATCACGCCCTCAAAGGCTTCCCCGATAAACCTGGACATATATTCGCACTTTTTCAGCTTATCCGTCTCCCGCTCCGCCTCTTCCGCCCTCCGCTCTAAGGCAGAGGTCTGGATGGCTATCTGGGGAAGGATGGAACCATAGTGGGCCGTCCGCCCCTCGCTTAGGCCCTGGGCCAGCTGCTCCTTGATTATCCGGTGAATCTGCAGATCCGGATACCGGCGGATAGGGGAGGTAAAATGGCAGTAAAAACTAGCTGCCAGCCCGAAATGGCCGCTGCAGTCTATGGTATACTTTGCCTGCTTCATGGAACGCAACGCCAGCTGGCGGATCAGCACTTCTTCCGGGCTGCCTTCTGCCTGATCAAACAGCTTTTGCAGCTCCTTAGGATGAAGCTCCCCGTTCTGGACATGGAGCGTGTACCCGAAATTATGGAGGAAGGCCGTAAACTGCTTAATCTTTTCCGGATCCGGCTTCTCATGGCTCCGGTAAAGGAAGGGAATCTGCTGCCAGTAAAAATCCTCCGCTACCGTCTCATTGGCCGCCAGCATAAAATCTTCGATTAGTTTCGTGGCCGCATTCCGCTCATAGGGCTTTATCTCCACCGGCTTTCCCTGTTCGTCCAGCACAATCTTGCTTTCCGGGAAGTCAAAATCCACCGCTCCCCTTCCGTACCTGCGCTCCCTGATCCGCCCGGAAAGCTCCTTCATCAGCTGGAACATGGGGACAAATTCCCGGTATTCCTCCATCAGTGCCGGATCCTCATGGGTAATGATCCCATTTACCGCCGTGTACGTCATCCTCCTGTCCACACGGATCACCGTCTCCGCAATCTGATGGCCTAGTATATTCCCTTTCCCGTCAATTTCCATCAAACAGCTTAAGGCCAGCCGATCCGCCCCGGCATTTAAGGAGCAGATGCCGTTGGACAGCTTGTGGGGAAGCATGGGGATTACCCGATCCACCAGGTAAACGCTGGTTCCCCGCCTTAGCGCTTCCTGATCCAAAGCGCTCCCCTCTTTCACGTAATGGGTAACGTCCGCGATGTGGACGCCCAGGCGGTAGCGCCCTCCCTCCTTTGACAAGGTAATTGCATCATCCAAATCCTTGGCATCCTCTCCATCGATGGTGACGGTGGGAAGGGAACGCAGATCCAGGCGGCCCTGATATTCCTCTGGCATTGCCTCATCCGGAGCCTTCCTGGCTTCCTCCATCACCTCCTCCGGGAATTCCTCCGGCAGGCCATAGGCACGGACAAGGGAAAGGATATCCGTCCCCGGATCGTTTACATGGCCGATAATCTCTGCAATCACGCCTTCCGGATTGCCAGGCAAAGCCCCATCCCGGCCCATGCTTCCGTAATCTGTGATCACCGCAACCACCTTATGGCCTGTGACTGCCCCCATATCCTTTCCGCTGGGGATAAAAATATCCCTGCCAATCTTCTGGTTATCCGGTATCACAAAGCCGAAATTCTTATTCTTCTGGTAATACCCCACGATCTCCCGGTTTGCCCGCTCCAGCACCTTGATGATCATGCCCTCCGGCCGTTTCCCGCCGCTTTCTGGCCCCACCGCAAGCTGCACCTTATCGCCGTGCATGGCGTTTCCCGTCTTCTCCGCCGGAATATAGATATCCCGCTCCATCCCCTCTGCCGTCACAAACCCAAATCCCTTGGGATGGCCGGAGTATATCCCCGTCACGGTCAGCCGCTCCGGCCTGCCGTATTTTCCTTTTTTGGAAATCCCGATCTTCCCTTCCTCCACCAATGCATCAAGAACCTCCATCAGCTCTCCCCGCTGCTCCTTGGGGATATCCAAAAGGATGGCGATCTCCTTGGCCTTCATGGGCCGGTAAGCCGGATCGTGGATTAGCTTCGTCAGCATTTCTTTTCGCTCATTTAATTTCTTATTCTCCATATATGCTCCTGCTTCTTTTTGTTTTCATTTCTTTTTTCGATTTCTTTTTCTGCCTCTTTTTTTGGTTTCCCTCTGACGGAAAAAGCACCCTTGTTTCCAAGAGTGCTCTGCTTCCCCTTACCGATTCAGATAATTCAGGACTAATGCCAGCAGCATAAACGCAACTGCGGCAAACCTCGTAAATTTTTCCAGTGCGCCTTCCATGGAGCGGCCCTTATTCTTCCCCCAGTAGGTATCCGCCATGCCAGCCACAGAACCTAACCCGGAAGATTTGCCCTCCTGCATCAGAATAATTACGGACAAAGCAATACATATAATCACAAAAATGATTGTAAGGACAATTTTCAATGCGGTCATGTTTCCACCTCCTAAACCATAGCCAATCATAGCTTTGATCACACTTTTTGTATCATAGCATACTTTTTCCGCAATTACAACACTTAATTTTCCTCCGGATACTTAAATTTCCACTGCCTGCGCAGCCGATCGCAAAGCTCCATCACAAAAACCGTATCCTTAAGGGGCATGGACTCCGCCTGGGTCTTCCCGGCGTCAAAGGCTGCGCCAATCTCTTCAAACTGGAATTCATAGCCGTTAACCTTTTGGGGAAATTCCCGTTTTTCCACCAAATTGTCCTTTGTGTCAAAAACCGAAACGGACTGGGGATTATTGATATTCTCCACAACCATATACCCTTTGTCCCCATGGATAATCCCTTTCCGGTCAGAGCGGGAATAAATCCCGGCGGTAATGACCGCCGCCCGCCTATCCTGAAAAAAGAGGGTGATGCTTTCCATGCCGTCCACGCCGGTGGGATGCATCTGCACCGACGACTCAACCCGCTCAATCTGATCCCCAAAGCACATCAGGGCAAAATTAATCCCATATACCCCTAAATCCAGCAAAGCCCCGCCTGCCAGCTCCGGCTTTAAGATCCGCTCCTTGCCCGCCACATCATAGCATAGGCTCGCCGTCAGCATGGCCGGAGTCCCGATTATGCCGCTGTCAATTAACTCCTTAATCACTTTTCGGGAAGGCATATACCTGGTCCAAATGGCTTCTGCCGCAAAAAGCCCGTGACGCTCTGCGTAATCCGCCACTTCCCTTGCCTGGGAAGCGTTAATGCAGAAGGCCTTTTCGCAAAATACGCCCTTGCCATGCTCCATAGCCATCATCATTTGACGGTAATGGCAGGAATGGGGCGTCCCGATGTAAACCACGTCCACCTCCGGATCTTCCATCATTTCCTCATAGCTTCCGTAAGCCTTCTTAAAGCCCCATTTCTCTGCAAACGCCTTAGCCCTGGACAAATCCCTGGCCGCCACCGCCATGCGCTCCACATTCTCTGCCTGCACCACCGCCGGTGCAACTACCTCTGCGATTCTCCCCGCTCCCAAAAATCCAATCCTCATCTTCTGCTGCGCCGTCCTTTCCCTATCGTAAAGATGCAAAGCCAAAAGATCCGTTTCTTTTGGCCCTGGTATCTTTAAACTAGTACTGCGTTGCGTAAATTCCAGTGAATATGCACCCGCTGTCTACGTCATCTGTAAATCCCACGAAACTCGACGTAGCACCACTACGCCTTCGTTTCGCGGGATTCACATCTAACGCAGACATCAGACGCCTATTCACCGTTATTTACGCAACGCAGTACTAGTATATCATGGTTTAAGGCGGCTTTAAACTACTTTTTATCGCGATTCCTTATACGCGATTCCTTTTCTATTTGTTTTCTATTCGTTCCCTTCGATCTGCTCCTCAATCCGCAAAAGCTGATTGTACTTTGCCGTCCGTTCCCCCCGGCAGGGCGCCCCGGTTTTGATTAGCTCCGTCCCCATGCCCACGGCCAAATCCGCAATGGTGCTGTCCTCTGTCTCGCCGGAACGGTGGGACATAATCGTGGTATATCCGTTCAGTTTAGC
Source organism: Lachnospiraceae bacterium (assembly GCA_910575565.1). Lineage (GTDB taxonomy): Bacteria > Bacillota > Clostridia > Lachnospirales > Lachnospiraceae > Caccovicinus. Next base: position 25,867 of record CAJTFL010000019.1, on the reverse strand, counting down.
CAGCTGGATAGCATCCATGGTTTCCGTCAGCGTGCCAATCTGGTTGGGCTTAATCAAGATGGCATTGGCGCTGTGATCCGTAATCCCTTTCTGCAGCCGGAAGCAATTGGTGACAAACAAATCATCGCCTACCAGCCTTGTCCGCCCACCGATTCTCCCGGTCAGAAGCCGCCAGCCTTCCCAATCCTCCTCGTCCATGGGATCTTCAATGGAATAAATGGGGTAAGCATCCACCAGCTTCACCCAGTATTCCAGCATCTGCTCCCGGTTATACGTCTGCTTCTGCTTAGGCAGCGTATAAAATCCCGGCCCCAGCTCCGTATTTTTCCATTCGCTTGCCGCCGCATCCAGGGAAACCATAAAATCCGTCCTCTCCTTAAACCCGGCCAGCTTCACCGCATTTAAAATCAGCTCAATGGCTTCCTCCCCGGCGCGAAGATCCGGGGCAAAACCGCCCTCATCCCCTACCGCCGTGGAAAGCCTCCTCTCCCTTAAAAGTTTTTTTAACACCTGGTAAACCTCGGCGCACCACCTTAACCCTTCCTTAAAGGAGGACGCGCCCATGGGCAGGATCATAAACTCCTGGATATCCACGGAATTATCGGAATGTGCCCCGCCGTTTAAGATATTCATCATGGGCATAGGCAGCTTATTTCCGTAAATCCCCCCGATATACTGATGAAAGGGAATCCCATAGGCCGCTGCCGCCGCCCTTGCGCAGGCTAAGGAAACGCTAAGGATCCCGTTCGCTCCCAGCTTCCCCTTATTTTCCGTCCCGTCCGCTTCCTTTAACAGCCGGTCGATATTTTTCTGGTTCCTCACATCCTCAAACATCAGCACTTCCGCCAAAATCGTATTTACCCCGTTTACTGCCTTTTGTACCCCTTTTCCGTGATACCGGCTGCCCTCGTCCCTCAGCTCAATGGCTTCATGCTGGCCGGTGGATGCGCCGGAAGGGGCTGCTGCACGTCCCCAAGCCCCGCCTTCTAGGCGCACCTCCGCCTCCACCGTAGGATTTCCCCTGGAATCTAGTATTTCCCTTCCATAAACTGCTGCGATTTCAAATTTTTCGTTCATAAAAATAAGCCTCCTTAACCATTCGTTTTCCTATGGTAAGGATGGCTTATTTTTTTGATTTTATTCGTCTAATGAGAGGTTTGAACAAGGCTTTCTGCCGGATATCCCTGCGTTTTCTTTAACCGGTCACGCCCTCAGCTCAATCCCCAGACCCTGCAGCCCATTTAAAATCTTTTTCATCACCGCATTAACATCCTCGTCCGTCAGCGTCCGGTCTTTTGCGCGGAATACGATGGAATACGCCACGGATTTAAAGCCTGCCACAATCTGGCTGCCTTCATAAATATCAAACAGCTGGTAGCTTTCTAAGAGCTTGCCGCCCCTCTGGGCAATCACATCCTCAATCTGGCCCACCAGCACGGATTTTGGCACGACCATGCTGATATCCCGGGTCACTGCCGGGTGCTTGGCGATCCCGGCATACTTCCGGCCAAAGCTTACGAAGGGAAGGATGCTTGGCATATCCAGCACGGCCACGTAAACCTTCTCGCCGATTTTATAGGCATCACCGCAGTCAGGATGAAGCTCGCCCATATACCCTACGGTTTTCTTGTGGTAAATGATTTCCGCCTTGCGCCCAGGATGGAGGAAAGGATAATCGCCATCCGGATTGTAGTGGATCTTTTCCTTCATGCCAACTTGGTCAAAGAATTCCTCCACTACCCCTTTCATGGTGAAAAAGTCCCCTTCCCCGTACATCCCCAGGGTAAACTGCATCCGCTCATCGGGAAGCTCCGTCAAGGGGAGGGTCTTCGGCCGGTAAATATTTGCCAGCTCATAAAGCCTTACGTCCTTATTGCGCCGGTTGTAATTGGTAGCCAGGGAAGAAAGCATACCGTTTAGGGGGGAAGTGCGCATAATGCTGAAATCCTCTCCCAACGGGTTCATAATGGTAATCGCCTGGCGAAGGGGCGAATCCTCCCCCAGCAGCAGCTTGTCAAACACCTTCGGGCTTTCAAAGGAGTAGGTCATTCCCTGGGAGAACCCAAAGGACTGGGCAACCCTCCTTGCCACTTCCTCCACCCGCAGCTTAAAGGAAAGCTTTCCGGTGGTCGCCTCCCCGGTAGGAAGGGTGGTCGGGATCTTGTCATAGCCGTAAAACCTTGCCACTTCCTCCGCGATATCCGCAGGGCGTTCCAGATCCTGCCGCCAGGTAGGAACAATCACCTCCTGCTTATCCTCATCAAAGCCTAAATCCAGAGCCTTAAAGTATTCCTTCATCTGGGCTTCCCCAATATCCGTCCCCAGCAGCCGGTTCACTTTCCCGCTGCTGAAGGGAATGCGCCTTTCCTCCCTTTTCACCGGGTAAATGTCAATGATTCCCCCTACCACTTCCCCGGCTCCCAGCTCCTCAATCAACTGGCAGGCACGGTTTACCGCTTCTTCTGCGGTATTGGGATCCAAGCCCTTCTCGTATTTGCCGGAAGCATCGGTACGCAGACCCACCCGCTTGGCCGAAAGGCGGATATTCGTGCCGTCAAAGCAGGCAGACTCGAATACCATGGTTTTTACCTCATCCGTAATCTTGCTGTTTTCACCGCCCATGATCCCGGCAATGCCGATTTCCTTTTCGCCGTCGTTGATCATCAGCACATCATGATCCAGGTTCCGGATCTGGCCGTCCAGCGTCTGGAACTGATCGCCGTCCTTTGCCCGCTTTACGATAATCTCATGGCCTGCCAGGCAGTCGTAATCAAAGGCGTGCATGGGCTGTCCGTACTCTTCCATAATGTAATTGGTGATATCCACGATGTTGTTAATGGGCCGGATTCCGCAGGCCGCCAGGCGGCGCTTCATCCATTCCGGCGACGGGGCCAGATGGATATTTTTCACCATGCGGGCGCAGTACCTGGGGCAGAGATCGTGATCCTCCACACGGACATTTAAGTAATCATGGATATCCTCCTGGTTCCCGGTTTGGGTAATTTCCGGCGGGTAGAAGGGCAGGCGGAAGGTGGCTGCCGCTTCCCTGGCAATCCCAAGCACGCTGTAGCAGTCTACCCGGTTAGAGGTAATCTCATACTCGTATACCGCATCGCGAAGGCCCAGGAGACGGATAGCATCTTCTCCGGGAACGCTGTCTTTTGGCAGGATATAAATGCCGCTTTCCGGGGCATCGGGATACATTTCCCTGGAGGAGCCAAGCTCTTCAATGGAGCACATCATCCCGTTGGACTCGATGCCTCTCAGCTTTCCTTTTTTGATCTTGATCCCCTCTTCCGGCAAAGGGCCGCCATCATGACCTCCGGCCACTTTTCCTCCGTCTAAAACCACCGGGACTTTGTCCCCTTCCTTTACGTTGGGAGCGCCGGTTACGATTTGGATGGTTTCACTGCCGATGTTTACCTGGCAGATGATCAGTTTGTCAGCGTCTGGGTGGGGGGCGATGGAAAGGATCTCGCCGACTACAATTTTTTCTAGGTTTTTGTCCAGGCATTGGTAGCCTTCGACTTTTGTGCCGGTTAAGGTCATGGCATCGGTGTATTCCTGGGGGGATACGTTTAGATCCGGTACGTATGCTTTGATCCATGCTTGTGATGTATTCATATTGTTTTCCTTCTTCCTGAATTCTTTTTTGTTTGGGGGGTCAAGCCCCGGCTTTTGTGAGCTAGCTCCCAACGCCGGGGCTTGAGGAATTCCCGGCGCACGCCTCAGTGCTTCTCAAAATTGCCGCAAAAACCGTTCGTCGTTTTCGTAGAGGAGGCGCATATCGTCGATTTCGTATTTTAACAGGGCGATGCGTTCTAGGCCTACGCCGAAGGCGAAGCCGCTGTATTCTTCTGGGTCTATGCCGCACATTTCCAGGACGTGGGGGTGCACCATGCCGCAGCCTAAAATCTCAATCCAGCCTGTGCCTTTGCAGAAGCGGCAGCCTTTGCCGCCGCATTTGAAGCAGGTTACGTCTACTTCGGCGCTTGGCTCGGTGAAGGGGAAGTGGTGGGGACGGAATTTTACCTTGGTGTCCTCACCGAACAGTTCCCTGGCAAATTCGGCTAAGGTTCCCTTTAAATCGGCGAAGGTGATGTGCTTGTCAATTACCAGCCCTTCTATCTGGTGGAAGGACGGGGAATGGGTGGCGTCTACTTCGTCGGAGCGGAATACGCGGCCGGGGGCAATCATGCGGATGGGCAGTTTGCCTTTTTCCATCACCCTTGCCTGGACTGGGGAGGTCTGGGTGCGGAGCACGATTTCCTTGTTAATATAAAAAGTATCCTGCTCGTCTTTGGCGGGATGGTTCGCCGGGATGTTCAGCTTTTCAAAATTATAGAGATCGTACTCCACTTCCGGCCCTTCCACAACCTCATAGCCCATGCCGATGAAAATCCGCTCCACTTCCTCTAAGGCAATGGAATTGGGATGGCTGTGGCCGGTTTTATTCTTTTTGGCTGGAAGGGTGACATCGATAACCTCTTTCTTCATCTGCTCTTCCCTAAGCCTCCTGGCCAGCTCCTTCCTGGCTGCCTCCAGCTTTTCCTCGATTAATGCCCTGGCATCGTTGACCATCTGCCCTACCTTGGGACGCTCTTCCGGCGCTACGTTTTTCATGTTCTTTAGCACGCTGGTCAGCTCGCCCTTCTTCCCAAGATATGCCACCCGGATATCGTTTAATTTCTCCAGGGCATCGGACGCTTCAATCCTGGCCAAGGCCTCTGCCTTAATCTTTTCTAACTGCTCATTCATTTCCTTGCTCTCCTATCCTGTTTTATATGCTGTTTTATCTGATTTTTCATCTGCAAAAATTTACGGGAAACCTGTCCGCTTCCCGCCCGGGACGTGCCTGGCTGCGCTGGCTCGATTATATCCTGGCTATATCCTGGCTGCCGAAAAAGCTGACCGCTTAGGATAATGTGATGCGCAAGACTAAGCAAAACAAAAACCCCATCCCTTAACCAAATAAGGGACGAGGCAAAACCCGTGTTACCACCCTGATTCCTGCACAGGCTGCTGCCTTACGGCAGCTCCTTCATGCAGGCGCTCATTTGCGCGTAACGGGCGCATACCGGCACGGCCTACTGGCAATGCGGCATTAACCTCCTATGCAGCTAATGCAGCCCGCTTCAGCCATGCAGCTCCGATGGGAATTTCATCCATTTACCTGAACCTAGGAAGGCTTTCAGCCGGTGGCCCTCCCTCTCTGGCGGAAAATAAATGTTTACTTTACATCTTCACAGCCTTTTCAAATTTTTATCTATTCTAATAAAAATCCGGGGACTTGTCAATGGAATTTTCAAAAAATTACATTCGCTTTTTATAACGCCTTTTATCAGCACCTTTTATCAAGAATCTATCAAGAATCGCTTCGCAATTCCGGATAAGCTACAGCAAATTACAGGGAATGAAACAGTTTTGACATTCCATCGCCCAATTCTGGCTCTGCGTCTGGAGCTTCACCATACGGGCATAGATACCGTTCTTTTTCAGAAGCGTATCGGAACTGCCCTGCTCCGCCACTGTGCCTTCCGAAAGGACAACGATCTGATTCGTCCCGGCAACGGTACGCATACGGTGGGCAATAATCATCACTGTCTTATTCTCGATCAGCCTCGATAATGATTCCTGGATCAGCGTCTCGTTTTCCACATCAAGGCTTGCCGTTGCCTCATCCAGAAGGATAATCGGGGCATCCTTCAGAAATGCCCTGGCAATCGAAATACGCTGGCGTTCCCCGCCCGACAGTTCGCAGCCGTTCTCCCCAATCAGTGTATTCCACTTGTCCGGAAGCTTCTCCGCAAATTCATCCACGTTGGCAAGCCTCGCCGCCTCAAGCACCTCTTCATCGGTCGCATCCTTTCGCCCCAGGCGGATATTCTCCATGACCGTGTTGTTAAACAGCGTCACGTCCTGGAACACGATGGAATATAAGGACATGAGCGATTCCGGGTCAATTTTCGATATATCCATGCCGCCTACCGTAATCTTGCCCTTCTGGATATCCCAAAACCTTGAGGCAAGGCGGGAAACTGTCGTCTTTCCGCCACCGGAAGGCCCCACCAGCGCGGTGACCTGCCCCTGTTTTGCGGTAAAGGATACATCCTTCAATACCCTTTCCCCACTGTTATAGGAAAATCCCACATGGTCAAAAACAATGTCATATCCTCTGTTTGTCAGCTCCGGCCTGCCTTCCTGTTCTGGGTGGCTTAAGATTTCATCCATCCGCCTGCACTGGATATTCATGATCATAATGACTGCGCTTAAATTATCCAATGCAGCGATCAATGGGTCATATACGCGGGAAACCAGAATCATAAAAGCCAAAAACGTGAGCAGGGTAATCTTTCCATCTGCTAACAGCACTCCTCCCGCCAACACAGTCGTAGCGATACCTGCTTTAAGCACCATGCGCCCGCAAGTATGGAATACCGCATTGGTAAGCTCGCCGATTACCGTATACTTCTCCACATCCTTTATTTTCCTGTCCAGCCCTTTCAGGTATCCTGCCTCCGCATTGTTCGCTTTCAGGTCGCGCAGCGTTTCCAGGCATTCCTGGATGCCATCCGAACACGCAATGGACACCTCTGTCACCTTTTCCTGCCGAATCCGCATAATGCCCGCCGTGGCAAGGATGATGCTGAAAGAGACAGGCAGCACCCACAGGGCGGCAAGCGCCATCCGCCAGTCGAAGACAAAGAGCCCTGCCGCAATCAAAAGGGTGGAGAAAGCTGCGCCTATAAATTCAGGCACCCAATGGGATAATCCGCTCTCTAATGTCGCACAGTCCGACATTAGAACCGTTGTCAGATCGGACAGATCCTTTTTCCCGAAAAAGGACAGTGGAATCTTCCGCAGCTTCTCCGCAAGGGAAAGCCTTCTCACGCCGCTCTCCACATAGGTGGCAAAAAAGGTTGCGTTGTACTGGATATAGTATGTCAGCATAATGAGTCCAAGGGCGATGGCAAGCCCCGCAATGTAAAATGTACTCTTCCCCTCCGGGATGCCCCCATCCAGCAGATCGCTAATGAGGTTATATAACAGCACCACCGGAACCATCAGGGAAAGGTTGTGCAGGATGCAAGCAAAAAACGCCTTTACCATGTCCTTTGCGCCCTTGTCAGACAGGGCAAACGTGTGCTTTAACTTTTCATGCATTTGAAACACCTACCTTCCATTTTGCCGCTTTGTTGTACTGCCTCCACATTTCGGCATACAAACCGTCTTTGTCCTTAAGCTGGCCATGTGTGCCTGTATCTTCTATTTTTCCGTCCCTGATCACCACAATCCTGTCCGCACCGGTAACCGTGGAGAGCCTGTGTGCGATCATCAGCACAGTCCTTCCCTTTGCAAGCACAGAAAACGCTGCCTGCACTTTTGCCTCGTTGTCCGGGTCGGCAAAAGCGGTTGCCTCATCCAGTATCAGGATTGGCGCATTTTTCAGCATCACCCTCGCAATGGAAATGCGCTGCTGCTCCCCGCCCGACAGATACACGCCCTTTGCACCTACTACCGTATCCACGCCTTGCGGCAGTTTTTCAAGGATATCATCGCACTGTGCGTCATGGAGGGCTTTCAGTATTTCTTCGCGGGAGGCGTCCGGCTTCGCCATCCTTACATTTTCCAAAATGGATGTCTTCATAAGTTTGGAATCCTGAAAGACAAAGGATACCGTATCCATCAGCTCTTCCTTTGCAATCTCCTTTACGTCGATGCCGCCAATCTTCACGCTGCCGTCTCTTACGTCCCAGAACCTTGCCACGATACTTGCAAGGGTGGTCTTTCCCCCGCCTGACGGCCCAACGAAAGCAACGTGTTCGCCCGGCTTGACCGTGAGGGAGATATTCTCCAGCGCATTCCTCTTAGCGTCCTTATACCGGAAGGAAACCCCGGAAAGCTCCACGGAATTGTCTTTTGGATGTTTCGGATGATCTGTTTCCGGCAGCGGCTCCATTTCCAGGATACTGTTGATACGGGACATGGCATCCGCCACAATCAGCTTATTCTCGCTGGCATACATGATCTTTGTCAGCGTCAGCGTAATGATAGGCGTGATAATGATGTAATACATCAAATTCAGCAAAAACTCATTTGTCACCCCGCCCGATGTCATCACCAGCGCCGCTGCGACCAGTACCGCAAAAATCCCATTCACCAGCATGGTGTAGCACATCATGGGGAAACGCAGGTCTTTTGTATAGGCGATCACCCATTTCTCATAATTGTCAATAGCTTCTTTGAACCGCCTGAAAGAGAAAACCGACTGACCAAAGGTTTTGACCACCGAAATGCCCCTTACATACTCCACCGCCTCACCCGCCATCTGACCCAGGGCGTTGTTGTATTCTTCCATTTTTTTACGCATACGTTTTCCCGTCATGACGCTCATGATGACAAACGCCGCCGCAACCGGCAGGAGGCTTAAAAGCCCCAGCCGCCAATCAAAGACAAGCAGAAGGACAATAAGCCCCACAGGTGTCGCAAGGGCATTTGCCTTGTCGGGGAGCTGGTGGGCAAGGTAGGTTTCCGTTGCTGCGCTTGATTCATAAACGATCTTCCTGACTTTGCCGCTGCCTGAGCCGCTCATGAACCCCAGGGGCAGGGCCACAATGTGGTGCATGGCCTTTGTCCGCATATTTGCCTGCACCCGGAACGCCGCTAAGTGGGAACAGATCAGAGCCGCAATATAGATTAGGATCGCCGCCGCTGCGAAAACCACTGCCATCCATCCGTTATGGGACAAGTCCTGCACATCCTTGTAGTTTGGAGCTACATCCAAAACTTCTTTGATGACTTTCCAGATGTACACAAACGGGAGCAATGCCGCCAGGGCGCTCAGGGCGCTTAAAATCCATGACGCTATGGTCAGGTACTTATAGCCCCCGGCATACCGAAGGAGCCGCTTTAAATTGGATTCTTTTTTCAAAAGTAAGACCTCCTTGTGTTTTTCTATGATAAAGGGAACGCTGCAGTCATTCCCCATTATCCTTATGAAATACAAGTTAGTTTTCGCTAACCAATAAAGAAAATATTATGGAATCCAAAACAGGATTCTATTATTAAAATTCCATAATAGAAAGCCCGCAATGCAGACTTTCTGTTATCTGCATATTGGCATCTGTTAGCGTAAGGTCTGCCACCGCTTCACAGTCCACAATATCCGCATGGGAAGCCCTGGCAACTCCCCCGATCAGGAATCTGCCTTCTACCGTATTTTCACCGCTGAGAGTGATCCCCTCTACATTAGAGCCGAAATCTGCAAAGCCGACTACTCCGCCGCATCAATCTTTATATTTGAAAGGGTATGCCCGTTCCCGTCAAAAATGCCGGTAAAGGCAAGCGCCGTATTGGGCGTTTCCGCATCTTCCTCCGCATTTGACTTCGGCTCGAAAATGCCGACCGCATTCACGGTTTCACCGCCAAAGTCAATATCTGCCGTAAGTGTGTATGACGCTGAGAGGTCATCATATATTTTTGCAAAATCATCCCTGCTGCCGATTTCGACCGCTGTCTCCTGCTTTTTATTTTCTCTGCTGCCAACAACCCCTGACGAATCCTGCTGCGGATTGTTATCCTGTGGGTTCTGGCCGCATCCTGCCAGTGCGGACGGCAATGCCAGGATACCCACAATCCCAAGTGTCAGCAGTCTTGATTTTAATTTTCTCATTTTCCACAATCCTTTCCTGAAACAATAGATTGCACCTGCAATCTATTGTCATGAATTATGCCAGCGCTTTTCCGAGCGCCCTGCAGTCATCCAGCGCATCTTCATCAGGTGCCTCATTGCAGGTCACGCTGTCGCACACAAGCACTGCGCCCGCCGTCCTGCAGGTCTCCTCCCAGTTACGCATCCATTCCCCGTCGCCCCATCCATAAGAGCCGAACAGCCCGATCTTTTTCCCTTCGAGCTTTCCTTCCACGGAATCGAACATCGGCTGGAATTCGCCTTCTTCCAATACCTCCGCACCCATAGCCGGGCAGCCGAAGGCAACTGCGTCATAGGAGTCCATTTTGGAAGCGTCAAACTCCGAAGCTGTAAGCAGGTCTGCCTCCGCCCCGCTTTCCTTTGCGCCTTCCAGAACCGCTTCCGCCATGGCCTGCGTATTTCCCGTGCCGCTCCAATAAACAACCGCTATTTTACTCATGATATGTATTCCTTCCTTTCTGAAAAAATATTTTCTATATCAAACGGCTACCGTGAGCCGTTCCATAGACCTTCCCTGTGCAAACAGTGCGCAGTAGACTGACGTGCATTTCCTGTACTTTGCAAAGGTCTTCCTCGCCTGTTCCTCATCCCCGTAAACCTTCCATTCCCCTGCACATTTATACCCTCCCGCCTTATTTTCAATAAAGCCGCAGACATCCTCCGGCGGGTATCCAAGGAACAGCCCGATCTCATGGGGAAACTCCCTGCCGTCTGCCAGCCGCCGCATCAGGTGGACGATGCACCGTTCCGGCACTTCGGAAGCGTATCCACACTCCTTTAACAGACTGCCGGCATCAGCCCGCTGTAAGTCCTGCATCAGCTTTGACGGACGGTATGCATAAATAAGCGCACAGCCGTCACGGTACCTAAGAGGCAGAACCCTTACACCCTTTTTTACAAGAATCCCGTTCAGGCTGCGGATGCTGCCCCTCATTTCGTTTTCATCCACAAAACGGCAGGAAAATAAATTTGCCGTTTTTATCCCCGCCAACGTAGGTGAGCAGTGCCGGATAAAAATTTCCTCAGACATAGACACCCTCCCCACTTTCCTCCATATGGCCTTCCAGGATTCCCCGGAGCGCGTTTATGGAGCTGGTATGGGAACGGACCGTCCTTACCGGCTTTCCTTTCGTCTGCTTCAATGCGCTGCGTACCATTTTACGAGAAACCGTGCTTGTAAACAGCACAAGCAGATCCGGCAGCCCGATATTTTTCAGGTTCCCTGCCATTTTGGGATATATTTTCGCCTTACATTTGTATTCCCTGCACAGCTCTTTATATTGGCAGACCATACATTCATTTCCTCCGACAATCACCACGCTCATTCCACTTCATCTCCTTTCAGTTAGTATTAACTAACTCTTTGTCAAAGATAAGAGCCTCTTGCAAGGCACAGTAAAATGATAGCATCCTTTTTCCTCCCTTTTCCGCTCCATCAAAACAGAAAAATGCTCCAAAACAGCACTCTTTGGGGAGCGCCGTTTTGGAGCGGCTGTCACTGCCATTCCATACTGCCATGCATTTTCCGGTATTCACCTGGAGTCTTCCCCATGATCTTCTGGAATGCAGAAGCAAATTTCCCTGCATTGCTGTACCCAAATTCGTAGGCTATCTCCAATATGGCGGCATCCGTGTGGATCAGCCGCAGGGCGGCAGACTGCATTTTCAAAATCCGGGTATAGGAGCTCACGGGAACGCCATACACGCCTTTGAATGCGTTCTGAAGGTGGGTCTGCGATACATGGAACCTGCCGGAAAGTTCAGACACGGATACCTGCCTGTCTAAATTCTCCGCAAGCCATGCGGCGGCTTCCTTGGCAAGATCCGCCTGCAGTTTTGACAGCGAAAGGGCGGGGCGCTGTTCTTTTCCGGGCTGACGCTCCCAAGCACGAAAAGCAGTTCCAGAATCTTTATTTTGAAATAACCTTTTTTGCATTCTTCCGGCACCGAATACAGCTCAGAAAAGATATGCTCGATATATGCCTGGGAGCGGATAATAAAGCAGTTTTCTTTCCCGCACAGCCGCCTGGCCAGCTCCCTGGGACGGACATTTACATCCTCCAAAAAGCAGGAAAGGCACTCTGGTGCGGCATCGGTATCAATGCATATGGAAACGCCGTGGTAATGGCAGAGGGGGAAGCTGTATTCACTGGAACGCTGTTTTTTTACCGTAACGGACAGGTCGCCCGGCATAATATAGGCACTCCCATCCTCCCTCCACTGCTCCATCCTCCCTTCACGGCAATGGTGTATTTCCATAAAGTTCCCCTCTTCCTCTGCCCCGAAGAAGAAACAGTCCATATGCACAGAGTAAATATTCAGCTCAATTCCCGGAAACACTTTGTAAGAATCAACCTTTGCATCGCCCCTGCCATTTCGGAATCTATGTATCTTTGGCCCGTATTCCGGGAACCTCCCTGATTCACTGCACAGGGCGCGGCAGATATTCCTTTCATCCTTTTCTCTGTAATCCATCATAACACCCCTTTTTATAAGAGCCGCCATGCAGCCCCTTATCCCGCCTGCACCCTGCACAGCTTTATCAAAACATATGCTCAAATCCTATGCATTCAGCTTCCAGCCGATAGCCTCTCTCCTTCCAAGCACAAAATCCGCATAGATGCCTTCCTGCCCGATCAGTTCCTCATGTTTTCCTTTCTGGACAATACGCCCTTCATCCACCACAAGTATCTGGTCTGCATTCCGCACGGTCTTCAGCCTATGTGCGATCATGATAATTGTCTTATCCCTGATCAGTTCCTCGATTGCCTTCTGCAGCCGATCCTCGTTCTCCGGATCCACATTGGCGGTCGCCTCGTCAAGGATAACAATGGGAGCGTCCTTCAGCATCGCCCTTGCGATAGAAATCCGCTGTTTCTCCCCGCCGGAAAGGGATGCACCGCCTTCCCCGATCACTGTATCGTACCCGTCAGGGAGGGTTTCAATGAAATCCGCACAGCAGGCTTTCCTTGCCGCCTCCACCACTTCTGCATGGGTCGCCTGCGGCCTGCCAAACTTGATGTTGTTCTCAATCGTGTCCGCAAATAGATATACATTCTGGAACACCATGCTGATCTGCTCCATCAGGGATTCCAGCGTGTATTCCCGCACATCCTTCCCGCCGATCTTCACACTGCCGCTGTCCACATCCCAAAAGCGGGCGATTAAATTGCACAGCGTGGTCTTGCCGGAACCGGAGGGTCCGATGACCGCCGTGGTAGTCCTGTCAGACAGCGTCACATCAATGCCGTGGAGTATCTCCTTGTTTTCATAGGAAAAATGCACATTATCAAATTCTATCCCATGGCTCTTTGGAGAAAACGCCTTCCCTTCCTCATCCATCTGCTCCATTTCCTCCGTCTGCAAAGTGCGGTCAATGCTTGCCGAGGCAAGGCGCAGCATGGACATTCCCATGCCGAACAGTTTAATCTGCCCGAACACAAGAAAGGACATCACAATGCACATCAGCGCATTGGCAACAGGCATCGTACCGTTTGCCCAGCAGAAAATTGATACGAACATCATGGCAATCCCCGCAATCTGAAGCACCAGCTTCCTGGAAGATTGTATAAGGCATCATCAGCTTTTCCATGTCAAGGTTGCTCTTCCTGTTAAATTCCAAAGCATCCTGCACCCTATTATCTCCCCTGCCGCTTAGATTAAAGGACTTGACGATGCCCATGCCCTGCACATATTCCAGAACCGCAGAGGTGAGTGCCGTCTGCGACTTCTGTGCATTCGGCGCGATAGCCGCGGACTTTTTCTCCATGGACGAGACAATTAAGAAATATACGAAAATGCCTGCACAGGCGACCAGCCCCACGCGCCACTCAAATATCAGGATCATCGCTGTAAAGACAACCGTCCCGATCAGGCCGCCCATGATATCCACCAGCACCATAGGGACCAGCATCTCAATATTCCCAAGCACCGTGGTACATACGCCGGTCACTTCGCCAAGGCTGTTCTCATTGAAGAATCCCATCGGCACACCTTTTAAGAGATTGCCGATTTTAATCCTCTCATTTGCCGCCATGAAATACCCTGCGTGTGTCTGCTGATTCTTGGAAAAAGCAGTCGTCACCGCATTGCCGATAATGCTGACTGCCATAAATGCCAGTGCCGTCCAGGCCGCATCATTTCCTGTGTTTCCCTGCGTCAGAGCCACGATTACAAAATAGATGGCGCTGACCTCCAGCATATGGAACACTGCGTTTAAAAATTTTACCGCCACAGATTTATTGATGTTTGCCCGCTCCTCGCCGGCAAACCGCCATATTTTTCTGAATGCTTCTATCATGCCACATCACCGTCCTTTGCACCGATATGCGCCTGCCACATGGATTCATAGAGAGGGCAGGTCTTCCTTAATTCCTCATGTTTTCCGGCCGCTTCTATCTTGCCGTCCTTTACTACAACAATTTTATCTGCATCCTTAATGGTGGAAAGCCTGTGGGCGATCACGATCACCGTTTTGTGCCCCAGGGCATCTTCCCGCCCTTGCGGGCTCCCCTTACCCCGTATCAGCTTTGCAATCGCTTTCTGGATGACTGCCTCATTTTCAGGGTCGATATACGCGGTGGCCTCATCCAGTATCACGATGGGCGCATCCTTTAGCATTGCCCTCGCTATGGCAATCCTCTGACGTTCACCGCCTGAAAGGTGTGCGCCGCCTCCGCCCACGTTTGTTTCATAGCCTTTTTCCAGGGAACGGATAAAGGCATCGCACCCCGCAGCTTTGGCAGCCGCTTCCACTTCCTTATCTGATGCGGACAGGCGGCCCTGCCGGATATTTTCCCGGACACTCTCGTCAAACAGATAATTATCCTGGGATACAAATGCCACCTGGTCATAGAGCTGTTCCAGCGGAATCTTCTTTTCATCCACGCCGCCCATGGACACCGTACCGTCCTTCACATCCCAAAAACCGGCAATCAATTTTGCAATAGTGGATTTGCCGGAACCGGAAGGCCCCACCAGCGCTGTCATTCTCCCCGCGGGGATAGAAAGGCTCACATCACGCAGGATATTCTTATCTTCATGGTAGCCGAAAGAAACATGGGATAATTCAATATCCTTACTCTTGATACAAACCTCCTTATCACCATGATGCTGTTCCTCTGCGGAAAGAAGTTCATCCACAGACGCCACCGTTGTACCGACCGTAGCAAGCGTGTCTACAAAATTCATCGCGGCAATGAGCGGCCCCGCAATGCCAAGGGACAGTATGATGACCATGATAAAGGTTTCCACCGGCAGGCTTCCATTCCTGTACCAGAGCCAGCCCACCGGAAGGATTGTAACCAGCGAGGCAGGCACGATGGAATAACCCATAGACACTCCAAACTGGCTTTTTTTCATCCAATTGTAGTAATAGGCGGCATTTGCCTTTACCCGGTCTGCGAATTTCGCATAAGATGACTTTCCCTGGTTAAACGCCTTGATGACCTCGATGCCGCCTATGTATTCCACGATAGTCCCGTTCATCTCCTGTGTAGTCTTCACTGCGCCTTCATAATTCTTCGCATAACTCCCCATAACCGACATCATGAATGCCATACCAACCGGGAGCGTCACGATGGACAAAAGCGCACAGCGAGCGTCCAGAACAAACAGGCAGACCACGATAAAAAGCGGCCCCGCAATATTGGCAGTCAGCTCCGGGAACAAATGGGCAAGCGTGGTCTCCATGCCGTCCACCTGATCCACGATGATCTGTTTCATCTTCCCGCTGGACATATCCATGACCGTCCCAAGGGGCAGCTTCGGCAGTTTTTCCAGTATTTTCTGCCGGATGTTTTTCAAAATGGAAAAGGTTGCTTTATGGGACATAGATAATGCCATATTGTAAAGAAGCGTGCGTGCGGTATGCCCTGCCAGTCCCAGACCTAACCATGGCAGATAAAAGGACAGATCCTTTTCCCCAGCCAGCATGCCGATGATAACCTGTGCCGCCGCAAAATAGGGCAGCATCCCCAGCACTACAGCAATGAGTGCACTTATGACCGCTCCGGCCAGGCGGCCATGTTCGTCTTTTCCCCAGCCCCATATACGGAGCAGCGGACTTTGTTTCTGCATATCAGTTCCTCCCTATTATAGTTAGTTTTCACTAACCTATTGGTTTATTTTAAGGCTGCCTGGTCTACGCTCCGCTTCGGTCCGTCCTGAACAAGCGCCACTGGCGCTTAGTCTCCACTCCGTTCCGGTCGGTGCTGAACAAGTGCCACTGGCACTTAGCACCCTGTTGCAGTTCTGGCAGCCTTAAGAACTTATTTTGTTTCCGCCGTTTCTTCCCCGACGATTGCCAAAAATCCCCCATGATGGTATTTCCCCATCATGGCGACATATTTCTTCGCATCTTCCCTGTCCATTCCATGACGGACCACTTCGAAGATTCCCTCAAAATAGGCTGTGACCATCATGTGGTAAAATTCTGCAGTCATTCCACCCATAGGTTCCAGATGTGTGCCTGTAGCCTCCAGCCATTTCCATGTGTATTCTTCTTCCAGGGATACCAGCCCGTTCACAAAATTACAGAACCTCGTGCCATGGGAAGCATCCAGCAGCAGACAGAATTCGTCAAAGTGGTCGTAGATGTAATCCACCATCCCAAGCATCGCATCAGATGAATACTGCCCCACCTCCCGGCGCTGGACATCGCTGTCAAAAGAATGGAATGTCTCCTGCACATCCAGGCAGCGGGACATGAATTCTTCTGAAACCGGCTCTACGATAGCTGCAAACAGCCCTTCCTTATCTTTAAAGCGGACGTAAATGGAATTGGTGCTTGTTTCCGCTTCTGCGGCAATCGTCCGCAGGGAGGCATCTGTGTAGCCTTTTTCAAGGAACTCCTTTTTTGCACATTCCAGTATCCTCTCATACACACCCTCAATCTGCTTTGCCACCTGTTCACCTTCTCTCTTTAATAACAGCGTTTCATAACGATGTTTCAATTATAATTCAGAAAAACACAGTTGTCAAGAGGGCAGCAGTAAAAAATAGAATTGGAACAGCCCTGACCACCCAGTCACACACCATAGCAAGGGCAATCCCAATCACACCCATCTGTGGGGCAATCCCCAGCAGATACGACAAAAGCAGACGCACCGCAACCGTAGAAACAACTGACGCATACATGGTAAATTTCACGTTCCCTGCTGCACGAAGTCCGTTGCTGAGCGCCCCGGAAAAAGGATAGAAGGCAGCATTGAACACATTATGGATCAGCACCAAACGGCAAGCGCCGGATAGGAATAGGCTGAAATTCTCAGATATGTAATACAAGCCTCCATGACCGGCTGCTCTACTTTCCCAAACAACAGGCACAGCATCGCTTCATTCCCAAGCAGAACCGCCGCCCCAAGCAGGACGGAAAAACCAAAAGAGAACATCAAAAGCTGGCTTGCGGACTCTCCCGCAAGGTCTGTATCCTGCCTGCCTATATACTGGCTGATCACAACAGCCCCTCCAGAAGCCCGCCCATTATACTTTTCCTTCTTCAAAAGAGTCATATCCTACCTATTCTATCATCCCATTTGTCCTCAGCCATCCTTCCACATCATCCGGCAGGCTGCTGCCTCCAGAATAATGTACTGACAAAGCCTCGCCCATCACTGCATCCGGAGCCAGCTTTGAGATTGCTGTCAGGCTCTGACCAAACCGTCCTCCACCGTGGGAACAAAAAGGAATGATTGCTTTCCCTGTAAAATCATATTCTTCCAAAAAAGAAGCAATCGGCATGGGAATGGATGCCCACCATATTGCGTGTCCAGATTGATACAATTATTTCTTGGGTGCTATCGTTTTTACATTTACGGCAAACGCAGTAAAATCAACACTTTTCAAAATAACAGATGCACCCATGCATGGGCGGCTATCGTTTTCTTAGTTGGATTTGCCGCGCTTTCGATATTCCATAGTGTAAAATTTAACGATAACCCATTTTTTAAGGTGGCTATCGTTATTTTTTGCACCCAAGATACCACAGCTGGTTTTATTCATCCATTTTTTCAAATATCTATAACCTCATTTCTTAATCAGACTATCGCTAATTATTTAAATTCATAAGCATTGCCAAATGATTAGCAGAATCATTCTTTTTGCTTTGAATTCTTGTCAATCTCCAAATTTCCTTGAGCAGTGCATCCCCACCTTCCTCTAGTTTTGATGATGTCATTACCATGTCGTATAATTTATCAAATGATATAAATAATCTATCCAATTTGATTATTTTCTTATCATATTCACGACATTTCAATGCTAGCAACTTATCTCGCTCCAATAAGAACTCTTCTATATATGCTTCATTCTTTTTTCCTTCAACCTTATACTCCTTAATATGGCTTTCGATATGATCTGCAATCCCTCCTTCACTGGCAATCCAAAAACTCCCCCCTGTACAACTTATTCTGACAAAATGTTTTACCGTCGCAAAGTCCGCCACCTTTTTATATTTATCGTACATTTTGTTATGCAATTCTTTGTTACTTATATTACAATCCGATGGATAAAATACCACCTGTTTGCCGAGCAACTCTATGGCACGTTGCATTCTATACGCCTGCGACTGGCTTGAAAAATATGTTTCAGCAATATCTTTAACAATATTTGCACCTGTTCCTCCACGCGCGACTCGGGATATGCCTTTTCTCTTACATTCAATAATTAGCGCATATTCTGTACCTATTATGACAGCATCACACTCACATACTTGATTTTCAAACAAATACTTTCCACTATATGTTTTCAATCCAGTAATATCATGAAATAAATCGAATACTGCCATTTCAATTTGAGGACCGAAATCAGCCCATTCTAACGCTTTACCAATCTTATCATATACACCGAGCATAGAAACTATTGGAGGAATAATATAATATGCATCCTGGCTTTTTATAACCCATTCTGAATCGCTATTCACTCTATTCCACTGTGTTGGAATAGAATACGTCTCATTAATTGGATTCTTGACTGCCATCAAATCAAGAATATTACGTTCATCACCACTTACAGACTTATATGGTATTTTAGTAATTATACCCGTTTCAAAATCGTTCTGTGCATTTCTTACTAATCGACTTATTATGGTAAAAAGAACATCACTATCACAGTTGTAGTACGTTTCAAGCCGTTTGCTATACGCATTTATAATTCTATGAATTAGAAATAGCATCCCCTCTGGAACATATTGATGTATATCATACACAGAAGAATAATTCATAATATGTTCCAAATAATTTCCCTCGTCACCTGGAAGCAAAAATTCTAAATCATGCTCATTATTAACATCCAATAGTATAATAGCATATTTTGTGTCCATCAATATTTTTTGAAAATCATTCATATCTAGCATAGATATTGCTTCTTCTACATCCGTTTCTGCTATCCTAACATTTTTTGACAATGCTCTAATAGAATAAATCAGAAGTGTTGGCAATTCTGTATTTTCTTCATTATTTATTCGAATCCGTTTTTCTCTCCTATCGAACCATCTATATAATTCTTTACATATTTGCTTATAGAAAGATAATGATCCATACTTCAATATTCTGTCGTAAATATTACAAAATATATCATCTGTACTTATCTCAAGGTTAGAACCAATTTCATAATTGTCAGAAAAATACTTTAATGCTTCGGTATATTCCCAATCTAATTTATGATAAAATAACTTATCATTCTCAATTCTTTCATTTGCATTTTTTTCATTATTCAAAATAATTTTGTAACATGCATATGCTATCCAACAGTCATAATAATCCTTGCTAATCTTAATATCATCTTTGAACTTTCTGTTCGTTCTATAATAATCGAGTTCTTCATTGATAAAGTAAACATATGTTGGCAAATCACCCCAATAATAAAATTTTCTTCTACACTTTCTAACTTCTGCTCTGATATTTTTTATGTCACTTGATCTAGCAACTATTGCAATCCTTTCTGAGAAATCTTCAAATATCTCGCTCATGGAATATACAAACTTCTTCTTTTGCTTGATTCGAAATAAATTGTATAAAAATTTCAAGTCATTTATATTATATTTCTCTAACTCTGATTTACATTCCTGATAAATCTTGTCCACATCAGAAACAGTATATTTATACACATCAATATCATATAAAATCCTATTGTCTTTATTCAGATAACTCAATTTAAATCCCTCCATTAACTCCATAAAATTATACCTCAATTCTTCGCAAATTTCCATACACAATACACTCTATTTCCACGCACAAAAAAGCGGTTGGATGCATCTGGCGCAAACCCGATGCCCCGGCCACTTCCGGCTTTAAATCTCCGTGCCGACTTCCACGCCGTTGCGGAAGGTGAATATCACCCTGCCGTCCGGATAGACCGTTGCGTAATCCACAAGCCTGTGGAACAGCTTCTCATTGAAATCCACCGGCAGCTCCCCCGTCTCGCTTAACCCTGCAAGAAAGCCGCTGAAAATGTCATACTGGATTTTCTTCCTCTCCCGCTCTTTTTCCAGGCTGTCCATCCGGCTCTCCAAAGCGGCATATCGGCTGGCATACCCGTCATACTTTTTGCGGTAGTCGTGCTGGTCAAGTTTCCGGGTGGCGTTCTCATCGACCAGCTTCTGGATCAATCCCGCAGTCACCTCCATCTCGCTGCTGACTGCCTCCATCTCTGTGTCGATGGAACCGCAGTCTGCCAGTGCTTCCATAACCGCCCGGCAGTCCCCGATGACCTCCTCCCGTTTTTCCATCAGAATGCCGGCCGCCTCCAGGAACAGCTCCTTTATCCGCTGCTCGTACAGATGGGGCGTGGCACACTTGCTTTCCCCCTTGAACTTGGCGTTGCACTGCCATACCGTCCGCTTGTACTTGCTATTGGAATGCCAGACCTTGGAGCCGAAGTATTCCCCGCAGTCCCCGCATTTCAGCTTTGCCGAAAACGGGCTGCAGCAGTTATGGCTCCGCCCCAGGTTCTTCCTCCGCTGTATCTCCAACTGCACGAGCTGCCACTCCGCAGGCTCGATGATGGCATCATGGCTGCCCTCCACGTAATACTGCGGCACTTCCCCTTCGTTCGCCTTGCGTTTCTTGGAAAGGAAGTCTACCGTGTAGCACTTCTGCAGGCGGGCGTCGCCTTTGTACTTTTCGTTGGAAAGGATGTTCTCCACCGTCCTATGCCGCCAGGTCTCCTTCCCCGTGGGCGTCGGGATGTTCCTGTCCGTCAGATACTTTGCAATGGCGTAGGGCGTCTGCCCCTGCATGAACAGCTGGTAGATGAGCCGCACCGTCTCCGCTTCTTCCGGCACAATCTCCATCTGCCCGTCCTCCCCTTTCCGGTAGCCGAGGAAGGAACTGTAGGCTAGGCTGACCTTGCCGTCCGCAAACCGTTTCCGCTTCCCCCATGTCACGTTTTCCGAAATGGAGCGGGACTCTTCCTGCGCCAGAGAGGACATGATGGTTATGAGAAGCTCGCCCTTGGAGTCAAGCGTGTAGATGTTCTCCTTCTGGAAGTAGACCTCCACGCCTTTCTCCTTGAGCTTCCGGACCGTTGTGAGGCTGTCCACCGTGTTCCTTGCAAACCGGCTCACGGACTTGGTGACGATAAGGTCAATCTTCCCGTCCAGTGCGTCCTGCACCATTTTATTAAATCCACTCCTGTGCCTCGTGTCAGTCGCACTGATCCCTTCGTCCGTATAGACATTTACGAATTCCCATTCCGGACGGGACTTGATGTAATTGGTGTAATAATCCACCTGTGCCTCGTAGCTGGTGAGCTGCTCCTCACTGTCCGTGCTGACGCGGGCGTATCCGGCGGTCTTCCGTTTTGCCACCGCGTCATTCCTGGCCCCGGTATGCAGGTTCCTTGTCGCCGGTATCACTGTCACATTAGGCATTGCCGTCCCCCTCCTTCCCGGTGCCGGTATTCCCCACGCGCATTTCTTTCATCATGCGGCTCACCGTCTGCCTGTGGGCATCCGAAGCCTCCCTGTCGTTCCAGTATTCCTTTTTCTTTTCGCTCATCCTCCGGCGCTGCTCTTCCGTGAACGTGTGGCTCTTCCAGTATTCCTTCATCCTCGCACTCTGCTTCCTGCGTTCCTCATCCGTCCGTTTCCTTCCGGAGTTTTTCAGGCTGATCTGCCGCTTCTGCTCCTCCGTGCAGGTATGCACCACCTCATGCTCCTGCCACTGTTTAACGGTTTCTTTCCCGTTCTTTAAGCGGAATACCAGGGTGCGGTTTTCCTCCGCTCGGACTGCCGTTATCTTATCCCTGACGGCATCCTCCGTCACCTCGCCGCCAAGCACCTCGGCAGTGAGCCGGAAAAGCTCATCCTCCGGGATGATGTCTGCGCCGCAGTTTTTCAGCCCCTCCCTCCTCCGCGTCCTGCAGGTCCATGTCCGGTATGCAGGCGCGCCCGACCGGATGTAATTCTTCCCGCAGCGTCCGCACTGCACCAGGCCGGTAAAAGGGTATGTTTTCATTTCCGCCCCTTCCTTATGTTTGAAATGCTCCGCCCTGCGTTTCATCTCTTCCTGCACCTGGTTGAACGTGTCCATGTCGATGATAGCCTCGTGGGTATTTTCTGCGTGGTACATCGGCTTCTCGCCTGTATTCCTGATGCATTTCTTCGTGATGTGGTTCTCGCGGTAAGTCCTCTGCAGGAGCAGGTTCCCGGTATATGCGTAATTGCAGAGCAGCTTTAAAATGGTGCTCCTGCTCCACTTGTTCCCAAGCCGCGTCTTTATCCCCATGGCGTTCAGCCGATCCCGGATGGCGGTCGCCCCCATCCCCTCCAGATACCAGTCAAATATCATCCGCACGGTCTCTGCCTCTTCCGGCACAATCTCAAACCGCCCATCTACGTTGCGGTAGCCGAGCAGTGTGCTGCTCCACGGCTTCCCTTCCTCGAAATTCTTTTTAATGCGCCACTTCTGGTTCTCGCTCGCCGACCGGCTCTCCTCCTGCGCATAGGAAGCAAGCACCGTCAGCATCAGCTCCCCGTCCGTACTCAGCAAATGGATATCCTGTTCCTCAAAATAAACATCCACTCCAATCTGTTTCAGTTCCCGCACCGTTTCCAGCAGCGTCACCGTGTTCCTGGCAAAGCGTGAGATCGATTTGGTCAGCACCATGTCAATCTTCCCCGCCCTGCAGTCTGCCAGCAGGCGCACGAAATTCTCCCTGGTGTCCTTCGTCCCGATCCGTGCCTCGTCCGCATAGACTCCGGCGTACTCCCATCCGCTGTGGTTCTGGATCAGGCCGCTGTAATAGCTGACCTGCGCTTCCAGCGAGTGCAGCATGGCATCTTTGCCGGACGATACACGGCAGTATGCGGCCACGTTCTTATCCCGCGGGAGCTCCGGCGCGCCGAAGGCCACCTGCATCACTTTCCTGCCCATGTTGTCATCCCTCCTTGTATCAATTCCTGCCACTTCGGGCGTACCTTATTAATCACTCTGGACCGCAGTTATATCAAGCATTTTCAGCGAAAATACTGTCCAGAGAAAGCCCGTGCCTTCTGGCTATGATTGTGTATGCTTTCCTGCGCTCCGCAGCCGTGAGCGCACCCTCCGCTGCCAGCCTGTCAACCAACGAAAGCGATACTCGGTATGTGATGAGGTTATCCGCCGAATACTGCTTCGGCAGGTTTCCGCCTGTGCTTCCCGTAGCATTCCCGGCTGCAGAATTTCCGTCCCTGATTCCCATAGCTCACAAACTCCTTCCCGCACTGCTGGCATACCAGCGTGTAATATGCTTTTTTGTTCATCTCCGACTGGTGCGCGTTCCACCACCCCATCCGGCATCTGTCTGAACAGAACCGCTTCTCCTTCCTGCCTTTGTTCTGCGTGACCGCCTTCCCGCACTGCGGGCAGGTGTGGGCATCTTCCGTCCCCGGATGTCTCCGTAGGTAAGACTTCACTGTATTTAACGGCAAGCACAGCACCTCCGCAATTGCAGCGGCGCTCTTCCCCTGCTGTTTCAGGCTGCTGATCCTTTCCATATCTCCATCCGTCATATCTGGCACCTCCTCATTATACGGAGATTTGAAAGCGGCTTTATACACCCACAGACTCAAAAAAAATATCCGCCTGCCGTCCCAAAGCCGTTATGCCTCCTCACCATACGGAGATTTGGGAGCGGTTTTGGATACCCATGGAACAGAGAAAATTTGTGCCGGCGGCGTTTCTTTGGCTGCCACCCGCCGCTATTTTCCATCCATTTTTAAGTTTATAACCTGCGGATTCAGAAATAATATAAATGACCACACCATGCACCGTTTACCCTGCAGATAAGCCATCATAAGCTGTTCCCTTCCTAAAAATGAGCAGCAAAAAAGCGTCTATGATTCAGACGCTTTAAAAATAACAATTCTTTCTGATTATAAATACAGCTATCGCAGCGATGACTATAAATCCATCAACTATCACTATAATCTTCTAAATTAAAATAATTTTGACTTGATATAATTAGCCAATTTCTCACATGTTTCAAATCTGTCATCAATATTTCCAGAAAGACATTTCATAACTAAATCCACCTGCCAATCTAAAAGTTCTATATTTGATTGCTTAAGATACTCTTTCATATTACTTCCGCCTGGCGCATGACCACATAATAAAAAATACCAAATTGCCCCGACTGAATAAATGTCCACACGTGGATCTCTCAATTTCGGATCATCTTGTAACAATGGATCAATATACACCCCTCCTGCAATTTTTTCTCCTGTTTTAGTTAATTTCGTATGGTTATCCGTATCCAAAAAAGCACTAACTCCAAAGTCTATAATCTTAAATATTCTCTCTGCTTTGGAAAACATCACATTACTCGGCTTTAAATCCCTGTGTATCACACCACGGGCGTGAGCAACCTTTAATCCTGCTAAGATATGTAGAATTACCATTGAACTGCGCTTAAATTCCATGTTACCTTCTTGATTATGCAAACCTATTAGGTTATACCCATCAATCAGTTCCATTCTGATATATGGCTTATTATCAATCCGTCCGGCATCATAGATTCGAGCTATATAAGGACTATTTAGCGCAAACATCATCTTTGCTTCTCTAAAAAATCTTCTTTCACCTTCAGCCTGCTCTTCTGGAGACATAAAAACAGGTTCGTAAATCTTAACTGCAAAATCTAAATCAAGACATTCATTATGATAACGATATACCGTTCCAAATCCTCCATAATCTAACATCTCAAGCTGCTTATATTCCTGCAATCCCCTAAATGGATCAGCACCCAATCCTCCTTCAACTAACTCAATAAGTTCATCCATTTGTTGTGTAATAATTGCGCGCCTTCCTGCATAATGCTGATCCAACGCTTGCATGTGCCTCCGAAAGTCTTGTGCATTACGATTATCTTTTATAAAATCAGGTATGCGATCCTTCAATTCTGGAACTTTCATTAATATGTCGCGACGCCTTTTATATTCAGCTTCATCGATGTCACCATTAGTAGCTTTAGACATCAAACCACTTTTGAATCCATCAATTAAATCCACTAATGCTTCTTTCGACATTTCATTTACTACTTCTACACCACATAATCTCCAACCATAAACATTTCTTCCAGATATTTTTTCTTTAGAATATAATTCATAGCCGTCTACTCGAATCAACTTATTGATTTCACCAAAAAATTGTACCCATTCCTTTTGTTCATCCCTCACATACGGATGAAATATCTCGCATAAAAATCTTAAGTAAGTTTCATCTGATCCTTTATTTAATTGAAACCTGTCATCTGTAAATACCCAACAGTATGGATAGTCATCATTATTTATTGTGTGCTGAACAATATCCTCACGTGCATTGCTATATCTTGGATCATTACTCTTCATTTCTTGTAAATTATATAATCGCTCTAAAAATTCTATTTCATCTAAACGCCCATAATATGGATATTCAATGTTTATATTAAATGGTCCATCATCCGCTATGCCATGGCGAAACATCTCATATATATCTCTTTTTGTAATTTCAGTAATACGCTCCACGAAAAGCCACCTCCAACTACTTATCTATTATGAACCTTACTTTCTTTATACAATTTAAAGAAACTATTTAATCAACTTAACAGTTAAAAGTTTGCTCAACTAACAAGCCGGTCAAAATCCTCTTGTTTAGCTGGGATTTGCCTGCTGAAAATTATTTTTGTTATGGTTAATCC
>CAJTFL010000018.1:23088-92584 GCA_910575565.1 Lachnospiraceae bacterium | reverse complement strand
TCGCTGAAATAGGGCTATTACGCAGGGAACTATCCGCATGGGAAACGGAACGGAATACACTGGCAGCGAAGGTCAACTGGCATTTTAGAACCAGCGATGCCAGAACGAAGCTTAGCTCGTTGTATCCCACATTTACTACTGCCTCTTAACGAGGTGGTAGTATTGCTAAATATCAACAGGTCGGTGCACTAGAGACATTCTAAGTTTCTGTTTTTCGCCTTCCTTCGTTTCTTTTCATCGCAGCTTTAACTCGATCCCCTTACCATCTCCCTCCAATTCATGTTAACCGTTTCCGGAAAACGACCCACACCCATCATATGGCTCATTCCGGAGAACGCTTGACGCAGCATCTTCCCTGCCGCCTGCCGGCTTCCCCTTTAGGCAAAATACTGGGGATAAATCCCCTTGAGAGCATCCATATGCCACAAAAGCCCGTTAAAGTGATTGGCACAAAGCAGCACGGCAGCTTCTCCTTCCCCCCGCCTGATGTTTTCCAGCAGCAAGCGCTCCTCAACCTGGGTATTCTCCCAGCTGGTCAGGGCGCTTTCACGAACCTGGTAGTTAAAGATGCCGTATCTAAGGTAACTTACCCGCAGCGCGTCACATTCCAAGGTGCGGAACAATTTCCAGATGTGCTCCCTGCCGCAAAAGGCAGACAGCAGATAATGGAATTCCCTTTCCAGGATTAAAAGCTCCAGGACGGCATCCCTTCCGCTCTTTTCCTTCTGCAGCTTAAGCACCTCATCTAACTGACCCATCTGCCCTTCCGTCAGGCCCTGGCTGCAAAGTTCCTTGACAATCGCCTGCTCCAGGACGATATGGGCATGGACTGCCTGCTTCACCCGCTCCGGATCAATTAAAGAAACCTCCGTCCCTTTCTGGGGATATACCACCACATACCCTTCCTCCACAAGCTGCGCCAAAGCCTCCCGCACCAAGGGGCGGCCCGCCTTCATCTGGGCAGACAAGGTATTCTCGCTCAGCATATCCCGCGGCTGAAGCTCCATGCATAAAATCTGCTTTTTCAACAATTCGTACACCTGGTTCCGGCTTCTTATCCCGGACAGTCCCATCATCACATCCAACGCCTGGCAATGCTCCTTCCCGTGCATGAACGCTGCGGCTAAATGTCACCCTTGCCGGAAACCCGGCAATCATAACGGTAAACTTACGGCTATAATTGCATACAAGCTTTCCAAAAAACTGCATTCCAGTTAAGATTTTCCAGCTCCTTCCAATCCAGCCGTATTTATCAAGACATATACAAGATATCATATTTCCCCTGTTCGTGCAACCACTTTTTATTAAATTTTACGAAATTCCCATAAAGATTTCGTTTATCTACTTGCCTTTTTCACAAATCATGATAGAATAAGTAAAAAGAATCTTCCGGGCAAAATTGCATACAAGTTATTTTTCCTTTTTCTCCCTAATTGTATTTCTTTTCAAACATCACGGAGAAGCTTCTTACACCCTGCGGATTTTATGATATAATGGCTGTCAGCGCGGCAGTCAGCCACGCAGAAAAACATTTTGGCTAATTTATCGTTTCCCATTGCTTATAGAAAGGTGATTTTCATGTCCATACTCCCTGTTCCAGACCGGCAGATTCTGGTTCGGAAGGCATCCGAGGATGCCCGGCAATACGTATACCGTGTGATAAAAACCTGTATCCTGAACCTTTTTTTGCCCCCCAGCCGGAAGCTTAGCGAGATTTCCCTGGCAAAGACCCTGGAAGTAAGCCGCACGCCAGTTCATGATACATTTTTTAAGCTTGCCCGTGAAGACCTGGTGGACATCTATCCCAAGCGGGGAGCCTACGTCTCCCGGATTGACCCCAAGCGGATCGAGCAGTCCGTGTGGATCCACATCCAGCTGGGCACTTCCATGCTGAATTCCATTTACGTGAAACGGCCGGAGCACTCCCAGCTTATGACCCTCCGCTACCTGCTGCGCCAGTTAGACGACACTCTGCACCAGGACGGCCTGCATTCCCCCTTCCAGATAATCGCCGAATATTACCACCAGCTTTATATCCTTGGGGGAAATATGGAGATGCTTTGGAATTCCATCCAAAAAAACGACGTGGATTTTTTCCGCCTTCTCCACCTGGCGGCGGAAAACCCGGTAGTGGCAAAAGGGTTTTACTATGAGCTGGCTAACTTAACTGACGCCATAGACGAGCGGGACGGGGACCGGGCCAGCCAGCTTCTCACCGGCCACTTTTCCCGCATCCTTCTGCTTCTGCCCCCAGTCAGGACGAAAAAACCAGACTACTTTAACTAAACGAGGTGAATTCTATGAACAACTGCACAAATCCCTTCTCCCTTAACGGAAAATACGCTTTAATCACCGGAGGAACCGGCGGCCTTGGCAGCGCCATCGCAAAGGCCTTCTTAGAAAACGGAGCCGGTGTAGCCGTATGCGGAGGCCACCCAAAAAAGGCTCAAAAGCTGGAAGCCCTTGCCGCCCAGTTAAACCGCCCATTCCTCTCCCTTTCCTGCGATATTACCAAGCCCAAAAAGGTGACGGATATGCTGGATGTGATTGAGGATACCTTTGAAACCCTGGATATCCTGGTTAACAGCGCCGGGATTAACCGGCTTCTCCCTGCGGAAGGCTACGGCGACGAGCCCTTTTCCCAGGTCATGGATCTGAATGTAAACGGGCTGCACACCGTAACCCGGGAGGTGGGAAGGCGCTTTTTCATCCCCAAAAATTACGGCCGGATCCTAAACCTGTCTTCCGTAAAAAGCCTGATTGGGACTACGGAAAACTACATTGCCTACTGCGCCAGCAAAGGAGCCGTAAATATGTACACCCGCCAGCTGGCCTGCGAATGGGGAAAATACCACATTACCTGCAACGCCATTGCCCCCACCTTCGTCCGCACGCCCATCAATTCCTTCCAGTTAGACGATCCGGTATTTTACAAAAAGCTCACTGACCGGATCCCCCTTGGGCGGATTGGAAAAGAAGAGGACATTGCCGCCGCCGCCCTTTACTTATGCAGCGACGGGGCCGCATTCGTAAGCGGCCAGGTGCTGTGCGTGGACGGCGGGCTGACCGCCATGCAGTAAACCCTTGCATAATCATGCCAGGGGCAAAGAACTTTTTGACTCTATATCACCAAAATTGTAACCGTTCAGACGGGACATCTTCTTGCCCGTCTAAACGGTTGCCCAAAATTAAACCAGGAGGGATTTTTATGATCTACGGAAACGTAAACAATGCCATGTTTGACCAGCAGATTGCCGTTCTTCCAAAGGCTCTGCAAAGCGCTGTCCGGTTCTTAAAGGAAACGGACTTAGCGGCCCATGAACCAGGAAAATTTGATCTGGAGCTGGACGGCGTGCCGGTTATCCTCCAGGTATTGGACTTAACCACCGCCCCCAGGGAAAGCCTGCGCCCGGAAATCCACCGGAAAAACATCGATGTCCAGTTTTTGGCCGCCGGAGGGCCTGAGTGTGCAGGCTACTACAGCGACGACGGAACCAATGCCGTGGACGAGGATCTTTTGGACACCCCTAGGGACATCCTGTTCTACCATAATAATCCAAATGCCCCTGAGGGAACCATTATGATGACTGCAGGGACGTATGCCGTATACTTCCCCTGGGATGTGCATATCCCAGCCATCCAGGCCGCATCCTCCCCTGCTCCTATCCGAAAAATCGTGGTAAAAGTCCCCATGGCGGCCTGCCTGCCTGACGGAAACAACTAAGCCATGGCAAAGGCAATCGACCGCCATTTGGAAACGCTCTGCCAGGCCGATCCCAAGCTGCGCCGCCAGGCGCTGGAGCAGGTTTTGGCGGAGGAACGGTTAACATTCACCACCCAGGAGGAGGAAGCTTCCGCCAAAAACCCCAGGGGCATCTGCAATTACCTGGTTTCCTCCTGCCCCGGCGACCCTTCCCTGCTGTTTTGCGCCCACTATGACGCCGTGCCGGGAAGCCCCGGAGCCAATGACAACGGGGCAGCCCTTTGCATCCTGATTCAGCTGGCCGTCACCTTAAAAGAAGAAGGGATCCCGGCCAAGTTTGCCTTTTTCGACGGGGAGGAAATGGGGAATTCCGGGAGCCGCCTTTACGTCTCACTGGCCGACCGCCAAACCTTGTCTGGCGTAATTAATCTGGACGTGTGCGGATACGGGGACAGCTTAGTGATCTGCGGAAAAGGCCATGAAAAAAAGCCCGTCTTCCGCTCTTTCTGCCAGAAAAGCCTGCTGGGGCGGCATCAGGGGCATATCGTTAAGTTCCTTCCCAAAAGCGATGATTCTTCTTTTTCCCGAATGAAGCTGCCCACCTTAAGCCTGGCCGCAATGCCCAGGTGGGATATCCAATACCTAAACGCCTTGGCCTCCTACGGGGAAGGGCTTTTTGGAAGGCCGCCGGAATTTGAACTGATCTTAGGGCAGATGGAGGTAACGTCCACGATGCATGGCGGGTATCGGGATACGCTGGAATGGATTGAACGGGGGACGATGGAGAATGTTTATGCGTTTCTGCTGGAAGGGATAAGGCAGCAGAAAAGCAAAGAGGCAGGAAATCGTAAAAAATTCCACGCTTTGCCGGCGTGGAGAAAGCCAAATCCCCCGCTGCAAGCAACAAAGCATCAAACTTGCAGCGCTGCAGGGGGGCGGGGGTAAGACCTGCCAGCCTGCGGATCCGCCCGCCGCCTACCCGGCGGCGGACTTTTAAAGCAAGAAATCCAGGTTATGGCAACCACTAATTTTGTGGCCTTGCCCCATCATCTAAAGCTAATGGGATTGCGGCCACATTATTTCAACAACAAAGAGATCACCTTAGGGCGCGCACCTTTTCCATACTTAAATTTTAAAGCGTGTCTGATAATTTCTGGCAAATAGTATCGATCATTATCTATCTTTAAATATCCTTCTTGTTTCATAATCTTTTCTTCTGCTTGAGCAAGATTAAACGTATCCGCCGAAAACGGTAAAACCTTTTTTTCTTCCGGTGCATACTCTAATTTGTCAAAAATCGGCCCCAACGCCTTAATTTCATCCCTAATTTCACCAATCTTATCATTAGAACAATCTGAAATCGCCTTTCGGATTTCTGTTGGCATCAAATATCTATCCTTATACGTCGCGTTACCTGCATGATCCGTTGCTTTTTCCAAAAATCTGATCATATCACGTGCCTGCAGCTGTCCGTTAAAATCTGATAATGCCGCCAAAATCCATCTTGAAGAATACGCTTCGTTAGATGTGGGCTTTCCTAACTTAACTCCCCATAATCGATTAAGTGTCTGTTCAACTAAACGGAAGCTCCGTCACTATATCATCCATTATAGAATCGTCGCCTTCAATTGCATTCGGATAATAAGCGGCAATTAACTCACTAATAATTTCAGCCGTATTCATTCCGTTTTGCACCATGGTCAGCAAAACTTCCGGTATCTTAGAATTTTCATTTAATGGCAGGCCTTTGCTCAACTGCTGCAAAAGTATCCCCGTCCCTTTAACAGACTGGTAAGACGTTGACGTCACGAGATATTTTTTTACCCTGGGATCAAAAAGCAGCGGCGCAGAAAACTCGCTTAACCCCGCTCTCAAATCAACCAACACCAACCCAGCATTTATTTTCTCTCCTAATTTCGATAAAACTTCCGCTAATATATATTTTTTATTATAACTGATCGCAAGGCTTTCAGGGCTTGCGTACATATCAAGCAGCTGTTCCACATATCTATACGTTGGTAAAACAATATGCTCGGCTCTTCCCCTCTCTGTCTCAATTTTAACATTCAATTCCAATACTTTATCTGCAATCAATTCAATAATTTCATCCGTACTATCCTTTTCCTGCGTAATTTCCAAAAGATCCAAAAAGCTAAATGCCGCTTCCTCCTGTTTCATCGTAAGCCACGTAATTCCCGGAGCTTCAATATCCGCATCAATGATAAGAAGCTTTTGGCCATTCCCTAAATTATTCAGCTCAGACCAAGCTTTAACAAAAGCTAACAAAGATAATGTCCGCCCTACTCCTCCTTTATATGAATGAAAAGCAAGAACAGGTACTCCTGGTAACTCCTTTTCTATCAACTCGCTATAATATGCCGTCTTTTGATATAAAACGTTCCTAAAAAGCGGTATAGCTACGCTATCGCTTTCTTCTTCCTCATCAATTTCAAAAGACACATCTAAACATTCACCCGATAAATCCAAAAATATCTTTTCACTTTCATACCTTTTTCCAAAAATCTGCGATAATATTTTTTTAACCGATGTATCCGCTTGTCCTTTTTTTAAATGAATAATTACTTCATCAGTATATATTTCCGTATCAGAAATTAATCCCTGCCACTTACTTTTATTTAACAGCAGTTCTCTTTCTATGTCTTTCCATGTATATAACACCATTATTTTGTCATCCCCTCTTTAATCCAGCAGGCAATATTATTTAACAGGTCCTCTATCATTTCCTCCTCGTTTAATTGTTTTTCCTGTGCTTTAATACAATATCGGTAAAACTGGTGATAACTTTCTGCATCTACAATATCTCCATGCAAAGTTTTCAATCGCGGAAATTTAAAACCCCCCTGCTGCCCTAACTCTTTTAATATTGTTCCCAAATTATGAGACTTCAAAACTTTTATCTTTTTATCATTAGCTCCTTCTAAAATTTTTCGAGGATCTGCTACTCCCCATTTATTTAATAACTTATATTTTAAACCACATTCCACACTATAAACCAATAATAATCTTCCCGTCAATCCCCAGTCAAATGCATCGCCAAAGGCATCATCAGATGAACCATCATTAATTTATACGCCCCGTCCCCGTCCCCGTCCTGCAGGTAGGAGTAAAAAAGGCGGTGTTCCTTTAATGTATCTTCCGTCCTTCCCGGAACCGACAGGGCCTTGGCTGTGGTCAGGTGGATTAGATACATCAGGCGTTGGAAGGTTTGCTTAAATTCCCGGTTTCCGATATAATTGATCAGCGCCCAGTGGAACTGGTGATCGTATTCCATAAACTGCTCCAGGGCTCCTTTGTTCCAGGAGCCGCTGCGGATATTTTCCGCGCTGGGACCCTGCTTTAGCTTCAGCACTTTTTCCTGCTTATCCAAAAGCTTTTCCAGCTCCCCTAAAAGCTTCCTGCCCTTTTTCGTCCCGGCTTCTGCGGCGATGACCTGGACGCAGAAGCCCTCTATGGCACAGCGGATTTGGATGGATTCTTCCATGTCCTGCCCGGTCAGGCTCCTGAGCATAAAGCCTTTGCTGGGGACTACCGTGATATAGCCGTCCTGGCTTAAGCATCTTAAGGCCTCCCGCATAGGCGTCCTGGAAATGCCAATCTGAGCAGACAGCCGCGTTTCCGAATACAGAACATCCGGCTCCAGTTTTCCGGACAAAATCATCTCCTTTAAATAATCGTAGGCTTGTATCTGCAGTGGGCTTTGGCTTTCCATAAGATTATCCCCCTTCCTGTCCGGCACAGGCGGGCAAGAAAATGCCCTCTCTGAACGCTGAACGATTACCTTTATTGTCATCTATTATCATACCGTAAATTATCCCCCTAGTCAATAAAAAACGCTTGACCAGTATACCGGTATACTGTATAATACACTTATCAAGACAAAACCCATTATCAAGACAAGGCACTATCAGAAGCCAAAAACAGGAGGTATTTTCAATGAGCGTATTTCAGTTAGGGAATTTAAGGGTAGTTGACTTAACGAAGGTTTTGGATCCGGCGACCGAGTCCAGGCGCTGCCACTTAACCCGGTTCAACACCGGCGGGCCTATCCCGGATTTCCACACCATCATGGATTTAACCAGTCACTTAGGAACCCACTGCGAATGTCCTTACCATCACGATGACAACTGGCCAAGCGTAGCGGATCTGCCTTTAACCACCTTCCTCGGGCGTGCAATCTACGTTGATTTTAAGGATACCGTAGCTCCCCGCGCCCATCTTACCGCGGCGGATTTAGACCGTGCAACCGCAGGGAAGATTAAAGAAGGGGATATCGTGATCATTGACTCTTCTTACAAGATTCCGCCTTTCACCCCAAAGACCAATACGGACGAGGATCAGCGCCTTTTGGTAGGGAAAGAAAGCGCCGAGTGGTTCCGTGACCATAAGGTGAAATGCGTAGGCTTCGGCGACGGCGTTTCCATCGAGAACTGCAACGAGGACGTAAAGCCCTTCCACGATATCCTGATGGCTGAAAACATCGTATTCCTGGAAGTTCTGCAGAACTTGGAAGAGTTAAAGAGCGACGTGTTCTTTATGTCCTACTCTCCGCTTCCCATCAAGGGACTGGATTCCTGCCCCATCCGTGCATACGCTATCGAAGGGCTGGCTGAGTTCTCATAAGGCCTTCCGGAAACGCACCCAAAGTCATTTAGGAGGAGATTTTCATGAGAATCGCAGTGATCGGCGCCGGAGCCATGGGCTCCATCTACGGCGGGCATTTATCGCTTCACAATGATGTATACCTGATTGACACCAACCAGGCGATTATCGATCAGATTAGCAAGAACGGCCTGACCATCCAGGAAAACGGCCAGGATACGGTTTACCGCCCCTTCGCTGTCACCTCCACGGAAGGGACACAACCGGTTGATCTGATCATTTTATTCGTCAAGGCTTTATTCTCCAAAGCTGCTTTGACGGCAAACAAGGGCATTATCGGCCCTGATACATACTTAATGACCTTACAGAACGGCTCCGGCCATGAGGATATCTTAGGGGAGTTCGCGCCGGAAAACCGGATCATCATCGGGACGACGGAAGATAACGGCGCAGTGCTTGCTCCCGGCCATGTGCGCCGCGGCGGCACGGGCAATACCAATATCGGCATGCTGGTTCCGGACGAGGAAGGCTTCCTTCCCAAGCTAAAGGATGTTTTGGATTCCTGCGGCTTCTGCGGCCATATCCATGACAACATCCAGCAGCTGATCTGGAATAAGCTGTTTACCAATGTTTCCTTAAGCGCCGTTACCGGCGTGCTCCAGGTTCCCATGGGATTTATCGCCGGGAATGAGCACGCCTGGGCGATCACGAAACAGCTGATCCATGAAGCGGTGGCGGTGGCCCACGGCCTGGGGCTTTCGGCGGATGAGGAGGAGATCACCGAGAAGGTGCGCCTGACTTCCGTAAATTCCCCGGAAGGGATTACTTCCATCTGTGCCGACTTAAAGGCTGGGCGCAAGACCGAGGTAAACACCATCAGCGGCTCCGTGGTGCGGGCTTCCAAGAAATGCGGCGTTCCCGCCCCCACCCATGAGCTGATCGTGGAATTAGTCCATGCCATGGAAGAGCGGTAAGCCTTGCTGATCCGGGAAAGATATTGACCTTTTATTTTCAAACACGCTCCGGGACGAGTTAATTAAGCGACAAAAAGGCGCGGCAAAATCCGGTGTTTTAACCGGCGATTCTGCCGCGCCTTTTTCTTTTTTGCCTGCCTGTTAGGCCAGTTTGCAATAAAGCCTCTGCTTTTATACAAATTTAGTGCTTGGATATTATCTTTGTTACAAGTTAAGCTTACCCGATTTGAAGAGCCAAAAGGTTTATTCAAGTTTTTTCAATTTCATTGTGACTGTTTATGGCTATATATGGTATAATCTCGGCAGAGATTATACCGTGCCGGTTCGCGTCACGCGAAGCGGGACAAAACACCGCCCGAACCGTGCACATCCCCCGGAGGGTATCATGTTCGGAGGACATGGTATAATATGAACACTTGACGAGGTATTCCACGAGTCTAGTGAGAATATATACCTGACCACTTAGCGAGGTCTTTTCGAGCTTAGTGGACATGGTATAATGGGAGAATGAGGATAATTTTACGCCTCCGCTTTTTCCTTTGCACTCTCGAAAAAGCATCCTCACCGAAACAGAAAGGGATTTAAAGTGGATTATACTCCCTGAAAGGAGCATTACTATGCCGGAAACATTAGCTCACGCAAACATTTACACCGAAGAAGATTATTACAGCCTGCCGGAGAATGTCAGAGCTGAATTAATAGGCGGCCAATTCTATTACATGGCAGCTCCCAGCAGAGCACACCAGGAAATCTTAAACTTCATCAATACGGAAATCAATATCTATTTGCGCTCCAAAAACAGCCCTTGCAAAGTCTATCCGGCTCCTTTTGCCGTTAAGCTGTTCTCAGAAGATGACCGAAACGTGGTGGAACCGGATATCAGTGTAATCTGCGATCCCAGCAAACTGACGGATCGGGGCTGCACCGGGGCGCCGGACTGGATTACTGAAATCATTTCCCCCAGCAATTCCAGCCAGGACTATGTACGTAAGCTGAACCTTTATATGGATGCCGGAGTGAGGGAGTACTGGATTGTAAATCCTATAGAACAGGAAGTATTCGTGTATTTTCTGGAGCAAAATAAATTTAAAGTTAAATCCTATACCTTCCAGGACAAAATAAAGGTGAATATTTATGGCGATCTATGGATTGACTTTGCAGGACTGGAGTTTTGAGTCCGTGGATTCCGGCAGAACCCCCATTAAAAGGCGGCTATAACCGCATAAAAAAGCGGCAAAATGCCAAAAAAGCGATTTTGCCGCGCAAAACATTCATTAAACTGTACTCTGCGCGCAGACAGCGAACTTGCCAGCCTATGTGTCTTATCTAAGCCAATGAACTCATCCTAAAAAACACAAACTAGTACTGCATTACGTAAATAACAGTGAATAGGCGTCTGATGTCTGCGTTAGATGTGAATCCCGCGAAACGAAGGCGTAGTGGTGCTACGTCGAGTTTCGTGGGATTTACAGATGACGTAGACAGCGGGTGCATATTCACTGGAATTTACGCAACGCAGTACTAGTGTATTGTATCGTTGATATCTGTCAAAAATCCGCTGAACAGGGTTTCAGCGGCAAGGCGCGGGCTATCCCCACCCGCTGCCGCCTTCCCCCATCCATCTCGTGGGGATAGGAATTGGCAAACCGCCTGCTGATCCCCACGATATCCATTAAATGCTCCACATGGGCATTCCGCTCCACGCCGGATTTAAACCGTTTATGGATAATCAGCGGCTCGGCGATAATCTCCATTACCGACTTCCTGGGATCCAAGAAAGAAAAGGGATCCTGGAAAATCATCTGCATTTCCCGCCGGTACGCGTGAAGCTGCTTTTTCTTCATCTGGCATACATCCTGCCCGTTAAACAGGATCTGCCGTTTGTAGCCGTGTGCAGCCCCGCAATCAGCCTTCCTATGGTAGATTTCCCGCACCCGGATTCCCCCATAAGGCCGAGGGTCTTCCCCTGCTCTATGGAAAAGCTTACGTTGTCCACAGCGTGGAGCGTGCCGGAGGGGGGTTAAAGTATTTCTTTAAGTTCCGCACTTCCAAGATATAATCTGGCATTATCCCTTCACCTCCCCATCCCATCTTCATTTTCTTTGCCCAGCCCTTACCCCTTCACCGCTCCCATGGTAATTCCCTGGGTAAAGTAATTCTGGAACAGCAAAAATACCGTCACAATGGGCACGGCCGCCAGGGCAGCACCGGCCATGATCACCCCGTAATTGGTGGAGAACTCCTGCTGGAGGGTCGCCACGCCCAGGGAAATGGTCAGCTTGCTGCGGCTGTTTAACATAACCAGCTGCATAAAATAATCATTCCAGGTATTGATAAAGGTAAAGATCGCCAATGCTCCGATGCCCGGCTTGACGATGGGGAGGACGATATTGGAAAAGGTGAGAATCTCGCCGCTTCCGTCTATCTTCGCCGCCTCCAAAAGCTCCGTGGGCACATTTTCACTGAACTGCTTCATCAAAAAGATCCCAAAGGGCCAGCCGCATAAGGGCAGGATAATGGCCCAGGAGGTATCATGGATTCCCATAAAGGAAACCAGCTTCATCAGGGGAACCAGGATCACCTGCTTTGGCAGAGCCATAGCGAATACAAAGATGCTGAACAACAGCTTATCGCCGTAAAACCGCTTTTTCGCCAGCACATAGCCGGCCATGGACGCCGTCAGGCAAACGATCAGCAGCGTAAGACCCGCGATAAATACGCTGTTGTATAGCCACTGAAGAGCCGGGTTCTGGAACAGCTTCTGGAAATTCTCCGTAGTAGGGGACATGGGCCACCACTCCGGAGGAAGCTTTACCGTAACTTTCTGGGACTTAAAGGCCCCGGTTAAGATCCAGTAAAAGGGGAAAATAAAGATCACGCTTAGCACCAGAAGGAACAGCATCCCTGCCATATCCATAGGTTTTATTTTCTTTTTCATTCCTTTCCTCCCTTCTAGTACTCTACGTCGCTGCCCAGCGCCTTAAACTGGATAAAGCTGATGGCGCCGATAATCAAGGCCAGGATCACGCCCATGGCATTGGCATACCCGTACTCAAACCGCTTAAAAGCCGTCTCATACAGATAGTACATAATCGTGGTCGTCCGGTAATTGGGGCCACCGGAAGTCAAAAGCTGAATCAAGGAAAAGCACTGGAACGAATTGATGGTGGTAATCACCACGATGTAAAGGGTGGTGGGCAGGAGGCTGGGCCACTTAATCTTCCAGAATACCTGGAGATCATTGGCGCCGTCCACCTGAGCCGCCTCCACATAGTCCTTCGGCACATTCCCCAGGGAGGCGATATACAGGATAACGGGCTGGCCCACGCTGGTGGTAATTAAGATAATCAAAATCGCCCACAGGGCGTATTTCTTATCCCCGGTCCACATAATATTCCGCTCAATAACGTTGGCTGATTTTAACAGCCAGTTTAAAATCCCGTTTAAGGGGTCATAAATCCATTTCCACACTACCGTCACCGCAACGGTTCCCGTTACCACCGGGAGGAAAAATACGCAGCGGAAAAAGGAGCGGGCAATAGGGTTCTTCTCATAGGTCAGCGCCGCCACGAACAGGGAAAACAGCACGGTCAGGGGCACGGATCCCACCACCAGAAGCAGCGTATTTATCAGGGATTTCTGCCAAACCTCATCCTGGAACATGGTAATGTAGTTTGACAAACCCATAAAGGAGATTCCCTTCATATTGTAGCGGAAAAAGCTGGTAACTACGCCCATCCCCATAGGAACCAGAACGAACACAACAAAGAACACTAAGGCCGGAGCCAGGAACGCATAGGAGACCATGGTTTCCCTCATCCGGATTTTATTGATTTTTTTTGGCTTCATCGCAAACCTCCATTCACTGATGGGAAAATTCTCCCCATACTGCCTGGCAACGCCCTGCCATCCTTACGCTTAACAAGGGGCAAAAACTGGCGCGGCAGACGCCATAAGGAAAAGATTTATGCCGCCTGCCGTAAACCGCCTCGTTCCTTACTTCGCGTTTTCAATGGACTGGTTTGCCTTCGCCACGAAATCATCCAGAGCCGCCTGAGGCTCGGAATCGCCGTTAAGCACAGCCTGCAGCATAGGGAACCAGTAAGTCCTCATCTCGGCAAAGCCGGGGATGGTATTGTAATACGGTGAATAGTACTTGGTCAGGGATGCGTAAAAGCCCATCTCCGCATCGCTGGGATACAGATCGCCCATGGACTGGCGAACAGGGAATACGCTGGTCTTTACCACATTCTTGGGACCCCACTCCTCATCATTGCACATAAAGTCAATGAATTTCTTGGAAGCTTCCGCCTTTGCCGCGTCGCCGTTGTCAAACACGCAGAAGCCGTTTACCAAATACTCCAAAGCCGGAACGCCGTCCTCGGAGGGGAATGGAAGGGCAATCACTTCAATGCCGTTTTCCGTCAGGGTTTCCGCCCTCTGGCTTGCAAGGCCTGGGGACCACAGGGTGGTAAATGCGGTATTTCCTGCCACAAACTGATCCACATCCTCGCCGCCGTTATACGCGGAGCCGTTTAACATCCAGCCTTTGTCTACCCACTCTTTGATCTTGGTCATAGCCTTTACGCCGCCCTCGTCATTAATGGTATAGGTGGTCACTGCGTCATCCGTCACGGAGCTATCATAAAGATTGGTCACAAAGGCACGGATCCCCTGGTCGCCGCCCTGTCCGGAGCAGTAAACCGTGGCGCCCATATAGCCCTTGTCGTACAGCTTGCCCATCATCTCTTCAAACTTTTCCGTAGTCCAGGTTCTGTCCCCTTCCTGGTTAATGCAGTCCATCGCCCCCGCATCCTCTAAGGCGTTCTTGCTTACCGCCATACAGAAAGCCGCCGTGCTGATGGGATACATATAGTAGCTGTCGCCGGATTTACAGGAATTTAACAGCGCTTCGTTGTCCACATCCTTCACAAAATCATCCGTAAACATATCGTCTAAGGCAACCAGCTTTCCATTCTGGGCGTAAGAGATAATCCGTCCAGGGGCGTCAAATAAGACATCGCATACCGTCCCTGCCTCGATGGCCGCGGTGATCTTCTCCGGCCCGGAGGTAAAGTCGATGGTTTCCAGCTTAACCGTAATATCCGGGTTCTTCGCCTGGAAAGCGTCGATGATCTCCTGCTCATACGTTCCGGCAGGGTTGCTGCCGTCCTGGGCAAAGGTAGGGAATGCCCACCAGGTAATCTCAACCGCCCCCCCGTCAGAGGCGCCTGCGTCCGCCTTCTCTTCCTTCGTCTCGGCTTCCTTCTGGCCGTCGTCCTTGGCCGCTTCCGCCGCCGTGGTGGCAGCGGCTGTAGTCGGGTCGGAAGCATTTCCTCCGCCTCCCCCGCACCCCGCCAGTGCGGAAGCCGCCATTGCCATAACCAGGCCTAACGAAATCATTTTCTTCATAAAAAAGTCCTCCTTTTTCCTTTTTGATAACTTTACACCGGTTATTGTTACTATAGCACAGATTTTTCTTTTTGTCAATTTATTGTAAAAAAAATTTCTTTTATAAATATTTTTAAGCATTTTTCCTGCTTTTCCACGTGAAAAGAAGCCTGTTGCCTATTATTTTTAATAGTTTTTCCAGGCTTCTTTTTTATATTTTGTATATTTTTTACAAATTCGCTTTTTAGGCCGTCAGCGCCTTAACCGCCGCGTCAATCATGGCCGCGCACTTCTTCACCTGCTCCATATCCTCCGGAACCAGAGCCGGGAGAGGTTTCCTTACGCTTCCAATATCCAGGCCATCCCTAATCTTAATGATCTCCTTCATCACCGCGTACAAGTTCCCCTTGCAGGCGCACATGGCGTAAATGATGGCATCCGCTTCATTCTGGATCTTCCTGGCCGCCGCAAAATCCCCTGCCTTGCACAGCTCAAACAGCTTCACATAAAGCTCCGGCATAACCCCGTAGGTTCCGCCGATACCGCCGTCCGCGCCCATGGCCAGGCCGGAAATCAGCTGCTCGTCAGGCCCGTTAAATACCACGAAGCCTTCCCCGCCTTCCGCCTTAAACATCTGGATATCCTGCACCGGCATGGAGCTGTTCTTCACTGCCGCCACCCTTGGATTTTTCAGCATTTCCTTAAACAGAGGCATCGTCAGCGCCACGCCCGCCAGCTGGGGAATATTGTAAATTACAAAATCCGTATTGGGAGCCGCCGCGGAAATATCGTTCCAGTACCGGGCGATGCCGTGCTCCGGCAGATGGAAGTAAATGGGTGGGATGGAGGCGATGGCGTCTACCCCAAGGCTTTCCGCATGTGCCGCCAGCTGGCAGCTGTCCGCCGTATTATTGCAGGCCACATGGGCAATGATGGTCAGCTTCCCTTCACTGGCCTCCATTACGGCCTCCAGGATCTCCTTCCTCTCCTGCACGCTCTGGTAAATGCATTCGCCGGAAGATCCGCCTACGTACAGGCCCTTCACCCCTTTTCCTAAAAGATGCTTCGTCAGCGCCTTTGAGCGCTCCCGGCTTACCTTCCCCTCTTCGTCATAGCAAGCGTAAAATGCCGGGATAATCCCCTGATATTTCGTAATATCTCTCATCAATCAATCCATCCTTTCCTGCCCTTAAGGGCCGTAATCAATCCTTGCATCGGGGCTTTTCCATGGATAGCCACAGCTTCCCCTCCTGCCATCCTGCCCGGATGGGATACCCTAATTCCTCGTTCTTTTCCGGGTAATCCTGCCGGTAATGAGAGCCTCTGCTCTCCTTTCGCAGCCCGATGGCTCCAAGCAGCGCCTCAGACAGCTTAAGCGCCCCTTCAAGCTGCCTGGTACGGATATATTCCTTTCCCCCATCCGGCACTGCCTCCGCAAATTCCTCCAGGGTTTCAAAGCTTTCCCGGAAATCCTCGGCTTCCTTACGGATTTCCTCTATCTGGCCCTTGGCCCAGGAAAGCTCCTCCTGGCTTCGGATAACCATGGCTACCCTGGTGTTTACCTGCCGCAGCCGCTCCAAAAGCCTTTCCGCCCCCAAAATCCTTGTTTTCCCCCAGGAAGTTTTCCCAAATCCCCCACTGGCTTTCCGGCCAAGGGCAAGGGCATATCCCGCCCCATGGATCCCTGCCGACTTACCGAATACCAGGCCATTGGCCGTAGACAGGCCCCCCAGCCTGTCCGCGCCGTGCATTCCTCCGGTACATTCCCCGCAGGCGTACAGCCCCGGCACTTTGCAGCTTCCCTCACGGTCAATCTGGATCCCTCCGTTGGAAGCGTGGGCAAAGATGCCAATCTGTACCGGATCGTCTATAGTCAGGCCCTTTTCCTTAAGAAGCCACTGGAAATACGTCCGGACAAACTCCGGCTGATGTTCCTTTAACGCTTTTTTATAGGTCAGGCAGACGCCCCCGGAATGCTTTCGCCCTTCTTCGGACAGCCGGATATCAATCTGGCCGGAGCCAAGGCGGCAGGTAAAGGGGCCGTGGGTAGAGCGGATCCCCATCCGCTCCCTAAGCTCCCCCTCATCCCAATCCCGGAAAAGGGAACGGCCCGTTTCCGGATCGGAAAACTCACTGCAGCAAAATACCTTCTCGTTATAAATGGTTTTCGGCGCCGGGGTGATAAATCCCAGCATCATCTGCATAAACTCCAGGTTTACCAAAGCCGCTCCGGCCTTAAGGGCCAAGTACTGGCAGATCCCCGTCACGTCATCCGTATTCAGCCGCCGGGAAAACAGCCCTCCCAGGCCGCCCCCGGCTAAGATCACCGATGGGCAGCGGATCTGGAGGAATTCCTCCCGGGAAGTTCTCCCCAGGCATACCCCTCCGGCTCCCGCAATCCGTCCCTCCTCCGTAAATAAATCGGTGATCGTGGTAAAGGGCAGCTCCCTCACCCCAAGATTTTTAAGCTCACGCTCAAAGGCCGGCCTTGCGCTTTCCTTAATGATCCCATGCCAATCCCGGTTTTTATGGTCAAAGCAGGGGATAAATTCCTTCTCCTTTTTATTCTCCGCCTCCTTTAAGGAAACCCCCATCTCCTCAAGGCCGCGGATCCCTTCATGAATCCCGGAAACCAAAAACCGGACTAATTCCTCATCGGCCATCCCCTCTCCTACCCTAAGGATGGTTTCGGCCAAATCCTTCTCATCTTCCTTGCCCTCCGGGCCTACAAGGCCCAGTCCCCAGGTTCCCGGATAAAAGCTGGAACCGGAACAAATGGGGCCGGTGCTGGCAAGCAGCACCTTCGCCCCTTCCCTGGCAGCCCAGATCGCGGCGGTAATCCCCGCAAGCCCGGCTCCTGCCACCAGCACATCCGCTTCCACAATTCTTTTTTGCATCTGCCTATTCCTTCTCACAAACCTTCTTAATGTTTTCTTCCGCAAAATGGCAGGCGATATAGTGATCCCGCCCATTGATCTCATACTTTTTCAGCTCCGGCTTCTCCGTCTTGCAGATCTCTTTGCACTGCTTGCAGCGCCCATGGAAATGGCAGCCGCTTGGAGGATTCATGGGCGAGGGCACATCCCCCTCCAAAAGAATCCGGTTCTTCTGATGATGGATATCGGCCACCGGGATGGCGGAAAGCAGAGCCTGCGTATAGGGATGCACCGTATGGCGGTAAAGCTCGTCCGCATCGGCCAGCTCCACAATCCTCCCCAGATACATTACCGCAATCCGGTCGCTGATATACTCCACCACGCTTAAATCATGGGTGATGAAAATATAGGTAAGCTGCCGCTCGTCCTTTAACTGCTTTAACAGATTCAGCACCTGAGCCTGGATAGACACATCCAGGGCGCTGACCGCCTCATCGCAGATCACCAGCTCTGGGTTAATGCACAGCGCCCTGGCAATGCCGATCCTCTGGCGCTGGCCGCCGGAAAATTCATGGGGATACCGATCCATGTACTCCCGCCGCATATTTACGGCTTCCAGCAGATCCCCGATGATCTTGCGCCGCTCTTCCTTCGTCTTCACCCCGAACTTTTTCAGCGGATCGGACAAGGACTGGTAGATGGTAAAGGATGGGTTTAAGGAGGACTGGGGATCCTGGAACACGATCTGGATCTTCTTCCTGGCCTCATCCATATCCTTGCCGCTTAAGCGTTCCAAATGCTTCGGCCCGTCGGCAAACTCATAAACCATCTCCCCTTCCGTAGGCTTGTAAAGCTGGAGAATGGTCTTTCCCAAGGTGGTCTTCCCGCACCCGGATTCCCCCACAAGCCCCAGGGTTTCCCCCTTATAAATGGTCAGGTTAATATCGTTCACCGCCTGCACATAGCTTTTGGTCTTTCCCAGAAAGCCGCCCTTTACCGGGAAATACGTCTTTAAGCCTTTTATGGTCAATAAGGGTTCCTTCGCATTCGCATTACTTGCCATCCTTCATCACCTCCTGATATCTTGCACAGCGCACCATATGGGTTCCTCCAAGCAGGGTTTCCCCAGGCATGGCCTTCCTGCATTCCTCGCAGGCATAGTCGCATCTCGGCTCAAACTGGCAGCCCGGCGGCCGGTTATAGGGGTCAGGGGTGGAGCCTTTGATGGGATTAATGTCCTGATCCGCCCCCTTCCCAAGGATGGGGATGGACTTTAACAGGGCCTTCGTGTAAGGATGGGTGGGATGATCCAGCACTTCCTCCGCCGTCCCGCTCTCGATGATATTGCCCATATACATCACCGCCACGTCGTCCGCCAGCTCGCACACAACGCCCATGTCATGGGTAATCATCATAATGGCCGTGTTGTAATTCTTCTTCAAGTGATCCATCAGCTCAAAGATCTGGGCCTGGATGGTAACGTCTAAAGCCGTAGTGGGCTCATCGGCAATCAGCA
Organism: Lachnospiraceae bacterium; assembly: GCA_910575565.1. Classification (GTDB taxonomy): domain Bacteria; phylum Bacillota; class Clostridia; order Lachnospirales; family Lachnospiraceae; genus Caccovicinus. The sequence goes on along the minus strand of CAJTFL010000018.1, from coordinate 73,504 downwards.
CCTTGGGATTGCAGCTCATGGCCATGGCAATCATGGCTCTCTGGCGCATACCGCCGGAAAACTCATGGGGATACTGGTCGATTCGCTTCTGGGGATTGGGAATTCCCATATCCGTAAGAAGCTTCAGCGCCCGCTCCCTGGCCTTGGCCTTCGTCACACTCTTGTCATGGGAACGGATCATCTCGCTGATCTGCCAGCCGATGGTATAAACCGGATTTAACGCCGTCATGGGATCCTGGAAAATCATGGCGATATCCTTGCCCCTTAAGGCGCGCATCTCCTTGCTGCTGCGTTCCAGCTCGTGGATTTTAATATCTCCCCTCTCGTCGCCGCTGTGATAGATAATCTCCCCCTCCTCAATCCGGGAAAGCTTAGGCAGAAGCTGCATGATGGAGGTGGCCGTTACGCTTTTCCCGCAGCCGGACTCCCCTACGATGCACAAGGTCTTGCCGCTCTTAATATCCATGGACACGCCGTTAATGGCACGGTTGCAGCGCTCATTGGTATAAAAATAGGTTTTTAAATTTTTTACGGAAATAACTACGCGATCGCTCATCTTCATCCTCCTAGCCCTGCTGGGTGGGGTCTGTGGTATCCCGGATCCCGTCGCCCATAAAGTTAATGCTCATTACAAACAGGGAAACCACGATGCCGGTAGGAAGCCACATCCACCAGTTATTCTGCAGCGTGTACATATCCTGTGCCGCGTTTAAGATATTGCCCCAGGTGGGAACCTCCAGGGGAACCCCAAGGCCTAGGAAGCTTAAAGCCGCCTCTTCCAGGATGAACATCGCCGTACTTAAGGTAACGTTTACGATAATGGGGCTTAAGGCGTTAGGAAGGATATGCTTATAGCAGATCACAAAGGGATTTAGGCCAAACACCTTTAGGGACTGTACATACTCCTCCTCCCGGATGGACAGTACCTGGGAGCGGGCCATACGGAAGCAGGAGCCCCATCCGCAGATAATGAAGATAATCACGATATTTTTCGCGCTCTGCCCTAAAATCGCCACCAGCATCATCACCAGGATTAACTGGGGAACGGACATGAAGATTTCAGAAATCCGAACCATCAGGCTGTCAAACCAGCCTCCCCGGTAAGCGCTGTAGCAGCCGATCAAAACGCCGATTGCGGCGCAGCCCAATGCGCTTCCGAAGCCGATTGCGATGGACATCCTTCCCCCGTAAAGCACACGGGCGAACACGTCCCTGCCGATCTTATCCGTCCCGAAAAGATGGGCGGAGGAAGGAGCCTTTAGGATGGACTTCATATCCACCGTTTTCGGTGAATAGGAGGTAAGCAGGGGCGCCAAGATGCAGGCCAAAAGAATCAGCAGGAAAATTACGCCCCCGATAATCGCCAGGCGGTTGTTTAACAGCTTCCGCAGGGCACGGTTGCCGGATTTTTTGTTTTTCAGCTGGCCGGATTCTTCCATCTGTCGGATCTGGTCAAATTTCCGGTTCAGTCTTGTATGTTTACCATTTGCACTCATCTCATCCCCTCCTTAACCATTCAGCTTAACACGCGGATCCAGGGCTGCCGTCAGGATATCCACCAAAGTGCTTGCGAACAAGGTCATGAATACGAACAGCAGCGCCAGCATCATTACCAGGTTATAGTTTTGGGAACGGACCGCCGTATTAAAAGCGCTGCCGATGCCCGGCCACTGGAATACGGTTTCAATGACTACGGAACCGGCAATCAGGGTGGGAAGGCGGAAGCCTACCAAAACGATTACCGGGGTTAAGGATACCCGAAAGCCGTGGACTAAATTTACCCGCCACTCGGGAAGCCCCTTGCTCCTGGCCGTCTTGATGTAGTCTTTATTCATGGTGTCTAACATACTGCTCCTGGCATAGCGCATCACGCCGGCCGTCATGGAGATCCCCAGCACCAGGGCAGGCATCACCATGTACTTGATCCGGCCTGCAAAGTTTACTACCTCCGGATCCGTCCGCCCGCCCACGGGAAGCCACCCTAAATTCAGGGCAAAAATCAGGATTGCACATACGCCAAAGAAAAACTGCGGGATAGAAACGCCGATCATACCGGCTACGGTCAGCACATTGTCGCCGATGCTGCCTTTATTGATGGCTCCAAGGACGCCTAAAACGCTGCCTAAGAAAGTGGAGATGCAAAGGGCTGCCACCGCAAGCTCCAAGGTGGCCGGAAGCCGCTCCGCCATAATCTGGATTACCGGCACGCCGCTGGAAGAGCTGAAACCGAAATCCCCCTGGAGAAGCCTTCCCAGCCACTTAAAATACCGGATAAAAAATGGGTCATCTAAACCGTACTGCGCCCTCAGCGCCGCCACCTGGCTTTCGCTAAGCCTGGCAAGAGCCTCCGGATCCATCAGGTAAGAGATGGGATCCCCCGGCGTTAAATCCAAAAGCCAGTAAATGATAAACGTGATAATCAAAAGCATGGGAATGATCCCCAATAATTTTTTTACTGTGTATTTTGCCATTTTTTCACCCCTTAAAACGAAAAAACGCCGCAAAACTCCATTCCTCAACTATCCTGCTTGTGATTACGGGTTTTGCGGCGTCTCCTGTTGCTGCCTTTGCCCTTGGCCTTCCTTACCTCAGGAAGAAGCCTGTCCGGGCTATGCAAGTCTGTTTAAAGCTGCCTTATTTGATCTTCCAGTTCTGCACATTCCAGTTATAGTTAAACTGCGGGTTCCCAATCTTGTCCATGCCAGACTCAATCTTATCGCTGTGAAGGAGGAAGATGGGCTGGTAGTACAGAGGCAGTTCAAATAAGGTTTCATTTTCATATTTCTGAAGCTCAAAGAAGGCTTTCTTCTGAACTTCCGCGTCTACCGATGCATTGGTTGCGGCAATCAGCTCATCCAGCTTAGGATCGCTTGGGGTATGGGAGTTGATGGAGTAACCGGTTGCATAGCGGTCATAATACTCGTGAAGGGAAAGGGCGGCGTTCGCGGCGTAGCACATATCCCAGGTTACTGCGCTTGGCCCGTTTACCGGATCCTCCGGGGCTTTCCAAAGGATAGTGGCCAAATCGCCTTCTACCAGGTGAGCGTTAATCTTAATGCCAACCTCTGACAGGTACTGCTGGATAATCGCCATTAAATCCTGGGTCATCTGATCCGTATAGTAGTAAACCACATCCAGCTCCGTGTTCGGATCCCAGTTGGCCTCTGCCAAAAGCGCCCTGGCTTTTTCCGGATCGTAAGCGTAATCATTCAGCCCGTCTACCTTATCCGCGCCGTCCGGGGTCAGGCTGTTTGCCGGAAGGGCTGCGCCCTCGAAAACGCCCTCTAAGATAGCGTCCATATCCAAAGCATAAGCGATTGCCTGGCGCACACGCTGATCTGCCAGCGGAGCCGGGGAGCCGTCTTCCTTATTGAACTTGTTTAAGTACAGAAGGCGGGTATAGCGCACATTTACCGTTTCGATGGTCAGGCCCGGCGTTCCTTCCAGAGCCTTAACATCGGCGATATTCTTGGTATAAGCATAGTCTAAGCGGCCGGCCTTTGCATTGGTGACAAAGTTCGCGTCGCTGTCCCCTGCACTTGGATTTAAGTGGATGGTAAAGGAGGGAGCGCCGCCCCAGTAGCCCTCAAAGGGCTTTAAGATGGTGTAGTTGTTCATCTGCACCTCATCTACCATAAAGGGGCCGGAGCCGATGGGGCTCTGGAAATACTTCGCCTGCTGCAGGGAGATAGGATCCGTGTCCTGCAAGTGCTTCTTAGGCAGCAGGGCAAACTGGGTAAAGGTAAGGAGCGCATCCGGCGCAACCTTTTCAAACTTCAAGGTAACGGTATTCCCATCAACGGTAATGCCGGAAATATGCTCTGCGCTTCCGTCCAGGTAAGCCGCCGCCCCCTCGATCGCCTCAAAGGTGGAACGGAATACGGAATTTAATACGGTCGTCTTTAAGGAATACTCAATATTCCACGGTACTTCCTCTGCGGTAAGCGCTTCCCCGTCATGCCAGGTAAGCCCGTCCCTCAAGGTAAAGGTCAAAGTAGAGCCATCGTCGCTCATCTCATAAGATTGAGCCAGATCCCCCTCCCCGCTTACGGGAGCCAGGTTCTCATCGGCAAAAAGCAGATGGCTGTACAAGGTCTTGTTGTACATATACGTTCCCGGATTCAGCCATGGGGTCTCAAAAAACTCAGAAGGGCCGCCATTGCTGTAAAGCACGCCCGATTCCCCGGGAGCCGCCTCAGCCGGGGCTTCTCCCCCTGCGGCGTCTGCCGCCTTCTCCGTCTGGCCTCCGGCTGCCGCGCCGGACGTATCTGACGGGGCCGGGTTTCCCGAACCGCAGGCTGCCAAGGATGCTGCCATTGCAAGCGCCAGGCCCAGTGATAAAACTTTCTTCAACTTCATTACCATATCCTCCTTTTAAATAGTAGGAGCGCGTCCAGATGTCCTTTCACATACGCTTTCGCTGCTGCCAAACAATTCCTGCGCCTTTCCATCTGCCGCGCCGTTGCTGATAGTCTTATTATAAATGTAGAAATAATTTTTGTCAATATTGTTTATGAAAAAAATTTTTTCTTTTTTCATATTGGGCTTTTTCACGTCCTCTCCCTCCGCCCTTTGCCCTTTTGCCTTTGTTTTTCATCACAATATGTAGGAAATGCCCTTATTAAATGCCCTTATTTTTTCACACATTGCCCAACCACAGCCCGGCCTGGGCCAGCCACGCGGCGCAATGGGGGTTCTCAAAACAAGGATCCCCTCCTGAGGTTTCCTCCGTTGCCAGGGATAAGCCATGAGGCCCGTCAGGAAAAATATGCAGCTCCACATTCACCCCTTTCTCCCGCATAGCCATGGCCAAAAGAAGGCTGTTCTCCACCGGAACGTCCGCGTCCGTGCAGGTCTGCCAGATAAAAGCCTTAGGAGTATCCTCCGTAACCTGCTTTTCCAGGGAAACCAGCCCGGCATCCTCCGGCCCAGGCCCGCCCTTATGCTCAAACAGGCGGCTCACAAAGGCTTTGTGGGCGTAAGACCCGGAGGTAATCACCGGGTAGCCTAAGATCATCCCGTCCGGCCTTATCCCTCTCCCGTCCTTTTCCCCGATTTCCTTCCACACAAACTCCCGGTTCCAGAATACCCCCAGGCTGCAGGCTAAATGGCCTCCGGCGGAAAAACCGCATACCACCAGGCGCTCCGGATCTAAATCCCACTCCTTCGCCCGGTTCCGCAGGATAGCCACCGCCTTTGCCAGCTCCAGGAGGGAGGTGGGGAATCCGTCAGGGAGGACGCTGTAATGGAGCACGAAAGCCTGGCAGCCCATCCGGTTAAAAGCCCGGGCCACAGGCTCCCCCTCCTTTTCCACCACCTGCCAATATCCGCCCCCGGGGCAGATGACCACCCCCGGCTTCTTCTCTCCCTTCCCCGGCGACGGGTACACCGCAAGGTATGCTTCCCCCGTCTTCTGCCCCGGAACCCGGATGGGGATTACCTGTTCCGCCTTCTTCTTTCCTTCCTTCATATTCCCTTCCAATCTTTCCATCCTTTCTTTTCCTTAAGCCGCCCTCCCTTTTCCTTAAAGCTGCCCTTTCTTTTCCTTAAAGCTGCCCTCCCTTTTCCTTAAGCTGCCCTCCCTTTTCCTTAAGCTGCCCTCTCTTTTCCTTAAGCTGCTCTTTTTTCCCCTTAAACCATTTTTAAAAATATTTTTCATTCCATTTTAATCAATAGAAAATATTTTTATTTCTGTTGATTTCCATCCCCCGCCATGCTATGATAGACGGAGAGGGTTACAAATTTTTGCTTTTACGCTAAGGAGGTATCTGTTTCATGAAAAAACACATTGTATGCTTCGGCGATTCCAATACCCACGGCTACCGCGCCCTGGACAATGGGCGTTTTGGGGAGGATGAGCGCTGGCCCCGCCTGCTGGAAAAATTCTTGGGGGAAGATTACCTGATCTTAGAAGAAGGCCTGTCCGGGCGAACTACCTGCTACGACGATCCTATCCACGAAAGCCTGTCCGGCCTAAGCTATATCTACCCCTGCCTGATGAGCCATGAGCCGGTGGATCTGCTGATCATTATGCTGGGAACCAACGACACCAAGGAGCGCTTCGGCTCCTCCTCCGCCTGCATCGCCCTGGGGCTGAAACGCTTAATCGCCAAGGCCTATGCCACCACCGATTGCTGGCGAAACCAAAAGCCCAATATCCTGATCGTCACCCCCAAGAACATCGACAAAGAATATGAGGGAACCGAAGTGGCCGCTACCATGGGAAGGGGCTGCGCGGAAAAATCCGCCGCCTTAGGAGCCGAATACCAGAAGATCGCCCAGCTGATGAACTGCCATTACTTTGACGCCAATACCGTGGTAAAAGAAAATAACCATATTGATTATATGCACTTAACCGCCGAGGGCCACATCGCCCTGGCAAAAGCCTTGGCAAAGAAAATCCCCTCTATCCTGGCCTGAGCGCCCGACCGGCCTGCAGCAGCCAATAACCTCGCCGCAAGAAGCGGGGCATTGCCTGGAGGTTTTTGCTTTATCGGACGCACTTTCCGATAAAGTAAAAAATGCTGCAAACATCAAGCACAGGATCTATTCAAGCCTTTGTGTTTATGTTTGCAGCATTCCGTCTATATTTTGCCATTTAGCGGTTTTGCCTCTTTGTTTCAGCACATCTTTTCCGCCACGGAAGCACTGGTCTTTTCGTTGTTCGCACTGCAGTGATCAAAATAACGCTTATAATACTCCATGTACAGCAGATCAATCAGGAAAAGCTGGCTGATCTCCGCGGAGGTGGATCCGCCCTGCAAGGGGCCTTCATTGGCTCCGGAAAGCAAAGTAATATCCGCAAAAGCGCTGAGGGGTGATTTCACGAACCGGGTCACGCAGATTATCTTGGCTCCCGCCCTTTTCGCCACCCCGGCCACATGGATGGTGTCCTTCGTCGCCCCGGAATAGGAAAACAGCACCGCCACATCCTGCCCGGACATGGTGGCGGCAGCCATGGACTGCATATGGGCATCCTGGATCCCGAATACCTTATTTTCAATCCGCAAAAACTTATTCATGGCCTTCATCGCAGTCAGCATACTTGCCCCCACGCCGAAAAAGAAAATGCGCCTGGCCTCATGGAGCATATCAATGGCCCGGCTCATATCTTCCTCACGGATCAGGGAATACGTCTCCGTCAGGGCATTGATATTGGTATTCAGCACCTTCTTTGCCAAATCCCCGAAAGAATCTTCCAGGGAAATATTATTTCCGGTGAACTGCTCCACATCCTCCTGCCCCTCGCTGATGCTTAAGGAAAGCATCATCTTAAATTCCTGATATCCCTTAAGTTCCATGGTTTTGCAGAACCGGAATACGCTGGTGTCCCCCACTTCGCAAGCCTCTGCCAGATCGGTAATCGACATAAACAGCACGTCTTTCGGATTGGCCAGAATATAATCCGCCACCTTTTTCTCTGCTTTGGTCAGTTGGTTATATGAGGAACGAATTTTTGTAATAAAATCACTAGGCACGCTTATCCCTCCTTACCTCAATCTGCCATTTTTGTTTACTGCCCTTTAGCGCCTCCCAAGCCCGGCTGGCTGCCCTTTAGCGCTTCCTCAGCTAAGCTGGCCGCCCCCAAAAGCCCTGCCTGGTTCCCCAGCCTGGCTTTCCGGATCTCCATCTGCCGGAAGCTGGACATCACCTGCCTTAAGGCCTTCTCCCTTACCTGCCCTAAAATATAGTCTTGGGCCATCACGCCTCCCCCTAAAACGATGCAGGAAGGGTTAAAGATATGGATCAGGGATATCAGTCCATAAACGATCTCATCAATCCAGCCGTCCACCACCGCCTTTACCTGGCGCTCCTCTATCCGGGCGAATATCTTCCGGCCATTGTCCAGCTTAGGATCCAGTTTCTTTGCCCGGGCAACCAAGGCGGTGGCCGACGCATACTTTTCATAACAGCCGCTAAAGGGCTCTCCTTCCCGCCTGTCCTCCGGATGGATTAAGATTCCGCCGAATTCCCCTGCGGAAAAACCGCTGCCGTGGTACAGCTTCCGGCCTATCACTGCCGCGCCGCCCACGCCGGTTCCGTAGGTTATGCAAAGAAAGTCTTCCATGTCCTGCCCGGCTCCAAACCGCCCTTCTCCCAGGGCGGCGGCATTCACGTCGTTCTCCACGGCTGCGGGAACTGAAAATTCATCTTCCAGGATTTCCTTAACTTTCATGCCGGTATAGCCGGGGATATTCTCATTGGCATACTTAATCTGGCCTTTCTCCGGATCCACCTGGCCTGCCGTGCTGATCCCAATGGCGTCAAAGCTGCCGCAGCTTTTTAAGATCGCCTTAACCTGCTCCATCACATGATCCCCGCCAAGCTTCGCCCCCGTATCCTGCTCCTTAAGATCCGCCAAAAGGCTCCCTGTCCATATGCCGGACTTGATGGATGTCCCGCCGATATCTAACGCCGCAATCCTCACTGCTTTCCTCCTGCCTGGCTGGCCTTCACCGCATTCATAAACCGGTTCGCAATTTCTAAGGGCCTGGTTATCGCCCCTCCCACCACAATGGCATGGGCTCCGGCCTCAAGCACCTTAACCGCCTGATCCGGGTAATGGATCTTGCCTTCCCCGATCACCGGGATATCCACCGTTTCCGACAGGCGGCGCACCAGCTCATAGTCCGGCCCGTCAATCTGGGGGGAATACTTCGTGTAGCCGCTCATGGTGGTTCCCACAATGTCCATCCCAAGCTTCCAGGCATTTACCCCTTCATCATATGTAGAAATGTCCGCCATCAGGATGGCATCCGGATACTTTTCGCGAACCTCCGCCACAAATTCGTTGACGGTTTTACCGTCTCCCCTTTTCCGCAAGGTACAGTCTAAGGCAATCACATCGCTGCCAGCCTTTGCCAGCTCGTCCACTTCTTTCATGGTAGGGGTAATGTAGCTCTCAAATCCAGGATACTGAACTTTCACCAGACCAATCACCGGCAGGCCCGTTTCCTCCTTAATCGCCACCACGTCACGGATGCTGCTGGTACGGATCGCCGGCGCCCCCGCCATTTTGCCTGCCCTTGCCATCAGGTACATAATCGACTTCTCTTCCACATACAACGGCTCTCCCGGCAGCGCCTGGCATGAGACGATAACCTGCCCCTTGATCCGATGAAAAAATTCCTGTTTGTTCACAAAAAAGTCCCTCCTTTTACATTTTGCACAAAACCTCACGGCAACTTATGCCTGTTATCTTTAATATAGCACAAGTAAAAACTTTTTTCAACAATAAATATCCAAAAAAATTTTTTCCTAATTTTGTATCTCCTGTTGGATGACGGCATATTCCCTTTAATCCGGCACGCTGACGCTTCCTGGATATTCGCCCGGCGGCACAGCCGGACAGCATCGTAAGAAATTCTTCACATAAACTTCATCTTTGCACCCTCCGGACATGGTATACTGATAGTAAATTTATTAGGAGATTATCGATAAATGACTTTTTATTCCTGTAAAACCATAGCAAAAATCACTTTAACCGCCCTTTTCTTGTCTGCCGCTTTCCCTGCCGCCCTGACGGCCGGGGAAAGGCCCGCCTATACGGCCTTCTCCCCTTCCTCTTACGCGCTGACCCCCTTTACCATCGGCCCCGGGCTGCAGAATTTGTCCTTAAACGACCGCTATGCCACCTACCAGTGGGGGCTGAAAAACGACGGCGAATTCCAGCTTGTCCAGATGACCACCACCTTCCGCTCCCTGGACTCGGTGTACGGGGCGCGGAAAGGCCGCTCCTCCTCCATCTCCCTGCCGGATCTGGAGCCGGGCATGCTGGAGCATCAGTCCACCGTGATCAATGCCGTGCCCGGGGTGGACATCAACATCCTCCCCGCCTGGAAGCAGTGTGACGCCCAGCCTTCCGAGACGAAGCGCCAGGTTATCGTCGCCGTGATCGACACGGGTATTGACTATACCCACCCGGAGCTTTTAAACGCCATGTGGACGAACCCGGGGGAAATCCCCGGCGACGGGATCGACAACGACGGAAACGGATACATTGACGATATCCACGGCTGGAACTTCCTCACAGGAAGCCCCACCCTTTACAGCGGCACGGAGGACAGCCACGGAACCCACACCGCCGGAACCATCGCCGCCGCCAGGGGCACAGGCGGGATAGCCGGAATAACGGACAATGAATACGTAAAGCTAATGTGCTTAAAAGCCCTTGGAGGGCCTTTGGGCGTCGGCTCGCCAGGCTCCATCGTCCAGGCCATCCAGTACGCCGAAGCCCACGGCGCTTCCATCTGCAACTTAAGCCTGGGCACGGCAGCCTTCAGCGAAGAGCTGGATCAGGCCATCCGGGATTCCCATATGCTGTTTGTCATCGCCTGCGGCAACGGGACGGACAAGGGCGAAGGGTACGATACCGACCTTACCCCCATCTACCCGGCCTCCCTGCCCTATGACAACGTAATCTCTGTAGCCAGCCTCCTTTTCGACGGAAGCCTGGCCGCAAGCTCAAACTTCGGGGCAGCCTCCGTGGATCTGGCCGCCCCCGGCTCCTACATCCTAAGCACGGCGCCGGGCGGCAGCTACGCCTTTATGAGCGGAACCTCCATGGCCGCCCCCATGGTCACGGGCACGGCCGCCATGGTCTATTCCTGCCGCCAGGATCTAACCCTTGAAGGGGTAAAAAACGCCCTTTTATCCTCGGCAAAGCCCATGGAAAGCCTTCAGGGAAAAACCGTATCCGGGGGGATGCTGGACGCCTACGCCGCCTTAAACTACGGCCTTTAGTCAAAAGCTGCGATCCTATCGCGTGTTTGAAAAACACTCTGGCACTGCATTGCATAAATTCCAGCGAGAGTATATTTGAAAATGAAAGGAATAGAAATCAATGATGAACAAGCGCCGCCTTCTGCCTGCCGCCCTCTTAAGCCTGATCCTGGCCGGTTTTTCGGCTTCTCACCCTTCCTGGGCCGCCGAAGCTATCGATACGGTATACTTAACCGTGGAAGATGCAGGCGATCTCACCGCCGGAGCCCCCATCGGGGAAGTCACCGTCGCCGCCCAGGATCCCTGGTACTACGTGGATTCCGCCTATTTCCTTAACGACCATGATTTCTGGCAGAGGAACGAACGCCCGAAAGTCCGGGTGGAGCTGTATGCGGACGAATCCTACCGCTTCACCCACACTTCCAAGCGCTATTTCTCCCTGGACGGCTATGAGGCCGAATTTGCCTCGGCATCCATTATGGACGGCGGCTCCTATATGGAGCTGGACCTTTACCTGGAACGGGTATCCGGGGACTGGGAAGGCTCCCGGGACAGCTACAGCCTTTCCTGGGACGGCTACACCGCCGTCTGGGACGATGCCTACGGCACGGAGCGCTGCGAAGTCCGCTTATACCGCTGGAACGGCAGCGGCTCTAAAAGCTCCATCGTCACCACGAAAAAAACCGACTTAAACGAGTACGATTTCACCAGCTATATGACCAGCCAGGGCTACTACACCTTCCGCGTCCGCCCTTATGACCCGGGCTACGATGCCAGCCAGCTTTGGTCTGACCACTCCGACCGGCTGTATGTGGACAAGGACGAAGCCGCCGACAACCGGGATGATGATTTTTCCTCCGACGACAGCCGCACCCAGCGCGGAGGTCCGGGGTACGACGGCTCTGAGCCCTACCCGGGAGCCTGGGATGAAAAATACGGAAGCGGCAGGGATGGCTATGACGGACCGGGATACGATGACGCTTCCGGATATGAGGGGAACCCCAGGGCAAATTCCGCCGGGCAGTGGATCCGGGACTCCAGCGGAGTATGGTATCGCTACCATAACGGCGGCTGGCCCTTTAACTCCTGGCAGATGATTGAGGGAAAATGGTACTACTTTAACCGGCAGGGCTATTTGCAAACCGGCTGGATCCAGGCAGATAACGCATGGTACTACAGCCTAGAGGACGGCTCCATGGCTACCGGCTGGCAGAAAATCGGCCCCTCCTGGTACTATCTGTCAAATACCGGGCAGATGATGACCGGATGGATCCTTGTTGGCGGCGGCTGGTACTACCTAGATCCCGCCACCGGCGCCATGTTGGCCGGACAGTTTACCCCTGACGGCCACTACGTTAACGCAGACGGGGTAAGGCTGTATTAGGGATTAGGACATCCCTGCCAGACGCACAAATAACCTGAAAGGCGCGCTCCCCACGTCTTCCAGGTTATTTTCTCTTTTTATCAATCTTATCTATATTCCATTTACTCCCCTATGGCCACAAACAGCTCAAACCCGTCGCCATTCATGTTTACCATGTCAATCCCTACACGGAGCAATACCTCCATTCCTCCCTTCACTTTACGAGAACGTTCTCACACGATGGTTTTATTATACTCTTTATATATTTTGAAGTAAATTGGCATTATACCCAAACATATTCTCTTGATTTTGTGCACAATACCGAGAACGTTCTCATATTGATTCAAAAAAAATTCCTTATATCTCCCAATTTATTCCAACTCCTCCCTGTTTTTTCACAATCCCCCCGTTCTTTTCACAACACCCCCAATTTCTGGAATCCCAAATACAAGCCATCCTCACTCACCCCCGGGCAAACCCAGTCGGCAGTTTCCTTTAATGCCTGACTTCCGTTTTCCATGCAGACCCCAAAAGCCGCAGCCTCAAGCATCTCCAAATCATTCATGCTGTCCCCAAAGGCAATGGTATCCTTTACCGATACCCCCAAATGGCGGCAGACGGCTTCCACCCCTTTGCCCTTGTCAAACTGCCGGTTTACCAGCTCCCCGTTAATGATCCCAAAGGAATCCGCTTCCTGGATGCAGAAGGCAAATTCTTCCCCTAATACCCGCTTCGGTTCCGCAAACTGCCCCAAATCCCGGCTCATCATCACGATTTTATAAACCGGCTGCCCCTGGTACTCCCTCATGGGACGGATGCCTAAGGAAGATTCAATCTGTTCCCGCCACCGAAGCAGCTCGCTGTTTCCCCCTTGCCCCGCATTCTGCCGCAGAAACTCCTTAAAGCCTTCATCTGTGTAGGAACAGTCCAGACACTCAACCGTGCGGAATATCCCGTTTTCCTTAAGCAGATCCAGCGCCTGCCTTCTCTGCCTTTCCGTCATCGGGCAGTCATAGATCACCTGTCCGCCGCACCGGATATGGCCGCCAGAGCTTGCCACCGCCCCGTCAAAGCCAAAGGCCAGCACCGGGGACAGCATCCCGTAGTTCCTTCCGGAGCACAAAAACACCTTGTGCCCTTTCTCCCTTGCCCGTTTAACCGCCTCCAGGGCAGATTCCGGCGGCCTGTTGCTGCCCGGCTCCGTCAATGTACCGTCAATGTCCAAAAAAATCAGCTTTTTTCCCATCTTCCTCCATCTTCCTGTCCGTCTTTTTCTATTTCCTTCTTGCTTCCTTCTCGCTTTCTTCTGCTTCCTTCTCGCTTTCTTCTGCTTCCTTCTCGCTTTCTTCTGCTTCCTTCTCGCTTTCTTCTGCTTCCTTCTTACTTCTTTTCCGCTTTTAGGCAGGGCTGCTGCAAAGGAAAATTGTAACAGTGCAGACGGGACATCTTCTTGTCCGTTTGCCACGGCCAAGAATCATTGGATGTTCATCTGATATGGAATTTGACATGAATTTTGACTTACAAGCAAGCTTGACGTTCCAAATTCATGTCAAATTCCCCGCCGTCTGAACTGTTACGAAAAATTTTGCGGCAGCCCTGCCCTTTCTAGAGCGTGTTTGAAAAATACACTAGTACTGCGTTGCGTAAATAACGGTGAATAGGCGTCTGATGTCTGCGTTAGATGTGAATCCCGCGAAACGAAGGCGTAGTGGTGCTACGTCGAGTTTCGTGGGATTTACAGATGACGTAGACAGCGGGTGCATATTCACTGGAATTTACGCAACGCAGTACTAGATTAAGTTATTTTCTTTCCTATTTCTCACACCGCTTCAAATAGTAAAAGCCGTAAGCCGGAACATCCACGCCCCTGGCTTCCATCTTCTTCCCGGTGATCAAATCCTCATACTCCCCGTCCTCCTCATTAATCCAGGCCGTCCGGTCGTGCTCGCAGAAATTAAAGATGCCTACCAGCTTTTCTCCCTGATAATACCGGCCGATGGACAGCACGCCGGGATCCCAGGTTTCAATGGTCCAGGTATCCGCATCGGACATAAATACCTTTTCCCGCTTCCGGATCCGCTCCAACTGATCCAGCTGCCTGAACATCCGGCCTTCCACCGTGGACTCGTCGCCGATCCGCCCCGCCAACTCCCAGTTCATCTTCCCTCTGTGGATATAGCGGGAATCGGGAGCCTTATCCGGATCCTCCTTATACGTATAGTCGTTTACCTGGCCAATCTCGTCCCCGCTGTACAGCACCGGTATCCCGGACTGGATGAACATATAGGCGTGGAGCATTACGTCCCTGCGGATCGCCCGCTCCATATCCTCCTCGTTCTGCTCAAAGCCAGCCTTCTCAATGCCGCACATGGAAGCGGTCGTCCCGCAGAACCTGGCGTCCCCTGTAACCGGATCCGCATTGTAAAGCTCTCCCCGGCTGGTGCTTCCGTCCACGTAGCCTTGGAAATAATCATTTAAGTACTGCTTGTGAGGACGTTCCTCAATCCCCTGAGTCCTTAAGGTGGCGTAATCCAATCCCCAGCCGATATCGTCATGGCAGCGCAGGTAATTTAAGAACAGGTAATCCTTCGGCAGGCCGTTAACGATATCTAACTGCCGCTTCAAAAGGCCCACGTCCCTGGTAGCCACCGTATGCCAGGTAGTCGCCATGGTGGTTACATTGTAAAGCATATGGCATTCCGGCTTCTCCACCGTCCCAAAGTAGGGAACCACCTTCTCCGGCTCCATCACCACTTCGCCTAAAAGCAAAATCCCCGGGCAGACAATCTCGCCGATCATCCGCATCATCCGCACAATGGTGTGCACCTGGGGCAGGTTCCGGCACTGGGTATTTAACTCCTTCCAGATGTAGGGAACCGCGTCAATCCGGATAATGTCAATCCCCCGGTTTGCCAGGAAAAGGAAATTATACATCATCTCGTTAAACACCCTGGGGTTCTTATAGTTCAAATCCCACTGGTACGGATAAAACGTGGTCAGAACATGGTAGCCGACCTCCGGGAGCCAGGTAAAATTCCCGGGAGCCGTGGTGGGGAATACCTGGGGAACCGTCCGCTCATACTGAGCCGGGATATCGTAATTGTCAAAGAAGAAGTACCGGCTCATGTACTCCCCTTCCCCCTGGCGGGCGCGCCTGGCCCACTCATGATCCTCCGAAGTATGGTTCATCACGAAATCCATGCACACATTGATTTTGCTTTTATGGCAGGCTGCGGTAAGGCTTTCCAGATCCTCCATGGAGCCTAAGTTTTCCTGCACCCTGCGGAAATCAGAAACCGCATACCCGCCGTCAGAACGGCCTTTAGGCGTCTCTAAAAAGGGCATTAAATGGATATAGTTCACATTGCACCTTTCCAAGTAATCCAGCTTTTCCTCCACGCCTTTCATGTTCCCGGCAAAGTTGTCAATATAGAACATCATCCCCAGCATATCATTTTTCTTGTACCAGCCCGGCTCCTGCTCCCGGCTTCTGTCTAACGCCTTAAGCTCCTCATTCCTGGCACGGTAAAAGCTGCGCATATTTTCGCAAAGTTCCGCAAACATGGAACCGTTATCATACAATTCCATGTAAAGCCACCTTAGCTCATCCACGTGGCGGTTAAGCCGCTCCATGTAAAGCTCCATGTCGTCTCCCTGCTTTTTGCCTTCTGCCTTTGCTGCCCCGGGCTTTGCTTCTGGCTCCGGCTTTGCTTTCGCTTCCACCTTCGCTGCACTGGGCTTTGCTTCTGGCTCCGGCTTTGCTTTTGCTTCCACCTTCGCTGCCCCGGGCTTTGCTTCTGGCTCCGCCTTTGCTTCCGCTTCCACCTTCGCTGCCTCAGGCTTTGCTTCTGGCTCCGCCTTTGCTTCCGCTTCCACCTTCGCTGCCTCAGGCTTTACCAGCCCATCCGCCTTTGCCTCTGCCGCCGTTTCTTTTTTCGTTAATGATTTACCCATGATGCCATCCGCCTTTCTTTAATAATGTAGTAATATCCTGATGTAATGATTTTCGCCGCATCCATCTGGAAATATCGTAATGCTCAACCTTGATTGGAAAAGATATACTATATCGCTCGCATGATATCGTTCTCACATAAATCATAAACAATCCTGCCGCGTTTGTAAATCGGCAGAATCACGAATTCCGAAAAGGGTTTTTTTGCATATCCCACAAAAGTCAAATACCCCGCCGCAAGCTGCGGGATATTTGACCCTCGCGGCATTCGCCAAATGCTCGTGCAAGCACGGCACTTGGCTCATTGCTCGCAAAAATAAAGCTTACGTCCTGCCGGTGGACCCCCGCTCCACGATTTTAAAGCCCATCTTCATCTCCCGGTACACCGGGCTTTCCTCGCCCAGCTCCAAAAGGCCAATAAGCATCCTGGCGGCCTCCTCGCCGCTGGTCTTATAGTAAAAATGAACCGTGGTCAGATTCGGCTCCACAATCCGGGCAAGCTCCGTATCCCCAAAGCCTGCCACCATAATGTCCTCCGGGATGCGCTTCCCATGCTCCTTTAAATACAAGATAGCCCCTACCGCAATATCGTCCGTCGCGCACAAAAGCCCATCCATCTTCGGATGCCGGCCCAAAAGATCGGCCACCGCCTTTATCCCGGAATCTACGTTAAAGGAGCCTTCGGCCACCAGGGTTTCATCCCTTTCCCGGCCCGCTTCCCTAAGCCCGTCGAAAAAGCCCTCCTGCCTTCCCCGGCCTACGGCCTCATCCCGCAGGGTAACGCCCACGTAGCAAAGGCAGCTGCATTTTTTTGCCATTTTAGCAGCCAGCTCCCTTGCCGCCCGATAATCATCCTGGTAAACGCAGGAATATCCCGGCAGATATTGGCCTAAAATCACTACCGGAACCTGGTAGTCCTTTAACACCTGGATATGCTTCTTCGTAAAAATCGTGGCGGATAAAATCACCCCATCCACATGGTTTTCCCGGAACAGCTTTAAATACTTTAGCTCCTCCTGCTCGTTATTCTCCGTGTTTGCCAAAAGAAGCTGGTATCCTTCCCTTGACAGCACTGTGCTGATGCCGCCGACCATCCTGCTGATGGTGTGGGAATCAATTTTGGGGATAATCACCCCGATAAGCTTCGTCTTCCTTGTCCTTAAGGTCTGAGCCTGGGAGGAAGGCTGGTAGCCCGTCTCCTCAATCACCCCGCGGATCCGCTCCCGCTTCTCCTCACTGACATAGCCCTGGTTTAAGTACCGGGATACCGTAGCCCTGGAAACCCCGGCCAGGTCAGCAATCTCATTAATCGTCATCCAACCTTACCCTCCCGCAAGCCCTGTAAGTATCCGGGGACTGCAGTGCGCCCCAGACGGAAAATCCTGCAAAACAGGCTTCCTTTTTTATCACGGCTTGGAAAAATGCATATAGTCCTTCTCCCCGCCCTGCCAGCTGCCTCCCCACAAAAACCCATGCTCTTTAAATAACCGGCAGCACAGATCCTCTTCCTGGATTTTATACGGGTACTCTTCCTCCCTGTCCATATACGCTTCCCCTTCTATCGGATCGCACCTTACCTTGCCCTCCTGATCCGTCCATATGTACGGGTTATATAAGGGGTTAATATCGATGGCTTTTCCCAGGGCGTGGTAGGAGAGATTGCCCGAGTCCCCGGCGGCAATGCGGTAATTAAAGCAGGAAGTGTTATTGGCCGCCGCCGATTTCAAATCATCCCCGTCATAATCATCCACCAGAACCATCCGCTCAATGGGATAAGCATGATCGTAAAGTTCCCGGAAAATCTCCAAAAGATCCTGGCTGATCTCCTTATGGCAGACCAGTTCCCCCACATAGCTTTTCCCGTCGCCCCCGCAGTAAAGCACTTTCAGATACCGCAGATCTTTCCTGGGAACCGTGCAGTCTTCCTTAAAGGATTTTCCCTTCATCCGCCCAAACACGGCGTCACTGATGGCCGAAGCAAAAAAATAGGAAGACACCCCATTTTTTTGAATCTCCTTTTTCTCCACCCTGGTTCCGGCTTTCAAGGAAGTGACTCCTGTGCGCACCACCTTGGATGCCCCGTAGCTGGCGATCTGGCCTGCCGGCCCGGCTTCCGTGGCAGGCATAAGGCATAGCCCCGCCAAAAGCACCGTCCCTGCCAAAAGCCTTAAGCTCCTCCTCTTCCTCTTCCTTCTGTCCATCTCCCATCTCCTCCAAAACTTGCCGCCGTTTTTTCTTTCCCAGACATTCATTCCCGTTTTTTTCCTTATCCTTCGTTTCTGGTTTTTCCTTCCCGAACCTTCCTCATCATCAGGCACGGCTACGATCCGGACTTTTTCTGACCAAGCTTTTCCTGGCCAGGCTCTTTCCAGCTAGGCTTTTTGGGGTCAAATTTTTCCTGGCTAAGCTTCTTCCGGTCAATCTTTCCGTTTGCGTTATGGGGAAGCCCCGGGTAAAACCGAAATTTTCCCGGCATCATGTAAGGGGGAAGCTTCTTAGAAAGCTGTTCTTCCAATTCCCTTTTCCCCAGCTCCTTTCCATCATAGCAAAGGATAATCTGCTTCTTTTGCCCATCATAAATACAGGCACAGTCGTTAATCCCCTCTATGCCTGCGGCAGCCGCCTCGATCTCTCCCAGCTCAATCCGATAGCCCATATGCTTGATCTGGTAATCCCTCCGGGAAAGGTAAATCAGGTTCCCGTCCTTATCCCGGCGCACCAGATCACCCGTCCGGTAAATCCGCTCCGGATAAGCCGTACAGCCTGGATTCTGGATAAAGGAAGCCTTCGTCCGCTCCGGATCGCCGTAATAGCCGATAGCCAGGCAGCTCCCCCTAAGGCACAGCTCCCCTTCCTCCCCCTCCTTTGCCAAAAGGCCGTCCTCCCCAAGGATAACCGCCTGGGCATTGTCAATGGGCTTTCCGATAGGCAAAGGCTCCTCTCCCGCCTCCCCCGCCTCCAGCACATAAGCCGTACAGACAAAGGTTTCCGTAGGCCCGTAGAGATTGGCATAGACTGCGCCGGGAAGATACCGCCGCCAATATTCCAGGTGCTTCCTGGGAAGCACCTCCCCCGCAAACATCACGTATTTCAAATCCTTTGGGCAGGCAAACCGGAACACATCAAGGTTCGCCACAATTCCCATGGCTGAAGGAACCCACAGAAATGCGGTAATCCGCCGTTCATTCATGTACTCCACCAGCTTTATGGGAAAGCTGAAATAAGACGGGGGGATAATCTCCATCCTGGCTCCAAAATACAGGGCCGCATAAATATCGTGAACGGACACGTCAAAATAAAAGGGAGCCTGGTTCCCAAATACGTCCTCACTGGTAAAGGGAAAGGTTTTCCCCAGCCATTCCAAGTAATTCGTCACCACCCGCTCGCCCACCAGCACGCCTTTCGGAACGCCAGTGGAGCCGCTGGTAAACAGCACATACAAGGGATCCTGCTCCGTCACCAAGGACAGCGCCCGTTCAAGTCCATCGCCAACCTCATCCCCTACTTCTTCCCCCGCTTCTTCCCCTACTTCTCCCCATTGGGAAATTTCTTCATAAACCAGCACCGTTCCGGAAAAGGATGTTTCTCCCAGTCTTTCCTTTAAAGAGCGGGAGGTGATCAGCAGCTTCGCCTCCAGCACGGAGAGGATGGTATTTAGCCGCCCGGCAGGCATCCGGCAATCCAGGGGGCAGTAAAAGCTGCCGCTGTACGCCACACCCAAAAACGCCGCGGCGCAGTCCACATTCTTCTCCATCAGCACCGCTACCGGTCCCCGGCAAATCCCTTGGCTTAAGATGCTTTTGCCTATGCTCCTGGCCGTTTTCCTTAACGCCGAAAAGGATATTTCCTTCTCCGCATCCGCAAAGGCCGTTTTTTCCGGATATTTCCTGGCTGCGGCATCCAGGTACTCAATCACACGCCTTGCCATAACCACCCCTCGCCTTACTTAACCGGCGCGATCTGGTACTCAATGGCATCCACCACCTTGTTCGTGGTATAAATGCTCAGTTCCGAATTGCCCAGCACATAACGGTACACGCCAAACTGCTCCTCATACCCTTTCCCATACGCCTTGATCACATCCTCCACCGTAGAGCCGCACTTGATCCCCTCCGGCGTGGAAACCGTATCATCGATAATGTACACCGAGCTTATCCTATCCATGCCGCCCAAAGGATATACCCCCAGCTCAAAGCCGGGATATGTGTAGATCTTATCCTTGCCCTGGTAAGCGCAGGAATCCTGCTCAAAGGTCTTAACCGGCGTCCCCAGCGCCTTCAGCACCGGGGCAGCCTCCCCGTCCACCTTAATCTCCGTCTCCTGGTAAATAAAAGCGTATTCCGTCTTTTCCGCCGTGCTCTCCGCCTTCTTCCCCCATCCGAAGGGGAAAGCATAAGCCGGTGAGGCACAGGCCATCGCCATAGCCGCCGCTAAAATTGCCGCTGTTTTTTTCATCCCATTTCCATTCATCCTAAATAAACCTCCTTAAACCGCAAGCTTTTCACCCATTGCTTTTCTCTATCGTTCAGACTGTCAATTCCTTAAGCATTCATTTATCTGCAGGCATCCGGGCGTAACTGCCCGCACCCTTCCGGCCGCCCATTTACTCTCAGGCATCCGAACCTTAACTGGCCGCAGACAGTGAAACGCTCAATCCTCCGCAAACTGGGGCAGATAACCGTACTCCCTTACATCTGCTTCCTGCCCTGCCTTCATTGCATCATAAAACCGGATCTTTTCCTGCCAGATCCCAGCCAAATCCTGCTCCCCCCGGTGATCCGCAAGTTCGCATTCCTCTTTCAAAAAGCTTCCCAAATACTTCGTCAGCTTCTCCGCCCCGTAAACATTCATATGCAGGCCGCCGTCATACGTATCCCGGTTAAAATCCAGCCCAATCTCCCCGATCCGGGGAATGCAGTTCACGTAAGCAAGGCCGTGTTCATCGGCGTAAGCCTGCACCTGCGCTTCCCACTGATCATGCCAGGCCGGATACAG
The DNA here is from genome assembly GCA_910575565.1 of Lachnospiraceae bacterium. Classification (GTDB taxonomy): domain Bacteria; phylum Bacillota; class Clostridia; order Lachnospirales; family Lachnospiraceae; genus Caccovicinus. The sequence goes on along the minus strand of CAJTFL010000018.1, from coordinate 52,472 downwards.
GCTGGGCGCCTTAAACAGCACCAAGCGGATCCCTTCCCTCTCGCACAGCAGGCGGATCCGCTCCAAATACTCCGCCGACACCGGCGGAAACCGGTAGTCCGCCAGCCTGCGCTCCGTGGGAAAATCTCCCAGGGGACGCACATCCGCACGCATATAATATCCATTGTGGGAAACCTTGCCCCGCTTCCAAAAATACCGGAAATCCTCCCGACCCAGCTCCTTAAACCGAGAGTGGTAGCGGAGCAGGGGAAACACGTATTCCACCAGGCTTTCCTCATCCATCATCGTCGCCTGCAAGGCGCGAAGCTTAACCCCTGACCATTCCATCCCTTCCATGGTCATCCGGTTATACGCCTCGTTGGTCTGCTCCCCCTCCTGCATGGCCGCAACGCTAAGGAGCACCGCCTTAGGCCGTTCCCTGCGCAGCGTATCCTCCAGCAGATAATAGGACTGGGGAATCAGCTGCTGGGCGCTTCCTCGGATATAGCTGGTAATCCCGAATTCCTCCCAAAGGATCACCGGGGAAATATTCTCATATACTTCGCAGTCCCCCAGGATCACCAAGTCATGAGGCGATGTTTCCTGATAATACTCCGAAATTAAATTTCCTTCCACCACCCGCCCCATATACTTAGGAACCAGAAGCCTTTGCAGCGCCCATAAAACCGCAAGCGCCGCCGTAAAGCAAACTGCAGCCCTAACCCACCAGGCAGCCCTTATGGGGCCAGCCGCCCTTTTATCCGTCAAAATACCATCCGCTCCTTTAACCCTTGATTAACCTCCAATCTTCCAGTGCACAGACACAAATTCCATGCCATATATGCCGTGTCTGGTCAAAGGAATTTCGGAATGCCCGGCAAAGCGGGGCAACCCCTCCGCTTCGCTACTTCCTCATAATCCTATGCTGCTATCACAGCTTGATAGGTTAAAACTGGTTATAAATAAACTGGCTGGCGTCAAACCCATGGCCGTAAGCGCCAAACACCAAGACAGCCAAAAACAGGCCAAACCAGCACAAAAACCGCACAGCCCAGGATTTTTCCCGGATCTGCGCCCGGACGCTTCCTTTCCTCTGCGCCAGGCTAACGAAAAGCATCAAAAGGCTTCCAAGCCCGGCCAAGGCCCAGTCCCAGCCGTCTAACCCAAGGGCGAGAAGGCTGCCGTCCCAAAAAGCCGACAGGGAAAAGTTAAAAACCATTGAGCCGATCATCTTCACCGTCAACGGTACGGCCTGATAATATTCCAGCGTCTGGATCAAACTAAGCAGAAGCATTGTCCGGCAGATCTGAAATCCTTTAAAAGCCCTCCTGTCCTTAAGACCCGGATGCTTTTCATGGAATTTCCTCTGCCAGGGCGCAAGCTCAGAAGCCGCCAAAATCACTGCGCAGTTGATCAGTCCCCAGAACACAAATCCCCAGGAAGCGCCATGCCAGATCCCGGTGACAAGCCACACCAAAAGGCTGGCCGCATACACAGGGATCCGGCGGCCCACAGCGTCCCCAAACCGCTTTTTGCCCCACTTGGAAAGCTTGGTTACGGGGCCGCACACCGATGCCGGATAAAAGATATACTCCCTAAGCCAGGCCATCAGCGACATATGCCACCGCCGCCAATACTCCCCCACCGTCTTTGAAAAATACGGGCGGTTAAAATTTTCCGGAAGCTTTATGCCAAAAACCTGAGCCGCCCCAAGCACAATGTCAATGCCGCCGCTAAAGTCCGCATAAATCTGCACCGTATAGCACACCATCCCCGCCAGGGCAAAGCTGCCGCCAAACTGCCCCGGATCCCGGCTTACCGTCAGCACGGCATGAACCAGCCGGTCCGCCACCACCAGCTTCTTAAAGTATCCCCACAGCATCCGCTGAAGGCCGAAAGCCACCTCCTGTCCGTCAAACCGGTGAACTCTTCGGAACTGTTCCCTCATCTCGTCAAACCGGCTGATGGGGCCTTCCACCAGCTGAGGGAAAAAGGACACAAACAAGGCAAACTGCCCTAAGTTTTTCTCCGGCTCGTACTTATCCCGGTACACATCGATCAGATAGCCCATGGACTGAAAGGTATAATAGGAAATCCCCAGAGGAAGAACCCAGTCCGTCCGCCCCAAAGCCCCTTCGCTCCCTAATATATGGAAAATGGCTTCCACATTCCCGATCATGAAATTCGTATACTTTAGCACGGCCAGGATACCGAAATTCAAAAACAGGCCAATGAGCAGAAACCGCCAGGATACCGCCTTTCTTTTTGCCCGGTAAGCCTTCCTCTCCTCCCGCCCCAGGCCATGCGCCTTAATGTAGGCCTTCGTCTCCCCTTTCAGCCGTCCAAGCTTTAAGCCAAGAAGCCAGGTGCTCACCGTCGTAACCAGGATAAAGCCCGTTACCTTTAAGCCTCCTGACAGATAAAACAGATAACTGGCCGCTAAAAGAACCACCCACTGGAACCGGCCGCAAAGCAGATAGTAGCAAACCGCCGATGCCGCAAAAAACAAAAGAAATTCATAGGATACCAGCAGCATGGCCTATTCCTCTTCCAGCTCTCTTATCAGCCCGTAAATGCTTTTCGCCGAATTAAAGTACTCCGGCAGAATCTTATTGGCCGGGATGGCTACGCCAAACTCCTGGTTAATCTCCCCCACCAGCATCACGATCTGCAGGGAAGTGATATAGCCATCCTCCACCAAGGTATCACAGGTTTCGTAATCAACCTCCGGGTTAATCTCTCTTAAGATTTCCAACAATTCTTCCATCGAATTTTCTATGCCTCATCTCTATATGGTATCTTTGTTTATTATTTATCCAACATTGCCAACATTGGCAAACACCCCATAAGCTTAAATAAGCTGTGTTACGGAGTAGCCGGATACTGGCTCACATCAAACACATGGGATGCGTCGTGGGTATCGGAATAGGCAAACAGCTGGGCCGTAGTCAGCAGACAGAAATCTCCTCCCAGCCTTCTGGGCGTAGTGTCAAAATGGAGCCACTCCCCGTCCACGTACACCAGATTCCACCAATGGTCAAAATCTGTCTCCCGGATAACCTCCACGGAAGGGATCCCCGCCCGGGAAAGAAGTGCCAGGGAAACGGAATAATACGTATAACAATGTCCCCTCCGGCGGCGGAATCCCTCATAGGCCGCCGCAGGCCAGTCGCCTATGCTTCCCGTGCCGGCGCTGTAGCTCATATTCCGCCGCACCCAGTAGTAAATCGCCGTAGCCTTCTGGTGATCGTTCATCTCCGGCGTGATAATCCCGGCCAAAACCTGGTCAGCCATGGCATCCACCGCCCGCTCCAGCTCCGTCTTCTGATCCTCCGGCGGGATTTCCACCGGCCCCTTAACCTCCCTGGCAGAAACGCCTGAACGGTCAAAGCCGTAGCGGATGCCGTCAATCACCATTTCCGTATCCCGAAGCATTTTTCCATACATATCCAGCCAGTAACGGTTCCCATTCTCCTCAAACCAGCCGGACTGCACATAGCCCTGGTCATCAAAATGATACCATTCCCCGTTAAACTCCATCCATTCAGCCATCGGCCAACTGCCGTCCGGCCTCCTAAACCACCAGCCGCCTTCCTCCTGAACCCATCCGCTGTAGTTTTTCTGCTCTGTGCAGTATCCATTTTCGTCAATGGCGTAAAACTTCCCGTCAATGCGCCGCACCGTATTTACCGCCAGCACGCCGTCGCCGTCCAGCCAAAACCGCTTCCCCTGGCCGTCCACATACCAGCCTGTGCGGCAAAAACCCTGATCATCAAAATAATGCCAGCTTCCCTCCAGCTCCATCCAGGTATCCTTGGGGCGGCTTCCATCTTCCAGCTCATACGCCGTCCTCCCTCCGTCCTGCATCCAACCGGCAGCGTATGCCGGGATGGGGGCTGCCGGGACAGGAACTGTCAGGAAAGAAGCTGCTGGGAAAAAAGCTGCCGGGACAGGATCTGCTGGAAAAGGAGCTGCCGCGAAAAAAGCTGCCGCAGCAAGGACAGGGATTGGTTTATAGGAGGGTTTGTTATGGAAAATATGACTGCCACGGACTCCTTTTCCAGAGATGGTTTTGCCGGAAATCCGTTCGCCAGAAGGCTGTTTGCCAAAGATTTTCTTATTCATTATCCTTTTCAATTCCTTTGCTTGTGTTCGTTATTTTTGTCCGTTGTTTGCCTTGATTCATTTTAGCCTGTTGTTTGTCTCATGCATGAGCAGTTACCGTCCGTTCAGCCGCGCCATTCGCACTGTATAGCATCCCTTTAAGGAAAAACGCGCCTTGCGGCACTTTCCGCTGGCTGAACTATTTATCTAAAAGCATAGCACATTTTTTGGAAAATCACAACCGTTTGTTATTTTATCGCGGTGGTTTGTTGCGGCAGTTGTTACTGTTCACAAGTGTCCTGTGAACGTAACCGCATATGCCCATTTGAAATCGCCTGTGGCGATGGAGCATATGCTTTGGCCCCATAACTGTACTGACCCATGACTATTCAGCGGAGTGATTAGTCATGGGTCAGTACAGTAACCGTCAGTTCTCATTGCAGGGAAAATTTGCTGCGCAGGAGATCCGCAAGAAATATCGACTTTCCCGCTTCCGTCTGCTATAATCAATCTGCATAAGAATTGGAGGTTTTTTTGTATGATCCAGACAGTTGGGAGCGTATGCTCAGGGATTGAAGCAGCGACCGTGGCATGGGAGCCCTTCGGCGTCCGTTTTGACTGGTTTTCTGAAATAGCAGCGTTTCCTTCAAGGCTGCTGGCAGAGAAATACCCGACGACACCAAACCTTGGGGACATGAATAACATTCCTGAATTACTGCTCCAAAAGAAAATCAATCCATCGGATCTTGTCTGCGGCGGAACGCCCTGCCAAGGTTTCTCCCTTGCCGGCTGGCAAAACGGCTTAAACGACGATCGGGGAAACCTTACCTTAAGGTTTGTTGATCTTATCGATGCCAATGACACGGTACGCTTAAATTCCGGCTTAACCCGCTGTAAGATGTTTTGGGAAAATGTAGAAGGTGTGCTCACCGACAAAACCAACGCTTTCGGCTGCTTCCTGTCCGCCCTCGCCGGACTGCCTGATGTTTTGAAGGCCGCTGGCGGCCGATGGCCTGCCGCCGGGGTAATCCATGGCATAACGCGCAATATCGCCTGGCGCGTCCTTGACGCTAAATACTTTGGCCTGCCCCAGCAGCGCCGCCGCCTTTACGTCATCGCTGGAGGGACAGACTTCTTCCCGGAAAACGTGCTCTTTGAATATCATGACAAGGATTTTCCAGATTACCCTTCGGCTTCCCTGGAGTTCGAAAAAGAAGGCCATCACTTTGAAGTCTTCCGCGAATATGCGGACTGCCTGTATTCCGCCTACGGGACGAAATGGAATGGCAATGCCGCCGCATACAATGGTTCCTTATTCGTCGTTCAGGATGGACGCATCCGGCGTTTATCCCCCCTGGAAGCGGAACGGCTAATGGGATTTCCGGATCACTATACGGATTTAAAGGGTGCGAAAAAAACAAACCGCTACCAGGGAATCGGGAATTCCTGGGCCATCCCTGTCATCCGCTGGGTGGGCATACGCTTAATGGGGGAACAACGCACAGAGTCCATCATCCCAGCAAACTCGTTTATGCTGTTAAGCCGGCAAACACCCCTGCCCTCCCAAGGAATGTTCCTTAATTTGGGGAAAAACGAGCTTATTCCCTTAGAAAACGGCATCGTGCTAAACTGCACCAGCATACCGGAAGACTGCACATTTTCAACCCTGAAAGACATTGTATCTCCTGACGCTCCCGAAGATATTTATCTCTCCCCTGTGGGCTGTTACGGCATCGTGCGCAGGAAAAATGAGCGGAAGCTGAAAATCAACCCCAGATTAGAGGAAGTGCTGCTGTCGATCTCTTCCCAAATGCCGTTTAATGAAATCGAAAAACGCTCCCGAATCCAGCATAGGGGGCGTTTTAGCGAGAACAGCGAGAATGGCTAAAAAAAATTCCGAATTTGGAATATTTTTTGTTTTTTTCCATATTATATGCTATAATGGGAATATATGATTAACATATTTCGGAAAAGGAGGCATATGGGATGATTTTGCGTAAAGAATATCTGCTGCAGCTGCTTTCATGGAAAGACGAGCCCATCATTAAAGTAATTACCGGAATCCGGCGGTGCGGGAAATCCACACTGCTAAAGCAATACCAAAATCATTTGCTGCAAAACGAAATAAAGCAGGAGCAGATTATCTCCATTAATTTTGAAGAATTGGAATATGAACATCTTCTGGACTATAAAGCATTATACCAGTACATCAAAGAACGCCTTTGCCCTAACCGGATGACCTATATTTTACTGGATGAGATCCAGAAAGTACCATTCTTTGAAAAAACGGTGGATAGCCTTTACGTAAAAGAAAATATCGATCTTTACATCACCGGATCCAATGCCTACCTTCTTTCCAGCGATCTGGCAACTTTGCTCACCGGGCGCTATGTGGAAATTTCCATGCTTCCCCTCTCCTTCCGTGAATATATCGAAGCCACAGGAATGCCTCCCGGGCAAGCCTTCGCGGAATACATGAAAAGCGGCGGGCTGCCTTATATCGCCACCATGAACAGAACCGATGAAAAAACCGAAACTTACCTTGAAGGGATTTATAACACGGTTATCGTCCGGGATATTGAAGATCGGCAAAACCGCAGGGAACAGGATCCGGAAAAACGGCAAATCACCGATATCCCCCTGCTGAAAACCATAGCGCGCTATCTTGCCAGCGTAATCGGAAGCCCCGTTTCCATAAAAAGCATAACCGATTACCTGGTTTCTTCCGGGCGTAAAATTTCCCCTAATACTGTCAGCAGTTATGTGGAAGCTTTGACTCAATCCTTCGTATTCTATCCAGCGGAACGGTTTGACCTTGTGGGAAAACAGCTGTTAAAAGCAAACAAAAAACTATATATGGTGGATTTGGGGCTGCGCAGCCACATCCTTCCCAGAAGGCAATACGACCTGGGATTTTCCATTGAAAATATTGTTTTTTTTGAGCTTATGCGGCGTGGATACCAAGTAACCATCGGAAAATACCAAACCACAGAAGTTGATTTTGTGGCACAAAAACAAGGCATCCTGACCTACTACCAGGTAACAGCAGACATGACCGCCCAGGAAACCTTTGAACGGGAAATGCGCCCGTTAAAAAAAATAAAGGATAACTATGAAAAAACTGTCCTGACCTTAGACTATTTTTCCTTAGGAAATTATGACGGCATTAACGTGGTGAATGTGCTGGATTGGCTTTTGGCGTAGTCCCTAATCCAATCCTTAATCCCCTATAACCTGCACTCTAACTGGCAGCCGAAAGGTTCCGGATGAAGATTTACAAAAATTTTACTTGTATTTTTTTGCCCTTTCGCATACACTGAATATAAAGAAATCAGTGATTTCTCTTGGGCTGGTCGCAAGACCCAGGTTCATCAAAGGCGGGGAAGTTCCCCGCCATTTTTTACAAACGCTACAGAGGTGACTGGCATTCATAGCAGAACATAGACTGCTTTACCACTACGCCATCTTTGAGGCACTTACCAGTAATATCGCAGTTTTAGATTCTTGCCAGAAGTTCAGCCGGTGTAAATGCCATGACCTTACTCTGGGTGAAATCCTTCAAATTTCTTGTGATGATATAGTCGGCATGGACAGACTCCGCAGTTGCACTTTGAACGGCATCCTCGAAATCTTTCCATTTCATGTTCACAGCTCTTTCCAGAACTGCCGAACTAAAATCGGCAAATTCAAAAATCAGATTCAGCTTACAGAAAACTTCCTCAATCTGCTCCGATGTCAGCTGCTTTCTCATAACATACATCATGTTCGCATACGTCAGCGCAGAAATGTACCCCTTGGCCTGTTCCGTCTCGCAGATCTTCCAGATCATCGAAGATGCTTTTACAAATTCCGGTCGATTCAGCAGAACATCCAGCACAACATTAGTATCAATCAACAGAACCATACTTTGCCCTCATGCTTTCTGCCTTGACCTCATCCAAGTCGTAATCCTCTTTCAAAATTCCAGTAAGGGAATCGGTCAGATAAGACACAGCAGCGTCTTTCGGAATGAAGCGTCCAACTACCCGCCCATTCTTTGTCACAATGATTTCCTGTCCGGACATCACAAGATTCAGATACTTTCCGAAATTATTCTGCATTTCGGTCGCAGTTGCGGTTGCAGGAATCATAGAATCGCCTCCTTTGTTTTAGCTAATTTTATTATACTCTAAATTAGCTAATTCATCAACCTGTCTGCAAAATATATTATCGGAAGCAAAAATAAGCTTCTTGTAAGCTATATTCCAGGAACCGCTACGCGAACCCTGTCATTAGATTTACGGCGCTTTGCGCCTTTTATCGAAATTTGCTTCGCAAATTCCGATAAGCTATATTTTCAATGCATCAAATGCGAAGCACAGTCCCTTTCGAGTGAGAATATTAGTCAAATGCTCATGCAAGCACAATTTTCCTTCATGCGATTCCCACTGGATGAACCGTTATTATAAAATACATTCTAACTGGCAGTCGAAAGGCTCCGCCTCCACGTGCTTTTCGTTGTATTCTTCCGCCTCCACGCAGCCCATTTTCCGGTAAAAAGCCTGGCTTTCCACTGCCGAATGGGCGGAAATATAAAGTTTTCCGGCCCCTTGAGCCTTCGCCCACCTTTTCGCCGCTATAAAAAGCTCTTTGCCAATCCCTTTATGCCGCATATCCGCCGATACATGGATGCTGGACAGATCAAGGTACTTTTGCCCGCCGCCAAACAGCCCCGCCTCCACCGAGACAAAGCCTTTCAGCGCTCCGTCAAGGAATGCGGCATATACAAAGCCTCCGGTGCGGAGCGTATTTTTCAGGCAGGATATCAGTACCTGATAGTCGCTTTCCGTCCAGTCGTCAATGAATGGGGCGTCTTTTATCACCCATTTGCTGCTTGTTTTGTTATCCTTACTTGTTCCGTTATCCTTGCTTGTTCCGTTATCCTTGCTTATTCCATCATCCTTCCGCCAGCATTTGGTCACTACCTGGCGGCGGATGAAGGATTGGAATAAATCGCGGCATAGTTCCTGTTCTTGAAGGGGTCTGTATTGAAGCATTTGTTGGGGCCTCCGTGTGTTTTGTGAAATTTGCCAAGCTTTCCCCGGCATATTTTTGTCCTTGTAAAGTTAAAATGATTGCCAACATAAATATTTACTATTATAAGAAACCAACAAGGAAAAGGCAAGGCAAAATCTAAAAAACATTTCCACTCGCTAAATCCTATATCACTAACTGGACATACGCCCACTTGCATCTTTAAACGGACAAACGTTTACGCATCGATAACATCTTATGCATTTGCTTTCATCCACCTGGGGATATTCAAAGCCTTCTTCATCTTCAACCATTACTATAGCAGCGCTTGGACAAATCGCATAACAGGCAGTACACCCGCAGCACTCTTCTTTTCTTCTATATAAAATTGGTATATCCTTCAATCTATCCTTCCTTTCTCCTAAAGTCAAATGCCCATGCAAACACGGCACTTGGCTCATTGCTCGCAGAAATAAATTAATTTCCAGGATTATACATCCCCATCATGTTCCGAAATAAAATCCTTAACAGCTCCTTATTCCCTTTCCACAAGCTGATTTTCGTCGGCGTTTTCCCTCCTTTTGGATAAACCCTAAACACCAGCACTTCACAAACCTTATCGCCAATTTGCGTTGCACGAACAGAGAGATATGCCAGCAATTCATAAGTCTGAAAAATTTCCCGCAAAGGCTGTACCCTTTCATCTACTATGCAGAGAATGATTTCACACTTTTCGTATTTAATCGGAAGCATAAGGAAACCTACCATATGATGAAGCTCATTTACACTGGCATAAGACGCATTTAAAATGAATGGAGCTTCCCGCAGTAATCTCTCCCGCTTTTACCACCCATAACCCCCCGCTTCTTTTATTCTTTCCGGTTTATGGCGGCAAATAATTTTCACATTGGAAAGATGAGAAAGTTGTTCCAGAAACCAATCTTTTAAAATTTGCGCATCGTAAGTATATTCTGTGGGGCAAAGGAAATTCGGAATATCCGGTAAAGCGGGGCAGACCCTCCGCTTTGCTACTTCCTCATCTCCCTATGCTGTTATCGCAGCTTGTCAGATGGGGCTTGCACCCCACTTGACTTGGGCAAGTCCCCCACCCCACCGCTTTCGTCTTTACGACTTAGAAGCGTGGGACTTCCTTGATAGGTTAAATTTTACGAAAAAATTCCGTTCAGCCCGCACCTTTCGTTTGCCAAACAAATAGCAATCCATAATTTCCACTACATTTTACCCCCCCGAGCAGCCTTCGGAATGGTGTTTGCAGTGCTATTTTCTTTATCGCATTCTTAATTCTTCTTTTTAGAGGAACTTGTATTTTAACAACGTATTTCTGTTTAAGTTCAGAAAAATCCATCATTTTCATATCAATAAAAAAGGTATCCCTCTGTTCTGGCCGCTTTGCGGATCTATACTCTGCCGGATTCCCCTTTACGGCATCTTCATAGGAAACGGTCTTCATCACAATTTTATCATTTATTTGCTCAAAAGCCTTTTTCCCTTTCTTCGTTCTTACAAGAATAAGGGAAGTGCCTTTCCCATCACACATTTCCGGGGCAACCGATTCAATTCCCCAAAAATCAGCAATGCTAATATCTGAACATTTTTTATCCTTTGCGATACATTTGTAGCATGAAGGCCTTAAACAGTAATCTCTAAGAAACATCTGCATATATGGATCAATATCCTTTGATATGTAAACTTCATTGCTATGTTCATCAATTTCTTTCATGCCAAAATCATTCCAGCTACTATCCTTACAGCGGAAATTTACATGGATAAGCTTGCTTTCATTTTTATCCTCCATATGTCTAACATACTTTCTCCAAAGTGCTGGCGACGGCGTTCCATGGCAAATAACATCTATGCAAAACAAATTGTCATATTCCCTGCCAAGAAAGGCTTTTAACCCGTTAACCTGGCAACCTGTCCCGCTAAATAAAACACTCAATCCTTTTTCCAAATCGTTTTTAACCTGGATATAAGTATCACCTAACTTTGCTTGTAAATATTTGGAGCCACGTAATTTTGCGAGGGAATCAATATCCGTTATTCTAAAAAAACTCGCTTCATAACAATCATCTGTCATCGCTACTCCATATACAGCGCCATTTTCATGTATGACGTTTTCTGCAAATAATGTGAATATAGCTCCTGAGGAGCTTTGCAATCTTATATTTTCATTTTTTGAATATGCCGCATAGGCGGCTATAGCAAAGCACATATTAGTCACCCACTTTTAAAAATCTTTTAAACATTCCTCTTACCAAATTTTTTTCATACATATTCATTCCCCAAAAATACATGAAAAATCCAAAGATACCACTATAAGCGGCTATTCCCATTCCTAATTTCAGCAGGCTATCATATGTAATAAAAAGCATATTGAAAACACCATATACCACTGGAAGAATTAACCCCGGAAGAAACGAAATAATGTTTTTCCAAAAATATCCAACATCTAATCCTATTCTATAATGGTAATACCAATTCATAAATAAGCCATTTCCAACCAGCAGCGAAAATGCTGTTCCAACAGCCGCACCTACTGTTCCGAAATATTTTATTAGCGGTATGCTAATAAAAACATTTATCATTGCAATAAGAAGATAAACTATAGATCTTGCTTTATGCATATTTTTTGCTCTTTGAATTTCAATTCCTAAGTTTTGAATCAATGGAATTGTAACCGGTAAAATTAACCATAAGCTGACATAATATGATTCTTCATATCCTTTGCCACCCCAAAAGCGCATAAACGGTTTTCCAAAAAAGATAAATCCTGTAAAAATCAACCCTAAAATAATAAACTGTATTCTTCCAATCTTAGTAAATAATTCTGTTAATTCTTTATTATCGTTATTTGTTGCTACTATTGAATTGACACTTGGGATAAATACCCCTGAAATAGATGTTGAAAATTGTAGATACATTGAATTTATTTGGCCTCCAAGACCATAAATTGCAACTGCAACAGTACCTGCAAACCTGCCAAGCAAAAATTTATCAACGCTCCAATTAATTTGATCAATGATCTGATTAAGAAAAATAAAAAATGTAAAAAACCACATTTCTTTTAATAATCTAAAATCAAAACCTTGGAATACAAATCTAATCTGCAGCTTTTGAAAAGCAAACCATATATTTACAACAAATTTTCCTATTGTCAAAAAAGAAGTTACTAATACCATTCCTATTGAACCATATCCCCAAAAAAGAAGCGGCAATGATAAAAATGGGTTCATTATATTTTGCATAATAAGCAATACCTTTTGAAACAAAAACTTTTCATATGCAGATGTAAATGCATCAAAAACACTATTCGGAAATGTCAATGCAAGATTAAAAACCATAAGCGCCATTAAAATACGGGCTGTGGAATATTCTGCTTCCTGTAAACCTGTTGAAAATATACTTTCTATATTTTTAATCATTACCACGCCACAAAAAACACATATAAAAGCAATAACTAAAAATATGATCAAAAACATACCATTTAACCGATTAATTTCCGTTTCATTATCCTTAACCTTTGCTCTTGAATAAAAACGTATATATGATGAACCAAACCCAAAACTAAGCAGACTTAAATATGAAACAACCGAATATACTAATTGATATAATCCATATTCGCTTTGCCCTAAAAGTCGAAGCATAATCGGAGTGTATATTATTCCTGATAATATTTGTATCCCTTGAGACAAATACGACAGTATCACTCCTATTTTCTTTTCAGATTTCATTTAATTTCCTCTTAACAGCAAACACTATTTCTCAAAACATCTGAAAATTTCGCATAACTATCCAACCCCTTTTTCACTTGTCCGACATGACCTATACAAAAAATCTAATGACAATTTCTTCATCTCTTCAATATTGTTATAATTATAATTAGATTGATCTATACTACAATTCAATATTTTCTCTGTATCAACCAATCTTTCTTCAATATGAAAAATTTTCAATAACATTTCAATTCGCGTATTCATGTTGTAATTCCCACTTTTTCTGCCAAGTACCCAAAATGGCTTATTAAATAAAATTGAAAAAACAGAAGCGTGGAATGAATCCGTTATTATTACATTAGAATTATCTATCAAGCCAAGAAATTCTGATGGTCCGATTCCCACTAAAGGCATTCCCTCTATATTATTTTCTAAGGAATTATATTCATTATGTAAGCACGGAATAAAAACTATCTTTTTATTATGTAATTTTGCTAATTTATTTATTACTGCTACTTTGTCTTTATTTAATTCCAAAAAATAGCAGAAAATATATTCCTCTGATTTTTGAGGCTTGATAGTGAGCTTCCTCCATTCAAAAGGAGATAAAAGCAATGTTGGATCCAAAACCACTTCAATTTCTTTTTGAATATAAGTTCCCAATAATTGCTTTGCTGATTCCTCCCTAACAGAAATAAAATCAAGCCCAGACATTAGTTTCCCATATATCACTTTCTGTCTATTGGTCAGTGTGCTTTTCCCTATACTTGCTGCGTACACAACTTTTTTCGCTGAATTAGTAAAATTCAAAAAAAATGATGGTATATTATAATCCGGATTCCATATTTGATCACTTCCACAGACAATAATATCATAATCTACATCATATAAATCGGGGTATTTATATCTTTTATCAGACAAAACCATATTACTATTGCGAAAACAATCAAATGCTTGCTCTCGTGCAGCAACTATTTTTGAAATATCTTTATAAACATTTTTTTCTCTACAATTTAATCTTCTTAAAATCTTTCCCAAGGAGAAATTTCTAATGTCTCTCTTCAAACTAAACGTATTCAACTCAGATTTTACATCATAATCAATAATTTCTACTTTTCCAAACTGCAATAATATTTGTAATAAAGCATATTCCTGTAATAAGCCACCATAATTATTTATGTGCGAATCTAGCGTTAGCAAGCCTAATTTATTACTCAATAGCCACCACTCCTTTTAAATTTTTATTAGTTTCAATTAATTTAATCCTCTTAAATATGGAATAATCCAAAATACCATCATTACACCAAATACCACGACACCTACTCCGCAAGATCTCTTTGTCCATTTAAGCGTCTTCTTAACCTCATCTTGATTTTTTTCAGACTCTGGCAAAATAAACAACTTCTCCCTTTCTTCCTTTTCTTCTTTTGTCACCTGAGTTAGAGAAGAACCGATAACCATTGCAACTATATTACATCCAATACCAACCACACTAGGATCAAGATACACTGGAAGAGATTTCCCTGACAAACTGGAATAAATTTTCAATACAAAACATCCCAAAAAGCCAAATAACATTCCGCAAAATGCCCCTGTCTTTGTCAGTCGTTTACTGAGGATACTTCCGAATGCTACAGGCATCCATGCACTTGCAGCCATTGCTCCGCCAAGAAACATAATCCAAAAAATTGACGGCGGATTTAATAAAGCAAGCATTAAAACGCCTCCACTGACAATAATCATTGCAATACGTCCAATATTAATTGATCTCTTTCCATGTGAATAAAACACATCATTTGCAAAAGAAGCACCGATAAGCGAAAGAAATGTAGTTGCTGACGATATCCCTGCGCCAAGTACACCTGTAAGTAAAATCACACCAAGCATAGTAGGAAGCAAGTTCATAGCTGCCCAAATCATCACTCTAGATGAATCTACCATTTTATAATTAGAAATATTTACCATAACAGCAACTAAACCAACTACAAATTCTAGTATAAAAACACCGATAGCAGCAAACGGAGCAGACTTAATAATTGTATGCTCATCCTTAGCCATCATGTAGCGGCTTGACTGCCATGGTCCAATGGCACATACAGACATCCATACAATGCCATAGTTTAATCCCCATAAAATATTCTCGATACCAGTATTATATAAAACTGTAGGCTCTCCACTCCAAGACAAATATTCTACAGTATTGGGATTAGAGGCAATCATTTCTATCGCTGTAAACCACCCCCCATTTTTTCAGAAATCACTATGGCAGAAATAATGAGTGAACCAGTAAAAAGAGTAGCCATGAGAGTATCTGTAATTAAAACTCCTGTTGAACCCGCCATAACTGTAATAATTGTAAAAACAACCAATGTCAAAATAATACATATGTTGTATTCCACATCTGTAACAGCATTCATAAGAGTTCCTATACCCTGAATAACCGACAACAGATACACTGCCATCATAATAATAGCTGTCAATGCTGCAAGTTTCCGCATTTTAATTGATGCAAATCTTTTTCCAAAAAATTCTGGTATTGTCATAACACCACTTCTGCGAAGATATCTTCCAAAAAAAACACCACCAATAATATAGCCAGCAGACTGCATTCCTGCAAAAAGAACAATTGATGTAAAAGCCCCATCATAACATTGAGCGGCATCTCCCATAAACATTCCCGTGCTTGTATATGATGCAATCAACGACCCTGCAATCAAAAAAACAGATGCCCTTCTTCCTGCAACATAATAATCATTTGCATCTTTTACTCTACGACTTACCAAAATACTAATTAATATATAAATAATCATGGAAATGCACATTCCAATAAAATACATATTCATTTTTTATTTTCTCCTAAATCACTATAGTCTTTTTTTATTTGTCCGTAAGAAATTACTCCTGCTAAAGTAAGCCATACACCTATAAAACAAGCTACTAGAATTTCTCCCATTTACCTATTCTCCCATCATCTAAGTAAAATCAATTAATACTTTTTATTAATAAATTTGTAATCTTCTTACACCAAACAGAGAAATATGGCTTCATATCATCCTTATCATAAAAATATAAACAATCCGCTTTTTTTACTTTCAATAACCATTGCCTAAATGAAAGCATTTTCCTTTTTCTAACTCTCTGTTCAAAGTCTGGTATTTCTGCTAATGCCATATAATTATCGGGAATCTTTTTATATACATCTCTTGAAATGCTTCCGCTGATCGTACTTTCTGCCCATAAATATGGCAAATTCATTCCTAATCGAGTTGATGCCCAACTCCATGTAGAATTGCGGAAATTAATCTCTAAAAACCAATAATCTCCATGCTCATCTATTAAAAATTCCATACAGAATATCCCTTCATATTCTGTTTCCTTCAAAACACCATTAACTTTTTTCTCCAATTCCAAATCATCAAAATTTTTTACAATCATTTCCATGCTATAATAATCTGGTAAAAGATATGTATATGTTACAGCTATTGATATAAATACATCCGTTCCATGATTAATAGCAATACCATTTATATCAAGTTCATTTACCTTTTTTATATATTGCTGTAAAAATACTTTGCCCTTAACCTTTTCCAGAGCTACTTTTAAATCTTCCTCATTTTTGCAAATATAATAATCTTGTTTCCATCCATCATAGGATTCAAATGGTTTTGTAATAACCGGAAATATAATGTCATCTGGAATACCATTATCTAATGCCCATGTTCTAGCGACTTTCATGCCATGTCGCTTCGCAACTTCATTTAATATTACCTTTTTATTATAATAATCAATATTACCTTGTCTTCCACAATTTTCTATATAAAAATACTTTTTAAGTTCATCATACTTTGCATCTATAATACCAACACAAATATCATCACACGCAATAACAAACGGTTTTACATTTTCATTACTATACTGTGACAAAAGAATATCGGGCACATCGTTATAGGTATCAACAATAATTAGTTTTGAAATATATTTGCTCAAGGAAGCAACCCTTGCTTGATATTTATTCTGAGTCTTTAAAATAATTGCTATAGGTTTTATCTTCTTTTCGCCTAAGCTTCTAATTACGCCTAATGGATTATAATGTTCCTCACCAACTACAATAAATTTATGGGACTTAACCATATTTATATCTTGCATTTCATACTCCCCTAACTTTCACCCTTTTCTTTTAATTTAAGCGCAATATGCACTGCTTTTGTTCCTCTATATCGAAATTATACCAGACGCTTTATCAAACTTTTCCATAATATCAACAATAGTTTTGGAAACTACACTAGAAATATTTGAAAAATTCTTACCAGTCTCTATAGATTTGGAAAATGCGACTAATTCATAGCGAATTCCTTCGCCGTCAAGCTGATAAAAATATCGTTTATTTTCTGATGCATTTTCATACCTAATTTCAAAATAATCTGTTTTCCACCACGGTGCCGGAACATATGCATATCCTTTAGTGCCAGATACAATTAATTCACCTTCTGATTTAACACCATCTCCAACTTTTACAGAAGCCACCGCATTATTATAAATAAAATCCATTTTTACAAAACTATCATGAATACGCTCTCTATCTTGATATTTAGCTACTACTAATCTATCTTTATAATTTACGCCAAGAATTTGAAACACTGGTAATAATGCTGTAGGTCCCCATTCATGAATTCCATTCCAATCACTTACATCTACTTCTTTTTTCAATCTTGTGCACGTAGCATCAACAGAAACTATATCGCCAATCTTATCGCCTTTCAATAATAAAAGCAGCCTCGCATAAGCAGTAGCATAGGCAGTTTTTATTGCCTCCATTAATACTAAATTATTATTATGAGCAATCCGTGCCAATTCCTCATATTCTTCTGCATTTATTGTTATTGGGGATTCACAAAGAACGTGCTTCCCATGTATTAAAGCACTTTTTATCTGCTGATAGTGTTCTTCCGGTTTAGTCCGGATATAAACAGCATCTACATAATTTAATAATTCTTCAAGTTTATCTGTTATAAGTGGCAATGCCTTAATATCATCAGATAAACTATCTGCCTTTTTTGTACAAATACCTACAATACAAACACCATTAACATATTTCGATTCCGACGCAACTTTATTAAGAAACATAGAATCTCCAACTAAACCAAGCGTTAATGCTCTTTTTGCTTCTCGTATTTCAGAACTAGATATTCCTTCTGTTCGCGGTAAATAAATCACTCTGCAATATTCATTTAAATAATCAAACTCACCAATCCAATCTGAGCCAACTGTGAAAATATCTACATCATAACGCTTGATATCGTCTATTTTTTGGCCTTCATATTCCTCTATTATAATTTCATTTGCAATACCTGTAGCACGAATAGCTTCCACCCTTTCCATAAGAGATTGCTGCACATTAATTTTTCCTCTTATCTTGTCAAAATCATCCGCTGTAACGCCAACAATAAGATAATCTCCTAGTGCTTTTGCTCTCTTTAACAGTCGAATATGTCCATAATGTAGCAAATCATATGTTCCATATGTTATTACCTTGATCATCTTTAAAATCAGTCCCTCTATTTAACAAATTAAATTAGCCCTCTTTCCTGCATATCTTTTAATGCATTAACCAGCGTTGTGTTATCATCTTTTGTCAAAGCACCAATATGTCCGACTCTAAATACCTTATCCTTGAGTTCTCCACCATTTGGACACACCCAAATACCATATTCATTTTTAAGTGTAAGAAAAATATCATTCGCAGAAGCCGTTGTTGGATGAAGTGGCGTAACCGCATTGGACAACGACTCAGAAATTATTTCGAAAGGTAAGCCTTTAATTTTTTCTCTGAAGTCTTTAGCCAATGCAGCAATTTGAGCAATTTCACTTGTAATGCCACCAGCTGCATCAATTTCTTTAAGCCTTGCGTTAATTTGTAAAAGTATTCCTACCGCTGGAGTAAATGGAGTTTGCCCGCGTCTTCCATTTTTAAGAGCATCTTTCAAGTCAAAATACATACATTTAGGATCGTTGGACTCTACTCTATCTACTGCTTCCTTAGAAAGAACAATGATGGATATGCCTGGAGGGCATGCAAGAGCCTTCTGCGAGCCTGCAATCATAATATCTGCCCCAAGTGCCTTCATATTAAAATCATCAGCTAAAAATGAACTAATAGCATCCACAATCAAAAACAAATTGTTTTTCCTACAAAATTCGCTTATCATATTCATATCATAGCGGACACCTGTAGATGTCTCATGAACATTAACAATAAACGCGGTATACTCTTTCCCATCATATTCATCAAGCATTTTTTTTGTCAGCTTTTTTCCCGATTCAAGAATTACTTCCGAATACGGAATATCATGAATCTGACACAGTTGAACAAATCTATGACCGAAACTACCGCCATTGATCACAATAACCTTGTCTTTTAATGTAAGTGTATTTATTATTGTTGCCTCCATAGAGGCAGTCCCTGAACCTGTAATAAAAACAGCTCTTGCATCATCACCAGCTTTTGCAAATTTTTTCATTAACTCTTCATTTTCTAACATCACAGCAGAAAACTCTGTTGTTCTGAAATAAGGTATTTGTTCTGCTCCAATTGTGCAAATTTTATTAGAAGACATAACTGGCCCCACAGTAAAATTAATCATCATTATCCTCCTTTAAACATCCATCCACATTTTTATGGTAAAAAACAAATAAGCAAATATCATTACTCCTATTCTTTAATATAATCACTTTATTCATTTAGTTTGATGATTTGAAATAATTTTCATAATTATTTTCAAGTTCTACTCCACTTATTGAATGCCCTTTCTCTCTTTCTTTTTCTGGTGGAAATTCCATATAATTTCCATACGCTTGTTTTAAGTAATTATCATATAATGCAGGTGCTTTAAAAGTTGTATTTTCAAATGGCAATTCAACTAAACTGCTAAAATAGTAAGTAGGAAACACGAAATCCCCTTTAAACATACCATCTCGTTCAATATAATACTCCTGATTACTCTCGCTTTTATTATCAATAAAATATTTTTGCAATCTATCGTCAATTACCTTTACGCTAATGGGCGCATACTTCAAAAAATCATTAAATAACCTATGTATTTTTCTTTCCGTTATACCATTTAAATTATAACCATGCTTCAACATAGAAGTTTTTCCTAAAAGTTGCAATTTAAGCATATATAATTTTGATTGCGCTTTAGCTCTACTGGCCAAATCATAAGAAAAAATATCAATGAACACTCCATTATTGAAACCCAAGTGCTCACTAACTTTCTCAAACATATGTGTCCCATTCATGCGAATTTTTGTAAAAACATTTGCAAATTTTGGTTCAGTAGCAGTACATTGTATAGTAAAACGCTTGTCCAACTTATACGGTGCTATAGATAAAAATTTATTATAATTTTCTGTTGTCATCCCAATATCCATATCATCATCCCATGGAATAAAACCTTTGTGTCTAACGGCTCCCAATAAAGTACCTCCAATCATAAAATATTCGATACCGTTTTCGTCACAAATACGTTTTACTTCCTTTGCGATCTCTAACTCCAATAATTGTAAATCTCTCAGCATTATTTTTCCCATTTATTTATATACCCCTATTTTCTAAAAGCAAGTAGTGTACGGATATGTGCCTGTCCTTCCAGAAAATACAATATTGTAATACCAGTAAACCACAAAATATATTAAAATTAGCATTTTTAATAATCGTCTGCCACATCTAGGCCTAGTAGAGCACATCCCGTAATACGAAATGCAATTAAACATAGAAAAATAATATGCTATTCTACCAGAATCTGCTCGAATACTTGCTAACTGTGACGCCGATAGATCTAACAATAGCATAGCAAAGTAAAAGGAAGCATTTTTATCAATCTTGGTATAACTTTTAATATTACATAACATTATAACTATTGGAAATACCCGCAAAATAATTTGATTGGGCAGCAAAGAAACCGAACCGTTAATATATCCCACAAATTTTGTTATACCAACTATAGATAATACTTTCAAAATAAGTCCTATTCCACCTAACAATAAAACAGAATACGCAAAAATTAAAATTGCATTCAAATTCTCATAGGAAAATAAATTACTTTTTATTCTTATTCCATGTTTTTCACCTCCAAAAACTGCATCATTTAAATATACATATTCATATACAAAAAAGAGCAATATTCCTATAATAGCACTAGAATGAAACAAAAAAGCTATAGTATTATAAACCATATAAATCTTTATATTATTATCCTTTAAATATGTAGATCCATATAAAATAAATACCATAGCAATACTTTGCCGCATCATATTTAATGAAACATTATAAAGTGTAAGATAAAAAACCAACATTCCAAACCAAGTTGGAACCATATTTCTAACTCTTTTTAATGTCTTATATACCCCAAAAACAATAAAAAACTCCAGTGTGAATTCTATAACATTTATACTTTTAAAAATTCTCCCCAATACATATACCACAGTTACAAAGCCTATTTCATAATCACTTACCGACCAATATCTATATATTCGAAACCAATTTTCCGAAAAAAGTGAAATGTAATTTTCTGTTTTTAGTGCTGCTTCATAAATAGGCTTTAAATAAACTAATACATCTGTTCCTACAGTTTCATCTCTAATACCTGCCAAAATACATGGCAAAACTATTGCAATGCCATTTAAAAAAAAACGTCCTCTTAATACCGCTTTACTTTCCGCTAAATAGAACAATACACATGAGACAAAAAAAGTTATTATATAAATCATTTTTATTTTCCTTTCTTGTGTACTATGTTCCATACTTAATTTGCATACGTATTTTCTTTATTTGTGCTATCAGAAAAATCATAAAATAACTATCATGACTCAATAAAAACCTAATTCCATTCATTGCAATTCCAGACGGTCGCTGCTTCATCAGATCTTTGACCCAATCTAATTGCAATACCTGAAAGTATACTTTTTTAGATTCTTTTGCAAGAATACATTTCATCAAGTGGCTTAAAAGAGAACTATAATAGGATGAATACATTCCTTTCTTTACTTCACTATTATTGCTAAAATGCTCTTCTACCATTTGTTTTGCTATGTAATATCCCTCTCTAGCATCTATTACTCTATTAAAATTAAATACATTTGTTACACTATCAACGTTAAATCTATAGTAATAAAGACCTTTTCTTATATAACTTCCATTTTTGAATTCTTTAAAATACTGATAGTTAAAAATAAAATCCTCACCCAATTTTACACTTTCAAAAAATCGTATGTTTTTATCCATTATTATTTTTTTTGAATAAAGTACATTCCAAACAGTATTAAAATCCTTTCCTAACAACATTCTTTTAACCATATTAGATGACAAACATCGACAATCATCTGCCATCACCTCCCTGTGACATAAAGTTACAGAATTTTTAGTCACAACATAATGCTCAAAAAAAATTGTATCCGGATTATTTAATTCAATCTCTGCATTCAAATTATGAAATAACCTACTGTCAACCCAATCATCTGCATCTACAAACAATATATATTCGCCTTTACAATCTTCTATTGCTCGGTTACGGCTATATGAAACGCCTCTTCTTTCACAGTTTCTACATAAATATATATTTTGTATGTTTTGAGTATATTGCCTGCATTTATTAAAAGTCGTCTCTTTTTCAGAGCAATCATCAACGAGATGAATCTCCATGTTTTTATATTTTTGGCACAATATACTATCCAAGCATTTTTTTAGCATTTCCCATTCTACATTATAAAAAGGAACAACTACACTAATAAAAGCTTCACACATCATATTCACCCTTTTATTACCTTTTTAAAATTTTTACCCAAGTTTACTCTGGAATAATTTTCCAAAAACAAATTACGTGCATTAATTCCTAATTGTCCATCCGTACTTAATATATACTTGACAGCTTCTTTAAGACTTTCCTCTGTTTTAGATATTAATTTGCCATTAACACCGTCATTCAAATACATCTCTGCAAGTGTACTTGGACTAGTAACAATAATATTTCTGGCACACGCCATTGACTTTAACAGTACGGTATCTCCAGAACAAAGATTTGCATGAGCAATGGGAATTATCATGATCTCACAATATGCTATCCAAGGAAATGATTTTTCCCCCGAAATATCTCTTTTAATAATAATATTTCTTTTTCCCTGATTTCCTCCCATGTAGGTATCAGAAATAATAACCAAATCCATTGGCATATTATTCCATGAATGAATTAAAAAATCATAATCACGATTTGATCTTCCTATTGCTAATGCATACGGTTTTGAACAATATTCTTTTGGCCTTCCATATTTTTTATACTCTCCATAGCAATCATCTATTCCAAAATGCGCTACGATAACATTCTCCCTGGGAAAACCAAATTCATGGCAAAAAGCATCTGCATACTTATTAGAAGGAACATGAATATAATCAAGATATTTAGCATTTATACATTTCTTCATAAAGCCTTTATATACCTTGCCAATAATCCCCCTTTTTTCTTTATATGTAAAATTCCCAACAATTAACATATTGGATTTTTCCACATGAAACAATGACGCATAAAAACTATATATTAGCGCATAAAACTGCTGCCACGCAACTATTATTCTATATTTCTTCCTATGGACAAAATATTTCCACGCAATATAAAAGTAATTTGAATATCTTTTTGCTTCGCTTAATATTCCTTTACGTCCTCCATTTGCCAAATATGAATGTATTTCAAATTTCATATTATTATCACTTAACTGGGCAACAAACGATAGTATCTCTTCTTTTTCACAATCAGCTAATACAATATTTTTTTTCAACTTAAACTATCTCCATTTATAGACCATTTATTTCTTCAGTTGTTGAGCAATGTCGGCATCTACAATTTCCTCTCCTGTCCGATTATTAAGTTGTTCCATTGATGCCTCACTTAAACCATTGTTAACAACTGCCTGCATATCATAGGTACTACATTTATCTAATTCTTCTTTAGTGACTTTTCCATCTCTATAATCACAAACTACCTTATTTTCATACATAGAATACTTAATGCCAACTATATTTTTGAGTTTATGAATGAAAACCCAAGTAAATGGTTTCCATATATATTTGTGCATGGCAGGAGAAACAGAACCAATCATCCAACAATTCCGATCACAAGAACGAACTTTCGAACGCACATCCTCTGCCTCGGTGCTGTTCCAAAGTTCTTCCCATGTTTGAATATTCAAATTGCCCATAACCTCCTTATTTTCAGTTCCATTGCAAGGCATAACATCACCATAAGGATCAATAAAAAAAGTATCAAAACTCATATCACAAGGAAGAAGTCTCCTTTGACTGTAAATATAATTAATGAGGCCATGATTAAAATATGCACGAAACCATTTTTTCGGACTGTGCGAACTAAGAAGTTCATTAATTAGATTTTCAATATTTTTAGTAACCATTGGACGATCATGAATAATGTTTTTTGTTTCAACAAAATAAAAGCTATTATGTAAAGATGCCGTAGCAAATTCCATACCCATACTATCAGAAATTTTATAAAGCGGTACAAGATCAGAAGCATTCTTATCTTGTATTGTCATGCCAAAACCAACATCCTTCATCCCCATGTCACGTAGTTTTTTTAACGTCTGATACCCTCGCTGATAACCATTCTGTAAACCACGAATTTTATTATTAGTCTGCTCTAAGCCTTCAATAGAAATACGGATTCCAATTTCCGGAAATTCTTTGCACAATTTAACAATACGATCCGTAAAAAATCCATTTGTAGAAATAACAATACGCTCTGATTTTTTATAAAGTTCACGTACAATGTCTTGCAAATCTGTGCGGATAAATGGTTCCCCACCAGTAATATTAGTAAAATACATCTTAGGCAATTTTCTAATTGTCTGGATACTAATTTCTTCTTCAGGTTTAGACGGAGCCTTATATCTATTACACATAGAACACCGAGCATTACAACGATATGTTACAATAATTGTTCCATTTAACTTTTTTTTACTACTATTTTTCTTAGCCATTGTTTTATCTCCCTCAACAGCAGTTTCTAAAAACTTCTTCTTTTCCCTCGTAAATCCTCATTAATTTTCTAACATATTCATCAATATCATTAAAACTGACATTTTTACAATTCACACTATATCGCTCTATTCTCTTTTTTTCCTTCCATAATGTTTGAATCTTACTTTTTAATTCTGCCATATTTCCACTTTCAAATAATTCACCCGTTTCTTCTGTTTTAATAAGCTCTGGTACACCGCCAATATTTGCGCCAAGTACCGGAGTTCCATATATCTGGCTTTCCATCACTGAAAATGGACAATTTTCAAAACATTCTGAACTAAAAACCGTAAATTTTGCTTCTGCAATTACTTTTCTCAATTTTTCACCAGACAAAAAACCTTTTTCAGTAACATTCGACAATGCTTTTACTTTATTTTCCATTGGTCCATTTCCTGCAAAAACAAAATGAATTTCAGGAA
The DNA here is from genome assembly GCA_910575565.1 of Lachnospiraceae bacterium. Taxonomy (GTDB): domain Bacteria; phylum Bacillota; class Clostridia; order Lachnospirales; family Lachnospiraceae; genus Caccovicinus. The sequence continues at coordinate 27,141 of CAJTFL010000018.1, read as the reverse complement.
GTTCTTTTATAACTTCTAATAGCGTTTCTATTCCTTTTTCTTTGGAATATCTGCCAAAATAAAGAACATAATCTTTCTTTTGATATCGAGTATCCTTATTTTTTTTCTCAACAAAATTATGCAAAACCAATATTTTCTGTTTCAAAATTGCATTTGTTGCTAACTTTTTTTTCATAAATTCACTTGGACTTATAATAACATCAATATATTTATATATCTTCCTAGAATTCCAGTAGATCGCTTCAACAGCTCCAATAAGTGACTTAATTTTTGATCCATGAATACACTTCCCATTTACACAACTTAAATAATGACCACCCAAGCATTTTGTACATAATTTGCCAGAAATAGGATTCTGCATTAAATGATTAGGACAAACAAGCTGACCATCATGGGCAGTATAAATAATTCGACATTGTTTTTGAGACTTTTTTCTCCATTTATCTATTTCAATAAGTATAGATGGGGTAAGTTGAAAGTTAAAATTATTCAAATGACATATATCAGGATTAAAATCATCTAACACTTTTCTAATTTTTTTTCTAGCTTCTATACTATATATCGTTTTTATAGGATAAAACCATTTTGACAATTTATTTCCATTATGAAAATCCATATTGCTAGTATATGAATTTACAGCATTCCCAACACAACGTTTTTCATGTTCCATGCCAAAGTATTGAACCTCATGACCCTGTTTTTTTAAATATTCCCCCAACCTAAATATATACGTCTCTGATCCACCATTCGGATACAAAAATTTATTAATAAAAAGTATTCTCATGACCATTCCCTTTTTACTTATGCATTATTCCTTAATCAATCACTATCTTTCTCATTATACTTATCATTCTTTTCATAAAAGCTAAAATGTCATAATTTCTATAAGATAAAACGCTTTATCTAAATTCATTAGTATTCATACAACAATCTTTTTCCTTAGCATTATCTCCTATATAAATCTAACGTTTTTTCAACCGCTCTATCCCAGCTATATTTTTCACAAATAAAATCCGAAGTTATACTTTTATACTTTTGAACTATACTTCCATTATTGCAAAGTATCTCTAACTTTTCCTGTAAATCCTGTATATCGCCTTTTTTAAATACAACTCCTTTATCTTCAATAACTTCTGTACATTCAGCAATATCACTAACTACACAACAGTTTCCATAGCTCATGGCCTCCAAAAGGCTTAATGGCATACCTTCCAAATCACTTGGCAAAACATATATATAAGCATTGCTATATAATTCTTCAAGCATCCTTCCCTGAACGAATCCCGTAAAAATAATACGCTCATCCCCAACAGCTAATTGTTTTAGTTTCTCTATATATTTATTACTATCCGATGATCCTCCTGCAATAACTAGTTTTTTATCAGTCTGGATATTTTTAAATGCTTTTATCAAATAATGTTCCCCTTTTTCAGGAACCAGACGACCTAAATACAAAATATATCCATTTTTTTCCAATCCATATTGTTTCCGAAGTAAGCAAGGCTCGAGCAATTTAGGGCGATTTACACCATTTGGAATAAAATGCGTTTTCCGTTTATAAACATCATTAAAGTAATTCTGTATACTTTTGCTAAGAACAATGATCTCATCAGCGTACTTAGCTGCGATTTTTTCACCAAACTTTATGTATTTGGAACCAAATCCACCTTTCCACTTTTCACGCTGCCAATCAATTCCATGTATTGTTGCCACACATCGCTTTCCAAACAATTTTGGAAGCCAAAGCATGGCACACGAACCTTCTGCATGGAAATGCACAACATCAAATTTTCCAAAACCACTTTGTAACGCGGCTGATATAGATGATGTTACCGCAGCACAACCTTTTCTATTTATAGTCAAAACAGATCTCAGTTTAATTCCTTTATATTCTTTTAAATTCTGACCGTCAAACTCTTTTCCACCAATGTGATGCCCTCTACGATTAAAGCACGTCACACTGTTTCCCTGCTGAACTATTCGAGTACTAAGCTCCTCTACAACAATTTCGATACCACCTTCACGAGATGGAATACGCTTATGCCCTAACATAGCAATATTCAGATAATTTTTATACATATATTCTATTACTCCTTATCTTACATTAAAAAACTAATATTGCTTAAATGTTATGGATATCGTACTCAATCACCGATTAATGTGGTTGCCATTTTAATTCAACAAAACCAAACATATAAACATTATTTTAGGTATCAGAACTATTTCAAAAACATTGCCTTTTCACTAACTACACCTCTCCACCATCAACTCCCTAGCATACTGTTTCATGCTATTTTCCTTCAAATCCTTCGGTGTAAGCTTTTTTTCAATCCCCGCCAATCTCCTATACTTATCAAATATTTGGATAAACATTTCCATGGACAATGGCTTTCCAAATTTCGACAAAAACATTCTTCCATAGTACTCCTCTTTATGCCGGAAGGCCTTCCGCTCTTCCAGCCAAAGCTCCATTTTCCGGATAAGCTCCTGAGAATACAGGCGGATAACTTTGTCTTTCCCCCGCTTTTTCCGTACCGTAAGGTTCCCCCCATCCTGCTGATAATCCGAAACTTCCATCTGCAAAAGCTGGCTAATCTCGATTTTGTGGAAAAAGATAAGTTCCATCATCACCATATCCCTTAAACATACGCGCCTGCGGAATTCACTGCCCAGCTCTTCGTATTCCCGGTTCATAGCCGCAAAAAAGGCATCTGCTTCTTTCCTTGACAATAGATTTTGAAATAACCGTGCTTCATTTTGTTTTTTATCTTTATCTGTTTTGAGCACTGGCTTTAACTTACGGCAATGGGAAATCAATCCCTGTTCTGCCAAATAGGACAAATAATACCCCAAGACCCTGTTTTTCCGGTATAAGGTAGAAAAGCTAAGACTCTTTTCTATTCTCAGGTAATCGATATAACCATCCATTTGATCCTCCAAACCGTCCTGCCAGTTTGAAGCTTCTGCCACATTCTCTGTTTTGACCTCCATCCAACGGCAAAACAAGGTCAAATCCATGCGATATGCCTTTTCTGTCCTCTGATCCAGGCCATGCCCTCTCACATAATGGTCAATAAAGCCGTCTATCCAGCTCTTTAAGTCATCGGCTCCCTTGCCCAATCAAAATACCTCCTAATATTGATAATTATTTGAATGTATAAAGTTACTTTTTTGAATTAACTTTACTATTATGCAAGCGTTAATCCCATACAGAAACTTCTTCAAAAATTCCCAGATAGTGTCTGCTATTTTCAGTATCGCCTAAATTACATTCTATTTTTATTTATTATTTGAAGTTAATATAATAAAAAGAAAACAGCATTCCTTAAGTCCAAACGGCTTTTAAACTTAAGCTTGCTAAAATTCATTAAACAACGATCCCCATCACACTAACAGCGCACTAGGAGCCGCCTTTGCTGCCTTATTTTTGGAAAAATATTCCTATTCTCAAAATGTATACTTTTTGGGAATTTTTTTGTTTCGTCAACTTTAACAACATTACTACAAATTTTTTCAAAAGTCAATAGAAAACCTTCTATTTCTCTTGGTTATCTTTGCCAATCCCAAAAAATTCCCAAAAAGTATACCTTTTGGGAATTTTTCACGAGAATATATGTTCCTGGAAGCAATCAATCCAGCAGCTTATGCTTTAAGCAAGAGGTAATCTCTAAATAAAATGGAACGAACTTCCTTCTTTTTCTTCTGCTCTGTCATAAAACCCTTAATTTGTGTACTGTAACTTTTTTAAGTAGCATATTCATCACCTTTCTTAGTTATATAGAAATCGCCTAATCGCATCACGGTAAACATTTTGTTCGGGCAGATCAACCGCAGAAAATGCTTCCTGTACTTTGTAAACGGTTGTACAATATTCCTCTATAATGTCCAAGAGGCGGATTTTTCCATCTTCTAACGGTTCATCCATGAGATAATCATATGCTACAAAATGAATGGCCGCAGGCTGGGTAGGGAATTGCGGAAGCTTTTCTTTTCCGCCTAACCGTTCAAGAACTCTGTCATAGACAGGTTTTGGACTTACAAAATACAAACCAC
>CAJTFL010000018.1:0-23078 GCA_910575565.1 Lachnospiraceae bacterium | reverse complement strand
TTATCTCATGGATGAACCGTTAGAAGATGGAAAAATCCGCCTCTTGGACATTATAGAGGAATATTGTACAACCGTTTACAAAGTACAGGAAGCATTTTCTGCGGTTGATCTGCCCGAACAAAATGTTTACCGTGATGCGATTAGGCGATTTCTATATAACTAAGAAAGGTGATGAATATGCTACTTAAAAAAGTTACAGTACACAAATTAAGGGTTTTATGACAGAGCAGAAGAAAAAGAAGGAAGTTCGTTCCATTTTATTTAGAGATTACCTCTTGCTTAAAGCATAAGCTGCTGGATTGATTGCTTCCAGGAACATATATTCTCGTGAAAAATTCCCAAAAGGTATACTTTTTGGGAATTTTTTGGGATTGGCAAAGATAACCAAGAGAAATAGAAGGTTTTCTATTGACTTTTGAAAAAATTTGTAGTAATGTTGTTAAAGTTGACGAAACAAAAAAATTCCCAAAAAGTATACCTTTTGGGAATTTTTCACGAGAATATATGTTCCTGGAAGCAATCAATCCAGCAGCTTATGCTTTAAGCAAGAGGTAATCTCTAAATAAAATGGAACGAACTTCCTTCTTTTTCTTCTGCTCTGTCATAAAACCCTTAATTTGTGTACTGTAACTTTTTTAAGTAGCATATTCATCACCTTTCTTAGTTATATAGAAATCGCCTAATCGCATCACGGTAAACATTTTGTTCGGGCAGATCAACCGCAGAAAATGCTTCCTGTACTTTGTAAACGGTTGTACAATATTCCTCTATAATGTCCAAGAGGCGGATTTTTCCATCTTCTAACGGTTCATCCATGAGATAATCATATGCTACAAAATGAATGGCCGCAGGCTGGGTAGGGAATTGCGGAAGCTTTTCTTTTCCGCCTAACCGTTCAAGAACTCTGTCATAGACAGGTTTTGGACTTACAAAATACAAACCACTCCGACAAAGTTCCTCTCGCTGAAGAACCTGCCCTTTGTAGATAATTTGTGGGATAATTCTTTTGGAAACATTTTCCCAATTTAGGCCAACAGTGTCCTTTTCAATGGTATGATGCCCAATCAATGCCCTCCGTGCATTTTGATATGTACCTGTTGTATCAATCGTTTGCACTTCGATGGCCGTGAATTCTACTAATTCACCATTTCCATCCAAACGGGCCAGAATCCAGTCCACATAATAGGAACCCCTTCCTTGGCGTTTTGGTAACGGAAGTTCACCGCCCCATCCGTGTCCAAAGACAGCAGCTGCGCCATCTTCACTTTTTGCTTTTTCAACGGCTAATTTTCCAGCATAGAGGTTTAGTTTCATTCCGAAGGCTTTTTGTGCAATAGTTGAAAGCATCTTGTAGTTTTCTGCATAAATGCGATTGGGACAGCAGATTACATCTGGAGAGCCAGCGGTAACTTGCCGTACAGCACATACACCAGATAATGTTCGATTTACTTTATCACCAAGCATTTTTGTACAGTATGATGAAAGAAAAGGGCATACCTGTCGAGAAATATTTTCCAATGCGATTGTAGAGGTATCTTCAGCACGATACCCAAAAAACTCAGAAATGAATCCTGACATATGTTAGTCCTCCGTTTCCAGAATTGATTTTAAGGATAAGCCTACTGCTTGAGCGAGCAATGGAGGAACAGCATTACCTACTTGTGCAAACTGCTCAGACATATTTCCGGTAAATATAAAATGATCTGGAAATGACTGTAAGCGGGCGGCTTCCCTCACAGTAAATGAACGGTTTTGCTCATAGTGGAAGAACGCGCCCCAATGTGGATCACATTTAGTCATAATCGTTGATGCTAATCCGTTAGGTAATACCCGGCCATATCGTTTTGTATGGTCGGATTTTTTTGCTCGCTGCATCCCCTTTGGCAACAGTTCGTTGGGAATATCCGTCCAATTTCCACCGGGCTTGATAAACTCTAATCGTTTCAAGTTTATAGGAGAAAGCCGGGGCGCTTCGTGATTTATGACGCCAATCGATCCTGTCCGTGACCTGCGTTGATAGTTGCAATAGGCATCACAATGATACTCCTTTACCTTTTCTCCGTGCTCTCCGCTTGCTAATGGAGGAAGGTCGCCAATGGCTTCATGAACTGTGGTGAAATTTGCATTGGCTTCGGGGGAAGGAATTTGGATTATTGACTGTCCATCAAATGTGCTGGTAAAATTTGCATGGATAGGGGCATGGTAAATTGGGGTAGGATAAGCTCCATCTGGCAAAGCTCTGCCCCGGACGCCAAGAATGATTGTTCTCCAGCGCATCTGAGGAACACCGTAGTTTGGTGCACCCAAAATTCTAACATCTGCTCCATACCCCAATTCTGCTAAAGCATCTAAAATAGCATGAAGCGTTGCACCATGTTCAAATGAAACAAGACCAGGAACATTTTCAATCAATACTGCCCGTGGTGCAAATGCATCCACAAAACGCAGATACTCTTTGAAAAGGTGATTTCTTTCGTCAAGGGCGCTTCTTATTGGAGCGTTGATTGAAAACCCTTGACAAGGAGGCCCTCCTGCAATAAGGTCAAGTTCTTCACGCTCAATCTGAAGTTTTTTTCTGATTTCATTTGCATCTAGTTCTCGTATATCCGCAGTGTGAACGATTGCATTAGGATGATTTTTTTTGTATGTTTGCGCATATACAGATACAATTTCGGAAGCAAATAAGCTATGAAATCCTGCTTCAGAAAGACCCTCAGAAAGGCCACCTGCACCTGCGAACAAATCAATCATTTTCAAGCTGTCCATATTCATTGCATTAACCTTTTTCTATATGATAGAGTTTGCCATTTTTTTATTGTATTATTTAAAGCGAATGCTGAATTATATCAAGTATATCATTTGGAACTTGCTAACTCAAGTGTACAGTTGTAAATATTCATATTTTGATGTCAGCCTTTGAAAAAACTTGTGTTAAATCAGGTGTGGAATAATAAAGCGGTGCTTGAAAAAGAAAACATCCTTACTGTTTGGATAAAATCTGTCGTCCGTTCGCCGCGCCATTCGCATAATCTCCTACCTGCGCACCCATTTCCCAAACAATGTCTTCTTATACTTCGCCAGCTCCTCCCTGGCGTCTTCCCGTCCAGGTGCTTTCTTCAAATATTCCACGCCCTTCTTAATATCCTCCGGCACGCCCAGGCCGCGGGCATAGAGCATCCCCAGCAGATAATCCTTTTCCGGATTTTCCCAAGTAACTTTTTCCAAAAGCTCCCTTGCTTTCCCGTGATCATACGGCACGCCCAGACCCTTGGCATAGGCTCGTCCCAGGTAAACCAACCCCCATTTATTCCCGCTCCTGTAGGCCTCCTCCAACAGCTTCACGCCCTTTTGGTAGTCCTGGGGCACTCCGTTCCCGTCCATATACAGCGCTCCCAAACGGTTGCGGCAGCCGATGCTTTCGGAGGAAAGGCCTTTTTCATAGCACTTTGCCGCATAGCTTACATCCCTGGGAACGCCCCGCCCCTCTTCATAAGCCACTCCCACGTAATACCAGCTGTCCAGCTCGCCGCCCTCCGCCGCCTTTTTATGCCATTCCAGGGCTTCTTCCTTCCTCCCTGCCTTATCTAACTCCTTCGCATAAGTATACTGATGGGTGGGATATCCCCTCTCCGCCCCAATCCGAAAGATCCCTTCCGCCTTCTGGGGCTGCGGCAGGATAATGTCCTCGTCGCCTTTCCGGTAATACTGGTTTAAGTTATTGCCTGCGTGATACATCCCGCCCCGGAAAGCCTTCCAAAACCACTCTTCACACTGGGAAATATTTTCCCGCAAATACGCCTTAAATGCCTCATGGCTGGGAAAGGAATTTTTATCCTTGCCCTGGATCCTTAAAAAATCCCACCAGAAATAAACGTTTCCCACCGTATACTGACAGAACGGATCCCCCATTTCCGCCTTTTCCCTCACCACCTCAAAGGCTTCCTGCAAGCTGGAAAATCCCATGGTTCTCTCCACTGCCGGGGACAGCTCGCCGCTGCGCAAAGCCACCAGCACGCCGACAGCGCTGCCCTGCTCCACGGACTTGCGCATCAGCTTCTCCGCCCGCCTATCGTCCTCCGGGAATCCGTGGCCGCTCCAGGTATACTGATACCCGCATAAGCATCTGGCCAGGATACAGCTTGCATCCCCATCCCCGCTGGCCGAAGCCTGCTCCAGCTGCCGGAAGCTTTCCTGCCCCCGTCCGGTTCTCACATCATAATAAATATTTTGAAGCGCCTGCTCTACCACATCACTGAAAAATTGTCCCATAATCTGCTCTCCTTTTCATTTATCTTCCCTTAGCTTTCCAAATTGACGAAGCATCAAATTTTCACTTAATATCGTCCGTTCAACCGCACATATTTCATCGCAAAACCCCCTGGCTATCCTCATTTTACTACATTTCCCCAAGTTTGCAAACACAGAAACGCTTATTTTTCCCATTGTATGATACCAAGATCAAAAAACCTTTTTGCTCCAACATCATTTCATAATCATAGCGCAATTTCTAAATCTATGGTATAATCTCGGCAGAGATTATACCGTGCCGGTTCGGCGTCACGCGAAGCGGGACAAAATACCGCCTGAACCGTGCACATCCCCCGGAGGGTATCATGTCCGAAGGACATGGTATACTACAAATCAAACACGCAAACGAAAAAGCACTCTTGAAAGTGCCCGCAAAAAAACTTGGAGGAAATCATGGAAAATCACACCTCAACCCCAGCTCCCACCGCCCGGCTGAAAAAGGGCGCAGGCCGCTCCCTAAAATCAGGGGGAGCCTGGATATACGATAATGAAATCGATGCCGTTACGGGCACTTATGAGAATGGCCAAATGGTACAGGTAGAAGATTTTGACGGCTATCCCTTAGGCCAGGGCTTTATCAACTTAAATTCCACCATCGCGATCCGGATGATGACCCGGAAAAAAGATACCATTGTGGATGAGAACTTTATTGAAATGCGGGTAAGAAACGCCTGGGAATACCGGAAAGCCACCGTGGACACCGGAAGCTGCCGGCTGATTTTCGGGGAAGCGGACTTCCTCCCGGGCATAGTCATCGATAAGTTTTCTGATATTTTGGTGGTAGAGTCCTTGGCCCTTGGCATCGATCGTTTGAAAAAGACAATCCTGGACAAGCTTACCGCCGTCTTAAGGGAGGACGGCATCCATATCCGGGGCGTCTACGAGCGGAGCGACGCCAAAGTACGCCTGCAGGAAGGGATGGAACGGTTTAAAGGCTTCATCGGAAAACCTTTCGATACGAAAGTAGAGATTATGGAGAATGGCGTGCGCTACATCGTGGATGTGCAGGACGGGCAGAAAACCGGATTTTTCCTGGATCAGAAGTACAACCGCCTGGCCATCCAGCGCCTTTGCCCCGGCAAAACCGTCCTGGACTGCTTTACCCACACCGGCTCCTTTGCCTTAAATGCAGGCATCGCCGGGGCATCTTCCGTCCTGGGGATCGATGCCTCCCAGCTGGCTGTCCGCCAAGCCATAGAAAATGCCGCCTTAAACCATTTATCTGATAGGGTTTCCTTCCAGTGCGCAGATGTATTTGAGCTTTTGCCCCAGCTGGAAGCGGAAGGCAGGCAGTACGATGTGGTAATCCTAGATCCCCCGGCCTTCACCAAATCCAGGAATTCCATTAAAAATGCGGTGAAGGGCTACCGGGAGATCAATCTGCGGGGAATGAAGCTGGTAAAGGATGGGGGCTACCTGGCTACCTGTTCCTGCTCCCACTTTATGGATCCGGACTTGTTCCAAAAAACCATCCGCGAGGCTTCAGCCGGGGTGCACAAGCGGCTCCGCCAGGTGGAATACCGCACCCAGTCCATGGATCACCCCATCCTTTGGTCAGGGGAAGAATCCTCCTACTACCTGAAATTCTTCATCTTTCAGGTATGCGAGGAACGATAAATGCCATTTTGCGCAATGCCAAAAGTCAGCATACCGGCTCGATTACATTTCGCCATCCCCACGCCTACTTTTTCCCATAGCGCTCTTCCATCATGCGCTTGAAATCCTCTTCCGAGCATCCGATCTCGGCAAGCCTCTGGCGGCGGCGTTCCTTCCTCCGCTCTTCCTCTTCCCGCCGCCTGCGCCTCTGCCCCATGGCAAACAGGCTGGCTGCCAGGATAACAAGGGCAAACACCCCGGCTCCAATGGCAACCGGGCCGATTTTCCCAAACATCTGCCGAAGCTTAGGGGAAAATAAGGGCTGCTTTCCCTTGGAGGCGGAAGCAGGATCGGAACCACTGCCGCCGTCTTCTGCTCCCCCCTGCCCTTCACTTCCCGGATCCCCCGTTCCTTCCGGCCCTAAAGCTCCTTCTATGCCTTCAGAGGCTCCCGCCTCCACCAGCTGGCCTTCCTCCGGATGGATGCTGGCCAGGTAGCTCCTTCCCACAATCCGATCGTCATAAGTGTAACGGATCTCCGCCACCGTTCCTTCCGGAGCCTGGGGATAAATCTCTTCCCCAGTGATTAGATTCTGTTCCACATCCGCCAAGGTAGCTCCTTTGGGAACCGTCACCTTCCGGCTTCCTAGAACCTCGAGCTCCTCCCGCTTATACATCACGTCCCCGATGGAAATCGTCCCGTCCTCCCCAAAAAGAACGCCTTCGTCCCCGGAAGCATCCAGGTTTTCAAACTGCCCAAAGCCAAAGTTCATCAAGGCAATGGTATCGGAGTAATGGGTCCAGTTGCTTTTTAGGATAACTGCCACCTGTCCCCTTTCCTCCATCTTCGCGCAAGTAACCAAGGTATTTAAGGCGATGGAGGTATAGCCGGTTTTCCCAGCCACCGCCGCCGGATAGTAGGTCTCGCTGGCCGAATCCGTGGTAATCAAAAGCTTATGCTCCATGGAAAAGGTAACGCCCTCCGGGTTGTTGATGGTAGAGGCTATGCGGTAGCTTTTCGCGGAATCGATCTCCATCAATGTTTCATTGGCAAAGGCCGCCTGCCCGATAAGGGCCATATCGTAGGCGGACACGTATTGGTTTTCGTCATTTAACCCGGAAGGATTGGCAAAATTGCTTTCCTTACAGCCCAGCTCTCGGATCTTTTCATTCATCATGGCGGCAAAGCCTTCCCTGCTTCCGCCGATATGCTCCGCCAGGGCATTGGCCGCCTGGTTTGAGGAGCGCAGCAGCATGATATACAGGCAGTCCCTGACGGTAATCTGATCCCCCTCCTCCAATGCCATGGGGTTGCTGCTCCCCTGCTCCACATTGTAAACCGCATCATGGGAAAAAGTAACCACGTCATCCAGGGAGCTGCAGCGTTCGATCACTACCAGAGCCGTTAAAAGCTTAGTGATGCTGGCCGGTGCAAAAGGCAGATGGATATTTTGCCCAAACAGCACCGCCCCCGTCTCCTCATCGATAACGATCCCTGCCTCTCCTTCAATCCCCACGTCATTAGGCCACGCCGGTTTCGCCAATGCAGGAAATACACCTGCCTGCAAAAAAAGCACCAGGCATATTCCAAATATTGTCATATTCCTTCTGATTTTTTTTCGATAGCATTTCCTTTCCTTCATGTCTGCCAGCGCCTTTCCTCATCATCTTTTCGAGAATGCTTTACCTTTATCATACCATGGTTTTTGTCTTCTGTCTCTACCTAATCCAAATGATTTTTTACCGCAAACACCGCCAGCTGGGTACGATCCTTCAGCTTTAATTTTTCCAACAATCTGGAAATATTATTCCTCACCGTGCCTTCCGCCAGGAAAAGTCCGGCGGCAATCTCCTTATTGTCCATGCCCTGGGCTACGCATTTCATCAGCTCCCTTTCCCGGTTGGTAATCCCGAACTTTTCCTGGGGGGATGGGGACAATGGGTTTCCTTCCGGGCTGCCTTGGGACAAATTCTGCCTTATCCCCTCAAACACGCTGCTCCCAAATACCCGGAGACCTGCGCTGGCCGCCTTAACAGACTGGATTACCTGGGCATCCTCCATTTCCTTCAGCAGATAGCCATCCGCTCCCCTCCGGATAGCCGCCTCCACCGTTTCCCGGTCGTCAAAGGTGGTGAGCACCAGCACCTTGATGGACGGGAAATCTTCCTTTATCCTGGAAATCCCCCAGCTGCCGTCATATTCCGGCATCCGCATATCCATCAGGACCACGTCCGGCCTTTGCTGCCTGCAAAGCTCCCAGGCTTCCTTCCCGTCGGCGGCAAGGCCCACTACCCGGATATCCGGCTCCCGGCTAAAAATCGCACAAAGCCCCTGCCGTAAAATCTGCACATCATCCGCAATCACGATCCGTACCATCTGCTTCTCCTGTTCTCCAATCCTTTCGTTTCCACGGCCTGGGTATTCCTTAATTCTGCGCCCTAAAGGCAGTGAAATACCTAAATTCTACGCCCCAACGGCAGCCGGACGTAAATCTGGAATCCTTCCCCCTCTGCGGAAATCACCCTTGCCTGGCCCCCTGCCTGGCTTACCCTCTGCCGGATCCCCCTGATCCCATGGCTCTCCTGGATTTCCTTGCAGCCCTGCCCGTCATCGAACAGGTAAAGGCTTAAGGCTTCCGGCTCAAACTTCACAATCACGTCCATCCGGGAAGCATGGGCGTATTTTAAGCAATTCGTGATCCCTTCCTGAAGGCAGCTGTGGATAAGCTGAGATAAGTGGGAATACGCCTCCCCGTCCTCCCCCTGGAATTCCACTTCCACGGGAATTTCCTTAACCTGCCCAGCCAGCCCAAGCACCGCCTCCGTAACCAGCCTTTCCGGCTCACCCTTATGCATTCGGTTGATCGCCTGGCGCAGCTCTCTAATGCCCTCCGCAGACAAGGCCTGGGCCTGATCCAAGTACTCCTTGGCAGCTCCTTTAAACTGGCTCTCTGTCATCTCCGCCATCTCCCATTCCCTGCGGATTAGCTTAATGAGGGACTGGATCATCACCAGCGTATGCCCCGCCGTATCATGAACCTCCTGGGCGATGCGGTTTCTCTCCCGCTCCACTGCCAGCCGCCTGGAAGAAAGCGCCAAGGCCTGCTCCTGTTCCATCAGCTTATAATACTCCCCCACATCGGCCAAAAGGAAGATCCCGGCAAGGGCCTCCCCCTTCCTGCCCCGGCAGATATACTGCTTTAACTGCAGCTTTTCCCCCTTATCTAAGGTCAGCACCGCCTGTTCCGGCTCCGGCTTTTCCCAAAATTCCACCTTAACCCCTGCCTTGGCCAGCCTTTTTTCCAGTGCGGGGAAATCATCCCCCGCCTTGACCCTGAGCCACCGGCTGGCTGCCTGGTTGCAGTAGGCAATCCTTCCCTTCTTGTGGCAAACGATCACCCCTTCCCCGATGGATTCCAGGATATACTCAAAGGCCAGCAAGTTCACATCCAGGAAATCATACCGGAACACGGCTAACAGCATAAAGAAGCTGGAAAGGGCAAAGGCCGGGGGCGTTAAGTCAAACCCAGACTGAATCAGACCCGAAAGGTATAATAGGTTAAATCCTAAGGGAACCGCCGCCGCCAAAATAATCAGAACCATATGGATCCGCTCCACCCGCTTCTGCCAAAACTCCTTAAGCACCCAAAACATCCCAAGGATAACGCAAACGTATGTATACAGCATATGGACGTAAAATACCGGTCCGTAAAGCACCTGTTCGATTTCAAACTTCTGGTAAAACAGATGGTGGATTTCATTGGTTAGCAGCATGGAATAGTCAAAAGCCGACAGGCCAAAAAACAGCGCCCCTGCCCCCTTTCCCACTTTATGGCCGCAGTAAACGGCGGAAAACATCAGCCAGGCTGGCCCAATCAGGCTGATTCCCATATAAGAAACGGCGTAGAGCACGTATTTCATCCCCCTGGTCATGGGGAACGACAAAAAAAGCTGGGGGACACACCAGATAATCACCAAAACCTGGCAGGCCGCCAGCGCACCGGTCAGCCGGTTCCGGCTGGCCTTAAAAGCCAGCCAGCATAATGTATAGCTACAAAACCCAATGGCGCATAAATAGGCGATTGGGAGCAGTATTCGGATCATAAATCCCCGCCTTATCCTAAGGCCAAAACACTTCTGGCCCCCATGTTAGAAATACCCTATTTGTAACCGGCAGCAATCAGTCTGGCTTTTTTCTTTTCTGCCGAAGGTGTGGCCTGGGTCTTTTTCACAAAACCATTCATCAAAACCAGCCCTTCCTTCCATAAAAAGAAGATCCGAAATTCCCTGCCTCCGCTTATCGTTACCCGGTATTCATAAATTTTCTCTTCTATCGAATCCCACCAGTGGGTTTTTTTCCCGCTGGTCCAATCGCGGATTAAATCCGGAATATGGCCGATAATCTTTCGGATATCCTCACAGGACAAATGGTTGTCCGTCAATGCATCCGCAAGATAGCATTTATGGTTTATCTCTGCTAAAATTACTTTTTGGGGAAAAGGATAATGGACTAATATGTACCGGATATCCCACGGCGCTTCTGACAAATAGAAGTCCGGCAAATCCTCTTATAACCCAATCATTTTGTTCATATCAATATCAAATTGATCAAACAAATCCTTTTTCTGATTCCGTATATTTCCATATTCTCCAATTTCTACCTGCATTGCTTCAGTCACATATTCGTCATTCAATGACACAAACTGGATGCTGATTTTTTCCTTATCCATCTCTTCCCTTGCCATGCCTGCGCAAAAGCCGTTGAAAATATGATCGCTATGAGACTCGATAAAAAGCTGCCTGCCGCTTTCCGCAGTAAAATATAAAAACGAACACACTTTTGACTGGGCAGAGGGATGAAGATGAATCTCCGGATTTTCAATCACAATTATCCCCTTTTCCGGTGCAGACAAGCACATAATCAATATACTTAACAGATAACTAACGCCGGAACCTATATTTACCGGCCTAATCTTTGCCCGGCCTCCCATCCGGTAGGAAGCCTTTACCATATCCGCGCCCTGGATTTCCTCCAGGCTGATTTCCACGCCAGCAATATCCTTCAGCCACCAATTCACCTGTCCAAGGAGCGTAAAATCACTGGCTCCCTTACGAAGCTTTTCCGGCACAAGCTCACTGCCGTGGTTATTTAAGTAGGAAACTGCATACTCCCCATTTAACCCGATCCGGCGTAGGGGGCAAAATCACATGGGCGTGTACCTGGAAATCTTCCAGCCTGCTTTGCATCACCGAAGGCAGATCCGAAAACCTTGCCCCATTAAACTCCGGGAATACCTTCAGCTTCACCAGGGGAATCCGGTTGTCCAGGAATTCAAATAAAGCCGTCAGCCGCTGCCTGCCGTCTACCACAATTAACCGTCCATACCGATCCTGGTTAAAATAAAATATTGGCAAAGGAAGCCCCATCAGCACGCTTTCTACTAATTCCGCCTTTTTTTCCTTTCCCCATACATCCTCCCGCTGGAAATCACTGTCCAAAACCAGCCGCTTATCGGATATATCATACTTTCTCTTTAATTCAAAAACCGCGTAAAACCTTGTGTCAACTTTTACCCCATCCATCGGATAAACAGGAATTTTGCCTTTTGTGATCAGCTTCCCCATATATGCCGCCCCCTATGCAAAATCACTCGTCCTCCTCCGCCTGCCTATCCTTCAGGATTTCCTTGATCTTGCTTAAAATCCGGCTGGAGGTCATTTTATTTAATACTTCTTCCCTTACCAAATTTTCCATAAGCTTCCGCCCATTTGGCGTTAACACCGACTCCGGCTGGAAGCAGATGCCGTATACGGGGTATTCCCTGTGCTCCACTGCCATCACATCCCCCTCCGGATCCTTGGCCGCTGCCTTTAAGCAGCCTGGCAGACTGTCCTTATCCGCCGTCAAAAAGCCGTATACCCCCGCTTCCATGGAGGTCTTTCCCATGGCCTTAAACAGCCTGGACTCCGGCTCAAATTCCACCGTTACCGTTCCCGCGCAGACCGGATTTTCCCGCTCCTTTAGCCGTCCCCCGAAGGCGCTGCACACCGCAAGGTATCCCAGGCCTATGCCTAAAATAGGGATCTGGCTGCCCAGCTCCTTAACGGTCTCCAAAAATACCCCTGCTTCTTCCGGCTTCCCTGCCCCGGTTGAAAGGATAATCATCTGGGGCTTCATCTGCCGGATCTCCTCCACCGTGGCCTGATCGCTGCGGATCATCTCTGTCTCCTGGCAGCATTTCCGCACTAACTGGTACAAGCTTTGGGAAAAACTGTCATAATGGTCAATGATAAGAATCATAACTCTTCCCCCTTTCGGGCAATTTCCAGGGCGTATAGAAGGGATGAGGCCTGTTCCTCCCACTGCTGCCAGGCTCTTTCCGGTTCCTCGTCTCCCTTAAGCTGGATGCCCGCCTGGAGCGTCAGATGCCCTTCCTTAACGCAGGCAAGCTGCTCCGGGGCGCAAAGATCCATATTCCCGGAAAAGTCCAGGTAGCCTATGGCTCCGCCGAAAAGCCCCCTGTCCTTCTGTTCAATCTCCCCCAGCAGCCGGCCGTTTTTCGCCTTGGGCGCTCCTACGAACTTCCCTCCGGGGAGGAACGCCTCCACCGCGTCCAGCCCGTCCCAGCCTCTGGCAATCCTTCCGCTGGCCGCCGAGGCCAGGCATATCCCATGATCCTGCCTGCCGATCCCTAAGTACGGCTCCAGCCTTACCGTATTGCTCCGGCAGGCCTGGCTTAAATCATTCCGTGCCAAATCCACCAGAAGGTTATGCCATGCCCTCTGGCCTTCATCTGCCAAAAGCTCCCGCTCTAACCTAAGCTCTTCCTTCCGGGATTCTCCCCTGGAGCCTTTGGCCGTCATTACCGTGGCGCTTAGTTTTTCCTTTTCCAGCTTCACAAAGGTTCCCGGAGCAGTCCCGGCGATCTCTCTTCCGTCCCCGGACAGGTAAAACAGATAGGGGGAAGGGGAATTTGCCCGCAGCACGCGGTACAGATCCAAAAGGCTCCCTTCCATCTCCCCTTCCAGGCCGTTTGCCAAAACCATCCAGAAGCTGTCCCCGCTTCGGATGTACTCCCTGCACATCTCCGCCATCAGGCTGTAATCTTCCTGGTCAAAGAAAGGCTTTAGCTCATCCTTTAGGTGCAGCCCTTCCTTCGCCTTCCCCTCTCCATGGCGGATCAGTTTTTCCATCTCGTCTAACTTCCGCTCCGCTTCAACGTACCCCGCCTCCAAATCGGCCGTATCTGCATTGGCAATCAAAAGCACCTTCTGGCGGAAGCGGTCGAAAGCAATCACCTGATCAAACAGCATCAGATAGGCATCGGGGAAATCCCCGCCTTCCCCTTTTGCCGGCTCTGGCATCCCTTTCCCGTATTTCATGTAGCCATAAGAAAAATATCCGGCAAGCCCGCCGGTAAAACCCGGCATCCCGGCAGGCTTCGGGCTGCGGTAATCCTTTAAAATCTGCCGGATTACTTCCTTGGGGCTGTCCGCCTCCTTAACCTTCTCCCGCTTTCCCCCGGTAATCGTAACCGCCCCGTCCTTGCAGGTAAGCTTCATTGCCGGCTGAAAGCCCAGGTAAGTATACCTTCCCCATTCGGTGATATCCTCCCCGCTTTCAAACAAAAAACAATCGCTGCTGACGCCGGATAAGATCTTAAGCACCTCCACCGGCGTCCTCTGATCCGCGTACAGTTCCCGGCTGATGGGTATCCGCTTATATCCTCCCGCCTGAGCCATCCGTTTTACATCCTCTATGGTGATCATATCTTTTCTTTCCTCCTGGTTTATCGCAGCCCGTAGCTATCCCCTTCTTAACCCATAACCTCCTGGGCAAAATTCACGGAAGCCATGGCATCCCGGCAATACTTATCCGCCCCGATGGCATCTGCATATTCCTGGGTTAAAACGGCTCCGCCTACCATCACTTTCGCCCAGGGGGCGGCCTTCCTAAGCTGCTTTATGGTTTCCTCCATGCTTGGAACCGTAGTGGTCATCAGGGCGCTTAAGCCTATCACCTGGACTTCATCCTTTACGGCGGCTTCCACTACCCGCTCCGGGGGCACGTCTTTGCCTAAATCAATTACTTCATAGCTGTAATTTTCCAACAGAACCTTCACAATATTTTTCCCGATATCGTGGATATCCCCTTTTACCGTGGCTAAGATCACCTTCCCCTTGGATTCCTGGGCCTTTCCCTGGCTTCCCATATGTTCCTTTATCACCTCAAAGGCGCTTTTTGCCGCCTCCGCGCTCATTAACAGCTGGGGAAGGAATACCGTCCCCTTCTCGAAGCCTTTGCCCACCACATCCAGGGCAGGGATGATTTCCTGGTTAACAATCCAAAGTCCGTCCCGGGTTTCCAGCGCTTCCTTAGCCGCCGCAGCCGCCCCTTCCTTAAGGCCTTTTATAATCTCCTCTGCAAGGCCGGCGCCTGTACCGCTTCCCAGCCGGCCGCCCTGGCTGCCCGCGCCAAAATCTGCTCCCTGCTGCCTGCCCTGGCCGCCCGCGCCAAAAGCAGAACGGCCTATAGTGTTTCCAAGGCCCGCTGCCTGGCTGCCGCCGTAAATCCCGATATAATCCGCACACTGAGGATCTAGGTCTGCCAGCGCCCGGAAGCTGTAGTAAGCCCGCATCATCGCCTCATTGTTGGGGTTAATAATCGCCGCGCTTAAGCCGTCATGGAGAGCCATGGTAAAGAACGCGGCATTGATGATCTCCCGGCAGGGAAGGCCAAAGGAAATATTGGACACGCCCAATATGGTTTTCCCTCCAAGCTCATCCCTGATCAGGCGGAGGGTTTCCAGCGTGGTCAAGGCTCCCTTGCTGTCCGAGCTTACGGCCATGCACAAGCCGTCGATAAGAATGTCCTCCGGCCCAATCCCGTAGCTTAGGGCAGTGTCGTAGATTTTCCTGGCGATTTCCTGACGCCCCTTGGCCGTTTCCGGTATTCCGCCTTCATCCAGGCACAGCCCCACCACCACGCCGCCGTACTTTGCCACTAAGGGGAACACCGCCTCCATCACTTCCTGCTTGCCGTTAACGGAATTTACCAGCGCCTTCCCATTATAGCAGCGCAGGGCACGCTCCATGGCCTGGGGATTTGCGGTATCAATCTGCAAGGGCAGATCGATCACCGACTGCAGCTCCTTAACCACCTCTTCCATCATGGAAGGCTCGTCTATCCCTGGCAGGCCTACATTTACGTCCAGCACATGGGCTCCGTTATCCTGCTGCGTTACCCCTTCCCGAAGGATATATTCCAGGTTATGATCCTTTAGGGCCTGCTTAAACTTTGATTTCCCCGTAGGGTTAATCCTCTCCCCGATAAGCACCGGGGCCTTCCCGAATACTACCGCCTGGGAATAGGAGGCAATCACTGTCCGCCCTTTTTTCTTTGGCAGCCTTACCGCCGTTTCCCGGCAAAGGCGGACGGTTTTTTCAATATGCTCCGGCGTGGTTCCGCAGCATCCCCCCAGCATACTCACCCCTGACTGCGCAAACCCAAGCATTTCCCGGGCAAATTCATCGGCATCAATATCGTAAACCGTCTTCCCGCCCTCGCTCCTGGGAAGGCCTGCATTGGGGTTAACGATCACTGGCAGGGAAGAGACCTCCAAAAGCCGCTTGACGATAGGCTTCATCTGTACCGGCCCAAGACCGCAGTTTAGCCCCAGGGCGGATACCCGAAGCCCCTCTAAAAGGGCGACTGCCGTTTCCACGTTCCCCCCGGTCAACAGCTTCCCCTTCCCGTCAAAGGCCATGGTGGCAAAAACCGGAAGGCTGCAGCTTTCCTTGGCCGCCAAGACGGCTGCCTTCAACTCCAGGCCGTCGCTCATGGTTTCAATCAGGATCAGATCCGCCCCCGCCTTAACGCCAGCCTCAACCACTTCCCGGTAAAGGCAGACGGCATCTTCAAATTCCAAATCCCCCAAGGGCTTTAACAGCTTACCTGTAGGCCCAAGATCCAGGGCGATGTATGCCGGTGCAATGCCTAAAGCTTTCTTTTCCCCGGAAAGATTTTCCCTGCCGCTTTGCTCTTCCTCCCACTGCCTCCTGGCCTGTATGCCATTTTTCACCGCCGCTTCCACCAAATCTTCCAGCTTCCATTTTCCCCCATCCGGGTACTTTAAGCGGTTAGCCCCAAAGGTATTGGTGGTGATGATATTGGCTCCTGCCCGCAGGTAGCTTTTATGGATATCCACCAGCACATCGGGATGGAGAAGGTTCCAGGTTTCCGGAAGCTCCCCGGCCTTTAACCCTCTTTCCTGAAGAAGGCTTCCCAAGCCTCCGTCAAAGAAAACGTGGTGTCCCTTCATCCACTGCAGTATATTCATCCTATCTTTCATTTTATCCATCTGCTCCTGCCCCCTATGCCTGTGCATTTCTGTCCTGTTCCGCATTTCCGCGCTGTCCTGTATTTCTGTCCTGTTCCGCATTATTTCTGCGCCGTTTTGCATTTCTGCACTGTTCCTGCATTTTCCCTTTATTCCCTGCGGAAAGCACAGTCTTTTTTCCCGCAGGCCTCGCAGCCTTCTGCCGGGCAGTGCATGGGAGTGCTTCCCACACCGATTACGGCCGTCACCGACTTAGAAGGCAGCATCAAGAAGCCTTCCGTCAGCTTAATCCCAATCCGCTTCCCCGCTTCCAAGGCGTCCAGGATCCCGGGCTGGCAGCTTAAGGGAAAATCCCCGTAGCCCGGGCTGAACCGGGGGTGCAAAAACAGTCCCCGTTCTCGGTACTCCTTGGAAAGGCTCTCACAGACCTCATTGCAGTAGGCCTCCATCATGGCCGCCGCCGCTGCCTGCATCACCACCGCTTTGCTTACGGAAAGCTTATTGTACCTTTGGAGCAGGTAATCCGCCCCCGTTCCCAAAGTGGCCGCAAACAGGATGATCCCATGGCAGCCTGCAAGGTTTTTCCTTAGGTTTTTGCTTTTTGCCTGAAAGCAGCCCCCGTCAATCCCATCATCCGGCAGAAGCCTAAGGCCGTACTCCCGGCTTAGGGACTTGGGTTCCGATGCCCGAAAAAGCTCTTGTATGCAGTCCTCCATCAATGCGGAAACCGCCTCATCTGCCTCTGCCCCCCGGTATCCTAAATACCGCAGGACTTCCTTCCTGTCCACATCCATCCTGCGCCCTTTGTCCCCTTTCCCTTTCCTTTTCCCTCTTTGCCCGCAAAAATCATCCTCCGCCTTAAGGCGAAAGCCGCCCGCGTTAAAGGATCTCCGATAAGCTGTCCTGTATCCTGGCAGCCACGTCCGGCTTATTCATGGTATAGATATGGATCCCATTTACCCCGTTGGCAATCAAATCGATAATCTGCTCCGTGGCATAGGCGATCCCGGCCTGCTTCATGGCGGCGGGGCGATCCCCAAACCGATCCACGATGGCCTTAAACCGGGCAGGGAGGTACGTCCCGGACATCTGGCAGATCCGCTGGATCTGGGAACGGTTCGTCACCGGCATAATCCCCGCAACCACCGGCACGGTAATCCCTTTCTCCCGGATCCGGTACAGGTAATTATATAAGATATTGTTGTCAAAAAACATCTGAGTGGTCACAAAATCACAGCCTGCCTCCACCTTTTCCTTTAGGTGAAGGATGTCCTCCGTCTTATTGGCCGATTCCACATGGCCTTCCGGGTAACAGGCGGCGCCGATACAGAAATCCCCGGCCTGCTTGATTTCCCGAATCAGCTGGGAAGCATACCGGTAATCCTTCTCCACCTTCCCGTCCGCCGGGATATCCCCCCTTAAGGCCAGCACATTTTCAATCTTTTTTTCCTTAAGCTCCCCCAAGACCTGATGTACCTTTTCCCTGGTGGACGACACGCAAGTCAAATGGGCCAGGGAAACCACTCCGCAGCTTTCCTGGATATCGGAGGCAATCTGAACCGTATACCGGCTGGTTCCCCCGCCTGCCCCGTAAGTAACGCTCATAAAGGCCGGCTTTAGCTTGGCTATGGCTAAAGCCGCCTGCTCCACGCCCTCGAACTTATCCTCCGTCTTCGGCGGGAATACCTCAAAGGAAAGGGTAGGGCATCCCTTCCCTAAAATCTCTTTTATCTTCATCTTAACCGTACTCCTCATTTCCTGTTATCCTCACGGCAGATGCTCTCTGCTGCAAGGAGCGCGCCATACGCAGCCGCAAAGCAGCATATTTCCTTATGCGGCTGCGCGCATCATATTATTCTAAAAGGCCAGTTTTTTCGACCTTTTGACCCTGGTAACATATCATTAATATCCCATAAACACCCTGGCCACAGGGGAATCCGCCGGAAGGATCAAGGTATTTTCCTTTCCCGTCAGGGAAGACCTGGCAGCCTCAAGGGCACGGATATAGGCGTAAAACTCCGCTTTTTCCGGGGAACCGTAGGCTTCCGCCAGAATCCGCATATACTCCGCTTCCCCTTCTGCCGTGATGGCCGCGGCCTTGGCCTGGGCATCGGAAATGCTGATGGAAATCTCCCGATCCGTCGTATTCTGGATCACCTTGGCCTCCGCCTGCCCCTCCGCCGTATAGGTGGCCGCAATCTTATCCCGCTCTGAAATCATCCGCTCGTAAACTGCCGCCTTGTTATCCGCCGGAAGATCCAGCTGCTTCGTCTCCACCGAAAGCACCTCCAGGCCATACTGGCTCATATTTCCCTTCACATGAGCCATAATCGCCTGGGAAAGCTCCCCGTCCCTTCCGCTGATCACCTCATTCTGGCTCATGCTGCTGATCACATTTTTAATGGCGTTGTACACCGCCGTGTCAATCCTGCGTTCCGCATTGGCTACCGAGCCGTTTAACGTTTGGGCAAATTTTAAGGGATCCGTGATCTGCCACAAGGCGTAGGAATCGCACAGCATGGTTTTCTTATCCCCGGTAATCACATCCGAGGGAGCCAAATCGTACAAAAGGATCTGCTTAGGCAGCGTATCCGCCGACTGGATAAAGGGGATCTTAAAGCTAAGCCCCGCCTGCCCGATCACCCGCTCCACCCGGCCAAACTGCCGGATCAGCTTATACTCATTCTCCTGGGTCACTACGATGGAGCCGCTTCCCGCCACCGCCAAAAGGACAACAATCAGGATCAGGAACGTTCTTTTTATGGTTTTCATCATGGTATCCTCCAATCTATGGCAAGTGCCAAAAATACAGCCCGTCTCAACATCTTCACCGCATCTGGCAGATATCCGTGAAAATCCTTCTGCCTTAACCTTAAACGTTTCCGGATAAACGGCCCTTGCCCAAACCCTTACTCTTCTGCTGCTGCCTGAGCGGCCTCCTGGGAAGGAGCCGGAGCCGCGGCGCCTGCCTGTCCCTGGGTAAAGCTGTCCAGAGGAAGCATGGTGTTTACCTGGCCCGTGCCGTCGATAATCACTTTCATCCCAGGCAGCACATCCTCCATGGCCTCATAAAACATCCTCTGCCTGGTTACTTCCGGGTTCTTAACGTACTCCGCATACATGGCATTAAATTTCGCCACTTCGCCGTTGGCTTCATTTACCCGCCTGGCCTTAGCCGCTTCCGCTTCCTGCATAATCTGGTCAATCTGGGCTTCCGCCTGGGGAAGCTTTTCATTCCGGTATTTGTTGGCATTGTTAATGGAAGTTTCCTTCCCCTGCTTGGCCGTCTCCACTGCCTTGAACGCCTCCATCACTTCCGTTGTGGGCGGCTCCGAATCCTGAATGGTCACATTAACCACCTGGAGGCCGATGTCGTGCTGCTCCAGCTTGCCAATCATCATTTCCTTAATCTTTCCCTGGATTTCCGTCTTTCCCGTCGTCAGCACCGAATCCACGTCATAGCCGCCGATAACGGTGCGGATGCAGGCCTGGCTCACATTCCGCAAAATCTGCACCGGATCCCTAGAGGCATACACGGCCTTCACCGGATCCGCCACCTTATATTCAATAAAAAAATCCACGTTGACGAAATTATAATCATTGGTAATCATCAGGGAATCTGCTTCCATCACCTCGTTGCTGTCCTGGCTGTAGCCCAAGGCAAAGCCCTGAATGGTGGTATTTACCTTCTTTACCCGCTGGATCAGCGGGATCTTAAAATGAAGCCCCGGATCCGTCACTGCCTTTGCCACGCCGAAAGTCGTCACCACCGCCTGCTCCTGCTCTTCAATATTATAAAAGGAGCCGTTTCCCAGCACTAACAGTAACACTGCCAGGAAAATGACGCTTCCCGTATGCTTCATCCAGCGGCCTGCCTTTCCCGCCTTCTGCCGCATGGCTTTTTTCATCTCTTCCATATTCGGATCAAATGTTTCCATAAGCTATCCCTCCGTTTTACCGCTCGTTTCGCCCCCCATTTTCCCGCCTGTCCATAGGCTCTTGGCTTCCATCGGATGCGCTGGCAAAACTTTGCTGATACATTAGTCTTCTTCTGCCCGCTTCTTATTATCCTACCATATTCTTACTTCCAATACCATACCAAATCAAAGATTTTCCCCAACTGTTTGGCATCCTCGCCGTTACAGGCAAGCTTTCATGGGAAATCGCTTGCGGCAATGGGATTTTTCCTAGAACGTGTTTGAAAATTGCTTTCTGTCAGATGTGCGTCGCAGCTTATGGGGGATTCGCTTTCCTGTGCATTGACAAATCGCCGGTTTAAGGGGATTCGCCTTCCTGTGCATTGACAAATCGCCGATTTCTTCATAAAATGATGATACCCGAGGCAAAGCGCTAAAGCGTGTCTGAAAAACGCCTGGAGGGCAAACTTTAAAATGGAGGTAATCCGCAATGTACATAACGTGTTTAGATTTAGAAGGGGTATTGGTTCCGGAAATCTGGATTGCATTTGCCAAGGCAAGCGGCATCCCTGAACTAACCCGCACTACCCGGGATGAGCCGGACTACGAAAAATTAATGAACTGGCGGCTGGGCATCCTGGCAGAGCATCACCTGGGGCTTAAGGAAATCCAGGAAACCATTGCGACTATCGATCCCCTTCCCGGGGCAAAGGAATTTTTGGATGAACTGCGCTCATTCTCCCAGGTAATTATCATCAGCGACACCTTTACCCAGTTTGCATCCCCGCTGATGAAAAAGCTTGGCTGGCCCACCATTTTCTGCAATTCCCTGGAAGCGGCGGAGGACGGCCGGATCACCGGCTTTAAAATGCGCATTGAAAACTCCAAGTTAACGACGGTAAAAGCCCTTCAGTCCATCGGCTATGAAACCATCGCCAGCGGCGACAGCTATAATGATTTATCCATGATCAAAGCCAGCAAAGCCGGGTTTTTATTCCGCACTACGGAACAGATTAAAAAGGATCACCCGGAACTTCCCGCCTATGAAAGCTTTGATGAGCTGATGGCGGCAATCAAGGCGGCCATGGGTCTGGAACATTGCTGACCTGAAAACGTCATTGCGATGGGAATTTAGGCAAGAAAGTTTCCAGCAAAAACCGCCACGCTTCCATCAGCCACTTGGAAGCATGGCGGCTTTTTTATCTTTTGTCATTTTCCATGAGGAACCGTCTCTCCTGAAACAGCGGCTGACGGCAAATATAGGGGCATCTACAAATCCAGCTTCAAATCCCCATCCTTAATCCACCCAACCTTCCTGAGGATTTCTCCGAATATGCCAGCAAGCACAGCCGGGAGCACCAAGCATACCAAAAGGATGCCGATCCACATCTTTGATCCGCCTCCCATGCTGGTATACACGCCGATTGGCCCTACAAGGCCGCAGGTTCCCATGCCGGAAGCCGTATGGATGTTCGTCATTTGGAAAACCACGGTAGCGATAGGACCGGTAATCATGGAAGCTAAGGTAGGTGCTATCCAAACCTTAGGATTCTTTACGATATTCCCCATCTGCAGCATGGAAGTCCCAAGCCCTTGTGCCAGCAGGCCGCTGACTCCGTTTTCCCGGAAGGAAAGGACAGCAAAGCCGATCATCTGTGCACAGCAGCCCGCCGTGGCGGCGCCTCCGGCCAGGCCGTCAAGCGTTAAGGCCATGCAGATAGCAGCGCTGGATATGGGCAAGGTCAAGGCGATGCCGATAAGGGCGGAAACCAGGATTCCCATAAAGAAAGGCTGCATCTCCGTGGCTGTTTTCACCATCATGCCGAAAGCATCCATGAATTTCGCCACGCCAGGGCCGATAAACTGGGCGGCCAGAACGCCGGAAATAATAGTCACGCTGGGCGTTACCAGGATATCCACCCGGGTTTCCTTGGAAACCAGCTTGCCCAGTTCCGTAGCCACAACGGTAGCTACCAGCGCACCGATAGGATTTCCCTGAGCCAAGGCATTTCCCGCGATGCCTACGGTGGCGGCGGAAAAGAGCACTAGCTGAGGAGCCTTTAAAGCGTAAGCGATAGCCACACCCAGGGCAGCTCCGGTAGCGCTTTTGGCATAATCTGCAATTACCGTGAAAATTTGAATCTGTGTTTTGTCGCCGATGGTGGCGAAAATCGTCCCGATTAACAAAGATGCAAACAAACCAAATGCCATAGCACCCAATGCATCAATGAGATAGGTCTGGACGGTAATGTTGACGTTCTTTTTCTTTAAGAACGCCTTGATTCCAGTCTGTTCCATAGAAAATTCTCCTTTATGTATTTGTGCACACATTTGACATTGGCTGTTTGTCAAAGCAGTTTAGACGGTATTTTACCAGATGGGGGCAAAAACTGCAAGGTTTTTTTTAATAATGACAAAAAATTAACAAGGCCAAAAGAACAAAGAGCCCGGCCAGCCGGCCTCCCGTGCCGGAACGCGGCTACTTTGGCAGCCATATTCCTTGATCGCGAAATGCGCCCTACGTTTCACTTCGGTCGTTGTTAAACGAGTGCCACTGGCACTCAGCAGCTCCCCAGAGGTTTTTTGCCTTATGGGACGTACTTTCCTATAAAACAAAAAAGCCCTTGAAAAATCAAGGGCTTTAAAGAGCGCGAGACGGGACTCGAACCCGCGACCCCGACCTTGGCAAGGTCGTACTCCACCAACTGAGCCACTCGCGCATTCTTCCTCCGCCAGGCTTGCCTGGCTTCCGATACTCTGCACCACGTACCCTCAAAACCGCATACTGAACACATCCGCCTCTTCCCTTCCTAGCCAAACTCGCCTCTCTTGGCCAAGCCCTCGGCCTATTAGTGGCAGCCAACTCCATGCATTGCTGCACTTCCATCCCTGCCCTATCCACCTCGTCTTCTGCAAGG
>CAJTFL010000017.1 GCA_910575565.1 Lachnospiraceae bacterium | reverse complement strand
TTGTTCAATTAGGTCAAATCGAAAATGGTGTAAACGAAGGGGCAGTTCACTGGAATGCCAAAACTGCTTTTTCGTTTACCCCATCATCGATTCTAACCTAAAGAATTTCTCATTCTAATTATTTTAAGTATACACGAATTTGTAAGATTTTTCAATTCCCCGAACTATTTTTGCTTAATTGAACGGCACTCCCACATATTGCAGGAGTGCCGCTTATCACTACGAATAGATAAACTCGCTCTCCACAACTTCCCTCACACAAACCCGAATATTATTCATTTTTTGAACCCATAAAAGCTGGTTTTCTGCCTTTAATTGCTCCGTTACTCCATGCTTGCCGGCATACTCCTTTACCAGCCGAAAAAACATATCCTCTGCCTGTTCATCTATGCTTGCAAGGTATTCATTCAGCCTGCCGCTTGTCAGCAGATTGAGATAAACGAACTGTTTATGCTCTTTAAGATACCGTAAATGCCGCTGTCCCCAAATACCAATCAGCTTTTCTTCTTCGGGAGGTAATGCAAGCTCTGGGAGGTAATAGTCGTCTTGCCTTGCATACCAGAGACCGTTATTTTCGTCATAAATCCTATTTTCCATAGTGTTTCCTACCTTTCTTCTTTGCTGTTTTTAAAGCGTTTTTCACGCTGTTTTGATTTTTGTGCTGCTTTTGCCTGCTCTAAAAGGCTGTCTATCTGCTTACTCCCAAATGTCTTACGGAGCAGCTTATAATCTTTGTTTTCCGCACGGAGGTTTTCATTTTCCCCTGCCAGTTTCTCATTGGTTTTCCTTAACCCTTCATTTTCACGGTGGAGATTGCTATTTGTGGCATTCAGCCGATAGTAGCCGTCCCACGCTTCAAAGCACCTTATAAGAGCCGTTCTAACAAGTGATTTCAGCTTTTGCACCAAAGGCTCTGCCACTTTGTTTCTATATGACTTCGCAGACATGAATCCCTGCGGCTCTGCCAACTGGTACTCTGGAGAAGTGTCAAGCGCCTGTTCCAGAGTTTTTAGGTTTTCCATTCCTTTGTCGTAATTCGCCACCCTGTCCGACAATACTTGGAATTCCTCTTTTTTCTCCGAAATCTGCCCCTCAAGCTGGACGACCTCTTTTTCCCGCTCCTGCTTTTTATAATCAAGGACAGACAAATGTTTCTCATGTGTCCCTTTATGCTCCCATTCAATGCCATGCCGCCCCATCACAGCGGCAAGGCTCTCTTTTTCGGACTGTACCCACTGGCTCCACTCCGTATCGCCACGGGAACCGCCTTTGAATCCCTGCGCCGCCAACGCCTGTTTCAAAGATACCCTTGTATCAAGCCCACGCTTACTGCCAGTCGTGAACGGAACAAAGTCAATGTGTAAATGCGGCGTTGCTTCATCCATATGGATATGAGCGGAAAATACATAAAGATTAGGGTTTCGCTCTTGGAATCCATGATAATATTCATCTAAAATCTGCCTTGCAAGCTGTCCGTTTTCACTTCCTGCGCCCATATTTTCCTTATCCCCAATCTGCAAAATCAGCTCATGGAACGGCTTTTCCTGCTTTGAGTTCCGTATCTTCTCGTAATAATCGGCAATGCGGCGGTCTGCCCTTGTCTGTTTCTCGTTATATCTCTGTAATGCTTCATCAAATAGCTTATGATATACTTTCTTGATATTCTCATTACAGTAATCTACATTGAGGTGGGAGCGTTCAGCATCCACATTTTCAGCCTTGAATTTACGGCTGTTATGGTTGACCGAGCCTTTCCCCACCATTGCGCTAATCGTCCGTCTTATAAAATCACACCCTTTCTTTTCGGCTGGTAGGCTTTGTTACTTTCCCGAAAGTAACGCAAAAGCACTTTTGTCGGCTTCGCCAACAAAAATGCAACCTGCAAGCAGGTTTTGCGCTCTCCGAGGGGTGAGCGTGTGCCAGTGGCACACAAGCTGCGAACCGACCGAGTCGGCAGACGAAACAGGGCGGCTTTTTGTAAAAAGCCCCCTGCACCCCGCAAAAACTTTATCCGTGACGGTTTGCGTCGATGTGACGGTTATTTCCGTACCGCACCCCACTCCTAAAAATACCGTCACACCGTCACATATCGTCACGCTCCCCACGGTACAGCTTTATCATACGCCCCTCGTGACACCGTTCACGTTTATAGAAGATGCCGTATTCGTTGAGTAAACGTCCCGACAGGACATTCAATCTCCGTGCAAGGCTGTTCGGCTGTAACTCCGTTTTCAGCCAAGCCGCAAGCTCCGTCGCCGTCCCCTGCCACAAGGGGCAGTCGGCAGTAATTCTTTTGTCTATTTCCTCAAGTAAAGGCTCTGGCGGCTCTTTCCAAAGTTCTGTTTCTGCCTTTTGAAAATCCCATAACAATGTTTCGGGATTGCGGAGGAGATAGAGTTTCTGCTCTTGCTGGTCTCTGCCCGACACTTCAAGCGTGGCGGCATTGCCGATGCGTTTTTCTTTCTGCAACAGGAACGCACCGTCAGCCGCACCGAGCAAGCCAGTAGTCCCCGAAATCATGTCAAACTTATCATCAGAACCCTGCTTTCTGGTATGATGGACAAGCAGGAGGCAGATACCATAGCTGTCTGCAAACTGTTTCAGCCTTGTAATGATTTCATAGTCGTTTGCGTAACTGTAATTGTCCCCGCCGACTTCCCGCACCTTTTGGAGCGTGTCAATGATAATCAGTTTTGTATCGGTATGCTGTTTCATAAATTCCTGCAACTGTTCATCCAATCCGTTTCCGAGATTACCCGCCGAAACAGAAAAGAATAAACTGTCTGCCCCGTCCGTTCCAAACATACGGTACAGCCTTTCCTGCAGGCGGCGGTAATCATCTTCAAGGGTAAGGTACAAGACCGTTCCTTTTCGGGTGGGATATTCCCACAGCGGCACACCCATACTGATATGGTAGGCAATCTGCGCCATAAGGAAGCTCTTTCCAAGCTTCGGCGCACCTACGAATAGATAAGTCCCAGGGTAGAGCAGACCTTCAATCAAGGGCGGCTTGCTCGGATATACAGAATCATACAATTCTGCCATAGAAACAGTTTCAAGAGCTTTGCTATTGTTTTTCGACGGGTAATTGGTTATACTGTTATTGTTTACATTAGGCGGTTGCCCCGCATCTGCGCCAACAGATACATTCGGGGCAGCCGTTTCTTTTTTATTCGCCATCTTCACACTCTCCTTTCAGACCGCCGAGGATAACCGCAATCAGTTCGATTGTGTCAAGCAGTTCTTCATTTACGCCCCCGCCCGCTTCAATCCTCTGCAATTCCGTAAGAACAGCAGCAAGCTCATTGCGGAGTGCCTTATACACCCTCGGATTGCCCTGCACAACCACGTCTTGGCATAAGAGCCGCCTTGTGATATAGTCCTGCTTGGTAAGCCCCGAAAGCCGCACCGCTTTGTCAATCTGCTCACTTTCTTCGGGAGATACCCGAAAGGCGACGGTCTTGTTCCTCCAACGGTTGCAGTTGTCTAAATTCTTTGCCGACATATCAAAAATCCCCCTTTCCCAAATCATCAAGCCTGTCTGCCATTTCTGCCTGCTTTGACGGAAACAGATGAGCGTACCTATAAGTGATTTCAATGCTCTCATGCCCTACTCGGTCAGCAATCGCCACCGCCGAGAATCCCATGTCAATCAATAAGCTGATGTGGCTGTGGCGCAAATCGTGAATCCGTATGCGCTTTACCCCTGCGGCTTTTGCGCCCCTGTCCATCTCGTGATGGAGATAGCTCTTTGTTACCGTGAAAATGCGGTCTTTCTTCTTTAAGCCATACAGCATACCGACATACTCCTGCATTTCCTCGCAGAGAAACTTTGGCATCTTGATTGTGCGGTTGCTCTTTTTCGTTTTCGGAGAGGTAATCACGTCCTCCCCATGCAGGCGTTGGTAAGATTTGTTAATCGTGACCGTTTCCTTATCAAAATTGAAATCAGCGGCGGTCAAGGCTAATAATTCTCCCTCTCGGATTCCGCACCAGTAGAGCATTTCAAAGGCGTAAAAGGAAACTGGCTTGTCCATCATTTCATCCGCAAACCTCTTATATTCCTCTTTTGTCCAGAACAGCATTTCTTTGTGTTCCTCGCTCCCCATGTTCCCCGCCTTTGCCGCAGGGTTGGAGCGGAGGTCATAATAGCGCACTGCATGGTTAAATATTGCTGAAAGCTGGTTGTGAACTGTTTTCAGATACGTTTGCGAATAGGGATTGCGTTTTTCATCACGGTAGGCAAGCAGTTCATTTTGCCATGCAATAATTTCCTTTGTGCCAATCTCGCTAATCTTCATCTTACCAAAGTAAGGAAGAATCTTCGTCCGAATGATATGCTCCTTTGTCAGCCAAGTGTTTTCTTTCAGTCGGTTCTTGACATCATTCGCATAAAGCTCCGTAAAGGCTTCAAAGTCCATGTCAAGGTCAGCAGAATTTTGTAGCTGGAACTTGCGCTCCCACTCCTGCGCTTCACGCTTTGTGGCAAATCCACGCTTACACTTCTGTTTCCGTTCCCCTTTCCAGTTCACATACCGAGCCATCACATACCATGTGCCGTTGCCCTCATTCTTAAATACTGGCATTTACTCCATCCCCTTTCCTGCCCCATAGAGCCTTTCTTGAAAATACTGGCGGTTTACTCTCCCTGCAATCGTGATAAATCCCTGCTCCTTCAGCTCGTCATTCAATTTCTTGATGAGCTTGTAAGCGTAAGGCTTCGATACGGAAAGCTCTTGCGCCACCTCGTCCACACGTATAAATTTGTTGTCCATACAACCTCTCCTTTCTCTTTCTAAGCATTTTTGCTTAACTCATAATACTAAACATTTTTGCTACTGTCAATAGGTTTGCAAAAAATATTAAACTTTTTTGTTTTATTTTTATTGACTTGTTCTAAACATATATGCTATACTCCTTATAAACATACGAACAAGGAGTGAAACATTATGGCGATTGGCGAAAGAATACATTTTTTCCGTATCATGCGGGGCATGACACAGAAATATCTTGGTATGCTTGTCGGATTTCCCGAAAAATCGGCAGATGTGCGTCTGGCACAGTACGAAACTGGCTCACGCAAGCCAAAGGCAGACTTAACGGCTGCACTGGCACAGGCTCTGGGCGTTGCGCCGCAGGCTTTGGACATACCCGACATTGACAGCTACATCGGGCTTATGCACACCTTATTTACCCTTGAGGACATTTACGGTCTTACCGTCAGTGAATCAGACGGTGAAATCTGCTTAAAAGTCAGCAAAGACAAAAATAAGGATGCCGCCGAACTGCTGAAAATGCTCTGCGCTTGGAAAGAGCAGGCGGACAAACTCTCTGTAGAGGAAATCAGCAGGGAAGATTACGACCAGTGGCGGTACAATTATCCGAAGTTTGACACCACGCAGCATTGGGCGAAATCTCCCTCTGATGAATTGAGCAATACATTAGTCGAAGCGTTCAAGGACAAACTAAAAACCGATTGACAAGCACGACAAAAAACGCCCTTAGCCATGAGTTTCTACCCACAGCTAAGGGCGTTTCTAATATGGATTTATACCAGCCATCCAAGCCACTTCTCAATCATTCCCCACCAACAAACCACTTGACAGTAAGAATAATCGCACTCAAACGACTGTTATCAATTTGTTATCAAAAGACCTTTCCAAAGCCCGCAAACCAGCATAAACACTGGGTTTACTAAGCATTTTTGTTTACTCGAACTCCCTACAGCTATAACATATTTGTTAAATATTTGGTTGCTTTTTAAAGGTTTTCATAGCTATAATATTCATATTTTACGCCGTATTTACAGTTTCAGAGCAAACAGGTATCATACGGGTATCACGAACTTTCTCCTTTTTCTTAATTATCCTTTCCATACAAATAGTAAACCGGATCAGGATAATAAGATTTCAAGTGTATCAAAACTTCATTTACTAATACCAAAAATTCTTTTACATAAGTTACATCACTATTTTGAACTAATGTATAAAAATCTAATGGAAGAAAAATACCTTCTCTTTTTCCAAAGCAAGGAATGGCAATCGTACGAACTCCTTCATTTGTACTAAAACTCTTATCCAAAGGACTACCTATAGATTCAAATAATTTTACCGCTCGCTGTACATGATAAGCGATTACACCATTTTTCAAACTAAGGATAATATTAAACCAGTATGGCATCTCAATATCATTTTTTATATATTCTTCCTTAATCTCTAAAGCAATATTAGGATTCCAATCTGTTATTTCATCACAAATCAAAAAAGTAAAAATCGCTTGATACGGGTCTTTCTCAGGATTTATTTCATTTCCATCTATATTATAAAATGGTTGCCTAATCTTTTTATTATTGGATAATTTTATCAGTGCTTCTAATAATTGTTTTTTGGTTAATTTCGACTTAACTTCTCCGATTCCATAAACTACTTCTTGTGGAAAAAATCTGTTAGTATTGTCTATTTCCAAAAAAGGGGCATTACCTTCATCATATAAAATTATGTCACACTGAGATGTTATTTTCCCATTTGTATTAATAATAAATCCTGTTCCATAAGAGAATTTTTTAGGTAAAGCAAAAGATAAAAGCTTATCAATTAACAATTCTTTATATATTCCATATTCGCCTGGATGTAGTAATCCATTCTTTACATCAGAATTTTTAAATAACTGATTTGTATTTTCATATTCATTTATAAAATTTGCAATTTTAATATCAATTAACGTTTGTAAATTTCTATACTCCATGATTAACTCAACCTCTACACAAACACAGTGCTAACACCATATAAATACTACACCAAAAGAAAAATCAGGAGCAATACTATCTGCCCCTATGCTTTTCTTTCCTTTTTTGCTGTTTCAGTTCAAACTGACGCTGTCTTTCTGCCTCTCGTTGTTCCCGGCTCACATTTTTACGTTCAGTTTTCAACTGCTCCTGCTGTAATTTCAAAGCCTGTTGTGATTTTGTTCCTATCCCGGTATTCTGTACCTGTTTCCGCACTTCACGTTGTACTCGTTTAGGATTACGACCAGCTTCTTTTACAACAGTTGCCACAGCCGAACTAAATCTTAACCGATAGTAATTTTTCAGAACGAAGTCATATACCTCATAGTCTTTGGGTTCTGCACCAAACGTAACCTTACATACAGATAGCTTTCCATCTGATACACGTTCAAACACTCCCACCCAAAAGGGTTCTTCGAAAAATACTGTCAGCTTTCCCGATACTTTGTCCATGACAATTCCTCCTTAAAATAATTGTAATGAACAAAGAATGGACGACCCCAAGGAGGGAGGGCTACTTACACCAAATCGGTGCGACTGGACTACCTACCAGCTCTGCAAGATTACCTTGCGTTGTGTTTTTATCTTTGTCCCTATATATTACCACATAACCACTTATTTTGCTATAAAAATGTGGCAATTCGCTTTTCCCACTCCGTAGCTTCTCTTTTGGTCTTGAAACCTCTTTTGACTTTCCGGCAGTTCTTCCCCGTCCAGTCATAATAATGGAAAGATACATACCATGTTCCACGCTGTTCATCTTTATATGCCGCCATAATCCGCCCTCCTTAGTTCACCGTCTGCGCCATGCCATAGAATTTTTCTTCATAATATTTTCTGCTGACACGCCCTGCAATTGTGATAAAACCTTTTTCTTCCAGTTCCTCATTCATCTGTCGTACTAATTTGTAAGCAAATGGTTTGGAAACACCCAACTCCTGCGCTACCTCTCCAGCAGTTACAAATAGTTCATTCTTCATTCAATATCCTCCTTTTATTTAGCGTTTTTGTTAAATACTGTATTTAAATTATACTTAACATTTCTGTTATTGTCAATAGCTTATTTGTTAAACTTATCTTTTTTATTAAATTTAGCATTTCTGATAAGTTTTTGTTGCTGTATTATCTTAATTATGCTAGAATATATGGAGAATACAGAATTGAGAGGTAAGCTATGGAGTATACGATACGAGAAATACAAAAACAGGAATATCCGTTACTGGATAATTTTCTTTATGAAGCAATCTTTATTCCAGAGGGTATCGAACCTCCACCCAAAAGTATTATTTCATCTCCCGAATTACAGATTTATGTTAAGCATTTCGGGGAATCCAAAGATGATTGGGGATTAGTGGCAGAGGTTGGCGGTAAGATTGTTGGGGCTGTTTGGGTTCGCATTATGAACGATTACGGACATATAGATGATGAAACGCCCTCTTTGGCAATCTCTCTTTATAAAAAATACCGGGGCTTTGGCATTGGAACGGCTATGATGAAAGAAATTCTTACCCTGCTTAAATCACATGGGTACAGCCGAGTTTCCCTTTCTGTTCAAAAAGCTAATTATGCGGCAAAGATGTATCTAAAGATTGGCTTTGAGATTGTAAGGGAGAATGAAGAAGAATATATTATGGTGTACTACCTATAACAAATTTATAAATAAATTGGAGAAAGGACATTCCATTTATGAGAATCCGACCGTATATATCAAGCAAAGATTACGAATATGTATCAAAATGGATTGATGACGAAAGAACTCATGCTTTTTGGTGTGCAAACCTTTTGCCATACCCCATGACACAAAAATCTTTCCATGATTTATTAGAGAAAAATGCAATGGACTGGACGGACAGTGCTTATGTCGCAACTGAAAACAGCGGACAGGCAGTAGGCTTCTTCTGTTATTCTGTCAATACAGCAGACAATATTGGTTTTCTTAAATTTGTTATTGTTGATAAAACCAAACGTGGAAAAGGTTACGGAAAAAAAATGCTGAATCTGTCTCTGCAATTCGCTTTTCAGATAACCGGCGCAAAAGCGGTTCAACTAAATGTTTTCAGTGAAAACGTATTAGCAAAGCAATGTTATGAAAAAGTCGGCTTTGCTGAAAGAAAGATTGACAAAGATGTATTTTCCTATAAAGACGAGTTGTGGAGCAGATGTAACATGATAATTTCAAAACAATCACTCTAATTTTCAGAAAGGAAACATGACTATGGTATTAGGAGAACGGATAAAGAGAATACGCACGTTCCGGGGCTTGACACAGCGTGAATTGGGCTTGAAATTGGGATATGAGGAACGCAATGCTGATGTTCGTATCGCACAGTATGAATCCGGCTACCGTGTTCCCAAAAACAACACTTTAATGGAAATGGCAAAGATACTGAACGTCAATTATATCCATTTTATTGGCGTTACCCCCGGCTGCGCCGAAGATATTATGCTTACATTCCTTTGGCTTGATGAAGATGACCGCAGTACGATCCATTTATTTCAGCTTGTCCGCAATCCCGGCAAATGCAACGCTTCTGATGATAAATCGGTGCGTTACTATGACAATGACGACTGGCCTGCTCACGCCCCAGTGGGTATGTGGCTAGAGTATGGGTTAGTCAATGATTTCATGCGGGAATGGTGTCTGCGGAAAGAGCAGTTGAAGAATGGAGAGATTTCAGAGGACGAGTATTTCGAGTGGAAAATCAACTGGCCTGCTACGAGTAGTAAAGTTGATTACAATGGAAAAGATGATAAGAAATGTAGTTACCAATGGAGAAATAATTGACAAAAGAAAGGAGTTTTAATATGCAATACGTTTCTTTAGATAACATTAAAAATGATTTAATTAAATATTTTAAAGCTCAAAACTTGTACCCCGTTATAGGTGCAGGCTTTTCCGCAAAGTGCGTAACTGCCAACGGAGTCATCCCATCTGGAGATATGCTAAAAACAGAAATGTTAAATCAAATAAAAGAAGCAGGAGCAGACGTTACCTCCATTTCGTCATTAGATTTAAAAAGCATTGCAAAATACTACAAAAAACTTGTTCCAAGAAATATCAGAACAAAATATTTATTGGAAAATTTCACAAATGTAGTTTTGCCCGACTATGCAATTAATTTTTTAAACATCAATTGGAAATATATATATACTTTTAATATTGATTCAAGCATTGAAGAAAATAGTCGTTTTAATAATATAATATTACCAAACAAGCCCGGGGACGAAGATAATATAAAAAATATGAATGATTGTATATTCAAAGTACATGGGGATGTTGTTGATTATTGTAAGTATACCGACAGTATTTGCTATATATTTGACAGCAAAGAATATGCGCAAAGCATTAAACGAAATCTATATATTCTTAATAAATTAAATCATGATTTTACATATAACAATTTAATTTTTATAGGATGCAGCTTAACAGACGAACTTGATTTACTTTCTCTATCTACGTTTGATGAAAATTCATCAATGACCTCGCGTTACTTTGTTTCAGATACAAAGCCCGATAAATTCAGAGAAATTGATCTAGAAGAATACGGAATAACACATATTATTCTTGTAGATAATTATTTAGATTTTTATCATTCCTTTTATGAAATTTTTTTGGAATCCGAAAAATTACAGTATGACGAATTATCAAATTTCAAAAATATGAAAATAAATTTTAATGAGCTATCATATAATAGCAATATTAAATATATAACTTTGAGTAGATCTCTTTTTAATTCAAAAGATTTTTCTATAAATATACCTTCTTTTTTTATTGAGAGGGATATGATTACGCAAAAGGTCATTCCAGAAATGGACAACTATAACTTACAATTTATTTGTGGCGGTAGGGTGTCTGGTAAAACGTATGCGCTAATCTCCATATTAAAAATTATACGAAATAGAGATGTTTATTTCTTTGATAGCAGATATAACATAAATGATGAAACTGTGAGTCAATTACTTAAAACAAATAATTCTATCATATGTTTTGATACCACAAGCATTTCTAAGGAACAAGTTTATTACATAAAAGAAAATATTGAAACATTATATGAAAACAAACTTAATATTGTAATCTGTATAAATCGTTCTGACAAAGATATGATTTATTCAATAAATCAAATAACTGACGAAAAAAAAGTATTTTTATACAATTTAGAAAACAAACTAAAATCAACGGAATGTAAAAGTATAAACGAAAAATTATCCAAGCTTACCATTCCTTGCTTTGACGTTAAAAAATCATTACTGGATAATTTATTGATAATATCAAAAACTGTTTCAGCACCATATAAAATCAATAAAAATTACGAAATAAAGAATGTTCAAACTATGAGCATTTTTATTCTTCTAGCTATTAATGAGAAAATAACTTCCCAAGAATTTGTTGACTTTGGCATTGAACGTGAAATATATGATTTATTGCGGAAACTTTCGCCTATTATAGATGAAGACTATACTAGCATAATAGAACGAAATTCCCTAAATTCTTCGTCATATAAAATATATGCTAATTCCAGATATTGGATTTTATCTACTCTCGGAAAATATGCTTCAGATTACACTATGCATAAACTAATTATAAATGCTTATTATAATATTATATCATGCTTAATAAATAACCATAGCACGAAATATAAATCCATTGAAGATTATATTAAGTATGATATAATAAATGAAACTTTTTTTCGACCAGACCGAGGAAATTTACTGCTTATTAAATCTTTGTATGACAGACTGAATGATATTCTTTCCTCCATTCCACAATTTCATCATCAAAGAGCAAAGTGTTATCTTTGGCATTGTGACTATGGGGATAATCAACAAACAGAAATTAACGATGCATTACGTTTTGCAAAACTAGCAAGGCATAACTTAGAGCTTCAGTCAAATGCGAACAATATAAAAATCAGTATCTCTTTATCCCATATTGACTTTACATTAGCACTAATCTATGCCAAAATAAATCATATAAATAATTATATGAATATAACTATGTTTAAAGAAAGCCTTCCTATTATAAAAATGGCTTTATCCAATCCTTATAACAAAGATTATTTTTATGGTTTAATTCATCGTAAAAATAAAAATATTGATGATATAAACCATCTATTTTCTTATGTGACCACAAATGATTTATCTTATTTAAATTTGTCACCTATTGAAAAAAATTTACTAGATGAAATTATCAATATAATTTATCAGTCCAAACAATAATTTAGGTATCAAAAAGGTATCACGCCCCACATCAAAAGCCGGAAAGTCCGCTGTTTATGCGGCTTCCCGGCTTTCTGTTTACTACTCGAACTCAATCGTAGCCGGCGGCTTAGGACTCATATCAAAGCACACCCTATTCACATTCCCTACCTCAGCCAAAATCCGGTCAGTAATTTTTTGCAGCACATCCCAGTCTACCCGCTCAATAGTGGCGCTCATGGCATCAACCGTATTAATCGCCCGGATAATCACCATATAATCAAAGCATCTGGCGTTGTTTTTCACTCCCACCGACTTAAATTCCGGCACTACGGTGAAATACTGCCATACCTTTTTATCCAAGCCTGCCTTCTCGAATTCCTCCCGCAAAATGGCATCCGACTCCCGCACGGCTTCCAGCCTGTCCCTGGTAATCGCTCCAAGACACCGCACGCCCAGGCCGGGGCCGGGGAACGGCTGGCGGTAAACCATGCTTGCTGGCAGCCCCAGCTCCAAGCCGCAGGCCCGAACCTCATCCTTAAATAGCTGCTTTAACGGCTCCACCAGCTGGAATTTAAGGTCTTCCGGCAATCCTCCCACGTTGTGATGGGATTTTACCATCTTGGCGGTCTTCGTCCCGCTCTCGATAATGTCCGGATAAATCGTTCCCTGGCCTAAAAAGTCAATGCCTTCCAGCTTTCTGGCCTCTTCTTCAAATACCCGGATAAACTCACTGCCAATAATCTTGCGCTTCTTCTCCGGATCCCCTACGCCTTCCAATTTTCCTAAAAACCGCTCCGTGGCATCCACATAAATCAAGTTCGCGTGGAGCTGGTTTTGGAACACCTGGACTACGCTTTCCGACTCATTTTTGCGCATCAGGCCGTGGTTTACATGGACACAGGTCAACTGCCTGCCAATGGCTTTAATCAGCATGGCGGCAACTACCGACGAATCCACGCCGCCGGAAAGGGCTAAAAGCACCTTTTTGTCCCCTACCTGTTGCCGGATCAACTCCACCTGATCCTCGATGAAATTCTTCATATTCCAATTTGCCTGTGCCTGGCAGACTGTAAATACAAATTCCTTTAATTTTGCTTCCTCCGGCATACCCTCCAGCTTCCGCTCACACTTTGCCGTAGGATGGTCAATCGCTAGGATAGGGCAGCCATAGCCGTAAAGCTCCGGTGCAACCTCTATGGCTCTTCCATCTACTATGCGGTTTTCCCCACCGTTTATCACCACGCCCTTTACATTCTTCAGTCCCTTTAACTGCTCCAACGTAATATCATGGGGATGAATCTCGCTGTACACGCCTAAATCGCGAATCCGGCGGGCAAGCACAGTATTTTCCGTACTTCCCAAATCCAAAATAACAATCATATCCTGCTTCATCTGTCTCTCCTTTATCCTTTGCTTTGTTGTCCGGTAACATAGCATACATTGCCGAAAGCCGCCGCACAGATCCTGCAATCCGGTTAACGGCACAAACGCGGCACGATTAAACGCCCCGCAGGAATACATTGCCATTGGTCAATATCGGCAGCAGCGGCCTCTCCTCTCTTTCATTATACCGGAATATTCCTAAAATTCAATCAAAGTTTATGGGAAATCTGCCCGACTCACGCTGATTTCTTCATAACGTATTGACCGGAACGCTGTTTTTCGCTATGATATTCGTAAACCACAAGCGATGAAAGGAGATTCCCTTATGGCGATTAAACAGTTTATTTTCGATTTAGACGGAACTTTATGGGATACGTCAACAGTTTCCGCTGACGCTTATAACCATGCCCTGCGCAAAGATGGCCGCTGCGACTTAGTGGTTACTGCCCAAATCATTAAAAATGAATTCGGGAAATCCTTCCGGGATATTGCAGACGACCTGTTCCCTGGTTTTG
The DNA here is from genome assembly GCA_910575565.1 of Lachnospiraceae bacterium. Taxonomy (GTDB): domain Bacteria; phylum Bacillota; class Clostridia; order Lachnospirales; family Lachnospiraceae; genus Caccovicinus. The sequence continues at coordinate 80,882 of CAJTFL010000017.1, read as the reverse complement.
CGCTTCCCGTCCGGGATGAATTAATGCAGCTATGCGCCATTACCAACAACCAATTCTTAGCCGATACGGACTGCCTGATGCTTTACCCGGATGTCCCCGGCACGCTGGAGGCCTTATCCCAAAAAGCTCCCTTATATATGGTCAGCAACTGCGAGAGCGGCTACATGGAAATGTTTTTGCAGAAATACAGCCTGGAAGCTTACATCACCGACATGGAATGCCTGGGCAATAACGGGAACAGCAAAGCGGACAATATCCGCCTTATCGTAGAGCGCAACCACCTTGACCACGCCGTATATGTGGGGGATACCGCCGGAGACTGCGATTCCGCCGAAAAAGCTGGAGTCCCCTTTATTTTCGCATCCTACGGGTTTGGGACTGTCGCTAAGGAATGCCTTTCCATCAAACACTTTTCCGATTTGCTAGAGTATGTTTGAAAAATGCCTTCCGTCAGATGTGCGTCACAATTTATAGGACACCGAAGATGCCCCTTGTGCATATTTGGCCCGAATGAGGGAAGCGTAATGGGCTGCGCTGACCGAATGGGAGCTAAATATAACGCAAAGCGGGGTATGCAGATGGCGGAAATGATTGTTCAATCACACGCTAACACTGTAGGCACTTTTAAAACAATATCCCACACCGATTTTAGCAAGGAAGTTTACCTATGGCATTTCGCTGTATCCCTGCCGCCAAGGATCCTGTAGCGGCACTGGCTTACCGCCCGTGGACTTTGGCCGTTGAACCGTTCCAGGTCTGCCCGAATACCTGGTACGTAGCAGGCATACGGGCAGACCTGAGTCGGATGCTACCTGATTAAGACCAGTGACGGCTTAATCCTGATTGACATTGCGCTGCCGGGGCGATGAAGGCCCTAACCGGGGTCAAGGTGTATTTGTCTGAAGAAGACGCAAATTTCATGAATCTTTACCCGGAAGAAATCCTAGGGCTGAATAAGGACTGCCACCCCCAAGCATTTACCATAGATGAATATTACTCCGATGAGCAGTCGGTTGTCCTAGGCAATACTGCCATCAGGACTTTGCTGACTCCGGGACACACCATCGGCTGCACCAGCTTTTTCCGGGAAACAGTTAATCCGGTAAACGGAGATACTTATACGGCAGATATGCATGATGGTGTTGGGACGAATACCATGAGCGATAAATATTACTCTATCAGCAAGTACTTAACCCCGGCCTTACGCCAGCGCTTCCTGGACGATTCGGAAAAATATAAAATCCATCCACGTGGATATCGCCCTTCCAAGCCATCCCAACCGGATAGAAATTCTTGACCGAACAGGGCAATATCCCCATGAAAACCAAGTCTACTTAGACGACAGCGCATGGCCGCAATTCATCGATGAACGGGTGCGCCAGACAAAAGCGCTGTAAGCACTAAAACTGCTAAAACCAAAGCTAAAAAGCCCCGGAAAGTCAACCATTTCCGGAGCCTTACTAATTCTCGTATTCAATTCCAAACTAACGCTTAGAGAACTGCGGCGCACGCCTCGCTGCCTTCAATCCATATTAAAATTCTCTTAGTGCCGTTTTCCCTTGATTTTTCGGGCTTTTTTGAACTTCTCCCCACTGGTTGTCCTATCCCTTAACCAAACAAATTGGTGCATTTTAACTGGAAAATGCCTGATGAAATGCCCCGTTCACCACCGCAAAAAGTTCCTCTGGCTTATTATACTTCACCTTTGCATAGATGTCCATAGTTGTTTTGCTATTTTCATGTCCGGCAAGGTACTGAACCGTCTTAGGGTCAACACCGGAATACAGCAAGTTGGTGATATAGGTATGGCGCAGCAAATGTGGCGTCACATGGAAATCCAATGTATATTGAATCTTGGGGTTGTTTTTCTGTGTCATCCCCAGCGCCGGTGTGACAGTATACTTAATGCTCTGCCCATTTACATATTTATAATAGTTGCGCGCCTGAGTAGAGCGGACCACCACATACTGCCATACCCTTTGAAACTGCGATGCGGATAACGGTTCCCCGTTGCTGTCGGAAATCACATATTCTGATGCAGAGGTTTCTTTGACTTCCCGCAGGTAGTCCGCCAGACATTTGGGAATCGGTATGTCCCTTCGAGCTGCTTTCGTTTTCAATGTGGTGGAAATCACTGGCCTGTTATGTTCTGTGCGCCATGCCCGCCGCACAGAGATATATGGTGTGGGTGCATCCAGAAAAACACAATCCCATTGCAAGGCAAGTGCTTCTTCCCGGCGCAGGCCCGAATACAGACCGATCATAACAAAGAGTTGTGGCGGAAGTCCTTTCACTGTATCCAGCAGCACTTTTACCTGTTGATCTGTCAGTGCCTCTTTTTTCTGTATCGGCTTTCCGCCCTTTGATGAGATTCCCACGCAAGGGTTATGTTGAAGTAATTGGCTACGCTCTGCCGAATAGAAAATGCACTTAATGAGCATATTTACCGTATTATACAAACCCGCAGATTTTTTTGACAGTGGCACAAGTGCCAGCCGAATGTCATCTGCCGTTACTTCCTCCATATACATATCGCCCATAGGCTTGATGATGTAATTATTCATATTGGAAGTATAACCCTTCAATGTGGCAGCGGACACCTTGGCAGACTGCATCAGCAACCACTTCTCACAATACTCTGCAACTGTAGGATGTTCCCGATGAAAGATTATCTCCTCCACCTGACGTTTTGCCTCTGCCTGCTTTTCATACAATTCTTCGCAGGTGGTTGCGTATAAGCTCACCTGTTTCCCATCAGCATCCAGAATCCGTGTCCGGTAATACTGTACTCCCTTTCGCATGACTGTTCCGTATTGAGGGCATGACTGTTCCGTATTGAGGTATTGTTGTTTTCTTTTTAGCCATCTTGGACCTTCCTTTCTTGAAATGTGCAGCCTATGTACTTACACTCTCTTTTTATCAGAAAGTCCCAATTTAATCAAAGATACGGCCAGCCTAAAACAAAAAGCGAGACAGCCTTGCCTCGCTTTTTGTCTGTTTTCAGTTTTAATCTTATACAGCTTCCCATTGGGCGAAAGCACTGCCCATAGTTCTTACAAGCTGATCTGGCCTGTTGTATTTGACCTTGGCGTAAATATCCATAGTGATTTTGCTGCTCTCATGGCCTGCCAGGTATTGGACCGTTTTGGGGTCCACCGATGAATGAATCAGATTTGTGATATAAGTATGTCGTAGCTGGTGCGGCGTCACTTCAAAATCCAGGCTGTAAACTACTCTGCCATTATGGGCCGCTTTTTCTCCAAGAACTGGTGTGACTGTATGCTTTATGCGCTTTCCATCTTCATACCGGTAATAGGAGCGTTCCTTAACTGTTCTGGTAACAATATACTGCCAAAGCCGCTTGAACTATGTATACGACAGTGGTTCACCATCTCGATTGGCAACTACATAGTCCGAAGTGGAGATTGCCTTTGCCGCCTTTAAGCACTCTGCCAGACAAACGGGGAGGGGAATGTTTCTCTCTGCCGCTTTTGTTTTTAACTCGGTGAGAATAACCGGCCTGTTATGCTCTGTGTGCCATGCCCGTCTTACCGTTAGATATGGGGTGTCCGTATCCAAATATACAGAATCCCATTGTAACGCAAGAATTTCTTCCCGCCGCAACCCGGCATATAAGCCAATCATAACAAACACATATGGGGGTAAACCCCGGATCGCGTCTAAAAGTCGTTCTGCTTGTTCATCTGTCAAAGCCTGCCTTTCCTCCTGGGGAACGCCGCCCTTTGAATCCAGATATATCGTTGGATTTTCATCAATCACATGGCTTTCCTTCGCCGCCCGAAAAATGGACTTATAAAGAATCACCACAGACTTATAAACCGAAGCAGATTTTTGGGAAACAGGAACAAGAGCCAGCTGAATGTCATCCAGCGTTACATCCGCCATTCGCTTCTGTCCCAGTTCTTTGATAATATGCCGCTGTATTTTGGATGTATAATCGGTCAGAGTGGTGGCACGAATATGAACCGACTGCATCAGCAGCCACTTTTCGCAATATTCAGCAACAGTAGGCGATTTTCTTCGGAAAGTGGCGTTGTCAATCTGCTCTAACGCCTCCAGTTCCTTATCATATAATTCTTCGGGTGTTCTTGCATAAAGAGCCACCAATTTTCCGTCTGCGTCCTGAATCCTCGTTCTGTAATATTCAATACCGTTAAGTTCAACTGTACCATATTGAGGAATTGCCCTTTTTCTTTTTGCCAATTCCGTCACCTCCTAAAAAATAATCTCCAGCGCTGTATCTTTGTTTTATCAGATATACGGGATTCCAGCAAGGATACGGAATGGGTCATGTTCTGGCACTTCGCGGTTTGCGGTAAGTCGCGCTCTTGTCCGCAGGCTTTGCCCTATGGGTACATTTTGCGATATACTCCTGAAGGCCCGCCGCAGTAAAATACACACAGCCATTCTGCACATACTGAACATAGGCAATCAGACCGTTGTTACGAGCCGCATCCAATGTGGCAATACTGATTCCCAAAATCTCCGCAGCTTCTTTTCGTGTAATAAGTTTTTCCATGAAACATATTCCCTCCAATCTGTCAAGTTTGTCATTGTGCTTTCAAAATCACATGAATACGCTGGCAGACAAAACTGCCAGCGCATGGTATCTAATCTTGAAATAGAAAGCTATCACAGACAAAAAGCCGGAGAATCACTTCCTAATTTACATATCTCTACTTCTCGTCATATTTGCCACGCCCCCTGACGATAGGGACATAACAGGCCGCTCCCGGCAGAGCTGTCATAACTCCGCAGCGCCGTTTTTCTCGCGCGCCGCAGGGTTCCCCCCAAGTCTTTGGCGGGCCGTGAGGAAGTATCTTTAAGCCCCCGCACCATCATCGCGCCCGGAACGCCATCTCCGGGTTTAAGGCTGGACGTAGATCGCTGGGATTGCCTGTCTGTCATCACCTCCTGCAAGCAACCGTCCTGGCGGCGCGCCTTTTCCGCTTCGATACGATGTACCTGTTATGCCGTATATTCAGTTGTCAAGCTGCAATGAGGGGCAAGAGGACTTGTCCCTTCAATGTGTAGGCATTGGGAAAAGCCGTTTGTCACCCTTGATCCAAAAATATTTTGATTTTTTTCAAACGTTTATAGATGACATTCCGGGAACAGTTCCACAGCCTTGCGACATCGGCCTGCCGGTATCCGTCCACAATGAGCAGGGTCAGCAGTTCCAGATCGTCCTCCGGCAATTTGCAGAGCCGCCGGTACAGCAGTTCATCCTCCAGGGAGGACAGCCAACCAAACCACCGGGAATCCACATCGCCGGTGTCCCAGGTGCAGGACAGGGATTCAAATTTCCGGAACAGGCAGGACTGCTCGCTCTCGTCCTCACACTGTTCGCTGGGAAGGGCCTGTACGCGGTTTAGATAGGTCCGCTGGCTGCAAAACCAGGTCCAGTCATATTCCTTCATGGCCGCGATCTGCCTATCGTCCATACCGGATGCGCGGTATTCCTGTTCCAGCCGGGTCCATTCTGCGTCAAACTTCCTTTTTTCGTATTCATAGTGAAATCCCATTGTTTTCCTCCATTTCGATTCAGGCGTGGTTGACGGGTGAATCGAATGGAGGCGGGGACCGGCAGCCGGGTCCCCACAAACAATGGAGCCTATGAAATCGTTGAGCTATGTAGGAAAAGCGCAGGGCAGGGGGAGGTTTGTCGTTTCTTTTCCCCCATACCGTGCGCTTTTTGTCTTTTTTGCCAGAATACCCCTTCTTTTTGCCGAAAAAGGGCAGACAAAAACAGGACGCAGATGGTTGTTGCATCATCTGCGCCCTGAACGTATCGGTTATTCTGTTATTCAAGCCTCTGCCCTATAAGGGCAGAGATAGATCAAAGGGGACGTTTACGCATAGACGGCCTCCATAAAATTAACCGCTATGCGACAAAGAAGGATTGGGTCAGCCGGGATTGCGGCACCTAATTACCTCTGGGCGGTATTCGGTTGTATCGCTTCAGGAATCTCCAAGGCTGATGCCGCTCCTTTCCCGTCCTATTTTCTGGCTCCGTCCGGGCCGATGGTGTAACCGTCAATGGTGGTATTAACCGCCATTGAACCGTCCGAATAGAAATAGTACCATTTACCGTCAATCTGTTTCCAGCCGCCAGTAAACATCCAGCCGTTATTATCCAGCCAGTACCATTTTTTATCGTCTTGCAGCCAGCCGGTGGCGGGCTTGCCGTTTTTCATGTACTGCCAGGAGCCTCTGTGGTTCTGCATCCAGCCCTGGGCGGGCTGCGGGTCAATGACGATTTCCACAAACCGCCGCAGGACGGTAGCGCCCTCGGCGCGGGTGGCGGTTCCTTTCGGGTCAAAGCGGTTGCCGCCTTTCCCCGCCAGGATGCCCGCCTGCTGCATGGCTTTGACTTCCTTTGCCGCCCAGCCGCTGATCTGCGCGTAGTCCGCAAAGGTCACAGCATCATGGGCAGCCGGCAGGTCATAGCCCAGCTTTTTCGCGTAATTTGCCATAATGACCGCCATCTGTTCCCGCGTGATATTGGTGTCCGGGGAAAAGGTGGTGGCGGTAGTGCCGTTTACAATGCCTTTTTCTGCCGCCCAGTTCACATATGGGGCGTAGTAGGCGTCTGCTTTCACATCGGTGAATTTCCCGGTTTTGTAGCTGTCCGGGTCGATGCCTGCCAGCCGCCCCAGGGCGGTGACGAACATTCCCCGCGTCATGCCGGTGTCGGGGCTGAATTGGTTGTTTCCAGTACCAGCGAGCAGCCCCCGGCTGGCTACGAAGATGATGTTATCCTCAGCCCAATGGTTCTTAATGTCCGTAAAGTTCGGGGCAGGGTTCTTGTAGCCGATGCCGTAGATGCTGAAATGCCCGGTTTCAAAAACAACCGTACCCAGGTCAGGGGCATAGCTGGATTTTGTCAGCCATTCCACCTTGCCCTTGACATCTATATAGACCGCATAGAGATTTCCGGTCTTTTCGTCCTTTGCCGGAGCATAAGGCAGACGGACAGCGATGGTGTGGCCGTCAAAATCGGTAATCGGCGTTTCTTTCCCGCCGGAGAGATACATCAGCGACAGGTCATAGACCGGCCTTGTGCCGATGGCAGCTTTGGCTTCTTTGGATAAACCGGACGGGTCTGTTTTCTTTACCCGGAAAATAACGTCCCCGTTTGCCGATAGGGTATCCAGCCATTTCAGCAGTTTTGTGTCCATTCCTCCAACAACCACGCCCTCAATGTTGATTTCCAGCCGCTTCACCTTTTCGCGGACGAGGGTGTTCAGGGTTTGGGCGTTAATAGTTACGTTAAAAGAGTTCTGTCCTTCTTTTGGCGTGACAGGAATGACAACCGCCACGCCGTTTGCGGTATTGCCGTTCTTTTTCGCATCGTTCTTTGCCGCGTTGATGGCGGACTGGACAGTGCCGTTATCCAGTGCCACATTCCCGTTTTTATCCGGTGTTGCCGGTTTGGTCTGGCTGGTGGTAGGAGTGTCCGGCTTGGTTTCGTCGGGACGTGCTACAATCGTGGAGCCGCCGCCGGAGGAACCATTGTCACCGCTGGAAGAACCGTTGCCGCCGGACGAGGAACCTCCCCCGCTGCCGGAACCGCCAGAGTTTCCGCCGCCGTTGCTGTTTTTTACAAATACTGCTTTGACGGTCACATTAGTGTCGGGCATGGTAAAGCTGTTGTTACTGATTGTCACGCCGCCGGATATGACCTGCCATTCCTTGAAATGATAGCCGCTGTCCGGTGTGGCGGTCAGGGTGATTTTTGTCCCTTTCTCCGCTGATGTTGGAGAAGCGGAAGCTGTGCCGCCGGTTCCAGCCTGTACCGTTACGCTGTATCGGGTCGGCTGTGGCGGTGTGCTGCCGTCCTTTTCAAATACTGCCTTGACAGTCACATTTGCGGCGGGCATGGTAAAGCTGTTGTTGCTGATTGTCACGCCGCCGGAAATCACTTGCCATTCCTTGAAATGATAGTCGGTACTCGGTTTGGCAGTCAGGGTGATTTTCGTCCCTTCCTCTGCTGATGATAGGGAAGCGGAAGCTGTGCCGCCGGTTCCGGCCTGCACCGTTACGCTGTATCGGGTTGCTTGTGGCGGGTCGCTGTCCTTTTCAAATACTGCCTTGACAGTCACATTTGCGGCGGGCATGGTAAAGCTGTTATTACTGATTGTCACGCCGCCGGAAATGACTTGCCATTCCTTGAAGTGATAGCCGCCGTCCGGTGTGGCGTTCAGGGTGATTTTTGTTCCTTTCTCCGCTGATGTCGGAGAAGCGGAAGCTGTGCCGCCGGTTCCGGCCTGCACCGTTACGCTGTATCGGGTTGCTTGTGGCGGGTCGCTGTCCTTTTCAAATACTGCCTTGACAGTCACATTTGCGGCGGGCATGGTAAAGCTGTTATTACTGATTGTCACGCCGCCGGAAATGACTTGCCATTCCTTGAAGTGATAGCCGCCGTCCGGTGTGGCGTTCAGGGTGATTTTTGTTCCTTTCTCCGCTGATGTCGGAGAAGCGGAAGCTGTGCCGCCGGTTCCGGCTTGAACTGTTACGGTATATTTGGCAGGCGGCAGGGGTTTACTGGTAATTGTCAGGGTTCCGTTCTCATAGACGATTCTGTCTTTGTAATTACCGCCCTCCGGGACTTCCGCTCCGCTGGCCGTGACCGTCACAGAGCCGGTTTTGGAGGTATCCGGGGCTTCGGCATAGGCTACGGTTGGCGGGGTTTTCAGGTTTTCACCTTGAACAAGGCCCGTGATGTTACAGTCTGCCGCAGAGAATACGGGGGCAGTTTCCCCCACATAAATCGTTTTGCTTGGGGCGGTAACTCTGATTTCCGCCTGTTCAATCACAACGGGAATCGTTGTGCTGCCAGTGTAGTTCTGGTCCTCCGGGTCCACGGAAACGGTGAGGGTGTAGTTCCCGGCATTGACCGGGGCCGCATGGTTCGGGGTATCCCAGGTGTAGACAAAGCCATTTACGTTTACCGTCTTGCCGTCCACAGAGGCGGTGGCGGTCTGCTGGTATTCAATGGGACTGCCATTATAGGTACGCCCGGTCAGTGTCACGCCGGAAATGTCCACGGACTGCTTGTTGACGCTCCGCACGTCGATGGTGGCGGTCATATCCTCGAAGTTTTGGGTATGGATGGTGACGGTGATGGTTCCGATTTTAGTTTCGCTGTCGCTCTCCACCGCCTTAATGGGCAGGGTGAGGGTCTGGCCGTCAATCTTTGCGCCGCTGTCATAGTAGCTGCCCAGATTGACCGGACCCAGCTCGTAGGTGACGGCAGTGCTGCCCAGGCTCATACCCTCCGGCACTTCGGGCCGTAGAGCGCCCAGGCCGTAGGTGTAGGTATGCTCCTGCTTATTGGCAACCGCCAGATCGCCGGTCTTGGGGGTGAGGGGCGCAGCTTTGCGGATGGTCACGCTGGCCGGAACCGCTCCTGCGGGCCGGGTCACAGTGTAATTCTCCGCGTCCGCGCCGGTGAGGGTCATTGCGGGCAGGGTGAGGTTGGTATAGGTTCCCGCGTTGGAGCCGTTCAGGGTTCCGGTCAGGCCGGTGGTATCAACGGATACATCATCGCCGTTCAAAATCCCGGCCAGCGTCACGCCGGTGATCTCCACCGAATTGGTTCCGTCATAGGCCCTGCCCTCCGCCGTTGCTCCGGTGGCGGTCAGCGGGGCGGGAGTGACCTCGAAGATGACCGTTTTAGTACAGATATTGCTTTCCGAGCCAGGCCATTTCACGGTAACGTCATACGAGTAACTCCCAACTGCCAGCGTCTCCGGCAGGGTAAAGCTGGCTCCCGTCCCCTCGGCAGTGCTTCCATTAAGGAACCAGCTAAAAGTTGCCCCCGGCAGGGTGGAGGAACAGGTTAGCGTGATCGGCTTTCCATATTGCATAGTTTGGCCGTGGGCCGGCGCTGTGAACGTACCATCCGTTTTCGTATAGCCGCAGTTTTCACAGCTGCGCCGGATGGTAACGGCGTTCTCATTATGTTCCGGCGTCCACGAGCCGTAGGTATGCGCCTCTGTTTTGGCCCTGCCGCAGAACTGACAAGCAGTGATGTGATGCTCCCCGCCGCTGTCGGGCGTATAGGTGTACTGACAGTCCTCCGCAGCTCCCGCATACCCGCAGGCCAGACAGGTCATGGCGTGGGTTTCCACACCTTCATTCGGCGTGTACTCGCAGACGCCCTCGCCGGTATGGTTGCACTTCTTCACCGTCACTGTGCCGGTCAGCCATGCGGGCGTTGCGTCAAGCGGTACTTCGCCTGCCTCGAAGTCGCCCACCATTCCCTCTGCTTTTGCAACGGGTATATCATTTTGGTGATAGGCGTACCCTGTTGCAAGCATATCTTTCAGCGAGACAGACGCATCCCCATCTACCCTGATTGCGGTTCTTTTGCTGTTGTATGTTCCGCCGGAGAGAGCTATGTTTCCGCCCGCATCCACAAACAATCCGACGTCATTTCCTGAGATAGCTCCGCCGGAAATGTTGACGGTTCCACTGATAATTCGCACACCGTAATATCCTGAAACAGTCCCGCTTTTGATAGATAGAGTCCCGCTATTTACTTCGATGGTAATACCAATACCTGAACTCTCAATCTTTCCACCGGTTCCGCTGTCTTGAATGGTAAGGCTGCCGCCTGAGATTAGAAATGCGCCATAGTCAGCTGCTTTGACAGTCTGACCGTTCAAATCCAACGTGAAGGTGCTGCTGCCTCTGATTCCAATGTAGTTGCTGCCTAAATCCACCTCCGACAGCAGGGTTACTGTCGCGCCGGAGTTTCCTTCTGTGAACGCATCGGCCAAAGCGCCCACATAGGTGGTGGTGCTGCCATTTACGACCTTCGCCACGGCAACAGCCCCGCAGACGGTGCAGGGGGTAGTCTCGGTCCAGTCGTGGGCCTGATTCTCAACGCCCGCCAGACCGCAGGCCGGACATTCGGGGGTGCTATGGGTGCCGTTGCCGTTGTCCGCAGCAGTCACCGTCGAATGGTCACAGGGCTTCACCGTCACTGTGCCGGTCAGCGACTTATTGCCCAGCACACCCGTAAAGGGGGTTGTGCCGCTTTCGTCAAAATAGGCGTACCGGGTGTCGCCGCCCTGGGGCAGCAGACCGCCGAGGGTGAGAGATCCGCCTACAATACTAATCGCCCCCGCCGTCCCGGAGTATGTTCCGCCTGAGAGCTGGACCGACTGTGCATTGTTGACAGCCAATCCACAACCGCCGCCTGTGTTTCGTATGGTTACATTTTCGTTGACAACGGATAAAGATGCGTTCGCTGAATTGATATACACCCCTTCACTATACAGTTGTTTACTGGTAAAAGTTCCGCCCTCCAGCGTAACATTCCCTGCCACAACAATAGCCTGTTTATTCGTAGAAATAACCTCTCCTGCACCCTGAATGGTCAGATTTGCGTTACTCCAAATGCTGATAGCTGTGCCATAAGTGCAGGTGATGGTATGCCCACCCAGGTCCAGGTTGCAGGTGATTTGGATGTCGAGCGCTGGTGTTCGCGTCACATCCTTCAGCAGCGTAATGGTCGCGCCATCGTTTTCCGTTTTGAACGCATCGTCCAAATTGCCCACATAGGTGGTGGTGCTGCCATTTTCAATCTTCGCTACGGCGGAGATGCTGACATCCACCGTCCCCGCGCCGTCCGCCATATTGTCATTCCCAACGAATTTCGCCGTCAGGGTGATTCCCGTACCTGGGCCTCCTGCCGCAACCAGCACATCGGCGGCGCTGACGTTCATGGTGTAGCTGCCGTCCGCGCCAACGTCCGCAGGAGCGCACACCTGCGTATCACCCACAAACACCACCATTTGGCCCGCAGTAGGATCACCCCTCAGACGTGCCGCCGCTTTTGCCGGAGCCTGCCCGGTTGCGGTGGGCGTGGCCTTGACGGTGATGGTGTCGCTGGCGGTGAAGTCGCTGCACACCACGCCGTCTTTGTAGGTTCCCACAGCGCCGTCCCCGACAAACTGCGTGCCGGACTGCTGGAGCGTGATAGTTTTCTGGAAAGTGTTTGAGTTGTCAGTATTCGTATAAGTAGCGGTATAGTGCAAGTCGTCTGTGTCTGTCTTGCTGACCTCCACCGTCCAGCCGCTGACCGCAAAGGTCTGGCCGCAAATTGCAATGCCCTGGGTCAGTCCGTCGGAAAGCCGGGTTTTTATGTCATTTGACCTGTTCTGCCCGTTATAATACAAATCGGTGGGGACAGAAACCATATCCTCCGACAAATCGGCGGTAAACGTTCCGCCGCCGGTCAAAGTGCCGCTCCCGGACAGGCTGGCATTGGCGGGGATGTTCAGCGTGTAATCCGCGGGGACGGGATAGCTGCCGTCAAAGGTCACATCGCCGCAGACAGTACCCACACCGTTCTCAAAGATTATGCCGGTGGTTTTGTTGACGGTCGCTGTTGCGGTTGCGTTCCCGCCGTTGCCGATGGGAGCGCCCTCGTAGCCTTCCCAATAGACATCTGTGGGACTGGAAGCATCTACAATGCCGCCGGTAATGGTGACGCTGCCGGTGCCGCCGGTGATAGAGCCACTGGCCCATTGGTTGCTGTACTGATACCCACCGCCGCCGCCAATGCCTGCGGCATAGTTTCCTCCAACAGCGGTCACTGTGCCGCCGCTGATGGTGACGGTGCCATCGCCACTCTCGCTGCCACCGCCGCCTCCAATGCCCGCACCCAAATTGCCACCTGTGGCGTGTACCATCCCGCCGTTAATTTGGATATTGTTTCCCGCACCGCCGTTGCCATTGTTACCCGCACCGCCGCCGATCCCTGCGCCGCCAGATTGAGTTCCATGAGACGCTGCCGTGACATTGCCGCCGTAGATGGTGATACCACTGCCGTCTCCGCCGTTTTTACCATTTCCTCCGCCACCACCGCCAATACCTGCGCCAGTGTTACTTCCTTCGCCGCTGTTGGCGGTGATCGTGCCGCCGTAAATCTCGATGGTGCCGCTGTTGCCGCCATTTCCAGAACTGGTGGTACTGCCGCCAATACCTGCGCCGCCATAATTAGGATTACCAGAATTATTATTCGCAACGCCGCCGGTGGCGTTGATTATGCCGCCATAAATGGTAATGCTGCCGCTGTCAAAGGAGGACGTACTGCCGCCGATGCCCGCGCTGGCATTACCGCTATCGTCAGTCGTGCCGGTGGCGTTCAGCGTGCCGCCATTTTTGGACTGTGCGTAGATGGTCAGGCTGTTGCCGTCCGTCACCACAATGCCCTTTGCCGCTGTGAGGTCGCAGCCGTCCGTCAGAATCAGGCTTACATCGCCGCTGACGGTGATGGGCTGGTCAATGGTGACGGTGTCGCTGACCGCGTACCAGCCCGCAGTCCATGTGACCGCCTCGGCGCTGTTTTCAACGAGGGTACAGGTTTCGGTCTTGCTCTCATAGGTCACTTGGCTGCCGTCCCAGGACGCCTCTTGATACTCGACAGATTCCGTTATTGGGGCAGGGTCGTTGGCCCCGTCCAGCGCCGCTTGCAGCTCGTAGCAGCGGGAAAGGTCGATCTGCTCCTGTTCGTCCTCTGTCAGTTCTCCAAAAAGCGCAAGTATCTTATCAAGCTGCCCCCGTACATCCTCCGCGTTATCCTCCGTCACTTTATCCGGCAGGGCGGCGATCAGGTCCTCGATGGGGCAGATACGGCACTCATAAGTACACGGACTTCCTTCACTGTCCTCCGATTCCGGCTGGTAGCCGCAGGCATCGTCATGTTCCTGATGATGCTTGCAGATGCCGGTATCTTCCGGCTGTTTTGTATCTTCTTTTTCAGCTTTCCCTTTGCAGTCCGACAGGCCGGCATCCTCTGCGCCGCAGACCGGGCAGTCAGGATTGATTTGACCCTCTGTACAGAGGGTCAAACAAGAGCAATGCTCTTGTTTGATGATTCCTGTTTCCGGTTCCTCGTCGGCTTCGCCGCTGTCCTGCGGATTGCAGATTTCACACACATAGGTGCATGGTGTTCCCGGCGTACTTTCGGTGTAGCCGCACTCGCTGTCACGGCCCAGGCCGCCCTCTCTGTCGGCTTCGCCGCCATTCACCTTGTGCTCATGCCGGCAGTCCAATTTTTCCGTAATACAGCCGCTTTCCCCATCGCAGATATGGGGGCAGTTTTCCGGCTCCCGTTTCTCTGCGTTTGCCGGGGTAGCCTCGCTGCCCGATACGCTGTCCTCTGTTTCCGACCGGTAACACTCCGGCGTATGCTCGTGGACGCACTCGGTCACTTCGGTGTAGCAGTCCTCTGTGTGTTCGTGGCCGCATGGTGTTCCCGGCGTTTCTTCCGTGTAGCCGCAATCGTCCGTATGCGCGGTGTGGTGTTCGCACAGCCCGGTTTCCGGCTGTCCTCTGTCTGCCACCGCATGAACCGGAGTTCCTGACATGGTGACAATCATCACCGCAGACAGCAGGAACGCCAGCGGCCTCCTTAACTTGTTTCTCATAAAATGCCCTCCTGATATTTTGAAAAAATGTATGGTTCCCAATTCCCTGTGTTTGGATGAATCCCGCGCCCTGGGCAGGCGCTTTTTGGTTTTGGGACGGGCGGCTCACAAAGCATTTGTGTTTTGCGTCATAAGCTGCCCTCTGCGGCGCAGAAGCTGCCCAAAGGCTTTCTGCATGGCGGGCAGGGCAACCGGCTTTCGCCCAAACCAGTCCGCGTTGTAGCGGTAGGCGCGCAGGGCGAAGTCCAGGTCAGAAAACCAGAAAATCCGCGCCTTTGGCCGTTCCTCCCGCAGCAGTTCCACCACCTCCAGGCTGAACGTGCCGTCCTGCGCCACCACAAACAGGTCAAAATCTGGCCCGTCCCGCACCATGCTGCAAAAATCCTCCTGTCTGGCATAGGGGACGATCTCCGCAAAACGCAGGTATTCCCTGGCGCACCGGTCAAGCTGCCCTGCCAGTGCTTTCAGTTCTCCGGGGTTTTCATTATAAAGTGCAATCCTCAATCCGGCTCCTCCTTTCCGCAGTATATAAAAATGAAAAAATGGCATCAAAAAAACCGACCCTTTTAAGGAATCGGTTATATATTTAGCATAGCGTTTTTCCCGTTCTTGTCAATAGGCTCTGCATGAGATGTCAAAAATCTGCATGAGATGTAGGTCAGGACGCTGAAAATATGGTATAATGGGTCTTGACAAACGAAGTCTTTTGTGTTAGGAGGCGAAAATGATGCGAATTGCCATTGCAGACGACCTTTCCGCAGACGCTGGGAAACTGCGGGAATTTATCTGCCGCTGGGCGCGGGAGCAGGGGATTGTCCTGGTTCCGGCCCCGGCAGTTTTTGAAAGCGGCGAAGCCCTGCTTGCAGGCTTTGCCCCGGATACCTTTGATGTGATTTTTCTGGATATTTATATGTCCGGCATGACCGGCATGGAAGCGGCGAAAAAAATCCGGGAGCAGGACGATGCCTGCCAGCTAATCTTTACGACAACCACCAAGGAATTTGCTGTGGACAGCTATGATGTGGCGGCGGCATTTTACCTGGTCAAGCCCTATTCCTATGAAAAGCTGGCACAGGCCCTGACCCGGTGCGGGGCAAAGCTTCTGGAACAGAACCAGTGTGTGATGGTTCCGGGCGCGGCAGGACAGCAGCCGCTCCTGCTTCACCAGATTACCCATACGGAATACTGCGGACGCTGTGTGGAAGTCCATATCACCAGCGGGGAAAAGATAACCGTCCCCATGCGGCAGGCGGATTTTGCGGCTTTGCTGCTGGACTATCCCTATTTCTGTGACTGTACGCGGGGCGTTCTGGTCAATTTCGAGCAGGTGGAGGAGCTGCTGGCTGACCGTTTTCTTTTGAAAAACGGGACAGCGGTTCCAATCAGCCGGTTAAAATACCGGGAGGTGCGGGAACAGTTTCTCGCTTTTACTTATGCCCGGATGAGAGGAGGGCATTAGAGATGGGAAATGATACCGTTCTCCGCCCTATGCTGGAGCTTTCGGTTATAATCCCCGGCGCTGTTTTGTGTTATCTGCCCATGAAAGGACACCTGAATGGAAAGGGCAGACGGATCGCTTTGTGGGGAATCCCCGCTCTGTTGCTGTGGGCTGTTGCGGGCGGCGCTGCCTGTTACAGATTCCGGTGGGATACGAACCTCTGGCTGGTTCCCTCGCTGGCGCTGTCTGCCCTGTTTTACTGCCGGACAATCACGCTGTCTTACTGGAAAACCGTCAGCGTATTTCTGGCGGTCTGCGGGACGTTTTCCACTTTGAGAAATCTGGCAGTCCTGGCGGACGCCCTGCTTTCGCCCAAAAGCGGCCCTGTGGTTTTTTCTCTGGGCGGGGCAGCGGCCTATGCCCTGTTTTGCTGGACGCTGCTGGGGCTTATGTGGTATCCGGCCACCCATGCCGCAAGATGGCTTCTGGATGAAATTGAAATGCCGGGGACATGGTATGTATTCTGGATTCTTCCGGTGGTGTTCCTGAGCCTGAACATTGCCATGCGGCCCCAGGAATATTCCACTCTTTACACAAACCGGGTTATGATGTTTTATCCGGTTCTGATGCTGGCGCTTCTGGCGCTGCTGCTGTTTTGTTACGCGCTGTTTTACTGGATGGCAAGGGGGCTGACAAAGAATATGCGTCTGACGCAGGAGAACCGTTTTTTGCAGATGCAGGCCGCCCAGTACCGCATCCTGCAAAAGAGCATTGAGGACACCCGGCGCGCCCGCCATGATCTGCGCCAGCATTTCAAGGCATTGCAGGGCTGTGTGGAGAGCGGTGATATAGACAGGGTTGCGGAGTATATGAAAGCCTATGAGGAAAGCCTGCCGCCGGATGCAGTCCGCCGGTTCTGCAAAAATTATGCGGTGGATGCCGTACTGCATTACTATGGGGAGCAGGCGGTGAGGCAGCAGACCGATATGGAGGTTTCTGTCCAGATGGAGGAAGAAACCATCATCCCACAGCCGGAGTTCTGCGCCCTTTTGGGGAACCTGCTGGAAAACGCCATTGATGCCTGCAACCGTTCCAAAGCGCCCCGCATCATTCGCCTGCATATCCGCCAGCAGGGAAAGCAGGCCCTTTATCTGACGCTGGACAATACCAGCGACCAGCCGCCAAAGTCCGATGACGGGCGGTTCCTTTCCTCCAGTCACGATGGCTTTGGCGTTGGGACGGAATCGGTACGGGTGACTGTGGAGCGTTACAGCGGCGATACCCGCTTTGAATGGAAAGACGGGATGTTTTATGTTTCGGTCATGTTATCTGTGCAGCGGCATGATGCGTGTGGTTGCCATGATGGAATCCTCCTCTCATAAAAATAACGGCCTGATGAACAGGCCGTTGCTGGTTATTCAAAGTATGTCATAGGGAAAATCTGTGAAATCTCCGTTTGGTTCATCCTCCTCGAACCGGGCTGGCGAAAAGCGCATTTCATATTGTTCCTTTGCGAGCGCCCGAATGTTCGGGCGTTTATCGTGCATTGGTGTTAGTATATAAGTGTGGACAGGAAAAGTTGAACAATCTATACTATCAAGTGAAAGAGCAAAGGAGATGTTCAGCATGGCGAAAAACCAAAAATCCTACACCCCGGAATTCAAGCAGCAGATCGTGGATCTGTACAATGCCGGAGGAACTTCGTATCCACAACTGGAACGTGAATATGGCGTAAATCGGAGCACACTCAGCAACTGGGTAAAACAGCTTTCTCCAATCAAAGTGTCCGAGGAGGAAACCGTTACACTCAAAGAGTATAAAGCTCTCCAGAAAGAGATCCAGTGCCTTAAAATCGAAAATGAAATATTAAAAAAGCGACCGCCATATTCGCAAAAGAACAATAGCTGAGATTGTTTCTTTTATCCAGCAAAACTTAACCCATTATACGGTATCCCAGCTTTGCAGTGCCCTGAAATTCCCAAGGAGTACCTATTACAAAGCTCTGGTTTGTGTACCCTCAAACCGGCAGAAGGAATATAAGGAATTCAGCCAGAAGGTAAAAGACGCTTATGAAGATTCAAAGCAGCGGTATGGGGCAGTTAAAATATGCCGTACGCTCAATGGCAGCGGGACTCCCTGCAGCATAAAACGGGTTCAGCGGCATATGGCAGAGCAAGGGCTTCGCTCTGTTGTAGTAAAGAAATACAACCATCATGCCAATCACGGAACCGTTCCCGATAATAAAGAGAATATTCTGAAGCGTGATTTCGAGACGGAAACCATCAACCAGAAATGGTGTACCGATATTACCTATATCCATGTACAAAAAGAAGGATGGACCTATCTGGCTTCAGTCATGGACTTGTGCAGTCGTAAGATTATCGGATATGCGTATGGAACATCCATGACAGCAGAACTGGCGATAGAAGCTGTTAAGAACGCCTGTCTGAATGTCAGGGAGACAAAGGGGATTATTCTCCACAGTGACTTAGGAAGCCAGTATACAAGCCAATCATTTGAGAAGTTCCTGAACAGCAGGGAGATACGGCATTCATTTAGCCGAAAGGGAAATCCTTATGACAATGCTTGTATCGAATCGTTCCATTCTGTACTGAAAAAGGAAGAAATCTATCTTCATACTTATCAAGATTCGCAAGAGGCCCGCAGGGCAATCTTTGAATATATAGAGGGCTGGTATAACCGCAAACGAATCCATAGTGCAATTGGTTATATGACACCTCAGCAAAAGGAGGATGAGGAACTCAAAAAAGCAGCATAATCTTTCGACTTTTTTTGTCCAAAGTATTGACATAGATCCATTTGAAAGCCGCCAGGGGAGATTCAACAAGCGGTTCATTGCCGCCATTTCAGATTTCTTTTCCAGCGGCAGGGAGGCGCACGTTTTGCAGATATGCGCCGCATGGCCTTTACCCGAAAACTTTTCGTTTGATTTATACTCACCGCAGATTTTGCAGTAATGCCCGCGCTTTTTCATTCCGATTCACTGTCCTCTGTCAGAGCATACAAACGGTGGACCGCCCCCATAACGGTGTTCCATTCCAGATCAGCCGCATAGGAAAATTTCCTGCGGTAAGCGGACCAAAGCGCCTGCATCGCATGGCTGTTTTCTACTTCGGAAAACACTTCCTTCGCTTCTTTCAAATGCCCCTCGGTTCCGCGCTTGCGGGCGGTAGCAAGGAGCGCGTGGCGGAGAATATCGGAATCCAGCGATCTTCCATGAAGCTGTTCCAGAATGTAGAGGTCATAAAAATCCCTCATACGGGTGTTTGTTATGGTCCGGGCAATCATTGTTTCCAGCTTTTCCGCAAGTACGGTTTCCAGATTGTACGCCCAAATATCAATGGAGCGTTCCTCCAGCATAAGCCGGAACCTGTACCGGACTGCCCTCGGCGTAATCACATCCCCGGTAGAAATATCAATTTTCAGCGGCGTCACCACCCCGTCAAAGACAGTGGCCATGCTGACCCGAATCCCCGGATACTCGGCCTCGTCCATGATTTCCAAAATGCTTTTCACCTGGAACTCCACACCGTCCTCAATGGGGACTGCTATGATAGAGGACATCAGATTTTCAATGTCCTCCACATTCACGCTGGCCCCTCTGACGGTTGCGTCTAAATCCATTGTAGACCGGGCATCCAACCCTACCATTGCGGCAACCAGCATCCCGCCTTTCAAAATAAAGTTATCCCGATATTCAGAAAGGGAAATACGTTCCAGGAAACGCTCCATCATATAGTTCCGCATCAAAATCTGTGCGTCCGCCGATTTCTCCTTTGCGAGATTGCGGATCAAATCTTTCAGCTGCCTTGCTGTCTTTATCATAATAGCACCTCCAAATACTGCCGCAAAATTTTTTCAACCCGGAACAGCCCTGCATACTGCATCAGCCTCCGCAGGTTTTTCTCTTTCCTGCGGGCGTACATTTTGAGCGCCCCTTGAAATGTCTGCATCTCAATGCTGCTCCGGCAGCGAAGCAGGTCGCAGATGGTCCGCTCCATATCATAAGCCGGAACCGTATGCCCGAAAGGGGTTCGAGCCGTACTCTTTCCGACGTCATGCAGCTCCGGTTTTATGGTGTAGACCAAAATCCCGTCCGCTTTCAATCTGGTCGTGCCGTATCCCCGTCTGACGGTAATGGAATAGGGGGAAGGCTCCCGGTCGGTCAGATCATGGAAAAACAGCGCCGTTTCATGAGAAAAAATCCCCTGGCTGCATCGTAAATGGAGCAGGTACATCCCATCGACCCAGGCATCCGGCGATACATAAACCCCATGTGCCGCCTGTTCCAATTCTTTTTCCTTCACATAGTTGTAAAAAACGGATTTTGGAATTCCCCGTTTCACCACCTCTGATGTTTGGAGCATACCGTGTTGTCCCTCTAAAATCGTGTCCAGCTGTTCAAACTGTGTCATGCCCTCACTTCCTTTCGTGCTACTATTATACATGATTGTAGCACGAAAGGAAATAGCGGCAAAAAGAAAAAGCGGAGGAAGGCGCGGCGAAGAACGCCGTTCCTCCCTCCGCAGATGGAGCAAACTATCCGGTCAGGAGAGCTTGGAAAGCTGGGCCAGTATCTTCTGCACACCCTCCCAAAGCTGTTCCTGCCGCTGGGATATATCTTCCAAATCAGCGTTATAAACCCGCCCGGTTTCATGCACTTTACGGGTCAGCTGGTTTAAGTTGTTGCTGGAATAGCGCATCAGGGACACCAGCTCCTTCAGCTCCGGCAAATCCAGCTTTACCACATACCCGTCCAGCGCCATTTTCCGCAGGTAGGCTTCCCTGTTGACGGTTCCAAGCTGGGACATTTTCTGCTCAATCAGGGCCAGCTCCTCCGGGGAAACCCGGAAATTCACCTGTACCTCCCGTTTCCGCTTTGCCGCGCTCATCGTTCCGGTTCCCGTTTCTTAGGGGCGGCGGGGCTGCGTTCCGGCGGCTCCTGTTTGAGTTTTTCCAGGACGGAGCCTTTCTCCGGGGCTTGAAGGACTTTCCGCGCCTGCTTCAAGAACAGGTCGGTCAGGCCGGGGTTGACCTTATCCACCACCAGGGCATAGCTGTGGCGGGGATCGCCGCCATCCTCCGGCATGGGGATTGTTTTCGCCCAGGCTTTGTTATCGCGGGAGATACGCCCGTCATGCTCCTTTTTCAGCACCGTATTGGCAAGGATGTACTGCATACGCTCCGGCCCGAACTGTTCCAGCACCTCTTTGACAGCGGCCTCGGTATTCAAGCGGTTATCCCCATAGTGGGCGCTGATGGCCTGCCGGGTGGCTTCTTTGCAGGCAAGACTGGCTTGCAGGGAGGCGCGGTACTGCGCCATCTCCCCATGCTCGGACGCATAGGCGGCGGAGTGGGGATAGATTGGGGCGGCTCTCTGTTCCTCTTTTGCCTTGTGCATCTCATTGGCCCGTTCCTCAATGCTTTCCCGGATCACATCCATATAGCCGGTTTCCAGCTTTTCAAAATGGCGGTACACATCGGCCAGCGGCGAGGGGGGATCCAGAAGCGCCTGTGCCTGGTTATCGGAGAGTTCCAGTTCCTCCATCGCCATCACAATGTCCTCCCGGACGGTGTACTCATAGGCGTGGTTTAAGACCTCCTCCGGGGACTGGCTTTTCAGCCAATCCCGGAAGGTATCCTGTTCAGCGGCCATCTTCTCATAAAGAGCCGTATTCTTTTCATTGCTGTTCATATTATCTTGCCTCCTGTTCCTGTTGTCTGGGTTTCTTTTCCATGCTACGGGGCGGGAGGGGGCGTTTCAGCCCTTCCAGCACCGAGGGCCTTGCGCGCTTGGAAATCGCCGCTTCTGGACGGGACTGCCCCTTGCTGTCCATGTTCAGCTCCATATCCAGCTCCACCAGACGGGCGTTCTTGACCCGCAATTCCTCCTCATAGGGGAAGGCTTTGCCCACTTCCTCCTTCGCGGCGGCCTGCTGCTGGTAAAGGTTATCCAGCTGGACTTTGACGCTTTCCAAACGCTGGGGCATCTGGGAAAGCGCGTTGTCAATCCGGGTCAGGTTGCCGCGCGGGTCCGCGCCCAAGGTGGTACGGTGGGTCATGCGGCCTTTCAGTTGGAGCATATATTCCTTCTGAAAAGCATCAAAGGTTACAAACATAGCAAATCCCCGGTAGCTGCCGACCTGCACCGGCTCGGAGCCTTTAACCTCCTTGCAGGCGTCCAAAAGGGCGGCTCCGGCATTCTCTTTGTCGGTGAGCGTATCGCCCCGGACTTCCATGCCGGTAAATCCGTCTGTCGGGTGGGGGTGCGCCGCCAGGGTTTCCATATCCGTTTCCAGGCTCTGGATAAAGCCTTTGTGTTTCTCGATCTCCTCCGGGAAGTGCTTTAACAGCTGATCTTCCAGCCGGTACTGCTTGCTCTGGTGGTCGGCCTTCATCAGCTTTAAGCGGGATACCTCCACATCCAAATCCATACGCTCCTTGATGCGGGGGTCCCCCGGCGCACAGGGCCTTGATCTCCGCAAAGGACAGGGCGGTTTCGTCCACATCGTCACAGCTGCGGACAGGGGATTTTGAGGTCATGATCTGGGAGATGAATTTCTGCTTGTTCTCCACCGTCTGCCAGAGGTATGCGTCGAAGGTCCCTTCGGTCACATAACGGTAAACATGGACCAGCGGGTTCTGGTTGCCCTGGCGCTCGATCCGCCCTTTTCGCTGGGCCAGATCAGTCGGTCATTTTTTGCGGACAGTTCAATACATGCCATCCTTTTCTGCTCCCTGCTCCTGCGTTTGCACTCGTTTGATTTCTCCCTCTGTATCTTCTTGGCACAAGCAGGGCAATACTTCGATATGCCAGAGCCGGGGACGTATTCAATGCCGCACACCGTACAGTGTTTAGCTGGTAATGCTGTCCACCGCTTTGTGGGTGTGATATGTAATTCACCGACAAAGCCGATGAATTTATAGTAAATCTTGATTTCCTGCCTAATTGTTCCGTCTGCCATTTTCTCACGCTCCGAAACAAGTATCCTGTCTATCAGCGCATTTACCACTGTTGCGTCCAGTTCTTTCAAGCCTTGATAGTTGCGGATAAGGGAGAGGAAGTCACGGATTCCCTGCGATTTCTCATAGCTTTCGTTGAGCGTTTCCGTTACCTCTTTCAATCTCGCTTCAATTTCAAGCTGTTCTTTCTGGTATTTCCCCGACATCATCTCAAAATTCCGCTCGGTGATACGCTCCATGACCTTATCCTCATAGAGAGAGGAAAATAATCTGTCAAGCTCCGCAAGGCGTTTGTTCAGCTTCTTTTGTTCTTTCTCCATTGCCTTTGCCTTGCTCTGGTCTGTTTCCGTGAGCCGCTTCTCAATCGCCCTCACCGCCCGCTCGTCATTCACCGCCATATCCGCAAAGCGGTTGATGTCGGCAAGGACGGCGTTGAATAAATCCCTCGCTTCGATGGCGTGTGCGGTACACATGACGTTGCCGTACCTGCCATAATTATTACAGGTGTATTGTACGCAGTCGATAATGTCGGGGCGTTTCCTCCTGTTTGCGCTCATAGCCCGCAGGGCATAGCCGCAGTCCGCACACTTGATAACGCCTGCAAAGATATTCTCAAATCCCCCTGCGTTCTGTTCCCTCCTGCGGCTCGTCATAAGCTGCTGTACGGTGTCAAATTCCTCCTGCGTGACTATCCCCTCATGGGTATCGGGTATCACTTCCCATTCTTCGGGCAGCTTAGAGGGGCGTTTCTTGCTTTTCATGTTGGCGGCAATCCGCTTGTAGCCTGCAAGGTTTCCCGCATAGATAGGGCTTCTTAAAATGCCCCTCACGCTGTTCTCGCTCCAGATATAGCGGTTTTCCTCGTTACCCTCAAAGTACCGCTCATAGCCTGCCGCCCCCTGCTCCGCCGCATAAGCGGCAGGGCGCAAGATGTGCTGTTTATTGATGTGCTTGCGGATTTTGGCGATTCCATTTCCCGCAAGCGCAAGGTCGAATATCTCCCTTACAACGTGTGCCACCTTATCGTCAATCAGCAGATGGTTGTGGTCGGCAGGGTCTTTAATATATCCATAGGGCGCATACGTTCCCATGAATTTCCCCTGCTGAAACCTCGCTCGGTACGCCGATTTTATCTTGACCGACACATCGGCTGAATACATTTCGTTTAGGATGTTGCGGAAAGGCGTGATGTCCATCGCTGATTTATTCAAGGTGTCAACGCCGTCATTGACCGCTATATACCTCACATTATGCTCTGGTAAAAAGACTTCTGTATAATTCCATTAGAGAACATACAAAGAGTTATCGTATATAAAGAATGAGTGAGAAGCCTTTGACCTCTCACCCAACATCTCACATAAAAGCAGGCTGCATTACTACAAAACTTTCCGCAGTTTCTTACGCAAATGAGATAACCTTGCATAGACAGCCCCTGTCGTCAAATGAACAAGCGAAGCAATTTCCTTTGTGGAATAGCCCTGCATTTTCAGCAGGACAATTTGTAACGTGCGCCTGTCCACCATGACTAAGGCAAGAAACAGAGTTTCATCCTCAATCTCACCCAGTAAATCAGCAACAGACTTTATCTCCGCCTGTTTCTCCCTGACCGCCATTTCCTCAAGGCATTCTCCGAAGTCGCTTGTCCATCGGTAAAACCGCCTGTTGGAATTAAAATCTGCCCTGTCGTCTGTGCGGATTTGTTCAATGACCGCTTCATCAACGTCGCACTCATGCAGAATCTTTTCCTCGGCTTCTTTCCAGATGCGCCATTTCCTGTCCTCCCGTCCGTGGTTGTATGCCATCCTTATTTCCTCCAATCAGAATTGATTGAGAGGGCAGACAAAAGCCCCCTCATTTTCCCAAAGGAAAAAATGAGGGGACTGAACGCCTTAAATTTTGTTTTCGATTATTTTTCTCAACTTCGCAAGGATTTTGGCTTTGCGTTTGTTGACAACGCTCTGCGTTATGTCTAACCTTAAACCGACTTCCCTCTCAGAAAGTTCTTCAAAGAAGATTGCTTGTATCAACGCCTGTTCACTGTCCGACAATAAGAGCATGGCTGTTTTCATCCTGTCCACCATCACCGCATGGACAACGGTTTCCGCAACGTCCACCGCTTCATCCACAACGAAGTCAAGTGCATTTCCCTCGCTGTCCGTAAATCCTTCCAATGAGAGTAGCTTGTGGTTCGTGTCCAGTTTTTTCAGATAACGCCACCGCTCTTTATCTTTGTAGAAATCTGCGTACTGTTCCCGCGCGACTTCAAGCAGACAGCCCTGCACGGGGATAAACAGCTTGTCCATGTAACTTTGGTCGGCTTGCCTGCGGCGGCAGAAATCCGTATAGGACAGCTCCACATAGCCGTCATTCTTTTTGATATATACTTTTCTTGGTGCGTATTTCACCGTATTTTCCTCCAATCTGAATTTTTGAAAATGTAAAAATCCAGATTGGAAAGGCGGCGAACGACAGCCAACAGCAGAAACAGCCCTGCGGCATAATCTGATAAAAAACGACAAAAGAAAAACCGCAAAGGCTCTGTGACCTCTACGGTTATAGGAAGTACATATTCTGTTAAGTGGATATTCTACTTCTGGTTTCATGGTGAGAAGTAGCGTTGCATGGGCAGGGATTTTTTTAACTGGCTTCCTGCCAATCCCCGATATGCTATGTATAAGTCAAATCTGCGTTGCATGAGCTGATAGGTTACTGCCCGAAAAAAGGACATAAAAAAACCCTCCAAACTTTAAAAACAAAGTCAGAGGGTAATTAAGGTATAGCAATACAGCCCATCGAACATCGTTTTTTTTATTCAATGGACATATTTGCCTTCCCATTTTTTAACTATTGGTTATTTAATTTTTCCTTAACAAGTTTTTCATGGTAAAAGTAATTGACATAATTTAATCCCAATTCGTCACAATATGTATTGAGCAAATCAGCCAGCGTGTTCCAATATGCACTATCTTTTTCTAAATAAATTGTTTCATATTTTTCTTTTAAGTCTGAATAGCGTGTATTGATATAAGAGAGGATACTGCTTTTATATTCCCCTCTAAGGTTCAGATTTTCAAACCAATATTCACATACATTCTCTTTCGTATCGTCAATGATGTCTTTCCATTCTGTGATATACGGAAAAATAGGAGACATAAACAAAACCGTATGGATACCCACATTATGTAATTTCTCTATCGCATGAAGCCTGTCCTTTATGGAACTGCCTTTATCCATATCCGCCCTAAAATTGTCATCTAAAGTGTTGATTGAAAATGCCACTTTGAGATTGGACAGCCTTTTCAATAATTCTATATCCCGTAAAATAAGCGTTGATTTTGTTGAAATTGTAAGTTGGCAATCTGCATTCACAAGCTGTTCTAATATCTTTCTTGTGATGCCGTATTTCTCCTCATAAGAATTATAACAGTCTGTTACAGACGACATAAAAACAGATTTTCCCTTTAATCTCTTTAGGTTAATAGGCTTTTCACACTGCTTAATGTCTATAAATTTCCCCCATTCTTCCTTATGCCCTGTAAATCTTTTCATAAATCTTGCATAGCAGTATTTACAAGCATGGGTACAGCCGACATAGGGATTTATCACATAATCACTTGCTGGCAAATTTGATTTCGTTAAATAGTCCTTCGTATTTATTTTTTGTTCTATAATATCCATCTATTGAATCACGCCTCCATGAAAATAACATTCATAAATTTTTTCATCCAAATAAAAAATATTTTCGTACCCTTGAAACCAAACAAATTCACCATCTACTTTACAATGATAATGGTAATCGCCTTTTGTATACATTTGTGGTCCCCGATAAGGAAATTTTTCCGTAACCTGCAACAAAACTTCTTTCAAAAAGCCATTGTTAAAATTATCCCCTATAACCCGACCAGTATAATTCATGCACCAAATAGGATTATCATAGTACCATACCGCTTCTTCACCAGTAAATTTTTCGCCACCTAAATATGTATCATAATATTTATACTCATTTTCTGCATAACAAAAATCACTGGATTTCATTCTGGAAGATTGTACTTTATTTTCATTGACTGGATATGTATTCTTTTTTGCCGAAACCAAAAAGGAAACAACTTTATTGAGGTCAATGTCCGCACTCTTGCATAATAAAATGTTGCACTCATCATCATCTTTCACTATTCTGTCAATGGTTACGCCATATAATTCGCTTAATAATATCAAGCCATTCAATTCTGGAATTGCCTGTCCGTTTTCCCATTTGCTTACAGTCTGCCTTGCTATCCCAATCTTATCTGCCAGTTGCTCTTGGGAATAACCATTCTTCTTCCTTAGCATTTGTAATTTTTCTTCTAAATTCATATATATCACCTCTAAAATAACATTATATATGTTTTTCTATGGAAAGCCACCACGGGAAGTAGGCAATTATGCCACCCTTAATATGCAAGAGTGAATTTTCTGCTGAATCTTGTCTTTCATTTAACCTACTTGACGTTGTTTTCCTAACATCATCTTACTAATATAATCAACGAATCTATTTGGTAGGATGTAAGATGACATAACGAGTATCTTATTGTAAATTCCTGCCACGACTATCGTTTTTCTTTTCATAACAGCTTTATAAGCTATATCAGCAACCCGTTCTGGCGACATAACAAACAATTTAAATAATAAAGTATCTTCCATGCCTGCTTTAGCGGCAAATTCTGTTTTTGTAGAACCTGGGCATAGAGTTGTGATTGTTACGCCAGTGCCTTTGAGTTCTGAACTAATTCCTTTTGACACAGATAAAATATATGATTTCGTTGCCGCATAAACAGCATCATAGGGACATGATATGTAAGAGCCTGTTGAACCAATATTTAAAATCTTTCCCTGCTTGTTATCTACCATTGAGGGCAGGAATAATTTCATCATATCTGTTACAAAAAACATATGTAAGTACATCATACCATGCTCTTTTTCCCTGCTTGTTTTAATAAAACTTCCAAACTCATTAAAACCCGCATTATTAACAAGCACATCAATTTTCAAATCCAATTCCTGTACTCTACGGAATACATATTCAGCGGCTTCTGGCTTTTCTAGTCCATAAGCAATGAAAACTGATTTTATGCGGAAAGTCTGCGACAGATGGTTTGATAATTCTTTCAATTTATCCTTATTTTTTGCTACCAAAATCAAGTTGTAACCTTGCTGTGCAAATTTGACAGACAGAGCCTTTCCTATTCCGCTTGTACAGCCTGTTATCAAAGCTGTTTTATTATTTTTCATATGCAATCCCTCCGAGAAGTTCTTTGAAATGTTCCCATTCCATGAGATAATCCATACACTTTTGAGATTCAGTATTTTTATCATTTAAAACTTCGTCATAAAATTCAATCTTCTTTTTTATCAGCAATAATAAAGCTTGGTATGCCTTTATCTTCCCTATAATAAAAGCTTCATGCTCAACTAAAATATTTTTTCGCTCTGGTATAGAGTTTTCCCCACCATGTTTAAGTAGAGAAATATATTGTTTTATTTTGCACATCGGCATATCTGTATCCCGTAAACAACGGATTAAAAATATCCATTCAATATCCGATTCAGAATAAATCCGTCTGTTCATTTCATCCCGTTCAATTTGGGGTAACAGACCTTCCCTCTCATAATAAAATAATGTGTCTTTCGTAATCCCTAGCGCTACCTCATTTGTTGTATAGTTCATATGGACACCTCCTCAAATAAAAATAAACTATGGTGTACGCTCCATGTCAATATATAAGTACAAATTTATCTGTTGGAAATTTAGAAAGGCGGCATTTCAGCCGCCAACCTATTATGTATAAATGATTTCCTCGTTTACAATCTCCCTCGCACACGCCCTTATGTTATTCATTCTTCCTAGACATTCTAAAGCATTTTCTTCCTTTAGCTGTTCTGTTATGCCTTGTGCCTGTTTCATGCCCTCTATGAGCCTTTCAAAGCGTTCCTGCGCCTGCCTGTCAATGTCCGCAAGATATGTATTTAGCCTGCCGCTTGTGAGAAGATTGGTGTATGTAACCTTTCGGCACTGCTTCAGATAGTCCAGATGCTGCCACCCGAATAAACCAATCGGCTGTTCTTTTTCGGGTGGTACTGATTATTCCACGTCAAGGGATCCAGATCTGATTGTGAATAGGCTCCACCAGTTCTCTTAATGACACCAGTGGTTCGCAGAACAGATTCCCCCTTACTTTTGCTTAGTTACTCCCACTCAAAGGGGGATTTTGTGTCAATGATGCGCTTCAGCGCAGGCGTAAGCCCTTGTCATTGACACGGAAGCCCCACTTTGAGTAACATGGTGCATGGCAAAAGGTAAGCGGATCTCATTCATGCATTGGTGGATCTCAAAAGCGTACTGATGGCTCCCTGGGCGTGAAATATTCAGGTACTGCAAGGCTGGGGATAAGGTAATCGCCCTGCCGTTCAAATTCTCCGCCGATTTTTTCAAAAATTGTTTTCTCCATTGTGTTTACCTCCTCTGTCACAGTTTATTTTTCCATTGCTGTTTTTCGTGGGCAGTCCCTCTTTTTGCGTGGCTTGCGAATCATCTTCGTCTTGACAGTCTGCTCCCCTATGTAACCGCCGAAGCGGTAACAGATTTTGACGGTCTGCTGCATCCCGTCCTCTGTTTCCGTTCGGTCAGACACCTCAATCCGCTCCACTAAGAGGTTAAGGTTCTCGGCGGTCAGTTCCGTTATCCCCACATACCCCGCCATCAGTTCCGCCCACTGTACCGCATTGCTCTGGCTGTCTTTAACTTCCTGCAGGGCATCCTCAAGCGTTGCTATCTGCTCCAATAATTTCTCCTGCTCGGTCTGGTACTTGTCAATCAATCGGGTAAAGTTGTCATTGGAGATACGCCCCGAAAGGGAATCCTCATACAGACGGTCAAACAATCTCGTCACTTCATCATAACGTTTCCTCGCCTGTTTCAGTTTCGTTTCGTTGTTTTTTCCCCTGCTCCCATCCGCTCTGGCATTCATCTTCACCGCCAGAGCCACCGCTTTTTCCCTGTCTTCAAAGGCAAGGCGGGCATGGTGCTGAATATCGGCAAGCACGGCATTGTATAAATCCTCGTAGTAAATACGGTGGTCTGTGCAGGCTTTTGTGTTGTGGGCGTAGGTGGTGCAGACATAGATACGGTGCCTGTCCCTGCCCCAGTACCGCAGGGCAAGGGCTTTCCCGCAAGCGCCGCACTTCACAAGCCCAGAGAAAACCGACACAAAATTATTTGTCGTGTCACGCTTCCTGCTCAGGATTTTTGCGTTCGCCCCGTCAAAGATTTCCTGCGAAACCAATGGCTCGTGGGTATTGTCTGTCCGTATCCATTCTTCCTCTGGCAGCTTCTTATATTTGCCGAGTTTAAAAATGGCTTCCGTCTTGCACATCACGGAATGACCGAGATACACGGGGTTTCCTATCATGTTTCGTATGATGGTGTGCGACCATTCATACTGGTTCTGGGGGTTTTTGAAGCGTTCGGGGTAATGCTTCTCCCCACGGGTATGCTGCCACCATGAGGGGCAGGGCACTTTTTCATCCCGAAAAATACTTGCTATCTTGTGCGCCCCCATGCCCGCATTTGCAAGCTCAAAAATCCGTCTTACAATCCATGCCGTCTCTCCATCGACTACCAGCTTATTATGGTTGTCAGACGATTTGCGGTATCCGAACGGCGCATAGGAGCAGCGGTAAAGCCCCGCTTTCGCCCTCGCCCGAATGGAAGAACGGATTTTCCGTGAATTGTCCCTGCTGTAAAATTCATTCATCACGTTCTTCAGTGCGGCAATGTCGTTGTTTTTGTTGGCGGTGTCCACGTAGTCATTGACGGCGATGTACCTCACGTTTTTCATTGGGAAATAAATCTCCGTGAAATGCCCGACCTTTAAATGGTCACGCCCCAGACGTGACAAGTCCTTTGTGATTACCACGTCAATCTTCCCCGCTTCAATGTCATCCAGCATACGGTTAAAATCTGGCCTGTCGAAATTCAAGCCGCTCCAACCGTCATCCACATAGGTTTCAACGACTAAAAACCCATGCTCCCTTGCATACTGTGCCAGCATCGCTTTTTGCGTTTTTATGCTCTCGCTGTCCCCCTGCGCCATGTCGTCTTTTGACAGCCTACAGTACAAGGCGGTTCTTAAAATACCCATTCAACCCATCCCCTTTCTTTATTTTCTGTCCCCATTGTATTCTGTATCTTTTATTATCTCAAAGGTGCGGGGAGAGGTTTTCCCCCTCCGCACCTCGTTCACAAGCAGGGAAATAAAGGCTTCCCTCATGTCCCTGCCGCCCAGATAGACAGGCTGAACCTCTATTTTCGGGCGTATTGCTGTTTTTGCCATAGGCATTATCCTCCCTAAAAGACGGACAAAGGGCATCTGAAAACGCCCCTAATCCAGATAAAAACATTTATTTTCCAGTTCTTTTTTTCATAGCGCAGAGAGATTTTTCTTCCCTTTCACTGTAACGACCAAGCCGCATTTACCATCCGAAAACAAAATATTAGCGGCTGTCCCTGTTTCCTTTCTTCTGCGTTTCATGCTTGAAAAGCCTGCTGATGGCATCCTCCATCTGCAAAATCTTCTATCCGTAACTTCGTCCCAAGTTGGGACGAGGTTAAATCTGTGCGGAAACCCTGCCGCTTCACCGCTTCCAGTTTCATCTTATAGGCAACGGCATACTCCGATGGAAGAATGTCTATTATCCATTTTTAGTGTCTGGCAGAGCAGCATTTCCCGACGGCATGACAGCCATGACAGGTATGACGGGTATTTTGGGATACCCCCGCCGCTGTCATCCCTTACGGGAGAACACCCCGTAAACGCATGTGCAGGGGTGGGTTTCCTCGCCCTTCTTCGGCTCGTAAACCCACCCCTGCGGTCAGAAAAATCAAAAGATTTTTCCGACTGCGTTTACAGGGTGTAACACACTACACTTTGCTCCGCAAAGCCGTGTGCCAGCCGTTCCCTCTGGACTCCCTTCTGGCAGGGCTGCGCCCTGCTTTATCCTCCGCTCTGCGCTTCGGATAAAAGATTGGTGGCGTTACTCGTGTCAATGCCAGCATGAGGGGGCATACCAAAACTGCCGTCATACCCGTCATGGCTGTCATGCTCCCCGCCGCATCTTGCAAGGATAATCTTTCTGCCGCTATACTTCCTCTGATAGTCATACTGGATGCCGTTCTCATAAAGGAACGTGGAGCGGTACTCGTTGAGCCATTTCGTGATGACCGTGGACAGTTCCCCGCTTTCCCCCATGACTTCCAGAAGCACTCCGTAGCTGTGCCAGACCATCCCTGCCTGCCCTGCATGAACGACACCACCCGAAAAAGGACAGGGGAATCTCTGCCACCGCAAGTTGCTCCTGCGTCTGCCGCTTTACCAGCTCCCAACTGCAATCACGGAAACGGAGCGTCAACTCCTGATAGGGCGTGTCCCTGCCAGTGACAAAAAGCTTCGCCGTATCGGATGCGCGGCTTTCCTTTTCCAACACAAAGGTAGTGTCCGCACTTCCTGTCAAGCCTGTCGTGCCAGACACCTTGTTGAACACATCGCTGTCGTTCTGCTTGCGGATATGGTGTACGACCACCACCGAGAGGGAATGCCTGTCGGCAAAATCCTTTAGTAGCGATATATCCCTGTAATCGTTTGCGTAGGCGTTGTCTTTGAAAGCGGTACGGATTTTTTGCAGCGTATCAATGACAATCAGCCTGCTTTGTGGATATTCTTTGAGGTAATCTTCAAGCTGCACAATAAGACTGTCTGATAACTTGCAGCTTGCCATGGCAAAGTGCAGCCGCCCGCTC
This sequence comes from Lachnospiraceae bacterium, assembly GCA_910575565.1. Classification (GTDB taxonomy): domain Bacteria; phylum Bacillota; class Clostridia; order Lachnospirales; family Lachnospiraceae; genus Caccovicinus. The sequence continues at coordinate 48,160 of CAJTFL010000017.1, read as the reverse complement.
GCTTCGTCCGTCAGACGGAACAGCCTGTCTCGGATGCGGCAGAACGTGTCTTCCAGACACAGGTAAAGCACATCGCCCTCCAATGTTCGCATATCCCATAAAGGGATTCCCTGCGACACGCACAGGCATAGTTTCAGCATGAGCCAGCTCTTGCCGATTTTCTGTGAGCCGCAGAACAGCGACAAGCCCGTGGGGATAAGACCGTCCACCACAAAGGACGGCTTTTCAAGCGGTTCATAAAGGAGCGTGTCAGCATCCACCGTCTGTAACTGCTGCATAAAATACCTCCCTCCGTGTTGGATTTTGTTTGTTGCACATAGGCGTTGTCCTCCTTGGATTTATTTACCCCTGCCAGAAAGCAAGGGTATGTAACGAATCGTTTTGTAACAATAAAAAAGGGCGGGAGGATTTGACCTCTTACCCAATAGCCAATAAGGGAGCATGATTTTAGACATGGTGTTCTGATTTTTTGAAAAAGTAAAAGCACCTGCTACTTAACTGTTTCTTTCAGTCAGTAGCAAGTGCTTTAAAATATAATTATAGAGTAATATTCACAAAACATTTATTTTTCAAGATTGTTCCATTCAGTATATACTTTATTTGTAGCATGAAATTTTGTTTGTGGTTCACGATATTTTTCTTTTGTAGCTTCATCAGTTACAAGTTGGCGGATTTCATCGTGATATAGCTTTTTAAATCGCTCTTTATCAACTTTATCATCTAAATATTTTGCACAAGCCTCATCATATGCATTTAAAACACCCTCTAAGGCAGAAGTAATTACTTTACCGTATGTTTCATCACTTTCATGCCCATTCAGTTGAATAGCAATATCCTCGTAACGACTTCTTGCATTTTGAATCAATTCACGAATCTGCATTTCAACTTGTCCCATTTGCATTTGATTTGCTGTTTTAGTCAATTCATTTGCTGTTGCAGCTAAAGAATTGCCCTTTTGTGCAGCGTTATAGCTTACGCAAAGAGCAATAACACTAACAATTACTGCGAGTGCAGTCAAAATCACCATTGCTAAATCCATTTTATCACCTACTTTTTGGAAGATACCTTGCTTTGAACCAAATTGACAAGGCTTAAAAAGGCAGAATTATCTGATTCACAAATGTAAAAACTGTCTGTTTCTACATCATAGCCTTCGCTGTGCAAACACATAAACAGAAAATCTAATTCCTCTTGAGATAACTTTGCTTGATTAATTTTATTGATAGCATCAGAAAGATGGCTATTTCCTATTAATTTTTTTATCTCAATGGAAAAAATGTATAATTTCTTTTTACTCATAAGAATCTCCTTAAATATAAAGTGAATTTAAACAAAAAAATTATATCATATATATTCCATAATTTCAATCTACATTTAGCATATAAATTAGAAAATTGTTGAATTGTTGAATATATGAATCTTCACATTATATTCTCTAAGACAATTTTACCTCCAGATATAATCCGCAGTCAAGGTAATTCCTCCCCAGACGGGATAAATCTTTCGTAATCACGCAGTTTATCAGCCCGTTTTCAATGTCCTTAATCATGTTCTGAAAGCTCGGTCTTTGAAAATTCGTACCAGAATAACCGTCGTCCACATACGTTTTTGCCAGATGCCAGCCCTGCTTTTTTACATAATCCGTGAGGATGGATTTCTGCGTGGCAATGCTCGCACTCTCATTTTCCGTGCCATCGTCTTTCGATAGGCGGCAGTAAATGCCGACTAAATAGATTTTCTTTTCTTCTTTGATTCCTGCCATACTGTAAAACCTCCGTATCTACCCTAACGTTTTCGTGTTCCATTGCGTACATTCTAAGCGGATATCCCCTCATTGTCGAAGGTGTCGCCCTCGGCAATCTTCCTGCGTATATCCTCGGAGATAATCGGGATAAACGCCTCCGCAACAGTCTGTGTGCCGACATATTCACGGCTGACAATCATCTGCACTGGCTGTCTTGCCACAATACGCTTTCTCTTTTTGTTCGCTGTCTTATCCTCGCCCATATTCAAATCTTCCTTTCCAGACAGGGCAGGGGAGTATATAAAAATGCTCCCGCCCTGCCTATCAGACACAATCAATCCCCGCTTTTCAATTCTTTCTGCAATGCTTTAAGGAGAGCCGCCGCTTCATCAACAGTCAACGTGATTCCCTTTCCGCACTTCTCACGGTTCGGGGAAAAGCTGCGGATGTCATACTTCGGCTCGTTCCCGTTCCATGAAATCAAGTTGATTTCCTTTGTATAGCCGCTGTCACTTGCCGACAATACAGCGACTTCCTTTACAATCTCATACTGGATTTCTTTCATTTTCTACCTCAACTTTCTGTCTTATCTGGCTGTCTTTTTTCTTCCAGCGTCTTATATTTACCTCCCGAAAAGAAAGATTAGCGGCTGTTCCTGTTTCGTTTCCTCTGCAATTCACGCTCTAACAGTTTGATGATGGCGTCCTCCATCTGCTTCGGCGTTGTGTTCTTCGGAAAATATTTTTTCAGCTTGCTCGTGTTGATTTTCAGAGTTTCTTTCTGGTTTCCCTTTTCCTCGGTCAAAACCGCAAAGATAGTGTCCATGTCAAGCCGCCCACTCTGGCTTAACTGCTTCATCCTCTGTGCCTGTGAGAGTGAGGGCGTTGCTTCTTCACTTTCCATCGTGGCGAATAGATTTTCCTGCTCATTTTTCTTCAAAAAAGACAGCTCCACCGCAGGCGTGAGGGCAATTTTCCCCTCGTCCACCATCTGCAAAATCGGCGGTATCAGCTCCGTCAAGCGGATAAATCTCTGCACGGTCATCCTGCCAACGCCGAAGCCCTGCGCCACTTTATCGTCCGTCCGCAACTTCGTCCCAACTTGTGACGAGGTTAAGTCTGTGCGGAATCCCTGCCGCTTCATGGCTTCGGATTTCATCTTATAGGCAAATGCCCGCTCGCTTGGCAGGATATTTTCACGCTGTAAGTTACTGTCTACAAGGGTGATGATGGCTCGGTCACGGTCTAAGGGCAGGACAAAAGCGGGGATTGTGTTTATCCCTGCAAGCTCCGAAGCACGGACACGCCGCTGTCCTGCAATGATTTCATAACCATTCCCGTCCTCTTTCGGGCGTGTGATAATCGGCGTTACGATTCCAAATTCCTTAATGCTTTCTGCTAACTCTGACAGCATTTCATCTTCCACCACATGAAACGGGTTGTCTGGAAACGGGTATAAATCTGCGGTCTTTAATACCTTAAAATCCTGTTTCTTCAATCTGCTACCTACCTTTCTTTTGGTCTGGTTCTGCCTGTTTTCTGCAATTCTTCCAACACTTCTTGCGGTATCTTTTTCAATAACCTTTCCATCTGCTGATTGGTTTTCTGTAACTCAAATATCCTCTGGTTGGCTTTCTGTACCTTTCGTTCCTGCTCGTACTTTTCAACACGCATACGCCCCGCATAGTCGGTTTCCTGCCCGATTCTCTCTTTTAGGCTGTCGATATATGCCTGCTGTTTCCCGATTTCCATAGAGAATTTCTCCACGTCTGGGAGCCATGTCGCAATCAGTTCCAGAGCCTTGTCACGCTTCTTTCCTGCGTTAAAGGCGTTAATGTCGGAGAGGGCAGACACGATTTCCTCATACTGTTTATCCAGTCTGCCGCCCAGTTTATAGAGCCATGTGGGGATATGCTCCCGTCTGGTTTCCATTGAGGACTGACCTCTTTCAAGCTGATTCCACCGTGCGGACATCCGCTCATGGTAGGCTGTCTGCCACTCGGACAGGCTCTTTTGATTGCCCAAAATAGATTTCGCTGACAGCTTGTTATCTGGCGTAATCGGCACAAAGCATAGGTGCATATGGGGCGTTCTCTCATCCATATGGACGACTGCGGAGAGGATATTTTTCTTTCCCACACGCTCCGATATGAAGTCAAGAGCCGTCTGGAAATAGGCTTTTTGTTCTTCGGGCGGTAAGCTGTTCATAAATTCGGGCGAAGCGGTAATGAGCGTTTCCACCATCATCACGCTGTCTTTCCTTACCTTACAGCCTGCTTCTTTTACCATTTGGTTTATCTCTTTCTTGTAGGTGTAGCGGGGCGGATTCACAAGATGGTAGTTATCTTTGGAGCGTCCCACGTCAATATCGGGATTGCTTTTATAGGCTTCTTTCTTCCGCTCGTTGTGGCGTTCGCAAGACGCAACGCCGCCTGCCTTGCGTTTCTGGAAACGCAGGATTGCATAGGGCATGGCAGGATTCCTCCTTTCTTCGGCGGGTAACTGTTCTTTGGGTGACAACGGTGACGGTGGTGACGGTGTTTTTGGGATGCCCCCCACGGGAGCCGCCGACTGTCACCGCACATTCTTCCATCCGAAGCCACAAGGCGCAGGATGGGCAGGGCGTAAGCCCTGCTTTAAGGGAGTCCAGAGGGAACGTCTGGCACACGACTTTGCAGGGCAAAGTGTAGTGTGTTACACCCTGTAAACGCAGTCGGAAAAATCGGGGGGTTTTTCTGACCGCAGGGGTGGCTTTACGAGCCGAAAAGGGCGAGTAATGCCCACGCCTGCACTTTGCGTTTACGGGGTGTTCTCCCGCAGGGATGACAGCGGCGGGGGTATCCCAATATTGCCGTCATCACCGTCACTGCTGTCACCCGCAGGGCAGAACCGCCAACTTTATATGGTTTTAAGTGTCAATGACAGTAACAGGGGGTATCCCAATATCGCTGTCACCCATCTGTCTTGCAAGGGCAATCTGCCTGCCGTCTTTTTTGCGGCTGTACTGGTAGCCGATACAATTCTCACTTAAAAACGTGGTGCGGTATTCATTGAGCCATTTCGTAATCACCGTGGGGACGGTTTCCGTTTCCCCCATAGCGGCTAACAGCTCCGTTGCCGTTCCAGTCCATTCCTCCCTGCCCTGCATGAAATCCACTAACCGAAAAAGAACGTCTGGTATCGCTTCTCTGGCAAGCTGTTCCTGCTCTTTCCTCTCCACCAGTTCCCAACTGCAATCACGGAAGCGGAGCGTGAATTCCTGATAGGGCGTGTCCCTGCCCGTCACATACAGCTTTGCGGCATTGGACGCACGGCTTTCCTGCTGAAGAACAAAGGTAGCGTCCGCACTCCCCGTCAATCCCGTCGTGCCAGACACTTTGTTGAACACGTCGCTGTCATTCTGCTTTCGGATGTGGTGTACGACAATGACCGCCAGAGAGTGCCTGTCGGCAAAGTCTTTGATAAGGGAAATGTCCCCGTAATCGCTTGCATAGGCGTTGTCTTTGGATGCGGTGCGGACTTTCTGCAAAGTGTCAATCACAATGAGCCTGCTGTCGGGATATTCTTTCAGATAATCTTCCAACTGCACGATAAGACCGTCTGACAGCTTATCGCTTGCCACCGCAAAGTGAAGCCGTCCGCTTGCTTCGTCCGTCAAGCGGAATAATCTGTCCTGTATACGGCAGAATGTGTCCTCAAGGCAGAGGTAAAGCACGTCGCCCTCCCGTGTCGGCATATCCCACAAGGGGATTCCCTGCGACACGCAGAGGCAGAGCTTTAACATAAGCCAGCTCTTGCCGATTTTCTGTGAGCCGCAGAACAGGGTTAAGCCCGTGGGTATCAGACCGTCCACCACAAAGGACGGCTTTTCAAGCGGCTCATAGAGGAGCGTGTCTGCGTTGACCGTCTGAAGCTTCTGCATGGGATTCCTCCTTTCGGGTGGTGTCTTTGTTTTTGTTGCACATAGGCGTGACCTCCTTAAATAGATTTACTCCCACGAAAAGAAGTGAGAGTATGTAATGCCGCCTGTCCCACGCCGATAAAAAGCGGATTTCTTTTTCGGGTGGTAATCGTCAAGGTTTGAGATACTTCCTCATTTCTGCCTTGACCTTTTCCCTTGCAACCGAAACGGACTTCTGGACAGCGGAAGCGGTGCAATGCTCCATCTCTGCGATTTGGTAAAAATTGAAATCATACTCGTAATAGAGCAGGAAACGCCGCCTTTGTATCTCTGGCAGTCGGGCAACCGCTTTGTAAAACAGGTCATTCCGTTCTTCCTCGATAATTCTTTCATCAAGGCTCTTAGGCACTCTTAACGCCCGTCTGTAAAGCGTTTCGTCCCACACCTCGTTAAACTCCCTGTGCCGCTGGTTCCATTGCTGAAGGTTTCTGTTTTTCCGCTCCATCTGCCGAAATTCAACAAATAGCTGTTCTGATACTTCCAGTTCGTGGTGTTCCCCCTGCCCGTCCTTAAAGCTGATAAAATACCTTTTGCCGCTTTCCGTGGATTCCTCCCGAAGCGTGTATGTCTTATCCCTATATGCCATCCTGCTTTCCTCCCGAAAAGAATTGAATGAGGGGATTGCCCCTCACCCGATAGCCCATAGGAAAGCAGGATATATGAGACGCTTATAAAATTTTCCGCAGCTTCTTCCGCAGATGGTTTAACCTCGCATAAATAGCCCCTGCCGTTAAATGCACAAGCGGGGCAATCTCCTTTGTGGAATATCCCTGCATTTTCAGCAGGACGATTTGTAATGTGCGTCTGTCCACCGTGATTAAGGCAAGGTACAGATTTTCGCTCTGAATCTCGTCCAGTAAATCAGAAACAGACCTTACCTCCGCCTGCTTCTCCCTGTCCGCCATGCCCTCAAGGTATTCGCCGAAGTCGCTCGCCCATCGGTAAAACCGCCTGTTGGAATTAAAATCTGCCCTGTCATCCGTGCGGATTTGCTCAATGGTTGCTTCATCAACGCCGCACTCACGCAGAATTTTTTCCTCGGCTTCTTTCCAGATACGTCATTTCCTGTCCTCCCGTCCGTGGTTGTATGCCATCCTTATTTCCTCCAATCGAATTGATTGAGAGGGCAGGAAAAAGCCCCCTCATTTTCCCAAAGGAAAAAACAAGGGGGCTGAACGCCTTAAATTTTGTTTTCCATTATCTTTCTCAGCTTCGCAAGGATTTTGGCTTTGCGCTTGTTCACAACGCTCTGTGTCACGCCTAACCAAAACCCGACTTCCCGCTCGGAAAGTTCTTCAAAGAAGATTGCTTGTATCAACGTCTGTTCACTGTCCGACAACAAAGGCAGGGCGGCTTTCAGCCTGTCCACCATCACCGCATGGACAACGGTTTCCGCAACATCCACCGTTTCATCAACAACGAAGTCAATCACATTTCCCTCACTGTCTGTAAATCCCTCCAATGAGAGCAGCTTGTGGTTCGTGTCCAGTTTTTTCAGATAACGCCACCGTTCTTTATCCCGATAGAAATCCGTGTACTGTTCCCGCACAACTTCAAGCAGACAGCCTTGCACGGGGATAAACAGCTTGTCCATGTAACTCTGGTCGGCTTGCCTGCGGCGGCAGAAATCTGTATAGGATAATTCCACATAACCGCCGCTTTCTTTGATATATACTTTTCTTGGTGCGTATCTCACCGTAAGTACCTCCCATCTGAATTTTTAAAATGCTAAAATCTAGATGGGAAAGGCGGCGAACGGCAGCCAACAGCGGAAACAGCCCTGCGGCATATTCCGATAAAAAACGACAAAAGAAAAACCGCAAAGGCTCTGTGACCTCTACGGTTATGAGTGATTCTAATTCTGTTAAGTGGAGATTCTACTTCCGGTTTCATGGTGAGAAGTAGCGTTGCATGGGCAGGGATTTTTTTAACTGGCTTCCTGCCATTCCCCGATATGCTATGTATGGATAAATTCTGCGTTGCATGAGCAGATAGATTACTGCCCGAAAAAAGAACATAAAAAAATCCCTCCAAACTTGAAAACAGGTCTGGAGAGTGTCTGTTAAGTCTTTTCGGGCATAGCAATACCGCCCACCATAACACCGTTTTTTATATGGTGGGCGTTTGCCTTAAAACCTTATGAAATAAAATAGAGCCAATGAACTGTGATTTTATTTCACAAGTTCATCGGCTCTGCGTCTTTGCGTCTGGCTCTGCGATGACTGTCATCCTCAAATTTGTTACTTCAATCAATGTTTCCTGTCTGCATTTCGGACAATAAAGAGGATAGTTTCTTAAAATGGTGTCCTCTCTGATTTTGTTACGGGTTTTGTTTCCGCATATAGGACAATATACCCATTCTATTTTATGTAACACGACTAATATCCTCCTCAAAGATTTATCAAATATACATATGCTTCCTCGTTATCAAAAGTAAAGCTCCTACAATAATTCCCTCCATTTTTCTCGATTGTTTTTATTGAAGCAGCATTGTCCTTTTCAACTGATAACTGCAACTGTTTCAGACCGTATTTTCTCGCAACCAAACATATTTGTCTTAATATTTCAGTAGCATACCCTTTTCTTCTTTCTGACGGTCTTACGCTATATCCACAATTACCAAAATCTTTTAGGAAATCATTTAATTGATACCTCAAATCAACAATGCCAACAATTTTATTATCTGACACCCTAACTGCAAAAAATGTATCTGTTAAAACCCAATTAGGGTCAACAGTCTCCGTACTTGCATTGGCAATGACTTTCTTAAACCATTCCTCATAAGAAGCAATCTTATCAAATAATTCACTCCCATTGATTATCTGTTCTCCAAAATCAAAATGCTCCTGCCGATATTCAAGCGCTTTATCTTTCAATCCTAAACTTGGCTTTACAAGCCGTATTTCTTCATATGCCATCATTCATTCCTCCACTTTATAAATTTTAATTTTTCAAACCATGATTTCCATACCATCATAAGCGAATAAAATATTATCAAGTTCTTTTTCAAGTTCCTTGTAATAACCATATGATTTTCCCCATATTTCATCAATATGTGTAACTATAATCTTCTTGATTCTATAATAGTTTTTCAGTTCTATAACCTCATCCAAAGTGAATATTTCATCTTTCAAAGGCGTATCCATAAGCTTCGTTCCATCATTTAATATTCCATCATCAGAAACCATGCTTATAATCAAAATATCTGCATCAAAATATAAGTCATTATGAGCAAAAGGTTTCGGATTGCAACAGGCATAGATAACCTTTTTTTCATGCTCTTTCAGAACATAAAAAGTGATGTTTCGGCTTGGGTTATTGTTGATTAAGTCTATATCAATATTATCTATTTTTATATGCGGTGTTTCATTAACAGAAATACAATGAAGAACGTCACCATAATATTTAAAGCAGTCACGGTTCATTTGGTTTATATCTCTAATGACCTCTGGAAGAGCATAAAAGCCAATAGGCATACTCGTTCCTTTAATAAAGTCGCAACCTATCCTTTCAACAATCCGAATACCCCTGACATGGTCTGGGTCACTATGGGAAATGGAAAGGTACTTCACTTCCGATATTCTTTGTCTGTTGCAGGCTACCGCAATATCTTCGGGTGTGTCTATCAACATTTTTATATCGTCAATATACAGGCTTGGTCCTAACCGTTCATACCTGCCGCCTTTTCGTCTGGCTTCTTCACAAATTTTACATTTACAAAATGAACTCGGAATAATTGACATGCCGCCGCTGCCAATAATTTTCAATTTCAAATCTTTCACACCGCCTTTCGCATGAATCGCAAGTAATCATAATGCGTTTTTATTCATTAAATATTTAAGCAATATCGCTATTACTGCCGCTTTTCACTAATATTTTTCTTATTTCTTTTATTATTCTGGAAGGTGTTTCTTTATCCATAGGCATAAGTTTACTGTACATCCTTACCCCTTGATACGAGAACACAATTAAATCAAATACCGCAGAAATATCCACTTCATTAAATTCATGCCTGTCCATCCCGTATTGTATTAACTTCTTCCATGTATTTGCTGAAATTAAATATTGTTCATATAGCGTATTGCTCTGATTTGCAATATCACGAATGCTAAAATACTCATATATTGCTATGCTTAATGAAGCTTGGCTGTCAAGCATTTCATTCTCATACTTGTTTAAAATTTCATCCAAAATAGTCACTGCCGAACAATTTTGTTCAATCCTTAAATCAATCTCATTATCCTGCTCACTTGTCATATCATCAATAATCTCTTGAAAGATTTGACGTGTGCTTTCGTAATGGCAATATAGCCCGCCTCTGCTTAATTTCGCCGCATCGCAGATATCCTTCATTGTAACTTGCTTAAAGCCTTTTTCTGCAAATAAAGAACATGCACATTTCTTTATATGTTTCCTTGTTTCCTTTCCTCTTTTATTCATAAGCAACCCTACTTTCCGACATATGTGTCTGAAATTATTATACGACATATGTGTCTGGAAGTCAATAAAAAGCGGCAAAGATTTCTCTCTACCGCCATCAACGTCTAAATATAAATAAATTCCTCGTTCACAATCTCCCTCGCACAAGCCCTTATGTTACCTAGCCGTCCTGTCCATTCTAAGGCGTTTTCTGCCTTTAGCTGTTTCGTTATGCCCTGTGCCTGTTTCATGCCCTCTATGAGCCTTTCAAAGCGTTCCTGCGCCTGCCTGTCGATGTCGGCAAGGTAAGTGTTGAGCCTGCCGCTTGTGAGAAGATTAGTGTATGTAACTTTGCGGTACTGCTTCAAATAGTCCAGATGCCGCTGTCCCCATGTGCCTATCGGCTGTTCTTCTTCGGCGGGTACAGTTAAGCACGGTATTAAATAATCTCCTTGCCGTTCGTATTTGCCGCCCAGTTCCCCAAAAATCGTCTTTGCCATTGTCTGTTACCTCCACATTCTTTTTTATTTTGAATGTCCGCAAAATCCGTCCTACATCTCCCGGCCTCCAGGGGCAGTCCAGATCGTGAAGGGCCACCAGCAAATCCTGCACGTTGGTCCCGGCTCCCATCTTCTGGGTGGAGCCTAACAGGACGCGCACCTGGCCGGAGCGGACTTTGGAGAACAGCTCCTTTTTGCGGACTTCGGTATTGGCTTCATGGATAAAAGCGATCTGGCTGGCGGGCATACCCTTTGCGATGAGTTTCTGCCGGATGTCCTCATAGACCGTAAAGGCCAGCGGGTTCTCCGGCTCTGGAATTGCTTGTTCCAGCGCATGAAGCATCGGGTTATCCAGCGTCTTGGCCACCTTTTTGGAGCCAGCCGCCTGGGGTGTGGAAATGTCGCAAAACACCAGCTGGGTCAGCTTTTCCGGCTGTCCGTCCCGCCAGATTTGAAGGATATTGTCCACGCACTGATTGACCTTGGTGCCGGGTTCGTCCGGCAGCATGGGGTTGATGATGCGCTGGTCCAGCCCCAGCTTGCGGCCATCCGAGGTGATTTTCAGCATATTGTCGGTTGATGGGTCAACGGTCCCCGAATGGACTTTGGCGGCGCGCTCGGAGAGGGCCTTCACCATATCCTGCTGGTGTCCGGTGGGCTTTGCCACGATATTGTGGTATTCCACCTCTGGGGTGGGCAGGTCCAGCTGGTCGGCGGTCTTGATGTCCGCCACTTCTTTGAACAGGTTCATCAGCTCTGGTAGGTTAAAGAACTTGGAAAATCTTGTCCGCGCCCGGTAGCCGGGTCTCACCTCCAGCTCGGTCGGTGCTTCTAAGCGCGTTGAGCGCTTAGAGGTCGCCACTGGCGACCCGCACCCCTCCGGGGCCAGTTCCAGGGCTGTCACCGTTTCACCGAACCGGCTGGCCCAGCAGTCGAAATGGGTCATGTTCAATTCCTGGAGCCGCTCATACTGGAGGTAGCGTTGGATGGTATAAAGTTCGGTCATACTGTTGCTGACCGGCGTTCCGGTGGCGAACACAACGCCCCGGCTGCCGGTGATCTCAGAGAGATATTGTCAAGTGTGTTTGTAAATTTTTAGCAAAATCTTATTACTTTCACCCCAAATACCGAACACAATCATAAATCCGTATTGCCGTCCTTCCCTGAAATCTGGACAACCAAGCATACACTCCCTCAGAATTGAATCTAAAAAAGGTGCATCGTTTAAAAGCTCTCACTTCATCACGATACACCTTCTATTGTCTGACGATCTACTATTACTTTTCTTTGCGCGCTTTCGTACATTCTCATACTTTGTTATCATAATGCGCTCTTACTTTTTCAATATCTGAATTACCGCATCATAATTTTCAGGACGATGAGGAAAGGTACAGTTTGTACAGACTTTTATCTTTCTCCCATCCTTTTCTATATATGCAGGATTCCCCGGACAATTATCCCTTAAATATAGCGGGCAATAGCAAAACAGGCAATTTAAGTTTCCCAATCCCTTGTGACAGGGAAAATACTTACAGTTCCTGTTCTCAAAAAAACGGTATGAATTTTCCATACTCACTTTTCCATACTTCCTTTCCTATATCATTCCTTGATATACCTTTGCTTTATCAACAAATGCTCTTGCAAATATAGGATTTGACGGATAATACAAATGCGGAAATCCCATCCACTGTGCTTTATTTTCTATAATGCAGGCATATTCTTTTCCAGTCATCGGCTTAACTGCTATTACGTCCGCCCCATTATAAGTGCTGTCGTAATAATGAAATTCATGCCCTTTTATCCCCCCGCCGTTTGGTAGGAAATGCTTTTGCTTTTCCCGAAGTTCTATGTAGCCGAAACGAACCAGTTTTCCGGTATAATAGCAGGATGCAGGAATAACTCCTGCCATATCATAAGAAAGTCCTTCTTTATCTTTCAAAAAAGAATGTAAATACATAAAGCCACCGCATTCTGCCACGACTGGCATTTCATTTTCAACCGCATTCCTGACTGCCTCACGCATTCTCGTATTTGCGCTAATCTGAGCTGCATACAATTCCGGATATCCGCCGCCAATTAACAGGGCATGGCATCCTTCCGGCAGTTTTTCATCCCGCAGTGGGGAAAAATACGTTATATTTGCCCCATATTCCTCCAACAGACGGATATTATCAGCATAATAGAAACAGAAAGCTTCATCTTTTGCCACTGCTATCGTTGGACGGCTGTCGCTGACTGCTTTCACATGACCAATATCCCCATAGCTTTCGATTCCGGTTTCTTTTATCGCTATTTCTTCAGATTCCAGTTCTTCCGCGCTTTCTGCTATTTCTTTGATACGCTCTACGGAAACTGTCTGTAAAAATAATTCAGAAACCGCCTGTAATTTCTCTTTTATATGATTCACTTCATCTGGCAGAAAAAGTCCCAAGTGCCTACTCTCAATATGCAGTTCCTCCTTTTCCGGCAAAAATCCAAGTAACCTTATTTGCAGTTCTTCCTCAATCAATGCCTTTAATGTTTCATAATATCCTTTTGACATCCTGTTCAGTATGATACCTTGTATTAGATGTTTTTTATCATAATTAAGAAACCCTGCTATTAATGGTATAATGGAGCGTCCCATCCCCTTCACATCAACAACAAGCACAATCGGTGTTTTTGTCACTTCTGCAAGATGATAAGAAGAACCTTCTTTCTTAACTCCTCCTACCCCGTCATATAGTCCCATAGCACCCTCAAAAACTGCAAAGTCCATTTTCATTGCACTTTTTTGAAAAAGTTTCCTTGTCTTTTCTTCATCTGTAAAAAATGTATCCAGATTTTTTGCCGGAACATCTATTATCTTCTCATGAAACATCGGATCAATATAATCCGGTCCGCATTTATGCGAAGCCACATTCAAGCCGTAATCCTTTAATACCTGAAGCAAGGCGCAGGTGACTACTGTTTTTCCGCTTCCACTTTTAGGAGCTGCAATCATAACTCTTTTTATTTTCATGCAAATATCACGCCTTTCTTTCAAGCTCTTTGCCACAGAAATCAAATGCACAAATCCAAACCGGATTCTCAGACTGCATCAAATGATAATTTCCTGCTTTTTTTGCCCTGCTTACTTGTAATTGCACAATATCTTCTTTTATAATATCATCCATAGATAAAATCTCTCTTATTTCACAAATTGTTTCCATACTGACAGCATTTACCACAACCCTCATATTTGGATTAATTTGTCGGAGCGACACCAATATTTCCTTTAATCTGCCACCGCTTCCTCCTATGAATGCGTGTGTCGCCATTGGCAGCCGGGAAAGTCCTTCCGGCGCCTCCTCCTCTACCACGGTTACATTCTGCAGCTCAAACTTTTCCTTATTCTTTTCTATCAAGGATACAGCTTCATGCTTCTGCTCCACCGCGTACACCTGTATATCGTCAGAAATGCCCGCTATTTCTATTGCGACAGAACCCGTGCCGCTGCCAATATCATAGACAACCGCCCCGTCCCTTAATCGCAGCTTACAAATACTGATCTCCCGGATTTCTTCTTTTGTCATGGGAACCTTGTCTCTGATAAACTGTCCATCTGCGATACCATGTGTCAGCCTTCTTTGCATCGCATATGGATTTCTGACAAAACATGTATATAAGCCCTCATCCTTCAATTCCATACATTCTACTGGCGTATGCTTCTCCACCCGCTGTTCTTCATAGGATAACTGATATCCTGTAATGATTTCGCATTTCTGCATCCCGGCATTTGTCAGTCGTTCTCCCAACTCGTTTATATCTTTTACTCCGGACATAATCAGAAATGTTTTCGGACTGCTTTTAATCCGCCGTACAAGGTTGCATAATTTTTTCCCATGTGTGCTGTAGACAGCCGCGTCCTGATAGCTCTCTCCAATGCATGAAGCCAGATAAGCTACGGACGAAATACCCGGAAGAATACGCAGGGATGCATTCAGGCGTCCTTCTGTGATTTCCTTTTTCAGCGCCTCATTTAGAAGCTGGCATCCGCTGTAAAATCCGCTGTCCCCCGAAAAAAGAACCACAACTTTTTTATTTCCCGTAAATGTATTTCCGCTCTGCATGTCATGCAGATAAGGGATAATCTGTTCTGCCTGATAAAAGGGATATTTTTCTGCTTTAGAGCAGACCGTCATAATCATTCTCTCCGCCCCTAATAAAATGTCTGCTTCCTCGATTGCCCTCGCTGCTTCCCCCGTCAGACCGTTTCTATGTCCCATGCCAATGCCTGCCAGGATAATCTCAAAAGATATGTCCTGTTTTTGGGACATAGAGGGATACCCACAGGGTATTTCCATATTTCCTTTTTTTGGGTTTTTCGTCTGGAAGTTCTTTCCTCCCATATCTTTAAGTTTCTGGCATATTTCAGGGAAAGAATATCCTTCGCCCTGTTCAGGACAGCCTATTACAAATACCTTTGTCCCTGTTTTTTTTGCAGCGCTCACTTTTTCCTGATAACCTCCGGGCACACCGCTTTCCTTCGTTACAAGATAAGATATTTCATATTGGCGAATGATAGCCTCATTCATCTCTGTAGTAAAAGGTCCCTGCATTGCAATAACCTGTTTTCCGCAAATACCCTGCTCCGTACAAAGAGAAAGACTTTCCACACTTGGAAGTACCCTTACATACAATCTATGCTTTATTCCTTCTGAAATACAATATTTGTACAATTCCTTGCTTCCGGTAGTCAAAAGAATATTACCCTCCGTATCTTCCAGCGCTTTTACACATTCTTCGTTTGTTTCAAAATAAGTAACATCGTTTTCCTTTTCCTCAATGCCGTTTCTTTTCAATCTTAAATAAGGAATTATTGTTCCTCCCTGTCCCATTTCTTTCAATGCTGCCTTTATATTACAGGTAATTTCTTTGGCGAAAGGATGTGTTGCATCTACCACAACACCATATTTTCCATCGTCCAAAAATCTTTCTATCTGTTCTTGATTCATTCTTCCCTGATGTACTTTTACAAGGGGATGCTGTCTTAAAACAATTGCGCCATACTCCGTTGCCACACAGATTGTATGATTTA
Source organism: Lachnospiraceae bacterium (assembly GCA_910575565.1). Taxonomy (GTDB): domain Bacteria; phylum Bacillota; class Clostridia; order Lachnospirales; family Lachnospiraceae; genus Caccovicinus. Next base: position 32,478 of record CAJTFL010000017.1, on the reverse strand, counting down.
TTTCAGCCTCTGCAAGATATTCCGATAATTTTCTTCCTTCAGTTGTCCCCGCAAATATCAATATTTTTTTCAATCTTATAGCCTCTCCTTGTGACAAATTTCCCATTTATGTTCTCCGAGCCGGAACTTCCAATAAATACCGTCGTAAACATATTGACCTCCCTGCCCCTTAACTCCTTTAAGGTACAGATTTCCACTTTCGTTCCGTCTCTTCCTATATTTTCAACATATCCGCAAACTCGTTCTCCCTCCATGCTGCACAGTAAAATTTCACATGCCCTCATCAGATAATTCTTTCTTTTATGGCTGGACGGATTATACAGTACAATGACAAAATCACCTTCTGCGGCTGCATGTAACCTTTTTTCAATCGCATCCCACGGTGTCAGCAGATCACTCAGACTTATAACGCAGAAATCATGGTTCAGTGGTGCTCCCAGAACTGCCGCACCGCTGCTCGCCGCAGTAATCCCTGCGATAACGTAAAGTTCTATTTCCGGATAGCCTTTCCCAATCTCATACATCAAAGACACCATCCCATAAATTCCTGCATCACCGCTGCATACAAGGGCTACTTTTTTCCCTTTTTCAGCTTCCTCAAAACACAGCCTGCACCGTTCCTCCTCCTGACGCATCGGTGTGGATAACATTTCTTTCCCCTGAAAACGCCCGCCAAGCAGCTTTAGATATAATGTGTAACCAACGATCACATCTGACTGATCTAACACATTCAATGCTTCTCCTGTCATCATTTCTTCCCTTCCCGGTCCCATTCCTACAATATAAATTCTATTTGCCATCAAAACATACCTTCCATTCTCTCCTTGCAATCGCGATTGTCATCCCATTTTCCGCAACTTTTGGACATATTAGTTTTCCACCTTCTCCACAGGCTTTCACTGCTGCCCTTTCACAAACATTATCAACGCCAACCTGATTCTTGACAAACACAGACTTTGTAAAAGTTCCAGTTACTTCCTGCAATTCTTCTGCTGTATATGTAAAAAATGGAATCCCTTCTGTTCGACACCATTCAATAATTCCCTGTTCATTTTGCTTTTGCGAAATCGAAGACAGCGCGAAAATCTGCATTATAGAAATTCCCTTTTTCTTTATTGCTTTTAAGATAAAATCATCAATTTCATCTGCTTTTTTCCCTTTTTTACAGCCAATTCCTATGACATACTCCCGCGGTTTCAACAAAAGAGAAGTATCAAACATATCATCTTTTGAAGTTACGACAACATCAGCAACTCCCGCAGGCGGATATGGAACGAACCGTATACCCGACTCTCCCCCGATGATTTCGTGCCCCGCTTCTATGGACATCGTAATTTCTTTTCCGGCTAATATCTTTGATGATACTTTGACAATCCCATCTTTATTTGCAATATACAGGCTATTTCTTTTTGCAAACAAATCCACAGCAAATTTTTTATTCAGATCTGTTGCCGTAGTAATCACCGGTACTGCCCCTGTTTTCTTTGCTATATGGTTTGCAAGATCATTTGCACCGCCCATATGTCCTGATAAAATCGGAATGACATATTTCCCTTTTTCATCCATTACAAGCACTGGTGCATCATGCAGTTTATCCGTAAGATGCGGTGCTACTGCCCTGACTGCAATTCCGCAGGCGCCTATAAACAACAAGGCGTTTTGCTCCTGAATCCGTTCCTTTGCCCAATCTCCAACAGATGTTTTTACAAATAAGATATCTGAATAAAGATCATCCTTTATACCTGCCTCACATTTTGTATATAACCTGATTTCTAACTCCCTCTCCAACAATTTTACAATACTTTCCGAAAGTTGTTTTCCATTTTCTGTAAAGCTAATTATACTTAATCTCATTCTTTTCGTTTTGCCTCCCGGTATTCGGTCGAAAAATCCGGCGCATATAACCTTGATTTTCTGTAATACTGATGCGCGATTGCATCTCCGACCAATATCAAGGCTGTTTTCGTAATCCTATGCTCTACGGATACATCATATAATGTCTCAATCGTACACAGGTAAGCCTCCTCCTCAGCCCAGGTTGCCTTATAAATAAGCACTGCCGGTGTTGTCCCCTTATACCCGCCATTCATTAGCCGTCTGCTTAATTCCCGAATCATTCCGGCACTTAAATAAATTGCCATAGATGCCTTATGTGCTGCAAAGCTCTCAATACTTTCCCTGTCCGGCACCTTCGTTCTGCCTTCCATTCTTGTAATAATCAGGGATTGTGAGATTCCCGGCAGCGTATATTCAAGATTCAAGGACGCTGCTGCGCCAAAACAGGCGCTTACCCCCGGACAGCTCTCATAAGAAATGCCCAGTGTATCCAACTCATCCATCTGCTCCCTGACCGCTCCATAGATACTCGGCTCTCCCGTATGCAAACGGACAGTTGTTTTCCCCTCTTTTTCTGCACCAACGATAATTTGTATTACTTCTTCTAATGTTAGTTTCGCACTGTTATGTATCTCGCAGTCTTTTCCTGCATAAATAAGCAGTTCTGGATTCACCAAAGAACCTGCATAAATAATCACATCTGCCTGTTCTAATAAGCGCATTCCCCTGACTGTTATCAAATCTACCGCGCCTGTTCCCGCCCCAACAAAATAAACCATTCCTCTGCCCCCTTACTTTTTGCCAGTTCTCCATATTCACTGGAAAACAGAATACAATCTGTTTTCATTTTTCCTCCGGCGCGGTTTTCCATATAATAGCAGATACGCTTTGCAATCTGCTCCATGACCTGCTGTAATTTCCCGCTTTCCTCTATAATAGAAACTGCTTCTTCCGTTGTCACGCATTCCAATATTCTTCTTACCTGTAAAGGTTCTATCTGCTCCTTTACGGAAAATGCCGCAAGAAGCTCCATCCTGCAATCTGCTTCTTTGGAATGGGTATTCATAATTCCACCTGCAACCTTAATCAGTTTGCCTATATGACCTGTCAGAAGCATTTTCTGAAATCCCATTTCCACTGCCATATCAATGGTTGCACCGATAAAATTGCTGCATTTCACACTTTTGTCCAAATCATATCCATATGTTTTCCTAATAAACTCCAAACCATAATTTCCCGGCGAAACGGCAACATAATCAAATCCTAAAACCCTTCTTTGACGCAATTCTACCCGAATGGTATCAATAAGCGCCTGACTGCTCATAGGCTCAACAATGCCACTCGTCCCTAATATGGAAATACCGTCAACAATGCCAAGTCTTGGATTAAAAGTACGTTCGCACAGCTTTTCACCTTCCGGCACTGAAATCTCAATCCGAAGGCTGCCTTTATAATCTGCCAGTCTGCAAACTTCTAATACTTCTTTTTTTATCATCTCCCTCGGAACACGATTGATTGCCGCATTGCCTACAGGCTGGTCAAGTCCCGATTTTGTTACTCTCCCCACACCTATTCCGCCTTCAATGATAATTTGTTCCTTCACACTTTCTTCTGCATACGAAACTTTCGCATAAATCCATGTACCTGTTGTAATATCCGGATCATCCCCGCCGTCCTTTTCTACAGCGCATCGCACCTCGTTTTCGCTGCGCATGATGTCCAAAATATTTGCCCTATACGGAATCCCTTTTGGCGTTTCTATTGTAATTTCCGTCTTTTTTAATCCTGTCAGCAGCATATAAGCTGCGGCTTTTGAAGCCGCAGCCGCACAGCTTCCGGTCGTAAAACCATATCGCACTTCTATCTTCCCTTCTTAAAGTTGATACAATGCGGCATTACAAATTGCCGCAGCGATATTACTTCCACCTTTTCGTCCTCTGTTAATGATGTATGGAATATTTGTTTTTAATATAAGTTCTTTTGCAGCTTCCACATTGACAAATCCCACCGGAACGCCAATAATAAAGGCTGGCTTCCAATCCATTTTTTCCATCATTTCATACAGCTTTATCAGAGCAGTTGGTGCATTGCCGATTGTAAAAATAACTGGTTTTTCAATCGTTGCCGCTTTTTCCATGCTGACCGCTGCCCGTGTCATATTTCTTTGCTTTGCCAAAAGCGCTATATGTTCATTTGCCATAAAGCAATGCGCCTCCCCACCAAACTTTGCAAGCACCTTTTTATTGATTCCTGCCAATGCCATATTGGTATCTGTTACGATATCAGCTCCGTTTTTTATCAACTCTTTCAAGATTTCCACTGCTCCTTGGGAATAACAAAGCGTTTCGGCATAATCAAAGTCCGCGCTGGTATGTATTACCCGCTTTGTAATTAACTCCTCTTCTTTGGGGAGACTGATATTTCTCTTTAAAAGTTCTTCTGTAATGATCTCAAAGCTCCGCTTTTCAATTTCCTCCGGCGGCAGATATTCTATTTTAGAATGTTCCATGTTCCATCTCCCATTTGCTATAAGTTTTCCAGTAAAATCTTATTTTGGTTTCTGTTCTTTACTGCAATACGGTAAAATCCTTTTCCTAATCCCCTAAAATTACTGCAATCCCTGATTAAAATTCCCCTTTTCAGCAACTTCTCATATAAGGGTTTATCACTGTATATCGTGATAAAATTCGACACAGACGGAAATGTCCTCAATCCTATTTGCATAAGTTCTTTTTCCATAAACTGTCGTTCTTCTTCAATATAAATTTTTGTTTTCTCAATAAACTCTGCCTGCTTAGCACAGATACATCCCGCTTCCTGCGCAAAACAGGAAAGATTCCATTCAGGAAGTTGTCCGGCTATTTTTGTATGTACCACATTATTTTTACACACCAGATACCCTAAACGCACTCCCGGAATTGTAAAGATTTTTGTAAAAGTCCTTACAATAATCAGATGATCATATTCCTCTATCTCAGACAATAAAGAAAGCTGATTTCCACAAAATTCAATAAAGCATTCGTCTACTACCACATAAATCCCTTTATTCTCACAATACAAGAGCAACTCTTTCACCAGCTCTCTGTCTAAAAGATTTCCAATCGGATTATTGGGATTGGCAAGGAAAAGAAGATCCACATCTTCTGTCAAGATACGCTTCATCTTCTCTTCCAAACAAAAGTTATTTTCCTGATTCATCTCATAATAAATAATTTCGCCATCCACTGACTTTGCCGCATATTCATATCCATAAAAGGAAGGCACTGGTATCACGACCTTCCCCGGTTTTATCCCATGAACAATCGCCATAAAAAGTTCTGATGCCCCATTTCCGAATATCAAATATTCCTTTGGCACTCCAAGAAATGTACTGATCGCCTCTCTTAATCTTTCCGCTTCCATATCAGGATATTCCCCACACATCTCAACCGCCTTATGAAGTGCTGTTTTTACACATTCCGGTGTACCAAGCGGATTTACATTAATTGAAAAATCAATATCCACATGATTCCTGTAAATATCTCCTCCATGAATGCTCATCCTTGCTCCTTTCATCATCTATTCCACATATTCCGCAGTACACAGTTCGCAGGCATTCGCTTATGCATCCGCATTCTGAAAAAACTGTCAGCAAGCTGCCATTTTTTCAGATTACGGATGCGCACTGCTCATTACTATTGCGTACATTACCAACAGACATAACACCTCACACAGCCATGCAGTAATGTACATTAAATGATTCGCCCGTTTTATATCCTCATATTCTACCCCTCGTACCGCATCGCCTATATGCGGTTTCTTTACTGTCTTTCCAAAATAACTGGCATCTCCTGCAAGCTGTATAGAAAGCGCACCGGCGCATATCGCCTCAGTCTGACCGGAATTTGGACTTGTATGTTTTTTGCGATCCCTTTTATAAATCGTCCATGCACCTTTTCCCGAAAATTGTCTACCTGCCAAAAAAGATGCAGTAATCATAAGACAGGCACTGATTCTTGCCGGAAAAAAATTCACAAAATCATCCAGCTTTGCTGCTGATCTTCCGAAATACAGGTACTTTTCATTTTTATATCCAATCATGGAATCCATTGTATTTACCGCTTTATATAAAAATCCAAGTACCGGACCGCCAACTGCCAGATACAGCATTGGCGCAATCACTCCGTCAGAGGTGTTCTCTGCCACCGTTTCTATTGCTGCTTTTGCAACACCCTCTTCGTCCAGATGTTTCGTATCTCTGCCTACAATCATGGAAACAGCTTTCCTTGCCTGCTCCAGATTGCCATTTTTCAGACATTGATAGACTTTCATACTCTCTACCTTCAGACATTTTACTGCAAGTATCTGATAAGTCATAATACACTCCACCACTACTCCCAGAACCGGATGAAGCCAATATGCCATAAACAGTAGAAAAAAAGTAATTGCTACCACGCTGATAATCACAATAAGCACAAGTCCTATTCCCTGTCGAAACGCTCTCCCATTACTATCTTCCTTACTATCTTTCCCTCTTATCCCCATTCCACGAAGTACTTTTTCGGCTCCTTCTATCAGTTTTCCAATCAAACGGATTGGATGCGGCAAATAATAAGGATCACCTAAAACCAAATCCAAAAGAAATCCCATGAAAAAGGCTATCATGTGATAATTTATCCAATGCCTCATATTTCCGCTACCACCTTTATCTGTAGATTATCTTCCTGTGTTGTCCTGCCATTCACTCCCGTCAGTCTGCATACATAACCCCTGCCATTTGACACCTGACAGTCAAAATAATCTTTTCCGCCATACAAACTCAGCAATGACATAATCGTTCCCCCATGAACAATCATTCCTGCCAAAGCGGGCTTCTTAACCCTATTCCTGCCGAATAGCATAGAGGTATCCCCGCAGGGGGCTGCCTTTTGTGCTAAAACATGACTCAATTCATGACACATTCTTATAAAGCCGCCTTTACAACGCAGGATAAAATCTTTTCTGCTTTCTCCCTCTGGAAAATCCAGTGTGCCTCCGCTGCGAAGCCACTCCTGATATTCTGCATTATCCTTTAATTCTTCATAATTTCTATATTCAAACCGTCCGAAATTTATTTCTTCCCATTCTGGAATAATAATCGGGCATAATGTGGGATAAATAATTTTAGCAGTTTCCGTACATCTTTTCATGGGACTGGTAAACAGGTACTCCACATCAGGATAAAGTTTCCGCATTTTAAAAGATTCCAATATTTCTATCCCTTCTTCTGAAAGGGATTCGTCTGTTTTTCCCAGATATCTTCGTTCTTTGTTTGCCTGCGTTACACCATGCCGGATGAATGCCAGCATTATTTGATTTTCTGTCCAATCCCGCATATGATGCGCTCTACCTCCTCTGCTCTCATTGCAAGCTGCACAAGAATCCTTCCTGTACGTTCCCTGTATTCTCTCTCAAACGGATCTATTGGAACAATCCCGTTTCCAATCTCATCACATATAATAATACAATCCTCATTGCAGTCCAAAAATGACATAATTTCATCTTCCGGACATCCCCCGCTCACCATACGGCTCTTAACCCACTGATGAAAGTGGTTGATAATCACAATGTTCTTATTTAATTTCCTATCATTTGGCAAAACACCATCCCACACCATATTTTTTTGCACATCATATTTCAGAAGTATATATTCCAATTTTCCCTGCGCAGTTCCGCCTATTACTAATTTCATATTTACTCCTGTCTACATATAAACTACTTTAAGACAAAAACATCAATAAATGCTGCAACTACTACAATACATCCTTCACAAAAAAGTACAAAAAACCCAGCCGTATCGCCGGTCACTCCCCCAAATTCCTTCCTGCTGCGATAATAATAATAAACCAGCGTTAAGACAGCCGCCGCTGCTACAATCAAACCTGCGGGAAAAGACTGGAAACACATCAAGCCAACGCATAGCGCGCTCTGTAAAGATAATGAGCCTTTCACAACCTTTTTATGGGAACTGTCTGCGAAAGTATAAAGCATACCATCTTTTTTTGCGAGTGGAAAGGAAACGGCACTAATACCGCACAAACAGCGCGACAGGAAAAAGCCACAGCATACAATCTTTAACAGTGCATCACTTTCTATTTCCGAAAATGTACCAAAAAGAACCAATCCATAAGCAGCGAGCATAATGACTGCAAAAGCGCCAATATGGGAATCCTTTAATATTTCCAGCTTTCTCTCCTTTGGGCTATAAGAATGTATCGCATCCATCGTGTCCATAAATCCATCTACATGAAATCCACCCGTAATAAAAATCGGAATAGCCATCCCTATCACTGTCCTGCACCCAACCCCTATATGGTAAACGCCGCATAAATAATTCCAGAAATAAATGCTACCGCCAATCAGTGCCCCTATCCATGGGAAAAAACAAAAAACATATTTCATGTCATCTTCTTTCCATTCAAATTGGGGAACAGGAATTTTAGAATAAATGGATACTGCTATAAAAAAGGATTTTATCACTTGCATACCTGTTTCCTTTCGCCGCTATTATTTTATATGCACAGCTCACGGAGCGGAAATCACTGCTTTCGCAGTCCGTTCGCGCGCGGAAAATCCTACAAAGCGGGATTTTATTTTAAAGTTACCGGAATCCCTGCTACCACTTCCACTACCCGGTCAGCCAATGCCGCAAGTTTTTGATTAATCTTTCCCATTGCCCGAATATACTTCGTTGTTGTTTCGTCATAAGTAATTCCATCTTCAAATATGTTATTGCTTACCACAACTAAATGATTTGTTTGCTCTTTCAGCATCTTTATATCTCGTATGACATTTTCCGTAACCTGTATTTCCGTCATAGTTTTTTTCTCTGAAAACATCTCATTTGCCGTCAAATTAGAGATACATTCCAGCAAAACAGTCCTATCTCCATCTTCCATTTTTTCCAGTGCGCCGGAAATCCGTGTGGGCTGCTCAATCGTGAAGAAGCCTTTACCACTTCTTAGATTCCTATGTCTTTCAACCTTTTTCCTTCCCTCGTCATCAAAAACCTGCATCGTTGCAAGATAATATTTTTTTGCAATGTTAAGCTTGAAATCACTTAGCGAAGTATTTTCGGACTTAGTGATTTCCTTCACACTTTCCTGTGCAAGCGAAACAGTCACTTTCTCCGCATAAGAAGATTTGCCGCTTCCACTTCCTCCAACAACCAAAACCATCATTATGATAAATACCTTTCATATTGTTCCACTTTAATGTCCGAAAACAAAGTTCTTTTACGATAAACACACAATGTCATTTCCAATAGCGACAGCATCATCACAGCTCCCGTTCCTTCGCCCAATGCCATTCTGCCGTCTATCACAGGCTCTAACCCTAATTCCTTCATAAGTTTCTCCACTGCTGGTTCCTTGCCTTTATGCGATGGAATCAGATACCCTATTGTTCCCTGTACAATTCTTTCTGAAAGCAGTGCCGCTACCATGCTAATCACGCCATCAAGCACGATTGGTATATGAAAAACGCCGCCGCCAATGCAGATTCCAACAAGCCCGGCAATATCCAATCCTCCGACTGTTTGGAGCACAATAAGAGGTTCCGCTTCATAAAGTTTATACTTTTTGACTGCCTCAGTAATCATCTGCTTTTTACGCTGTAATTTTTCATCGCAAAGTCCGGCACCCCTTCCAGTCACTTCATCTGCCCCACATCTTAACAATGCCGCTGCAACCGCACTGCTCGTTGTCGTATTTCCAATCCCCATTTCCCCGGTTGCGAGAATTTGATATCCTTTCCTTTTACATTCTTCCACAATTTCTATACCAGTAAAAATTGCCCTGACAGTTTCTTCTCTCGTCATAGCCGGCTCCTTACGAAAGTTTCTGGTTCCGCAGCGGACTTTTTTGTTACGCACTCCTGCAATCTGTTCTTTTCCATTGATTCCAATATCTACAGGAATCGTGCCCGCCCCTATCTTCGCTGCCATTTTTCCTACGGATGATGCACCCCTTCCCATCTGCGCTGCTACTGCCGCTGTGACTTCCTGACCGGACTGGCTAATGCCTTCCTCTACAATTCCATTATCTGCGCACATGATGATGACAGCTTTTTTTGAAATATCAATTTCATCCGTACCTAAAATCGCGCCAATCTGTGCGGTGATCGTTTCAAATCTTCCCATCCCATCAAGAGGCTTGGCTATGGAATCCCAATTTTTCAATACCTTTTTGTATATTTTACAGTCTGGTTCCTGCAAATTAAGTTTCTTCAATGTTTCCTCTGTACGGTTATCTAATATGTGCCTCCCTGAGTATTCCATATATTTCCTCCATGTTTAGATATTCCGATAAGATATCTGCCAGCTTATCATACTGTTTCTCTTTAAAATCCTTATAATCAATGCAGGATTCAATGGATAATCCCTTATTTTCAGCCAATGCAGTCACAAGAGCGGTTGCAATCGCAGCCCGGTCAAATATCCCGTGAATATACGTTCCACATACATTTTTATTTCTTCCGGTCACAAACGCTTCTTCCGTGCCAGATATCTCAAATTCATTTGGAGAATACCCGCTATCCCCCATATGTATCTCATATCCATTAAACTCCAATCCTGAAAGCATGGAAAAAAAACCTTCCATTTTATTCACTGTACCATATACCTGACGGCGCACTTTTTCATGTTTCAGCCTTGTTGTAACAGGTAATAATCCCATTCCTTTCATGGTTCCGCCATTTTCCATTCCTTCCGGATCAGAAATATGCTCTCCCATCATCTGATACCCACCACATATACCACAAACCGGTATATTTTCTGCCATTTTTATAACTGCTGCCTCCAGTCCGTTCCCACGCATCCAGTCAAGGTCACTCATTGTATTCTTGCTGCCCGGTAAAAAGACCATATCCGGACATCCTAATTCTGCTGCTGATGCAACATAGCGAACAGACACCTCCGGTATCTGTTCAAACACATTAAAATCCGTAAAATTAGAAATTCTGGGATACCTGATGACTGCTATATCTATCTTTCTTTTTTCTTTTTTTCTAAAGCGCTCTGTCAGACTGTCCTCATCCTCTAATTGTATATCCATATAGGGTACTACCCCTGTTACCGGAATACCTCCCTTTTCTTCCAGTATCTCAATGCCGGAATCAAGCAGTGAGCGGTCTCCCCTGAATTTATTAATAATCAGTCCTCTCACACGTTTCTTTTCCTCTTCCGTAAGCAGCAGCAGCGTTCCTAAAAGCTGTGCGAATACACCGCCCCTGTCAATATCGCCTGCCAGCAATACCGGAGCATCCACAATCTCTGCCAGTCCCATGTTGACAATATCATTCTCGCGTAAGTTTACCTCTGCCGGACTTCCAGCGCCTTCTATCACAATGATATCTGCCATTTCCTCTAACTTTCGGAAAGCTCTCTTAATATCCGGAATCAGCCCTCGTTTATAAGAAAAATATTCCCTCGCGCTCATATTGCCAAGAACCTGTCCATTTACAATTACCTGTGAACCTGTATGGTCTGTCGGCTTTAATAAAATCGGGTTCATGCAGACCAACGGAGTAATCCCTGCTGCTTCTGCCTGCATGACCTGAGCCCTTCCCATTTCAAGTCCTTCCTCTGTAACAAAAGAATTAAGCGCCATATTCTGGGACTTAAAAGGAGCTACTCTGTATCCATCCCGTTTCATTATCCTGCATAGTCCCGCTACCAAAAGACTCTTTCCCGCACCGGACATGGTTCCCTGAATCATAATAACCTTTGCCATAATTACCTCTCTGAATTACTAATCTGTTTCATATACGCAAGAAGCTTTTCATTTCCAATAAAGTCTTTTTCATTCATATCATATAATCGTTCGATAAAATCCGATTCAAAAATCTCTTCCGGCGTCCCATATCGTTCCACATACTCTCCTTTCAGGCAGAGTATTTTATCGGAAACAATCTTTGCCAGTTCCAATTCATGTAAGGACATAATAACCGTCAGTCCTTTTTTCTCCCTCATTTCCTGTAATAATAGCAAAAATTCAAGCTTATATTTGATATCCAGATAAGACGTTGGTTCATCTAATATCACAATTTCAGGCTCCTGACAGATTGCCCTCGCCAACATCACCCGTTGTTTTTGCCCATCGCTTATCTTGCCAAAGTCTTTTTCACTGATGTCTGTTATACGGGTAAGCCGCATCACTTCATCTACAATCCGCTCATCTTCTTCTGATAATATGCCAAACCATCCGGTATATGGATAACGCCCTGTTGCAACCATGTCTCTGCAGCTTTTCAGTTCTACCCTTACCCTCTCAGTAAACACTACGGACATTCTCTTTGCCAGTTCCTCTGCCTTCATTTCAGATAAATCATCTTCCCCAAGATATACCGCTCCGCCAAGCAGCCCAAGCTGCCCTGCAATACTTTTTAAAACGGTAGATTTACCCGCACCATTTGGTCCGATCAGGCATAGGATTTCCCCTTCCCGCAGTTTAATTTCCATATCCTTTATCAGTGGTTTGTTATCATACCCCACACACATCTTTTTCGTAGAAAAATAGTAGTTCTTCATGCTTTTCTCCCAAACGAAACATAGAAAATTTTAGGCGGTGTTCTTTAGCGCCTTAGATTTTCTTTTCGTTTTATTATCCAAAGCACCACTGGCGCACCGAAAATCGCCGTCACGGTGCTAATACTCAGTTCTGTTGGCGCAAGTATTGTTTTTGCAAGCAGATCACAAAACAGGCAAAAAGCACTTCCCCCAACAAAACAGGCAGGTATCATCCAAATTGGATCTGTTGTATTCAGCAATTTCTTGACCAAATGCGGCACTGCAATTCCAACAAAAGAAATCGGTCCTGCAAATGCCACAATACATGCAGATAAAATACTGGAGAAAATTACAATACACACACGCAAAAGCCGTAAATTAACACCCACATTCCGCGCATAAACATCTCCCAACTGGTAAGCGCCAAGTGGCTTTGACATCAGAAAAACTGTCAAAGACGTGGCGGCAACCACAACGGTCATAACTTTTACGTTTTCCCATGTCATTCCCGAAAAACTTCCCCGTGACCAGTTGTGAAGATTTACAATATCCGCATCATTGGCAAAGGTAACTACTAATTCCGTGACCGCCGAGCAAATGTAACCTATCATAACTCCGCTGACTACCAGCATTGACATATTATGGATTCTATGGGACATCAAAAGTACAAAGCCCATAGATAGCATAGCTCCAATAAACGCAGCCAAAATCATAATTGCCGATGTCACCCTGACTCCCTTTCCCATGAGAAAAACCATTACAAGCGCCACCACCATTTTAGCCCCGGAAGAAATTCCTAAAACAAACGGTCCTGCAATTGGATTATTGAAGAATGTTTGCAAAAGATATCCTGCAAGAGAAAGCGCACCTCCAAGAAGCAACACGGCTATCGCCCTCGGAAGCCTGATATCCCACAGAATCCTTGTTACCGTTCCATTACTTTCCTGCCCGCTAAATATTCTTGCCACATCCGGCAATGCGATTCTGACACTTCCAATACAAATATTTAATATAAAAAAAATCAAAACGCAGGCTCCAAGCAAAAAGAAAGCCGCAATTTTTCTATGTTTTCTGTTTTTATGCATCATAATCGCAGCCTTTCACTCTAAATGATAAAGATAGTTCATATCATCATTTTCTCCCTGTATCATCGCATGGATATCCTCAATGAAATATCCAATTGCAAGGGATTGCTGGTACATATCGTTTGTTGTACACCACACATTTCCATTCTCCACAGCCTTGAAATCCGCAAGCAGCTCACATTTATCAAGCAACTCCTCTACACTGGAAACACCTCCATCAATAGAGCTGTTATAAATCAGAAAATCTGCATCTTTTGCACTGGCATAAAATTCTTCGACCTGTATATTCATGGTAGAACGCTTTGTTTCAGGATCGCCTAAATTTTGAAAGATATAGTTTCCACCTGCAAGTTCTATCATCTTCGGAACATAATCAGAAGATTGGCGTACCTGTACCATACCATTGGAAGTAATGAAAAAGAAAGCTACTGTTTTATCTGTTCTCTCAGATGCACTTACTCTCTCAAGAATTGCTGTCTGATCCATAAATATCCTTTCTGCCTCCTCTTCCTTTCCAAGCAGCGCCCCATAAAATTTCACCCATTCTACCCTGCCAAGCGGATGTGACTCATAACTGGAATAGTCTATCATAACAGGGATTCCAAAGTTTTCCAGATTTTCCACTACTTCAGGCGAATGCGAAATCATCATATTTTCTATGGCAAGCGCACAATGATTTGAAACAAGCAATTCATAATCCGGCTTGCTGTATTTACCCGCATAAAGGATATTACCCTTTTGCATTTCCTCTCTGGCTGCTTCAATAAACCAGCCATCTTCCTTTTGCCCTGAAAAAGTAATAGAATTTAATCCATCCAATTCACTGAAAATATCCATCGCCGAAGATGCCACAAGATAGATGTCTTTCATCGGACGCCTAAGCACCACAATTTCTTTATCTAAAGTTTGCGGTACATCCCCATTTTCCGGTACAATCAAAAACTGCGTGCCATCCATTGTTATCGTAAGCAGGGTATAACCACCCTCATAATAATCAACTTTAAAATTTTCCGCATACTGTAACTCTAAGCTTCTCTCATAAACCAGTTCTTCTCCTGAATCCAGATCTGATATATCCAAATCCAACTCTGATTCTTCCCCTATATCTGCCATTACGTCAGAATCGGGAGAAGGACTGCCACAGCCATACAGCCATAGCAGCCCCACAAGAAGCAAAACATATGCCTTTTTTCTTCCTCTCATCTTATTCCCCATTTTTTTCTTATTCTTTGACCGCTGTATCTAAATGGAAAGTGAGTGTATATTCTATTTCATGAGGTTTACTCATCGCCACAGTGTCGCCGATAATATCCATTGGTTCATCAAATATAAGAACAGGAATCTCAAATATAGAATCGCCTTCCGTATTTACCGGCAGATATTTTTCTCCATTCACTATCATATAATCATAATTAGGGCTGTTCCACTGTACGGTTGCCATCGCTTTTCCGCCTGCCACGGTTACCGATACGGGAGACAAAATTTCTGCCTTTCCGCTTCCGCCTGCAAAGGTAATTCCCATGCTATATGTACCATCTTCCAAAGATACTTCATCATTCTCAAGCGGAACCGGATTGGAGACGCTGACCTTATGATCGTACCATTTTCCCTTTGTCCCAATAAGCGCCAGATCAAATTCGGTCTCCAGCATGGGAACAGGCACATCAAAACCATAAACTTCTTCTGTCATACCGTCACTGTATGTGACTGTATCTTCTGTCGGTAAAAGCAGCTCTGTGCCTTCTTCCGATGCATCTTCAGCCAGTCCGGGATAAAGATTTAAAATCTTTTTTGAACCAAGGGTAATATGTATTGTCATTTCCCCGTTCTCTACTGTCAGCGTTCCCTTGCCCTCGCAGGTTTCATTGACACGAAACATACTGCTGTCTGTCGTAAACTCTGCTGTATAAATCCCATCTGCCAACTCTGCTGTATCCTGATTCTGCTTATCTGTTTCATCACTTTCAGGTTCTTCCTCCGTTGGTTCTTCAGGCAATGTTTCCGTTACAATTTCTGATGATTCCTCTGTATCCTCTTCTACAGTAACATCTACCGCAGAATCTGATTCCTGCGCATTATTGTTATTTCCACAACCCCCAGACAACGTGACAGAGAGAAGCGCAATAGCAATTATTATATTCTTCTTCATGCTTCTCACCTGCCTGTTAATCTTTCATTACATCTGCCGTATGTTCTACATAAAGCTGCTGGATTGCCCCAATAGAACCAAGACCTTCAATCTGCACGTCCACGCTTTCAAAATATCCTGAAGCTTTGAACATGCTAATCCATGAATCCTCATCTTCTCCTGCCATGTCATTATTGGCATGGTCTCCTGCCACAACCATTAGTGGACGAAGGATTACCTTTGTATAGCCCGCCTGCTTCACAGCATCTATCACCGCTTCACAGGATGTTTCTTCCGGTTCCCCTTCCACTGTTCCGATAAATGCATTGACACAGCCGATGTCTGTCATTTGAGTCTGCATCTGGCTGTAGCTTACCTTTGCGGCATGAGAAGTGCCATGTCCCAGAAATACAAATGCCGTTCCGTCCTCCTGCGCTTCTGCCATGCTCCCATAACCTGCGTCCGCCACAGCTTCCGCAAGGATTGCTTCCGCTACCGCCGCCTTGTCCTCATTGACAACCGATGCATCCTTGCCGACCTCGCCGAGAAGCGGTTCTGCAACCTTTACTGTTTCAAACTGATCTTTGTATGATTCGACTGTTTCCATCAATTCATCATACTCCGCCCCATGCATCAGATGGGTAGGCTGTATTACCAAATTCTTTACCCCATTTGCCACTGCGCGTTCCAATGCCTGATCCATATTGTCAATGAACTCTCCGTCTCTCGCCTGCACATGGTTAATAATAATCTGTGCCGTAAAAGCCCTTCTTACAGACCAGTCAGGATTTGCCGCCTGTATTGCATCCTCTATGCCTTTGATATCTGCAACACGGCTGTTATTAAAAGATGTTCCGAAGCTGACTACCAGAATTTCCTTTTCTCCGATATCGTCCTGATTTCTCGGATTGTCTTTGGAAGCATCGCCTGTATCCCTGCCAAAATAATCAGGATCGGCTTCTTCCCCTTCCACCAGTTCTTTCTGGGCATCCGTCAGCGCATCCCATGCCGCTTTTGCCTGAGCGCACTGTGCATCAGTGTCTTCTGTTCTCTTTTGTACATAGATTGCATCAATCAATGCTGCAACTTCATCTGCCGCTGCCTGATCAGAAACAACGTCATCCCCTGTCTCCGATTCGTCCGCCTGATTTTGGCTGTCATTCTCTTCTGCCGATTCTGCACTCTTTGTATCTCCCTCCTCTGACTGTACGGTATTTTCCGCCGATGCCGGGGCATCTTTTGAACAGCCTGCCAGCGCCAGTGAGCAGGTCATAACACCAGTTAATAAAATAGCTACTAATTTCTTTTTCATTTTCTCCTCGCTTCCTTCCCTGTCGCTCTACAGGGATATTATTTTATTGTATATAAAAAATCCTCCACCATAATAACTACGGTAAAGGATTCATACACAAAATAAGCCTGCCAAATGCACTAAAATAAACAATCTTCCATCGTGCTTTCTGCAAGTTCAAAACGTACAACCAGTTACTCGTGGTTTGAAACAAATGTTTCTGTACAGCATTCAGGCAGGTCTCCCGGCTTATAGATCATCACATCAGCCGTCTTCCCAGGAAAGGATTTATTTAATTCCCAGTGACATATCGGCTTCTACTCCCTAATTACGGTGACGAGTTCGTACAGGATTTGCACCTGTTTCCCTTTTCACCAAAACCAATGCTCATTTCCCACATTGTTCTGACACCTGTATACTATTTATTCAATTGTACAAAGTATAACACATTTTTTCCTAATGTCAATAACTGCAAATCAAATTTTTGTTACCAAAAACTTGTTAAAACAATCCGAAAATTCGTCCATATCCATAAGTCAACTGCATATCGGTCATGACTGGCACTCGTTTCCATGCCAAGCTGCCTTCTGCCATTCTGCCTGAACAATTAAGATTGCTACAGTCAACGCAAATGCCTCTACACCTGACCTTATCATCCTGCGTAAGTTCTGCAATAAATGCAACACTCTTTTTCGGCAGCATACAAAAAGATGAATTACAGGTAATCAGCGGCGTAAGCGTTTTTAACAGCTCTGGCAGCATCTCCAAAGGAAAATTTTCCTCACTTCCAAGAAAATGATATTTTGCAACATGCCAATCCGTATTTTTCTGAATATAGCAGTTATAAGCGGCATATCCCTGCAATAGAAGTTCGCCTGCCAGTACCTCAATCATATAGCTATGTGACAACATTTCTCTTTCGCTATATCTTTCCTGCAAACAATCTATACCATTACCTAAAGACATAACAACTTGTTCATATATCACGCTGCACGATTCACTTTGATGCTTATTTTCACTGGAATATACGCTTTTCTCCCAAATGGCTTCTTCACGCATCAATGGCAGCATTTCTTCAGCCACTGCTTGAAATTCACGTGCTTGTGTTTCATCGTAATGGAATTTTTTGCGTACTTTCTCTAAAAAAACCGGAGATAAAAATTTATCCAATACTTCTGAAAAAAACGCTGCCATTTGATCCCCTCCTATTTTTTCGTAATTATTTTAAATCTAAATGAAACCCTACGGACACAATAAACATAATATTTGAATTATATCATAACCGAATAAATTTTGTATGCCTTTTAAGAAATATTCCCTTCTGATTATTTTTTCTGTGTTTTATGGTCTTTACCCTGACTAAAAACAAGTTTTTCTTTGCTACCTCGCCCCTTTATCCTTCTGCCTTGCCTGATGCTCTCGTCTGCTTTCCCTTTCTTTTACCTCGTGCTGTTTCTGTCTAAGCCGTTCTTTTATGCTCATGATATCGTTCACTTTTTCTCCGTAAATTTTGTCATACTCCGCGCGAGCTGCCTGATATTCAAGATTCTCACTCTTTGCCGCATTCAGTTCCTTATTGAATGCCTGAACAGAGTCAAAGTTATATTCTTTCACGATGGATGAAAGCCGCTTTTTCATGTTGGTAATCTGGTTGTCGATACTGTCAATCTCCTGCTGTAATTCCTTCCGTCTGCCGCCCTTGAAGATACCCGTACATTCGGATAATTCCTTTTTCAGCTTATCACGCTTTTTCTCACGCTCAAAAATTGCTTTATTCTGCTCTTTGAGCTTACTGTCAATCTCTTTCAGACGGGGATATTTACTTGCGAGTATGGAAGGTTTTGGTTGAGGCGGTCTTTCTGTTTCCAACCTATTTGTTTCGGCAGGAACAGATTTTTGTTCTGCTTTTATCTGTTCGATTATAGATTTTTTGACTGCGACAGTATTTTTCTGCTGTGACTGTTCTGCTTTATTCTGCATATCCGTTTCTTGACGCAGATTAACAGAAAATGGTATCTTTTTCTTTTCCTGCTGATTCGCCGAACCAGCTTTTACATGGGCATGACTTTCCATTTCTTTTGGTATTTCCTTTATGGCATCAACAGCTTTATCAATAACTTTTTCCGCTATATCCATTACCTTTTGCATAGCTTTTATAATCAAACACTCTAATAATAAAATCGCCGCCCTGACAATAGCCCTGAACAGCTCCGGCTTGTTACCGTTCTGCTCCACAGATTCCTTTACCTTTTCCGTGATTTCTGTCTTTTTCAGTTCCACAACCTCCGTTTCGGATACGCCGCTTACAATAGCGCGGTCAACAGCCCTGTTCCATTCCATGCGGATTTCATTGTCTGCTTTTATCGCCTCCGCTTTGGGATTATTTTTACCGACTTTCTTTGTGGCAAGGTACGGACCGTTTTTATCAAATATGCTGAGCCTGTCCTTATCGTCAATCACCATCTGGTTGATCAGATCCGTATAAAATACTTTCGCCTCGTCCAGAAAGGATTCCTGCTTGAAACGGCTGTCCTTTATGGTAAAAATCTTACGCTCGTACACTTCGCCTTTTTTGATGATTTTACAGCCTTTGCGGATATTCCCGTCACTGTCAAGTATCTCCTTCTTTGTCCGCACATGACGCCCCTGCTCGTCATAGAAGATATTGCGGGTGGCAGTCTTTTCTTCCGGCTGGTCTAACCGCTTCCTCTCCGCAAATATCATATGGATATGCAGGTTTGTTTTCCGTTTATTGTGGTGGAGCGCGGCAAAACATTCCACACCGTACTTTTCCTTAAACTCATCAACCATTTTTTTCAGCAGATAATCATGGTCATAGCTGATAAAACTCTCCGGCAGGGCAATCATCAGCTCTCTTGCCTCAATACATTTTCCATTCGTCCCGCTTTTTTCAAATTCTTCCTGATTGCACTTGGCAAGTTCCCGCCAGAATGCCCTGTCCGGTTCTGTTGTATAGACTTCATACAGATGCTCCTGTTTGGCGTGGCTTGAAATATAAGTGATGCGCCCCGATAAGTCATGCAGTTTTGCCATTTCTATAAATGAATTTCTCCTCATATGCGATTTTCCTTTCTTTTGGCAGATACTCTGCCGCCGCAGATTTTTGTGAGCAGTCATTATCAGACGTCTGTCTGCGAACCGATATCCGGATACGGGCAGTTTACGGCTGTCGCTTTCTGACAGCCGCATAGGGGCTTCGTTTTATGAAGTCCCTATGACGATGCTGCACATCTGCCCTGAAATGTAGCCGTAAGCAGCATCGCCATTCATGCGCCCGTCCTCTGGGCGGTATGGATAAATACAGTCCGGCTCTTTCGGACTGTAAATTTGCGCAGGCGCAAATTTGCCCCCTGCAAGGGCGAAATCCCCGGAGTACAAAACGAAGTTTTGTGCGTAGGGTGTATTTCGCTCTCAAACGCCGAGGGCTTAGGGAAGGGCTTACGCCCTCCCCGGAAATTAGTTCCTGACACTCCTCGAACCACTCCAAAGCAGTTCGTAGAGCAGATGCTTTACAGACATCAAAAAACCGCCTGCCAGAAAACTGGTATTCCAGCTTCAAAACAGACGGCTACATTTACGCCTTTATTTGCAGCCTTCCGACTGCTCTTTGCCCTTATTTTGCGGGCTTAAATGCCCGCCCTTTATTATGCAGCCTTATATGGCTGCCCTTTGTCCTTATTTTGTAGCCTTTCGGCTACCCTTTGTCGGTCTTTTATGAAAATATGGATGCATTTATGCTCTGATGTGAAAAAATCCACAAAAATAAGGCTACAGTAAACCTGATTACCATAGCCCTACTCTGCAACTATATTAAAATGCATCAAAATCAATCAAGTCATTGTCCGGTGGGTCTGTGGCATTCTCTGATACAGCTTCTTCCTGCACATCCCCTGCATTCTGCATCGCTGCTTCCATATCTGCAGGATTAGAAACAATGGGAGAAACTGCCCCGCCCATTACTGCATTTCCGTTATTCGTACCGTTTGCTGATGCCTGACCATACACCATGCCGCCTTGCGTCGCTGGGTATGCACCCATAGGAACAGATAAGGGAAAAAACTGCATCTGTGCCATATACATCCCCAAAAGCGCCGGGAGATTGGACATCACTTTCTTTTCCACCATTTCCACGATGCGATCCGCAAAAGCGTCCTCTTTCTCCCTTGTTTCCAGATAAGGATCACACTTTACCGCCACACAGCGGTCATAATAATTATTGACTGCTTCTATCACAAATCTGTTCTGTGACTTAAACATCTGCCGTACCTGTGGGGAGTGCAGGAGTTCCCATGCCCTGCACTCATCCCCTCTCTCCATGTTGAAACGGATATTGTGGTTTTTATTCTTCATTCAGACACATCTCCTTATCCGGCGGAAGCCATCAATTTCTGCCTGCGGAGTTTCATATAGCAGAAATATTCATAGCCTTTGGCGTTTGCTCGTATATCATGGTTAAAGGTAACATTGTCACTGTCATAATCCCCGACAAGCTCCACAATCTTTGCGCCGCCGCCCATGATATACAGTTTCATAAGGTTCGGATTATAACCGTGTGCTTTCAGTTCCGCAAATATCTTATCCACATAGCTCTTTGCCGCTTTTTCCATAAGCTGCTGGTATTCCCCGCCCACTTTTATATCACCATAACGCAGATAATTCTCGATAATCTCTGCTGGAAGTTCCTCCGCTTTCCTGTCCAGTATAAGATTGCGGATCGCCATATAACATTCATTCGCCCCCAGCTTTACCGTCCACGACTTGCTTTCGCTCGCCTTGCCGTTGTTGAGTATCATCACATTCATCGTCCCGTTGCCGATATCCGCTATCATGTGCATCCCCTTAAAATCCGGCAGGCTCTCCGCTACCGCCGCATAACACTGCGGCATGACCGTACAGTCCGCGATGTCAACCGTATATCGTTTACCTGCATATTTGTAATCTACATGGCGGTTCTGCATCATATATTCACGGAAGGAATCCCTCTGTGCCTGCACCCATTTTAACGGAAGCCCTACCGCAAGATGTATCTTTGCAGCCGATAATCCCCTCGCTTTCAGCTCCTTTGCAATGGCGGCAAGAGTAAGAATATAATTATCGTCATCCAGGCTTTTCTCCGCAACAAAATCCTTGTGTCCCTCGCCTATGGTGTAATAGCTGCCTTCATATTCCAGATAGTCTCTTGTAAAGACAGGCGGCTGACTGCTCCTGCTCACGGAAGTCGGGAAACAGCACCTTGCCGTCTTATAATTCCCATAGCCTGCATCCACTCCTAAAATAATTGTCCCGTTCATGTTGTAATCTCTAAGTTTTGCCATATCAAAATCCTCACTTTCATGCTTGTTGTTATTATCAAACTATCTGCCATATTTTGCTTTCACTTCCTCTTTGGTCGGAAGGCTGCTCTCTACAATAATCTTGTTTTCCCCTGCTACCATAGCTGCAACCTGTTCCGTACCGTCCGTATGCAGGAGTCCGTCCGCTGATGCTTCCGCCTCCGCCATCTGTTTCTGTTTGTCCGCCTCCCTTGCTCCTTCAATCACACGCCGGATTTCCGGTCTGTGCTTTTTACGGTATTCTTTCAGGTAGGCACGGCTGTATGCACGGCGTTTCCGCTTCTTTTCCTCCGCCGCCATTTCTTCCTCAGAAAGCTCCTGCACCGGAAGCTCCACCTTCCCGATATAATTTAAGAAAATCTCGATCTCCTGCACACGTTCTCCGTCGATTTCCTCTATTTTATGCACCATGACCTTATCAACAAATTCATTCACAATGGCGGGCGTGAGTTCCTGAATGTCGGTGTACTTGCGGACAAGGGAAAGAAATTCCTCCGTCCTGTCCGTGTCATCCTCAAACTGTGCAAGTTTTTCACGGATTTCCTGCATGGAGATTTCAAGCTCCTGCTGTTCCTTCTCATAATCGGAAGAAAGCATTTCATACCGTCTGTCCGGCAGCTTCCCCATTGCGTTGTCCTCATACACCTTTTTGATCAGCAGGTCAAGGTCTGCAAAACGTTTCTCTTTTTTAGAAAAGTCTGCTTTCAATTTTTTGACCTCGCTTTTATCCCTGACCTCGGATGCGCTCCGCATATTTTTTATAAACGCCGCCTCGTCCATGCGGACGCTTTTTAAGGCATACCGTATCGTTTCGAGGATAAGCTGTTTTACCGTATCCTCTTTTATGGAATGTGAAAAGCACACCTGCTTATACTGCTTCCTGCTGCTGTTGTAAGTGCTGCAGTTAAAGCCTGCGGATGTGCGCTCTGTCCCGCCGTTCGGGATACCCCTCCAGTCTCTTGCCGCCCTTGTCGTGCTTCTGCGGTAGTGCATTTTTCCGCCGCAGTCCGCACAGTAGAGCTTTCCGGTCAGCAGGCTTCCTTTTCCGCCGGTATCCACTCTCCGCACTGTCTTTCTTAATTCCTGCACCATATACCACGTCCTGCGGTCTACGATTGGTTCATGGGTATCCTGAAAAACAAGTATCTCATCACTGTTATTCTTAACAGCTTTCTTATCCTTATAGGATTCCTTGTGGCTACGGAAATTTACGGTATCGCCCATATATTCCGGTCTTTCCAGTATCCGCACCACCGATCCGCCCGTCCAGTTGTAGGGAGTTTCAAAATCGCACATGGTCTGGTAATTGCCCCTCTGCCTTGTCGCCTGATAATAGGACGGTTTCTCCACCTTTTCCTCCATAAGCCGCTTTGCTATCTGGTACGGTCCCATGCCCTCCACGGTCAGACGGAAAATCTTTCTCACAACCTCCGCCGCTTCTTCGTCAACGAGCCAATGGTTTTTATCCTCCGTATCTTTCACAAAGCCGTAGGGCGGGTTACTCGTAATCGGTTTTCCCTCTTTCCCTTTCGCCCGCAAAACTGCGGTGATCTTCCTGCTGCAGTCACGCAGATACCATTCATTCATGATATTCAAAAAAGGGGCGAATTCACTGCTGGTGTTGTTGCTGCTGTCAACACCATTGGAAACAGCAATAAAACGGACACCCTTTTCCCGGAAGAATACCTCCGTGTAGAATCCTACCTGAAGGTAATCCCTCCCGACACGGCTCATGTCCTTTACTATGACTGTGCCGATGTCGCCGTTTTCAATCCGGCTTAACATCTGCTTCCATCCCGGTCTTTCAAAACTGCCGCCGGAAAATCCGTCATCCGTAAAATGCACCGTGTTCGTGTACCCGTTGTTTTTTGCATAATCCTCCAGCATCTTTTTCTGGTTGACTATGCTGTTGCTGTCCCCCGCAAGATCATCGTCCCTTGAGAGCCGCTCATAAAGAGCTGTTATTCTGTTGTCACCAGCCGTCCTGTTGTTCATTCCGAACTCCTTTCCGGCGGCTGGCTCATCTGTGGTGAATCCATCTTAACATAACTTTCTGCGCCTGTCACCATTTCATTCAAAATTAACCGGGGAATTTTTTCATCCAGCGTGTCGGCATATCCCGAACCCGTATATACCCTGACCCTGAAAAGTGTCCCGCCGATTCTTCTGTAAAAAAATCCAGCCGGAACAGGGCTGGATTCTGCTACATCATTATTCACTTTTAATGTTTCTGCCATACAATCCTTTCTTGCGCACCGAGCGCATATCCCTTATAATTGTTCGGGGAACTGTTAAGCTCCCTGACTTCCGTACTTAGTAACCGAATTTTTATTTTATCCGTACTCCACAAGCCGCCCTCCCTTCTATTTGTAACTGATTTTATTTTGAAAAAGATTACTCTTTCACTAATAGGAGAAAAACGGCTATAAAAACGGAAGTGTTTTTGAAAAAACTGCTACACTTTTTTATATTTTTGAAAAGGACTGATTATAAATGCCAAAATACACCGAACTCCCAACATTCAGGGAGCAAAGTTTTATAACAGAAGCGGACGGGGATATGCTCCACCGTGAAGCCCGTGCCCTTGCAATCCGGCGCATTGAGGAAAGCGCAAGGACAGTGGAGGACTTTGAAAACGTGCTGTACTGGTGGGATAAACTGGACGAAAACAGGGAACGGAGAGAAAGAGACCATGAGATAGGACGCTCCACTGTTCCTCTGGAATGGGGCGCAGATGAACTGCATTTATTCGATAGACCGTCTTATGATATGGTTTTAAGAAGGCTCCTGCTTGCAGGTGATTTTCTTGATTTCATATTTGACAGCCCGGAAACGATACATGAACTTGTCACAGATGCGGATTTATCGGAAATATTAAAGGAACTAAAGCCGCACCTCAAAAATATGCTCTATTACCTGTTCCTGCGTGATGATTCCGCTACAGAGTATGCAGAGAGCATCGGGCAGACAGACCGGAACATCCGGGGCATCCGTGAAACAGCATTGAAAAAGATACGAAAACTCTATGGTGCTGTGCTTGCATACCGGAAGGAAAACAGTCTGCCGCTGACGCTTGATGAGAAACATTTTTTAGAAAACGGAGTGCGGAAGAAAAAGGAAAGTAAACGGCTTGACCGATAACAAGTAACTGTTTATAATATAGGAAATATTACATCAGATAATTCGATATGATTGATGGATTGGAGCAGATTTTCTATGAAGAATTTATTTGCGCATACCAGCGCACCGTGGATTCGGTACAGCGGCTATGAATATAAGACCGCTGATGATGGCACTCTCTACATAACGGTTTCAGAAGGCGCAGAACCGGAAATGTACCGCCCCATGCAGGAAGCGGAGCAGCTTATCACTGATGCGGTAAATGTCGGGCTTGCCGCCATGCACAAAGCCCCGGAAGAAGAACTAAAAGAGTCCGTGCTTGACTTTGTAAAAAAATATGGTTTCCTCGGCTTTATGACCGCCCTGCCGACAACAGCAGATTTTATAACCTATGAATCCGTGTATCTTCCAAAAAACCACTTTATAAAGGAAGAATCCCTTCCTACAGAGAAGTATCTTTCCTATTTCTACCCTTTTGATAAACTGGATTTCAGAAAGAAAAGTGTGGAATCGGGATGGTCTGTGACTGACCGTGAAGGCATTGCGATCACAATGGCTATGGGGAATGCGCCGCAGGCTGTGGCGATGGAATTACAGAAGGAATATGCGGAAAGGTACGACTGGATTTTGAAAGAATTTACTGACTTAGCATTTACCTTTATGACAAGTTTCCTTTATTACCTCGATTATGATACGATTGACGAGCAGACACGCAGCCTGTACCGTCAGGGCATTTCCGCTTTCGGCGGCATATCCCCCACTTACCGGATTTCACTGGAAAAGGATTCGCCCGTTATCGTATGGGATTTCCATTCGCTGCTTGTCATGGTGCAGATGTGCTTTTCCTTCATGCTCACGGACAAGGACAGTGATATGCGTATGTGCAAGCACTGTAAAAAAGCCTTTGTCGCAAGCCGGAAGGGGAATGAATTTTGCAGTCAGAGGTGCAAGAACCAGTTTAATGTCTACAAATCAAGAGAAAAGAAGAAAGGGAACAAAAGAGATGATTGAAAACAGGAACGTAAATATCATAACCGATGCGGACGGTAAAAAGCTGGTCTTGATTAACGATATCCGTTTCAAAGGGAAACGCCAAATTGACTGGGATAATGTAAAGCGGTATCTCGAAGGATATGTCGGAGACTATTACGAGATTGAAGAAAATGCCGAGCGTATTTATATTGGAAATGAACTTCCCGAAGAATACACGGAATCAGAGAGCCGGAAAAGCCTTATGGGTGCAAATGCAAAAGCGAAGGCAAACGCCGCTACTGCGATACCTGAACTGATACAGATAGCATCAAACCCGGCTTATGAAGAAAACCGCAAGGAAAAACACAACAAAAACGCCAGATACGGCTGGTACAGGTATGATGTCCGTTTTGCCCTCCCGGTTTATGAGGAGAATGTGCTTGTCAGATACAATATATTCCATGCCCGTCTTTTAATTAACCATGCTGAAAATGGCAAAAAATATCTGTATGATATTTTGGCAGTAAAAAAAGAAACGAGCAAGCCGTAACAAGATGTACGGTGAAAACCCATTTCTTATTGTCAATAATAAGCCATTTTTTCCGTCCTGTCAATCCCCTATTTTAATTTTTCACAAAATCCCGCCATTGGCATTTTTAATGCAATGGGGGAACTTTGTTTCCCCTTGACCACTCCATAGCATGAGGCGCAGAAGATGTCAAGACCGCCGCAGGCGAGGCGGAGCCGGTGTCTTGACATCTTCTGCGCCTCATGCTACAAAACTTAAAGCCAGAATAAAACTAAAGGGAATATATCAGATCATGCAGCACTACTTCCTCCGCCCTGCTCCTAATGCTATTCATCTTCTGAAGCCAGCAGAGCCAGTCATCAGATTTAAGCTGTTCGGTTACTCCCTCTTTTTTTGCCATCTGCCTTACAAGCCTGTCCATCATCTCATTACATTCTTCATCAATCTCCGCAAGATGCTTCCATAAGGTTTCCGACAAGATCATATACGAATAAATGCCCCTATGGTTTTCTTCCAAAAAACGCTTCCTCATGCGTCCATACTTCCCGATCTGATACTCCGTTGTATCCGAAAGTTTGAGGTCTGGAATCAGATAATCTCCTTCCCAATGGTAAGTAATCTCCATATACAACCGCCTTTCTTTGTGCTAAACTGTTTACAGATACGAATAAAAGGATTATCACCTTCTTCCTTGTATTACAACATCTGCAAGTTTCCATTCACCACAAATGAGCCAGCCGCATATGTTGTATTTTTGCAGATGCGCATTTCCGCTAAAATAAAGCGTTTATTGGAAATGTTTACATCTACAGTTCACAACATATCACATCGTCCATGTAGCGGCATTTGGCAAACATATCGGAGGATTTCTGCGCGTCTGTGGTGGAAAGTCCCGCCACATTCCGCATTTTGGTGTATAAAAAGAGGTTCTTATAATTGTGGCTCTCGTCCACAAACAGCCGGTCCACGCCCAGCTGTTCAAAGGTAATCACATCGTCCTTGCGGCCCTCGGCCTGCAATTTTTCCAGCCTTGCCTCCAACGATTTTTTGGTGCGTTCCAGCTGCTTGACGGTAAAGCGTTCCCCGCCGCTGGCCTCCACCTCGGCAATCCCGTCGGTGATCTCGTTGATCTGCTCCCGCAGCAGGCGCTCCTGCCGTTCCCGGCTGATGGGAATACGCTCAAACTGGCTGTGTCCGATAATCACCGCGTCATAGTACCCGGTGGCGATACGGGCGCAGAATTTCTTGCGGTTGTGGCTTTCAAAATCCTTTTTGGTGGTGACAAGGATATTCGCGGAAGGATAGAGCCGTAAAAACTCGGACGCCCACTGCTCGGTCAGGTGGTTCGGCACCACAAAGAGGGATTTCTGGCACAGGCCCAGCCGCTTGGATTCCATCGCGGCGGCTACCATTTCAAAGGTCTTGCCTGCGCCCACCTCATGGGCCAGCAGGGTGTTCCCGCCGTACAGCACATGGGCGATGGCGTTTTTCTGGTGTTCCCGTAACGTAATTTCCGGGTTCATGCCCGCAAACCGGATATGCTGCCCGTCATACTCGCGGGGGCGGATGCTGTTCATTTCCTCGTTGTACTGGCGCACCAGCGTCTGCCGCCGCTGTGGGTCCTTCCAAATCCAGTCCCGGAAGGCTTCCCGGATCGCCATCTGCTTCTGGGCGGCAAGGGTGGTTTCTTTGGCGTTGAGTACCCGGCGTTCCCGGCCCTCGGCGTCCTCAACGGTGTCATAGATGCGGACATCCCGCAGGTTTAAGCTGTCCTCCAGAATCTTGTAGGCGTTGGCCCGGTCGGTTCCGTAGGTGGTGTTGGCGGCTACATCGCCGTACCCAACGGCGTTTTTGCCGGTGATCTGCCACTCGGCGGTGTAGGGGACATACTTGACCTCAATCTTCCCTTGCAGATAGTACGGGGTGTGGAAGGTTTCGTACATGAATTGCTGGATATAGTCTTTGTCAATCCAGGTAGCACCCAGGCGCACCTCGATTTCC
Source organism: Lachnospiraceae bacterium (assembly GCA_910575565.1). Lineage (GTDB taxonomy): Bacteria > Bacillota > Clostridia > Lachnospirales > Lachnospiraceae > Caccovicinus. Next base: position 3,637 of record CAJTFL010000017.1, on the reverse strand, counting down.
GATGCGTCCAAATCCTTGGGCTGGGCGGCGGTCAGCGCCTCCACATTGACAGAAAAGGCAGGGTCTTTGTCTGCCGCCCGCTGTGCCTGCCGCAGTTTCCGGCGCACGTTGCCGGAGAGGTATTCATCCGCTGTCACATAACGGGGCGATTCCCCCTCCGCCAGTGGTTCGGGCAGACGGAAGATCACGCCCCGCAGCTCCTGCGCCAATTCCTCCTGGGTTTTGCCGCTCAGTTCGGCCATGTACGCCATATCCACCTCGGCTTTTTCCGCGATGGAAACTGCCAATGCTTCACTGGCGGTATCTACCGCAGTAACAGCCTGATGGGGCTTGATGGTGTGCTTGGTGAACATATCCGCCTTTTGCTTCAGCTGTCCCTCATCGTCAATGACTTCCAGCGCACAGAGCAGATAATAGCTGGAATCATCGGCAAAGGCCAGCCGGTTGCCCCGGTCATTGATCAGCCCGTACTTTGCGGAAAATGCGTCATAGAGCCGGTTCAATTCGGCCTGGGTTTCACGGATTGCCGCATCCGAAACAAAGCTGTCCATCTGCTGGCCGATGAGCTTCTGCACACAGTCCCGCAGTTCCACCAGACCCTTGATACGGGCCTCGGCGGTGGCGTTTAAGTCGGGGCGCACCATGCGGCTGTTTTCCCGATAGTACACCGCACCGTCCACAACGGTACAGGAATAGTTTTTTACATCAGGGTCAGCGGGGATAGAAGTATCAATTTCTTCCCCCTCGCCCAGCTCCGGCAGTTCGGCCTCCTGGTAGGTTCCGCGAATATATTTTATGGCGTCATGCAGCTGGTCGGAAAGTTCCAGTCCCTCAATGGGGGCCACTGTGTAATCCTGTTTTCCGTATTGGGTGCTTTCTGAAACAGTGCGGCCCAGCACCATTTCCGGGTGGTCCAGGAAATAGCGGTTGATGGTAAAATCATCTTCGGTCTGTCCGGTCTGCGTCCAGTCCGGGGCAATGTCAATCGGGCGGTCACGTTTTTGCAGGAAAATGATGTCGGATACCACCTCTGTCCCTGCATTGGCCTTAAACGCATTGTTGGGCAGACGGATCGCGCCTAACAACTCCGCCCGCTGCGCCAGATACCGGCGCACCGTAGAATCCTTGGAATCCATCGTGTAGCGGCTGGTGACGAAGGCCACCACACCGCCTGGACGCACCTGGTCCAGCGATTTTGCAAAAAAGTAGTTGTGGATGTTGAAGTTCAGCTTGTTATAGGCCCGGTCATTGACGGAATACTGGCCAAACGGCACGTTCCCTACGGCTAAATCATAAAAATCCCGCCGGTCAGTGGTTTGAAAGCCCGCGATGGTGATGTCTGCTTTTGGATAGAGCTGTTTTGCGATGCGCCCGGTGATGGAATCCAGTTCCACGCCGTACAGTTTGCTGCCCCGCATTTCCTCCGGCAGCATACCGAAGAAGTTGCCCACGCCGCAGGAGGGTTCCAGGATATTGCCGGTCTGGAATCCCATTTTCCCCACCGCTTCATAAATGGCCTGGATAACGGTAGGGCTGGTGTAATGGGCGTTTAAGGTGGTCCCTTTGGCGGCTTCATATTCCTCCGGGGACAGCGTTGCGTAGAGTTCCGCAAACTCCTTGGCCCAGGCGGGCTTGCTCTCGTCAAAAGCGTCTGCCAGACCGCCCCAGCCCACATACCGGGAAAGGGTTTCCTGTTCCTCCGGCGTGGCCTGCCGGTTTTCAAACTCCAATTCTTTCAGGAGATTGATTGCGTCCATATTGGCCCGAAACTTTGCTTTTGGCCCTCCTTCGCCCAGGTGAATGTCGGTGATACGGAAGTTCCCGGCAGTCGGCTGGGGAGGGGTAGGTTCCGGCTCATCAAAGTGCAGCGTATGAATCTCTATATCGTAGGGCAGATGGTTCTGTTCGCCCGGATAACGGGTGACGGGGGTAATGGTGATCTGCGGCTCCGGCTCTGGTGCGGGAGGATTCCCAAAATCCGGCTGTTCCTCTGCCAGCCGTTCTTCTGGCTGTGCCGGTTCGTGGGAGAATCCGTCCAGCTCCTGCTGGTAGAGGGCGCGCAGGGCAGCGGCAAGCGGCTCCCAGCTTTCATACAGTACCGCCAGCACCGTTTCATCTTCCCGCAGAATCCCCACTTCCATGCCGTTTGCGGAGGCTCGGTAATCCGCCGTATCTCCGGTTTCCAGCTGCATGGTTTCCACTGTACCGGAAAACCGCTGGGAAAGATGCTGGGCGACAGCCGGATTGCCTGCGCCGCTTCGGAGCAGCGCCGCTATATCCTCCTTTGCAGCTGCGTCCAGCAAACCGCCCTCCCCGGTCAGGACTTCCCGCAAATCCGGGGAAAACTGGTCCAGATCGGCGGGGAGATAGTCGGTGATGGCGCTGTTGCGCGGGTCCTGCCGGATGGCGCGTTCAAACTGTTCTTTGCTTTCCGTCCGGTAAATGGGGTAGGCCAGCGCGGGGTCATTCAGCTGGACATAGCCCCGCTGCAAATCGGTGATACGGTACTCGGTATTTTCCAGAAAAACAAAATCCCCTACGCCATAGGCCGATGCCAGCGGGTCGCGGGTAAATGGTTCCGGTTCTTCCGCAGCGGGTGCGGCTGTTTCCTGTGCCGGTTCCTCTTGCCGGTCCGCCTTTATCTCTTGTGGTTCCAGCCCGGCCAGGAATTGCTCCGCAGCTTCTTCTCTTGAAAATGTCCGTACCGTTCCATCAGAGGCGGTATAGTAATCATTGGTCTGATTATCCCAGACAGCAAACGCATCTTCCGGGTCGGGAAACGCATCGCTGGTCATAACAACGGAAAAGCGCGGTTCTGCTTCATCGGCGGCAATCTGCTCCACATCAGCCATGACCTGCTGGATAAAGGGGTCATTGTCCAGCTTCTCCGGTTCTGTTACCTGCCCGTTTACAATGCCGCGCTGGGCCAGATTTTCCCGGATTGCGATAGGGTCTATATCGTCCAGATTATCCCGTTCAGCCTCTGTAAAAAAGCGGTCCTCTTTGATAAGCTGGGCGATCCGGCGCTGTACCTTGGGCCAGGGCAGTTCCATTTCTTCGGGGCTTCCGGCGCGGACAATGAATAGGTTTGTATGTTCAGAACCGCCGTACTCCCTGGACAGCCATGCGGCGGTGTCTTTTTCCCTCCCATGCTCTTTCATATAGCGGACTACGGCCCGTTTGCTGTCCATATCGCCGTTCCATGCACAGAGGGCTTCGTCAATATCGTCCTGGGACAGAGGGCGCAGAAGCTCATGGAGCTTTGGATAGGTTTCGGCAATCACCTCTTGATGCAGGCGGTGGCGGAACTCCGGCACATCCGAATACTGTTTGAGAAGCTGCATATTACCGGAGCCAAGAACCGCGCGGCGCACAGCGGCGTTGCCCTCAATCACAGCGTTTTCATGGTCAGTATGGCCGCAGGCGTTGCGGTATGCCGTATCCTCCATGATGGCGGCGGTCACAACCGGCTTGTACTGTTCCAGCACATCTTCCAGCGCAGGCTGGGGCGGTTCTGTATGGTCAATGTCCTTTTGGGATCGGGTAGGAGGCTACCCATTAGTTGAGTAGCCGACCTCCCACACCACTGTACGTACCGTTCGGTATACAGCGGTTCAATAGTTTTCACGATACTTTT
>CAJTFL010000016.1 GCA_910575565.1 Lachnospiraceae bacterium | reverse complement strand
ATAACCTATCCTCCGTAATTGTAGTGAAATAGTCTAAATATCTTTCGCCTACAATTATAGAGGGAACCAGCGGATTAGAAAATCCGCAGGAATATTTGGCGCTTACGATAAAAAATTCATTAGCCTGCTTTTTTGATGCATTAGGATATAGAAAGATTACCAATACAGCGTTTGCCTTGTATTTCGTGTAATAGATAAATGAATTTAGATAGTTTTAGATAATGTTTAAATTGGTAGTACAAATATTTTATCAATGGAGAAAGTTTATATGAGCGGAAAAATTACAGAGAAAATCCCATATGGATTTGTGAAACATGAAAAGTATGATGTAGTGGTAATGGATAGTGAAAAAATGGAATCAGTGAAATTGATGTTCAGTTTATGCCTTGATGGAATGAGTCTGGGGCAGATAAAGAATGTTATAGAATCTCAAGGGATTGAGTATCCGGCCAAATATAAGAAAGATAAGATAGTAGGGTGGTCTTTGGCAGAAATAAGAAAGATATTGTCAGATCCAATTTATGGAGATGAAAGATATAGTGTTATAGCTAAGGAAGAATTAGAAATAGCGAAACGAATGTTAACATTAAATACAAGAGTGATTGGAAAACGTATGGAAGTGAGTGCATTGGTTGGAATTGCAGTGTGTAAGGAGTGTGGCAGTTTTTTGGTGGAGAAATCGGTATCAACTAGAGGGAGGACATATTTATATTATATTTGTGGGAAGAATAAAAAAGGGAAAGGATGTTCAATGCATAAAATAGCAGTTCAAGAGCTAGACGAAAAAGTTTTGGAGGAAATGAGGAAAGAGATTGGAGATAGAGAGGTTTTTCGCTGTAAAGGTTTAACAAGGGAAATTGCTATAGGATATTTGAAGTATGTAAGTATAGATAGTGCAGGGAACATAAAGGTAATATGGAATACATAAATACATAAAGATAGAAAGAGAAAACACTATCGGATTGAAAAATAAAGTGGAAATAAGTAATTGGATATGATATACTATAGGCAATTAAACTTGTGCCTTATCGGACAAAGTCTGCGTATCCTGATGGGAGTTAAGTTAAGGGAGTTTGGAAGGTATATAATGTCAATGAAAGAGTGATATCGATTATGGGTGGAAAGATTCTTGAATATGAGGCGAAACAAATTTTAAATGAGGGAAAGATGAAACAGGCAAAGGAAACAGCACAGGTTCTTCGTGAGATGGGAATGAATGAAGAATCTATAGCAAAGGCTGTGAATGTTAGTGTCGAGATTTTGAAAGAGTGGTTTGGTGCAAATTAGATTGTAAAATGAATGGAAAGAGAAAACAGATCAGTAAGAGAGGTTTTCTCTTTTTCTATAAAAGTTAGCATATTATTGGAGAAATAAATTATGTCAAAAGGCACAAAACAAGAATATAAGAGGTTTAATGTTGATAGTATTCAGAATGCATGTTTAGTAATGGGAATGTTGATTTCTGGAGTAATAGTACATTTAGAAAAATACAAAGAATATGCTAGTGAAGCGAAAACTTTATTAGAAAACGCCAATTCAGAATATATTTTAGCAAAAAATTATGATGATATTAATGATAAGCTTCTTTTTAGATAATATGAGATTTTGAAGTTATTTGCTGATCATCAAAGTAGTTCGTTCTCATATATAGACTTACGAAAATTACTTAAAAAAAAGGGATATTTGATGACTCCTCTTTCTGATGATATGACTAGAGTTTTAAATGAATTACTTGAAATTAGAAACTGGACTTTTCATAATCCTCAATCTCGGATGGTTGCTGCAAAAGAAATTGCAGAAAAAAATGTGCCTGATAAATTAAAAGAAAGTGTAAAGATTGTTCCTCAACTCAATCCAGTGATTATTGAAAAGGTTGACAAATATGAATTAATTATACTAGCATCATTAATTATACATGTAGAAAAACGTATAGAGCAATTTGAGGCGATAATTAAGAATATGAAGTCTGATTATCAAGAAATGTATAATTGTATTGAAGATAAGCCGCTATTGATGACATCCCATGGTCTTTCTTCTAAAGTGCAATATATTGAAAGGACTATTACGAGATCACTTATAGGAGATCAAACTGATATAGCACAAATCTCTATGGCAATTCAAAAATCAAAGTATGATGGTACAGAAGAAGCATTTAAAGAGTGGTCTGTCAGTTTGAAAAAATAAAGAAACAAACTAGAATTGCTAAGTATAGGTGTAAATTTTATATATTAATAAAAATTTAAAGAAGAAAGGGTTATAAAATAGATGCAAGGAGTAATGAAAATTTTGAATAAACTTTGGTATTTGCTAAAGTATTTTTGTTCGATATTGAGCATAATTGTATGTAAAAGTACACTTGTTATTCCACATAATAAATCTAAATATAAGTATAGAGATTTAGCACCCAATGAGTAGATAAATGATAAAACAGAATATTTTTCAGCACTTGATTGGGCCTTTAATGAGCGCAATATTTTTAATATTGCAATTGCCGGATCTTATGGCTCAGGTAAAAGCAGCATAATTCAATCATATAATTAGAAATCATCCTGAGTTAAGATATGTCAATATATCTTTGGCAAATTTTGCAGAAATATCAGAAAGAGAAGGGGATAATACATATGAGTTGATAGATTGTGAAGAAGATAAATTAGAAGTTGGATTTTTGAAACAATTGTTTTATAGAGTTAAATATCAGAAAATACCTCAAAGTCGTTATAGGAAATTGCATACAATTAGTAAAAGAAAATAGTTTTTATTGTAATTATTTTTAGTATATCGACCTTAATAAGTAGTACATTTTTGATACCTAATATGCAGTTACAATTAGATGGTTTTATTAGCAAGGCAATGAATAATTTGAATGTTAAAGAGCCTATTGCGTATAGAATAGGTTTTATAATGTTGTCTTGCTTTATTATGCTTTTTTCATTTGTTTTATGGTTTCTTTTATCTAGAGTTAGAGTGAAAGAGATTAATTTGGCAGATAAAGGGACGGCAGAGTTCGATAAAACAGAAGAAAATTCCGTGTTTAATAGAAATTTGGATGAAATAGTTTACTTTTTTGAAGCAACAAAATATAATGTTGTTTTTATAGAGGATTTAGATCGATTTAAAAATTCTAAAATATTTGTTAAACTTCGTGAATTAAACACAATACTAAATAATTATGAAGCAATTAGAAAAAAGATTGTATTTGTTTATGCTATAAGAGATGATATATTTTCAAGCGAAGATAGAACCAAATTTTTTGAATTTATATTACCGGTGATTCCAATTATGAATGAAACTAATTCAGGAGAATGTCTTTTGAAAAGAATGAAAGATGACTTATGGGAACAAAATTCTGTTAATCTTACAGAAGACTATGTTACCCTAATTGCGCCATATATTAATGAGATGAGAATTTTGAATAATATTTGTAATGAGTTTATTACTTATAAGGTTACTTTGCAGAAAACACAAAGATTAGATTTAAAAGATGAAATGATGTTTTCTATTTTAACCTTTAAAAATTTTTATCCAAAAGACTTTGCAGATTTACAGGCCGAAAAAGGACTTGTTAAAGAAGCATTTCAGAGAAAAAATATTTTTATTAAAGAAGAAAAAGAAAAATTGGAAACCGAGAAGCAAAGATTATTAAATCAAATTGAATCACTAGATTTGGAAGTGTTAGAGGATATAAAAGAGTTAAAAATTGCAATGTTGTTTCACATGACAGGCAATAATGGATATTTTGAATATTTGCAAATAAGAGGAGATAGATTTGACTATGATACAATTATGAATGATAATTTTGATATGGAATTATTAAGAACAAATGGAACAGTTTATTTTAGAAACTTAGATTTTAGATATCATAACACTTGTGAATTTGATGCAAAATCTGATTTTGTAGGTTCAAAAGATTATATTAAAAGATATCAAAATATTTTATTGAAATTACCACAGAAGAAAGAATATTATCAAAACAAAATAGAGGAAATAAATTTGAAAATAAGTGAACTTGAATCAGCAACTTTAAAGATTTTACTTGAAACAAATGAACTTGAAAGAGTGTTGCCTGAGTATATTTGTACAAATAAATTACTTGTATTTTTGCTGCGTAAAGGATTTATAGATGAAACATATCCGAACTATATAAATTTCTTTCACGCTAACAGCATTACGAGTATGGATATGAATTTTATTTTGAGCGTTCGAAATCAGGAGGCGTTGCCATTTAATTATTCATTGTTTGAGAGCCGACAGGTAATTAAAAGATTATTACCATATGAGTTTAAACAGAAAGAGATATTGAACTTTGATTTAATGGATCAAATTTTATCCGGTGAGGAAGAAAAGAAATGCCAAATATTGTTTCAGCAGTTATCTGATGAAGATGAAAAAAGTTGGAAGTTTATAGATGAATATTTTGAACGTTATCAGAAGTTAGATATCTTTACAAGGCTCTTATGTAAAAATTGGACAGGATTTTGGGATTTTATTTTCAATAATCAATTATTATCGGATGATAGAAAGGAAAAATATTTTATAAGTATTTGTCGGTATGCAGAAATTGAAGATATTAGGCATCTTAACCAACAAGGAAATATAAAAGTATATTTTGAAGAACATGATAATGTTCTTGGATATTTTAATTTAAATGATATAGATAGAATTCAAAAAATTATTCAAGATTGTAATATTCGATTTTTTAGTTTAGATATAGAGATAATAGAGAAACTATTATATGAATGGATTTTTGATAAGGGATATTATCAAAACGCATTATCGATTTTTCAAAGTATTTTTAAGTGGAAAATGCCGGAGGCCATGTCAAAATTATTGATTAGAAATTATTCAACATTACTTGAATTAGATTATAAACCCTTATTGGAACATTTGAATGAAAATTTTGAGCAATATGTAAAAGATATTGTTTTGAAGATTGAAACAAATACTGAAGAAACTTTGGATGCGGTGTTAGAAATAATTGAAAAAGAAGAAGATATTACAGATATTCTTCAACTTATAAAAAAGGAAAATGTCATTTTAGATTGTTTGGATAGGTGTTTGTTTAAACAAAATGAAGATAAAAGAATATTGCTTAGTATATGGAATGAATGGATAAGCTGTAATAAATTAGAACCTGAATGGAAAAACTTGCAAGTATATTGGCATTATTTTGGAGTCACTGAACAATTTCTTAAATATTTAGATAAAAACATTGATGGGATTTTAATAAAACAGTGTCCAGAGAATTGGGATTCCGCATTAACTAAAGAGGTTATGTTATCAGAGATTGAGGTATCTTGTTTCGAAAAATTTATTCATGCAGTACCTAAAATTGAAGATACAATTGATTTGTCAAAAGTATCAGAAAAATATTTATGTGTTTTAATTGAAAATAAATATTTTGATTTTACAGATGGTTTGGCAGAAGAGATTAGAATGCTACATCCTTATTTATATCCATTATTACTTATTGTAAATAAAGAATATGTTATGGAAGAGTGGGAGCAATATGAGATATCCATGAATGATTTAGAAATGATTGTAAAGAATGAAAGATTAAACGATAATGAAAAGATATTTTTTATCGAAAAGTATGCAACGAATATGTATAGTAAAGATATCGCTTTATTTTTACGTGGAACAAAAACTTATATATCAAAAAAAATGTTTCAGAATGTTTGGGTTGTGTTGAATGAATCTGAACGTTATGAATTATTTTTAAATCAGATATCAATATTTTCTAAAGATGAAATTTCAAATTATCTCATGCAGTTAGGTACAGAGTATCAAAAGTTTTCAGATAGGAGTCGTAGGCATGACGAAAAATTATACGATACTGAGTATAACAGGAAGTTGGTAGAGTATTTAAAAGAAATAGGATATATCAGTAGTTATATTTCAAAACAAGAATTAGATAATTCAATTACAGATCAAGGGAGAAATATACAAATTTTAATATGTAAAATTAGAAAAGGAAATTAAAGTTTTTATTTTCTGCTTTTTTACACATCTAAAATATAATTGAAAGATTATTGAATATATAAGGTATATTTGGAGGTGAAAATATAAAATGATTACAGAACATCAGGATTATTATATAAGTTTGATAGAACGCTTGAGAAAATTACCAGTAGAAACAGAATGGTTGGAATATAAAAGCAATAATACTGAACCGCAAATGATAGGAGAATATATTTCTGCACTAAGTAATTCTGTTGCTTTGAATAATAAAGAGAAGGGGTATCTTATATGGGGAATTGATGATTCTACTCATGATATTATAGGAACAAATTTTTGCCCTGCAACATCAAAAAAGGGTAATCAGGAATTAGAAAACTGGCTAGTGGGGCTAAGTAATCCCAAATTAAATATTCAATTTATAGAGGTTGATAAGGATGGAAAAAAAGTTGTTATTTTGGAAATTCCGAGGGCCTCTGTAAAACCTACAGCGTTTGCAGGAGAAGAATATATTAGAATTGGGTCTTATAAGAAAAAATTAAGAGATTTTCCTGAAAAGGAAAGGCTTTTATGGCAATCATTTGAGGTCACTCCTTATGAAATGCGTACTGCAATGGAAAATTTGACTGAGGAAGATGTAACACAATTATTAGATTGTGCAGCCTATTATACATTGATGAAGCTGCCATTGCCGAGCAATCGAAGCAGTATGATTTATAATATGAAAGATGAAGAATTTATTCGTGAGATGGATAATGGGCAGTATATAATTACAAATATGGGAGCATTATTGTTTGCAAAAGATTTGAATAAGTTTTCTCATTTAAAAAGAAAAGCTGTTAGAGTAATACAATATAAAGGAACAGGAAGAACAAATGCTCTTCGTGAACTTGTTTTTACACAGGGATATGCTATTTGTTTTGACGAAATTTGCAGATATATTGATACGCTTATACCACAAAACGAAGAGATTACTACTGGATTTAGAGAGATTCATCGAATGTTTCCAGAGAAGGCTATTCGTGAGATGCTTGGAAATTTGATTATTCATCAAGATCTGGCTGTGAGAGGATCGGGGCCTATGATGGAAATTTTTGATACACGAGTGGAAGCTTCCAATCCTGGGAGTTTATTGGTGGATGTAAATAGAATTATCGACACAGCTCCTCATTCCAGAAATGAGGCTATGGCTTCTTTTCTGAGAATTATTCATGTTTGTGAAGAACGTGGCAGTGGGTTTGATCGCATGGAGGAGGGGATGAGTGCTTTGAAGATACCAGCTCCTAAGGTTGAAACAGGGGATGATTTTGCACGGACAAAGTTGTATTGGTATTCTAATCTGAATGAATGGACGAAAGAAGATAAAGTTCGTACTTGTTATTTGGCTACTTGCTATTATTATGTAAATGAGATTTCTGTGGCAAATGCTGTGTTGAGAGAAAGATTTGGTGTAGAAGCAAAAAATAAAGCTATTATATCACGAATTATTAAAGATACTGTGGATACAGGATTGATAAAGTTGGCAGATGAAAAAGCCGCACCTAAATTAAGGCGTTATATACCATATTGGGCATGAGTTTAGTTGATGGGTAGTTGATAAATTGATATGAATGGTGAATAAAAGTTAGTATTTATGAGGGGTTCCAGTAAATTTTTAGTTGATGGGTAGTTGATGAAATTGATAAAAAACTTTAAGAGTTTTTAGATTATTCTTATTTGTTGCTGGTGACTTAGATGTTGGATAAACGTTAAATTATTTTTCAATAGTAATTGAAACACAGAACATTAGGTGCATTGGCAGATTTTTACAATAAATCCGTCTGCAAATTGTTGAAAATGCCAAATTCAAAGAAAAAGTTTGCCCTAACTTGACAAGAGCGGAAGGACAAATTTTTGGAATAGGCTGCAAAATATTCACAATTGCTGGGTCGGTAATCTTGTATGGGATATTGAGTAGCTGGGTGTTGGGAGTGATTTATTGGATTGGGGGAGTGATGGGGATTTTTTGAGAAGTGAATGGAGAAGTAAAAAATTAATTTGTTAATTAGTTTTATGAGCAGGATGGTGGATAAAAAATTCATTAGCCTGCTTTTTTGATGCATTAGGATATAGAAAGATTACCAATACAGCGTTTGCTTTGTATTTCGTGTAATAGATAAATGAATTTAGATAGTTTTAGATAATGTTTAAATTGGTAGTACAAATATTTTATCAATGGAGAAAGTTTATATGAGCGGAAAAATTACAGAGAAAATCCCATATGGATTTATGAAACATGAAAAGTATGATGTAGTGGTAATGGATAGTGAAAAAATGGAATCAGTGAAATTGATGTTCAGTTTATGCCTTGATGGAATGAGTCTGGGGCAAATAAAGAATGTTATAGAATCTCAAGGGATTGAGTATCCGGCCAAATATAAGAAAGATAAGAAAGTAGGGTGGTCTTTGGCAGAAATAAGAAAGATATTGTCTGATCCAATTTATGGAGATGAAAGATATAGTGTTATAGCTAAGGAAGAATTAGAAATAGCGAAACGAATGTTAACATTAAATACAAGAGTGATTGGAAAACGTATGGAAGTGAGTGCATTGGTTGGAATTGCAGTGTGTAAGGAGTGTGGCAGTTTTTTGGTGGAGAAATCGGTATCAACTAGAGGGAGGACATATTTATATTATATTTGTGGGAAGAATAAAAAAGTGAAAGGATGTTCAATGCATAAAATAGCAGTTCAAGAGCTAGACGAAAAAGTTTTGGAGGTAATGAGGAAAGAAATTGGAGATAGAGAGGCTTTATGCTGTAAGGATTTAACAAGGGAAATTGCTATAAGGTACTTGAAGTATGTAAGTGTGGATTGTGAGGGGAATATAGAGGTGGCATGGAATACATAAAAATACAAATTAAAGACGAAATTATAAGAACGTATGTTTGAAAAGTGCTAATAATAGTTGATTCTCCCAATTCTTTATTCTATAATAAGAGATATATGGGGGTGCTAAATGAAGATGCCAGAAGTACGAATGATGCTGAGCGCAAGATGAATACCGATGGCATCTTAAAGAACCGGGATGCTGAAGCGAAAGCGAAGGTCAAGGTAGATCTCTGGTTATTTGATGGAGGAAAAGAGACAATTCTTTGCAGAGAACAGGCAAAAGATGAATTAAATCCAGGGTCATCTAAGGTTACAATCAATGAAAGTGAAGAGATAGCGAAAGCGTTTATCCAGGAATATGTAGGAGATAGTTTCTATAATTTTCATTTTTGTGATGTTCAGAAGTCATTTAATGTCCAAAGCAAAAAGAGAAAGGGCTTAAATGATTTCTTTGGAGAGTTTATCACGAATTATGATAGGCAGAAGCAGATTGCGGAGAATCTGGATCTTTTTGCTGAGGATGTGGATCGCTATATTGAGGATATGACCAAACAGAAGGTATCGCAGGAGGTAATTGAGGACCATAAAAAGCAGTTGGCGAAAGCTCGTGAGGATGCAAAGCAGGTTTCGTATCCTTTGACTGTTTTTTATCCGGGTGAGAAGACAGAAATTGCTGGTCTTAATAAAGAAGAGTTAGCTGCGCAGAAAACAGAAGTAAAAAAATGTGGCTGCCAGGTGGCGAAAGAAGGAATCTATAAACTTGTAGAAAATGAGGCTTTGAAGAACCAGCAGCCTGTTATCAAAAAAATTGCTTCTTACTGGGAAACAAAGGAAGAGTATATTCGACGTGTAGTGAAAGCTGAATTTTTCAAGAATACAGATGCAATTACAATTCTTGAAACGAAACTTAGAAAATTGAAGGGGATGTCTTTTTCGAGGGATACGATTTTTCAGGATGGAGAGTCAGTGATTGCTTTAGAAATTGGCGGTTTTACGCAGTCTGATTTTGATGTGGATAAGAAGGAAATTAAAGAGAAAGAGAAGAGGGTGAAGGATCTTTCTGGCGAGATTGAGTTACTTTCCAAGAATAATAAGATGCTGAAGCTGTTATCTTCTCTTACATCGAAGAAATTTGCTTAAGTACCAAATGTTGTCAAAAGCAACCATGGAGCAGTTATTTTTTATTACCTGTGATGACCGTATTAGTAAGTTGTTGAAGTATAAGTTAAGCGGACGTGGGATTGAACTTTGTGAACTTTCAGAAACAGATTTCGCATAGGAAGATATGATTAACAATGACCATGCATATTTTGTATGGAGGATAATCTGCCAATTGAAAGGAACTCCTGCTAAGGAGAATATTATTTTCAAAGAACTGAGGAGATGGGGATTCAATGTAGATGTGGAAGTTTTCGCTCTGAATAAAACCAATGAAAAAGATCATGGAATTCGCAATCAGTAAACATCTTAAGAATATTTTTTATGAGGGTGAACTGGAGGCGCAAGTGGTTGTTTCCAAAATGGAAATAACCACTCCATTTGGTAATAGTCTGTAAATATTTACAATATCTGGGCTGGTGAATTTTATATTGGGTTTTGTCCAGTTGTCTATTGGGCGTGGTTTATTGAAAGGGATGATAGATAAAGATGAGAGTAGTAACGAAATAGGAAAGGTATAATTTGGGGATGTGATTTGAAATAGGTTGTATTTATCCTAAAAGTAGTATATACTATTAAAAAGAGGTGATGAAAATGATGGTAAATACAGATACGCTTGTGTCTATGACAGAGGCAAATCAAAATTTTTCGAAAGTAGCTCATGTGGTAGATGAGAAAGGTATGGCAGTTATTTTAAAAAATAATAAACCATTTTATATTGTAGTAGATTTTAAAGAGTATGAGGAAATAAAAGCGATTCAGGAATTCAGAAAAAGAAAAATCGCAGAAATGACAGAGCAATTAATAGAAGATAATAAAGAGGCATTTTTGGAGTTAGCTAAATGATAATACTGACAGTAGAAGAAATCATAGAGGCTCATAGCAGATTAATACAAAAAACAGGTGGATTGAATGGGATCAGGGATAGGGCTTTGTTGGAGTCTGCGGTATTTAATATTTTGAGTAGTTTTGATGGGATAGAAGTTTATCCGTCAATTGAGGAAAAAGCAGCACGTTTAATGTATTCATTGGTAAAAAATCATTCTTTTTTAGACGGAAATAAAAGGATTGGTGTACTTGCAATGTTGTTAACATTGAATTTAAATGATGTAAAACTAAGTTATTCTCAAAAGGAATTGATCGAATTGGGATTGGGAACGGCAAATGGGAGTCTTGGATATGATAAGATACTTGCATGGATTAAAGCACATGAGGATTATATATAGAAGAGCCAGAGCAATATTATTTGGATTGTAAATTCAGAAAAATTTGGATAAACTGGAAATAATAAAAAATTATTGATACAGAAATATTTTAGGAAAAGGAGCATTTATGGAATCAGCACAACGGCTTCCTGCGCAATCATTGCTGAAATCGGCATTGATATGAAACCGTTCAAAACCGCGGGGCATATCTGTTCGTGGGCAGGCCTGTGCCCCGGCAATCATGAAAGCGCCGGGAAACGGAAAAGCACATCTGTCACGAAAGGCAATCCTTACATAAAAAGTATGCTTCGTGAAATTGCCTGGGTAATCGCCGGAAAACGCAATACCTATCTGTCTGCCTGGTATTGGAGAATCAAACAGAAGAAAGGGGCTAAAAAAGCTATTATTGCCCTTGCAAGAAAACTTCTTGTAATTATTTACACCATGCTAAAGCAAGGCACTCTTTTCGATGAATCCTGTTTTGAAGCCAGACGTAAAAGCTGCGAACAAAAACAGCTTTCCCGATACATACGTGAATTAGAGAAGCATGGCTACCATGTGGAAGCGCAAGCCTGATTTTTTGTAATACCAATATTTCACTGACGGCAGCCATTTTTATGACTGCTTTATCGTGATGCTTCCATGATTGTTGAAAACATTTGTTGTCAAGGTTCAGCTTTTGGCTACGAGTTTTATTTTCGTAGCAAGGTATGTTTTGCGAGTATGCACAGTGCAGCTTGGAGAAAATTGCAGAACAATATATTGAGCTGAATGAAATTTATAGTATCTGGCTTTGCATGGGAAATGTTGAGAACCAATAGAAACAGAACATATGGACTAAAAATCTAATGACATTTATTGATATAATAACAACTTTTATATAATTATTCAAATGGTTTTAGAATATGTATATATGTACAAAAACCTCGTAATACAAGACAAAATTCTGCAAAAATAGATTTGAAATTGAAAGATAATGCATAATTCCTGAGTTTCAGTCAAATTTTTTTGTGCCTATATTGACTCATTCGGAGGGTCAAATTTTTGGAATAGGCTGCAAAATATTCACAATTGCTGGGCCGGTGATTTTGTATGGGATTTTAAGTAGTTGGGTGTTGGGAGTAATTTATTGGATTGGGGGAATGATGGGGGTTATTTGAGAAGTGAATGGGAAGTGAAAAATTAATTTGGTAGTTGGATTTATGAGCAGGATGATGGATAAAAAATTCATTAGCCTGCTTTTTTGATGTTTTATAGGATACAGAAAGATTACCGATATGGTGTTTGCTTTGTACTTCGTTTAATAGACAAATGAGTTTAGACGGTTTTAGACAATATTTAAACTGGTAGTATGAATATTTTACGAATGGAGAGAGTTTATATGAACGGAAAAATTACAGAAAAAATCCCATATGGATTTATGAAACATGAAAAGTATGATGTAGTGGTAATGGATAGTGAAAAAATGGAATCAGTGAAATTGATGTTCAGTTTATGCCTTGATGGAATGAGTCTGGGGCAGATAAAGAATGTTATAGAATCTCAAGGGATTGAGTATCCGGCCAAATATAAGAAAGATAAGAAAGTAGGGTGGTCTTTGGCAGAAATAAGAAAGATATTGTCAGATCCAATTTATGGAAATGAAAGATACAATGC
This sequence comes from Lachnospiraceae bacterium, assembly GCA_910575565.1. Taxonomy (GTDB): domain Bacteria; phylum Bacillota; class Clostridia; order Lachnospirales; family Lachnospiraceae; genus Caccovicinus. Next base: position 82,619 of record CAJTFL010000016.1, on the reverse strand, counting down.
TATAGCTAAGGAAGAATTAGAAATAGCAAGACGAATGTTGACGCTAAATACAAGAGTGGTCGGAAAACGTATGGAAATAAGTGCTTTGGTTGGAATTGCGGTGTGTAAGGAGTGTGGCAGTTTTTTGGTGGAGAAGTCGGTATCAACCAGAGGGCGGACATATTTATATTATATGTGCGGGAAGAATAAAAAAGGAAAGGGATGTTCGACACATAAAATAACAGTTGAAGAGTTAAACAAGAAAGTTTTGGAGGTAATGAGGAAAGAAATTGGAGATAGAGAGGCTTTATGCTGTAAGGATTTAACAAGGGAAATTGCTATAAGGTACTTGAAGTATGTAAGTGTGGATTGTGAGGGGAATATAGAGGTAGTATGGAATACATAAACACATAAAGGTAGAAAGAGAAAATGTTACTGATACCAAAGTACTGATTGTAAAGGCAGAATATTGTGTGTATAATAAGAATAGAGCATACTTGAATCATAGGAGGGTACATTCCTCGATGCTTGCATCATGCAAACTAATACCGAGTGAAGCGAGGTTGGGGCGAATACCCCGCTCCTGCGAAGCAGGAGGCAAACGCTCTTGTGGTGTTTGAGTGCTTGCACCGGGGAAATTTATTTTGTATGAACGTATTGAATTGCCTGTTTATCTAACTATTAGAGATGTTAATCAGTTTTCTTTGATGATCGGATTTCCAGCAGTTGGCGAGAAGTCACTTGCTATAGCAGCATCACAGAATATCAAGGTTTGTATTGCAGAGGCAGAGCATTATAGGAAAGTTTCTGTGAATGCTGTCAATTTTCTGGAAGATGGTATTACTTTGATACCAATTAATTTCATTTCCTATCCAGGAAAAAATTTTGGAGTGACAATAGAACCGGTAGAAGCATTGGAACTTCGTAAAAAGTGGTCGGATTATGCAGATGGATTTGGTTATCTTTTCACAAAAATTTGGGGCAGATTGTAGAGAAAGTGATTCTTTTATGTGGGAGGGAAAGTGGAATTGGTGATGAGGAACAGGGATTCCTATACGATGGTACTTGGGCGAGATGGAGGAATAGAGGATTAAGGAGGAATTAAAGGGGGATGAAAAGGCAATTAGATGTAAAATCTGTATGAAGATGATATAAAAATCTATATAAAAACAGAAAAAAGACAGAAAATTGCAGAAGAATAAAAAATTAAAGTAGAAATAGATAAGGGACTATGCTATACTATAAATATGTCAATAGTTTATGAGTCTGAGGCTAGTTTAGATTGGAGCATAAGATAAGGATGAAAAAATGAATATTGTAAATACGCCGTATGATGATGTGTTCCGTACAATGCTCAATGATTGCAGCAGTTTGATTATTCCTGTGATTAATGAGATTTTTAATGAACGTTACTGTGGAAATGAGAAAATTGTTTTTTCACCGGAAATCCATTTTGTTAACCAGCAGGATGGAGATGAAACGAAGCGGATTACGGACAGCAGCTTTACGATTATTGGAGAGAAAGAAACAAAATTTTTATTAGAGTGTCAAAGTACTGCGGACAGCAGTATGTTGGTAAGGATTTTTGAATATGCTACACAGATTGCTTTGGATCAGGGAGAGTTGGAGAATAATGTACTTAAAGTAGAAATACCACGTTCAGCTATTTTGTTCCTTCGTTCAAATGGAGCAACTCCCGATAAAATGAAGATCGAGATAAAAACTCCGGGAGGGATGAATAGCTTTGATGTACTGGTGATGAAGGCACAAAAATATAGTATTGATGATATTTTTGAAAAGAGATTATTGTTTTTGATTCCCTTTTATATTTTTACCCATGAATCTCGTTTTAAAGAGTATAATCTGGATGAGGATAAGCTGGAAGAGTTAAAGGCAGAGTATATTGAAATAATCAGGCGCTTGGATAGCCTATTGGAAGATGGAAGTGTTAGCGCGTATACAAGAAAAACGATTGTAGAAATGTCGGGTAAGGTTGTGAATAATCTTGCACAGAAATATGAATATGTCAAGGAAGGAGTGAAGTCGGTTATGGGTGGAAAAGTACTTGAATATGAAGCGAAGCAGATTTTAAATGAAGGAAAAAATGAGGGAAGGATAGAACAGGCAAAAGAAACTGCACAGATTCTCAAAGGAATGGGAATGGGTGAAGAGTCTATAGCTAAGGCAGTGAATGTTAGTGTTGGGGTTTTGAAAGAGTGGTTTGATGCAAATTAGATTATAAGATGAATAGAAAGAGAAAACGGATCGGTGAGAGAAGATTTCTCTTTTGGCAAGTACAGATTTGATCATGTCTGCGAAAGATATTATTATTGCCTATGAATACTGGTTCAAAATCGATGCAATGTTCTGAGAATTTAGGTTTCATTTGTTGCTTTGTTTTACTATTTTTAGATAAAAGCAGTTCCCAAACTTAACCATTACCGTAAAAAATTTCTTCCCCATTGTTTTAGGTGAAGGACAGACTCGAAAAGGATTGCGTAATAAAAACTCTGAAAGCAATGGAAAGATATGTCCTGTTTGTTGGCATTGTCATGGGATTATCAAAATGCTTTGTTTTAACTATGAAGGCATCATTATGCCATCTGCTCACTACTGACTCTATATCCCATCTTGCTAGGTAATATCTGAAGCCAGTATGATGAAATATTTGGATGGGAAGTTATACCATTTTATGGAAGAACAAGATAATTTAATCATAACAAAAATAATTACCAGCAAGCAGCTTTCTGTTGAATATGAGGAAATTGATTTGTTTGTTGAGAGAATTTTTAACTCTCCGGTAATTTTTATGTCGAGTATAATTGTTAATATTTAGAATAGAAAAATATATCAAGTTATAGAACCGGTGATGAATAATATTATAAGCGATTATACATAAAAAAGGATAGTTTTCTAATAGTTGTATTATAGATATATTGTATAATAGCTGTGGCTTTTGATTTATGTACCATACATTCAATCGTCATAGCTTGAAATATACAATCGAGTTTATATAGGGATAAAATAAAAGTGAAGATTCTTACTCAAGAGAATTTATTTCTGTTTTCGAAAGATAGGTGCTTGATTATGGTAAAAAAAGGAGTAATTAAAAAATGTTGTAATATGGCAATGGAAAATATTTTATACGAAGGAACAACAGATGTAGACTTGTTTAGTCGTCCTTTTGAGATTGAAATGCTAAAGAATAGTGTGAAAGAAAGTAGAAGACAGCCAAAAACTGGCGCACTTAAACAAGCTATTGAAAAATAGCCTTTTAGAGACGAGGTTGATTTATTAGAACTTGCTACGAGGCAAGCTGGGATTCTGTAATAATCCCTTCGGCAATTAAAAGCTTCTTAGCTTGTTTGATAGCCTTCTCTTTTTGTTTTTCTTTGAGGTGCTCAGGCATATCAATCTTGTAAAGAACGGTAGGATTCCATGCCTCGCCTACAGACAGCATTTGATAGGCGGCAGTAAGAATCATCCTAGTACTGCGTTGCGTAAATTCCAGTGAATATGCACCCGCTGTCTACGTCATCTGTAAATCCCACGAAACTCGACGTAGCACCACTACGCCTTCGTTTCGCGGGATTCACATCTAACGCAGACATCAGACGCCTATTCACCGTTATTTACGCAACGCAGTACTAGCGATTGCAATGATGGCGCGTTTCTTGCCACGGCGTTTCATGATTCGTTCGTATTTGGCTTTATAGTAAGGAGACTTGTCGGATTTTACGGCTGCATGGGCAACTTGTACCAATGCAGGTTTGAGGTAGACCCCGGCACGTGTGATCCGAACAGATTTCTTCTTACCGGCTGACTCATTATTACCGGGAGTCAGCCCAGCCCAGCAGCATAAACGCTTGGAATTAGAGAACTGTGTCATATCCGTACCAATCTCAGAGATGACAGTTATCGCACTGCTGCGGTCAACTCCGGGAATGGTACATAGTAACTTGACAGCATTATCATAAGGTTCGACCAACGAATTTATCATTGAGTCTATATCGGAGATCGTAGATGTGATATAATCCATGTGTGCGTGGATGAGACGCATACGGTATTTCTGGGAATCAGTCATCTGATAACCCTCGATGGACTCAATGACACTCTCGGACTTTTTCTTGAGTGAACGAAGCAGCCTGGAGGAAATTTCTTCGTGGTTGATGGAATTGCCGGTCTGTTCGAGGAGGTAATCGATCACAGAGGTGGCTGATTCCCCAAAGATATCGGAAACCACCGAATCTAATGCGACATTACAGACGGTAAGCGCATTCTGAAATCGATTCTTCTCGCTGCTTCTGCAAGAAGTAAGCTTATGCCGGTATCTTGTAAACTCCCTGAGGATACGGATTTCTTTACACGGTATGTAACTTCCGGGCACAAGCCCCAGCCTGAACAGATCCCCGATCCATTTGGAATCTTTGGCATCGTCCTTGTTCCCCTTGACAGCCTTTACCCATTTTGGATTGGCGATGGTGACGTTGAGCTCGTCTTCCAAAAGGTTGAACACGGGTATCCAGTATTTGCCGGTAGATTCCATACAAATGTCACGGCAGTATCTTGAAGAATCCCTGAAAAGCCCATAAAATCAATGATTGTGCGGCTAAAATAGGCACTTACTACACCACTACTACACCATTTTTGAAAGAGCCTTGAAATGACAATCCCTATGTTAAATATCACTTTAATAAGGGAATAGTAAAATGATTAAAACTATCTTATGACACGGATTGGGTAGATGCTGTGTCTGCCCAATTTCATTTTAAAGTTATTACAATAAAAACAGAGAGACTAAAGCTGTAGCTTGTCTTGTAAATACAAAATGTAAGAGAAGAATCTATGAAAATAATAAAATTTGAACGGGAATTAAAAGTATTAATTAATTATATTAGAGAATATGGGATTCAACATATAGAGGGAATAAGTAATCCGTCTGATATTTTGGATGATGAAAGTAAATGGTCTGAATTTGCTCAAGCAGTCCATAAAGGATTTTATTTAGCACAGAATCGCTCTATAAAGTTAATAAAGCAGGTTCTAACTGAAAGAAAACAACAGATACAAAAGTTAAAAGAAGCAAGACGAGGACGAGAAAAAGAGAAATGTAATGAAATTACTAATGTATTAAATCAATTAAAATATCAAGAAATGTGTTTGCGAAAAATAATGGATTCTATTGCATGGCAAATTTTAGGTTATGATTTATCCCAACTACGTCGCTTGTATTATGGGCAAGAGTTGATTGATATTACTGATTCTAATTTGGAATCAGAATTATCATTTGTAGATGAGTATTTAAAAGATAACCCAGATTCATTTGTTTTAATTAGTGATTTGACATCGTTTATTCAAATTGGTGATGTTGTTATTTTTAAACCAAGAGAAAAAGTTATATTGGTAGAATTAAAAGAAGGTGATACTAATGGCAAGGTTTTTCGGTTATTAGATGAATTTATAACAGCTAATTGTAAATATCCTGCATATCAAAAATTAATGAATGAGACACCAAAATTTCAAGAACAGTTTCAAAGAGATATAAAGCAAATTCAACGAAATAGTCAAGTAGTACAGACTTTAAACACTGGAAAAGGTAAAGACCTACTATCAAATATGGATGTAGTGATAAATAGTAGCGAAACAATAGTATTAGATACTTATACTGATATTATCAAAAGTCTTTTAGATGAAAGCGATAGAAAAGGACATGCAATATCAGTAGTAGAGGAATGTTTGCTAATTGGAGTTTATAATACGGAGAAATTTCCGAGTAAAGTATTTGATATTTGGGCTAAATGCTTAAATATAAAAATGCCCATTATAGATTTTCGCCAATCATTATTTGATCCGCTGGGATATCCTATTTTTCTTCATTCATTGCCACAAAGTCAAATATTAGATATTATTTTTGGGAAAAAGATAGTGAAATTTACAATAGATATTGAAATGTGGTTACAAACTTTTAAAAATCATGGAATAACATATCGCTGGATGAGCAAAAAAGAAACAGCAAGAATAAATGGAAAATTTAAAGGCAATCAAGGAATTTTTAGCTTAGAAGGATGTGGAATTGAATTAGAAAATAATGAAGGGCTAAAACAAATTTTAGGCGAAGGTGTTTTTTCCAGAATGTTTACAAGCTTGAATACTCCTTCCTCATTAATAAAATATCTAAAAAAATCCTTTATATCATTTTGAACAGCTCCAAATGTACAAGTAATAATATTTCATCGTTGCAATATTCAGAAACAAATAATAGCATCATGGAAATGTGCATAACAGGCTATGGAATCATGGATAACTCTGTTTACAGCACATGGAAAAGCTAAAGTGCAGCTTTCCCACGTCCTGTAAACAGAGTTACCCACAATTCCATGAGATAGCCAGTTATACACATTCCCACAAATCCAAACTTATATAAAATCCAAACTTTTCTGAAAACAGCTTGATAATTGGGGATTCTTGCCGGAAAAAGTTTGGATTTCGTTTCACAAAGTACAATACTCCAATTATGACAAAATGCGTAAAACATTGCTATTTAGCTCTGTTTCAATCAATTTATTCTCATTTCTGACAAGAGAAGTACAAAACAAAATCCAAACTTTTATATCAGAAAATGCCTTGAATAAAGGATTTACAGAGGAAAGTTTGGATTTCTTCTAAGTTTGGATTTGTGGACAAAATCCAAAAGTTTAGATTTTTCCACAATGCCGACTACTACGGAATTCCACACAGCACATATCTTTCTTGATTGATAAATAGTATTTTCAATTTTGTTTGAAGTTGACAGCCACACATAGTATAATATCAAAAAAAGCCGAGGTGATATAGCCCATGAAAAATAAAATGCTTTCACAGAGTATCGCAGACACATTATTGTCTATGATAACAATAGAAAAACGCTTTTCAGCCGGGGATAAATTACCCAATGAGAATGAATTGTCAGAAGAATTGAATGTCAGCCGGACAACCCTAAGAGAAGCCATACGGATTTTAGTAGCTTATAATGTGCTTGAAATTCAGAGGGGAAAAGGAACTTTTGTCACCCAAGCAGCATTTGAGCAACAATCCAACTTAGGGCAGTTATCGGATATAAAAGTAAATGCAAAAGACCTTTACGAAATGCGCTTGATTTTTGAGCCGGAAGCCGCCTATTTAGCTGCTATCCGGGGTACAGACGCAGAAATAAAAAGAATTTTGGATTTAGGTGAGAAAATTGAGCAAGAAATAAAATCCGGGCAAGACCGTACAGACAATGAACATTCATTCCACAAGGCGATTGCGCAGGCAACGCATAATGAATTTATGAATCAGCTTATGCCCATTCTTTATCAAGCGATTGCAAAGGGCGTTACCCTATCGGCTATGAGCCAAAAAGCCGTTACAGATACTGTCAACGACCACCGTATGATTATGGATTTTTTGGAGCAGAGAAATGCGGAGGGAGCAAAAAATGCCATGAAAATTCATATCATGCACGCTATACAGGAATTGGGAATAGAATAGTATTCTACTTAGTAGGGCTTACAAATGTGTAAGCTCTCTTTTTTGTCCATAGACATCATACAACATATTGACATCATACAACGGTAGAGATATAATAACCACAGGGAAAATATGCGAAGATAAAGAACACATATTTACCCATATTACGACAGGAGGGATATTCTATGAGAGAAATTGATTTAGCAACATGGAATCGGGCTATGCACTGTCAGATTTTCAGAAACAGTGTGCAGCCACAGTATTGTGTAACCTTTGAGCTGGATATTACAAATTTTTTGCGGAGAATCAAAGAACGGGGCTATTCCTTTACATTTTCTTTTGTATTCGCCGTGACAAAGTGCGCGAATAAGATTGAGGAATTTCGTTGCCGTTTTTGGGAGGGAAGGCCCGTTATCTATGACAAAATCAACACATCATTTACCTACCTTGATAATGGCAGCGAGCTTTTCAAAGTAGTCAATGTGGAAATGCAGGACACCATAAAGGAATATGTTTCACTTGCAGCCCGTACCGTAAGGGAGCAAAAAGAATGTTTTACCGCACCTATGGGGAATGACATTTACCAGTTTTCTTCCTTTCCGTGGGTTTCTTTTACCCATATTTCGCATACGGAATCCGGGAAAAAGGATAACGCTACCCCAATGATTGACTGGGGGAAATATTTTATCCGTGACGAAAAAGTAATGCTTCCGTTTTCAGTACAAGTACATCATTCTTTTGTTGACGGTGTGCATATCGGGAAGTTGGCAAATTTATTACAAAGCTATCTTAATGAGTTTGAGTGAGTAATGAGCAGTTGAGGGGCAGTATGCTAAATGCTGCTACCCCTTTTCAGCATAGCAACTATAAACCATGCACCGCCCTATGTGGGAGAAAGGGGGAATCATTTATGCCTTGCACAGAAGCATACAAGGAACATATTATGTATACTTTCAATGGCTATTGCAAGACCGTCATACGCTTTGCGGCTATCAACGCATGGCGTGACAGGAGCAGACGGCGGCAAAAAGAAATATCCCTTGAATACCTCACAGAAGAAAAGTTTTACCCTTTAGGCACAACAGACGAATATTTTGAAGCACCTTATGAAGAATACCCCGTTACGATATGTGGTCAGACAGTTATCCTCACCAATGGGGAGCTTGCCGCCGCCCTGTTATCTCTGCCGGAGAAAAACCGGGAAATCATTTTTCTTTACTTTTTCGGGCATTACACACAGCAGGAAATCGGGGAAATGTACGGACGCTGCCGGAGTACGACCGGGTATCAAATCCGCAGGACTTTACAGCTTCTGCACAAAGAAATGGAGGTGCTTTCACATGGGAAATCCGAACCTTTTACCCTATGAAACGATTGTCCGGGCGACCAGCGGGGAGCCGGAAGCCGTGGACGAAGTTTTACGGCATTACAGCAAGCGCATCCGAATTGCCGCCATTGAAAACGGGCATATTGACAGGGATACCGAGGACAGTATAAAATCCCGCCTTGTAGCCGCATTGTTTAAGTTTCGCTTTGATGAAAAAGAAATATAAAAATTTTCTCTTGTGTGAAAAAGGCATTATTAGCAACAACATATGATAATTAAATGGTGATAACCCATGAATGATAATAAATCCGCATTTAGGTCAAATGACTATGATAAAAAAATTACACAGACCTTGCCATTTTATGAGCTATTTTATGAACAAATCATCGAGTTAGTAAAAATTTTTAATCATAATGCGGTAAAATGGCTTGATATAGGTTGTGGAACAGGAAAAATGGGAAGTGTTGCATTTGAGAATATAGACATTGAAAAATTTGTTTTTTGTGATTCTTCGGAGGAAATGATAGGGATAGCAAAAACACGTTTTAAGAATCATAATACAGAATTTTCTGTTTGTAACGTTCAAGAGCTGGCTTATATTGATGAATTTGATATTATTACAGCTATACAGGTAAATCACTATTTGCGTATAGAGGAACGCAAGATAGCTTTGAAAAAATGTTATGAAGCATTAAAAGATAATGGTGTATTTATTAGTTTTGAAAACTTTGCGCCATTTACCAATTTAGGAAAATCTGTTTATTTGGAGAAGTGGAAAAGATACCAAATGAAACACGGAAAAAGTTTTGAAGAATGCCAAAAGCATATAAATCGGTATGGGAAAGATTATTTTCCGGTTTCATTGTCAGAAAATCTGAAACAAATGAGAAATTGTGGATTTAAAGTTGTTGAGATTTTATGGCTTTCAAATATGCAAGTTGGTCTTTGGGGAATTAAATAAAATCCAGCTTGTAAAGTTGTAGCCAACAGAAAATCAACTAACCGCCGTACATACAGAACGGCACACCAAGACAGGAAATCAAGAAAAGGTTTCCTGTTTTTTTGCGCCCATTTTTGGCATTTTCAAAAATCGCCAGTATTATGCCGTGCAAAGGGAATAGAAAGAAATTTCTGAAAATTCCCGCCTATTTGAGCTTGTGCGGTTTTGTAGGGAATAGAGGGAAATTTCCGCAAATCTCCGTCATTTTTGCTTTGCGTGGTGTTGTAGGTAGTAGGGGGAGAAATATTGCCGCTATTTTGGCAAAATCCCCGTTTGCGGCACTAAAGGTCTTGAGGGAAGCCCACACAGGGGAAGCCGCCACTTTCTTAGAGCAAGATTCTACCACAGTACCAAATTTCGCTTATCGCTCATTTTGTCCTGCGGGAATCTTGTTGGGGTTGCCACCCCAAGCCCGCCTTTTTGCGGCTTGCGCCGTTTGAAAAAATCCACCCATGAAAGGAGTTGAAGCCCATGAAAAAATACAACACGCCCCACCGCCGCAGGGTAATCAAGACACGCTTGACCGAGGAAGAATACGCCGAGTTTTCCGTGCGTGTCACCCTCTGCAAAATGAGCCAAGCCGAGTTTATCCGGCAAGCCCTTACCAAGTCAAGAATACAGCCTGTTATCACCGTTTCCCCAGTCAATGATGAATTACTGTCTGCCGTTGGGAAGCTAACCGCCAAGTATGGCAAGATAGGCGGCAACTTGAACCAGATTGCCCGCTGTCTGAACGAGTACGGCGCACCCTATAACGCCCTCTCCCAAGAGGTACGAGCCGCCACAGCGGAGCTTGCCGCCTTGAAGTTTGAAGTTTTGCAGAAGGTAGGTGAAGCCGTTGGCAACATTCAAACATATCAGCTCTAAAAATGCCGACTATGGAGCAGCCGAGCAGTACCTAACTTTTGAGCATAACGAGTTTACCATGAAGCCCACACTGGACGGAAACGGGCGGCTTGTTCCCCGTGATGATTACCGCATTTCCTCTCTGAATTGTAACGGGGAGGATTTCGCCATAGCGTGTATGCGCTCCAATCTGAAATACGGCAAGAACCAAAAGCGGGAAGACGTAAAGAGCCACCATTACATTATCAGTTTTGACCCCCGTGACGCTGCCGACAATGGGCTATCCGTAGACCGGGCGCAACAGTTAGGCGAGCAGTTTTGTAAAGAGCATTTCCCCGGACACCAAGCCCTTGTATGCACCCACCCGGACGGGCATAACCACAGCGGCAACATTCATGTGCATATCGTAATCAACTCTTTGCGGATTGCGGAAGTTCCACTACTGCCCTACATGGAAAGACCAGCGGACACAAGGGAGGGCTGCAAACACCGCTGTACGGACGCTGCTATGGAGTATTTCAAAGCGGAAGTCATGGAGATGTGCCACCGGGAAAATCTCTATCAGATTGACTTATTGCATGGGAGCAAGAACCGTGTCACCGAGCGAGAGTATTGGGCGAAGCGGAAAGGACAAGCCGCACTGGATAAAGAGAACTCTTCCCTTGCCGCCACAGGAGAGCCGCCCAAACTTACGAAATTTGAAACGGACAAGGAGAAGCTGCGGCGCACGATCCGCACCGCCCTGTCCACTGCTATCTCTTTTGAGGACTTCTCCGGGAAGCTGCTACAACAGGGCGTGACTGTCAAGGAGAGCCGGGGGAGGTTGTCGTATCTCACGCCGGACAGAACGAAGCCAATCACCGCCCGGAAATTGGGTGATGATTTTGACCGTGCTGCCGTTCTGGAAGCACTCACCATAAACGCACAGAACGCTGCCAGAGCCGCCGAAAAACTCCTACCCAAACAGGAATACCCCCGGAGCATAAAAGACCGCTTACAGCGCAACAAAGCCGCCATAAACGCCCCGGAGAATGACGGAGTACAACGCATGGTAGACATAGCCGCCAAGAGAGCCGAGGGCAAGGGAAAAGGCTACGAGAAGTGGGCGACCCTGCACAATCTGAAGCAAATGGCGGCGACCATGAGCATATACGAGGAATCCGGCTTTTCTTCCCCGGAGGAACTGGAAATCGCCCTTGCCGCCGCCAGTGCCGGGCTGCATGAAGTGACCGGGAAACTGAAAGCCGTAGAAAACACCTTGCGGGAGAAAAAGGACTTGCAGAAACAGCTATTAGCATACATCAAGACCAAGCCAGCCCGTGACGGATTGCGGGCGCAGAAAACGGAGAAAGCCCGGAGAGCCTACCGGGAGCAGCACGAAAGCGATTTTATGATAGCCGAAGCTGCCGCCCGGCATTTCAAGGCACAGGGAATCTCCAATCTGCCAGCGTCCAAGACCTTGCAAGCGGAGATTGAGCAGCTTATGAGGGAAAAGAACACGCTTTACAACGAATACCGGGAGAAGAAAGAGAGTGTCCGGGAATTGCAGACCGTCAAGGGCAACATAGACCAAATCCTACGCCGTGAGCCGGAACGGGGAAAGGGGCGGGAGAATGAACGGTAAACACCCCTACATGGACTACCGCCAGCACCGGGCGGCGTGTCGGCTTGTACATGAATGCTGCAACTATGACAACGGGAATTGTGTTGCGCTGGATAACGGCGAGCCTTGCGTATGTGTGCAGAGTATCAGCTATTCCCTCTTGTGTCGCTGGTTCATTGCCGCCGTGCTGCCGCTGGACGGGAAACTGGAAGCCGCCCTACTCCACCGGGCAGACAGGAAACGCTGTACCGAGTGCGGCGGGTATTTTCTCCCCAAATCAAACCGTGGGAAATACTGCCCGGATTGCGCCGGACGCATGAAAAGAATCAAAGCCGCACAGCGCAAGCGGAAACAGAGGGATAAATGTCACGCTTTAGGATATTCCAAACCCCCGTAAATCAAGGCTTTTCAGACCGCCCTCAAAGGGTATGTGATACTTTTATCCTTTACCCCCGGAAAAGCCGCTTTAATTGCGTAACAGAAGCCACAGACAGGAGGTGAGAACCATAACCGATTACATCACAGCCGACACCGCAATGCCGCAGTTTTTCCCCTATCCCTGTTTCCTGCTGAAAATGGACTTGTCATATACCGCAAGGCTGCTCTATGCGCTGCTGTTAGACCGTGCCACCCTCTCACAGAAGAACGGCTGGCAGGACAGCGAGGGCAGGACATATATTTTCTATCCCGTTTCGGAGATAGCGGAAACGCTGGATAAAGGCAGAACCGCCATAAAATCCGCACTGAACGAGCTGGACGCTGCCGGGCTTCTGGTGAGGGAACGCCGGGGATTTTCCGCACCGAACCGCCTTTATGTGAAAATACCGCAAGTGCCAGTGGTACAGTTTTCCGACCATATGACAGCCATAGAGCCGGAAAACCGACCCTCTGATAGCCGGAAAAGCGACCTTCATAAGGGCGGAAAACCGACCATTGCGATAGCCGGAAAACCGACCCCTAACCAACTTACTATAAACCAACTAAAAGAGAACCAACAAAAAGGAGCGAGTGGGGAGCCGCCCGCCCCGTTTGGTAGATATAAAAATATTTTCCTCTCTGAATCCGAGTATGCGGAACTGAAAGAGGAATACCCGGACAGGCTGGAACAGCTTATCGAGGAAATGAGCGAGTACATAGCCGCCAGCGGGAATGATTATGTGTGCCATGCCGCCGCATTGCGCCGCTGGTTAAACCGGGAGAAAAAAGAGAAACCGAAAAAGGGAATCCCCGATTATTCCTACAAAGAGGGCGAGAGCCTTTGACAGCATAGAATCAACGCCCCGTAAACAGGGCGTAAAAGACCATGAACAAGGAGGAACGATTTTATGTGTGATTACGATAACGCTATTTTCCGGCTTGCCACGGCACAGGAAGCAGAGCCGGAGGACTACACGGGCGAGGACGGGCTTTTATATTGCGGAAGCTGCCGTCAGCCCAAAGAAGCCTACTTCCCGGAGGGCAAGACGCTTTTCGGACGTGACCGCCACCCCAAAGAAGGTGACTGCCAGCGGAAACGCCGGGAAACGCTGGAAGCCGCAGACCGGGAGCAGAAACACCGGGAGGAAGTGGAACGGCTGAAAAGAATCGGCTTCACAGACCCGGCTATGAGGGAATGGACTTTCGGGAACGACAACGGGAAATGCCCCCAAATGTGCTATGCTCGTGAATATGTGGAATGTTGGGAACTGATGAAAGCGGAGAACCACGGGCTGATTTTGTGGGGAAGCGTCGGCACAGGGAAAAGCTATTTTGCCGGGTGTATCGCCAACGCCCTCATGGAGAAAGAGATTTCCGTGTGCATGACAAACTTTGCGGCGATACTCAATGACCTTGCCGCCAGCTTCAAAGACCGCAACGAATATATCTCCCGCCTTTGCAGCTTCCCCCTGCTTATCCTTGACGATTTCGGCATGGAGCGTGGCACGGAATATGGCTTAGAGCAAGTCTATAACATGGTTGACAGCCGATACCGCAGCGGCAAGCCGTTAATCGTGACAACGAACCTCACGCTGGAAGAATTGCGGAACCCGGAGGACACCGCCCACGCCCGCATTTATGACCGCCTAACAGAAATGTGCTGCCCCGTCTGCATTACCGGGGAGAATTTCAGAAAAGCCAAAGCACAGGCGAAAATGGAACGCCTTAAAATGCTGTTGAACAGAAAGGAGAGCCTATGAAAGAAATCCCCATTTGGGAAAAAAGTAATTTAAGTTTAGAAGAAGCCGCTGCTTATTCTGGAATTGGTATCAACAAACTGCGTGACCTTACCAGTGACAGAAATTGCCGGTTTGTTTTGTGGGTAGGAAATAAACGGTTAATCAAACGCCGATTGTTCGACCAGTTTATTGAGCAAGAGTATTCGATTTGAAATTTTGTGATGTAAAAATCAGTCTTGATATGATACAATGGACGTGTCATATCAAGGCTCTTTCCATCACGGAAAGGAGAATGACAATGTCCGAGAAGCGAAAAGACAATAAAGGAAGAATCCTACGGACAGGAGAGAGCCAAAGAAAAGACTTGATTTATCAATATCGGTATACGGATATCCGCGGAAAACGGCAGACAATCTATTCCTCTGATTTAAAGGAACTGCGGGAAAAAGAAAAAACAATCCAGAAACAGCTTGATGACGGAATTGACTATGCCGCCGGAAAGATTACCGTGATTGCCCTATTAGAGCGATATATCAGCTTAAAACAGGGTGTGCGCTACAACACAAAGGTAGGCTACAATTTTGTGCTGAATTTAGTCAAGAAAGAAGATTTTGGCTATCGCCAGATAAGGGATATCAAAGTATCAGACGCACAGCAATGGATTATGAAGCTGCATAATGACGGCAAAGGTTACAGTACAATCACAAGCGTCCGGGGCGTTGTCAAGCCAGCCTTTCAAATGGCATACAACGAGGACATTATCCGCAGAAATCCTTTTGATTTCAAATTGGTAGATGTTGTTCCCAATGATTCACAGAAGCGGATTGCCATGACACCGGAACAGCAGGAACTTTGGATGGGCTTTATCCGGGAAGATAAAACCTATGCGAAGTATTATGATGAATTTCTGGTTCTGCTGGGAACTGGTATGCGTGTCAGCGAGTTTTGCGGTTTGACAAAGAGCGATTTGGACTTTGAAAGCCGGAGAATCCGGGTAGACCACCAGCTCGTCCGGGAACGTGGCGGGAAATACTATGTCGAGAAAACCAAGACAGAATGTGGCTGCCGCTATATTCCTATGACGGATGAAGTTTTTCAAAGTCTGAAAAATATCCTTGCACGCCGCAAGAAAGTGAAAACGGAAATCGTTGTGGACGGATATGGTAGTTTCCTTTTGTTGGATAAGGATGATAAGCCGAAAGTAGCGTTGCATATTGAAAATGAAATGCGCTGGGCTATGAAGAAATACAAGAAGCTGCACCCGGATAAACCGCTTCCTCATATCACGCCCCATGTGTTCCGTCACACATTTTGTACTAATATGGCAAGTGCGGGCATGGATATCAAGAACTTGCAGTATGTAATGGGACATTCTGATGTAGGCGTTACACTGAATGTTTACACTCATGCGAGCTATGACCGTGCTGCGGAGCAAATGGCGAGAATCATTGATTTTAAAGATACCGATATACAGGGAAATCAAAGAAAATCAAGTTGAAAAACACACCAATTTACTACACCACTTACTACACCATTTGCTCATGAATTTGCGTAGATTTACATAGATTTGCGTAAGGTAAGGGCAAAATACAAAAATGAAGAAAAGTGCCAAGAAGCCTGATATATCAAGGTTTAAAGGCTTATGAAAGGATATATTCAAGATGATAAAAATACTATTCGTCTGCCACGGCAGGAATTGTCCAGCAGCCATTTCTTGAACTCAAGAATGGAATTGTTGAAGGTGGAGAAGCGCTTTTTCTGATAAGAAGGCTGAACTCCGGATGTGGTTTTGATGATTGTGGCAACGAGAAAAGATTTGTGAACATCGACGCCACAGCAGGTCTGATAAACAACTTTCATAGGCAACGCTCCTTTCTGAAAAATAGAGAAGCCATTGACTGTTCCACCACACATTTAACAAGAGTTAAAACAATTCTTAGTGTACGGTCTAATAGGGCCACTTATTTGTGCTTGGAAGGTGGAACTTACACTGATTAACATGCTGTCTAAAACGAGAGCGTTTTTACGACTCACCTCCCCGTGCTTTGTAGTATAGCTTCTCGCTTTTATTATAGGTACAACGTGGAGGATAGTCGATACGTTCATTACTATTTGTGCCGCCAGCCGAAGGCGGCGGAATGGAGGATATCTTGATAAAGTATAAAATTTTTGTAAAGAAGTCAACCCCCGCTTGTCGAATCAAGGCAATCAACCTATTGCAATTTGCTCTAAGCTGGTGTAAAATAGAACCACGAGACACAGAAGCAAAAAGGCAGGGCGCAGAGAGCACCACCTCTCCACGCCCCTATGCAGGAGAAGCGACCTCCCACACAGCAGATTACTTACTGCGCCACATACCCAGTATAACCTTTTTTTGGCGAATTATCAAGGGTATTGTGTGTTGTAGCTTTTAATGGCGGTGTAGGGATTATTGACCCTGCACCGCTTTTGTGGTCTTGACGGGAAAATGCCTACGGGGGATCGGAAGGTAAGTACCACCCCCAAAGGTAAGTACCGGCGAGATTATATAGGTGAGAAAGGATATCAGGACAATATGAGTGAAAAGAAATGGGCAAAACTTAAAGGCACCAAAGTGGGAGCGGATGGAACGGGTTACTATCGCGGAACGAATGGCAGATATTATTACGGAAATCCCAAGAATGGTTATGTCAGGGAAACATATCAATCTGTAGCAGAACGGGAGAAGAGGGCAGCCGCCCAACAGGACCGTTCTCCGGATATATATGACAGTATGTTTGATGCCGTGGCAAACAACTTAGGGGAGGTGAAGCTACGCCCTCAGGACATTATTATTTCAACCATTCTTTCTGTTGCGCTTATCACATTTGCTGCGGTAACATTTGTGATGTATGTTATTTTCTATGGTACTCTGTACAGTTGGCCACATTATGTCCGAGAAATCATTCAAAACTTTGCGAGAGGTGCTTTTGACCTGCCTTTAATTTTAATGCTGATTACGCTTGTATTTATGCTGGCTTATTTCTCTTTTTGCGTTCATGAGGTTCTTTCCAAAAGAATCACCCGTACAATGCGCTATGCTGTTGTTAGTATTATTGGGGCAACCGTGTTGCTGGCTTTCGTACGTATTTTTAGCGGTTATATTGGTTTAGCCGAATTTTTGGAAGCAGTATTTATTGCAGCTTCACTTTCAGCCCTTCCCTCCCTGATACTTTGCTTTCTCGGGCATTTGGTTACTAAGGAGCAGCGAGGTGACCAGCGATGGTTTATCACTCGGGCTTCCAAATTCATTTGCCCAGCGTTTATTGGTAAGTCAACAGGGATGATTGTCTTTGGCTTGCTTATGTTTTTACTTGGCTTGCTGCTTTCTATCTTCTATAAAGCAGATGCACCAGCATCAGCCCAAGCTGTTCGGAACACTTTTTTTGTAATGGGTGTTGTTTGTTCAGCAATGGGGATTATTGACAAAGTGAAATCGTAAAACCTCAGCATTTATAAGCATTTCTAGTGTTTTTTATTTGATAGGTATTTGACAGAATGAAAAATTTGAAAAACTTGCTCCGCTGGTGTGGGAAAATCGAATTAAAAGTTGAAATAGTTTCGTGATTTTACATAAAAAAGTATTTGAAATTTATTGAAAATGCCAAACTCGAAGAAAAAGTTTGCCCTAACTTGACACGAGCGGAGGGACAGGTGTTTGGGATTGGGTGTAAGATCTTTACTATTGCGGGGCCGGTGATTTTGTATGGAGTGTTGGCGAGCTGGGTGCTTGGGGTAATTTATTGGGGTGGGAGAGTGATGGGGTTTTTTGATAAGCAGATAGAAAAATAGAAATTAATATGATAGTTTATTTTATGAGCAGGATGATGGATGAGATAATTCATTAACCTGCTTTTTTGATGTCTTGGGATACAGAAGAATTACTAATAGAGAGTTTGCTTTGTATTTCGTGTAATGGATCGATGAATTTAGACGGTTTTAGGTAATGCTTAAACTGGTGTCAACAATATTTTACGAATGGAGAAAGTTTATATGAATAAAAGAAGTACAGAAAGAATTCCATATGGATTTATGAAACATGAAAGATATAGTGTTATAGCTAAGGAAGAATTAGAAATAGCGAAACGAATGCTAACATTAAATACAAGAGTGGTTGGAAAACGTATGGAAGTGAGTGCGTTGGTTGGAATTGCAGTGTGCAAGGAGTGTAGTGGTTTTTTAGTGGAGAAATCGGTATCAACTAGCGGGAGCACAGAGTGCGGAGCAATCTGGTATCAGAGGGGTCAAAAAACCTTTTGACCCCAACATCATTTAACAAGGGAGATTGCTATAAGATATCTGAAATATGTAAGTGTAGATTGTGCAGGAATATAAGAATAACATGGAATACATAAACACTCAGAGGTAGAAAGAGAAAATATTACTGATATCAAAGTATTGATTGAAAAGACGGAATATTATATGTATAATAAGACTAGTACTGCGTTGCGTAAATAACGGTGAATAGGCGTCTGATGTCTGCGTTAGATGTGAATCCCGCGAAACGAAGGCGCAGTGGTGCTACGTCGAGTTTCGTGGGATTTACAGATGACGTAGACAGCGGGTGCATATTCACTGGAATTTACGCAACGCAGTACTAGAGCATACTTAAGTGTACAAATTTTGTACAAGGATCACATATTATTCAGATAAAGAGATAGGGGAACCATGAAATACGCTATTGATAGATATGAGATAGGGTTAGAGAAAGAGGTTTGTGCAGATATATTTTATAATAAGTATATTCCCCGGAAAAAGGACAGGTTTGTTTCTGTGAATGCGGTCAATTTTCTGGAAGATGATGTTACTTTGGTGCCGATTAATTTTATCCCGTATCCGGGAAAAAATTTTGGAATGACGATTGAACCAGAAGGAGCATTGGACTTCACAAAAAGTGGTCTGATTATGCAGATGGATTTACCTATGGAGGGGCAATTTTTACATATGGAGAAACAGGAGGAAAAAAGATCAGGAAAGGCGGTAATATTTCATCTGATAAACAATATTATGTGATTGCCAGAAAATTTGATCCGCCCCAGGAGATTTCTTCACAAAAGCTTGGAACGATAATATTGAGTGAGAATGTCTACAATGTATATTTAATTACCATTAATGTTTCGGTAGAAAACGCAAATAGATACCAATATGTAACTATAAATGAGCAAATATAAAAAGTTTCACAAAAAATAAGACATCAGCCTTTTTTGGTGTATACTGTTTTTGCCACAAAACAAATACCATAAAAGGAGATGCCTTATGGAAAACAGTGTACATCATTCAGATATTATTTACAAGTGCTTGAGAGCCTTAAATTTGTGCCAGGTGTTTTCCCGCACAATCATCCGCCGCGTTATGGCGGTTTTAATTTCCACATTTTCCCTTGGGTACAACAGGAAAGCCGTGAATTTTTCCTACCATAGCCCTTGCCACCGCACTACCCTGGCTCACTTCCTTAACCAAGGCAAATGGGATTCCCCCGTTTGGAAAACCTCATCAAGGCATCGGTCATCCAAGCTGTCCGGAGCAGTATTACGGGATTGTTTTAAGACGGAATGGGACGTTATTGAAAGCAGATTACATTTTGGAACAGAAGCTATAGAAGAAGGAGAAAACATAAGATGGCGGTTAAAAAGACAGAATTATACAGTTCTCTATGGGCGAGCTGTGATGCGTTGCGTGGAGGCATGGATGCATCGCAATATAAGGATTATGTACTTGCTTTGTTGTTCATGAAATATGTGACGGACAAGTACAAAGGACAGAAATACGCGGATATAAAAGTTTTTGACAAAGCTCATGATACGAACAGGGATCCGGATAAAAGAACAGGATGTTCTTTTGATGATTTTATTGCGCTGAAAAACAAAAAGAACATCGGGGATGGAATGGATAAGGTGATTGCCCGTCTGGCCGAGGAAAACGACAGCTTGAAAGGGGTGATAGACATTGCTCATTTTAATGACGAAGCTAAACTTGGCAAGGGTCAGGAAATGGTGGATAAACTCACAAAGCTGATTGCGATTTTCCAGAGGCCGGAGCTGGATTTCTCAAAAAACAAAGCTGAAGGTGATGATATTATTGGCGATGCTTATGAATACCTAATGCGGAATTTTGCTACGGAAAGCGGCAAGAGCAAGGGACAGTTCTATACGCCGGCGGAAGTATCCCGTATTCTTGCTCAGGTGATTGGTATTGATAAGTGTGCAGACAGAGATGCAACAATATGTGACCCGGCCTGCGGCAGTGGTTCTCTGCTCATCAGGGCGCTGACGGAGGCTCCGTTTGAAATCGCAGGATATGGACAGGAAAAAGAGAGTTCGACTGCCGGCCTGGCAAAAATGAATGCAGTGCTGCACAATAAGCCCACAATCAGGATCATGTCCGGCAATACGTTCTCCGATCCGCAGTTTTTAAAAGCAGACGATGCCTCAGAATTGGAGCGGTTTGATTACATAGTTGCAAATCCCCCCTTTTCTCTCAAAAACTGGTCTGATGGACTGAAAGAGTATGGACGTTTTACCGGCTATGGGGACAGGCCGCCGGAAAAGAATGGGGATTACGCATGGCTGATGCATATCCTGAAAACATTGAAGTCTGCTGGAAAGGCGGCAGTCATTTTGTCCCATGGCGTTTTGTTTCGGGGAAATGCGGAAGGAACCATAAGAAAGGCGATTGTCGATAAAGGATGGATTAAAGGGATTATAAGCCTGCCTTCAAATCTCTTTTATGGAACCGGGATTCCTGCCTGCATTCTGGTAATCGATAAGGAAGGCGCAGATAATCGATCGGGAATTTTTATGATTGACGCAGGGAAGGGATATGTGAAGGATGGGAATAAAAATCGTCTGCGGGAACAGGATATCTACAGGATTGTGACAACTTTTAACCAGCAGATTGAAACAGATCCGAACTATGCCAGATTTGTGCCGAATAAAGAAATCAAAGAGAAGAATGATTATAATCTGAACATTTCCCGTTATATAGATTCTTCCGAACCGGAGGATGTGCAGGATATTTATGCGCATATCCATGGTGGCATTCCGGAGGCAGATATCGATTCCCTTTGGCGTTTCTGGGATGCGTTTCCGAAGCTGAAAGATTCTCTGCTGGGCGCTTTCCGTGATGGATATTACAAATTGATTGTGGAAGAGGATCAGATTCGCCCGACCATATTTTCTGATCAGGAATTTATCGCATACGGAGTAAAGATGGATGAGGCGTACCTGAGATGGAAGGCGTATGCGGATCAGGAATTGAAAATGCTTAAGCCGGAAGTGTCCGCAAAAAAGTTGATTAAACGGCTGGCACAGGCAATATTGGATGAATTTGAGGGTCTTATGCTGATTGATAAATATTCGGTTTATCAAGTGCTTCTGACCTACTGGAACGACGTGCTGGGGGATGACGTTTCGTTGATCATATCGGAAGAAGCCGGATATGGCGTTGCCAGAGAGACGGAAAATATTACGAAAGAGACGAAGAAAAAAGATGGAGATGGTAATCCGGAGCGAAGGGTGGTGGGCTGGGAAGGAAAACTGATTCCAAAGGATATGGTCATTTCAGAACTCTTTCCGGAAGAGAAGCGGGAAATCGAGGAATTGACAGAGCTGGCGGCAGAGACGGATTCCAGATTGACAGAAATGATTGAAGAATCAGAAACGGATTCTATTCTTGCGGATATTTCGGACGGGGGAAGAGTCAGAAGCAAAGATATCAGGGATAAGATGGCGGAAATCAAGAAGAGCGTGCATACGCCGCTCATAGATGCGCTTGTGGAATTTCAGAATGTTTTTTCCACAATCAAGAAGAAAGCGGATTATACGGATTATATTGGAGAACATATTCTTTGCGAAGCGGCCTATGCTGGCAATGGAACGGTAACGAGAACTTCCATTGCCTATGCGCTGGAATTGGCCCGTCTGGAGGCTCCTGTACCGGAAGCTTATGAGGATGACTATAAAGAACTGGAAACGGCGTTTAAGCTGGCTAAACGGTTGGAGGATATGACAAAAACGATAAGGGCACTTGAGAAAGAACTGGACACAAAGGCCCGAGAGCGTTATACGGCTTTGACGGATGATGAAATCATGGATTTGTTGGTGAACAAAAAGTGGTATTACGCCATCGGCAATGGAATTAACGATTTGTATAGGACGGTATCCCATCAATTGGCTGACAGAATCATGGAATTGTCCAGACGATATGAAAACACGCTGCCGGATCTTCTGGAACAGGTAAGTACATATGAAGGTAAGGTGAAGCAGCATCTGGAAAGGATGGGATTCGCATGGTAAGGGAAATGAAACATACGGAAATCGGAGAGATTCCTGTAGAGTGGAAACTGCAGACTTTTGAAGAAACGTTTAGTGTGCTGTCCAATAATACGCTGCCAAGAGCAGATTTGAATGATCACGGAGGAACTGTCCGCAATGTACACTATGGAGATATTCTGACTCGGTTTGGAGAGGTACTGGATTGTGAAAAGGATGAAGTTCCTTATCTGAATGCCCCCTCTCTTCTCGCAGCATCGGCACAGGGGCTGCAGGATGGAGATGTGATTCTGGCCGATACTGCAGAGGACGATACCGTTGGGAAAGCGACGGAGATTTATGGTCTGGGAAAAGGAAAGATGGTTGCGGGACTGCACACAATCCCATGCCGCGTTAAGAAAGGGGCTTTTGCGCCGAAGTGGTTGGGATATTATATGAATTCCCCTATATACCATACCCAAGTGCTGCCGTATGTTACCGGGATTAAGGTGTCGTCTATAGCTAAGAGAGCAATCTCGGAAACGTTAATTGCGGTTCCGCCACTGGAAGAACAGAGGGCTATTGTATCAGCCATATCGGAGGTGGATCGGTTGCTGGCGGAACTGAAGAAGGTGGTTTCTAAGTTATGGAGTTTTAAGAGGGGATGCTTGTATTTGATGTTTCCGCAGGAAGGTTCGGATATTCCTCAAGTGCGGGAGCCGGGATATCATGAACCTTGGGAACAGCGTAAGTTGGGTGAACTTGGCACATTAAAGAATGGAATGAATTTCTCCAAGGATGCAATGGGACATGGATATGCTTTTGTGAATTTGCAAAATATATTCGGAAATAATGTTGTCGATGTGCAGAACTTAGGGCTAGCTGAAGCATCAGAAAAGCAGTTAATAGAGTATTCATTGCTAAAGGGTGATGTTCTTTTTGTCCGCTCGTCGGTAAAGTTGGAGGGTATTGGAGAAGCAGCGTTAGTGCCAGAAAACCTTAAAGATACGACATATTCTGGCTTTATTATACGATTCAGAGATGGGTATGGATTAAATGATAATTTCAAGAGATATGTATTTGGTACTAAGAAAGTGCGAGGCCAGATAATGGCTCAGGCAACAAACAGCGCAAACAAAAATATTAGTCAAACAGTTCTTGAAAATTTGACATTTGATATACCGTCATGCGAAGAACAAAAGAAAATAGGAGAGTATTTTAAACACCTCGACCACCTCATTACCCTTCACCAGCAAAAATTTGATAAGTACACCCAAATAAAAAAAGCCATGATGAGTGAATTGATAACCGGAAAAATAAAATTAGCGTAAACAGAAAGAAGGCTGTACAAATGAGTATTGGGGATACGGAACGTGCAACACAGGATCGGGTAGTGGATTTCTTTAGGAACCGGGACATTCTTGATTACGAATACCTTGGCAATCTGAAAGGCGGGCTTAATAAAAATATTCGGGAAGATCGTCTCCGTGCGTATCTGCGCCTCTGTGGTTACAGAGAAAAGCTGATTGACAAAGCTGTGACAGAGTTGATCAGGACGGCTGATGATATGACCCACGGATTATACATTGCCAATCAGGAGGTTTATCGTCTGCTGAAATATGGCGCAAAGGTCAGAGAGACTCCGGAGAGCGCCCCAAAGACGGTCTATTTCATAGATGCGGAGAATCCGGCCAATAATCATTTTTCCATTGCAGAGGAAGTTACCGTGGTAGAGCGCCAGGAGAAGCGGCCGGATCTTGTGATTTATCTGAATGGCATTGCCGTGGCAGTGATGGAACTGAAAAAGAAAAGCGCGTCAGTATCAAATGGCATCCGTCAGAATCTGACCAATCAGAGAGACGGATTTATAGCCCCATTTTTTACTACCGTACAGTTGTGCATGGCAGGAAATGAAATAGAAGGGCTGCGCTATGGGACTACATTGACGGAAGAAAAGTACTATATGGAATGGAAACCCGATGGCTTCCATGAAAACGAAGAGGAACGGGATCCGGAGGATATCCGTATCATGGCTTACTGTGAGCAAATGGACAATCTGCTTCTTAGGCAATTGTATCAGATGTTTGATAAGAAGCGCTTTATTGACTTGATTGAAAATTTCGTGATTTTTGACAAAGGGAAAAAGAAGGTATGCCGCTATAATCAGTACTATGGGATAAAGCGCACGCAGAGCCGTCTTGCCAAACAGCGGGGCGGTATTATCTGGCATACCCAGGGCAGTGGAAAAACCTTGTCCATGGTCTGGCTGTCCAAATGGATTTTGTCCCACAGTAACGATGCACGGATTCTGATTGTGACAGACCGTGATGAACTGGATGAACAGATAGAAAGGACGTATAAAGGCGTCAATGAAAAGATTGTCAGAACAAAAAGCTGCGATGATTTATTGCGCAGACTGAATTCTTATGATGATTCGCTGCTATGCTCTCTGGTGCATAAGTTTGGCAGACGCGGCGGGGAGGCAACGGAAGCGGATTATGACAAATATATCGATGAGCTCAAGAAGGCTCTTCCTGCTGATTTTGAGGCAAAGGGAAAGATTTATGTGTTTGTAGATGAATGCCACAGAACACAGTCGGGAAAGCTGCACGCGGCTATGCAGGCTATCATGCCGAAAGCCATCTTCATTGGTTTTACCGGAACCCCTCTGCTGAAGAAGGATAAGAAAACCAGCATTGAAGTATTTGGAACCTATATACACAGCTATAAATATAATGAGGCCGTGCGGGACGGAGTCGTTTTGGATTTGCGCTACGAATATCGTGATATTCCCCAGGAGCTTTCTTCCCACGACAGGATTGACCAGTGGTTTGATGTAAAGACACGGATTCTTTCTCCCAGAGCAAAGGCTAAATTAAAAGAGAAATGGGCGAATATGCAGAATATATACAGTTCCCGTTCCAGACTGGAAAGGGTTGCCTGGGATATCATGCAGGATTTTGATTTGAAGGCCAGGCTTATGGACGGGAATGGCAATGCGATCCTTGTGGCAGACCGCATTTATACTGCCTGTAAATATTATGAAATATTCCAACAGCGCGGGTTTAAGCAGTGCGCCATTATTTCTTCCTATACGCCACAGGCCGGGGACTTACGTACCGATACAGTAAGCCTGGAGGAGGACACGGAAAAATTTGAAAAATATGATATCTATTTGCGTATGCTGGGATTAGATCCGGATCATCTTCCGGAGAAGCTTTCCATACAGAAAAGAGTGGATGACTTTGAGGCTGGGGCAAAGGAGAAGTTTATCAATGAGCCAGCGAATATGAAGCTGCTGATTGTAGTTGACAAGCTTCTGACAGGTTTTGATGCTCCGCCATGCACTTATTTATACATAGATAAGAAGATGCAGGATCACGGGCTGTTCCAGGCAATCTGCCGTGTCAACCGCCTGGATGGGGATACAAAAGAATTTGGTTTTATTGTTGACTATAAGCAATTGTTCGGAAATCTCAAAGCGGCGATGGACAAGTATACGTCAGGCGCTTTTGAGGGGTATGATCCGGAGGATGTGGAAGGACTGATCAAGGACAGAAGCGAAGAAGCCATGGAGCATTTTAAAGAAGTCTATGAGGAGCTGGAAGAACTGTGCGAAGGCGTGGAAGCGCCACGGGAGGATCTGCAGTATGTTCACTATTTCTGCGGGGAAGCGGGGATGAGTGAAGAGATGGATGAAATCTATACCCGTCTCAGGGGAAAACTGTACAGGCTGGTCAATATGCTGGTTCGGGCTTTTGCGGAGGCGAAACCGTATATGGTGGATCTATGCACTGTTTCTGAATGGAAGAAGTATGAGGACAAAGTTCGCTTTTATCTTGAGTTAAAGCAGATAATCGGCAATAAAAGCGGGGATTTTCTGGATCTGAAAGCTTATGAGCCGGATATGAGGAAGCTGATCGATAATTATATTATTGCCGGTGACAGCATCAAAATCGGAGAGTTTGACGACCTGACGCTTCTGGATTTTGTGAAGGACCAGGGGAATGCCATGACGGCAGATTTTTCCGCATCCGGGCAAAGGCAAAGCGCGGCGGAGGCCATTGAGAACAATATTCGGCGCAAAATGGTAGAGAGGGTTACGGTCAATCCGAAGTATTATGAGAAGATGTCGGCTATCCTGGAGAAACTGATTGAAGAGAGGAAGCAGGGAGTGGCTTCTTATAAAGAATTACTGGAAAAGTATATTAAGCTGGCAAAGAATGTGGAATCTCCGGAAGAGAATGAAAATTACCCGGAAAGCATCCAAAAAAGCAGGGCGCTGCAGGCTCTTTTTGATAATGTGGGTGAGGACGAGGAACTGGCACTCAAATTACATGATGCGGTAATGCACAGTAAAATGAACGGTTTTCGAGGAGATGAAATCAAGGAAAACCGGATAAAAAGAGCGATGCTGGCGATCCTTGAGGATGAAGAGGAGATGGAACGCCTTTTCAAAATCATTAAGAAGCAGGAGGAATATTAACAGATGCGGCTCGTGGTCTCGGGCATACCGATCGAGGTTCAAAAAAAGAATATTAAGAATATGCATCTGCAGGTGAAACCGCCGGATGGTCATGTAGTTATTTCCGCGCCCTTGAGCATGAACGATAAAGCGATTGAAATCTATGCTAGAACCAATCTCAATTGGGTGAAAAAACAGATGGAAAGGTTTCAGGAACAGCCGCGCAGCGGGAAACGGCAGTATGTCAGCGGGGAAACGATGTACATCTGGGGAAAGCAATATTTTCTGACATTTATTTCAGATGCACAGAAGAATCGCTTTGAAATTGTTGGAAATAAAGTTTTCCTGCGTATGCGTGAGGAGAGTTCTGTAAAACAGCGCGAAAGCTATGTCCGTGAGCGGTATCGCATGATGCTGAAAAGCGAAATAGAACGTCTGCTGCCCAAATGGGAGCAGATTACAGGGCTGTACTGTGAGTCCTGGCAGACAAAATATATGGTAACACGCTGGGGAACCTGCAATACAGATAAAAAGCGATTGTGGTTTAATCTTCAGTTAATTCAGAAGCCTGTGGAATGCCTGGAATACGTAATTCTTCATGAATTGATTCATCTGCGTGAACGGACGCATAACGAGGTATTTACAGCATATATGGATCTATATATGCCAAACTGGCGGGAAATCCGAAAGCAGCTCAATGATTCTATGCTTGATTTTTATGATGCCCAGGATGAAAGCCCGCTTCAAAAACTGATTGACCAGAGACGTTATGGCGAAATAAGGGATGCGGCATTCCGTTATCTGGAAGGAGAAATGAAGCAAAAGAAAGCGATGCTGTCGGATATAAAAATACAGAATGTAGTTCATATTGAGCAGCCGGAAGAAGGATATATTTGTTTTGATGTTATTGTGTCCTGCGATATGGAATATTCCGCATCAAGGTCTGGCAGAATGTCATTTCTGGAAAAATGGCTGAGGATACATTGCCAGGTGCTGGTGGGAATTGAATTGACCGGATTTCAGATTGTTTGGATTACAGAATGTGGGCAGATGGAGGAAGGAGGCGGTGAAAAATTTGCAGGGGAATTGATGCCTGTTATTCCCAAAGGCTCTTTCGATGAGGAAGCGGCCAGATTTCTGGAGAAATATTATCCGAAAGCCTTAAAGGAAGCTGTGCCGGTCCCCATCAGGCAGATTGCCGAAAGCATGGGGCTGACGATTATCGAGAGGGAACTGTTTTCTGACGGATTGGATGCCTTTGGGGTACTTTTTTTTGAGGACGGAAATATTCAGGATGAAAAAAAGAATATTTTAATCCGGAACGCCAAGGGCGGAATGATGTTTATTGATCCCCGACATTATTATGAGCAGACTTTTAGAAAAGCCAATGAGATGATTGCTCATGAATGCTTTCATTGGTACAGGCATCGGCCATATCATTTGTTGATGAAAATGCTGGGGGTTAGAGATGATTTGGGCAGAGTTATTCGTTGCGCGGTTGATTCTGGCCATGGTGACACCGAAAAGCGGAGTTCTTTTGATTGGATGGAATGGCAGGCAAATAGTATGGTTCCCTATATACTAATGCCTGCAAAGACGGCAACAGGAAAGATTGAAGAGATGCTGAGAGAATATCACACCGGTTTTGCTGATCCGAGGAGCGGGAGCCAGATGGAAAAATTGATTTCTGAACTGGCAGAATTTTATGGTTTGTCTAAACAGACCACAAAAACGCGGATGAGCGAATTAGGATTCATAATAGCAGAGTGAATTTAAAGCTAAGATGATTCTTAAAAGAGTAAGGATGGAAGAATGGTTTGAACTGGAAAAAATTTACTCTCGCAAAGAAACTTGTTTTGAATTAAGGAATACTGGGATTGGTGAGGCTGCGTGTCAGTGCCGAATCAAAGAGTTAGCTGAAACGATGAGTATTCTTTTTAAAACCTTGAAAAGATACAAAGATAATCCTGAGGCACAGCGTTATAAAAGAAGTTTAAATGAGATGTTATCTCCGCTGCTTATGCAGCTCCTTTTTGCCCATAAACGGGCGCTCCCTCAGTGGAAATCGGTAAAGGAAAATTCGTGCGGGCAGGATTTTCCTTCATGCGATTCCCACTGGCTGAACGGTCAATCAAATAATTTGCTCTCGGACAGGAGGAGTCCTGCCAGTGTCAGAACCGTTCCGGCAGCGGCCAGGGCGGTGATTTTTTCATGGAGAATTAACACCGAAGCCGCCACGGTAATGACAGGAACCATGTAGATATAAATGCTCGTCTTGACTGCCCCCAGCGCCTTGACAGCGAAATTCCAGGTGACAAAGCACATGGCTGATGCGCCTAACCCTAAAAAGAGAATGTTGAACAGGTACATGGGATTTGCAAATCTTGTTAAGTCCAGCTTAAAATCAAACAGAAACAGTGTCGGAAGCATGAACAGGATGCCATAGCAGAACACCCGCCGGGTGGTGAGGATAGTGTGGTAGCCGTAGCTGCTGATTTTCTTTGTCAGCACAGAATAGCAAGCCCAAATCAGCGCGGCCAGCAGTGCCAGCAAGTCCCCGGCGGGGTTTAATTCCAGTTTGGAGCCGCCCCAGCTGATAAGGGCGATCCCAGTCATGGCAGCAGCAAATCCAAGGAAAAAATTAACGGGGGGCTTTTCTTCCTTCAAAAACAAGTGGGACAGGATTGCTGTGAAAAACGGAGCCACGGAAATGATAACGCCCACGTTTGAAGCCATTGTGCAGGTAAGGGCAATATTTTCCAGCAGGTAGTAAAGGCATATCCCGCATAGGCCTGCGGCGGCAAAGGTTAATTCCTGCTGACGGTTCGTCCCTTTTAAAGGGTGTGGATAAACCGCCAATAGGGCCAGCAGCCCCATGACAAAACGGAAAAACAGTATCTCTACCGGCTGGAAATCCGCCAGCAGAATCTTGGTAGAGATAAAGGTGGTTCCCCAAATGATGATTGTGAGCAGGGCAGAAAAATGTCCCGCTGTACGTTTACCTTTCATGGAACTTTTCCTCCGAATCCTTGAAGATGTCCCGATAAATACCGGGAGTCAGGCCGATAAATCGGTTGAAATAGCTGGTGAAGTGGCTTTGATCCGAAAACCCAGTTTGCAGCGCCGCCTGGGCAGGGGAAACTCCCTGCTCTAACAGCTCCTTTGCTTTGCCGATGCGGATATTTTCCAGATAACTGTAGGGTGTGATGCCCTTTGAGCGGGCAAAGGCCCGGAGCAGGGTGGATTTGCTTAATCCGGCACAGAGGCAGAGCTGATCCAGATGAATCCGCTGGTTATAGTGCTGTTCCATAAAGGCGCAGGTTTTTTCAATTTCATCTTGGCACTTTGGAATACAGCTTTCAAAGGGCTGGCCGTATTGCTGGATCAGCAGGGAAATCAGGAGAAGCAGATTTTCCTCTTTTCCAAATTTATCGGAGCCTTTCATCACCAGATCGTGGAGGGGGCGCAGATAGCAGGTGATTTCTTTGTTAAAAATTACATTTTTGGAAAATCCGGGCAATTCCTCCCTGCCGGTGACTTCCTTTGCTAAACTGAGCATGACCTCTTTGGTGATATTGAATCCCCGGTAATCCAGCGCACTGCCATCATTCTGAACACAGGCGTGGCTGTCCCCTGGATTGAACAGGAGAATGTCTCCCTTTGTGATGGTGTATTCCTGATTTTTGCAGGATAGGATGCGCTCTCCGTCCTCCATAAATCCGATCACATAGTATTCATGGAAATGGTTCGGAAATGGCTGTACGATTCCTTCAAAATGGTAAGCCTCGATGTGTAATTCGTCATCGTAGATTACTGTGCGTACTTCTTTTCTCATGGGCGTACCTCCTTGTCCGTTCTATTATACCAGCCTGAGATTGTGCTGGCTTGTAAAATATCTTCATTTTTATATAACAGTTCAGCCAGTGGGAACTGCATGAAGGAAAATCGTGCTCGCACGAATTTTCCTTTATCGGTTTCCGCTGAGGGAGCGCCCGTTTATGAGCTAAGTTAGCTGCGCAAGCAGCGGGGAGTGCTGTTAGCCCCGTCACACTAATGACGCAGTATCCAAAAGCCCTGTGATATACTCCATGCAAAGCATTAAAGCGTGTTTGAAAAAGGCAAGGAGGGGACAGAAAATGAGTACTTATATCATGACAGATATCCATGGGCATTACGATGCCATGAGGAAAATGCTGGAAAGAATCGGGTTTTCTGCAAGTGATCGGCTGATCTGCGCAGGCGATTATATTGACAGAGGGCCGAAAAGCTATGAGATGCTTAAGTGGATGGAGGATCCTGGAGAGAATGTTACTTTAATCAGAGGAAACCATGACCAGGAGTTCGCTTGCTACGTGGAGCTGATGACGATGATCCTGAAAAAAGAAGGGCTGGAAATGGACAGCATGGAGGATACATTGTCGATATATCAGGCAGCCAGGCAGCTTACTTCTTATTTTGACTATTATGGAACCGTCGGCTCATTGATTCAGGAAAAGAAGGTGACGCTCCGCCAGTTAGCCCGGTGGGCAGCCTGTATCCGGAAGATGCCGTATTTCTACGAGCTTGCAATGCATGGACGCCGGTGCATTATCGTCCATGGGGGCTATATTGAGGATTTAGAGCGCTTACAGACAATAGACACCGATAAATCCTATGATTCCTTGGAAGAGTTTTATCTCACGGCCAGGGATGACGCCTATATGTGCGGAGGGGTGGAGCACGGGATCATTTTGGCCGGACACACTCCCACAACGGCAAAATATGAGTTTCCGTTTAATCACGGAAAGGCATACCGTGCTTATGATAAAGTGCTGGACTGCGTTTTTTATGATTTAGATTGCGGTTATGGGTTTAAAGAGAGCAATCCGGAGGCTCGGCTGGCCTGTCTGCGGCTGGAGGATAGGAGGATTTTTTATCTTCGGGAAATAGGAAAAAGGAGCCGCGTTCGCATACCCATTTGATTTGACCCGTCACACCAATGACGCGATAACCAAAAGCCTTGTGGTATACTCTGTGCAGCAATGCCAAAAAAGCGAGGAGGAAGAGGAAATCATGGATATTTATCCATTTATTGATTCTCAGGCAGTCAGGGAGCATTTGCAGAAGCTGAATTACCGCAGGAATTATGTAAGAATCTTCAATCGCGCGCCGCATTGGACATAGTAAAGGAAGGAGGAAAGCAAGACAATGGCAGGTATCATGATCCACCGAGGCAGCAGCCAGATCGGCGGCTGCTGCACGGAGATTAGCACAGGAGAGAGCCGTATTCTTATAGATTTCGGAGCCAATCTTCCGGGAACAGACGAAACCGCAGAAACGAAGGATTCGGAGATGGTTTCAAAGGTTTTTGGCGAATCCCGGAAAAGCGCGGTTTTGTTCACCCATTATCACGGCGATCACTATGGCTTGTTTAAAAAGATCCCTGAGGATATCCCCATGTACATCGGCTCTTTGGCTAAGGATATCCTGCGGATCCTCGTCCCCTATCTGGATCGGGAGGAGAAGGAAAAAGGTCTGCCTGCAGTGGAACGGATGAGTACTTACAAGGCTGGGAAGTGGATTACGCCTGTTCCTGGTATCCAGGTTCGTCCCCTTTATGTGGATCATTCCGCCTTGGATGCCTATATGTTTTGCATTAAGGTGTCGGGCAAAACCATCTTGTTTACCGGGGATTTCCGGGAACATGGCATCGTGGGGCAGGAAAACCGTTTGGAGAGAGTATTGAATGCGTATGTGCCCGGCCCGGTGGATGTTTTAATCACCGAGGGCACTATGCTTGGCCGCACTGGGGAAATAGGGAATGTCCTTGTCCGGTCAGAGCAGGAACTGGGGGTGGAGGCAGGGAAGCTTTTTCAGCAGCATAAGTATAATTTCGTCCTGGTTTCTTCCACCAACCTGGACAGCATTATGGAGTTTTATCATCATACGCCAAGAAGGCTGCGGTTTGTCTGCGATTTATACCAGGCATTGATTATGATTACCGCCATGAGGGATATGGAGAGAAAGGGCAGTTTTTCCCAATATCAGCCATCGAAGCAGCATCCTGTAGTGTGGGTGCTGGGAAAGCCGGACAGCCGGTGGGCCATGCTGCGCAAAATCGGAGATTCTATGAAGAATCCTTTGTGGTTTCGTTCCGTAACGGATGAAGAGCTTAAGCGGGACGGCTTTGTCCTGCTGGCCAGAAAGAATACCTACCCGGAAATTTATTTAAGCCCTTTTGAGGCGCTGCGTGATAAGTTTTTTGATGGGGACGGGCAGATTATCTACTCCATGTGGAATGGGTATCTTAAGGGAGATCATGCCGATAAGGATTTGCTGCGGTTTATCGGCGGACACCCTTATCAGGTTTTGCATACCAGCGGGCACGCTTATGTGGAAACCATTGCTAAGGTGATCAAGCTGGCAAATCCAAAAACTATTATTCCCATGCATACCCAGCGGCCGGAGGACTTTGCCTCCGTTCCCGAATTTGCCCCTTATCATGACCGGGTGAAGGTGATCCGGGATGGAGTCTGGCTGCCGCTTGATATATAGCAGTTATGGCAACCTTGTTGCTTCGCTTTGAGACAGCATAAATGTAACTGTTCAGCAGGTCTGCGCACTTGCTGCGCTGACCGTAAGAAAACGTAGAAAAACAAGCAAAAATCCCTCTACACTCCGTTTCGGTTCGTCCTAGACAAGCACCACCGGCGCTTAAGGATCGCCGCAGGCGATTTTCAATGGATTTTTGCTCGTAACTGTGAGGGTGCTGAACAGTTACGCATAGATTGCGTAAAGGTTTATCGGTATCCCTGGAACAACTTAAGTACATTATGCAAGGAGAGATTAAGAGATTATGGGAAGGTCTGTGGAAAGAAAAAGTGACGGTGAGTTAGAGCGTCATAACAATACAGCCGCAGCGGTTAATTTTTTGCTGAACTATGAATTTTACGACGGGGAGAGGAAAGATCGCCCTATCGTGGTCATAGGACCTGCTGCTGGCAGCCGGGTCACAATGCTTAGAGTATATGCCTATGGCGGGCTGATTGGGCAGATAGCAACAAGAAGGGCAGATTTTTCTCATTTAGCAGAGGCGGAAAACGATGAGAAGGGCAAGAAGGAAGAGAGGGCCGATTTGGCGGAAAAGGGGAAAAATGATAAAGGGAAAGATTATGCCTATCCGAAATATTTAGGTGAGGAATATTTTTTTGTGGACAATGAGATTGATGAGACTGACCGGAAATATCTGCAGTACATGGAGGAAAAATATGTAAAGTCCGGAGAGGAGAACTACAGAGGGCTTTGCCAAAAATTAAGCCATCGGCTGCAGGATATATTAAATGATCCCTGTCCCTGGCAGTATCTGGATAAACCTGAGTATTTAGATTTGATTTTAAAAGCAGCAGAGAAAAAGTTTATGAATGGGAGCGGAAAAGCAGCAGAGAAAAAATTTGTGAATGGAAACGGAAAAGCAGCAGAGAAAAAGTTTGCGAATAAGGACGGAAAGGTATTAGGGAAAGGGGTTGCGAAAAAGGGCGGGGATCTTGGAGAGCGGAGGCTCCAGACGGCGATCGTAAAACAGCATATGAAAAAAGCCCCGGAGGACGGCTGGTGTGTGGTGGATATGGAGTATACCTTTGACAAGAAACAGAGTTTGACCGGGAAGATTTTTAAGCCGGATATTGTGGTATTTGATCAAAACAATGGTTTTGGGTTTATTGAATTGAAATACAAGGACATGAGTGCCAAAAATTTGGATAAACATTATACCGATTTTCAAAATGTTCTGCAAAGCAGGGAAAAAGTGAAAAAAACTATGGAAGCATTAAAAAACAGAGGCGCTTATCTGTGGAAGTATGATTTGATCAGCGATGCCATTTATCAGGCGATGAAAGCTTCTGATGCCCCAAAGTTATGGCAGGGATTTTTATTTGTGGGCGGCAGTCGGGAAAATGCCGTTCGTTTTGCCAAGAGCCTGGCGGAAAAATATGAGGACATTGCCGCCCATGAAGACTGCCGCTTTGCGTTTTTTCCTTATGAAAAAGGAAACAGCACCGAAAGCATCCGGAATATCTGGCTGGATTTTCATTCCATGCAGCCATACGGGCCGTTTACAGGAACGTGTGGGAATGAATAAAGGCATCTTTTGGTTTCCTTGTTTCATGGGAACGGAAGGGGAACTGGTCTTCACGGGAGAGATTGCAGCCCTTCCCTTTCCCTGCGGTGAAGACGGAAATCCAAAGGTTTCCACGCCCTTTAGGTGAAGGTGCAAAACGGCAGCGGTGATTAAAGGAAAGGCGGGCTCTGAATTGGACAGGGAGGACATAAAACGAAAGATAGAAAAGCTTTTGGCGTTAAGCAAAAGCACCAATGAGAGTGAAGCGATGTCTGCCGCCCAGACGGCAAGAAAGCTTATGCTGAAATACCATATTTCCATGACGGAGGAAGGCGGGGCAGACGAAGGAAGCCTATCGGCCGGTTCCCAAGTATCCATAAAGGAACTGAGATTTAAGAGAACGCCCATGAACCAGCATCATTTGATGCTGGCGTTTATCCTGGCGAAAAATTTCCGATGTAAGACTTTTCATCTGTACGGAGCGGTTCCCAGGATTAAATTCATCGGGTTTGAAGAGGATGCCGGCGCGGCTTTGGTTCTTTTGCAGTACCTGGTACGGTTTATGGAACAGGGAGCGAAAAGATACGGGGGGCAAAAAAACCAGGAGCATAGCTGGAGGGACGGATTCTGTATAGGAGTCGATCACGCGTTTGAGGCGCAGAATCAGGAAAATCCGGGATATGCGCTTATGCTGGCGACTCCGGCAGAGGTGATGGATGCCTACGGTAAGCTGAAACTTAAGAAGGGGTCGGGGATAAAACGCAGGGCGCAGGCTTCCTTGGACGGGAGCGCTTTTGCCCATGGGGCAGATGTGGGAAAACAGGCAGTAGACGGACGCAGCATTCCCGCTGGGAAACAGTACACGTCACACTAATGTCGCTATAAGCTGCAAAGGTATGCTACAATAGGGTTATGGAAGGACGGGATGTGCCTTTGATGGAGCTGCTGGTCTTTGCGATCCTGAAAACGGTAGATGCCAGTGATCCGGATATCTTGGAAGAACAGATCCTGGCACAGGCAAAAAAGGATGGCTGTTCCGGCGATGAATGGTTTGTGGCGTATATTTATCTGACCGGTGCGCTGGATATCTACGCGGCCAGATCCCCCAGGAGCATCTATCTGCGCCATCGGATAATGATCCCGGAAAAATATCTGGAGGATTATGACCGGTACGTTGAAGGGCAGATATCCCCTTGGGATGAGCGGGAACGGGCTTTCCGGCAGGAGAGAGTGGATAATGGCTTTGCCAGGGAGATTTCCGTGAAAACAGCCTTTGGGAAAAGGTTTGGGAGGATGGGATCGGAAAGGCTTAGAAGCCTGTTAAAGGAAGTGGATGTTCGGACATTGGCGGAAGGGACTGCTTTTGCCGAGGAGAGCATCAGGAACCGGTTTTTAGCGCATATGGAAGAGAGACAGAGGGAAACAGTAAAGGAAGCGTGGAGCCATAACCGGGTTTACGGCTATTATCTGGGGGACAGCCTTGACGCTATGGACAGGATGCTGATTTTAGCCGGCCTTGCCGGGTGATAGGAGGACGTGATGAGTGGAGAGGTGAAGATATCGAAGCTGGAGCGTCAGCTTAGGCTGTATGAGATCCTGCTTCCCTATGCTATCGCTGAATTTGGCGTCATCTG
Organism: Lachnospiraceae bacterium; assembly: GCA_910575565.1. Classification (GTDB taxonomy): domain Bacteria; phylum Bacillota; class Clostridia; order Lachnospirales; family Lachnospiraceae; genus Caccovicinus. The sequence goes on along the minus strand of CAJTFL010000016.1, from coordinate 45,759 downwards.
CCAGGTGTTCCCTTACAATAAACGCCTGCTTCAGCGGGATCTGGCGGATCTTAAGGATGCGGGGCTGGTGGCGGTAAAATATTCCAGGAAGGGGAAGGGATATGTGAAGACGGGGATCCCGGGATTTAAGGAGGACGCCCCGCCTAAGAGAAAAACGTACTTAAAGAAGTTAAACCGCTTAGGAAGGCTGCTGTCTGAGCTGGTAAACGAGGATATCTCCCTTGATGAGAAGAAGGAAAACCAGGCGGAAGGGAATTTACAGGAATACTTTACGGCCAAGGACTGCTATAATAAGCTGTTTCCCGGCCTGTCGGAGCGGACGAGGCAGAGGGATTTTCAGATGCTGCGCAGGCTTGGGCATCGGATTTTTTATCATTTCACAGAGCATTGTTTTTCTTATGATGAGGATGATTTTTGCCTTGGATGGGTGGATGCGCCGGATAAGATCGATGATGATTTTCTGGATGGAACCTGGTAAGGACGCCGGGGAGAGCAGGCAGAGAAATGTGCCCTGATGAGAAAGAAAAATTAAGAAGGAAAAATAATGAGAAAGAAAAGGAGATGGTATGCGGAGAACGGATATGGGGATTCCCCTTACATTTCTGAACGGATGAGCGATTACCGCATCCAGGAGCTTTGGGAATTTAGCATTTTGGACTGGCTGCATTCCGCCGCGGAGGAAGAGCTGCCGGATGGGCAGAAGGAGCTGGGAGAAATCGGAAGAGAGCTTCGGGAGCTTAGGGAAAAAAGCAATGAGGAAGCAGTGGAGCGGTTTCATGAGATTTTTCCATAAGCAGTCTTGCCAGCGGAAAGCGCCGCAGGCGCACTTTTTGCGAATGGCGCGGCTGAAAGGTTACGTTTAAAGGAGGGAATAAGCTATGGCTTATATAGATAAAATCATGGGATGCCTGTATGGCGGGGCAATAGGGGATGCCTTAGGCTACCCGGTGGAATTCTTTCGGAAGGGGGAGATTTTCCGAAAATACGGCAAAGACGGAATTCAGGACTATGATCTTTCAGGGGGTAAGGCTCTGATGTCGGATGACACGCAGATGACGCTTTTTACGCTGGCCGGGCTGCTGGCCTGGCAGGGGGATAAGGAGCGAAAGGCGCATAAGGATTCCTGGAAGGAATACGTATGGAAATCCTACCAGGACTGGTTTTTCACCCAGGATAAAAAGGGATGCCCGAACCCGCCTCGCGTCTCCTGGCTGGCGGATGAGCCGGTGATGCAGGCAAGGAGGGCTCCGGGGCTCACCTGTATGTCTTCCATGGAGGGAGGGATATGCGGCAGCATCAGCCAGCCCCTTAATGACAGCAAGGGCTGCGGCGGACTGATGCGGATAGCTCCTGCAGCCTTCTGGCCCAGTTGGGAATATTCCTGTGAAACTTCTTTGGCGGGAGCAGAGATAGCCGCCATGACCCACGGCCATCCTCTGAGCATGATCTGCGCCGCTGCGTTTGTGGGTATGCTGGAACGCCTTCTTGAGGGAAGGAGCCTGCCTGAGGCAGTGGAGAGCGGATTGGACTGTGCGGATGTGCATTTTAGGGATTGGGAAGCCTTAAAGGCGTTTAAAAGGATTATGGACAAAGCCGTCTCCCTGTCTAAAAGCGACGTGACGGATCAGGAGGCCATAGAAGCCCTGGGCGAGGGCTGGGTGGCCGAGGAAGCCCTGGCGATTGCGGTTTACTGTTCCTTAAAGCACGAAGGCGACTTTGCCGCCGCCGTGGCGGCAGCCGTAAACCATAGCGGGGACAGCGATTCCACAGGGGCAGTCACCGGCAATATTATGGGGGCTGCCTGGGGGTACAGCAAGCTCCCCCAAAGGCTTCTTAAACCTTTGGAGGCGAAGGAAGTCCTTGACCGGCTGGCCTCCTCGCTGGCCGGGAAAATGGGAAGGAAAAGCGTATGGGAGCGGGTAAGGAGCGGGAGATGGTTTACCGGATATTCCACGAAGTGCGCCATGCGGTTTAAGGCGGCATTCGTCATTGAAGGGTCAGAGCGCGGAGGCTGTTTTGAACATCCCCTTTCTTTTGAATATCTGCTTTTGTATCAAAAAAAGGAGGATGGGGGCGCTTGCCTTAAGGTGCGGTTAGGGCCGCGGAGGTTTATTCAGCTTCGGAATGTAGAGGAAGGCAGCCTGGAAGTGGCGCTGTACAGGAAAAGGAAAGGGGAGGAACCGGAATACCGCCTGGAAACGCCTTTGATTGAGAAAAAAGGAGATTTCCTGAGCTTTGACGCAGAAAAGTACTTAAAAGACAGCGGCATTGGCTGCCGTCCGGCGGATAAACAGGACTATGACCACTACGCTTTTGAATTTCGCGGCTATACCAATAGCAGCGATAACAAGCTGTCAAGGGCGTATGCGTCTAAAGGAGGGCTGTTTTACTGGACGTATGCCTGGTTGGACTGTTCGGTGGATGAGGTGGTATCTTTTTACGCAAACCGGCAGTCAGACGGGGAAGGAAAGGCGTATTATGCCAGGATGAGAACCTGGGGAGGGCTTGAAGAGGCACAGCTGGATGATGAGCGGCAGCTGGAAGCGGAGATGGATATTCTGGAGCGGATAGGGCTGGAGAAATGAGCCAAGTGCCGTGCTTGCACCAGCTTTTGACGAATGCCGCAAGGTATTCGGTTCCCCTTTCTTTTCCAGCTTATCTGATCTATAATGTTATGGTAGCATGAAACGATAAAACGGTAAGACAGGCTTGAAAGGACAGCCTGGCTTTACCGTGCCTGATTGACAAAGGAGATCAAGGTATGGAAAAGAACAAAAACCAATCACTGATGGAAAAGATGTTTCATCTTTCCGAGCACCGCACCGATGTAAAAACGGAGGTTATCGCAGGGATTACCACATTTATGACCATGGCGTATATCCTGGCGGTAAACCCGAACATTTTAAGTGTGGCAGGGATGGACAGGGGGGCGGTGTTTACCGCTACGGCATTGGCTTCGCTGCTGGCTACGCTGTTAATGGCCGCATTTGCCAATTATCCTTTCGTATTGGCGCCGGGAATGGGGTTAAATGCGTATTTTGCCTACACCGTCGTCCTGCAGATGGGATATTCCTGGGAGGTGGCACTGGCAGCCGTATTTGTGGAGGGAATCATTTTTATCATCCTTTCCCTGACGAATGTGCGGGAAGCGATTTTTAATGCGATTCCCATGAACTTAAAACACGCAGTGTCCGCAGGCATCGGCCTGTTTATCGCCTTCATCGGCCTGCAGAATGCAAAAATCGTTGTGGACAGCGCCACGTTGGTATCGGTTTACTCCTTTAAAAACTCCATTGAAGCCGGGAAATTTTCTTCGGAGGGCATTACCGTTTTGCTGGCGTTAGTGGGCATTTTGGTTATGGCAGCCCTGTTGGTAAAAAATATTAAGGGAAATATTTTATGGGGGATTTTAATTACCTGGGCTTTAGGCATCCTTTGTGAATTGACCGGCTTATACCAGCCTGATGCGGAGCTTGGGATGTTCAGCGTCCTGCCGGATTTCCGTTCCGGCCTTGGGATTCCCAGCATGACGCCTACCTTCTTTAAGATGGATTTTAGCGGGATCCTTTCCCTGAATTTCCTGACCATTATATTTGCCTTTTTGTTTGTGGATATGTTTGATACGCTGGGCACATTGATCGGCGTTGCGTCAAAGGCCGATATGCTGGATAAGGATGGGAAGCTTCCGCAGATTAAGGGCGCTTTAATGGCTGATGCCATCGGCACGGCTGCTGGCGCGGTATTTGGGACTTCCACTACCACCACCTTCGTTGAGAGCGCTTCCGGTGTAGCGGAAGGAGGGCGGACAGGGTTAACCGCCGTGGTCGCGGCCATCCTTTTTGGATTATCCCTTTTCCTATCGCCGGTTTTCTTAGCGATTCCTTCCTTTGCCACAGCACCGGCGCTGATTGTGGTAGGGTTTTTGATGGTGACATCCATCCTTAAAGTGGATTTTAATGATTACACGGAAGCGATCCCCTGCTATATCTGCCTGATCGCCATGCCCTTTATGTACAGTATTTCCGAAGGGATTGCTATGGGAATCATATCCTACGTGATCATTAACCTGATTTCCGGGCACGCAAAGGAGAAGAAAATCAGTTTGCTGATGTATGTTTTGGCCGTGCTTTTTATTGCGAAATACGTGTTGATTTAGCGTTAAGTGATGGTAAGCGAGGGGCGGTGGAGCCGTACCCCGGACGCTGGACCTACCATGTCCTGATTTCCGGGACAGAAGAGATTGATGATGAGCTGATGGGATGGGTGAAGAAGGCGGCTGTCTTTTCAGCTGGCAAACGCTGAATCATTCTGGACGGCAGAAATAGCGTTAACATATGGATCAAGGGGCGTATCTTATGGAAAATGAGAAAGTATACCAGATGGACTTTTCAAAAGTTTACCATTTGCTGGTCAATAAGGCGGAGAAAAAGGGACGGACAAGGCAGGAGGTTGACGAGGTGATCCGGTGGCTTACCGGGTATGGCCAGCCGGAACTGGAAGGGATGCTGGAAAAGCCGGTGTCCTATGGGGATTTCTTCCGAAAAGCCCCGGAATTAAATGAAAACAGGAGGCTGATCAAAGGCGTGGTCTGCGGCGTCAGGGTGGAAGAGATTGAAGAACCTTTGATGCAGGAGATACGCTATCTGGATAAGCTGGTTGACGAGCTTGCCAGGGGGAAGGCTATGGATAAGATACTGCGCAAATAAAACAGAAGATAAAAAGGAGATGGCGGCCTTTTTCTGCTGTGATGGATAGCGTGGAAAGGCCGCCTGGCGGCAGTGGTAAACCGTATTTGGAGGAAGCTTAAATGGCGGATTTTATTTTAAGTGTGTTTGCGGAGATTGCTGATTTCTTCATTGATTTTTGGGCAGACAAAGTGATTAATCGATTTGCCAAAAAGGAACCATGAGCAGGCATTAAAACTACAAGATAAGGATAAAAGGCAGCAGGAAAGCTGTAAATAAGGGCATGGAGGCGAGTTATGTGATATCCGTAAATATAAAAGTTGTTGCTATAGAGTATGAGAGAACCTTTCAGCAGATTTTCCCTCTGATTAAGGAGAAGCTTGGCGTGGTGGAATCAAAGAATATGCTTATCCGCCTGTTTCAGAAATTGGATGATGCGGCATTGCCAGTATCGCTTGGGATTATGAAACGCTTGCCGAAGGGTACGAAGGATGAGCTTCTGGCAATGTGCCTGAATACTTATTCGGGCAGGATTTGTGAAATGCTGAACGCGGAGCTGTCAAAACATCCTTATGGAAAATTCCTTAAAATAGGACGGGTTTCCATCGTACAGGAGAAAGAAGCGCTCTATCTCTGGATCTCCCAGGTACAGGCGGATTACAAAAGGCTTGTTAAGGAAAAAATAACCGGAAAGATGGGTCAAGTCGCTTCCCTGCTTGTAGGAGAAAAACTGGAAAAGCTGGCGCTTGAACTTCTTTGGACAGAAGAGAGCAAACAGAAGCTGATGGAACTTGCCCGGGATTCGCTGGGAAAATACGGATTCGCCATGGAATTTGCCGATATCCAGATGATGAAGGATACAAAAGGATATGAGGATTTTATTGAGGCAGAAGCGCATTTAACATTGACTGACGGAATGGAAATGGATATGCTGGATGCATTGGCGGGGTATCTAAGGGACAGGGAAGATTCAGGTATGCCGGAAAAGGCATTTGAGGCTTATTTAGGGAAAAAATATGATTCTTGAAACAGAAAGATTATATTTACGGGAAATGAACCAATGTGATCTTAAATCATTGTGTAAGATACTGCAGGATGAAGAAACGATGACTGCTTATGAAGGGGCATTTAGTGACAGCGAAGCCCAGGAATGGTTGGATAGACAAATTTTCCGTTATGAAAAATGGGGCTTTGGCTTATGGGCGGTCATCCTAAAACAAACAAACGAAATGATAGGTCAATGCGGACTTACCATGCAGCCGTGGAAAGATAAGGAAGTTCTTGAGATAGGTTATCTTTTTGCGCGCTTATACTGGCACAAAGGGTATGCCATTGAGGCGGCGGCAGCCTGCAAAAAATATGCTTTTGAAGAATTAAAAGCGGATGAAGTCTGTTCCATCATCAGAGATACGAATACTGCCTCCCAAAATGTGGCGATCAAAAATGGTATGGTAATCGTGGATACATGGACAAAGCATTATAGGGGTGTTGATATGCCCCATTTTCGTTATGTGGCATATCATTGATAAACTATGGTTTATTGCGCGGTTGTTATGTTCAGGGAAGACATCAGCCAGGAATGGCTGGTGCTTTTAAAATACAGGAAACAGCATAAATACAGGAAGCAATATAAAAAAATTATTTGGTTTGGAAGATAAGCAGGGATTGTTTATGCCAACTGGAAATATGCACTAAATTGTGGTAGAATACGGTATAGTGAAAAAACTGGCATGAGAGGTGAGCCGCATGGTTTCCGATAATAGGTCAAAGGACTGCAATACATTTCACAATGAAACCAGCCCTGAATTACAGGGAAGCATCCTGCGGGGCATTTTAGGAAGTATTGCCGGGACGGTGGTCTGTATCCTGGTGATGCTGCTATGCTTCCTATGCCGGATGGAAAGCATCAGTATCACGCTCCAGCTTTTTGTGGGACTGGTTATCGGGTGGTTCTACCGCCTGTTCCATGGGCGGCGTTCAAAAACTTCCGCCTATGTTACCGTGGGGCTTTGTACGGTATCAGCCAGCGTCCTCTGGGTAGTTCTGTTGGCGCTTTTGCCTGTTTTCGCTTCCCCAGCTCCATTCACCGCAGCGGATTGGGGCAGGCTGTGGGGGAAGATTTGGGAATTGCTGCTTTTGTGCGCCGGTCTGGGGATGATTGGCTTTTTCTTTACCAGAAAAAGCCTGCTGGCTTACGCGGACTGGAAAAGAGAACCCTGGCATATAGCATACGCAGGAGGGAATGGGTATTCCTACAACCTGCTCCCGGAAAAACTTCCCGCCATTAACCCGCCGGCATACTTTGCCGTACATAGCCGCTTTGCGCCGGGAACCCGGATTATCGTGGAGGGCAGCAGTCTCCGGTGGCGAAGATGGTTCCGGAAAGACCGTGAGTTTTCCGTCCGTGATATTGCCGGTGTGGTGCTGGGGCCGGGGAATGGCTGTAATGTACTCTATGGCAGAAACTATCAGGTACTGGTTAAATTTGCGGGGAGCATGGAACATGCAGACCTGATGTTCCTATGGCTGCTCCAAAGGGAGATTCCCATAATGGGTGTGCCTGTTGGATGGCGTTCCACGGCTGAGGCCAGCCCTGAGCCGGAACCGGTGGGGGTTTTTGCCTCTCAGCAGCAATTCACCCTCCGCCTGAAACGTTCTGCCCGGATGGGATTTACCGGGATCGGGTGGTTCCTCCTGCTCCTCGGAGCGGCTCTTTTCCTGGCGATCGACTTTTCTGCTCTGACTATGGCAGAACGGACAGCGATCATTTTCCTTGAGCTGGCTAGGTAACGAAAATGTCTTTTGGATACTAATCAAAGGAGGAGCAGAATGTGAACAGCAGATTTTCTCAAAAAAGCTTGTATCTGGATCCAGCGAAATCCAGGATATAGACGTGTACGTTTTTGATACGGAATATCTCGCTAGGTTTGAAAAATTGAGGCTGGAGGGGAAACTGAGCAAGAAAAGACGGTATGTGTTGCTAAATGGATCGAGGAAGCTTTACCCGTGATGGAATTAAAGACGATACGGTTTTGAAGAATTATCCTTTTTATTTATAGGAGGTGCATTTTATGAATACATACAGTACTTCGGAAGTGGCAAAAGTCATTGGCATAAATCCGAATACAGTAAGGAAATAAAAGGTGGCCTGGCAGAGATGAAAAACATGGGAAAACAAAAACTGTTTATTGCTGCAGGTGTCCTTCTTTTTATAGTGTCCGGATGCGGCAAAAAGGCAGAGGAAAATCAGAAGATACCGCAAAATGCAGAAGTCAGAGAAGAATATTCGGAAAAGGAACAAATGGGAGAAAACCGTGATTCCGATGGGGAATCCATTGCAGAGCTTTATCGTGATATTTATGAACAGGCAGTAGAAATGGGAACGGTTGGAGAGCTGGAAGTGACAAGAGGCATGGTTGAACGGATCGGAGAACATGGTTATGCCGTGGTGGACGAAGAAAATCAGATTGACATGGCCGGTTCGGAACAGGTTTTACGCTTTTGCCGCTCCGTAGAGAAAGCGCAGGATGACAAACTTACCATAATCGCAGTTACCAGCTCCGGCGGATTTATAAAGTATGACTTTCATGCAGCAGAGGGAGCAGTAAACGTAACCAGGGGATATTATCAGTATAGCAATGGGATTCTGAAAAACTTAAGTACCGTAAGCTATCCGGCAGAATCGTGGGAATATACGGAAGAAGGCTACCTGCTGTTTGAAGGAAGTTATTTTTCCGAAAGCTATTATGTGCTTTCCCTCAGTGATGAACCGGAACATACGGCGCTAAGGGTTGAGCCGCTGGATGAAACGTGCAGGGAATTAAACAGACGGTATTTGCTGCCGGTGGGGTATAGGGGAAATAATCTTTTCCTTACGGACTGGAGTGAACAGGATTTTGGAAATCTGGATTTTTATGATTTATTCGACAGGTTCTGCACTGATATCTATGAGCAGCCGGTTCCCCTTGCACCGGATGATGATTTAGACGCCAGGGGCGTTTACAGGATACCGGAAGATATATTTGAGCAGGTCATTAAGCGTCATTTCCAAATTGATCATGCGGAACTGCATGGGAAGGCAGCCTATATCCCGGAGGCTCAGGCTTATGAATACAGGCCGAGAGGGTTTGATGAGGTTGAATATCCGGATATCCCATATCCGGAGGTGGTCAGTTATACGGAAAATGGTGACGGAACGTTAACTCTGACTGTGAATGCCGTATACCCGGAGGAAAACACCTCCAGGGCGTATACCCACAAAACCGTGATCCGCCCCCTTGACGATGGAGGTTTTCAGTATGTATCCAATCAGGTTATTTTTCCGGAAGGCGGCTGTGAGCTGTGGTGGCATTCGGACCGGCTGACAGAAGACCAGTGGAAGGAAATCTATGGAGGGGATGATTAGTTGGAAGATTTAAAGCGGTTGTTCAGAAAGAGGAGCATCCTGGGAACCGTACCAGGCTATGGAAAACTGGCAGGAGATGGAGCGTTTTTTACAGGATGCAGGAGTGGGAAAGACTGGGATGCGGAAATTACGCACCTAGTTTCTTCGGTACTTCTGTTCCCGAAGTGACACAGATCAGGGAAAATGAAGATGGAACATTTACCCTGACTGCGGATGCGGTATGCCAGGCGATTCTGTGCAATGATGCGGCCATAACCCATGAGCTTACAGTCAGATGCCTGGAGAATGGCGGTATTCAGTATCTGGGAAATCAGATATTGGAGGATGGAATGCTAAATATTCCAAAGTATCAGTACCGGACAGGAAAGTAAGGGGGTTGCTGGAAGCAGCATTCAGTCATAATTCATTGATCGTGTCGGTAATCGCCATACTGCATATCCTTTTTGCCGGACTTTTTTGCAGAACGCAAAACCGGAACCGTCAGGCAGCGCCACATCCAAAACCAGAAGACCGTATGTTCCGTCCTCCCACAGACGCTCCGCTTCCAGTGAAAAGCCACGTTTTTTAAACGCAAAAGGCAGCCCGTTTACCAGGCTCAAATCATTTTCCAAAAGTAGGATTCTGCTCATAGTTTTCACCATTCCTTTTCAAACACGCTCTAGTGTACTGTCTTGATTACTTTCAGCCAAATGACGCAAGACAGCGTGCCCCTCTTTATCGGGCATGAATTTTCAGCCTGCAAGACGGAGGAAGGAGGCGATACCCTCGCTTCGCTGGGGCAGGCTCTGCGGTGGCATCGTTGACTGATGGTGCTGTGTGCCAGTGGCACACGTTTAGCACGGACCGAAGCGGAGCGAAGACCAACGCAGTACTAGCAGCATTGCCGTCATCTGGAATAAAATTAGCAAACATATTGAATGAAACGGAGTTACGAAAGGAGTCTGCCAATGCTTCATATTGAACATTATTCGAAAACTTATCCCGGCGGGAAGAAGGCGGTGGATGATTTGACTCTGCATGTCCGTCCCGGCCAGATCTATGGATTTATCGGCCATAACGGCGCAGGCAAAACCACCACACTTCGGGCTGTGGCCGGGGTGATGGACTTTACGGAAGGCACCATCACCATTGACGGCCACGATATTAAGAAGGCTTCTGTGCAGGCGAAACGTGTCACCGCTTTTCTGCCGGACAACCCAGATATCTATGAGTTTATGAAAGGGATTGAGTACCTCAATTTCATTGCCGATCTGTATGACATTCCTGCCGATCAGCGTACCGCAGACATTGGCAAATATTCCGATGCCTTTGAACTCACGGATAACCTGGGTTCCCCCATTGGCAGCTATTCCCATGGGATGCGGCAGAAGCTGGCTTTGATTTCTGCTTTTATCCGGCGGCCCAGGCTGCTGATTCTGGATGAACCATTTGTAGGTCTGGATCCTTCGGCCGCACATATAATGAAAGGCTATTTGTCAGAATTATGCCAAAGCGGGTCAGCGGTATTTTTTTCTACCCATGTACTGGAGGTGGCGGAAAAGCTGTGCGACCAGATTGCCATTATCAAAAACGGGAAACTGGTGCAAAGCGGCTCCACGGCGGAGCTGGTAGGGGATTCTTCCCTGGAAAGCGTATTTTTAGAACTGGAGGGAGAGCGATGAATAAATTTTTTGTCCTGTTGAACGTCAGCCTCCGGTCTATGCTTCTTTCCTCAACCAATTCCAGGGGACGTAGTAAGAGAAAAGCGGCTACCGGGCTGGGCGCGGTCTTACTCATTGCCTTTCTGGGGCTGTATCTGTCGGGGCTTTACAGTTATATGCTGATGAAGGTGCTGACACCATCCAATATGGAAGTGCTGGTATTTGTATTCATGGGCATGGTGGCACTGGTGGGCGGGCTTTTGTTTACCACTTTCGCGGTGAAGGGCGTGGTATTTGGCGGAAAGGACAATGACCTGCTGCTGAGTATGCCAGTGCCCGCAACCATGCTGATGGCCAGCCGGGTAACTGCCATTTATCTGGAGAACCTGCTGTTCGCCGTTTTTGTACTGGTTCCCGCCGGGGTAATCTGTGCGTTTCTGACACAGAACGGTGTGGGGCTTAGCCTGCTGTTCTGGATGCGGCTGGGGATATCGGTGCTGACCCTTCCGCTGCTGGATACGGCGTTGTCCGTATTGCTGGGGGCGCTGGTTGCCTTTCTGTCTGTTCGGGTGTCCCGCAGAGCGTTGGGGCAGAATATTGTGATGGGAATATTCATGGCAGCAGTGTTCTATTTCTCGTTTCACCTAAACGGTATGATGAACAGCCTTGCTGAGAATGCCGCCGGAGTGAAAAATTCCCTTACCTGGGCGGCGCCCATGCTGTGGATGGGGGAAGGAATTATGGGAGACTGGAGGAGGCTGCTGGCCTTTGTCCTATGCTGCGTGTTCCCTTTTGCCCTGGTGGTAATGGGCCTTGGCCGGGGATACCGTCAGGCAGTGACTGCTTTTGCCGCACGTTCCGTACAGAGCAATTACAAACTCTCGGCACAGACTGCCTCCGGACAGAAGAAGGCTTTGCTGAAAAAGGAAATGCAGCGCTTTTTTGGCACGCCCATGTACTTCTGGAATGCCGGTATCGGTCTGATTATGCTGCTGGCCGCAGGGGCAGCCTCCCTGGTTATGAGAGAGAAACTGTTGGCTTATGTGGAAATGGCAGGGTATCCTTTACCGCTGCTTCCCATGGCGGCAGCCGTGATTGGTCTCTGCCTCTGCACCTGTCCCATCACCGCGCCTTCCATCAGCCTGGAGGGAAAATACCTGTGGATTTTGCGGGAATCCCCCATAGAGGAAAGCTCCCTGCTCTGGGTTAAAGTTGGCTTTCAGCTTCTGCTGACCATGCCCTGTACGGTAATTGCCGGGGTGTGTATTTCGATTGCTTTTGGTTTTTCTTTGTGGCAGGGGGCGGTGCTGCTTATTGCCACACTGCTTTTCGCCATAGGGCAAGCTGCCTTTGGAATGCTTATGGGCCTGTGCTTTCCGAAGCTTGACGCAGTGAATGAAACGGTCGTTATCAAGCAGTCTATGGCCACGGTGCTGGCAATGTTTGCTTCCATGGCGGTGCTTGGGGTGGCAGCGGGATTCTGTTATCTGGGCAGTAAAACAGCTCCCTGGATCGCGCTGGCGCTGCCCATAGGGGTATTCGCTCTGTTTGCGGCGGTATGTATCGTGATCCTCACCAGACGGGGAGCATCACTGCTGAGAAAATTATAGACAAAAGACAGATACAGGGAGTTTCGATGAAAAGGAAATAAAAAGGCATCCATATCCCGGATTGCAGCTGCCGACGGGATATCAAAGTCCCTGCTATACGCATTGCATCCTGCTGTTTTAAACGTTTTTTACCTAATTCCTTGAAAATGGATGTATGCATATTTCTGCTTTTGTCTGATAATCATTCTTCTTTGCCCGGGAATAAAGGGAAGAAGAAGGAAGATTTAGCTTATCTGATAATTCTTTGATTGTGAATTTTCTTTCAGGCTTTTTTAGCAGAATTTCTTGTTCCTGTGTTACTAATGGCTTTCTTTTTTAACAGGAATATGTTGGTTTTTCTTTTGACGCAGTTTGCTGATATTTTTGAGGAAAAATCTACCATCCGTTCAGCCCGCGCCATTCGCAAAATCGCGCCTTACGGCGCTTTCTGCTGTTTACGCAGTTTACTTTTGCTCATAAACGGGCGCTCCCTCAGTGAAAAGCGATAGCGGACAGGATGCTGGGGGAGCTGGAGCTTTCCGTATTTTGGCCAGGCATTGCCCTGGGGATTACCTGGAGGGCTGCCTTAAACATTTCCATAAGAGAAAAAGGAGCTGGACATTCCCAACGTATATGATATGAAATAAAGGAAGGATTTCCATGGAAATTAGAAAAATATATATCCAGATTATCATGATAATGATGGCAGGATTTTTGTGTGCCTGTGGAGGAAAAAAGCAGGAGGAGTTTTCACTGTCCGGCGCCAGGAAAGGCGGGGAAGAACCTTCTTTGGCAGAGAGCAGGGAAGATAATGACGAAAAAGGGCGTTGGGAAAAAGGATATGATCTTCCGGTTGATGAAAACGAAAAGAAAGAAGCGGAAGCTGACTTAAAGGCTGCGTTGGAACTGACCAGGGACATTTACCAAGAAGCGGACAAAGGCGATGCTTCAAACGTGGTTTTATCAGAGGAAGTTTTAATTCAATTAAAAGAGAAGCTAAAGACTATGGGCATGCCGGTCACAGGGAGCGAACCGTACCAGGTTATGGAGAACTGGCAGGAGATGGAGCGTTTTTTACAGGATGCCGGAGAGGGAAGAGCCGGGACAGTGCTCCTGTACCGGATACATAGAGACGGAGGAATCGGAAGGTTTCAATATCAGTATGATGGAGAAAATCTGTATGTGCTGGCAGCAAATATGACATGGGGGAAAGATGGAACACCGATGCCTGTGTACATTTCCTATACAAGAATAAAAGAATGGCGGTATACGGAAAAAGGATATTTCTGCTATGAATTATGTGTACCGGAACCTCCGGAAGTATCGGAGATTGTTGATGGAAGCTGCCTGGTCAGAGTGAGGCCCCTGCCACAGGAGTGCCGTGAAATGTCCGAAAAATGTGTGCTTCCATTGGGGTATCAGGGAAATAACCTGTTATGCTCCAACTGGGACAGGGAGAGCCTGGATAAACTGGATTATAACGGGATTTATGAATATTTTTATGGGATGAAATATGACAGGCGGTTTGAACCGGAGCATTATCCCCATGGGATACCGGCAGAAGAGTTTGAAAACACCATCATGGATTACCTTCCGGTTTCCAGGGAGGAGCTTCGGCAGTGGGCCGTGTTTGATGAAGGGCGTCAAGTCTACCGATGGGAGAGACTGGGGTGCGGAAATTACGCACCCAGTTTCTTCGGTACTTCTGTTCCCGAGGTGACACAGATCAGGGAAAATGAAGATGGAACATTTACCCTGACTGTGGATGCGGTATGCCAGATGATTTTGTGCAATGATGCGGTCATAACCCATGAGCTTACAATCAGATGCTTAGAGAACGGCGGTATTCAGTATCTGGGAAATCAGATACTGGATGATGGAATGCGAAATATTCCGGAGTATCAGTATCGGACAGGAAAATAAGGGGGTGTTGATTCCAGTCCAGCCAGATTTTCCTCCATTTTATCCATCACCCGTTTCTTCTGTGCTTCTGTGAGAAATCCGTCTGCTATAGCATCGTCCAGAATCTCTGCCACCTCTGCCATATCGTTCTGGTAGGTTTCGGCAGTCAGAGGAACATTCCGGTTCACAAGCTCCGGCCGCATAACAATGGTCGGGTTAAAGGAGACTGCGATGGATTCGCTCTCCATAAGAAACGCCCCTTTATAAATGACATATTCACCTTTCCCATTGTCAGCTTTCAGGCGGTTCAAATCCCGTTCCATGGCTATGGCGTCCGGGTCTTTCTCCCCTCTGTCTGCTTTTACGGCATCTACGATCCTTTGGTATTCTTCCACAGAGTACAGTTCAAAAATGCCTCCAAGGGTCGGGTCATCCCTCCGGGAGTTCAGAGAAAAAGTGCCGGAGGGCATTGCGCCATAAACGGTGATACAGCTTATAGTGATGGCAAGGGAAAGGAGGATTCCTGTGAGGGAAACTTTTTCTTTCTTATTCATGATATGAAGGACACGTTCTTTCATAAGACTTTGCCCAAAACCGGAAGTCAGAAGATGGATTCCGGCTCTCTTTGCTTCCAGTTCTACCAGTAAATCGGCATAAAGCTTTCGGTTTTCTCTTCCCACGGCCCGGACTACGGATTCATCGCAGGCCAGTTCCATATCCCGGCAGGCCAGGGCAGCCATGAGCCATACCAAAGGGTTAAACCAGTGGCAGACGCAGGATATGGTCAGGCACAGCTTTTTCAGTGCGTCCAGATGCCGGATGTGGGCTGCTTCATGTTCCAGGATCAGCTTCATGCTCTCTTGGTCCTCCCAGTCGGTCTGTTTTGGAAGCAGGATTACCGGAAAAAGGATACCATAGGTTAAGGGGGAAGCAACCTCGTCCGAAACCCGGACGGTAATTCTGCGGAAGGAACGTTTCTGCTCCAGCCACATGGGAATCCAGGAAGATTCCTTAAGGGGAATTGCTGTGCGGTATTTCTTCATACTGGCGGCATGAAGATAAGCGATATACAGGCTGACAGACACAGCGCCGCAAAGCCACAGGATTTTAAGGAGATTCCATCCGAAGTCCGGCCCGGCTCCGGCTGTCTGCCAGGTTCCTGCCGAAAGGGGTAAAGCTGCGGTGATATCCGGCATTTTTTCCCTTAACTGATGGGCCGCAGGCACAGGAAAGCCCGCCGGTACGGGAATCATTAGCTTCAACCAGGCAAGGAGCCAGAGCAGGGAAAAAATGGTTCTGGGTATTCTGGCGGAAAAGAATTTCCGGCATGTGATGACAATCAGGATCAGAACGGAAGCCGAAAGGCTCATCTGCAGCAGGTTCATAGGCTCACTCCATTTCATTAATTATTCGTTTTAATTCCTCCAGTTCCTTCTTTGAGAGGGCTTTCTGAGAAAGCAGGGATGAAAACAGCAGGGGGACGGAGCCGTCAAAGACACGGTTAACAAATTCCCTGGTATCATCCTGAACCGCCTGTTCTTTGGAAAGGAGAGCCCTGCAGACAAAATTCGGTTCCAGGCGTTCAATAAAGCCCTTCTGGATACATTTTTTTATGACCGTGTAGGTGGTATTCTTATTCCAGCCGATGGTATCACGTAAGGTCAGGGAAATCTGTTTGGCTGTCACGTCTCCTTCTTTCCAGATTACTTCCATTACTTTTCGTTCTGAATCAAACAGTGTCTTTTCCATATCCGTGTTTACCTCGTATTCATTGTGTGTTCTTTATCGTACATTTCCTATACACTATCACAGTAGTCTGTTGATGTCAATGAATAACCACTGGATGTGGCTGATAATATAATTGAACCGATAAGTATAATAGGGTTATAGGGAAGCTTACCTACAATAATGCTGATGTAATTCGTATATCTTTTGTTTCATTAGCTCCACAAGTTCTGGTGGTTCTAAGACAGTTGCATTGATTCCAAATGGCAGGAAATAATCGGCAACCCAATCCAAGGTTGTATGACGTATTTCCATGTCGATGATACCGCCGCCTGTTGGGAATGTTTTTAATCCCCTTGCCAGTAAAAATTCAGTTTCGCAGCGTTTAACACCTATATCGGTTAGCTGAATCTTTATGTGGTAATCATTTCCGATTTCTAACCTTTCGAGATATTCTTGAATGGACGCAGGAACAGGAAATTTCCCTTTAGGATATGGTTTTTCCTCTATTATTTCCTTTATACGGTCAATACGGAACTCTCTGATTTGATTAGCAACGGTGCAATATGCAGGGCAATACCAAAGCCCGTTCATAGCATATAGCCCAATCGGTATAATTGTGCGTATACTTTCAGAATGTGTTGATGAATACTGTATTGTTGCTGAATGGTGATTAACGACAATATGAAACATTGATTTAAGTAGTGGTGAATCGCAATGCCTGTCTGGAATCCAAAATACTACACTATTTTGAATTTGTGTAATACTGCTTTGTATATCTAAGGGCAGACAGTTCAAAAATTTTTTCAAAACAGATATTGTTTCCTGTTCAAAAGGTAAATCGTGATAGAATTTCAAGGCTTGACAGGCAAAGAATATAGCTTTGGCTTCATTCTCTGAAAAAGTGATAGGCGGCAAAATGCGCTCTTTCAAGATGTGATACCCGCCGGCAGCACCGACTTCGGAATAAAGGGGGAATCCAGCCTGTTCTAATTCTTGCAAATCACGGAGTATTGTCCGCTTTGACACAGAAAATTCTTTTGCTAATTCGCCTACTGTAAAATCCTTTTTGGCATTTATCGTTATCATCATTTCAATAAGCCGTTCTGCTTTTGACATTTTTAAAAACTCCTTTCCGAATGGTGACAGCCGTTGTCACTATTCCATGATAGACTATCTATGTACCAAATGCAATATGATACTCAAACGAAAGGACAAGATGTTATGAATAAAAACGTGATTGAAATGGTTATTTTTCAGACAAACCAAGAAGTGACCGAGGAACATTTTTTACGAATGTATCACAAATTGAATGAGGTGCTTGAAAAAGATATTGCCGGATTTGTAAAACGGTCATTAACAAAGGATTTAAAGCAGGATAAATGGGTTGAAATGATTTGGTGGGCATCAATGGAGGCAGCACAGGGGGCTTTGGAAAAGTTGCCGCAGGTTACAGAATTTCAGGAGTATTGTTCTGCTTTAGCAGACGAGGGAACAATGATGTTCCATTTGGAGGAAATGGCATGACACCAAACGATATTCTTTCCTACTGCCAGTCTAATTTGAAAGATGTTGTATTGGTAGAAAGTTGGGGAGAACGAGGGATTTTTTATAATCCGAACGGAGTTTTGAAACGGGGAGTATATGTTTTAACTGTTAAAGAAAAAGACGGTGATAATGATAAAGGCTCTATGTTGAACCGTGATAATGTATATCGTGTGAATGTCGGTTTAAGGAAACAGACCTTTATTAAAAAATTTGGGTATATTCCAGAGCGTCCGCCTGCTGGAAAAATCGTAAAAATGGATTATGATTTTACCGTTTTAGATACCATTATTCCCCACCCTGTCTACGCATGGATGAGCTGGGTATGTGTTTTAAATCCCTCTGATAAGACCTTTGAGGATTTCAAAGCAATGATACAAGAATCCTATGATTTTGCAAAAGAAAAATTCAACAGAAGAAAAAGTAAATAATGCAACAAAAGCATACAAGGAACACATCATGTATTCTTTCAATGGCTTTTGCAAAGGAGAGTCTATGAACAAAGACACCAGCAAGACCAGCCACACCACCGCCCTTCTGGATGTGAAGCCCGATCTTGTGAAGCGGATAGGAAATACCACCTTTGACATACATATCCATTTCAGCGAAACGAGCCGGGAAACGCTGCACACAGAGATGAGAAATTATACGCTAAACAGCGGTGACGCTCTTATTTTTGACTCGTCTGTCAAGCACACCTATATCAATGAGCAGGATATAATGCTTACTTTTATGGTGGTAAATTTCTATCCCAATTAAAAAAGCGGGCTGTAATCGGAATTCTTAAGAGATTCGTCAGAAAATATTCGTTGACGCATTTGGACTACTGTGATAGTCTATTGTTCAGACAGACTATCAAGATAGTCTATCTTTTTCAAAAGGTGCGCGCCTGTGAAGATAAAATAATAAAAAGAAAGGATTTATACCATGTTCCATCGTACAAAGAGAAACCTTACAGCTTCAGGAATCATGTGTCTTATGCTTATGGCTGCCGGACAGACTGCCTATGGAGCAGCGCCTGCCCCGCAGGTATCCACGGTTTGGACCCAGGAAGTTCAGAACCCGGCGGAGGATCTTACTTTGGGAGGGCTTTTTGAACTTTATACCCCGGAAGAATACGAGGAATCCATCAACCAGATTAAAAAATACATGGGCGCAGACCATGCCGATGTCAAGGCCATGGAAGCGAACCTGGCCAAACTGAGAGCAGATAACGGCAAAGGTGAATTTGTCATTTACAAAGGCGCTTTTACCGTATCCACAGAAACTACCATCGTTGCCTTCAATCCGACGATTGTTATGAGGCCGGATCTGGTAAAAAGCGCAGAGGAACTGACAGCGGAAAACTATAAAAAGGATATTGAGGATGTAACAAAGCTTTTGGACCAGGCCGTAAAAGATAAGACCGTAACATTAGACCAAAAGGATTCTATCCTGAAAAAGATGAATGAAAACCTGGCGAAATTAAATTAGGGCGGCTGCCATATAGGGGAAAGCAAAACGGGCGTATCGACTAACTGATGTGATGCGTCCGTTTTGTTGTGTGGATCATGCAAAAGTTCAATAAATTAAGCAGTCCTTATACATTATTTTTCCCAGAATGTCCATTTTACGGCATTTTGGAATCCTGTTTTTTGATAAAATCTGCCGGAACCGCCTGTCATATGTGTTGCGCCTAATGCTTTGGTTTTCCGATACATTTCAGATAATGCCGCCGCCGCAAGACCTTTATGCCGGTATTCAGGAATGGTGCAGAGAGGTTCCATGTATGCCAGGTGATTTTCAGGTGTCCACCACATCCCTGCATAGCAGGCATATTCTCCCGACTCATCTGCAATAACCACATCCAGTTCCGGCGTTGCGTGCGGCGCGGTGCTCAGTATATAATTGTGCTGCTCATGCTGATGATTCCACGGACCTTCACACTGCTCATGGTCAAAACCTTTAAAACAGCATTTGCCCACGTTTGTCCTGTCAATGTCCTGTGGGTTTACAAAGTGAAAACCTTCCGGCAGCGGAAAATCCAATTCATCTGTATAATCATACTGCATATCCCAACGCTCGTACTTCTTATGGTATCCCAGCTGTTGTGCATAACGCATCAATGCATCCTGTCCGCCGAAGAAAATAAATTGAATGCCTTCTTTGTTTGTAAACATATTTTCATCAGCGTATTGCACCATTTCGGATGCCAGCTTTTCATATCCGGGTTTCAGGCAGAAATAAATGTCTGTCACCGGATTTTCATAAAAGCAGAACGCCACGATTTCTCCATTGCATTCCCAGATGCGGTTTTTGTAAGAATAGGAGATATCCATCCAGTAAGAAAATGATGCGTATGCGTACTCAAAAAAGGGGGCTGGCACGCCGTTTCTCCAGTCCCTCTCATAAATTTCAAGTAAAAACTGATAGATTCTTTCGCAGTCTGCTAAAATACGAAATGGTCTTTGTGTAATACTCTTCCTGCCTTTATGTACATTCAAAGCCTGCGTCCTCCTTTGCTTTATTAAACAAAATTAACCGCCCTATTAGTTTAGGTGATTGCTTAAAAGGCTATCTTCTTTTCTGCATAATCCCCATCTGTACAAGATTTCAATTTCTTGTTCTGCATAAATTACCGATAAACTGCGGCACACCGTTTACATTCAATTTTAACTGTTTTTTATATAGATGTTTCCACCAACTTCTGTCGGTGCGCCTCCATTACCAAGACAGCCCTTTCTCCCAAGAGTTAACAACAGTGTAGTTCCATGGCGGCCTGTTTTTTGAAGAAGACGCTTTCATTCCATTGTTTATAATATCTTCTTGGGATATTGGCTTATCCATAAATTTTCTAATGCTTTGTTTATTGTAAATCGCAGAAATCATTTATATTACACTCTTTCAATCATTCCGCTTTTCTCTATTTTATTCCAACGTTTGAATACAATTATTTCCGCATCAGTTCCATAGCCGCTGTACTCAGACACCATGAGATAGTTCTCATCGGCAATGATCCCATAGCATCTGTCGCTGTCCTTTTTATGCAGCTGATTCCCTAAATAAATCCTGTTGTCATCCCAAAACTTTACGGTCTGGCCGTTTGGAAGGGTATATCCAATGTTGGCAAAGGAACCTTTCAGCGCATTCAGATCTGTTACTTCTTCCATATCTGGAATCTGCAGCGCATTGAAGGCCGCAATCAGCTTTTCTTTCAATTCGCTTAACGCTGTTTTGCCTTTTTTACAGCACTGTGCAACAAGGCATTCTGCCCCAAAAGGCTGTCCTTCTGTTGCTGCACACCCATTACAGGTGCTGCTTAATTCACAGTTCGTACAATCAATTCCGCAGATAGATTTCATTCTGTTTCCTCCTCAAATCTCTTTTTACAGCTCCCTTATGGGAAAAAACATATATCCCTTCCCAGTCTTTGGACAGGTAAAATCATGGACGGCGCCCGCCAGAGAAATACCATTGCCCTTCATATATCGGATTACTTCTGAAAAGGTATGATCATTTTCACGTTCCACATAAATATACTCATAGCCGGGTATCACCCACTTTGCCCAGCCATCGGGGGCTTTTGCATCCTCATTACACTCTACCCCTGCAAGGTAAAGTCCTTTCTGAAAGCCCTCCCAGGGCTGGAAGGAACGGGAAAAGTCAGACATTGCGCCCCATATTCCGCTGATGTTCCCATCTTCATCTTTCTTTGCCAGATGCGCGATTTCTCCAAAATGGGAATTCGCCTCATCCCATAACTTCTGAATAAAGCCGGCTCCGTCCGTTGTCGCCCCTTCTTTTCCGATGACAACAAAGGATTCTTTTTCACATGTTTCGATTTTCATTGATTTGTTACTCCCTTCCCTTTATGTTTCATTTCATTTTAAAGGCTCTTTCTTTTTCGCGTTTTGGATATATTTATCATAGCGGCACTGCTCAATGACTGTGTGCCCCAGTAACGTAATTGCCCTTGCCGGACAGGAACTGATGCATCGGTAACACATGGTACAGTGTTTTCCGGCAGCCGCTTTTCCATTTTTCAGGGTAAGGTTGTCTGCCGGGCAGAGCCGGGTACAAAGCCCGCAGCCTGTACAGGCATTACTGATTTTTAATTGATCCGAGTAACTTTTGGTTTTGCTGTAGTACCACAAACGCTGGCAGAGTAATCCGGCGATTCGGCTATAAAGATGCAGGCCGTTTTTGGGATACCTGCCTTTCCTGATTTCCTCTGCGCATTTCTCAATCTTTCTGTCTGCTTTCCGGATGATTTCCCGGTTCTCCTGAAAGGATTTTTTCAGCAGCTTTACATCACAGACAGAATCAGGCATACGGATATGGAAACCGCCAACGATTTTGGCGCCATACTTTTTGAGCAGCCGTGCCGAGCAGCCTGCGCCGTCTCCGCTGAACAATCCCATAGTGGCAACGCAAAGTATTTTTTTACCCTTCCAAAGATCCGGCTGACTTTTGATAAAATCTTTTACCATGATGGGAACGTTTGAAAACTGAACAGGATATGCAAAAACAATAAAGTCATGCTGTGATAATAAATGTACCGCGTCTTTCTGCTCCATCGGAACTGCCTGCGCAGTTTTATCCAGTAAAAAAAGCAGCTTTTTGATACAATGTTCTGTGTTTCCCGTTCCGCTTAAATAGATACCTATCATATTTTTACCTTTCAAAATTGGCGTAATGACCACGTCCCTGCACCATGGTTTCTGATTTTATCCTCTTCTGTCAATTTTACTGCCATTGACCGATTTTGGGAAGGGCCGAAAACAAACGTCTTCTCAAAATCGGTCAATGGATCAATGATAAATTAAGTTCATTCTTTTTTAAGATGTTTTAGAGGCTTTTTAGAGACTGCTTTGATAGAATGGACAAAAATCCGCAGAAATATTGGATAAGCTGTGGATTGAATTTTATATGAGAGGAGAGCAACATGAAAAAGAAAACAGGAAAAATGATCTTATTGACAGGGGTGCTGTGCATCCTGAGCCTTGCGGTATGTGCTTGCGGAAAGACGGAGGAAGCATCAGGTACCCAGGAACCACAGGTGGCTCAGGGCGAGGGGATTCCAGAGGATGATACAGAGGACGATGTTTCTGCTCCAAAACCGGAAGCGGATGCAGAAGGAACCGATGCCGGGAATGAACCGGAGTCACCGGAAGCCTCACCGGAACCGCAATCTGGTGAAAGCAGCAGCCAGGGAACAGACAGCACACAGAAAGAACAGCTGGAAGAACAACCTGAACAACAGCCGGAAGCACAAAGTCAAAGTACGTCTGCCGCATCTGCAGAATGGGTGGACAGTACTCCCAATCTGGAAGGGGATATCAAAGAGCTGAAGGATGGGCAGCTTACCGTGGTAGAGGCCATTACCGAAAAATCAGATAATGGAGGTGATATCATAGTGTCTCCTGGCAGCGGGGATGATTCTGCGTTTAATAAGATTTCCGTTACATACGATGAAAATACCCTGTTTGCTATACAAACGATCTACGATGGAGGGGCCAGATTTGAAATGTCAGAGGCAACAGCGGCGGACCTGGCATCCGGCCAGTTCATTCAGGTATGGGGAAGTCCTTCCGGCAGCGGACTGAAAGCAACCCAGATTTGTATTGTAAAAGTGGCCTGAACCATTGCCTGCCCTCTTTTGATAAGGAGAAAACCCTTGTCAGGAGAGGGCAATTTTTCTTAAATAAAACCTTTACTTGATTGATAAACAGGGTGTTTCTTTTATTGTGAGAGGGCTGTAAGATAAAAACAGGCTATAAATACTATGCGGGAATTATACCTTATATTTTTTGGCAATAATACTTCTATCTAAAATTTAACTAAGCAGAATTACGAAATGGATGATTGGCCAGACAAGTGCCGGGAGGATCTTAATGAATAAGAAATTTTTTGAACTGCCGTTAGAAAAGCAGGAACGGATTATAAAAGCAGCATACATGGTGTTTGCCCATGACAATTACAAAAACGCATCCATGTCCAGGATTGCGGATGCCGGCGGCATATCAAAGTCCCTGCTGTTCCATTATTTCCAGAATAAAAAAGATCTGTATTTATACCTCTGGGAGAATATCAACAGGATATCAAATGAAATAGAGCTGAAGTATTATTACAAAGAAACATCAGACTTCTTTGAGGCAATGACCCAGAAGGTTCTGGCAAGATGTGAGTTTATGAGAACGGCTCCCGATGAATATTTATTCTCATTACAGGCTCTTTTTGCGGAAAACCCGGAAATCAGGGAGGCAACCGGGAAGTCGTATGATAAAACATATGAGGATGCGGCGGACAGGATGCTGGGGGATCTGGACCTTTCCGTATTTCGGCCAGGTGTTGACGTAAGGATGCTGTTAGAGGAGATTGACAGCTATCTGATGCGCTGTGTCTGGCAAATGTTTTCCGCTGGGAAGTTGGATCCGGACGGCCTGGAAAAGGATTTTTTGAAAAGGGTCGGGCAATGGAGGATAGCATATTTGAAGTAAACTGTGCTGTCCAGTGGGGGAAATGGAGGAACCATGGAAGGAGATTCAAGAAAGTTTATAACAGCTTTAAAGGACAATGACCTTGCTGCTGTCAGAGAAGTGCCAAAAGCAGACCTGCACAACCATTTTGTCCTTGGGGGGAGCAGGGCATATCTATATGAGCAGAAGCAGATTCTCATTGAGCCGATCAAAAAGCCCCTGGCTTCCATGCGGGAAATGGATGGCTGGAACAGCAGATACATTGGTGAGAGATTCTCTGGCAGCAGCATGCGGAAATTTCTTATAGAGGCAACTTTTGCCCAGGCAAAGCATGACGGCATTGCGATCTTGGAGATAGGGGAAGATGTCTGGGGGTTAAATGAGTTTTTCCATAATGACATTGTGGAACTGATAGAGACATTCCAGGAAATCAACGAGCGGATTGCGCCGGAGGTTTGCCTGCGGCTCCAGATCGGATTATCCAGGCATTGCCCTGTGGACTATCTGGAGGGCTGCCTGAAACATTTCTGGGGGCATCCGGAATTCTGCTCCATTGACTTGTATGGGGACGAACTGGCACAGCCGATTGAAAATTTTATCCCCATATACAGGAGAGCAAAAGAAGAGGGGCTTTGCCTAAAAGCCCACATTGGTGAGTGGGGAACAGCAGAGGACGTTGTTCGCGGCGTGGAGGCATTGCGGCTTGATGAAGTGCAGCATGGTATCGCGGCGGCGGAATCGGAGGAGGCCATACAGTTCCTAAAAGACAGGGGAATACGCCTTAACCTAACGCCCAGCAGCAACCTTTTGCTGGGGCGAATAAAGGAGATGGCGCACCACCCCATCCGGAGATTATACAGGGGCGGGTTAGACGTGACCATAAATTCGGATGATGTGTTGATTTTTGACAGTGACGTGTCAAAAGAATACATAAGACTTTTTGAGTCAGGATGCCTGAATGCAGAGGAACTGAATAAAATCCGGTTAAATGGGCTGAGGAAGATGCAATAGGAAGTATGAACAAGAACCGGGCATATTTTTCTGAAGACGCATATGCGATAAAAATCTCTAAAACACTTGCTTGTGACGCAACGTAATGAGATATACTACGAGCAGGAGGTGAGACATGGACAAAAATAAAGCGATACCACAAGGCTATATGACTGTTGGCGAAGCCGCAAAAAAGATGGATGTTACTGTACGGACATTACAGCATTATGACAGGGAAGGGTTACTTTCCCCGTCTGCCATGAGCGAAGGAGGCCGCAGGCTATACACAGATAAAGGTATGGTAAAACTCATCAGATCTTATCGCTCAAACATTTGGGGTTCTCTCTGGACGATATAAAGAACCGGCTGATTCCCCTTGATACACCGGCAGAAATCGCAGCTGTCCTGGCAGAGCAAACCGCAGCTGTCCGGCAAAAAATAGAGAGCCTGTCCGAATCATTGAGGGAGCTGGAGGGGCTGCGGGAAGACAATCATATTAACAAGCCACGATATGGCTGAGGTTGAGAACCTGTGTGACCGGATTGCCATTCTTTCCGGGGGCAGGGGATACACTTATTCAATCCATGACTGTATTTGGCGTGACCATGGGTGCTCTGAATGGTCTGCCGCCTTCCCTTGTGGAGATTTATGGCAGTGACATTAAGAAGGTTTATCTGGCAAACGGTGTTCCTTTATATCTGGGTATTGCATTGGCCAATATCTCGGCGTTTATCCACCTGTTTATGATGAGCATTATCCTGTATATTGCCGCTCCCCTTGCCTTTGATGCCAAGATACCAGAAAATCCGGGCGTATACTTTGCCTCCCTTTCCGTCTTTATTGCGGTATCACTCGGCATAGCCAGCATAATTGGCCTGGCGGTAAAAGACCAGACGAAAACCTCCATGTTTTCCATTATTGTTTTTCTGCCCTCAATCATGCTCTCTGGAATTATGTTCCCGGTTGAGATGCTCCCCCAAATGGTTGAAACAATAGGGAAAGCGTTCCCGGCTTCATGGGGATACAGACTGATGACAGAGGGGACTTTTGGGCTGGAAAATCTGTTGTTGATGCTGGTGATTTTTGTATTGGCTGTCTGTGCGTGTGCCATATTGCTATCAGGAAAGATGATTTGGCGCAACAAATAGAGAGGTTAAGCAGTCATATCAATTTGTTTCAGAAATGCTTAAAGGAATCAGGCAGGAGAAAGCTGCATTGACAAAAGGATACAGGAGAATACTCATAGATGGAATATGCCTTGGTTTTCATATTGACGGTTTTAACAATCATCTTTTGGAGTGGAAAGGGCAGTTGGCTAAAGGAGGTGTGTTAATGAAATACGAAATAGCAAAAAAAGAAAACATTGAACATATTTATCAATTGGTACAGAACACGATTAACGCTATTTATCCTTTATACTATCCTCAAGGAGTAGTTGAATTTTTTTGCGGGCTTCATTCAAAGGAAAACATTGCCACAGATATAGAAAATGGTTTTGTTAGAGTTTTGTTATCGGGTGATTGTTTAGTGGGAACAGGCAGCTGCAAGGAAAATCATATATCAAGACTATTTGTTGCTTCTGATTTTCAGAAAAAAGGATATGGCAGTTATATTATGCAATGTCTTGAAAAAGAAATATCTCTTAACAGCACGATTATTTACTTAGATGCTTCGCTTGCGGCAGCCTGTTTTTATGAGCATAGGGGATATAAAACCTTAAAGCATGAAGAATTATTTATCAATGGAAATGCAAGGTTAGCTTATGAAGTAATGGAGAAACGTATAGCAGTTCCTAATACAGATTTTAAGTGATGGCAGAATAGAACTGTCAGAACAATGGCAGTGGCTGAATGGCGATAAATCAAAAGGTTCGTCAATCGTAATAGAAAAAACCACAGATGAAAAATGAATATCATCATAGAGCCAGACGCACAGATGCCGCAGACGTCTGGCACTTTATTCACCGTTATTTCCGCAATGCAGTGCTAGAGCGTGTTTGAAAATTCATTCCCGCCAGATGCACGCCCCACTTCGCGGGAGATTTGAGCCAAATTCAGGTTACATAGCCCACTATGCGCCCTTCATTTGGCTCAAATCTCCCACAAATTGTGACGCACATCTGTCAGAAAGCAATTTTCAAACACGCTCTAGCAGGCGTTTCACCCCGGCCACCTTCTTGGGATTCTTCGATGATATCCGAAAACAGCAAAAAAAGTCGAGACAAAAAGCAGGGGTCATTATAAAATCATAAGCCAAGGAAGAAGGAGGTGGTTTATTTTGAAAGAACAGACAGCGGCGGTCCAGAGGATGCAGGATTATATCGAAGCCCATCTGGAAGCGGATATCACAATGGCACAGCTGTCAGCCGTCTCCCTGTTTTCTCCCTGGCATTCCTACCGGCTGTTTAAGGAGCTTTTGGGGGTGACGCCGGCAGAATATATCCGCAGGCTCCGGCTTTCCCGCTCCGCCATGCGGCTGAAGGAGGGACAGTGCCTTGTGACGGAGGCGGCCTTTGACTGCGGGTTTGGCAGTGTGGACGGGTATATCCGTGCCTTTTACCGGGAATTCGGCTGCAGGCCGGGGGAATATCTGAAGGATCCGGTGCCCATTGCCCTGTTTATCCCATACGGCGTGAAATTCAGAGAACTGAGAAAGGATGTTTTGGATATGGAAATGAAAAATCTCCAGAGCGTATTTATCCAGGTGATCCAAAAACCGGAGCGAAAGGTCATCATCAAACGAGGAATAAAAGCGGAAGATTATTTTGCATACTGTGATGAAGTGAGCTGTGAGGTCTGGGGAATATTAAAAAGCATGGATTCCCTCTGCGGGGAGCCGGTCTGCCTGTGGCTGCCGGGAGCCTATAAAAAGCCCGGCACTTCCACCTATGTACAGGGCGTGGAGGCAGAGGCGGATTACCATGGGGAAATCCCGGAGGGGTTTGATGTCATTTCCCTGCCTGCCGCCGAGTATCTGGCGGTCCAGGGGGAGCCTTTCCGGGAGGAAGATTATTCCCAGGCGATTCTTGCCGTACAATATGCCATCGACCATTATGACCCGTCTGTGATCGGATACGAGTGGGACGAGGAAAGCCCCCGCATCCAGCTGGAGCCCAGAGGGGAGAGGGGATACATCGAGCTTCGGGCAATCAGAAGGCAGCAGGCGTAATGGCGCATACCGTTACCGGAAAAAGGAGGATAAGATGAGCGAAACCATAAAAAAGATAGAAGAGGCCGTCAAAACAATGGGGCTTACCAAAAGCTATCAGGGAAGAACCGTGCTGAAAGGTCTGAACCTGTCGGTTAAGGCGGGCACGGTCTTTGGCCTGCTGGGGGCAAACGGCGCCGGAAAGAGTACCACTATCGAATGCATCCTGGGAACGAAACAGGCCGATGGCGGAACTGCCCTGGTATTGGGGCAGGATGCAAAAAAGGAGCGGCGCGCTGTATTTCAGAAAGTGGGCGTCCAGTTTCAGGAAGGGGATTACCAGCCGGAAATCAGGGTATCCGAGCTTTGCGAGGAAACTGCCTGCCTGTATGAGAGGCCGGCAGACTGGCGGAAGCTGTGTGAACGTTTCGGAATCGGGGATAAGACAGGTCATGCCGTGAAAAGTCTTTCCGGCGGGGAGCGGCAGCGGCTGTTTATTGTCCTGGCGTTGATACCGGATCCGGAGCTTGTGTTCCTGGACGAGCTGACCACCGGGCTGGACGCAAGGGCGCGCCGGACGGTGTGGAAGATCCTTGAGGATTTAAAGGGCGAAGGGCTGACTATTTTTCTCACTTCCCATTTCATGGATGAGGTGGAGGCTCTCTGCGATGAGATCTGTATTCTGAGAAAAGGGGAGGCCGTCTTTTACGGCGCCGTGGAGCAGGCGAAGTCTCAGAGCGGCTGTGAGCGTCTGGAGGATGCCTATTTGAAATTTGCGGACGAGGAGGTTGTGGCATGAGAACATTTTTCAGTCTTTTAAAAACAGAACTGAAGCTGAATATCCGGAATATGAACATGGTGATTTTTGCCGTCATTATGCCGGTTGTGGTACTGGTCATCCTTGGTTTCATATACCAGACAAAGCCCGCCTTTCCGGGGGCGGAGTACACGTTCCTGGAGCAGTCCATGAGCGCGGTCTGTACCATCTCCATCTGCGCCGGGGGCCTGATGGGGCTGCCTCTGGTGGTAGCCGGATACCGGGAACGGAAAATCCTCAAACGGTTCAGGGTGACGCCCATCAGCCCGGTTATGCTGCTGGGGGTGGAATTTACCATCTATGTGCTGTATGCCGCGGTTTCTATGGCTCTGGTCTTTCCCATGGCGGCTGTGTTCTGGGGCGTAAGGCTTCCCGGCAGCCCGGCGGCATTCCTTGGAAGCTGGCTTCTTACCCTGGTTTCCACCTTAAGCATCGGGATGATGGTGGGCGGCATTGCGAAAAATGAAAAAATGGCCAGTGTGATCGCCTGCCTTTTGTACTTTCCCATGCTGTTTTTTTCCGGGGCCACGCTGCCCTTTGAGGTGATGCCGGGGATGATGCAGAAAATCGTTGCCCTTTTCCCGCTGGCACAGGGGATACAGCTTATGAAGGCGGCTTTTCTGGGGATGCATACGGAATCTGTCTGGGTACCGACAGCGGTTATGGGAATCGTCACCATTTTGTGTGCAGGCGCGGCGGTGAAATTTTTTAAATGGGAGTGAGTTCTTTCGGGCTATCAATTCGTATCGTTCAAATGCGAGGTTTTTTGTGAGAGAATCGGCTATACTTAAAACAGCAGGGGGGAACACGATGGACTGGATAAAACGGTTGAACCAGGCGATTGATTTTATAGAAGAAAACCTGGATGGGGAACTGGATTATGAGGAGGTAGCCGGGATTGCAGGCTGCCCTTCCTACTATTTCCAACAGATGTTTTTATATATGACAGACATGACACTGCGGGAATACATACGGCGGCGCAGGCTGTCTCTGTCCGCCGTGGAACTGCAAAAGGGAAATGGAAAAGTAACGGATATTGCCATGAAGTATGGTTATGAATCTCCCACCGCGTTTACCAGGGCTTTTAAGAATTTTCATGGAATCACGCCCTCCGCTATAAAAACGGAACCGGTATCCTTTCAGGCATATCCGCCCATTTCTTTTTCCATGGCAATCCACGGAGGGGCACCGCTGCAATTCAGGATAGAGGAAAAAGAAGCGTTCCGCATACTGGGACGGTCCTGTCCCCTGTCGAAAGAACTGTATCTGTACCTTTGGGAACATGCATGCAGGCTTTACCGTGAAAAAGTAAGGAAGGGAGATACGCAGACCACGGATTTGTTTGAGATCCTCTGCCAGAGGGTTCTGGCAGGCTGTGTATTCATGAGGGAAGCCCCGACCATATACCTGTTTATCTTGAGGGCATTTTTTGAGGAAAACCCGGAAATCAGGGAAGAACTTCAGAATCATTATAAGACAGCATATCTTCACGGAACAGAAGATATACGGGGGCCGGCAGATATGGACCTGTTCCGGTCGGGGATTGATACGCGGCTGCTGTTAGAAGAGATTAACGGTTATCTTCTCAGCTGTTACTGGAAGATGTTTTCAACCGGGGAGCTGAACCCGGATTCTCTGGAAAAGGACTTCCTGAAAAGAGTTGGACAGTGGAAAAGGGTATACCTGAAAGAAAGGAATCATTAAGATGGCAGTTTCAAATATAAGAGCAGACTTTCACGCAGAACTGCAAAAGGTTTGGGAGATTGTGACTTCTCTGGAGGATACGGCGTGGCGCAGCGATCTGAGCAGGGTTGAGATTATAGATGATAAGCAGTTCGTGGAATATACAACATCCGGCTGCCAGACCGCCTTCACCGTTACAGTGAGGGAAGAATGCCGGCGTTTAGAATTTGATATGGAGAACGACAACATGCATGGGCATTGGACAGGGATTTTCTCCAGCAAAGGCAACGTAACAACGATTGATTTCACGGAGGATGTTACAGCAAAAAAATGGTTTATGAAACCGTTTATCGGGGCGTATCTGAAAAAGCAGCAGGCTTTATATATAACAGATTTAAGAAAAGCTTTGGAGCATACCTCATAAGATTATCTTTTCTATTGACTTTTTACAAAAAGGAGAATAGAATGATAGCAAGCACTTGCTTAGGGGTGGGAAGAATGGACGAAACAAGCCAAAAAATTATTGACGCAACCATGTCTCTGATTCGTGATAAAGGGTATGTTGCCACAACGACAAAAGATATCGCACGTTTAGCCGGCGTAAATGAGTGTACGCTGTTCCGTAAATTTCAAAATAAAAAAGATATTGTACTCCATGGGGTATCTCAGGAAAAATGGAGAGCGCATGTTACGCCGGAGCTTTTCCAAAATGTGCAATGGGAGTTAGAGCCGGATTTAGAGATGTTTATGAACGCATATATGGATAAAATCACTCCGGATTTTGTAAATCTGTCCATTGGCTTAAGAGCGCCGCAGCTTTATGAAGAAACTGCCTCTATGATCATGAAAGTACCACAGGCATTTATTTCTTCTCTGACAGAATACTTCAGGAAAATGGAGGAACTGGGGAAAATTCCTCATTATGATTTTGAAAGTCTGGCAATGACTGTTTTTTCTTCCACGTTTGGTTATACCTTTTTAAATGCGTCTTTTGGCCAGAACCTTACGGATGTGGGCAGAGAAGAATTTATCAAAAACAGTGTGAAGATATTTGTAAATGGGATTGTACAGAAGTAAAAATGGTAGTAACAGTTCAAGGGGTATCTGAACTGTTACAAATGGTACTGTATATTCAGTGCCATTTTATCATACCTATAAGCAAGCAAGTACACGCATACAAGGAGGCAATGATGATGATTACAGGCGCGGAATTATTTGTGAAAGCTCTCAAGGCGGAGCAGGTAGATACCCTGTTTGCCTACCCGGGCGGACAGGCAATCGACCTGTTTAACGCCCTTTACGGTGAACAGGATATTGATGTTATTTTGCCGCGGCATGAGCAGGGATTAGTCCATGCGGCGGACGGATACGCACGCTCCACGGGAAAAGTCGGGGTCTGTCTGGTTACAAGCGGACCGGGAGCTACCAATTTAGTGACAGGGATAGCGACAGCGAATTATGACAGCGTTCCGCTGGTATGCTTCACCGGGCAAGTACCTACCGGGCTGATTGGCAATGACGCCTTTCAGGAGGTTGATATTGTGGGTATCACAAGAAGTATCTGCAAATACGCCGTAACGGTTCGCAAACGTGAGGAATTGGCGGCGGTCATCAGGAAAGCCTTTCTTATTTCCCGGACAGGGAAACCGGGCGTTGTTGTTGTCGATTTACCGAAGGATATACAGAGGGAATATGGCAGTGACGACTACCCGGAAGAAATCGAAATCAGAGGATATAAGCCGAAGCTTTCCGTTCATCCGGGACAGTTAAAGAAAGCACTGGAAACATTGAATCACGCAAAGAAGCCCGTCTTTTTGGTCGGCGGCGGCGTGAACATCAGCCATGCACATTCGGAAATGCTAAAGCTAGCAGAAATGACAGGGGTTCCCGTTGTTACTACCATCATGGGAAAAGGGACAATTCCCACAACCCATGACTTGTATATCGGGAATCTGGGAATCCATGGAAGCTATGCAGCCAATACAGCTATCAGTCATTGTGACGTCCTCTTTTCTATCGGGACAAGGTTTAATGACCGCATAACAGGAAAAACCGGACACTTTGCCACCCATGGGGCAATCATCCATATAGATATAGACCCCGCTTCGATTTCCAGAAATATAGAGGTGGATATTCCCATTGTTGCGGACGCAAAAACGGCTCTTTTGGCATTGCTTGAAAAAGCGCAGAAATTAGATACGGAGGAATGGCTGGAGCAGATCAGGCAGTGGAAAAGCCAGTATCCACTCTCCATGAAAACAGAAGGGCTGACCCCGGAAAAAGTGATAAGGGCAATCAACCATACGTTTGACAACGCGATCATTGCCACAGATGTGGGGCAGAACCAGTTATGGGCGACACAGTTCCTGGAATTAAGCGAAAAGAAGCAGATGCTGACTTCCGGGGGCTTAGGAACTATGGGCTATGGCTTTCCGGCTGCTATTGGAGCCCAAATCGGAAATCCGTCAAAGGATGTTATCGTTATTTCAGGGGACGGCGGCATGCAGATGAACATTCAGGAAATGGCGACCGCAATCTGCTATGAACTTCCAATCACCATCTGCATACTGAACAACGGTTATTTGGGAAATGTACGGCAATGGCAGGAAATGTTTTTTGACAGGCGTTATTCCAGCACCTGTATGCGGTACAGGAAAAGCTGCCCCGGCAGCTGCAATGCCCCGACAGAGCACTGCCCGGAATATACGCCGGATTTTATGAAACTGGCGGAAAGCTACGGAGCAAACAGTATTCGCGTAACAAAAGAAAATGAGATTGCCGCCGCCCTTGAAAACGCAAAACACAACTTAAAAGTACCTACTGTCATTGAATTTATCATTGAGCCGGAGGCAAATGTTATGCCGATTGTTCCGCCCGGCAATGCTTTGGACGACATGATACTGGAAAGCGGGGATAAGGGAATATGAAAAAGAGATGGATTTGTTTATTTGTTGAAAATGATGTAGGGGTTCTTGCCAGAATATCGGGACTGTTTTCCGGAAAGTCCTATAACCTGGCCAGCCTGACCGTGGGGCCAACCGAGGACAGAACGGTTTCCCGTATGACAATCAGCTTAACCAGTGATGACAGAACATTTGAACAGGTAAAAAAGCAGCTGAACCGGTGTGTTGAGGTAATTAAGGTAGTTGATTACACAGACATTGCGATCCATAGGAAAGAGCTGATGTTTGTAAGAATCAATAACTGCTCGGATCGGGATATTGACGGGATATTCAAGATTTCGCAAGTATTTCAGGTATCGGTTATTGATTATTCTCCGGAGACCGTGTTGATTGAAAGTGTGCATACAGAAAACCGTAATAATGATCTGATCGCATTACTGGAGAAATGCTATGCAAACCGAATTGAAATTGTCCGGGGAGGCAGTGTTGCTGTTGAAACATTAAGCATAGCTGAACGATAAAGAGGAATGGGTCTTCTCAAAATTGGTCAATGGGGTGATAATATAGAAAGCGAATCAGAGAGGGCAGGTTATTATCTTATATTTTTACGCCGCAGTGCGCCGGAAAGAGCTTCTGATTTATTTGGAGGCTCTTATTTTTTACATAAAGTCCGGCCCGTAGTGTCATCAGGAGAACTGCTATGGATGCAATATAAGAATGATACTTGTATTTTGTGACCATAATGGTTATATTGACATTAGCAGCATTGCCGTTACCTGGAATAAAATCAGTAAACATATTGAAAGAAACGGAGTTACGAAAGGAGATTTCTAATGCTTCATATTGAACATTATTCGAAAATGTATCCCGGCGGGAAGAAGGCGGTGGATGACCTGACCTTACATGTTGGGCCAGGTGAGATCTATGGATTCATCGGCCACAACGGAGCAGGTAAAACCACTACCCTTCGGGCTGTGGCCGGGGTGATGGACTTTACGGAAGGCACCATCACCATTGACGGCCACGATATTAAGAAGGCTCCTGTGCAGGCGAAACGTGTCACCGCTTTTCTGCCGGACAACCCGGACATCTATGAGTTTATGAAAGGAATTGATTACCTTAATTTCATTGCCGATCTGTATGACATTCCGGCAGATCAGCGTACTGCGGATATTGGCAAATATTCCGATGCTTTTGAACTCACGGACAGCCTGGGTTCCCCCATTGGCAGCTACTCCCATGGGATGCGGCAGAAGCTGGCTTTGATTTCCGCTTTTATCCGGCGGCCCAGGCTGCTGATTCTGGATGAACCATTTGTAGGTCTGGACCCTTCGGCTGCACATATAATGAAAGGTTATCTGTCAGAATTATGCCAAAGCGGATCAGCGGTATTTTTTTCTACTCATGTCCTTGAGGTGGCAGAAAAGCTGTGCCATCAGATTGCCATTATCAAAAACGGAAAACTGGTGCAAAGCGGTCCCACGGCAGAGCTGGTGGGGGATTCCTCCCTGGAAAGCGTATTTTTAGAACTGGAGGGAGAGCGATGAAAAAATTTTTTGTCCTGTTGAACGTCAGCCTCCGGTCCATGCTTCTTTCCTCAACCAATTCCAGGGGACGCAGTAAGAGAAAAGCGGCTACCGGGCTGGGCGCGGTCTTTCTCATTGCCTTTCTGGGGCTGTACCTGTCAGGGCTTTACAGTTATATGCTGATGAAGGCGCTGGCGCCATCCAATATGGAAGTGCTGGTATTTGTGTTCATGGGCATAGGGGCACTGGTGGGCGGGCTTCTGTTTACCACCTTTGCGGTGAAGGGCGTGGTATTTGGCGGAAAGGACAATGACCTGCTGCTGAGTATGCCGGTGCCCACAACCATGCTGATGGCCAGCCGGGTAACTGCCATTTATCTGGAAAACCTGCTGTTCGCCGTTTTCGTACTGGTTCCCGCCGGGGTAATCTGTACGTTTCTGACACAAAACGGTGTGGGTCTTAGTCTGCTGTTCTGGATGCGGCTGGGGATCGCGGTGCTGGCCCTTCCGCTGCTGGATACGGCGCTGTCTGTATTGTTGGGGGCGCTGGTGGCCTCTCTGTCTGTCCGGGTGTCCCGCAAAGCGTTGGGGCAGAATATTGTGATGGGAATATTCATGGCAGCAGTGTTCTATTTCTCGTTTCATCTAAACGGTATGATAAACAGTCTTGCTGAGAACGCCGCCGGAGTGAAAGCCTCCCTTACCTGGGCGGCGCCCATGCTGTGGATGGGGGAAGGCATTATGGGAGACTGGAAAATGCTGCTGGTCTTTGTCCTGTGCTGCGTGTTCCCTTTTGCTCTGGTGGTAATGGGCCTTGGCCGGGGATACCGTCAGGCCGTGACTGCTTTTGCCACACGGTTCGTACAGAGCAATTACAAACTCACAGCACAGACTGTCTCCGGACCGAAGAAGGCTTTGCTGAAAAAGGAAATGCAGCGTTTTTTTGGTACGCCCATGTACTTCTGGAATGCCGGTATTGGTTTGATTATGCTGCTGGCCGCAGGGGCAGCCTCCCTGGTTATGAGAGAGAAACTGTTGGCTTATGTGGAAATGGCAGGGTATCCTTTACCGCTGCTTCCCATGGCGGCAGCCGTGATTGGTTTCTGCCTCTGCACCTGCCCCATCACTGCGCCTTCCATCAGCCTGGAGGGAAAATACCTGTGGATTTTGCGGGAATCCCCCATAGAGGAAAGCTCCCTGCTCTGGGTTAAAGTTGGCTTTCAGCTTCTGCTGACCCTGCCCTGTACGATAATTGCCGGACTGTGTATTTCGATTGCTTTTAGTTTTTCTTTGCGGAAGGGGACGGTGCTGCTCATTGCCACAATGCTTTTCGCCATAGGGCATGCTGCCTTTGGAATGATTATGGGCCTGTGCTTTCCGAAGCTTGACGCAGTGAATGAAACGGTCGTTATCAAGCAGTCTATGGCCACAGTACTGGCAATGTTCGGCTCCATGGCGGTACTTGGGGTGGCAGCAGGATTCTATTATCTGGGCAGTAAAACAGTTCCCTGGACCGCGCTGGCGCTGCCCATAGGGGTATTCGCTCTGTTTGCGGCGGTATGTATCGTGATCCTTACCAGACAGGGACCATCACTGCTGAGAAAACTATAGACAAAAAACAGATACAGGGGGTTTCGATGAACGGGAAATTTTTTATGCTGCCAGAGGAAAAGCAGAAGCGGATTATAAATGCTGCGTATGTGGTATTTGCCGACAGCAGTTACCAAAAGGCATCCATGTCCCGAATTGCGGCTGCCGGCGGGATATCAAAGTCCCTGCTGTTCCACTATTTCCACAATAAGAAGGAGCTGTATTTATACCTCTGGGAGAATATCAACAGGATATCCTGTGAAATAGAATTAAAGTATTACAAGGAAACAACGGATTTCTTTGAGATTATGACCCGGAAGATTCTGGCAAGATGTGAGTTTATGAGAACGGCACCTGATGAATATTTATTTTCCATACGGGCCCTTTTTGCGGAACCCTTGGAAATCCGGGAGGCAACCGGGAAGTCATATAAAGAAGTATATGAAGACGCAGCGGGTGAGCTGCTGGACTCCGTGGACCTTTCCGTGTTCCGCCCGGGTATTGACGTGGGAATGCTGCTGGAGGAGATTGACAGCTATCTGTTTCACAGTCTCTGGCAGATGCTGTCTGCCGGGAAGCTGGACCCGGACGGCCTGGAAAGGGATTTTTTGAAACGGGTCGGGCAGTGGAGAATTGCTTATTTGAAGTAGGCTGCATTGTGGAGAGAAACATAATGGATTTGTGCATGGCAGTTCATTTCCTGTTTGATATTCCAGCCGCGTTTTTATGTGAGGAGGACAAATATGAGGTTTGAAGCCGTGATTTTTGACCTGGATGGTACACTGCTTGATTCGATGGATGTCTGGGAGAAGATTGACATTTGTTATCTGCAGAAGCGTGGACTGCTGGTTCCGGCAGACTATGTGACTGAAATCTGTGCCCGCAGCTTTGAGGAAGCGGCGCAGTATACAATAGACTTATTTGGTCTTTCCGAAAAATCGGAGGATATCATCAGAGAATGGAATGAGATGGCCGTTTATGAATATGCCCATCATGTGAAACTGTCGCCATACGCCCTGGAATATCTTATCGAGCTTAAAAAACGTGGCGTGAAACTGGCGGTTGCCACAGGGCTGCCAGGAGAATTGTTTCTTCCCTGTCTGGAACATAATTCTGTTTTGGGATTGTTTGATATTCTCTGCTCCACGGATGAAGTAAAACGTGGGAAAGAGTATCCGGATGTATTTGAACTTGCGGCGCAGAGGTTAGGGGCGACCCCACAACGCTGTCTGGTTTTCGAGGATGTTCTGCCGGCTGTCAAAAGCGCGAAGCAGGCCGGAATGCTGGTATGCGCTGTATATGACAAATATTCTGCCCGGTACAGGGTGCAGATGGAGCAGGCGGCGGATCTTTACATAGCAGATTTCAGGGATGCCCCTTTACCAGATACAGATTTCGAGGATGAAAAGGAGTAAAAGGAAATTGAACAAAGCAGGGGTTAAATTCGGGATAATCATAATTATGACAGTCATGTGTCTGGCGGGATGCTCGAAAGAGAAAGCGTTTGTTGACAGCTGTGATTCGGAAATAGCGGAGCAGGTAACCAGTATTATGCAGGAATTCCAGAAGGGACGTTATAACCTGGAGAACTGTGAGGTCTTTGTCACGGAAGAGAGTAAAAAGGATGGATATGTGGTTCGGAGAATGACATTCCAGGCAGACTGGAAGCGGGTCAGGGAACCGATCGATGACCCGTTGATTCGGGGGATGCTGCAGGCCAGGGATGAACTGGAATCGCCTGGGGAGAAGGAGGCTGCAGGGAAAATCATCAATGGATATCTCGTGGAAATGAACAGTGAGCCGGAATCGGAAAGGATAGAAACAAAATTCGTTGCACAAATTTCTTCGGGAAACGAAACATGGGAACTGTTTTATCCCTTTGTACAGGAGGGAAAGGAAACGCTGGTTCCATTCCGGGAATATGCGGAAGAGAACTGGTCTGAAGATGCCAAAAAGCGGATGCAGGAGGGACGCAGGCGTTTGATTGATGAAGTCGAAGCCGCAGGGGCAGGGGAAGATGAGGAATCAGACGGAGTTTTCCCTATCGTGACTTCAGAACCGGTCAGTATTTTGACAACCGAAGAAGAACAGAATTTGCGGGACGAGGCAATGTCAGCGGCAGAGCAGTGCAGGGAGCTTTATAAGGAGGCTGAAATTGTGTATCCTGAAACAGAGTATTCCCGCATTGAGGGTTTTTCGGAGCAACAGAGGAAAGAAGTAGTGAAGCGGTTGGGCGAACAGGGACTTGTGAGTGTTTCTGATGACATGAATATGGAAAACTATCAAAAAATGCAGGATTTCTATTCTGCTTATGTTTCCGGAAGGGATGCAATGGTTACCGTGTTTAGCGTATACATGGATGGGAACATAGGTGCGCTGACATTTATTCATAGAAACGGGAAAATACAGTCCTTTTATGTGTCGGTAGGCTGGGGGGAAGGCGGCGTACCGGAGATAAAAGGCTTTGGGAGCAATGATCTGGAAGAGATAAGGCTGACAGAAAAAGGGTATTTTATTTATACAAATACGGAAACAATCGCACATGGAAATCTGAGGGAGTATTACAGGGTAAAACCTTTGTCGGATGAATGCAGGGAGCTGACAAAAAAGTACATATATGGGCTTAGCTTTGTGAACTATAATATGCTTGTGACAAACTGGGACGCCAGCAACGTGGAAGAGATTTTAATGCCATGCATGTTTGAGGACATATATCCAATATACACAGATGAACCTTTTAAGACAGAGGGCGGGTTGATACCGGCAGAAATATATGAACGTGTTATGACGACCTGTTTTCCGGTATCCGTAGAACAGTTGAGGGAGCATTGCGGCTACCGTGCTGATGTGGACAGCTATGAATATGAAATGATATTTGCAAGGCAGTTTCCGCCTTTTGGGGAAGTGGTAGATTACAAACAGGGTGAGGATGGAACAATCACACTTTATGTGGACGGAGTCTGGATCGATTACAATTCAGATTATGCTTTCACAAATCAGATTGTAGTCCAGCCATTCCCGGATGGAACATTTCGGTATCTATCGAATACGATCGAACAAAAAGAACTGGAACTGCCGCGAGTAGAAAAATGAAGGGCTGGGCTATCAATACCGGATGACCTGAGCTATATATAGGTATTGACAGGAATAAGAAACAGGGATATATTTCAGATATCTGAAATATACAGAACTGGAGATAAGTGATGGATTATCTGACCACTGTGGAAGCAGCAAAAAAATGGAATATATCAAGCCGTATGGCCGCTTACTATTGTGAGGCTGGACGGGTGAAGGGCGCAGTTAAGAAAGGAAAAAGCTGGCTGGTGCCTGTTTCTGCCGAGAAACCTGTGGATAAACGACATTTCAAAAAGACGGTGAAACATAAGGATGACAGGAAGAGGAAAGGGAACGGGGATCTTTTTCCAGCGGATCATGGGGGCGGTGACCAGGCATCTGCAATCTACCATACCAAAGACGTATTCCGGCATCTGGGATTTACCAGGGAAACTCTGCGCTATTATGAGGAAATCGGCCTGCTCAGCCCCAAGAGAAACCAGGGGAGCCAGTACCGGGAATTTGACCTGTATGACATGTCCCGCCTGATGTCCATAGACTTTTATAAAAAGCGTGGTTTCTCCCCTGTTGAGATGAAGGGCCTTCTGAAGGAAACAGGAACAGAAGGCTATGACAGACTGTTTCAGCAGCAGCTTGACTGTCTGCAGGAACAGATTATGCGGCTTAAGGAAATGCAGGAACGGCTAAAGGAAACAAAGGATTTCTGCCGGAATGCCGTTTACGGGGAAGGCAAGTTTGAAATCAGGGAGCTGAAACCATATTGTGTCAGGGAAGCATTCCCGGAGGTTGGCTCTTTTGAGGAATACCAGGAAAAAGTACTGCGCCATCTTGACCTGGAGAAAGAGGACATTCTTTCTAATGTAGTCAGGGCAATCACTTTTGATGAATCAGGATATAAGGGTTCTGAAATGTATGTGGTAAAACCTGCCGAAAAAGCGAATAACGGGGACAGGGGCATGTTTCTGGAGCATGGGAAATGTCTCTATACTACGCTGCTGGCAGATAATGACGACACATCCATTCCCGAAAAGATGTTCCGGTCCTGCCATGAATGGGCGCTGCGGCAGCAGGCGGCATTCAGGGGAATGGTGTATATTTTCGTCCGCCTGGTCATGTTGAATGAGAAGGCGGACAAGCATTTTTATGAGGTTTGGGTTCCTCTGAAATAAGGAACCGTAAAAATTTTTAAAATCCCCTGTTGACCTGGGGGTTCCCACCTGCCTTACTCTGTATGGAGAAAGGAGGTGGCTGTAATGAATCATAGAAAAACATGCTGCGGCAGAGACTTTACGCTGGTGGTTGCAGGGCAGATTATCTCCCTTTTTGGCAACGCAATCCTGCGTTTTGCTCTGCCCCTTTATTTACTGAAGGAAACAGGTTCATCCGCACTGTTCGGAACCGTGACAGCCCTCGCATTGCTGCCGATGATTCTATTGTCCCTTTTAGGGGGCGTGCTGGCCGACCGGGTAAATAAACGCAATATCATGGCCGGTCTGGATTTCCTTACGGCTTTTATCATCCTGGTATTTTACGTTCTTGTCGGAAGGGCGCCGGTGATTCCGTTGTTTATTGTAACTCTCATGCTGCTGTATGGTATTTCTGGTACATACCAGCCGGCTGTCCAGGCCAGCATACCGGCACTTGTTCCCAAAGAGCGAGTGCTGCCGGCAAGCGCCATCGTAAACCAGATTGGTTCTCTGGCGAGCTTTATCGGGCCTGTAATTGGAGGTATGCTGTATGGATTCCGGGGGATTGGGAGTATCCTGAAGGTCAGTATCCTGTGCTTTCTCATGTCCGCTGTTATGGAGCTTTTTATTGTGATTCCTTTCCATAAACGGTCAGAGGAAAAAACAGTAATCTGCATTGTGAAGGAGGATATAAAGGAAAGCACAAGGTTTCTGAAGGAGAAAAAGCCTGTATTTATCCGCATCTGTTTTATCATAGCAGGGTTCAATCTTTTTTTGTCATCTATGATAACCATTGGTATTCCGGTTATTATTGTAGAAAGGCTGTCTATGGCAGATCAGCTTCTTGGCATTACACAGGGGCTGCTGGCAGTGGGAGGGATTATTGGCGGGCTGTTCACAGCTGCTTTTGAAAAAATGCTTAACCCTGGGAAAGCATACACTCTTCTTTTACTGTGTGCGTTTTGCGCATGTATGATGGGAGTGGGGATGCTGCTTCCGGAGCAGACCCATTTTTTAAAGTATCTCATTCTTTCCGGAGCAGGTATGCTGGTAATGATATTTTCTACCATGTTCAGTATACAAATGCTGGCGGTTGTGCAGACACAGACGCCGGCACATCTGATCGGCAAGGTAATTGCCTGCATCATGGCATTTATCATGTGTGCCCAGCCTGCCGGACAGATGCTGTACGGGATTCTCTTTGAAAAGATGTCCAAAGGGACACCTTTTATCATGATTGGAACAGGCGCTGTTTCCTTTCTTATCGCGCTGTATGCAAAAAATATTCTAAGGGAATTAGGAGGAAATGGGTGCAATGAATGAGAAGATACTGAAAGTGCGGAATGTGGCAAAAGCTTTTGACGGCAGGGAAATGATACACGGAATGAACCTGTCCGTAGAACGTGGTATGATCTATGGACTTCTTGGGGTGAATGGAGCCGGAAAGACCACCACCTTCAAAATGATTACAGGACTGCTCCGTCCGGATTCGGGTGAAATTATATTCTCAGGCACATCTGTTTCAGGACAGGACAAGGAATTTTTACGGGAGATGGGAATATTGATTGAAACACCGGTATTCTATGAACATTTGTCAGCCAGGGAGAATCTGGAACTGCATCTGCAGTACATGGGCTGCGGCGTGGATAAGATTGAGGAAGTACTTAACCGGGCAGGGCTTCAAAACACCGGGAGACAGCCTGTCTCGAAGTTTTCCCTGGGAATGAGGCAGCGTCTGGCGATTGCCAGGGCGATCAGCCATGAGCCAAAGCTGCTGGTACTGGATGAGCCCGTCAATGGACTTGACCCTGTGGGAATCCGGCAGATGAGGGAGCTGTTCCTCTCACTGGCCAGAGAATCCGGTATGGCGCTGCTTATCTCCAGCCACATTTTAAGCGAGATAGAGCATGTGGCCGACTGGGTGGGTGTACTGGCAGACGGCTCCATCGCAAAGGAGGTGTCCATGGCTCAGGTCAGAAAAGACTGCCCGGAGGGGCTGGAAGATTACTTTTTCAATATTATGCGTGGAGGTGTCAGAACGTGAATCTGTTGAAAATGGAACTTAAAAAAATGAATATCAGGCCATATTGTATTTCGGCGTTGGTTATATGTTTCTGCTTGCTGGGGTTATTTTATATTTTTGCATGGGTACCCCATCTGGAATCGAGGTCTGAAGCTTCCGAGATTCTTTTTTCTTCTTACCGTGGGATAGCGGCGGTAGGGGGTGCGATTGCGCTTATGGCTTTTTCCGGGCTGGCTTCTGCAATGGGGTTTGGCTATGTGATGAAAGAATACAGCGGCTCCTGCGCAATTTTACTGTTCAGCTATCCAATTGACAGGAAAATCGTGGTGTGGGTGAAGACAGGGCTGCTTCTGGCCTTTATTACGGTAGCGCTGCCGGCATGTACTTATGGGAGTTTTCTGGCATTCGCTGTCACCGGGCACATGCTTTCTCTGGTGGATAACGGCCTGTATATCATGGACCTTTTACTTATTTATCGGGATACGCTGATACTGGCATTCCTTGCTGATGGAATTGTACTTTGCTCTATTCGGATTGGGTTCATTAAAAAATCCAATTCCATAACAGTACTCAGCGCTGTTCTTCTCAGTATGCTGTTGGCAAATATGGCAGCAGACATAAATAATCACCTGACTATGGTAATGGGGGTTACAATCGTGGTTCTGTTGGCAGGGGTACTGTTCATTTTTGATATGGCCCGGAAGATTGAAAGGATGGAAATATAATGGGTAGCAAGGACAAGGTAGATTCAAACAATAAAA
Organism: Lachnospiraceae bacterium; assembly: GCA_910575565.1. GTDB lineage: Bacteria > Bacillota > Clostridia > Lachnospirales > Lachnospiraceae > Caccovicinus. The sequence continues at coordinate 2,109 of CAJTFL010000016.1, read as the reverse complement.
GATTAAGTAGTACTGAGAAAAAAATGATATGGGTATTTTTAATATATTCTTTTCTGATTGCTTGGGGGAGCGAGACGACAATCATCGTTCTTTACAGATTGAACCTGCTGGATGAAAAATTAATGCAGATATTGTACTATGTGCTGTTGGGAGCCGGATGTGGAATGGCTCCGGCCTATGCAGCGTTTATTGTTGAAAGGAAATATGCTTCTGTTACATGGAAAGGATTTCTGAAAAAGATTTTTCGGATGGACAGCAGGAAAAGAAGCTTTACCATCCTTATCTTATTTGGGGCAATTCAATTTGGAGCCTGTGTTCTCCAAGAACAGTATACAGGAAATCCATGGTACTTGTTTATCCTTTTTATGCCATTGATGATTTACGGCGGGGGGTTGGAGGAAATTGGGTGGCAGGGGGTTTTCCAACCTGTACTTCAGAAAAGATTTCCATTCCTGGCAGCAGGAGTCATAGAAGGAATTGTATGGAGCGTCTGGCACCTGCCTTTATGGTTCATTCCCAACTCATCACAGAGTGCATATAGCTTTGTAGCTTTTACCCTGTTTTGTATTACTTTAGGAGTGACTTTAGCAGCGGCACACAGAATTACAGGAAGCATCTGGGTTTCCATTTTGCTCCACGCATGGTCCAATACGGTTTTAGGGGGAATGTACAGCCTGACTTCACTGTATCGGTTCCCTAGTGCCAAGACTCTGATAATAAGTGTGGGGCAGATTTTTATGGTAATGGGGATTCTGTATTTATACAGTAAGAAAACATATTTTTGTAAAAGCAGAATGGTGTAACAGTATGAATGAGAAATTTTTTTCCATTTCAAAGGAAAAGCAGGAGCGTATTATTAGATGTGCATATGAGGTGTTTTCGCAAAATAGTTATAAGGAAGCCTCTATGTCAAAAATTGCAGATGCCGGAGGAATATCTAAATCGTTGTTGTTCCATTACTTCTCAAATAAAAGGGAATTTCATTTGTATCTTTGGGAAAATGCAGGAAGGCAGTTTTGTGAAATACAGACGAGGCATTACACTGGAGCAACCGGTTTTTTTGAAATCATACAACAAAGGTTTATGGCAAGATTCACGTTTATGAGAGAGCATCCGGTTATATTTTTATTTGTTTTAAGGGCCTTTTTTGAGGAAGACCCAGAGCTTAATGATCCTGTCCGCAGCCATGTCCGGAAATTATGCGATAAAAAAACTGAGGAGATAATGGCTTTGGCAGAGACTTCGGGATTTCGTCCAAGGGTTGATGTGAAATTTCTGATACAGGAGATAGAGGGATTTTTTCTTATTACACTCTGGCAGATATTTTCTCAGGGAAAGTGGGATGTAAATTATCTGGAAAAGAATTTTACAAAAAGAATAGAACAATGGAAAGCTGTTTATTTAAAGGAAAACTAAATTGATTTAATATCTTCTTTGAATCGGTCAACGGGTTTATACGGTTATTAAGCCGTAATGGGCGGTTAAAGTGAAATATACAATCCTCTGTTTGTGGAACTGACTGTGACAAATATAATAGGGCAGAAAAGAAAAGCCGGCGGTACAGATAGACTATCTGTACTGCTGGCTTTTTTCTGCCTTGTGGCATAAGAATTCCATTTACAGAGCTTCTGTTAGTTCCTGCCAGAGCCGTGGCGGTGGCAAGTAATACGGACAGGTCTTTCTCGTCACATTGAGAAAGAAGCCGCAGCAATTCATGGTATGTAGAGTCCGTTTTGTGACTGTCTGAGAAGATACAGTCATCCGCAGATATACTCAGCGTTCTGCAGATATGGTAAAAACCTTCAATACTGGGGGAACAGCGGCAGCGCTCCAAATCTTTCTGGAAGGAAAGAGAATGGCCAAGGAGTTCTGCGTATGTCTTTTAAAAGTAAAAATGGTATAGACATCTCTATCTTCGGCTTGGAATGGGGAAAAAAAACTTTTGGGTTTGTCAAGAAAAATGTGTAAGTTTTATAAAATTTTCTTACCGGCAGTTTTCAAAGCTGCCGGTTTTACATGGCAGAATCAATACTGTTCATATTTAAGAATGCGTGCCTGCATCTTGTCATCCATAGCAAGCTGGTTGCGGACGAACGCCCAATTGGCTAC
>CAJTFL010000015.1 GCA_910575565.1 Lachnospiraceae bacterium | reverse complement strand
GCACATTTTGGGTTATAAGTCAATAGTATTTGATAAATTTTATGATATTTTTCTCTGGAGTATGGAGGAAGAAATAAAAAGGCAAACAAAAAAAGAGCGGAAATATGGGCTTTAAAGAGTTTCCGAAACTGCTCAAAAAATAGAAATGGAGGGTGTGTATGAGCTCCTATTGTAAGGTTTGGATAAACGGGAAGGAATGGGAAGGCGATCCGGAGCGGAAGCTTTTGGATGTGCTGCGGAATGACTTAAAGTGCAAGTCCGTGAAAGACGGCTGCAGCGAAGGCGCCTGCGGAACCTGTACGGTTCTGGCGGACGGGAAGGCCGTAAAAGCCTGCGTCCAGAAGATGGGGCGGATGGACGGGAAGCGTATCCTGACCGTGGAAGGGTTTAGCCAGAGGGAAAAGGACGTTTACGTATATGCATTTGGGGAAGCCGGGGCAGTGCAGTGCGGCTTTTGCATCCCGGGGATGGTGATCTGCGCTAAAGGGCTTTTGGATCAGAATCCAAACCCCAGCCGGACGGAAATCGCCTTTGCCATCCGGAATAATTTCTGCCGCTGCACCGGCTACAAAAAGATCATTGACGGGATCAGCCTGGCTGCCAGGATGCTTAGGGAAAACCTCTCCCCGGAGGATATGGAAAGGGAGAAGGAGGAAGGAAAGGACGGCCAGGAAGGGGGAAGCCCCCTTAAGGTAGGCGCGGCCATCCACCGTATCGACGTGGAAGGGAAGGTTTTGGGAACCGGGGAATACGTGGACGATTTGGAGCTTCCGGGCATGGTTTACGGCAGCGCGGTTCGCAGCAAGTATCCCAGGGCTAAGGTTTTGGCTATCCGCACGGAGGCGGCCAAGGCCCTTCCCGGGGTGGTGTGCGTGCTGACGAAAGAGGATGTGCCGGGGAAAAACAAGGTAGGCCACTTAAAGCAGGACTGGGATACCATGATCGGCGTAGGGGAGATTACCCACTACTTAGGGGATGCCATCGCCCTTGTGGCAGCGGAGACACCGGAGATTTTAGAGCAGGCCAAGGCTTTGGTGGAGGTGGACTATGAAGAGCTTTCCCCCATGACCTGCCCGGCAGACAGCCTGGCTAAAGGAGCGCCGGATCTCCACGAGGGCGGCAATGTCTTAAGCCATGAGCATTTGGTCAGGGGAAACGCGGATGAGGTTATCGCGGCTTCAAAGTATAAAGTGACCCGCCATTACGAGACGCCATGGACGGAGCACGCCTTTTTGGAGCCGGAGGCGGCGGTGGCCTTCCCCTTTGACGACGGGGTATTTATCTATTCCTCGGATCAGGGGACGTATGATACCCGTCATGAAACCTCCATCCTTTTGGGGCTTCCCCCGGAGAAGGTGATTGTGGAAAATAAGCTGGTGGGAGGCGGCTTCGGCGGCAAGGAGGATGTGACGGTGCAGCATCATGCGGCGCTGATTGCCTACCTGACTAAGCGGACGGTAAAGTGCAGGCTGACCCGGAAGGAAAGCTTGCTGATCCATCCGAAGCGCCATCCCATGAGCATTGACATGACCACGGCCTGCGACGAAAACGGAAAGCTTACGGCCATGAAGGCAGTGGTGGTTGCCGATACGGGGGCTTACGCTTCCCTCGGCGGCCCGGTGCTCCAGAGGGCCTGCACCCACGCCGCAGGGCCGTATAATTACCAGGTGATCGATATCGACGGGAAGGCGATTTACACCAATAATCCTCCTGCAGGGGCATTCAGGGGCTTTGGCGTGACCCAGACCTGCTTTGCCACCGAATGCAACTTAAACCTTTTGGCGGAAATGGCCGGGATAAGTCCTTGGGAGATCCGCTACCGCAATGCCATCCGCCCCGGCCAGGTGCTTCCCAACGGCCAGATTGCCGATGCGTCCACCGGCCTGGCGGAGACTTTGGAGGCGGTGAAGGAAAGCTATGAAAGCAGCCCATACGCGGGGATTGCCTGCGCCATGAAAAATGCCGGCGTAGGCGTGGGCCTGCCGGATACGGGGCGGGTAAGGCTTCTGGTGGAGGATGGGAAAGTCCATATCCATGCAGGCGCTTCCTGCATCGGCCAGGGGCTGGGCACGGTGCTGGTGCAGATCCTTGGGGAAACCTTAGGCGAAGGCCTTGATCGGCTGGTTTACCATCAGCCCAATACGAAGGAAGCGCCGGATTCCGGGACGACCTCCGGCTCAAGGCAGACGCTGATTACCGGCGAGGCGGCCAGGCGGGCGGCCTTGGATTTGAAGGCGGCCTTGGAGGCGGAAGGCGGAGACTGGGATAAACTGGAAGGCCGGGAATTTTACGGGGAATGGCTTGCCAAAACGGACAAGATGGGTTCCCCGGTTCCCAACCCGGTTTCCCACGTGGCCTACGGGTACGCTACCCAGGTCTGCATCTTAAATGAGGACGGGACGGTAAAAAAGATGATCGCCGCCCATGATGTGGGCAAGGCGGTGAACCCAAAGAGCGTGGAGGGCCAGATTGAAGGCGGCGTGGTGATGAGCCTTGGGTACGCCTTGACGGAGCAGTATCCCTTAAAGGACTGCGTGCCCACGGCGAAGTTTGGCACGCTGGGTCTTTTCCGGGCGGATAAGACGCCGGAGGTGGAAAGCATTATCGTCCAGAAGGAAGGGATTAAGGAAGCCTATGGGGCTATCGGCGTAGGGGAGATCACCTCCATCCCCACGGCCCCGGCAGTGCAGGGGGCTTACTATCGGTGGAACCATGATTTCCAGACCTCCCTGCCCCTTACTGGCACGCCTTATGAGAAAAAAGGGAAAAAGCAGTAAACATTAGGATTGCGGGAGCGCAAAGCGCGGAGCAATCCGTGTATCATAGGGGGCAAAAGACCTTTTGGCCCCTATATCATAGCATGGAACGATAGGATGCGGCGCGGGGCTGGGAAAGGAGGAGGCGTCCTGCTTTCCGCCAGAGCGTGTTTGAAAAATCATTCCTGCCATCTGCACGCTTCAAACACGCCATGGAAGCAGGATGCCGGTTAAATAGGATGAAAACATTGTTAAAAGGCGGATCCGTGGTTTCCTCTTCTGGGATAAAGGCCTGGGATGTGCTGATGGAAGAGGGAAAGATCGCGGCGGCGGGGGAAAACCTGCCGCTGCCAAGGGGCAGTGCCGGTTCCCGGGAAGGGGAAGATGTGGAAGTAGTGGATGTGTCCGGGAAGCTGCTGTTCCCGGGGTTTATCGATGCCCACACCCACTTTGATCTGCACGTGGCGGGGACGGTGACGGCGGATGATTTTTATACGGGGACGAAAGCGGCCATCCGGGGAGGAACCACCACGATTGTGGATTTCGCAACTCAATACCCGGGGGAAACCTTAAAGGAGGGGCTTGCCAACTGGCATAAAAAGGCGGAGGGAAGATGCTCCTGCGATTACGGGTTCCATATGTCCATCACGGACTGGAATCCCCAGGCAAGCCGGGAGATTGACGACATGGCTAAGGCGGGCGTTACCTCCTATAAGCTGTATATGACGTATGATACCCAGGTGGACGATAAAACCATTTACCAGATCTTAAAGCGCCTTAAGGAGGTAAAGGGGATCGCCGGGGTTCACTGTGAAAACAGCGGGATGATCGCCGCCCTGCAGGAGGAAGCGGTGAAGGAAGGGCGGATGGGGGTGTTAAGCCATCCCCAAACCCGGCCTTTTCAGGCGGAGGCGGAGGCCATCCAGCGGCTTTTGCGGCTGGCCCAGGTTGCCAAGGCCCCGGTGATTGTGGTACACTTAACCTGTGCGGAAGGCCTTCGGGAAATCCAGGCCGCCAGGATGAGAGGCCAGGAGGTTTTTGCGGAAACCTGTCCCCAGTACCTTTTGATGGATGACAGCCTGTACGGCCTTCCTGGCTTTGATGGCGCAAGGTATGTGATTGCGCCGCCTTTAAGGAAGAAGCTGGATCAGGAAATCCTTTGGAAGGGCCTTAATGAAGAAGCGATCCAGACGGTTTCCACGGATCACTGCAGCTTTACCCTGGGGCAGAAGGAGCTGGGGCTTTCTGATTTCCGCAAGATCCCGGGAGGAATGCCGGGGGTGGAGACCAGGGGAATCCTGATGTACAGCGAAGGGGTAAAAAAAGGGCGGATTTCCTGTGCCCAGATGTGCCGCCTTCTTTCCGAAAACCCGGCAAAGCTTTACGGGATGTACCCCAAAAAGGGCGTGATTGCCCCGGGAAGCGACGGGGATATCGTGGTCATGGATCCGGAGGCGGAGGACGTGATCACGGCAGGGGATCAGATCCAAAATGTGGATTATGCGCCTTTTGATGGCCTTAAGGTAAAAGGCAGGATAGAAACGGTGTTCCTTAGAGGCCAGAAGGTGGTGGAAGGCCGCCAGGTGGTTAGGGAGCTGGCAGGACGGTATGTGAGCCGGGGAACGTATTGCCTGTAGCGATTCTATGTTGGATTTGTGTGAAGGACAATCGCGTGTTTGCGCATTGCTTTTGCCAGATGTGCCCTCCGCTTTGTGGAAGACGGCAGATGGCGAATGGACAAGGAAAACCGATCGGTTTTATGTGGGGGAACATTTATCCGATCGGTATTTCCACAAATTCGTTATATTTTTAAAAATATAACGAACTCGGGAAGGGGTGTTGACTTGGAGCAGAAAAGGATTACATTTTGCAAGGGCGGCGGCTGCACGGCGAAGCTGGGTCCGGGAGCCTTAAACCGGGTTTTGGGAAAGCTTCCCAAGACCCAGGATCCGAATCTGCTGATCGGGTATGATCACGCGGATGACGGGGCGGTTTACAAGCTGCGGGAGGATTTGGCCATCGTGCAGACCTTGGATTTTTTTCCGCCCATGGTGGAGGATCCGTATATTTTCGGCCAGATTGCGGCGGCGAACGCATTAAGCGATATCTATGCCATGGGCGGTGAGGTGAAGACGGCTTTAAATATTGTCTGTTTTCCGGAGGCCATGGATTTGAATATTTTAGGGCAGATCCTCCAAGGCGGAAGCGAGAAGGTCATGGAAGCGGGAGGGGTGCTGGCGGGAGGACATTCTATCGCGGATCAGGAGGTTAAATACGGCCTTTCCGTGACCGGGGTGATCCATCCGGACAAGGTATTTGCCAATACCGGCTGCAGGGAAGGGGACGTGCTGATCTTAACCAAGCCCTTGGGCGTGGGGATCGTGTGCACGGCCTCCCGGGTGGGTGAGGCTTCAAAAAAGGCTATGGACATGGCGGTAAAGTCCATGACGGCGCTGAATAAGTACGCTTCCCAGGTGGTGAAAAAGTACCGTACCCATGGCTGCACCGACGTAACCGGCTTTGGCTTCCTGGTGCATTTGGATGAGATGCTGGGAGGGCAGTTTACCGCCAGGATTGACGGGAAAGCCATCCCGTATATCCCGGAATGCTTAGATTACGTGGAAGAATTTTACCTGACGGCCGCAGGGCAGAGGAACCGCAACCACGTGGAGGAGCGGGTTCGGTTTGAAGGCTGCAGCTTTGCCATGGAGGAAATCTTATTCGACGCCCAGACCTCAGGAGGGCTTCTGGTCAGCATGGAAGCGGAGGATGGAAAAAAGGCCCTGGAGGAATTAAAGGCGCTGGGCCTGCCCTGCAATATCGTGGGAAGAGTGGAGAAAAAGGAAGAGAAAGCGATTGTGGTTTTCGGGGGATAGGCAGGGCAAGCCAAATTAGCGGCAGGACAGAGCCGCGGAAAGAAATTTTAGGGAAAGGGGAATGTAGAGATGAGGCTGGATGAACGAGGGAAACAGTGTCCTTTGCCGGTAATTGAGGCAAAGAAAGCGCTGGAAAAGGCGGAGCCGGGCACGGTGCTGGAGGTGGTTGTGGACAATGAGATAGCCGTCCAGAATTTAAAAAAGATGGCGTTCCACAAAGGCTTTGAGTCCGTTTCCCAGAAAGTAAGCGGGCAGGAATTTATCGTAAGCATTACGGCGGCTTCCCTTGGATCCGGGGAGGAGGCGTTTAAGGCGGAGGGAAAGGTTATCCAGGCCGGGATAGAAGCCAGCAAGGCGGCAGGAACTATAGGCCGGGCCGGGATAGAAGCCCAAAAAGCGGCAGGAAATGTGGGCCAGGCCGGGATAGAAGTTCAGAAAGCAGCAGGGAATGTAGGCCAGGCAGGGGCAGAGGAAGAGACGAGCTGCCAGCCGGATATCCGGGATAAGGGCACGGTGGTAATCCTTTCTTCCGATCAGATGGGGCAGGGAGATGAGGTGTTAGGGCGGCTTTTGATGAAAGGCTTCGTCTACGCCCTGGCGAAACAGGACAGGCTGCCGGAAACGGTTCTTTTGTATAATGGCGGGGCGAGCCTTTCCTGTGAAGGGTCTGATTCCCTGGAAGATTTGCGGGAGATGGAAGCCCAGGGAGTGGAGGTGCTGACCTGCGGCACTTGCTTAAACCATTACGGCCTGGCCGAGAAGCTGGCCGTAGGTTCCGTCACCAATATGTATGAGATTGCAGAGCGGATGACCGGGGCGAAAAAGCTGGTGCGGCCTTAGAGCATATTTGAAAATTCAAACACGCTCTAAGATCTTAACGTTTCCGAGAGTGCTCAAGCTTAAAAGGAGGGAATCATGTCCGAGAGGAGAAAACAACTGATTATCGTCCGGGGCGGCGGGGATATTGCCACCGGGACGATCCATAAGCTGCATCGGTGCGGCTACCCGGTTCTCGTCCTGGAAACCGGCTATCCTTCGGCCATCCGCCGCAACGTGGCCTTTTCCGAGGCAGTGTATGATGGAGCCAGCGAGGTAGAAGGCGTCCGCTGCGTCCATGTGAAGGATTATGCCCAGGCTGTCCAGGTGATGGAGCAGCAGGACGTGGCGCTTATGGTGGATCCTGAAGGCGCGGTACTAAATGAGGTGCGTCCCTGGGCCTTGATTGATGGGATCCTGGCGAAGAAAAACTTAGGGACAAACCGGCAGATGGCCGATAAAACCATTGGCCTGGGGCCGGGATTTGAGGCGGGCAAAGACGTGGATCTGGTGATTGAAACCATGCGGGGCCATAACCTGGGCCGGATTATCGGAAGGGGCAGGGCAGCGGCCAATACCGGCATTCCCGGCATGATCGGCGGCTATGGGAAGGAGCGGGTGATCCATTCCCCGGCCAAAGGGATTATGCAAAATTTCTGCCAGATTGGCGACCGGGTGAAAAAAGGACAGGCCATCGCCGCTGTAGTGACCGGCCAGGGGGAAGTTTTGGTGGAAGCGTCCCTGGACGGGATCCTGCGGGGGCTTATCCGCTCCGGGTATCCGGTTACGGAAGGGCTTAAAATAGCGGACATTGATCCCAGGGAAAGCGAATGGGAGAACTGCTTTACCATCTCCGATAAGGCCAGGTGCATTGCAGGCTCCGTATTGGAAGGGCTTTTGTATCTGGAAGAGAAGCAGGGGAAACAGGGGCTGGATATGTTGAGCCAGATATAGTGGGCTGGATATGCTTGGGCAGGTATGCTGGCGGGATATGTTGGGCTTGATGTGCGGAAAGCACGTGGAAAGGGGAGAGAGCAGATGATCTATTTAGACAGTGCCGCTACCAGCTACTACCGGCCAAAGGAGGTGGCCCAGGCCGTGGCCTGGGCCATCGGAGCCATGGGAAACTGCGGGCGGGGCGTGTATGAAACCGCCCTGGACAGTGCCCGGGTGATTTTTGAAACCAGGCAGCTTGTGGATCGGCTTTTTGACGGATATGGGCCGGAGCAGACTGCCTTTACTGCCAATTCCACGGAAAGCCTGAATATGGCCATCAAGGGATTGTTAAAGCCGGGGGATCTGGCGGTGACTACCGTTTTGGAGCATAACAGCGTCCTCCGCCCCCTTTACCAGATGGAGGAATTGGGCGTAAAGATAACGTGGGTGGGATGCTTGGGAACGCCGGGATCTGGCTGGAAAGAATCCGGGCAGGAAGGGGAAGGAACACCGGGGATGAGGCAGAAAGGGCTTCTGGATATGGAGGCTATGCGCCAGGCAATTAAGCCGGGAGTCAAGGCAGTGATCTGCACCCACAGCTCTAACTTAACCGGGAACATCACGGATATCCGCACCATCGGGAAATGGTGTCAGGAAGCGGGGGCGCTGTTTATCGTAGACGCCTCCCAGACCGCCGGAACCTTCCCCATCTCCATGAAAAAGGATCACATCGATGTCCTTTGCTTTACCGGGCATAAGGGATTGATGGGTCCTCAGGGTACGGGAGGGATTTGCCTGCGGGAAGGCCTTTTTTTTGAACCGCTGATTTCCGGCGGCAGCGGGATCATGACCTACGAAAAGCATCACCCTTCACGGATGCCCACGATGCTGGAAGCAGGAACCTTAAACGGCCACGGCATAGCAGGCCTTCGGGCAGCCCTTTTGTGGCTGGAAGCCAGCGGCGGAGTCCGGGCCATCCGGGAAAGGGAAGAGAGCCTGGCGAAATTGTTTTACCAGAGGGTAAAAAGCATACCGGGGATCCGCTTTTACGGCGATTATCAGGCGTATGAAGACGGACAGGAAGGGGGAAGCCTTGAAAAGGGCAAGAAGGCCGGAGGGGAAGGGACGGAGAGAACCTTGAAGAGAGCCTCGGAGAGAACTACGGAAAGAACTACGGAAAGAACCATAGAAAGAACTACAGAAAGAACAAGGGAAAGAACCACGGAACGAACGGCGGTGGTAACGCTGAACCTTGGGGATGAGGATTCCGGCCAGGTAAGCGGCTGGCTGGCGGAGGAGAAAGGGATTTATACCCGATCCGGAGGGCACTGTGCGCCGCTGATGCACAAGGCGCTGGGAACAGAGGAACAGGGGGCGGTGCGGTTTAGCTTTTCGTATTTTAACACGGAAGAAGAGGTGCTTGAGGCGGTTTTGGGAGTGAGGGAGTGGGGGGAGTAGGGCAGTGGCTTTGGGGGTGAGGGAGTGGGAGGAGTAGGGCATTTACTTTGGCGAAAACGGCGGAAAAGATGCAAAATGGCTTGTCTTAAAACTTCCCCGCCGAGAAATCAATCCCAAATGCTTATCGCAGATGACGGATATGTCAGGTTCCAGGTATTTCGTCTCATCAGCAAAAGGAAACACGGCAAAAGGGGCAGGGAATACTTCACAGGTTCCGCCTTTCCTGCGGAGATAATTTCCGATTTCTAAATGTAAAAACGATAAGATTCATGGATAAAGCAACGCCCTGCCGAAAGGCAGAGCGCCGCAAACATTACCCTTTCACCCCGCCGCCAGTAACACCGGCAATAATCTTCTCTGACAGGAAGATATACAAAATGAACGTAGGCAGGAACACGATTACCACTGCCGCAAACATACCGGCCCAGTCGCCCGTATATTTCATGGAATTAATCATGGAGTACAATCCCACGGCGATAGGGCGGAGCTTATCGGAGTTGGCAAAAATCAGGGAGATGAAGTATTCATTCCAAATATTGATAAAGTTAAAAATCGTCACTGTGATGATTCCCGGCTGGGCCATGGGAAGCATGATCAGCCAGAAGGTTTTTGTGGGAGGGCATCCGTCGATTGCCGCCGCCTCTTCAAAAGCCCTGGAAAGGTTGCCGAAGAAGGTCATCAGGAATATGGTGGTGTAGGGAACATTGATGCCGATGTATAAAAAGATCAGCAGGATCCCATTGCTTAACACATGATTCAAGATGCCTAAATTGGCGACGATCCCAAACAGCGGAAGCACAATCATGACTACGGGCACGCCCATGGCGGATACGAAGCCGGTCTGGATCAGCTTATTGCCCGGGAAGACAAACCGGGACAGGACGTAAGCGGCCGGGGCGCAGATGACGATCAGCAGGGCGCAGGAGATAAACGAGTAGATTAGGGAATTTCGGAAAATCCCCGCCACGTCGGAATTTATCCAGGCCTTTACGTAGTTTTCAAAATGAAGTCCCGAGGCTAAAAGCTTGTTGGAAAAGATTTCCTTTGTAGTGGAAAAGCTGGCCAGCAGCACCCAGCCTAAAAGGACAAAAGTGAAGGAAATCCAGATCACCAGGATTAAGTATCCCGGGGCAAGGCGCAGTTCTTTTTTCCAGTTAATCGGTTCACGGTATTTTTTCATTTTCGCCATATTCTCCTCCTTTAGAATTCCAGATCGTCATCTTTGAGAAGATGGTTGCACAGCCAGAATATGGCCACAACGCAGACGCTTAGGAGCACGCCGATGGCAGCGCCCAGGCCGGAATTTCTCTCGGTAATGCTGTTTCCGGCACCAAAAATCTGCATATACATATAAACCATGGGAGTGATGGTCTGGGTATCCGCCGTAACGGTGGAGAACAGCTGGGACCAAACGAAGAAGCCCACGCTGGTAACGCTCCACATGGTAATGTTCGTCTTGAAAACGCCTTTCAGGAGAGGCATGGTGATGTAACGGAACTGGTTAAACTTATTGGCTCCGTCTAAGGTGGCGGCCTCAAAGTAATCGGAGCTGATCCGCTCAATGCCGCTGGCGAAGATAAGCATATGATAGCCCACCATCCCGAAGCAGTAGGCCAGCAGCAGGGCCATGAATTTATGATCGTTGTCCAGCCACTGTACCTTGGCCAGTGAAGTCAGCCCCAGGTTCGTGAATATCGTTTTTAACAGGCCGAATTTAGGGCTGTAAACGTACTGCAGCCACATGGTAGCCAGGGCAACCGCGCTGACGATATTCGGCAGATAGATTACCGCCCGGAAAAAGCTTTTCAGGCGGATGCCGCTGGTGATAATCACGGCAAACAAAAGTGCCAGCGACATGACGATGATGCCGCCGATAAGCCAGATGCGGAACAAATTCCACATGGAAGTGCAAAACAGGCTGGTATTGGCAAGGCGGACAAAATTGGATAGGCCGGTAAACTGCCAGCGATCCACCGAGTCGGTGATTCCGTCAATCTTAAAGAAGCTCATGATGATGGTACGGATAATCGGATACAGGAAAATAACGGAGAACATTAATACTGCCGGAGCCATAAACAGGATAATCATGCCTTTATTGCGTTTCATCCCGGTTTCCCCCTTTCTTTGTAAAACAAAGGGCAGCAGCTTATCCCTGCCGCCCTTTTCCTTGTGTTTATCGAAAAATACCTCCGATAAAGTAAAAACGCTTTAGTTACCGGCCTTCTTTAAGGCGTCCACGAAGCCCTGGGCATCGATGCTGCCGCCGCACAGCTTCAGGAAGTTTTCCTTAATGATTGGGGTCATATCGGCATTTGCCTCTGCTCCGGCTGCCCACGGATAGCGGGTGTTCATGCTGTCCATAACCGGCTTTACGCAGGCGATCAGCGCCGGCCACTCGGTATTGTTGGAATCTGCCGGGATGCCGATGGACATATCGGAGAGCATCTTGTCGTATTCGCCCTGGGTGATGTAGCAGATCAGCTTAAATGCGTTTTCTGCGTTCTGGGAATCTTTGTTGATCGCCAGCACCTGTGCGCCGTAGTTGGCAGCGTCAACCCCATCGGTTCCTCCCTCTACTGCCGGATAGCTAAAGCATCCCCATACGAAATCATCGCCTGCCATGTCCTTAACCTCGTTAGGCAGCCAGGAGCCGTTTAAGTACATTGCCGCCGTACCCATGGCCAGTTCCTGATTCTGTCCTGCAGGCCATACGTTGGAAGCGATGGTGTCGGAGAAATAGCCCTTGCTGGCAAAGTCCGCATACGCTTCTGCCGTGGCCATAACGGAGGGGTCGTCCCACTGTCCGCCCTTAACGATCTCTTCCGTCTTGGGCTCGCCTACCAGCCTGGACATATGGTAGCCAAACATACAGGTAATGTAAGCGTCATCGCAGGTGATGGGGGTGTACCCGGCTTCCTTAATCTTAGCGCAGGCGGCATCCAGCTCTTCCCAGGTAGTGGGGGCAGCGGTGATTCCGGCCTCGTCAAAGATCGCCTGGTTGTAGAAGAATGCAAATACGTTAGGCTGGTAGGGGATGGACTTTAAGGAACCGCCGCCTACTTCCCGGCAGGCTGCAATCAGTCCGGCATTGGCGGTGGCCTCGTAATCGGCTGCCTTTGCCAAATCCTCCAGATCCATCAGGTACTGGCCCCAGGTGGTGTTAACACGGTCGATATCCTCATCGAACAGGTCGATGTTGGTTCCTGCATCCAGCGCAGGCTGCAGACCCTCGCGGATGCCGGTACGGCCCTTAAACTGCAGATCCACGCTTACGCCGGTGTCTGCGGTAAACTGCTCCACAGCTGCCTGGATGGCCTGGCCTTGGGGCTCCGTGGCCTCCCACATGGACCAGTAAACCAGCCCGCTTCCGTCGCCTGCAGGCTTTTCAGCCTCCTCCTTGCCGCTGTCCGCAGCCGGGGCAGCAGTGGTCTCTTCCTTAGCTGCCGCAGCTGTGGTGGTGGCTGCCGTTCCGGAATCGGATGACCCGCCTCCGCCGCACGCTGCCAAGGAGCCTGCCATAGCCGATGTGAGAACCAGTGCCATGATTTTTTTCTTCATAAAAATATCCTCCTCTTTTCCTTGCACTTATACGTGCCTTGATAAAACAAGTATAGTAAAATTGCACAGAAAAATATTTGCACAATCAACCTTTATATTTGCACATTAAGATATTTGCGGTAAAATTGCATAGATTTAATTGGTTTTTATTTATCATCGTATCTAATTTTACTAAGCGTTTTAAAGGGAATTCCAGGTGAGGTTTTTCATATTCGCTAATTGTTGGACTCCAAAGGATTTAGCCGGTTTATATTGATGGATTCCAAAAGATTTAGCCGCCTTAATTGATGGATTCCCAAAGGATTTGGCAGCCTTCCAGGCGTATCTGGCGGGCGTTTCCCTGGCCGTCATAAACAGCGGTTTCCTGGGGGGCGGGGGAATTATTGACCACGGCATACTTCCCGGTTTCCGGGTAAGCGTGCACTTCGCACAGGGGATTCTGGGAAAACCACCGCTTCAGCCGCTCTTCTTTCCTGGCGCTGTAGTAAAGGCTCCGCATCAGCAGCCGGGTATTTTCATGGCTGTAGGGAAGGCCCGCTAAGTAGACGCCCCGCCCCTTCCCGTAGCCGTGGGCGCTGATGTGGATTTCCCCGTGGGAATATTCCGCGATCTCCGTATCCGGGGACAGGGCATAAATGTTGTTCGTGCTTTCCCCGAAATCAAAGGCTTCCCTTCTGTCCATGGTCAGGAAATGACCCTCCTGCTCCCGGGTGAAATATTTATCCGAGGAAAGGCTGAAGCCAAGCTCTTTATCTACACCCAGCACATCCGCTAGCTGGAAAAGACGCCCGCCGAATTGGACGGCCGAAGGTTCCCCGATCCCCACGAAGCCGCCGCCGTTCCAGACAAACCGGCGTATGGCGGTGACGATTCTTTCGTCCAGCCATTCTTTCCCGCCGGAGAATGCGGTTTCGCAAGCGCCTGCATTGATGATGACTTCCGTATCCTTTGGGATCCCGTTTTTTCGGATGTCGTCAAAGCTTAAGAAGGTTACGTCTGCGTTTGCCCCGCTTAAGGACTCCAAAACGCCGAAATAGGAATAGGTTTGCTTGTACCAGAGGGCGTGAGCCACCATAAATGCCTGCCAGGCCCTAAGCTTTCCCCAGCAGTTAAGCACCGCTACCTTTAAGCCGCAGTAAGGCTTGCTGCCTCCGATATGATCGTAAATTTCCCGGAATTCATCCGTTACCTGCCGGATGTAATCCACAAATGCCGGGAACTGATAGGCAAGGCTTAAATAACCACCGTAGCCGATCCGGTCTATGGGCTTTCGCATAATGGCCCTCCTGGCTCCCAGCCAGTTTTCCCGGGCCTCGGCGCAGGGGTCATTGCCTTCGTGGAAGGTATCCGGAAAAAAGTAGGGGAGGAACCGTCCTTCCGTGTACCGCACCCCGGGAATGTCGGAGATGAGCCGCAGGGTAGCCCCGCCGCCTACGCTTCCAACCACCGCGTCCAGCCCGATTTCCGGGAAATATTTCCCGTAAGGTTCCGTGCCGATCCAGTTGTCCCCCAAAAACATCATGGCTTCCCGGCCCGCCTGATGCACCAGATCTACCAGCTCCCCGGCTTTTTTTGCCACAAACCGCTGGATAAAATCCATGTAATCCAAGTACCGTTTGGAGGGAATGCGGAAAGTGCAGTTGTAGTAGCCATTATCCACGATATCCTCCGGCGTCAGCCGGTAGCCGTACTCCTGTTCAAATTCTTCCAGGGCCTTGACCGATACCGTGGCCCCGTAGCCGAACCAGTCCACGAATTTTTCCTTTGCCTGGCTGTTGAATACCAGGGTGAAATGGTAGAAAAACGTAGTAAACCGCACCACATCCGTCCGGGGATTTTCCTTCAGCCACTGCACCAGGTACTCCTTTGCAAACCGGCCCGAGGCCTCCTGGCGCACGTCAAAGGGGATCTCGTGAGGCTTGTCCCCCCAGTTATTGGTGATGTGGTTGTACATCTGGGTGGGATCCCACACGGCGAAAACCAGGAAGGATACGGTGTATTCGTGAAACGGCAGGGCTGCCTTGATTGTTACCACGTTCCGCTTAGGATCAACCTCCCAGCTTTCCGGCGCAAGGGGTCGCCCCAAAGTGCGGTCCATCACCTCCCACCATTTTTTGCAGTCGTGGAGGTAATCCGGGACGACCTGCTGATCAAAATACCCCTCCATAAAGGGGATCTCCGCCGTATCCCCCGCAGCCGTAACCCTTAGGCTCATTAAATACAGCTGCTGGCATTCCTCCATATGCTCCTTGGCAAATTCGTTGTGCCCTCTGGCCACAAAATAAGTGGTGTAAATGGTGGCATCCAGCGCCTTTACCTCCTCCGGCAGCTTCGTCCCGTCGCTGTCCCGCAGGGCATCCGCCCCCCAGCGCTCCATCATCTCTTTCGTCTGCTCCAAAAAATTCCCTTCACTTGGGAGCGTAACTCTTCCTTTTGTTTTTGCCATTTTTTATCCCCTTTTATAGTTAGCTTTAATAGTTTTGCTTTTCTGTTTCGCCAGGCCTGATTCCGCTGCTTGCGCAGCTTGCCCCAGCCCCCTGCTTATGCTATACTTTAAGCATGAAATAAAATGCAGTAAGATGCAAAATACAAGGAGCTTTCACCTATGGCGTATAAAAATACCGTCCTGCGCACCAGCCTGTCTGTACGCAGCATTATCTCCATCCATTACTTTGACTATATGAGCGACTTTTCTTTTCCCGGGGAAAGCCATGATTTCTGGGAGCTGCTCTGCGTGGATAAGGGCGAGATCGATGCGGTGGCAGGCGATAAGCGGCATACCTTAAAGAGGGGCAGCATTATTTTCCATCAGCCCAATGAATTCCACAATGTCATCACCAACGGGCGCATCGCCCCCAGCCTGGTGGTGATCGCCTTTGAGTGCAGATCCCCCTGCATGGATTCTTTCCGGGGGCAGATCCTTACGGTGCAGGAAACGGAAAGCGCCCTGTTAGCCCAGATTATCATTGAAGCGCGGCAGGCGTTTTTGGGCCGTTTGGACGATCCTTACCAGGAAGAGCTGATCTGCAACACCGATGCCCCGGCCTTTGGGGCAGAGCAGCTGATCCGCAATTACTTAGAAGAGCTGCTGATCCATCTTTACCGCCGTTATTTTGCCAATCCTCTGCCGGTTTCCGCCCATAATTCCCGGTATGTCCCCTTAGGAAGGCCGAATGAAACGTACAACCGGATTATCCGCTACATGGAAGAGCACCTTGGGGAACAGCTGACCATCGACAATATCTGCAGGGAAACGCTGATCAGCCGTTCCCGGCTGCAGAAGCTGTTCCAGGAGCTTCACGGCTGCGGGGTGATGGAATTTTTCAATCAGATGAAGATTGACACGGCCAAAGAGCTGATCCGCAGCAACCGCTTAAATTTTACCCAAATTGCCGACCGCTTAGGCTATGCCTCCGTCCATTATTTTTCCAGGCAGTTTAAGAAAATTACCCATATGACTCCCTCGGAGTACGCTTCGTCCATCCGCCTGCTTTCGGAAAACCATCGGTGAGTGCAGGTTCAGCCGGATTACCGGTATTTTTCCACGATAGCTTCCATATCCGCCCACTTCTTTTCCATATCGGCCACAAGGGCAAGCTGGGTGCGGCAGCGATCCAGGTTATGTCCCTCTCTGCTGATGTGGAAATAGGTATCCCCCTGGAGATAATCCGTTAAAAAACGCATCCCGCATTCCAGGGTCATCATCTTTGCCCCGTAAGGAAGCATGGAGATTTCCGTTTCTGTCAGCCGCCCGGCGCTTCCCTCCAGGAAGCCTTTGGTGTAAACCTCAAATAAAGGAAGGGATAAGGAAACCTTGGACAGATCCTGTTCATCCTCCTGGGCGGTATTGGCGCCGAAGCGGATGGAATCCCCGTAATCGAAGATGGAAAATCCCGGCATAATGGTATCTAAGTCAATGATGCACAGCGCCTGTCCCGTGGCGTCGTCAATCATAATATTGTTCAGCTTCGTATCGTTGTGGCTTACCCGAAGAGGCAGCCTGCCTTCTCTTTGCAGGCTGTAGGCTAAGCCCATTTCCTGTTCCCGCTCCCGGATAAACTGGATTTCTTTTTGCACCTGGCAGGCCCTGTGGGCCACATCCTTTTTCACCGCTTCCGTAAAGGTGACAAAACGAACCGGGGTATTATGGAAATTTGGGATGGTTTCGGTCAGCTGGCCGGCAGGAAAGTCTGCCAAAAGGCATTGAAACCGCCCGAAGGCCTTTCCGCTCTGGTAAAAATCCTCCGGCTTTTCCACCAGGTTATAGCAGGTGGCCTGGGCGATGAATAAGTATGCCCTCCAGGAGTATCCTAAGCTGTCCCGGTAGTAATCCTGCCCGTCCTTTGTGGGCACAAGGTTTAAGGTCTCCCTGTCCGGATCTCCATGGTTTGCAATAATCTGGCGGCGCAGGAAGGAAGTCACTCCTTTTACGTTTTGCATCAGCCCATGGATATCCTTGAAAACATCCCGGTTCATCTGCTGTAAGATATAGGCGTATTCCTGCCCCTCTTCCTCGCAGATCAGGAGAAAGGTATTGTTGATATGCCCGCTTCCGTAAGGCTCGCAGCTTTTGGGTGTTCCCTTTACGGCAAAAGCGTTTGCCGCTTCCATTTTTTGTTCCACGCAAGTATTCATCATTGATCCCCCGCATTTTTTGAAAATTTACTTATGTTTTTATGGAAAACGCCAGAAAGATTGCCTTTCAGCCGTCTGGTATTAGTATAACTGACTAACCATGGGAAAAGCAAGAGCAAGGAATCCTTTTTGTTTGGACAATTATGCCTTTTATTTGCATAATTGTCGCCCCGCTGCTTGTCAGCCTTGGGAGGGCATGGTATAATCTCGGCAGAGATTATGCCGCGCCGGTTCGCGTCACGGGAAGCGGGACAAAATACGTCTCGAACCGTGCGCATCCCCCGGAGGGTATCGTGTCTGAAAGACATGGTATAATCTCGGCAGAGATTATGCCATGCAAAGGGATAAAACCCTAACCAAGGATTAGAGTTTCGGAGCGGCATTATGGAGAAAAAAATGATGAAAATCGGCGAGATGGCGCGGTTTAACCGGGTGTCCATCAGCACCTTGCGCCTGTATGACAAGGTAGGCATCCTAAAGCCCTGCCATACGGATCCGGAGACAAACTACCGCTATTACAGCATCCACCAGAAGGCAAGGCTGGACATGATCCAATACATGAAAGAATTGGGAATGAGCCTTGGGGAAATCCGGGAGATACTGGAGAAAGGGGATATCCAGCTAATCGAATCCACCCTGATCAGCAAAAAGCGGCAGGTTAAGGAGGAGATTGCCCAGATGGAGCTTCGGCTGGGAGCGATTTCCAGGGCCATCGAGAGCGTGGAGCGGTTCCGCAAGGCGCCGGACTGCGGCATGATTACGGTGGAGTATATCCCTCACCGGACAATCTATGTGATGCATACGGACATCAATTTTTACGATCATGATATCTCGGTATACGAAGAGATTTTGGAGGAGTTAAAGGAAAATATCATCGGCCAGGGTCTGCCCCAGGTGTATTACTGCAACGCCGGAACCATCCTGCCCCTTAAAAATTTCCTGAAAGGGGAAATGGTATCCCATGAAATATTTCTGTTTGTGGACGAGGCTTTTCCCGAGCACCAGGCGGTGCGCCGGGTGGACAGCGGGATGTATGCCTGCATTTACCTGGATCGCTTTGATGATGAGCAGGAGTATGCCGCAAGGCTTTTGGCCTACTGCAAAGAGCATCGGTACGTGGTATGCGGGGATTACCTTTGCGAGGTGCTGACGGAATTTAATGTTTTTGACAGCGAGAAGCGTTCCATGTTCCTGCGGCTTCAAGTTCCCTTGAGGTTTCGTTAAAGGCTTTGTGAAATTTTTCCTTGACTCTCACCCTGGATGAGGCTGTATGCTGTAATTATCAACAAAAATACTGCCTGGAAGGAGCCTGGCAGGGACAGTTTCAACCTTTTTAGGAGAAGGAGGTCTTTTATTATGGGCAAGATTAAAGTGGTGCAGTACGGATGCGGCAAGATGAGCAAATATACCCTGCGTTACCTGTATGAAAAGGGCGCGCAGATCGTAGGAGCCATTGACGTAAACCCGGAGATCGTAGGCATGGACGTAGGGGACTATGCAGGCCTTGGGGTGAAGACCGGCGTGCTGATCAGCAATAATGCGGATGAAGTGCTGGACAACACAGATCCGGATATCGCGGTAGTTACCCTGTTCAGCCTGGTAAGCGACTGCTTTGAGCATTATGTGAAGTGCTTAAGCCGGGGCATCAGCGTGATTACCACCTGCGAGGAGGCCACCTACTGCTGGACCACGGATCCGGAGAGGGCCAATAAGCTGGATGTGCTGGCCAAGGAAAACAACTGCACTTTCGTGGGAAGCGGCATGGAAGATACCTTCTGGGTAAACATGGTAGGCATGGTTGCCGGAAGCTGCCATTCCATCAAGAGAATTGAGGGCGCGGTAAGTTATAATGTGGAGGATTACGGCCTTGCCCTGGCTAAGGCTCACGGCGTTGATTTAACTCCCGAAGAATTTGAAAAGCAAATCGCCCATCCGGAAGTGCTTGAGCCTTCCTACGTGTGGAATTCCAACGAAGCCCTGGCGGCCAAGATGGGCTGGACCATCAAGAGCCAAACCCAGAAATGCGTTCCCTATTTTGGGGAAGGAGATGTATACTCCTCCACCATGGGCAAGGAGATTAAGCAGGGCAACTGCATCGGCATGGCAGCCGTTGTCACCACCGAGACCTTCCAGGGGCCGGTGATTGAGACGCAGTGCATCGGCAAGGTGTACGGGCCGGATGACGGAGATATGTGCGACTGGAAGATTACCGGGGAACCGGACACCCAGTTCCATGTGGTGAAACCGGCTACGGTAGAGCATACCTGCGCAACCATCGTAAACCGGATCCCCAGCGTGCTCCGTGCGCCTGCGGGGCTGATTACCATGGACGAACTGGATGAGATTGAATATATGACTTATCCCATGGAGTTTTACTGCTAACCGTTAAAATCGATCCTTTAGACCTGAACGTAATGTTTAGAAATGATTTTTAAAGAGGATGCTGCAAGGCGGCTTTATCCGCACAATGTATGGCGCTATGCGTGTCGCCTGGACGTATTTGGCCATATATGGCAAGACGCGGAAATGCTGTTTTGCGGCATCCTTTTTCCTTTTTGGCGTGTTTATTTTGCTTTAGTGCTTGCTTTGCAAATTCATCGTGCTTGCTTTGCAAATTCATCGTGCTTGCTTTGCAAATTCATCGTGCTTGCTTTGCAAATTCATCGTACTTCTTCTGCAAATTCATCGTACTTCTTCTGCAAATTTCTTCTCTTGGCGTGAATCCTTTGGGGAGGAGGCGGCGTTCGCGCTTTCTCGGCTTGTTCTTTAAGCTTCTTCGATCAACCGCATCCCGGCGGTTTCCGTCACCGGCAGGGAGAAGACCACGGAGCGGGCCTCGCTGTGGATTCCGGCTTTTTCCATGATGGCCTTCATAATTGCGTTCTTGCCTTCCTTGCGCGCCACCATAAAAATCATCTCTTTTTCCGTGGCAATGGAAACTCCCAGGAATTTTTCTGCCTTTTCCGTGCCCGTTCCTTTGGCATGGATTACTGTGCCTCCGGGGGCGTTGGCCTCCCTGGCCGCGTCCATAATCATATCGGTGTAGCCCTGGTTGGCGATCACCACCAGCAGTTCATATTTCGTTTCCTTCAATGTGCTTTCTTCTCCTTTTTTAAATTCCCGCCCTTCCGTGAGAAACTCAAGCTGCTTTTTCCCGCCAATGCTGCTTAAGGGGATGATAAAAGCGATGCCGCTTCCGGGAATGTCGATTTTGATTTGCTTTTGCAGGCCGCTTTTGATCTCCTTCCACTCCGTGCCGGTGACGAAGGCGAAGAGGATTGCCTTTTTGGCGGCTTCCAGACCGAAGGAATCTAAAACCTCCGAGGCGGCCGTGCCTTTCCCGAAGGTGATTAGCGTGACGGTGACGCCGTGTTCCTTATAAAAGGCCAGGAAGCGGCGGGCTTGGTTACGGTCGCTGATGGTTGCCATCATGTATAATTCATCCATAAAAATCTCCTAAAGTTCGATAATCGCGTCTTCTTCCAGCAAAGCGTAGGCGGCGGCAGAGCCGGGGGCGAAGGAAGCCTTCCTCCGGTTTCCGGCGATCTTTGAGGCCATCCCCATTACTTGTATGGTAATTAAGGGGGTCATGGCTACCATGGCTACCACGCCGAATGCGTCGGTGGCGATATTGCCTCCCACGGCGGTACAGGCTCCCTGAGCCAAAGGCAGCAGGAAGGCGGCGGTCATAGGGCCGGAAGCTACGCCGCCGGAATCAAAGGCAATGGCGGTGTAAAGCTTTGGGACAAAGAAGGAAATGCCAAGAGCTACGGCATAGCCTGGCAGGGTAAACCAAAGGATGGAGATCCCGGTGAGCACCCGGATCATGGCCAGCCCCAAGGAGATGGATACGCCGATGGAAAGCCCCATCCCCATAGCTTTGGCGGAAATGGCGCCATCGGTGATTTCCTCTACCTGCTTATTCAGCACATACACGGCAGGCTCGGCCTTCACGATAAAGTAGCCGATCACCATGGCTATGGGGATGATGATCCCTGGATGGCTCTGGCCTGCCAAGACCTGGCCTAAGTAATTTCCGGCAGGCATGAACCCTATGTTGGCTCCGGTGAGGAAAAGAACCAGCCCTACGTAGGTGTAGGCAAGGCCGATTAAGATCTTGGTCATGCTGCGTTTGGAAAGCTTCAGCATCAAGACCTGGAAGATCATGAAAAATAAAAAGATGGGCAGCAGGGACAAGCAGATTTCCTTCATGTAGGTAGGGATCCCGGAGGTAAAAAGCTGCATGAGCTTTCGGGAATCTTCCGCTTCCAGCACCAGGGATTCTATTTGGATATTTCCGTCTGGGCGGTAAATCATGCTTAAGATCATCACCGCCAGGATAGGCCCCACAGAGCAGAGGGCCACCAGGCCGAAGCTGTCGTCTGCGGCGTGGCGGTCGCTTCGGATGGCGGACACGCCTACGCCCAAGGCCATGATAAAAGGAACGGTCATGGGGCCGGTGGTCACGCCGCCGGAATCAAAGGCAATGCTTAAAAAATCCCCCGGAATAAAGAAAGCCAGAACGAAAACTGCCAGGTAAAACCCTAAAAGCAGCGGGGGAAGCGGGATGGTCATCAGCATACGCAGCAGGGCCAGCACTAAAAACGCCCCTACCCCCACGGCCACGGATAAGATCAGAACCATGTTTGGGACTGCCGGAACCTGCCCTGCCAAAACCTGCAGATCCGGCTCCGAGATGGTGACGATAAATCCCAGCAGGAAAGAAATCAGGATAATCATCCATACGTTGCGGCTTTTCGTCATGCAGGAGCCTACCCGCCCGCCCATGGGAGTCATGGACATTTCTGCTCCCAGGGTAAAAAACATCATCCCCACAAGGATCAGCACGGCTCCCATCAGGAAGCATAGCAGGATGCTGGGGGAGATAGGGGCAATGGAAAAACATAGTGCCAGTACGATGCAGATGATGGGAAGGACAGCTTTTGTGGCTTCCTGCCATTTTTCCGCCAATTTTTTCTTGATTTCCAAGGTTTCACCGAGATCCTTTCTTGTTGTAATGAGGTATAAGCAGAACTTTTTTAAATGTTATGGTGTGAAATGCTGCAAGGAAAAGCATAGGTTTATATAGTATAATATAGATTGGGAGTTGTAGCAATAGAAGGAGGAGAAAATTAGCAAAAATGTAACTTTTTTGCGAATGGCGCGGCTGAACGGACGGCAGATTTTATCGATAATCGTTCAGCCAGTGGAAAGTGCATGAAGGAAAATCATGCTCACATGAATTTTCCTTTATCGCTTTTCACTGAGGGAGCGCCTGTTTATGAGCAAAATACAGTTTTCCCCAATTTCCTCAATTTTCTGTTTTTGGCAAAATTACATATAAAATATAAATAAGCAGAACCTTGTAGTATAAGTGGGAAAACAGGAAAAATACATTGCAATTCGTCTATAGAAGTGGTATAGTATTTATGTTTCTGTAAGAAAAAATACAGAAAATAGTAAATCCTTAAGGAGGTAATGTTGTATGAGTGTAAAAAGGCTCAAACAAAAAATGGCGGCAGCATTGATCGTTGCGATGTCAGCGACAAGCGTGCTGCCAGCATTGGCGGCGCCAGTTGGTTCCCCGTCCAAGGACAGTAAAGTAACCGTGACGTTCTTGGGCGGGGGGGTAAATGGGATCGGGAGATAGCTTCCAAATCCACAGCTTCTAAATCCAGCGCTAAGGTTGCTTCATGGAGCAATGCAGGTTCTATTGGAGAAATCGAAAGAACTTACATTGTAGAAAGGGGCAAGGATTCCGAGTGGGTGGATGATGACGGCAATTCCTTCGTGAACCTGGATTATACCCGTGAGTTTGAAAATGGCGCTGACTGGGATAAGCTGATGACGGATGTATATGGCGATGGCTTAGACTGGAAATATGTTTGGTATAGTGACGAAGGTGTTTACATTACCGACGCAACTCAGCTTTATACTGGCGCAAAGCTGCGGGCAGAATGGCTGGATCCCAGGGTAGAGGAACCGATTATTGAAACCGATCGGTTTAGTGGGGAAGAAGTGGTCGTTACCGGTCTGCGGGCTGGTGAACAGTTAATCGTGAAAGATATCGAAGCCGATGCAGAAACGGACGCAAAGCGCATGGAGGAACTGGACAAGGCTCTTGCCAATCGGGAAGGGAAATCAGCGCTTCAGGTATATGGCAGCCGCGATGAGATTATCAAATTGGATATCGATGTTGCAAATTATACTCATTCTGACAATCGGAAAATCAGGATTACATTGCCGGTTCCCGAAGGCTTCCTGGATGATAAGTTTGACGCTCCAGGCGGCTATAAATTAAAGGCTGTTCATTTCAAGGACGATGGCAAGGTAGAAGTTCTTTCCGTAGAGGTTGACGATGCCCATCAGTATATGTCATTTGTCGTAAAGAATGGATTCAGTCCGTTCTATCTGGTTAAGACAGAGGGCAAAGAGAATGCCGACACAGTAAAAGTGTTTATCGAGAACGTGGATTACGGTGTTGTACAGGCTTATACCCAGGAAAGGAACGAAGATTCTTATCGGTATGAAAGAAAGTACCTGCCCATTGGTGAGTACGTAGAGCTTCCTTACGGCACGGAAATCCAGCTGAATCCAGATCGCTATTATTTTTCACAGTTAGGCTGGCAAGGTGATTTCAAATCCATGTCCCTTATCCCAATGAACGGGGAGGAAGAGGGCGAGCCTGTTTTAATCAGCGATAAAGACGCATATAGCAGCGTTGCGATTACCCAGGATTGCCATATTAGGGCGGTATTTGATCAGAAGCCGATTGAAAGCGAGAGCGATGAATATGCTATGTTTAGTGTTTTCTTAAAGCCGTCCACGGTAGGTGGGCCGGCTGCGGAAGGCGAATATACGGCTGAAGTCCAGGTAAGAAAGTACAATGCTGCTGAAGGTCGGTATGAGAATTTCTCTGGCTGGGCAGTTCGTATAGCTACAATGGAAGAATTGCTGGAAGCCAAGGTGGCTCAGTCTTACATTGAGTATAATCTGGTAGGTATGGATGCCCTGGAATACAATGCGGATACGAATATGGTGACGAATGTAAAGCCATTAGAATTAGGCAAGTATTATCGTATTCCATTTGTCATTACATACGAGGGTAAGGAATATCTTCTGAGGGAGGATGATGAAGAGGAAAAATACTATTATCCATATACAGGATATATTCAGGTAGGCGTTAACGTATATTATGAGCATGGTTTTGTGACATTTAACGAGAAGTACAGTGCTTCTAATGGAACAGCTAACTATGGCAATAATCGTATTGCATATGATGAAAATACCACGACCTGGAAGGACGCCGAGCCGTCTGATGAGTTTATGGCTGAGAATTTCTACAACGGCACACCGCAGATGTATAATTACGAGTTTGTAGGCTGGCAGGATTATACCGGTGCGCCTTATGGTTCGGATTCCAAGCTGGTTTCTCCTTATGAGAACAGTTTGTCATTCTATGCGTATGGTTTATTTGAAGATGAAAAAGGCGAGAAGTATGCGGTAGAGGCAAAAGGCGCTGAGGACGAAAAACCGGAAGATCCGGAGAATCCAGACGATACGAACAAGCCAGATGATACGGACAAGCCGGATTACAGGCCAAACGGCGGCTCCAATTCAAGCAGCGGCGGCGGTTCCGGTTCTTCCACCAAGGATTACGCTATGCATGGAAGCTGGATTGCAGACGGAAATAACTGGAAATTCCGCAAGGATTCCGGCGAGTACGCCACCAATACCTGGGGCCTGATCAATGGCAAGTGGTATTACTTCGATGCACAGGGCAACATGGTAACTGGATGGTATCAGGTAGGCGGGCAGTGGTATTACATGAATCCGGCAGCCGGTGCAAACCAGGGCGTGATGATGACCGGCTGGATCCTTGATCCTGCATACAACGCTTGGTTCTACTTAAATGCAAGCGGTGCAATGATGACCGGCTGGCAGCAGGTTAACGGAGCATGGTATTACTTAAATCCGGTATCTGACGGAACGAAGGGCGTAATGGCAGCCAATACCACCATCGATGGATATTATGTAAATGCTGACGGCGCTTGGGTTCAGTAAACCGGAAGCTGTGGAAGTTGTGAATAATAAATAGATGAAAGGGATATCTGCATGAAAGTGTGGGTATCCCTTTTTGGCTGAATATTTGGAAAAAATGTATTTACAAATTGTTCCATCTGTGACATATTAAATCTAATATAACATCGTATTTTTTGAGCCAATCCCTGGGGCATTCCATGATTTCCCTCGGGATTGGCTCCATAGGTTTCATCAGCAGCCGGATACGGGCCTTTCCCTGGAGCTGCTCCAGGAATATTTGTTCATCCCTCTTGACATTTTCCGCAAAAGCATGGAGAATAAGCCTATAGGTACACCTCTTGAGGCATGGCTGGCGTTCTTAAGCTTTACTTCCCCCGAAAGAATTGAGGAGCTGATCACCAGCTATCCCCAGTTTAAGGCCATGTACCAGGAAATCTATGAGCTATGTCTGAACACGGAGAAGGTGATGAATGTGTATTCAAAAGAGCTGGAAATTTTGGATCGGAATACGGTGCTGTATATGATTGATGAGATGCAGGAAGAGATTGAGCGGAAGGATTTGGAATTGGCTCAAAAAGACCATGCATTGCTCAGGCAGCAGCAGGAAATCTTGGAGCTTAAATCCAGGCTAGCTGCATTGCAGGAGGCTGAGAACTAGGCAGCCTGAAGGACGAGAGCCTAGTGCACTGTCTCGATTACATTTCGCCAAATGGCTTGCCTGAATTTCCAAACACGCTCCAGAAAAACGGAGCCGTTCAGAGGAATAAAATTATGGAGAAAATCATGATTATCGGAAGCCCCGGCGCAGGGAAAAGCACCTTTGCGCGAAGGCTTAAGGAAGCCACGGGTCTTCCGCTTTATTATTTGGATGCCATATGGCACAGGAGCGACCAGACGACCCTTACAAAGGAAGAGTTTGACGCAAAGCTAGAGGAGATTGTCCGCAAGGAGCGCTGGATTATTGACGGCAATTATCAGCGCACATTAGGTCTGCGCTTAGAGTGGTGCGATACAGTGTTCCTGCTGGATTATCCCCTGGAAGTCTGCCTTTTGGGCGCAAGCTCCCGTATTGGGGTAAGGCATGAGGATCTGCCGTGGATGGAGACGGAATTTGATGAGGAATTTAAACAAAGCATCATGGATTTTCCGAAAACCCAGCTTCCCCAGATTTATGAGCTGCTGCAGAAGTATCAGGCTGACAGGGAGATCTTTGTGTTTAAGTCCAGGGAAGAGGCGGAAAGATTTTTGAAGGATAACCAATGTTAAGGCATGGGGCTGCCCTGCATAAGGCTTGTGGGCGGCTCTTTTTTTGCCTTATAGAAAGTGTGCCCTATAAAGCAAAATCCCTCTAGGGGGTTGCTGAGTGCCGGTGGCACTCGTTTAGCAGCGACCGAAGTGAAACGCAGAGCGCATTTCTCGCTCAAGGAATATGGCTGCCAAAGCAGCCGCGCTCCGGCGCACGGGCCGGCTTGCCGGACTCTTTGTTATGCTTTGCCATGCCGGATCCATTGATCGTAGGGGAATTGTTTGTGAAAATAAATTTTATGAAAAAGAATTCATAAGAAAATGTATTTATAACGTATTTCCCGGCACACGATATGATATGATAGATAAAAGGAAAAGACAGCAGGGTGCGGACGTTTGTCCGGGAACGACAATAATTTGTAAAAAAAATTTAAAATTCTTTATTTTTTCCATTATATCGACCGCAAAGAGGGCGATTTTCGACTAAACTAAGGAAAAGGAGAGATTGTACTATGAACATTAACGAAGCAACCATCACTCGTATTCGTACTCTGAGCAAAGCACAGAGGCTGTCCATGTATGAATTGGCGTACAAAACCGGGATGCCACCTTCTACCGTAAAGAGCATTATGAATGGAAAAAGTAAGAACCCCGGGATCGTCAACATTAAAAAGATGGCAGAAGGTTTAGGCCTTACCATCCGGGAATTTTACGACGATGATATTTTTGATAACCTGGAGCAGGACGAATAATGAGGAACGAAAGAAAAGCTGGCTGGCGAATCCGAGAAAGGAACGTCAGCCAGCTTTTTGTCCTATCTTTTTATTGTATTCTTATAGGAATTTGTAGTATACTCTTACTGTGGATGCCTGTGTCAGCTGTCAGGGAGAAGATGGCTGCCGTTAAGGAAGGATCCAGGACAAAGGAGGAGAGCCTTTATGATCGTTCGCCAGCGCTTAGAGGAATTGGAAGAAAAGCATTTAAGCCCTTTTGCCGCCCGCAGCAGCCGTTCAAGGGGTCGGGACTTTGAGGAAGAGCCTTGCGATATCCGTCCGGATTACCAGAGGGATCGGGATCGGATCCTGCACAGCAAAGCTTTCCGCAGGCTAAAGCATAAGACCCAGGTATTTTTGGCTCCCGAGGGGGATCATTACAGGACCAGGCTGACCCACACCTTAGAGGTATCCCAGATAGCCAGGACGATTGCAAAATCCCTTGGCCTAAATGAAGACCTTGCGGAAGCGGCTGCGTTGGGCCATGATTTGGGCCATACGCCTTTTGGCCATTCCGGGGAATATATTTTAAATGAAATCTGCCCGGAAGGCTTTGCCCATTATGAGCAGAGCGTTCGGGTGGTGGAACGGTTGGAGAAAAATGGGAAGGGCTTGAACCTGACCTGGGAGGTACGGGACGGCATTAGGAATCACAGAACCAGCGGGAAGCCTTCTACTTTAGAGGGTGCGGTTGTTCGGCTGTCGGATAAAATCGCTTACATTAACCACGATATTGATGACGCTATTCGGGCGAGGCTTTTCGTGGAGGGGGAGCTTCCGGCAAGATATACGGATGTTTTAGGCCACAGCGTCCGGGAGAGGCTGAATTTAATGATCCATGATATTATTGAAAACAGTATGGGAAAGCCGGGGATCTATATGTCTCCCGGCATGGAGGAAGCCATGAAGGGCTTAAGGTCGTGGATGTTTGATCATGTATACTGCAGCAAGGTTCCCAAGGCGGAGGAAACGAAGGCGCAGCAGCTGATTATTTTTTTATATGAATTTTATGGGAAGCATACGGAAAAGCTGCCGGAGGAATTTCGGATTATGATTGAGCAGGGCGAGAAGAAGGAGCGGGTAGTCTGCGACTATATCGCAGGCATGAGCGATCGGTTTGCCATTGACCGGTTCGAGGAATTGTTCGTGCCCAGGGCTTGGAAAATATAGTTTAGGCAGGAAGCGCCGTATGCTTCCTGAAAGATAAAGCATATGATTTAAAAATGCGAAGAGAGGAACTGTTCGGTAGGTCTGCGCACTCGCTGCGCTGACCGTAAGAAAACGTAGAATAGCAGGCAAAAATCCCATCGCCGCAGGCGATTTTCAATGGATTTTTGCTCGTAACTGTGAGGGTACTGAGCAGTTACGAAGAGAGGAAGGTTTCATGCGTTATCCGGAAGAAGTGGTGGAGGAAGTCCGGATGAGGAGCGACATCGTGGATGTGGTATCCGGATATGTAAAGCTTCAGAAAAAAGGAAGCAATTACTTTGGCTTATGTCCCTTCCACAGCGAAAAATCCCCTTCCTTTTCCGTGTCGCCGTCCAAGCAGATGTATTACTGCTTCGGCTGCGGCGCAGGGGGGAATGCCATCACCTTTGTGATGGAATACGAGAATTACACCTTTGGGGAAGCCTTAAAGCTTTTGGCGGATCGGGCCGGGATTACCCTTCCTGCGCCGGAATACAGCCGGGAGGCCAGGGAGCAGGAGGAGCAAAAAAGGGTGCTGCTGGAAATCAATAAATTGGCGGCAAATTACTTTTACTATCAGCTTAAGCAGCCCCAGGGGAAAATCGGCTATGATTATTTGAAAAAGCGTCAGCTCAGCGACGATACCATCCGCCATTTTGGCTTGGGGTTTGCCAATAAAACCAGCGATGATCTGTACCGTTTCTTAAAAAGCAAAGGGTATGAGGACAGCATTTTAAAGGAAACGGGGCTGGTGACGGTGGAAGAGCGGGGAGGGCGGGATAAATTCTGGAACCGGGTGATGTTCCCCATCATGGATGTGAATAACCGGGTAATCGGTTTTGGGGGCAGGGTTTTAGGGGATGGGACGCCTAAGTACTTAAACTCACCGGAAACAAAACTGTTTGATAAAAGCCGGAACCTGTTTGGCCTAAACTATGCCCGCTCCTCCCGGGAGAGCCATATCCTGATCTGCGAGGGCTATATGGACGTGATTGCCATGCACCAGGCAGGATTTACCAATGCGGTGGCTTCCCTGGGGACGGCTTTTACCGCCCAGCAGGCTCTTTTGCTGAAGCGGTACACGAAGCAGGCGATTTTGACGTATGACAGCGACGGGGCGGGGATTAAGGCCGCATTAAGGGCGATCCCCATACTTAAGGACGGGGAAATCTCGGTGAAGGTGCTGGATATGCAGCCTTATAAGGATCCCGATGAATTTATGAAAAATTTAGGGCCGGAAGCTTTTAAGGAAAGGATTGCCCAGGCGAAAAACAGCTTCCTGTATGAGATCGCCGTGCTGAGGAAGCAGTACGATATGGAGGATCCGGAGCAGAAGACGGAGTTTTACCAGGAGACGGCGAAAAAGCTTTTGGAATTTCCCGAAACCCTGGAGCGGGACAACTATATCCAGGCGGTGTCCAGGGAGCAGTTTATCCCCTATGAAGATTTAAAGCGGCTGGTAAACCAGTTGGGCAGCCGGATCCCGCCTGGATCGTCCATGCAAAAAAGCGCAGGGTACGGCGGATACGCCAGAGGTGAAGGGAGCAGCGGTTATGCCGGGAGCGGAGGAAAGGGCGGATACGCCAGAGGTGAAGGGAGCAGCGGTTATGCCGGGAGCGGAGGAAAGGGCGGATACGCCAGAGGTGAAGGGAGCAGCGGTTATGCCGGGGGCGGAAGAAAGGGCGGATACGCCAGAGGTGAAGGGAGCAGCGGTTATGCCGGCGAAGGAAAAGGCGGATACGCCGTGGAAAACGGCTGGCGGGGAAAAGGCGGCCAAAAAAAGGACAAGGACGAAGGCAGCCGCAAGTCCCAGCGGCTTCTGCTTACCTGGTTGATTGAATATCCTAAGCTGTTTGAGAAGATAAAGGATGTGGTATCCCCGGCGGATTTTGTGGAGCCTTTATACCGCCAGGTGGCGGAGATGGTGTTTGCGGGCCAGAGCCAGGGAAACGTAAACCCGGCGGCCATCTTAAA
Organism: Lachnospiraceae bacterium; assembly: GCA_910575565.1. Taxonomy (GTDB): domain Bacteria; phylum Bacillota; class Clostridia; order Lachnospirales; family Lachnospiraceae; genus Caccovicinus. Next base: position 72,744 of record CAJTFL010000015.1, on the reverse strand, counting down.
CCATTTTATTGATGATGAGGAGCAGTACCGGCAGGTTGCCGCCCTGTTCCATGCCAGCGTAAAAGGGGAATTGACCAGCCAGGAGCAAAAGAAAGCATTCCTGGAAACGGTAATAAAGGTAAAGAAAAACAGTCTGGATCAGGCCAGCAGGCAGGCCAGGGATATGGATGAACTGCAGCGGATCATTAAAGAGCAGGCTGCGCTGCGCAGCCTGAATATTTCTCTTGATTAGGGAAAAAATAAGCGCAAGCTGCTGTGGGAGGGTGGAGAAGATGGAAGAACAAACGGGTGTTTTTGAAAATAAGCTTGCCGGTCTTTTGGATCTTGCAAAAAAGAATAAAAATGTGCTGGAAATCCAGGAAATCCAGGAATACTTCCAGCCGGAAGCATTAAATGGGGAGCAGTGGGACAAGATCTACGATCTGCTGGAAGCCAGCCACATTGATGTGCTGGGCGGTTCGGCGGAGGAGCCGGAAATGGATCCGGAATTTTTCCGGCAGGAAGATTTGGAAGATGAAGAAGAAATTGACATGGAGCATCTGGATCTGTCTGTCCCGGAGGGAGTCAGCTTAGAGGATCCGGTCCGGATGTATTTAAAGGAAATCGGGAAAGTCCCTTTGCTGACCATGGACGAGGAGATTGAACTGGCGAAACGGATTAACCTGGGGGACGAAGGGGCGAAGAAGAGGCTGGCGGAGGCGAATCTGCGCCTGGTGGTCAGCATTGCCAAACGGTATGTGGGCAGAGGGATGCATTTCCTGGATCTGATCCAGGAAGGGAACTTAGGGCTAATCAAGGCGGTGGAAAAATTTGACTATACAAAGGGCTATAAGTTCAGTACCTATGCCACCTGGTGGATCCGCCAGGCGATTACCCGCTCCATAGCCGACCAGTCCAGGACGATCCGCATCCCGGTGCATATGGTGGAAACCATTAACCGGCTGATCCGGGTATCCCGTCAGCTTCTCCAGGAGCTGGGGAGGGAGCCTACCTTAGAGGAGATCGGGGAGCGGATGGAGCTTCCCGCGGAGCGGGTGAGGGAGATTATGAAGATCTCCCAGGATCCGGTTTCCCTGGAAACGCCAATCGGCGAGGAGGAGGACAGCCATCTGGGCGATTTCATCCAGGATGAGCACGTGATGGTTCCTGCGGATGCCGCCACCTTTACCCTGCTCCATGAGCAGCTGATGGAGGTTTTGGACACGCTGACGGAGAGGGAGCAGAAGGTCTTAAAGCTGCGGTTCGGATTGGAGGACGGGCGGCCAAGGACTCTGGAAGAAGTAGGGAAAGAATTTAACGTTACCAGGGAGAGGATCCGCCAGATTGAAGCCAAGGCTTTGCGGAAGCTGCGCCATCCCAGCCGCAGCAGGAAGCTGAAGGATTACCTGGATTAAAGCCGGAAAGGGGACGGAGGGCTAAATGATAAAGTTATCAAAGCGTCTGGCCATGGTGGCCTCATTTGTGCCAAAAGGAAGCCGGATAGCCGATATCGGGACGGATCACGGATACCTTCCGATTTGCCTGGTGGAGCAAGGGATTTGCCCGGGGGCGGTTGCCATGGATGTAGGCAGGGGGCCGCTTGGGCGGGCTAATGCCCATATTCGGGAGCATGGCCTTTCTGGGGTGATTGAAACCCGCTTAAGCGACGGCCTGGCCCGGTTAAGGCCAGGGGAAGCGGACACCGTGGTGATGGCCGGGATGGGCGGACAGCTGGTGATACATATCCTGGAAAACGGACGGCATATGTGGGAAAGCCTGGAAAACCTTATTCTGTCCCCCCAGTCAGACTTGGCACAGGTAAGGCGCTGGCTGGAAGAAAACGGATTTCAGATAGAACGGGAAGATATGGTTCTGGATGAAGGAAAGTATTATACCGCAATGCTGGCAAAAAAAGGAAAAATGAACTGGGGCAAGGAAAGCTGGTATCGCTACGGGAAGCTGTTAATGGAGATGAAGCATCCGGTGCTGTTATCCTTCCTGGCGAAGGAGGAAAGCCGGATTTTAGAAATTTTGGAAAGGCTGAAATCCCAGGACAGCTTAAAAGCCGCGGAAGCCGAAAGGGAATTAAAGGCGGAATTGGCGGTGGTAAGGGAAGCTAAAAGGGAGATGGGATAGGGCACTGGTGTGTGTTTGAAGATTCATTTCCGCCGCAAAAGGGAGGAAACCGATGAAATGCAGAGAGATTGTTGAACTATTGGAAAAGCTGGCGCCAATGGAAATGGCCTGCAGTTGGGATAACCCGGGGCTTTTGGCTGGGCGCTGGGAAAAGGAGGTCCGCCGGATTTACCTGGCGCTGGACGCCACGGATCAGGTGGTGGAGGACGCGGCAAAGAGGGGAGCGGATTTGTTAATCACCCATCACCCCTTGATTTTCAAGGCGGTTAAGCAGGTGAATGACGGGGATTTCATTGGCCGGAGGCTGTTAACGCTGATCCGCCAGGACATATCCTATTATGCCATGCATACCAATTTTGACAGCGCCCCAGGCTGCATGGCCGACTTGGCCGCTGGCCGGCTGGGCCTTACCCAAGGAAAGGTTTTGGAGCCTTTGGGTGAGCAGGATGGCGTGGCCTACGGGATTGGCAAGGCGGGAAGGCTTCCAAGGCCAATGACCCTAAAGGAATTGGCCTTGGCGGTAAAGGAAGCCTTCCGCCTCCCCTTCGTGACCGTATATGGGGAGTTAAGCGGGAAAGAAAAGCTTTCACTCTGCGCCATCTCGCCAGGCTCAGGGGGCAGCATGATCGCCCCGGCACTGGCTCAGGGCGTCCAGGTACTGGTTACGGGGGATATCAGCCACCATGAAGGCATTGACAGCGTGGCAAGGCAGATGGCGGTGATCGACGCAGGCCATTACGGTCTGGAATACCTGTTTATGGATTTCCTGGAAGGGTATCTCGGTGAAAGGCTGGGGGGACGGATTGCCATTGAAAAAGCTCCCGTGGCGTTTCCGGAGGCAGTGGTTTAGGCAGGGATAAGGCGATCGACGATATGCCAGATGACTATGTAATCAGATCGTTTCTACTGGGAAACAGGGCGGAGGTGAAGGATATGTGTATTACGGAATATAATGAACTTCAAACAATGCAGATGTTCCGGGAAGAGGGCCGGGAAGAGGGCCGGGAAGAAGGCCGGGAAGAGGGACAGATTGAGCTGTTAAAGAAAATGATCCAGTCAGGGGATATGTCCGTTGAAAAGGCGGCGGCGTATGTAGGGATGACAGCAGAAGAGTTTTGCAGTTATAAAAGCAGCAATTAGATTCTGCAAATCTTTTGCAAATGACAAATGGGGCTGCCGCTGGGCAGCCCCTAAAATGATTGCAGGATTAATGCCTGGGATTATCCCGAACCATATTGCAGGCCTTGATCATGGCCGTAAGCATAGGGATTTTGTTCCGGCTCTCATAGTAGCTGAGAAGAGGGGAAATGGAATCCTTGCTGGTGACAACGTATTTTGCCGGAAGAGCGCTTAAGGTCAGGGCGCATACGTCAGCAATGCACCGGGTACAGGTGCACACATTGTACTGCTCCAAAACCTTCGGCATATCCTGGCGCAGGATCAGCTGCTCCATCACATTGACGAAACGGTATTCCCGGTGGGATAAGTTGCTGCCAAGCTGGCTTTTCGGGATAATGGCATGATGAGCCGGTTTGTTTGGGCCGTCCATTTCTTCGTCCTCTTCTGCGGCGGAAGCGGGAGCCTGGGCGTTGGCAGGATTAGCCTGGGCAGCTTCAGCCTGGGGTGCTGGCTGCGGTTCCTGCGGCTCGTCGGAAGGTTCTTCTCCGGTTTCCGGAAGAGCGCCTTCCTGGTTTTGGGGGGCAGCGTCCTGGCCAGAAACCTCTTCGCTGCCATCCTGGGCAAGCATTTTTGCCAGCTCATCCTCCTGGCTTTGCGCTTCTGGCTTATCTTGGGCTTCTTCAAGGCTTCCCTGGGGGGAGGCATTGCCGGGCGCTGCCTCTTCCTCTAATTCCTCCGATAATTTATTGAAAATTTCCTGGGAAAGACGGTCATTGCGGCTTCCTTCGTCAACCACGGTAACTTTAGAAGGGGTGACGGTATGGGATTGGACATCGCCTTTCTTTTCCTGGGCGGATCCGGCAGGGGTATCGGCGGCAGCTTCGGCCCCAGCGCCCCCTTCAGGGGAGGTTCCGTTGGTCAGAAGATTCATTACGTGTGAAGTTTTGTTGTTTTTTTTGTTGCTAGGCATAATTTTATGTTCCTCCTTATAACTGGATTTCTGGTGTGATTTCATCGATAAATGCCAGATAATCCGTTACCGCCGCCGAAGTGGGGTTATACAGGAATATGCTTTCGCCGTGGGCCGGGGCCTCGGCTATGGCAACTCCGGAGCGGATTTTCGTCTCAAATACTTTCGTGTGGATCTGGTCGGCAAGCTGCTGGGCCATCTCAAGCACATCCCGGGAAAGGGTGGTGCGGATATTGAAGCGGGTCAGAAGGATGCCCAGGACATTCAGCCCGGGGTTAAGAGTGCTCCGCACGGATTCAATGGTTTCCTTCAGCTGTGCAAGCCCTACCAGGCTTAGGATATCGGATGCCATCGGGATGATCAGATGGTTCGATACGGAATAAGCGTTGATCGTCAGCAGGTTTAAGGCTGGCGGGGTGTCAATAATGATATAATCATACCGTTCAAGGATCGGTTCGATTGCGTTTTTTAAGATCGTCTCACGTTTGGTGGGAAGCTTTTCTAAGCCGCTGCTGCTGAGGGTGATGTCCGAGATCAGGAGATCGCCGTACTCGCTGTGGCAGATGGCCTGTTCGATGGGGATCTGGCCTTTCAGCACATCAAGGATGGTGTAGCGGGTGTCCGGGCCAGCGCCCAGACAGAAGCCTAAGTTGCCCTGGGGGTCAAGGTCGATCCCTAAGACTTTTGTGCCGGCCAGGGCAAGGCCGGAGGTCAGCGCCGCGGATGTGGTGGTTTTGCCCACACCGCCCTTTTGGTTTGAAACTGTGATTATGATAGACAAAACTGTACCTCCAAAGAGTAAAATTTATAAAAATGATTTTTTCAGATATTAATTTTATTATATATCATGTCGATAAATAAGTATAGATGAAAAAATGATTTTTTTCAAGGTATTGTTGGCAAAGGCTGCAAAAACCACCCTAAATGGCGGCGGTTTTCAAAGGGCTTCCCTTTGGGGCGTGAACCGGTATGAGCTGTGTTTTTGGCAGGCTTTCCGTGTGTAAGAGATGGTAAGTCAGGCTGTCTATCCCGGCTGGCCAAGGATGGGAGGTTTGGACAGGGATTGAAGGATTGTTTTTTGGATCCGGAGCTGTCCGAATGAGCCGGGGGCGGCGTAGAAGTGAAAGGAGATAGAAAATGGCAAGTGTATCAAGTACCAGCAGTTTAGGGAATACATCCTTAAGAGGTTTTGGCGGCATGGCATCCGGCATTGACCGTGATGCGATTATCGAGAAGATGACATTAGGCACGACGACGAAGATTTCTAACCGGAAGAAAGAGGTTACGAAGCTTCAGTGGAAGCAGGAAGCATACCGGAACTTAAGCGATAAGATTATTGACATTTCGGATAAGTATGCAAGCTATACTTCCACCAGCAACTTAAAGGATCCGTTTACCTTTGCGAAGAATATTATCACGGCTATGGGCCGGGAGGAAGCCACCCGGTTTGTGAAGGCTACGGGGAGTTCCAGGCTGATTGATAATATTTCCATCAAAGAGGTAAGCCAGCTGGCTACGTCCACGGTGCTGCAGTCCCAGAAGCATATTAATGACAATGGGATCCAGACCTCGCTGAATGGGCTGACGGGGACGATTACCCCTACGTCTATGCTGAATGGGACAAAACTTATTTTTGGCGTTCAGGATGGTGACGGGAGATGGACAAATACAAAGACTTTTGAGTTTAAAGATACTTATACGGTAGAAGAGGATGGCAAGGAAGTAACCAAGAAAATCTCTTATGTGCCTAAAATGATAACGGATTCTGTCACTGGGCAAGAGCGTCTTGAGACTGATGAGGAGTTTGCAGAAAGATTAACGGGTGAGTTAAATGAAGCGTTAAAAAATTCAGATATTGTAATTGGCGAAGATAAAGATAGTCCGGGCAGTGGCGTAAAAATTGGAGAAGCGATTAAATTCCAATATGATAAGGCTAATGGAACTATTGGGATAGTTAGTGGCGGCAAAGGCCTTCCTGGTAATTATACGATAAACGGTGCTTCTACAGCGCTAAAAGCATTGGGGTATGAGAAAAGCGGATCGGTTTCGGTGGCTGATCTTGGGCCGGTTTCTGTAGATAAGTTTGCTGATTCCGCGTTAAGGCGTCCGGAGACCATTGATTATTTGACGAATAAGAAGCTTACTTTTGATTATAATGGCACGAGGAAAGAAATCACTCTGCTGACAAAGGATGAGGCTGATTATTTAAAGAACATTGAAGAAAATTATAAGTTTAAAAAAAATCCAGATGGGACAAATTCAACTGTTGAGACGGGGTACGTTGATGCCGATGGAAAATTAACGGAATCTGGGAAAAAGAAACAATTAGAGGATTTAGCAACCCTCATCCAGGGACGTTTAGATCGGGCATTTGGAGAAAACGCAGTAGAAGCTGGCGTTACGGATAAGGGGCTGAGCTTTAAAACAGGATCCAGCAGCGGGGAGTCCAGCAGCGTATCCATCCTTTCCAATGATACGGAATTGCTGCAGAATTTAGGGATTGCTTATGGTGAATCTAATAAAGTAAATACTGGCGGAAAGTTAAACCAGTCTGCATTAGGGATAGATGCTTCTCAGTATACGCTTGCGGACAGCGATGAACTGGATCTTGTGATCAATGGTGAAAGGATTCATGGGCTGACAAAAGACAGCACCATCGATGATATTTTATCAAAAATCAATTCTACGCCAGGTGCAGGGGTGAAAGCTACTTATGTGGATGCCACAGGCCAGTTTATGTTAGTTGCTTCTGAAACCGGCGCGGGGCGGAATATTGAATTGGATTCAGAATTAGCGAATGAACTTTTTGGCGTAGGCACAGGTGACAAAGCAGGTCAGATAGTACAAGGCGAAAATGCCAAGATCAAAGTCAGCTATGGAAATGGTGTTGATGTAGACTTAGAGCGTTCTTCCAATATTTTTAATTTAGAGGGCCTGAATGTAACCGTATCGGGTATATTTGGCGGCGACTGGAATGAGATAAATCAAGCTGATTATGATTCTAATAATAAGAACCATAAAGTAATTACAAATGCTGACGGCAGTAAGACATATATGAAGTGGACAGCAGACTCTTCCGAAACCGTAACCTTCAGCGCCAAGGCCGATGTAGACGGCGTTGTGGAGAAGGTAAAGGGCTTCTTCGAGGATTTCAACGCCTTAGTAGCCGACATTAACGGCCAGGTAAGGACCCGCCCGGACAGTTCTTTTGGCCCGTTGACCGATGAGCAGAAGGACGAGATGGATGAGACCTCCATTGAGAACTGGGAGAATAAGGCAAAGCAGGGCATCCTTTACGGGGATTCCATTATCCGGGATTTAAGCGGCGATGTTGAGGGAATCTTTACGAAGCTGTTAAGCAACGGAGCCAGCTATGAGGATTTGAAGAAGATTGGCATTAGCTATTCGGAGGACTGGAGCGACGGCGGAACTTTGGTGTTTGACGAGGCAGCTTTCCGCAGCGCCATGGAGACGGATCCGGAGAAGGTTTCCAATATCTTTACTGGCGGCGGAGAGGTGAAGAAGGGCTTAATCAGCATCGTGGATGATACCTTTACCCCATACGCTACCCGCTATGCTTCCAGGAATTCCAACGGCAATCCGGGCAGCGGTTCCTACGGCCGCCTGATTGAGATGGCAGGGTCGGAGAAGAAGCCTACCACCTTGTTTAAGAATGAGATTTACAAGCAGATTGAGGAAATGAACAAGATGATCGACAAGCTCCAGGATCAGCTTAAGGTGGAGCAGGATCGCTATATTTCCCAGTTTACTACCATGGAAACGCTGCTGAACCAGATGAATACCCAGTCCAGCTACCTTTCCCAGCTTAACGGGTAAGGTTGGCCTAGGACTAGAAATAACCAAATATCGGAATTCCGATACCAGATAAAAAGCTTGCCAACGGCAGTTTCCTGAGTTATACTTAAAGCGTACAGGGATCTGCCTTTGGCGGTTTCGTATTCTTTACGATCATAGAACTGGTTGGCGTTCCCCAAGGGATGGGGCCAAAGGTTTAGGAAGGGATTAAATGAACGGATATAATCGTTATAAAGAAAAGAGTATTTATTCGATGTCTGGCCCAGAACTGCTGCTTTTGGTTTATGATGAGGCAATTATTCGTCTTAGCAGGGCAGAGCATTCACTGGAAGATAAGAACTATAAGGATTTTGACGATTGCATAAACCGGGTGACGAAGATTGTCCGGTATCTTACGGATATCCTGGACATGGAGCAGCCCATCGCCTGGGATTTGAAGCGGATTTATGATTATCTGGTTTATGATCTCAGCCGGATTAAGGCTGGGAGAGAGCGGCGGCAGAGCGAGATTGGGCGGATCCGCCATATCCTGTCCGAACTGCGGGAGGCTTTCGACGGAGCCAGCAAAAAGGTAAATGATATGCATATGGTTAAGGAGAAAGAGATTCGAGGTTAGGAGACAGAGGGACAGATGGAACTGGATTTGGAAAAGGTTATGATTTTGCTCCATCGGAAGTGGAATTCCATCCGGGAAATCGAAAGGCTGACCCAGGAATTGGATGAAACCTTTGGCCGCAATGACGGGATCTCAGCGGTGATGCTTCTGCAGCTTCGGGCAGACGAGATGGAAAAGGTTGAGCACTGCATGGAGGAGATCTGGCAGTTGGGTGAGGGAAGCCGTGAGGCTTACGATAAGCTCCATGAACTGATTGAATCGGATCTTGGCCAGGCCGTGGGGAAAACCCCGGAAGAGAGGAAGATTTTCGAGATCAGGAGAAAGACACAGAAGCTGCTGGATGAGTTGAAGGTGGCGGATCAAAGGCTGAACCAGAAAATGGCCGGCAAAAAATCTTTTTATAAGAAGTGAGAACGTATGAATCAATTATTGTTTGAAGGACGTTCCCTGGTGGGGATCGTATCCTCCATTGTCCGGCAGGATGATTTGCGCGTTGTACATAGCCGCCTGGACTGGGAGAGGATGTTTCGTCTGGCAGATTTTCATAAAGTGGCAAATGTAGTATATTTAGGAGTACTGGGACATGGGGACGCTCTGCCGGATCGGTGGCGGGAGCGTTTTTTCCAGCGCTATCAGGAGTCCCTGCTTTTTGGGGAGAACTGTAAGCAGGCCATCCAGGAGATGTTTGTCTGGCTGGATATGCGGGAGATTTCCTGTACGGTGCTGACCTATGAGTATGTCCGGGATTTTTATAAGCTGCCGGAGATGGCCGAGAGCAGCCCTGTCCAAATTTTGCTGGATGAGGAAAACTATACCCTGGCTAAGGGATACCTGATTGATTTAGGGTTTGAGACGGATCAGGTTTATAAAGGGTTCGGCGAGCGTTTAAGCCGCGTAGGAGGGGTGTCTGTAGTTTTGTATCATACCCTGCCGTTTCGGACGGATAAGTATCGGAAAAACATGGTTAAGCTGTTGGAAAATTCCTGTATCAAGGAGCCTTACGAGTACATTCGGATGCTTCCCCCAGAGAGCGAGTTTGTCTACCGCATGGCGGGGGCGGCTTACCACTATGTTAATGATGAGCTGACCATCCGGGAAGTGATTGATCTGCTCCTTTGCCATATTGCCTGGCGGGATGAGCTGAATACGGAGGCAGTCCAGCGGCGGCTTGTGGAATTCCAGATAGATGAGCTGGCGGAGAAGATCCTTCGGATTGCCTATATGTGGTTTGGCGATAAGAAGGACAATTATTTTACCCAGCCATTGGATGACATGGCGGCTTTTGATGTGTTGGAGGAGCGGCTGCTGACCAAGGGGATTATTAACCATGAGTCGGATCACCAGGCGCTGAAGCTGCAAAAATTGATTCAAAAGGAAATTGACCGGGAACATAAGGCGGAAAACCGCGGCCTGTGGAAAGAGAAGCTTGCCAGGCGTTTTTCCGGGGTTGCCAAGAAGCTAAGATGGGCCTTCCCGGATTTCCATTATATGTCCTCTATTTACCCTTCGGTGGAGAAGCTCCCGGTGCTTCTGCCGGTATTTTGGATTATGCGGGATATCCGGCTTCTGCTTAGGGTGTTTTCCCGATCTTAGGGTTAAATGATGGGAATTGATGATATTTATGCTTTGCCGGATGATGTGCCGGTGGGAATATATGAAGGCTTCCATATCCATATAAGGGAATAAGAAGCAAAAAGCAAAGCGAATAAAAAGCCTTCCATGATGCGGTCAAGGGCATGGAAGGCTTTAGATTATTGCGTTTTTTTCTCCTCTCTAACCGTTTTTTCTTCAAGAGTTTCCTCGTTTCCTGCTGCATTTTCCTGTTTCAGGAAAATGGATTGTAGATTCCACACTGAATTTAAATCCGGGGAGAGGGAAGTTTTGTTTGTTTGTTCCGCCTCAGAAAGTTCTTCCCGAAGGATGGAGATTTGTTTCGGCGCGTCGATGGCAAGGCGCACACCGTCGCCGGCACAGTCGATAATGGTAATGCGGATATTTTCGCCAATCAAAAGGCTTTCATTTTTTTTTCGTCGAAGTATCAGCATATTCTTATCACTCCTCTTTTGGGTTATTTTCCGGGCTGTTGATGGATGGGAAAGAGCGCAGCTTATGGCGGTATCCGTATTCAGAATTCTTTAAGATTACCTGCATCCCATGGCGGGTGTTGGGATTGATCACCAGCGGGCACTTTAAATTAACCGTGTTTTCCAGGTAGTCATTCCGGACAACACAGATGGCGTAGTAGGAAAGTTCGCCATTGTCGCTGCATTGCAGGCAGGAAAGCTCCTCCGGAGCCAGCCGGGGAGAGTAGTCCGGGCATAGGAAAAACGGGTTAATCAGCACGAAAACCACCTGGCTTTCTTCCACAGAAAGCATCAGAAGCAGGGAATCATCAGATTCTTTCATGCGCAGCAAAAGATATTTGGTCAGGTTTGGGAATCCGAAGATTCCGTCAGGGAAAATCAGCAGATCTTCCTGTTCATATTCCACCGTACCATAATCAGTTTGTAATGTCATATCAGGTAACGCTCCTATGTGAATAAATTAATGCTTCCGCCTGAACTTCCATCCAGGGGAGGAAGGTAATTGTAGCCGCCCAAGTATTCAATATGCACTTGGGGCCTTTGGGTGATAATGGTCATCATCAGCGGCGGGAGATAGGTAAGCTCACCCTTAGCTACCCGCATTTCAAAAGCTCCCCGCTGCATGGCATAGGAAGAATTCGCTTCCATGGAGATGTCGGGGCTTGGCTGGGGCGCAGGGGAGGAAATGGATGCCGCAGATGCCGCCGGAGAAGATGCCGCGTTTGCGGATAGTTCATCCGAGGGAACCGCAAGAGTGGCGGATTCCATGTCGGGAACAGCCGCGTGGTTTACCGATACGGATGCCGTCTTAGGCGGCATATGGCTGTATGCCTGGGTAGAAATCTTCGCCGCCTGCTGGGAAACTTGCTTTAAGACATCTTGCTGCACCTGGGGGGTTACGTTTGAACGGGAAGAAAAGGCACGGTTGATCTTGGCAATGTTCTCAACGGACACAGAGCCCTGTGCCTGGGATCTCTGCATGGACATATGGCGGGCAATAGCCCTGCGCCTTTCCATGTCCACGGAATCCGAGCTGACCAGCCGGGCGTTTTGGGAAAAACGCATAATGCGTATGGGATCAGTAGTTATCTTAATCAGCGGTTGCATACCAAAGCCTCCTTTCAATATAGATGGCATGATCTATCCGCCAAAAGACAGCATTCCCTGTATTTTGGCGGCAAAACCATAAGATATAACGATAGAAAAATCTACCGCATAAAATCAAACAATGAAGAAGTCATCAGCTGAGTGCCTACCTTGAGGGCGGCATTGTAAGCCGACTGGCTGCTGTATACCTCCATAATGGCCTCATAAGGATCTGCGCCCCAAACATCGGTGTACTGCTCCGTCAAAGAATCAGAGGTGCGGTTTAACTTCGTTTCCATATCCGACAGCAGGCGGTAACGGTTGCCAAGATCGGCGTAAACCGTACTGACCGTGTGTTCCGATTCCGTCATAGATGAAATGGTCTCCCCAAGGACATGGTACATTTCGCCGGTAACTTTGCTGTACTCCTCCTCGGAAATCTCACCATTTTCATAAGCTTCCTTTTGATTCGTATAATTAGTAATGGTATGAGCCGCCTGGCCGATAAGGGCGATAGGGCTTTTGCTTAATAAGTCAGCCACGGAAGCTTCCCCGCCGATAGGTTTCGTTGGGTCAACGTTAATGCCGTCGGAAGATACGCCGGTTAACACATTTAAGCCGCCGGTATACGTATCCAGCAAGGTATCCCGATCCCGGATGGAACCGTAGCCGATATCCAGGCGGCCCTGCTCGGTCATGGCCTGGCGAAGGCGGGTTTCCGCGTTTTGCTCAGGCGTATAGCCTGCTATGCCAAGATCCTCTATGGTGCTTTCGCCTAAATTTAAGGTGAATTTATATGTGCCGTCATTTTTTGTAGGATCCGGCGCTAAATCAAAGACAAAAGTTTCTGGCGTGGACTTCCCTGGGAAGGTGTGGGTGTAAGTGAGTTTCGTGCCTTCGGCATTAAGGGCAAAGGGGGCGGTAGTCAAGTCGTTCCCGCCATAAATATAAAAGTCCTCATACTGCATATTTAAGTCGTTGACCACTTCATGCTGCTTCTGCAGGAGATCATCCCGGATGCTTTTTAAAGCGGTGGCGGTGGTGGTGGACGTCCGGGCATACTGAACCTGGTTCTTGGACTTGGAAAGGATGTCCTGGATATCCCGGGCTCCCAGTTCCTGCTGGTAAATCCGGTTCTGCACATCCTTTAACAGGGATTTCTTGCTTAAAATATCCTGATACTGGCTGTCGATTTTCCGGCTCCGGTAATAGGAGAGGGGGCTTTCCGCGGCAGCCTCGTAAGCCTCGCCGCTGGAAACCTTTTGAAAGCTTTTATTTAACCGGGCATGGACATCATTGGCGGATGAAGTGAAGTTCCGGTAAGTTGCCGAGTTTGTTACACGCATAAGTTTACCTCCATAAATCGTTATCAGAAATTAACGCCCTACTATGCCAGTGCTGCTAATCAGCGTATTCAGCGCTTCGTCAAGGGTCGTCATCAGGCGGGACGCCGCGTTGTACGCGGACATATACATCATCATGTTGGACGCTTCCTCATCCAGGCTGACGCCGGATATGGAATCGCGGGAATTTTGGATGCCATTTAACACGGTCATGTTGGCCTTTAACAGCTGCGTGTTCTTGTAGGAATCATTGGCCAATACCGTGGAAGTGTAGTTCATGTAATCGGAAAAGGAATTGTTCTTTAAATCAACGTTCCCAAATACAGGATTTCCCGCATTTGGGCCGTCCGAATATATCAGGTTGCTGTAAGGGTAAGAGCCGGTTATGGCCTCGTACATATTCAGCAGGGTCTCGTTTTTGCTTCCATTTTCATTGGGATCGCGATCTTTGTTTGTGCTGGTAATGTTTTTGGCAATCGTGCCGATTGTGACGTTGCCTGCCGTCCATTCCTTATTAATACCGATATTTGCGGCGGTAATGCCGGACAGCCCCGTCTGCCCTGGAACGTCTTTGTTGGCAAGAAGGAAGTAGTCGTCGGAATTAGCATTATGCCGGTTGCCCTCGATATTCAGCGTATTCATCACATGGGCAAAGGAATAGGCCAGGTTATCAAGCTGATTCCGGTAGTATTCGTATCCGTTTACGTCGTTAATCCCTGTGGTTTTCCCATCTTTCCACAGCATATCCAGGCTGGCCTGGATAGAGCTGGAATTGGTGGCAAACTGATTTTTGATGGTGGCGGTTGGAGGATTGGCAGTTGTGTCAAGCTCCCGTTTAAAATCAACCGCTGTGCCAACGGTCTCATTGCCGTTAGGATCAAGCGTTTTTTCCGAGCCATGGAAAATCAGCCCCACATTCGTGGGATCAGCGGCAGTCTTCATGGGATCCGAGTCAAAATTACCGGCATCGTCAAATATGCCGATCTCAACGCGGCCATAGTTTTCGTCATCACTGCCTACAGTGCCTTCCACCAAAGTAAGGGTTTTTTTCGTTGTTATGCCGTTTGCGTCGGTCTCTTCATAAACCATATTGACCCTTAAGTCATCCGGCCATTCCTTGCGCCCGATCTTATTCCCTTTTCCGTCGTAGTCGTAAAGTTCTTTTTCGTTGACCGTGCCGTCAGGATTTTTGCCGTCATGATTCGGATCCTTATAATATTCCACTTCAATAGGGATGTAGCTGGATAATTCATCCAGGAGTACATTCCGCTCATCCATCAGCTCCAGGCTCTGCTGGCCCATGATCTGGTTTTTCTTAATCTGGCGGTTTAATGTGCCGATCTGCTGGAGGATATCATTGATCCGCTCCACGGAGCCTTGTTCGTTGACATTGCGGCCGTCCAGCTTGGCTAATTCTTCCGCTTCCGCCGTATCGATTTCCCTGGATGCCTCATTCAGCAAATTAGTCAGAGCCTGCATCCGGATACGCAGCTCGGAATCGTATATGGCGTTCTCGTTTTTAGAGGGATCCGCCATATTGTTTAAGGTGGACTGGATGTTGTCAAAGGCTTTCCTGATGCCGTCAATCTGGCTTTCATCAAACACATTTGCCAGCCGATCCAAAGCCTCCTGCATGGAATCCGTATATCCGGATTTCTGCATCTGGTTCCGGTACTGGATATCCAGGTAAGGGTCGCGGATCTGGGTCACTTTCTCCATATGCACGCCAAACCCCACCACAATCTCGGAACCGTTCATATAGTGGGATACCGGATGGGTGTAGTTTAAGCTGGATACCTTAAGCGCCTGCCTGGTGTAGCCGGGCGTGTTCATATTGGCAAGGTTTTGGCCGGTGATGTCCAGCCGCTTCTGGTTCGCCTGGATGGCGGAGAGGGCGGTTGAGAAACCGGCAAAAGATGCTCGTACCATGTAAATTCCTCCAAATCATTTCTTTTTGTGGTGATAAACGATTAAAACAAAAGGCCATGCGCGTTAAAGCATACTTAAACAAGCCTTCCCGCCGCGCATGGGCATCCATGAAAAATCGTCAAACAAAATCAAATTCCATCGTTAAGCCAAAGGTAAAGCAAAGAGGGCTAAACGTATCTATCTTTTAACTTTGCATGGGCGGGGCTGTTTAAGCTGATATTGCCTGCGTCGTCATAAGATCCTCCTTCCCGCTGGGCCAGCAGGCTTTCAATCTCATGGACACGGACGCTGATCATCCGTTCTGCTGCCTTCCGGGACTGCTCCAGCATGGCTAACTGCTGTTCCAAGGCGTAAAATAAAGGTTCCAGCGCCTCCTTCCGGCCAGGCTCTGCCACGTCTAGGATCTTCCGAAAGGTTAAGTTTTCCCAGCCTAAGGACTTAGCCAGCCGCATCCTGCGCTGTTCTAAGCCGCGCAGCTTCAGGATATAAGCCTGCTCCTCCTGGATATAGCCGTCCAGCTTTTCATGGCGCTTCTCCGATGCGGCCAGGGCTTTGGCGTCCTCCGCCTGGGAGATGGATGCGGCCACTTCCGTTAAGTCTCGGATAACCGAGGTGAATTCTTCAAATGGTTCTGTAGTTTGTGCCATAAGGGGCGCTGACTCCTTTCTGTCCACGCAAAGGGTAATTTCATGGGAAATGTCCCGGCCGGCCGTGGCGGCCAAAGCAAAAGTACGGTCAGCTCAGGCCAAGGAGCCGTCCGGCAATCCTCTGGGCGTCTGGCTGGTAAGTGCCTTCGCCGATCCTGCGGCCAAGCTCCTGCACACGCTCTTGGCTTGCGCCGTCGCCTAACTGGGCGGCAGTCTTTTTCGCCAGCAAGCGGGCGAAGCTTTCGTCATCCTCCAAAGCAGCCTGTGCCTTGCGGATATTTACAGTGTCATAATCGCCTTTTATCTTTTCGGAACGCGGCTTCTGCTTGCTTGGCACAGTAACCGACGGACGGTATGCAGCGTTTAAGGGCTGAAATGTGATGTTCATAAAGTACCTCCCTTCTAAAACTAGGCAATATCCTGCTTTCTTTCCGGCGTGCTGCGGATAAAGCCCACAGGATAGAAAACATCATTTTACTTATCTACTACATTTATCGGCACTTTTTCCGTTTGGATAAGGTATGCAAATCATTTTGGCATGGGATTATTGGGTTTTATGATATTATGATACAATGCTTAACATTTTTTTACAATACTTAAAATTTGATTTTCTGTCTTGTGTAAAAGGGAAAAAAAGAATATAATAAAGAAGCCATAAAAACTGTAAATTTCTAATATTTACAGGAAATACGCCGATATATAAAAAATAGTATTTTTTTACTTTGCAGGGCGGTATGTCCAAGGCAAAGGGCTCTGCGTGGCAGCTGCCGCGGCGGGGCGGAATGGAATGGATAAAAGTTGGAGGATGTATGGCAAACATATTACAAGTAACCACACCGAATCTGAATACCGATAACCGGAACATCTTAAATCCCCAGGATCCGAAGTACAATGCGGCCAACCAGACGGTTCATAATCCGGTTGATCCCACCAGGGTAGTGCGGGCGGATGGCCGGGACGGAGATCAGACCGGCGCACAGCAGGATGTATTGTTCGGCGCAGTAAATTACGAAAGCAATTACGGCGCGTTTATCAAGGGGCTTGGGGAAAATGGTGACATATCCTCGGTATTGGAGCGCCTTCTCTTTTCGGATATGGCGGGTTTGCAGCAGGCGGAAAAGACCGAGGTGGGAGCCTTGGTGGAGAGGCTTTTGCTGTCGGTCCGCATGGACTCTCCCCAGGAGCTGGTGGAGTTTATGCAGGGGCAGAGGGAAGTCCAGGCCAGGTTTACAGGGGATTTCTTTAACAGCCTGCGGGCCATCCTGGCACAGGATTCTGGGGAACGCTTAAAGGATCTTGCCCTGCATTTTTTAAAGGGCTATAATGACTACTCCTCAGGGGCTCATCTTCTGCAGCAGATGAGATCCCTCACGGGGGATATCGGGCAGCTTTTGCTCCGTTCATACCGGGAGGAATTCCAGGATTTGGTCAATACCATGAACTGGCAGGCGGCTAACGGGGATACCCAGCAGAACGCGGCGGTATTAAATAACCGGCTGATTCCGTTTTTGGCTTCCTATATAGCAGGAACCCACGACTATGGGCCGGTGAGGGAAGCGGCTATGCTTTTGGTTTTCCATGCCGTCCGTTACCAGAACGGGGAGAAGAAAGGGCTGGAAAAGCTGTTTGACAATCTGATCAATAACCGTACCTTTGCCAGGCTGTTTAAAGGCGATCCCCAGGAAAGCCTGGATCAGCTTCTCCGTGCCGGTTCCCGGCAGATGCAGCGTCCTACCAATGGGGTTTCCAGCTGGCTGGCGGAGCTTAATGAGGCGCAGGAGGAGCTGGAGGCTTTGCGCAGGGAAAGCGGCGGGGAGGGAAAGTATTACGGGAATTTCCAGGGAGATGAAGAGGATCCCTGGGGATTGGAAAGGGATCCCCTTACCGGCCAGATGAGGGATAAGGAGCTTTCGGAGAATTCCCGGGGGCTTCAGGAAAGCCCGGAGGAGATTGCAAAGCGTTTCCAGACCCCAAACCGAGACTTTGCCGACGGGGTGGCAAACCTTTTGCTGAAGGGAGCCAACGGACAGGCAGGCCTGGAGAATGTGCAGCAGTTTTATACCATTATGAATGGGATGCTGTTAAATGAGAGTGTATATATGCCCCTGCTCCATTTCATCCTTCCTTTCCAATATGAAGGGAATAATGTGATGTCGGAGATGTGGGTGGATCCGGACGGGAAGAAGGATAAGGAAGAGGGCGGAAGGGCGGTTAAGCTGTTCCTTAAGTTCGATATCCAGGGCCTTGGCAAGTTTGAGCTGCTGATGACTTTGCAGGACAGGGAGTCCAGGATGCAGCTTCTGGTTCCCAAGCAGTTGGTGAAGGAAGATAAGAAAATCCAGGCGGAGGTGGCGGGGATATTAAAGAAAAACGGAATTCGCTACAGCCAGCTTATGGTGCGGGAGCGCGTCCGCGACCGAAGGGTGGATGAGGTTTTTCCGGAGATACGGGAAAAGGAGAGAACGATCAATGTCAGAATTTGATGATTTGATGCGGCAAAAGGCCGTAGCCTTGAAATATAACCCGGAGAAAAACGGAGCACCTATCATCGTGGCTTCCGGCATGGGGTATATGGCGGAGCGGATCACGGAGACGGCTCTGGAGGCAGGCGTGCCGGTGTATGAGGATGATTCCCTGGCGACGATGCTGACCCAGCTAAAGCTGGGCTCGGAGATCCCTAGGGAGCTGTACCAGGCCATCGTTGAGATTTATGTATATTTCCTGGGATTTGTGCCGGGAGAGGGAGAACAGGCAGAGGCTCAGGAGCAGGGGGGAGAGCAGGAAAACCAGGAAGGCGCAGGGCAGGCGGAGGAAAGCAAGTAGGGTTCGCAAAGATTTATCCGGGCGCTTAAAAGCCTTGCCGGAAATCAGGAGGGAAGTTTATGTTCCACAGGATAAAGCGTTGGGCAGTTTTGGTTTTAGCAGGGATTTTCCTGCTGTGTGCCCCGTTTGAGCTGTTGGCGGCGTCTAAGCCCATTAACAGCATTAACATTAAGGTGACATCGAAAATCGAGCCGGGGAGCCGTCTCCCGGATATCCAGATCGGCACGGGGAATCCCCCGGACGGGGGAGTGCTGGTCAGCGAAAAAGGCTCCCATTTTACCGTAACGGAGGCGGAGTGGCTGGATAAAAGCTCCCAGGTGGTTACTGCCGCGGACGAACCCAGGATGAAGGTGATCCTGGAGCCGGATGACGTAAGCGAATATTATTTTTTGGCCAGCTATAAGGTTTCTAACGTGAAGGTCAGCGGGGGGACGTTTGTCTCGGCAAAGCGGGATGGGGACTTTCTTGTGGTTACTTTGCGGGTAAAGCCGGTGAAGGGAGATTACGATTCCCCAAGGGATGCCTATTGGAACGAGAAAAACTTAGGGGAAGCCCGCTGGGATAAGCCGGACAATGATTCCGGCTATTATGAGGTGCAGCTTTACCGGGATAATAAAAGCGTACATAAGGTTTCCAAAACCTCGTCCCGCACCTATAATTTTTACCCCTATATGACGGAAAAGGGAGACTACACCTTTAAGGTGCGCACCATCCCCGGCACGACGGAGCAGAATAAATACGGCAATAAAAGCGAGTGGATTGAATCCGGCGAGCTGCAGATCACGGATCGGTACGTTTCCGACGGGAAAGGACAGCAAAACAGTGATCCTACCGTGGTCAAGGGGACAAAGGACAAGGTAGGCTGGTTTCAGGAAGGGACGGCCTGGGGCTACCGCTATCCGGACGGCAAGGTGATGAAAGGCGGGTGGCTTAGCCTGGACGGCGCGTGGTATTATTTTGACGGCAGCGGCGTCATGGCCACGGGCTGGCAGCAGATTAACGGGGAGTATTTTTATCTTCACGATAACGGGCAGATGGCCGTGGGCTGGACGAAGGTAGGTGATCATTGGTATTTTTTGCGCACGGAGGCGGAAGGCCAGCATCCTGCCGGTTCCATGATTGCCCCAGGCTGGCAGGTGATTGGATCCAATTATTACTATTTTAATTCTGACGGCAGTATGTTTACCGGCTGGCTTGTGCTGGACGGGAAGCGTTACTATATGAATACCCTGGAAAACGGCCTTCAGGGAGCCATGTTCACCGGCTGGATCCTGCGGGATGAGAAGACGTATTTTGCAGATTCCAACGGCCAGATCATGGAGGGCTGGTGTCAGGTGGACGGCCTGTGGCATTACTTCTACCCGGGAACGGGGGAAATGGCCGTGAATACCCAGATTGATGGGCTGCCCATTGGTTTGGATGGCGTGTGGAGAGGATAGGGCTTGCCGCAGGCCAAAGGGTTATGGCAGGCAGCAGTGTGATGAGAAAGCATCGAAAGCGGGATCGAATGTTGCCGCAGGAGGAAAGTGTGCAGGCTGTGGCAGATTTTAGCAGGAGGCGAAGCAGAGAGATGAGCAGAAAAGTAGTAAATAAGGTAAAAAAATTTATGGCAATGGGCAGCGCCCTTATGGCAGCGGCAGTGTTTTTCCTGATGGGAAGCGGCCTGGCAGCTTACGGCGCGGAGTCCAGCGTGGTGGAGGATATAACGGTCACGTTTAAAGCCGACTACGGGGAACAGGGGGAGATCCCAGATCCGGAGATTACCGTTACGGGGAAGGGGTGCTCCTTGGGGGATGTCCAGTACCGGACGGCTTATGACCGATGGAAGCCGGGGAAAAAGGTGAGGGTGGAGATTACCCTGAATGCAGATGAGGGGAAGGTGTTCCCCGTTTCCCTGACCCGCAGCCAGTGCAAGGTCAGCGGCGCGGAGTTTGTGTCGGCGAAGGCTCTGGATGACGGAACCTTTCAGGTGAAGGCGGATTACCGGCCGATTGTGGCTTTGGCTGATACGGAGCGGGCCGGCTGGAGCAGTAAGAATGCCGGCCGTGCGGTGTGGAAGTCGGTAGAATATGCCCCAGGCTATTCCCTGGTGCTTTACGGCGATGATAAAGTGGTAAAGCGGATGAATGTTTCCACAAACTCCGTGGATTTAAGCGAATTCATGGCCGATGATGATAAAACGTATTATTATGAGGTTAAGGCTGTCCCTACCACTTCTGATGAGAAGAAGTATTTAAAGGAAGGGAACTTCGTCTCCTCCACCTCCCAGGAGCTTGACTGGGACGAGGAAACGGACAACGGAACCGGCGACGGCGGTTCCGTAAAAGGGAATAATTACGTCCTTCCCGATGGCACGAAGGAGACGGATACCTGGAAAAAAATCGGAGGATATTGGTATTACTTTGACCAGAGAGGTTCCATGGCTAAGGGATGGCAGAACATCGGCGGCTTTTGGTATTATATGGATGCCAATGGGCGGATGCAGACGGGATGGGTGAATACGGAAGGGGATACCTGGTACTATCTGTACGAAAATGGCGGCATGGGGGTTGGCTGGATCCAGCCGCAGCCAGGAGTCTGGTACTATGCTGACGGGGACGGGAAGATGCACCGGGGCTGGCTTTCCTTAAATGGAAAATGGTACTATTTAAACCCGGATGGCCGGATGCGCACTGGATGGCTCCAGGAAGGGGCTAATGCTTATTATTTTTTCAGTGACGGCAGCATGGCGGTGAATGCCATGATTGAAGGGCGGTATATTGATGTTAATGGGGTAGCCCATTAATGATTTAATATAGAAAGAAGACTGGAAAGGGGTAATAACAATGGGATTGGTAACATCGGTTTCAAGCTTGGACGGCTTGAATTACCGGAATAGAGAAACGGAACAGGTGGGGCAGAAAAACGGGGCGGATTTCCGCTCGGTTTATGAGAGTAAGCTGAAAAGCGGTTCGGAAAGCATGGATGCCATTTTTGAGGAAGCGTCCATGCGGTACGGCGTTCCCTTAAATTTAATCAAGGCGGTGGCAAAGGCGGAATCGAATTTTAACCCCAATGCGGTTTCCAAGGCCGGGGCCATAGGCGTTATGCAGCTGATGCCCGCCACGGCCAGATCCTTAGGGGTGACGGATCCTTACGATGCCAGGCAGAATATCATGGGGGGAACCAAGTACCTGCGGGAAAACTTGGATCGGTTTAACGGGAACGTGAGCCTGGCTTTGGCGGCTTACAATGCAGGCCCCAACAGCGTCCAGAAGTACGGGGGGATTCCCCCTTACACGGAAACCCAGAATTACGTTAAGATTGTCACCTCCTACATGGGTTCCCCGATTTCTGCCGGGAAGATGGTGACTACTGGCGGGAGCCGGGGAACGGGCGGTGTCTACGGCGCGATGTACGGCCAGGGCTTATACGGAAGCACCCCGTCTTACGGCTTGGCGGGAAGCCTTTACGGAAACACGGATTCCTCCTATGGCAGCTACGGCAGCTCTTACGGCGCTTACAGCCAGCTGGGGATGGGGATGGGGATGTACGGCTCCTACGGCCAGGGCTTTGGCTCAACGGATGCTTTGGGGATGCTTTTGGGGGCGGCCATGACGGAAGAGGGAGATACCATTACCATGAGCAAGGCCAGCTATGCCAGCTTGATCGAGATGCTGCGCTTACAGATGATGATGAATGCCAGCAGGGAAGTAGGAACGATCAATCTTTAGGGGACGGCAGAAGGGAAACGCTTTGTCCCTTAAGATAAGCCGCTGTCAGGAAACCAAATAATACAGGGGGTACATAGATATGACGTTAAGGGATTGCGAAAGCTGCCTGGTATATGGGACGGATAACCGCCCTCTGGCAAAGGCCAGGGTAGAGTTAACCGAGAGGAACCAGATTTTGCTGTATTTCCGTTACGAGAAGCTGCGCAGTATCCGGATTAAGACTTATATTGATTTTTATGACGGCCAGTATGGCGTTGTCCGCTGTTTCTGCGAGCTGGTGATTCAGAAAAACCGCCAGCCAAACCGGATCAGTGAGCCGTGGATGGCGGACTGCAGCATTATCACGGTGCAGGATGCCTTCCAAAGGCAGAAGGATCTGCGGATTAAGACGAATATCCATGAGGAGTTCGTCTCCAATAAGGGGACGTATTTTTCCGGAACCATCGGCAATATCAGCGCAGGCGGCCTGTTTTTGCTTACCGGCCAGGTATTAAAGAGGAATGAGCACTTTACCTTCCGCCACCGCTTTTCCGGGGATTTGTTCCAGGTGGAAGCCAGGGTAGTGCGGGTAGGACCATTGGTCAAGGGGGAGTACAGCTATGGCTGCCAGTTTGTCAACCTGAATATGGATGCAGAGGCGGCTATCCGGAAGTTCGTGTTTACGAAGCAGAAGGAAAAGTTAAACAGCAAAACCAGGCGGATTGCAGAGGAATAGTACGCAATAGTACGTCCTGGAAAGGGCTTTGCCAGGGACGTTTTTTCGGTTCCCGAGCAGGCGAAAGAGGGATGTCGTGAAGATAAATTTGGTAATGATTGTAAAAAATGAGGAGCGTTCTTTAAGGAAGTGCTTAAAGGCGGCCAAGCCGCTGGTGGACGAGATTATCCTGGCAGACACCGGCTCTTCGGACAAAACCCTGGAGATTGCCAGGGAATTCGGGGCGGTGATCCGGGAATTTCCCTGGATCAATGATTTTTCGGCGGCCCGCAATTTTGCCCTGGATCAGTCGGACGGGGACTGGAATCTGGTCTTGGACGGGGATGAATACGTGAGGCCGGGCTGCAGCCGCCGCCGTCTGGAAAAACAATTATCCGGCAGGGCGGGAAGGTGGCTGGGAGGGATTACGCTGTATGATTCCTATCCCGATGAAGGCGGCGTCAGCGTCAGCACATCCCTTCTTCCCAGGCTTCTTCCCAAGGGCGTCCGGTATACCGGTTCCATCCACGAGCAGCCGGAGGGAGATTACCCGTGCTACCCGGTGGAGCTGTCAGCGGATCATGACGGGTATCTGGTGGCGGATAAGGGGGAGAGGAATTTAGCGTATTTGCAGCAGGCGGTGGCGGATCATCCGGAAGACGGGTATTACCAGTTCCAGCTGGCTTCTACCTTAAGGAACTTAAAGCGGCTGGAGGAGAGCCTTCCCTGCTTCCGCAAATTTTACCGGATGGCCCCGGCAAGGGATGCTTACCGGCCAAGGGGGATTGTGCTGTACTTATATACCCTTCTGGATCTGGGGACGGATGCCCATTTGGATGAGGGGTCTAAGATTATCGGGGAAGAAGAGCCTAAGCTGGGGAATTGGTCAGATTTTTCCTTTGTGTGCGGGCTTTTTTATATGAAGAGAGTGTTATCGGATGTGCAGCGTTATATGGATTTGCTTCCCAATATTGAACGCTGCTATTTGCGGTGCTTAAAATCAGGGGAGCGCCCGGAGCTTGGGGGAGTGGTGGGAACCGGATCCTTCAAGGCGGCTTACAACCTGGGAGCCTGGTATGAGGTTTCCGGGCAGAGGGAGCTGGCACTTAAATATTACCGGATGGCGGCTCGGGAGGGATATGGCCTGGCCAAGGAGCGGTTAAGGCTGATTTAGGCAGATACAAAAAGTTTCCGAGGGAGATCCAGGCGCAGAGAATGGAGGATCCATGAAAAGAAAAGTAAAGATTTCCCAGTGCATGATTGTAAAAAATGAGGAGAATAATATCCGGCGTGCCTTAACCTGGTGCAGGGACATTGCAGACGAGCAGATTGTGGTGGACACGGGGAGCCAGGACGCGACCGTGGAAATCGCCAGGGAGCTAGGGGCAAAGGTATATCATTTTGACTGGATCGATGATTTCGCCGCCGCAAAAAACTATGCCATAAAAAAGGCGAAGGGCGACTGGATTGTCTTTCTGGACGCGGATGAGTACCTTCGGCCGGAGGACGTAAAAAAGCTGGCGTACCGCCTGGATAGCCTTGGCCTTGCCACATGCCATGGCCTGGTTGCCAGCTGGATTCAGGTGGATGGCAGTGAAGATGTTTTGGAAGAGGGTCAGGAGAAGGGAAAAGATCGGCTGAAATGGCAGAAAAGCATGAAGGCTGACGGAACCGTGGGCATGGCTCTTTCCGGGACGCAAATCCGGATCTTTAGGAACCTTCCCGGCCTGCGTTACCGGGGAAGGATCCATGAAAAGCTTTTCTTTGAGAAGGGGGAGCTTTTGTGCGAGGATGCCAGCAGGGAGCTGGCGATCTATCATACCGGATATACGCCAGCGGAACTTGAGGGGAAAAAAAAGGTAGAGCGGAATATCGCTCTTGTGAAAAAAGAGCTGGAGGATCATCCCAGGGATTATAAGCTGATGTCTTACCTGGGGGATTCTTATTTCCAGCAGAAAAAGCAGGAAGAGGCGGCCATCTGGTATGAGCAGGCAGTCCGTCATCTGCCAAGGCAGCTAGAGGAGGATTTTATCCAGGCGGCGCTGATTTTTAAGCATCTTTTGCTGATTTATATGGACAGCTCCCGGGAAAGCGCCGCGGTAAAGGCCTACCAGGAAGGGGTGAGGCGTTTTCCCCAGGAAGCGGATTATGACTATCTTTTGGGACGGTGGTATGCCAGGAAGCAGCAGTTTGGGAAGGGATCTTACCATCTCCAAAGGGCGATTACCCTGTTAGATCGGTACGGGAGCGGCGTGACCTCCGCCTTATTGGCCCATAATCTGATGGAAGCTTGGGAGCTTTTGGCGATTTGCCATTATGAAAACGGTGATTTGCAGCAGTGCGTAAGCTGCTCTGTTACCATCCTAAAGGCGGATCCCTGGCGGGAGGAAGCCTTAAGGACGCTGCTGGCTGCCTTTAGGCAGGATGAAGCGACGCCTCCTGTCCAGGTGGTAAAGTTTTTAATGAATTTTTATGATTTTCAGAAGCCTGAAGCCTGCTCCTTCGTGGAGAGAGAGGCGAAAGATGCAGGCTATGGCAGATTGGCGGAGGCACTGGAAGGATTTAAGGATACGGCCCATAAGGGAGCGCCATAGTCGTAATTTGGCTTTAGTTCATCCATCAGCTGCTGCAGATCCCATTCCTTCGTGCTGTTCTCATAGCTGGCCGGATCGGCAATATAAACGTTTCCCCGGTCGGTCAGTTGGGTGATGATGATGAAATGGCCGTTTTCCGTCAGGCGGCCTTTTCCCATCAGGGCTACCAGGATATGCTGGCTTTCCAGGAGGCGGGAAGCATTTTGGGCGGTGTAGTCAGTGACGCTTTCCACATTTAAGCCAAAGGCGGAAAGGCTTTCGGGGATCAGCCTGTGGTAAGAGCCGCCGTGGAGGGCGAAGCCGCCGTTTTGGGCAGACCAGTCGGCCATCTCGATAGGCGTTACCCCGGCAGTGCCGAAGCTGTTGATGATCATGGATACGCATACCGGGCCGCAGCCGTATTTGCTGATTGGGTCAACGCCGCCGTAAAGATAAGATTTCCAGCGCAGATCCCCTTGGTTGTAGTACAGCATAGGCCCCAGGGCGGTGTCTAAGATACAGGAATAAATGGAATCATCCTGGGAGGGGAATACTGGTTCGGAAGTAAAATCGGCCACATCCCCTAAGTCTGTGGTGAGGGGAATATGGGAAGGGGGAGCCTTATCGGCTTCCCCTTCTGTGCCGGATAAGCCTTCATCCCCCTGCTCTCCCCGCCCAAGCAGCCCGCTTACTGCCGTCTCCGCAAAGTTTTTCACGTCGCTTAGGGAAAAAGGGCGGAAGTAGGCAAAAAGGCTGATTACCATAGCGGAAGACATGGCGGCAATGCCGCCGGTGATTATTTTTTCCGCCAAGCCTTTTTGGGGAGCGGGAGGTCTTTTGGCTTTTGCCGAGGGAGGAACCAGATAAAGGTTCCTTGAGGCGTAGGGATGGTTTTTCCTTTTTGGGTGTTTCATATTATCCTTTCGCGAGCTGGGACATCACCACCTGCGGGATTGCGCTTAAGGCGGCCTGCTGGCAGACGCCGCCGATTTTGTATGCCTCCATGGGCATTCCGTAAACCACGCAGCTGTCCCGATCCTGTCCGATGGTGTAGGCGCCGGCTTTACGCATCCTAAGCATACCCACAGCCCCATCAGCGCCCATCCCAGTTAAGATTACGCCGATGGCCCTGCTTTTTACATTGGTAGCTACGGAATCAAACAGTACATCTACGGAAGGCTTGTGGCCGCTGACTTTATCTTCCTCCGTGCAGGTTACGGAGTAGCCGCTTCCCAGCCGGACAACCCGCATCTGCAGGCCGCCGGGGGCTAAGAGCACCAAGCCTGGCCGAATCTTGTCACCATGGACGGCTTCCTTTACTTCCAGGTTGCAGAGGCGGTTCAGCCGTTCCGCATACATGGAGGTAAACCCAGGGGGCATATGCTGAGTAATCACAATCCCCGGCATTTTGGCGGGAAACTGGCGGACTACCTCCAGGATAGCTTCAGTGCCTCCGGTAGAAGCACCGATGGCGATAAGGTCAATATTGGAAGAATTGACGGGCATATGGGTAAAATGCCGGGCTGCAGCCCCAGGGGCTTTGACGGAATACGGGTGAGCCGGAAAGGAAGTGCCTAAACTGGCAGTAGACAGAACCGAACCGGCGGCTGCCGTGCTTGTGCCTGGCCGGCTAAACCGGGAGGCTGTGGCCGGTGAGCTGCCTGTGGAGATGGGAAGCCGCACCCGGGCGTTCGCGCCGATGGACAGCTTTGCCTTCAGAACTGTTAAAAAGGCGTCCCGGCCTCCGTCCTGCTCCATGTTTGGCTTGCGCACGAAATCTACCGCCCCGGCAGCCAGGGCGTCAAATACCCGTACATTTAAAGAAGATACTAAAATCACAGGGATGGGATGAGACGGGAGGATTTCCTTTAAAAAATCCAGGCCGCTCATCCCTGGCATCTCAATGTCCAAGGTCATGATATCCGGCTTTAAAAGGGGAAGCTTCCCCTTGGCATCCATGGCATTTATGGCATAGCCAACCACCTCGAACCGGGAATCGGCGCTGATGTTCTGTACCAGCCAGCTCCGGAATAAGACGGAATCATCTACCACCATTACGCAGATTTTTTGTTTCATGATGTTAACCTTCTTTCAGAACGATTTGAAATAGGAGATTGCCTGCTGCAACCTCCTATCAGCCAAATACCCCGCTGCAAGCAACGGGGCATCAAATTTGCAGCGCAGCAAGCTGCGGGGTATTTGACCCTCGCGGCATTCGCCAAATGCTCGTGCAAGCACGGCACTCGGCTCATTGCTCGCGGAAATAAAGAATAAGATCAGGCTCCGGTTTTCTGGTAAATCGCTGGCTTAACGTAAGTATAGGGGCAGGTGGCCTTGGTAAGACCCTCCGAATGGCCGATAAATAAATGTCCCCCCGGAACAGTGGCGTTATAGAAACGCCGCACCAACGCATCCTTGGTATCCTGGTCAAAATAAATCATTACATTGCGGCAGAAGATCAGATCGAATTTTCGTTTAAACTTGATGGGATCCATCAGGTTGAAGGTTCGGAAAATCACATTCTGCTTAAGGGCAGGAGAAATCGAATAGCTGTCCTTCCCGGCCTTGATAAAATACTTGCGCTGCCAGCCGGAGGGGAGGGCGCTAATGCTTTCGTCATTATAAGTAGCATTGATAGCCGTGCTTAAGATCTTGTTGGAAATATCCGTGGCCAAAATCCTGGTGTCCCACTGCCCGGCCTTGGAACCGAAATACTCCTTTAAGTACATGGAGATGGTGTAAGGCTCCTCGCCGGAGGAGCAGCCTGCGCTCCATATGGCAAGGTTTTTATCCTTTGCGTGCTTTTTTTCCAGATCTGGGAGGATAATATCCCAAAAGTACTGGAAGTGCTCCTCCTCCCGAAGGAAATACGTATAATTCGTAGTCAGCTTATTTAACATGGTCGTGACCATCTCCGGGTCACGGCCGGATAAGATTTCATCCACGTAAGCGGTGAAATCCTTAAAGCCCTTGGAAGACAAGGTATTGGAAAGGCGGCTTACGATCAGCTGCTTTTTCTTGCTTAAATCAATCCCATAATTTTTCTTAATGTAAGTATAAAGGCGCTGGAAATCATGTTCACTTAAACTTAGCATCGGACATTCACTCCTGTTTCGTTAATTCGCTGCCCGGCTTATAATTCAGGGCTGGACAATGCCTGACAGTCAATGGACATAAAGACGCTGCCGTCCTCCATCGTTACCATGCCGTCTAACAGTTTTTGCTGCCGCTTTAAGGGGATGGGGCGTACATTCTTCAGATCAATGTCAACTACCTGACGCACGGAATCGACGATAATCCCCAGGGAGACAGAATTAATATCCAGGATAATGATGCAGTTTTTGTTGGTATAATTGGAGCTTTCCTTTTCCATGCGTAGCTGGATATCCACCACAGGAAGGATCTGACCCCTTAAATTGATGATTCCCTTAATATAAGGGGGCATCAGAGGCAAGGTAGTGATGGCATGGTTGTTAATGATCTCAATGACGTATTTGGTACTGATATATAAGACCAGATCACCGGAATCGAAGGTGAGGCAGCGCTCCACGCTGGAAGTTTCCTCTGACTCAGGCACTTC
The DNA here is from genome assembly GCA_910575565.1 of Lachnospiraceae bacterium. Classification (GTDB taxonomy): domain Bacteria; phylum Bacillota; class Clostridia; order Lachnospirales; family Lachnospiraceae; genus Caccovicinus. The sequence goes on along the minus strand of CAJTFL010000015.1, from coordinate 43,636 downwards.
CGTGTCTAACAGTTCCTGGTTGTTGGTTTGTTCGGACATAATCCGTTCCTCCCTTCTATATGTTCTCTAAGGTTGCCGCATGAAGGCTTTGGATATCCAGGATAATGCTGATATTGCCATCGCCCAAAATGGTGCAGCCCGAAATGCCGTAATCCTTCAGCTCAAAATAGCTTAGGAAAGCAGGAAGGGGCTTTACCACCACCTGCTGTTCTCCTACCAGCTCATCCACGAACAGGCAGAAGGAGCGGTCGCTGGTTTCCACCCAAAGGAGGATCCCTTCATCCAGGTTAGTAACTTCCGTTTCTATATTATAGAACTGATGGAGGCGTACTACCGGGTAGAAGCTTCCCATCCGCTCAATGATTTCCCTTCCGTTCTCATCCCGGATTACCTCATCCGGCGCGACCTTAAAGGACTGGCGGATATTGGAAATGGGGATGGTAAAGATGGAATTGCCCACCGTAACCCGCATCCCGTCTACGATGGCTAAGGTTAAGGGGATCTTCATGGTAAAGGTCGTGCCCTTGCCTTCCTCGCTGGCAAGGGATACCACGCCGCCTACCGATTCCACGTTCTTTTTAACCACATCCATGCCCACGCCACGGCCGGAGTATTCCGTAACGGTCTGGTTGGTGGAGAAGCCCGGCAGCATAACCAGGCCTAAAGCTTCCTTCCGGGAGTACTCGCTTTCCGGCTTGGTCAGTATGCCCTTGTCCCTGGCTTTCGCCAAAAGCTTTTCCGGGTTCATGCCTTTTCCGTCATCGGAGATGGAAATTACCACTTCGCTGCTGGTATGGGTAGCGGAAAGGATAACCTCCCCCTGCCCGTTCTTCCCGGCTCGGATACGCTCATCGGCGGTATCTTCAATGCCGTGGTCAATGGCGTTGCGGACCATATGCATAATGGGATCCTGGATGCTGTCCACGATGGTCTTGTCAACCTCGGTGTCCTCGCCGATTAATGTAAGGCGCACATCCTTGCCCAGCTTCTGCTTCATGTCTCGGACGATACGGCTCATCTTCTGGAATACGCCGGAGATGGGAACCATCCTAAGGGACATGGCGATATCCTGGAGATCGTCCGTCAGCTTCCTAAGCTGCCGGGCGGATTTCATGAAATTGTCGTAGGCATCCCGGCTTAACTGGTTTAACTCGGGGGAGGAAGTCACCATGGACTCCGTGATTACGATCTCGCCTACCAGGTTCTGGAGGCTGTCCAGCTTCATCAAGCTGACGCTGATTAAGTTTTGCTTAACCGGGGTTCCCTGCTGGGGCTGCTTGGCCGGAGCCTTCGGCTTCGAGGCAGGAGGAGCATCGGAAACCTGGGGAGCAGCGGCTAGCTGCTGGGAAGGCGCTTCCGGCTGAGGGGGCGCTTCCGGTTCCTCAGCTGGGACTTCGATCAGCTCATAGGAACGGATATAGCTCTGGGTTCTTAACAGATCGCTGGCTTTCGCTGCTGTATCTGTGGAATTAAAAGCCATGAAAAAGCCGTTTTCGATAATGGATGCGCAGCTGTCCGGGTTGGCCTCCATGTTTTCCGGGTAATAGCGGAAATCCAGCTCGCATTCCTTTAAGGCATTGATAATCATATAGGCACGCAGATTTTCCATCCCGATGCCTTCGTCTAAGAATATATGAAGGAAGCATACGGCTTCCTTATCGTCAGGAAGGTGTTCAAGGGCCAGGCCTGATGCCGCCTCCGTCTGCTCCCCGCCTGCTTTCTGGGGCGCTTCGGCTGCAGGCTCCTCCTGGGCCGCCCCGCTGATCTTCTTTAAAAAGTTATTGATCTCGGCAGCAAAGGAATCCATGTCCGTGCTTAAAGGCTCGCCGTTCTCTACTTTTTCCACCTCTCCCCTGAGGCAGTCTTCTGAACGGAACATCAGGTTAAAAAGTTCCTTTTTGTGCTGGGGATCCAGGGAATCAATGCCTTTGTCGCGGATATAGAAGAACAGATCCTCTATATGATGCGCAATGCTGGAAAGAGAGCCGAATTCCATCATGGCGGACGAGCCTTTGATGGTGTGCATGATGCGGAAGATCTCATTCACGTCATCAGGAGGGAAATCACCTAATTTCTCGTCCTGCATCAGCATTTCATCCAGGTTGTCTAAAAGGGAGTTTGTTTCAAAGAGGTATGTATCAAGCATACTTTCCATACCGTTATCCATTCCATTACACCACCTATCTCGTTTGATATATCGCATGAAAACATACGGCTTCGCCATGAATTGATAAGCCTGCAGGATAAAGCTTTACGCCTGCAAAAGGCCGCCAAAGCGGCATGAAACATGGCAGACCATAACACACTTATTTATATATCGGCGGAAAATGGAGACAGATAAGGAAAAAAAACGGTTTGGGGCCGTGTTTCCGTAAAAAAAATCGAAAAATTCCCCCGGGCGTATTATAGAATGAGAAAATATGCCGAAATACTTATGAGAATATATAAAGGGATTCTGGGGCGAACTGTCGCAGGCCATATTGCTCATGTTGAAGGAGGAGCAGCAAATGAAGAATTTAAAAGTCGGCAGGAAGTTTATCGTTTCGTTTGGGATTATCCTCGCGTTGTTCCTGGTGTCGGTGGTGACGGCCAGCATGGGGATTACCCGGGCGAAGAAAAGTTATCAGGAGTTCTATGTGGAGGACTATAAGGCTGTCACCAGTGTTTACGAGATCCGCGTCCGGCTTCAGGGAGCCTTAAAGGAGCTGATGCTTGGGGTAATGTCGGAGAGCGCCCAGGAGACGAGCGAGCATTTTGGCAAGGTGGATCAGTACCTGGAAACGATCAATTCCCAGCTGGATTGGATTTACTCCAATTACGAGGGGGATGTGTCCCTCCTTAAGGACTTTGAGACCCGCATGGAGAACAATAAAGGAACCAGGCTGCGGATCATTGAGGCTGCGTCCAGCGGGACTCAGGAGGGCAACCATCAGGCGGAAGAGATTGTGATCAATGAATATAATCCCCAGGTGGACGAGTACACTGCCATCCTTACCGATGCCTTTGCCCAGATGGAGCAGGGGATTTCGGATAGCTATGAGTCCGCCATGATGCTGCTTAACCTGATTATCGGTGTATCGGTGGCGATAGCGGTGGGGGCGTTCGTCTTTACGGTGATCATTGCCTTAGACTTAACGAAGAATATTATGGTTCCCCTGCAGAAGATAGAGGAGGCCATTGTGGAGATGGTAAAGGGCAACTTATCCGTGCGCGTGGAGTACGATTCCCGGGATGAATTCGGCGATATGGCTCGGAATGTGTGCCAGATGACCTCTTCGGTAAGCCGGATTATCCAGGATATCAAAGGGATTTTAAGCGCCATGGCCGAAGGGGATTTCACTGTGCATTCTACGGCTTCCCAGCTTTATACGGGAGATTATGAGACGATCTTCCATTCCATGAAGCAGATTAAGGAAAGCTTTAACCATACCTTGGCTACCTTAAACCAGTCGGCCGATCAAGTATCTTCCGGTTCCGAACAGGTGTCCGGCGGCGCCCAGGCGCTTTCCCAGGGGGCTACGGAACAGGCATCCTCAGTGGAAGAGCTTGCCGCTTCCATTAATGAGATCTCCAGCAATATCAATCGCAATGCCCAGGGAGCCCAGGAGGCCAGCAGCAAGTCCATGGAGGTAGGCCAGGAAGCAGGGGAGAGCAACCGCAGGATGAACGATATGCTGGAGGCCATGTCTGAGATCAGCGTTTCCTCCGGGGAGATCGGCAAGATTATCAAGACCATAGAAGATATCGCTTTCCAGACGAACATCCTTGCCTTAAACGCAGCCGTGGAGGCGGCCAGGGCAGGGGCTGCGGGGAAGGGCTTTGCTGTGGTGGCGGATGAGGTCAGGAACCTTGCCAGCAAGTCGGCGGAAGCTTCCAAGAATACGGCAGCGCTGATTGAGAATTCCCTTAAGGCAGTGGAAAACGGCAAGAAGATTGCGGATGAGACGGCGCTTTCCCTCCAGAGCGTGATGGCGGGGATCCAGGATGCGGCGGGCATGATGGATTCCATTGCCAAGGCATCTGCAGAGCAGGCGGAAGGCATTACCCAGATTACCGTAGGGATTGACCAGATTTCCAGTGTGGTGCAGACGAATTCCGCTACCGCCCAGGAGAGCGCGGCGGCCAGCGAGGAGCTGTCCGGCCAGGCGCAGATTTTAAAGGATCTGGTAAGGAAGTTCCGGCTGGAAGGCCAGGCGTCGCCTGTGCGGGCGCAGCCTGCGCCAGTGCGAAAAGGCGCGTCATACGATGGGCCTGAGGGGATGGAGCCATCTTACTATGGGGGAAATGACAAATATTGAAGTTGAAGGAGATAGCCATGAAGCGAACCATTAAACAGGAAGTTATGAAGCGCATTATTCTGATTTTCCTGGTGATTATTGCCAGCGGGATCCTGATTTTTTCTGGCATGAACCGGGTCAAACGGTACAGTAAGTCTACGGAGGAGGCCATGAAGATCCGATCGCTGGTTTTAACAGCGGAGAAGGCTCATTACAGCTGGGTAGAGAATCTTTGTTCTGCCGTAACATTAGGGACGGAATTTACTGGGAGCAAGGACTATCAGGGCTGTGTCTTGGGAAAATGGTTTTACGGCTCCGATCTTTCCGGAGTCAGCAGCGATATCTTACAGCTGGTTGAGGAGATGAAGCCCATCCATCAGGCGATCCATGAGTCGGCTCAGACCATTTTAGACGTGAACCAGAGTGATCCGGAGGAAGCGCGCCGGATTTACCAGGAGGTAACGAAGGCCAATGTGGTTAAGCTGGTGGGGATCTTGGATCAGGTAGCTGCCATTACCGAGGAACAGGTAAGTGACAATGAAAGCAGCTTAATGAGCGCGGTAAGCATGACAGAGCTTATCTCTTTCCTGACCATTTTGGTTATCCTGGTTGTGTGCGTGCTGCTGCTGCTTTACGTGATCGGAAGCATTATCAAGCCTTTGCAGAACGTTACGGAGTCCAGCCGCAATTTATCGGAAGGGAACCTGGATTTCCATATTGATGTGAACAGTGAAAATGAAATCGGGGTATTGGCCGACAGCTTAAATACCTCGGTGCAGAATTTAAAGCTTTACATTTCGGATATCACGGAAGTGCTGGACGATATGGCCGCCGGAAACCTAGGGCGTGAGAGCCAAATCCAGTACATAGGCGATTTTGTCCAGATCCAGAAGGCCATCGGAGCCATCAGCAATGAGTTAAGCCAGACCATGGAGCAGATTCATTCTTCGGCGACCCAGGTGGATTCCGGTTCCAACCAGGTAGCTGTAGGAGCCCAGAGCCTGGCGCAGGGCGCTACGGAACAGGCTTCCGAGGTAGATAATCTGCAGCAGATGATCGAGCAGATTACGGATCAGATTAACAATAACGCGGAAAGCGCCGCGATTACTACGGAGGAAGCCGACAAAGTAGGGGAGAAGATTACCATCTGCAATAACCAGATGCATGAGATGGCGGATGCCATGGAGCAGATTAGCGCCTGCTCCGGCGAGATCAGCAAGATTATTAAGACCATTGAAGATATTGCGTTCCAGACGAATATCCTTGCACTGAATGCGGCTGTGGAAGCGGCTAGGGCGGGAAGTGCCGGGAAAGGCTTTGCAGTGGTGGCTGATGAGGTACGCAACCTGGCGGCCAAGAGCGCGGATGCCGCGAAAGATACGACCCAGTTGATTGAAAAGACGCTTCAAATGGTAGAGAATGGATCGAATTTAACGAATCTGACCCAGGAATCCCTAGGCTCTGTTGTGGAAGGCGCAGAGCTGGTAACGGATCAGATCAAGATTATTTCCGATGCGTCCAAGGAGCAGGAGGTAGCCATTAACCGCATTAAGGACAGCATTTCCCAGATTTCCACGGTAATCCAGTCCAATTCAGCTACCTCTGAGGAAAGCGCCGCAGCCAGCGAGGAGCTGGCAGGCCAGGCTCAGATTTTAAAAGGCCTTATTGGAAAATTTCAGTTAAAGCAACGCTAAAGCCAGTGCTTCTGTAGATTTTTGTCTGCTTTTCGGAAAGGGCTAGAATTATCCGTTAAAATGTGCTATAGTTAAGGTATGGATCTTAAACATGGCAACAGCAGTTTCCAGTACGCCCCGGGATGGCAGTCTGCATCCTGTAGCTGCCTTGCCCAGATAAGATAAGGAATATAAAAGGAGTAGGAGTGTTTGACATGAGAGAGCAAATCAAAAACATGAAGATTGGCAAAAAGCTGTATACCCTGGTGGGGGTTGCCTTGGTGGGGATGTTCCTTATTGGTCTTTTGTCCATCAAGTTAATGGGGAATTTAAACGGCGAGACGAAGATTATCGCGGAGAAATGGCTGCCCAGCCTTTATCTTGCCCAGGGAATGGATACCCAGTTAGCCCAGATCCGCTTAAATGAAGTGGCGTCAGTGACGGCTCAGACGCCGGAGCAGCGTGCCACCAATACGAATAAAGTTGCCCAGGCTGTTGATAAGCTGGATGCTTCCATGACAAGCTACAGTACATACTTGTCTACCACAGAGGGCAGGAAGCTTTACGAGGCGCTTCAGACGGCGTGGGCCAATTATAAGCAGCAGATTGATACGCCTGTGATGGCGATGGTGCGGGATGGACAGCAGATGGAAGCCCTTACCCTTTTAGACGGCGAAGGCCTTGAGCAGTATGAAGCAGTGAGCCTTGCCTTAAATAACCTTTCTGCTTTTAATAATGAAGGAAGCGATGATGCCTATAATGAAAGCAACGCCACTTACCGCACCGCGATTATTGCCCAGGTGGCAGTGATGGTTGTGGTTGTGGTGGTTGGGATTTTCTTCTCTGTTTTGATTATTGGCTGCATCCGCATACCGGTGGGCGAACTGGAGGATGTGGCGATCCAGATGGCTCAGGGCAACCTGGATGTACAGATTAATTACCAGTCCAAAGACGAGATTGGCGTGCTCTCTGACCAGATGCGGGAGGTTGTCCGCAAGCTCCGTGCTATCGTAGAGGATGAGAACCAGTTCCTGGCTAAGGTTGCTGCCGGAGATTTAAGCGTAGATTCCATCTGCGAGCAGGAATATATCGGCAACTTCCATCAGGTGCTCCTTTCTTTCCGTGCCATTGCCAAGCGGCTTAACGAGGCCATGGGCCAGATCAGTGACAGCAGCAACCAGGTTTCCAACAGCTCTGAGCAGGTTTCCAGCGGTGCGCAGGCTCTTTCCCAGGGCGCTACGGAGCAGGCAAGCTCCATCGAAGAGCTGGCGGCTACTATTGCGGAGATTTCCGATCAGATTAAAGAGAACGCGGAGAATGCAAGCAATGCGAACCTGAAGGTTAACGAAGTTGGCGACGAGATGAATGAAAGCAACTTAAAGATGCAGGATATGATCGCCGCTATGGAAGATATCAGCAACAGCTCCAAGGAAATCGGAAAGATTATTAAGACGATTGAGGATATTGCGTTCCAGACGAATATCCTTGCCTTAAATGCAGCCGTGGAGGCGGCGCGGGCAGGAAGCGCAGGCAAAGGCTTTGCTGTTGTGGCAGATGAGGTGCGTAACCTTGCCAGCAAGAGTGCCGAGGCATCCAAGAATACCGCAGCCCTGATTGAAAATTCCATCAAGGCCGTACAGAATGGTACAAGGATCGCTGATGAGACGGCTAAGGCGCTGCTTCATACGGTGGAAGGCGCTAAGGAAGTTACCATGCTGGTAGATAAGATTTCTGAGGCGAGCAGCAGCCAGTCCTCTGCAATTTCCCAGATCACTTTGGGGATTGACCAGATTTCCAGCGTAATCCAGACCAACTCTGCTACGGCGGAGGAGAGCGCGGCAGCCAGCGAAGAGTTATCCAGCCAGGCTCAGCTGATGAAGGCTTTGGTAAGCCGGTTCAAGCTGAAAAATTCCGGTTTTCAGTCTTCTGCCCCAGCCGTGGAGGAGAGAAGCTCTTATCAGCCGGATTCCTACGGCCATGGCAGCGAGGGGGACTTCCAGGCCTCTTATTATGGAGGGAATGATAAGTATTAATTCTTAAAATTCAAGCAAGCAAAAAGCACATTGGCATGAACGGGGGGTGCGTTTGTGCCGTGTGCTTTTTGTTGTATTGAAGCGTTCCCATAAGGAGCCATGATCTGCCAATTTGGAGAATCTCCTTGACATCAGGGGGAAAACTGCATATGATTATGGAAGGCAAAGACGGCTTTCCTGCGGGCATTATCTTTTTTTGGATACTGCCGATATGTAGTTATAGGATTAAGAAATTTAAGGATTGCACGGCAATTTTAGATAAAGAGGTAACAGATGAGTCGTTTTGTAAAGAAACAATTATTTTCCATGGTGGATTTGCTGGATAAGGCCAATAAGACTTTGGAAAAAAACTTGCTGAAGAAAAAGATTGATCAGGAAGAGCTGACAAAGCTCCTCAGCGACTGCCAGGAAAGCGCCCTTTCCATGGGGAATTTGCTGGAAGAATTGTATGGAGAAGGGCATGAGATTGTAGGGGAGCTGGAAGCTTACTGTGAGACCCTCTACCAGATGGCTTTGAGCCTGCTGAACCCTTTGGCTCGCAGGGAGCTTTTGAGCCAGTTAAACAGGCATATTAAGCGGCTGCGCAAAGGGGTAGGGGAGAAGGTTTCCAATAAGCTTGAGGTGGTGTTCCTCCCCTATAAGGTTTCCATGTGGGACTCCCTGGAAAGCATCTGGCAGGCGGCGGACGCAGATGAAAATTGCGACGCCTATGTGATCCCCATTCCTTACTATGACCGGAACCCGGATGGGAGCTTTAAGGAAATGCATTACGAGGGGGATCAGTACCCGGATTATGTGCCGGTAACGGATTACGGGTCCTACCGCTTTGAAACCAGGATGCCGGACATTATCTTCATCCATAATCCATACGATAATTATAATTATGTCACCAGCGTCCATCCTTACTTTTATTCCCAAAACTTAAAAGGGCTTTCGGATCTTTTAGTATATGTACCTTATTTTAGTACAGCGGGAGGGATGAGCGAAGGGCAGGGGAAATGCATTTCCTACTATTATGTGGATTACATTATGGTGCAGGCGGAAAAGTTCCGCGGATTTTATGATCCGTCCCTTCCCCAGGAAAAGCTGCAGCCTTTAGGTTCCCCAAAATTTGACCGGGTAGTCCGTATCTGCCAGAATCCTCCCGAAGCGCCTGGGGAGTGGAAAGAGCAGATGGTGGGGAAAAAGGTCTACTTTTACAATACCAGCCTGGGAGGGATGCTGGGAAATACCCAGGCGTTCCTGAAAAAAATGGAGTATGTGTTCAAATGCTTTGAAGGGCGGGAGGACGCCTGCCTGCTGTGGAGGCCCCATCCCCTGCTGGAATCCACGTTTGAATCGGTGCGGGCCAGGTACAAGCCGGTATTTGATGAGCTGAAGGCCTATTTTATCCGCAATAAGCTGGGAATATATGACGATACGCCGGAGATCACCAATACCATTGCCCTTTGCGATGCCTATATCGGGGATGCCGGGACTTCGGTGACTTCACTGTTTGGCATCGTGGGGAAGCCTATGTTTATCTTAAATAACGACATCCACAGCCAGCCAGGAAAAGACGACTGGCGGGGCCAGGTGGTTAACGGCTTTTCCCTGACGGAAAAGGATGCCTGGATGATCACCCAGGGAAACCGTCTGTACCATGCCGGGAGGGGCGGGGATAGGTATTCGTTCACGTTTTGCTGCGACTTATCCCATTACGCCTATGGGGGGTATTACGCCTGGGTGGTGGAGCTTAATGGGAAGACTTATGTGTGCCCGTCAAGCGGCCAGGATATCCTTGTCTTAGATCCTTTCGATAAAGAACCAGGCAGCGGACAGACTGGGGCAGAAGAAGAGTGCAAAAAAGAGTGCAAAAATGAGGGCAAAAGATTCATCAGCAGGCGGATTCCCCTGGAGAACCCCATAGAGCAAAGCGGGGCATTCCGGACGGTGGCTGTCTTTGGAAATTATTTGTTCCTGATTCCTAACCAGTACCCGGCCATCGTCCGGTATGACACAGCTACCGGGGAGATCCAGTACTGGGAGGGGAGCCAGGAGGTTGCCTGCAGCACGAAACGGGAAGAGCGTCAGCTTGGGGGGATCGGTGTTTGGAAGGAATACCTTTTCCTCGCTTCACCGGTGGATAACCGGATCCTGAAGGTACATATGGAGACCGGGGAATCGGAGGTTCTTACCGTGGGAAGTGAGGACAATACCTGGGGCTGCTGCGGGATGGCTGGGGACGGCCAGGAATTTTGGCTTCTGCCCTATGAGGGCAAGGTGATTACCCGCTGGAACCCGAAGACCGGGGAAACCAGGGAATACCGGGATATGCCCGAAGGCCTGGCCTGCACCCATCCTTCACGGGGCTACGCGTGTGAAGGGATGCCTTTTGGTTCGGCGGCATTTTATGGGGACAGCGTAGTATTTTCCCCGAACTGGGGAAATATGTTTGTCCGGCTGGATAAAATCAGCGGAAAAATTGAAGAGTGGAAGCCGCCCTTTGAAATGCCAAGGGAGCCGAAAAGCGATTATTACCCTTACTGGGGCAAAGGGTATTTTATCTATCCCCACTATATCCCGCCCCTTCCTCCCACGGAGGAAATCTACATTGACAGCCAGGTGTACCAGTTCTTCTCCTCCCTGGATAAAACGCTGTACCAGGTGGACTTTGTGGAGAATACGTATGAGGAGATTCCCATTGAATTCGATTTGGAGGAAGTGCGCCGCCATGAGCCGGGGTTTAGGGAGGACAGCCAGTGGCTGATGTACGCCTGCCAGGAGAATGCCTTTAATTCCCTGACCGATTTCCTGGACGGGAGGATTACCGGGGATCCCTTCGATAAAGAGAGGCAGATCCAGGCCTTTTCGGAGATAGCGGCAAATCCGGACGGCAGCAGCGGGGAGAAGATTTACCAGTTTGTCAAAGGGAAATTGTAGGGAAAAGCGGCTTTACAAAAGACGGCAGTACGATAGAGAGGATAGGATATAAGTGATTAAGGTCATTACATACGGCACATTTGATCTGTTCCATGAAGGACATTACCGGCTGTTAGAACGGGCCAAGGCGCTGGGGGACTACCTGATCGTAGGCGTCACCACGGAAGAATACGACCAGACCAGGGGGAAGCTTAATGTGATGGACGCCCTGATGACCCGGATTGAAAATGTAAGGAAAACCGGGTTTGCCGATGAGATCATCATCGAGGAGTCGCCAGGGCAGAAATTCAGGGACATTAAAAAGTACCAGGTGGATATCTTTACCGTAGGCTCCGACTGGACAGGACAGTTTGATTACCTGAAGGATTACTGCCAGGTGATTTACCTGGAACGGACGAAAAATATTTCCAGCACCATGCTGCGGATTCAAAATAAGCATATCCAGCGGATCGGGATCATCGGCACAGGGCGGATTGCCGGGCGGTTCATCCCGGAAGCCAAGCTGGTCAGCGGGATCAGCGTGGAAGCGGTTTACAATCCCCACGTGGAAAGCGCGCTGCATTTTGCCGGGCGGTGGGGGATTGAATTCTGCAAGACCCTGGAAGAATTCTATGCCCTGGTGGATGCGGTATACATCGCTTCCCCCCATGAAACCCATTATGCATACATAAAATCTGCCCTTGCCCACGGCAAGCACGTGCTCTGCGAAAAACCTATGGTGCTGAAAAAGGATCAGGCAAGGGAATTGTTTGTGGAGGCGAAAGAACGGGGGCTGGTGCTTTTTGAGGGGATTAAGACGGCATACTGTCCCGGCTTTTCCCGGCTGATGGGCGTGGCCTGCAGCGGGATGATCGGCAATGTGCGGAATGTGGAAGCCTGCTTTACCAAGCTGGAAGACCCAAAGAACCGGGAACTGACGGATCTGCGGTATGGGGGAAGCCTGCTGGAGCTGGGGAGCTATGTTATGCTTCCGATTATCAAGCTGTTCGGCCATGAGCCGGAAGAGATCCGCTTTGATTCCATCCCCGGGGAAAACGGGCTGGATATTTTCACAAAAGCGTATTTTAAATATCCTAACGGGATGGGGACGGCTACCTGCGGCTTAGGCGTAAAGTCAGAAGGGCAGCTGATTATCTCCGGGACGAAGGGCTATATCATCGCAGAAGCGCCTTGGTGGAAAACGGCGTATTTTGAAGTCCATTATGAGGATCCTACAGTGGTGGAGAAATTTTCCGACCGTTTTTTAGACAGCGGTTTGCGGTATGAGATCACCGATTTTTTGTCCACCATTAACGGAAGCAGCAAAAATGAATTTAAGCTGACCCATCGGGACTCTGAGGTGATGGCGGGGGTGATGGAAAGGTTTATGGAGACGGAGGGGCGATAGTGCAAGGATTGTAAGGATAAAGAGGTTGTAAGGATAAGAGGATTGTAAATCATGCACATTGACAATTTCATACTTTACATTAGATTGTGGAAAAGGAAGCGATTAGATACATCTTCATGGGAGAGTTCTATGGCAGCACGGATATCTTTTGCAATGCAATCGAACATATGTTATACTTTATCTGTGGTTAAAGTTTTGTGTATTCTAGATTATGTAAGGGCTTGTGAAAGAGAGGGAAATAGCATATGGGTGAAATGGATATTCGCGTCAAAAACTTTGTTAAACTTAATTCCGTGTTTGCTCAGCTGTTTAGCCAGGGAGTTTATAGCGGAGAGATGAAGATTGATCCAGATAAACTGCAGGAAGTGGATACGGTAGATCAGGAGACGCTTCAAATAGATGGAAAACTAAATGACTTGGAACGCTTGAGGGATGCCCAGAAAATTGCCATGCTTTTTGATGGCAAAGTAGCATTTCAGATTGTCATGGGAGTAGAAGGGCAGTCAGGAGTGAATTATTATATGCCTGTACGCTGCATGGAATTAGATGCATTGGCATATTCTTATCAATGCAGGAAGATTTCTGAAAAAGCAAAGGAAAACAAAGAGCTGAAAAAGTATGCGGATGGAATACCTAAGGGAACAAAAATCATTCCAACCGTAACACTGGTTTTCTATTACGGCAGCAAGCCATGGGACGGTTCAGTAACCGTATATGATATGCTGGATATCCCTGATGAAATGAAAGCATGGATGGAACAAACTACCCCCAATTACCGGATGAACTTAATTGATGCAAGACATATGAGTGATGAAGAGATAGAACGGTTTGAGGGGGATTTAAAGGCATTTTTAATTATGCTGCGGGAGAGATATAGCCGTGAAAGTTTAAAGTCTGTCGTTGCCATGCACAGGGAAACGTGGTATGCTATTAGTGTAATCAAAAATGATCAGCGGTATATCGATTTTATAGACAGTGTTTCCGATGAAGATATGGCAGGAGGGATTAATATGGATGCGACATTGGATTATATTGAAGCACAGGGCGAAGCCCGAGGAGAGGCCCGGGGAGAGGCTCGTGGGGAAGCACGGGGCGAGGTTCGCGGGGAAGCGAAGGGGATCGGCAAGGTAAACCAATTAGCGATATTTCTTTCCAAGGATGGGCGTATGGCTGATTTTATCCGGTCGGCAAGCGATGACAGCTACCAAAAACAGCTTTTTGCTGAATATGGCCTGGAATAAGAATTAATGCCGTATAAATCGAATAATGAGCAAATGATAGAAATCTGATGTAAAGTATGGGATTGTCATACGGATGCATCAGATTTTTTGTTGTTCATTAGTTTTTCATTTAATCAAGGGAACAGACAATGCATAGAAACAGGCAATGCATACGGTTTTTGCAGGAGAATCTGCAGCTTGTATACAGAGAAACCTGAGCAGCGGTTCCGAATAATAAAAAGAGGTAAGAAAATGAATATATGGGCACATAGGGGATGCAGCCAGAATTATCCCGAAAATACACTGCTTGCTTTCCAAAAGGCAGCAGAAATCCCTGGCCTTACAGGGATAGAGCTGGATATCCAGCTGACAAAAGATAACCATATGGTCGTCTGCCACGATGAGCGGGTTGACCGCACTACCGACGGGATTGGCCAGGTGGGAGGATATACGCTGGCAGAGCTTAGGAAGCTTAGGATCAGCGGGAATAATGGAACATGGGAGAAAATCCCCACCATCCAGGAGGTGGTGGACTTGCTGGAAGAGAGGATGAAAGCAGGTCTGCTGCTGAATATCGAGCTGAAAAACAGCATTATCCCGTATGAAGGGATGGAAGAAAAAATCCTGGAGTACATCCATAGCCGGGGGCTGGGAAAACAGGTGGTTTATTCGTCCTTTTACGCCAAATCCCTGGAAAAAATCCGGGAAATGGATGGGGAAGCCAGCATTGGCGTTTTAGATGGCAGGGTTTCCGATTGCCTGTATAAGCTAAAGGGCTGCGGCGCAGACGCATTGCATCCTTTTTGGCAGGGGATGGATCTTCCGGCTAAGAGGCTGCAAGGATATTCCGTAAGGGCCTGGTTTACCGGCCATCTGTACCCGGAAAAGCCTACGGGGACGCTTCTTGATTTAGCAGAATTGGAGAAGAAGGGGATTACCGACGTGTTCTTGAATGAGGCGGAGCGGTATTTGCAGGGGTGATAGGAGGATTTGCTTGAGATAGCTGGCTTGAGATAGCTGCAAAGTGAGGCAGATGTACATTGACAATTTCATACTTTACATCAGATTTTATGAATGACGTTGGCTGGACAGACGGCATATTTTTACTTAAGAATAGGACAAATGCACAGGCTTTTTAAATGTTATCATTCTGTTTACATCCTGAAGGGAAAATGTTAGAATGAATCATAAGATAATTGGCATTTTGAAGGTATTCTGAATAAGAAGAGGCATATTTTGGAAAATCTTAGGCGATTCAGAAAAGCATGGAGAAGTTAAGGAGAACGATAGACCATGAGGCGTTACTTTAATACAGAGGGGCGGTGCAAGCCGGATATCCACTATATGGTGCGTTTGGACAACCGGTTGGATAGAATAAAACGGCTATTTGTAGACAGGGGAAAATATTTTGTTATCAGCAGAGGAAGACAGTATGGCAAAACGACTACGCTTATGGCTCTTGCGGAATACTTAAAGAAGGATTACCTGGTGGTATCCATGGATTTTCAAATGATGGGTTCTGCAAGCTTTGCCGATGAGCAGGCTTTTGTCATTGCCTTTATCGAATATTTGGAAGAATTGTTCACTGGGAGAAGTGATTTTTCAGGGATAACAGAGACAGAAGCTTTCCTTGATTTAACCCAATTAAAGGAAAAGGAAAGGATTTCCTTGGATAAATTATTTCGCGGGTTAAGCAGGATATGCGAAAGATCAGAAAGCCCCTTGGTATTAATGATTGATGAAGTGGACAGTGCTTCTAACCATCCGGTATTCCTTGATTTTTTGGCTATGCTTAGGGGATATTACCTTAACCGCGACTATCGTCCCACGTTCCATTCAGTTATCCTGGCCGGTATGTATGATATCAAAAATTTAAAGCTGAAAATGCGTCCAGAAGAAGAACATAAGTATAACAGTCCTTGGAATATCGCTGCGGATTTTGATATCAACATGAATTTTTCCGTTGACGAAATCCAGGCTATGCTTCAGGAATATGAGGCTGATTATCATACTGGGATGGATGTGGGGGGGACGGCAGCGGAAATTTTCCAATACACTTCCGGATATCCCTATTTGGTATCGGCAATCTGCAAGATATTAGATGAAAAGCTCTCGGAGGGGGAAGAGGATTTAATCGCTTCAGGAGTTGGGTGTGTCTGGGGAAGGGAAGGGATAGCTGAGGCAGTGAAAATCATCCTGAAGTCTAAAGTGCCGCTATTTGAAAGCATGGTGAAGCAATTAGATATTTTCAGCGATTTGCGGAATATGATTCAGGAAATCCTATACCAGGGAAAACGGATCCCTTTTAGCCCGGATATGAAAGCTGTTTCTATTGGACTTATGTTTGGGTTTCTAGTGGAAAAGGATAACCAGGTTATGGTGGCAAACCGGATATTTGAAATGAGGCTGCTGAACTTGTTTATTTCGGAAGAAGCCGTGGAAAGCGATGCTTTTCAATTTGGGGAACGGGAACGAAACCAGTTTATTTCAGATGCCAGGCTGGATATGGATTTAGTGCTGAGAAAATTTACCGAATATTTCACCGATATCTATGGGGATAATGACGAGAAGTTTGTAGAAGCCCATGGAAGGAAACTGTTTTTACTGTATTTGAAGCCGATTATCAACGGGAAGGGAAACTACTATATGGAAGCCCAGACCCGGGATGCCCGGCGGACAGATGTGATTGTGGATTACAGGGGCGAGCAGTTCATTATCGAGCTAAAGATATGGCACGGGAATGAATATAATGAACGCGGGGAAAAACAGTTGGCAGAATACTTGGATTATTACCGGAAAAAGAAAGGATATCTGGTCAGCTTTAATTTTAACCGAAAGAAGTGGGTTGGGATGAAGGAGATCCGAGTGGGAGATAAGGTGATTGTGGAGGCGGTGGTGTAGGAGAGGGTGGTATTTGGTTTTGCTGCGAGTTAATATATGGCTTATCGCTGCAATGAAGTTTTGGCTGGAAGATTTAGCTAGAAGAAAATTAAATAAAGTAACGATAAAAATCTGATGTAAAGTATGGGGTTGTCCTGTTGCTGCATCAGATTTTTGTTTTATGTGACAAGGAGAAATTTTTGTTTTATTACTTGGAGGTAATTCGTTGGAGGTAATTCGCCATGGTGCAGCTTGATGCTCATCTGCTGCGTCAGCTTCAAATGATCCAGCTAGAAATGCTGGTTGAAGTTGACCGGATATGCAAAAAATGTGGGATTCACTACAATATCATAGCAGGAACCTTGCTGGGGGCTGTCCGCCATGGGGGATACATTCCATGGGACGATGATGCAGACGTAGCATTGCTCCGCCCGGAATACGAAAAATTCCGTACAGCCTGCAAAACCGAACTGGACAAATCCCGCTTTATCTTCCAGGATCACCGGAATACAAAAGGCTATCGGTGGGGATACGGGAAGCTGCGGAGGAAGGGGACGCTTTTTTTAAGGGAATATCAGGAGCATTTGCCCTATATGCAAGGGGTTTTCATTGATATCTTTCCCTTAGACGGAGTGCCGGATAATTATTTCCTGCGCAGTTTAAAGAATTTTGAATGTTTTTGTGTAAGGAAAATCCTGTGGTCTAAGGTTGGAAAGGTAGCAGAGAAGAATTTTTGGAAAAAGCAAGGGTATTGGTTATTGGATAAAATCCCGGAGAAGTGCGTATTCCGTTATTACCATAGAATTATTTATAATGCTAACAAGAAGAGGACACGAATGGTCAGGATATTAACCTTTCCTACGCCAAATAGTGAGTATGGATATTATCGGAATTGGTATGAGAACAGTGTGGATACTGTTTTTGAAGGGAAGGTATTTTTGGGCATTAAGGATTATGATAGTTATTTAAGCTTTAAGTTTGGGGATTATATGGAATTGCCGCCGGTGGAGAAGAGGAAGGTGCATCCGGTGAGCAGGATTAAGCTATTATTAACGGATGATACATTTATCCGTTGACAATTTCATATTCATATTGGTAAAGGGCAGGACTGTAGAAATAAATAAGCAGATTATGTAAATAAATATAGATAATGGAAATCCTGATATAAGTATGGAAAAGGAATATTGATGGCGTATATTGGAGTTTTTCTATATTGATAAAATAGTTTAAATATACCTGAATTTAGAGATTGGGGAAGGAAAATGGCAGAGGGTAATATTTTTAATCCATTAGTTTCAGTAATTGTTCCTGTATATAATGTGGAAAAGTATTTGGATAGATGCGTAAAAAGCATTTTAGGTCAAACTTATAAAAATATTGAAATTATATTAATAGATGATGGATCTACAGATATGTCTGGAGAAGTATGTGAAAAGTATGCTTTGGAAGATAAAAGGATTAAAGTTATTCATAAAGAAAATAAGGGATTAGTGTCTGCTAGAAAAACAGGAGTTAATGCCGCAACAGGGACATATGTAGCATATGTGGATAGTGATGATTGGATAGATAAGACCATGTATGAGGAACTTGTGAAGGAAATCGTTCAGCATAATGCAGATATTGTTACTAGCGGATTATACCGGGAATACCATGAGTCAAGCGTTGTTGAATTTGATCATTTGCCGGAAGGGATATATGAAAGAGAATTGATTGAAAATAAAATATTTCCAGAGCTAATGTTTACAGGGAATTTTTTTGAATCAGGCATTAACATTCATTTATATAATAAACTTTATAAACGTGAATTGGTGAGAAGAAATCAATTGAATGTTGACAGTCAAGTTAGAGTAGGTGAAGATGCTGCGTTAGTATATCCGAGCATAATGGATGCAAACAAAATAGTTATTACTCATAAGAGCTTTTACCATTATTGTATTCGGCAAAATTCCGTAATGAGCACTGGATATAAGAATGAAATTTCAGGATATAAAAAAATATACAATATTATTAAAAAAAAGATAGTCATAAGTAGTAAATGTGAAGATATATTGAACAATCAACTTAATTTTCTAATGATATATTTGTTGTTGCTAAAGGAACCACAATATATTATTCAAGTAAGAGATAAGCAGATTTTTCCTTTTGATTGTGTATATATTAGAGAAAAGGTGGTTTTATGTGGGAGTGGAAAATTTGGAAATGCGTTATATCGCTTTATGAAAGAAGAAGGTTTATGTGAAGTTGTTCTAAGGATAGATAAGTTAGAAAATGTAGAAGGAGGGATATTTGATTTTTCAAGATTAAGTCAAATGTCGAAAAAATCATATGATAAAGTTGTAATTGCAGTACTTGTTGATACGGTGGCGAAAGAAATATATAATCAATTGATTAAAATTGGAATTGAAGAAGGGAAAATTGCAAAATTGAATATAGAAAGTGAAAAAATAGTAAAAAGTGAGATTTGGAAGTCTATGTTTGATAGTTAAAATTAATCAAGCAGCTATTAACTAGAAATAGTTATTTCCCGAAAATCTGATGAGAAGATGTAGGAGTTTAAAATGCCTAAATTAAGTGTGATTATCCCGATATATAATACAAAAAGTTATATTGAGGAATGTTTAAAAAGTGTTATAAATCAAACCTTCGAGGATATTGAAATAGTATGTGTTAATGATGGTCAATAGATGGAGTGGAGCAAATAATTGATAAATGTACAAATATAAATAAAGAAATATATAAGATACCAAAGTCAAAAGATTTTTAAGCCCAATATCATTTATAATTTCGGAGAAAATAATGAGGATAGAATATGGAAATAGTCATTTGGGGAGTAACAGAATTAGGGAGATTTTTAGTAAATAACATAAAAGTCGGAAATAAAAATATTGTGCCTAAAGCATTTGTAGACAATAATTCTAAATATTGGAATACCAGAGTAGAGGAAATATTGGTTATTTCATATGAAGAATTGTTGAAAAAGAAAAATTTAAAAGAAATAACTATTTTATTGGCTGTCAAGAATGCTAAAAATATTTTTCAAATTTTGAAACAAATAGAAAATCTTCCAATATTAAGAATAGGAATAGTAAGCCCTAAAGTTTTGTATGCAAATTCTTCTGTAAATGTATTAAAAAATCAAGGAGAAATAATTTGGTATATATTATCAGGGGAGAAAAATCGTGTTATACCTAGACTAGAAGTTAATTTGATAGATGCGTGCAATTTAAAGTGTAAGGGATGTACTCACTTTTCAAGTATATTTAAAAATGATAGTGTTTATGATCTTAGCGAATTTAAAAATGATTTAATACAATTAAGAAAAGTTGGTCAGATGGTTCGTTTAAGATTGTTGGGAGGAGAACCATTTTTATTAAGCAATTTGGATGAATATATTACGATTGCAAGAGATATTTATTCAGAAACAGATATAGAAATAGTAACTAATGGCTTATTAATACCAAAAATTGATGAGAAAGTGCTTTTGTCAATAAGAAATAATGATGTAAGTGTTGTAATATCGCCATACCTTCCGACTTTAAAGATGAAAGAAGAGATTATAGGACGATTAGATAGATATAGAATTTTGTGGTATTTTGATGGAGAAAAGATTTTACAATTTTCAAGAAATTTAACATTAAAGAATACACATAATGCAGAGACAGCAAATGATAATTGTTTATCTGCGGGATGTACATTTTTGCGAAAGGGAAAGATATATAAGTGTCCATTTGATGGATTAATTAATGATTTTTATAATTATTATGAATTGGAAATGCAACACGAAAGTGGATTAGATATTTATCAAAATGGAGATATTGTATATGAGGGATTGGTTAATTATGCACTCAAATCAGTGAAAATGTGTGAGTATTGCGTTGAGAATCCAGAATATATTCCGTGGTCAATTAAGGAAAATCCCTTATTAAATAGTTGGTTATATAAAGATGGAAAAAGTGTATAAAGAATTAATGGAGGAATAATATGTTAAGAAATTTGTCTATACATAATAATCAAGAAACAGAAAAATTGCTATTAGAGGCATATTCAAAGGAATTTGATGTATGTGTATGGGGAGTTGGTGCAATAGGAATTGGATTTGGAAAACAAATTTTAGATAACTATGGAATTCAAATTGACTATTATTGTGACAATAAATTAGAAGCGCTCAATACTGAGATTATAGATGGGATTTATTGCAGTTCAATTGATAGGCTAAGTATAAACGCGGAGAGAACAATATGCTTTATTCTTGTAGGTTATGTAGGAGTTAAAGCTATATATGAGCAATTAAGTAAACTAGGCATTAGGAAAATTGTTACATACGATGATTTACTCGCGTTACCAAGTGTGATGAAAAAATATTTGCCATATATGAATAAAAAAGATACAGTAATTTATACGTGTATAACAAATGATTATGATGAGGTGAGGGAACCAAAATATATTTCTGATAGATGTGATTATTTTTTAATTTCTGACAAAAGAGCAGAAGTTGACTCAGTATATAAGTGGTTGGACATTAAGAGTTTATTACCGGAAGATATTGTAGACCCAATATACCAAAATCGTTATTGTAAAATTAATGCACATAAGATATTTCCGCAATATCGATATAGTGTATATATTGATGGAAATATAACGATAGTAGGAGATATTGCCGAGAATGTAGAAAAATTAAAAAGAGCAAGGGTAGGGGTTCCATGCGAGAATTATACAAGTAATATTTATCAATATGCTCTAAGATGTGCAAAAATGGGAGCAGATTACCAAGAAAAATTTATGAATCAAATGGAATCGTATTGGCTTCAGGGATTACCAGAAAATTATGGTTCATTTTATTGTGGAATATTAGTTAGAGAACATAACAATCCAACTTGTGTTAAATTGATGGAAGAATGGTGGCAGGAATTTACTGTTTTTGCTAAAAGAGATCAAACATCATTTCCTTATGTATTGTGGAAAAACGGATTTACAAAAGAAGATATATTGTTAATATGTGATTTGGAAAAATATGATGTATGGGATAAAACTCCATATTGGGAATATACAGTTAAACATAAAAAAGAACGTTTCAAAATTATGGATGATAAATAAAATATGTGTATGGCTGATCATATTAATATTATTACATACAATAACATTGTTGGTTATTTGGATGTAATTTTGATATGTTAGTTTTGAAATAATGAAATCAATTGTGAAAATGCCATATATTGTTATTTGAAAAAAATTTGTATTGTTCTGGTTTTTGATTTTGGAAAAGTATAATCTTATGTAATCTTTGTTAAATCCAACGAATTCCTAGATTTGGAAGCTTTACAATTTAATTTAATAGTAAAGCAAATGTAGTAGTTTACTATAAATGCAATGTTTATTTTCAACCCAAATAGAATGATTAAGATCATAATATAATTTATTCAGAATTATGAAGCAATCCGCGTATCATAAGGGGTGAAAGATTTTTTGGCTTTAAGATCATATGATTTAGAAATAAATTGCTTTGCCATATAGGGTATTATATTGGAGTTTAAAATGTTAAATAATAAAAAAAAGAAAAAAATTAATAAAATAGCAATTATGGTTCCTAATTTAAATCGAGGAGGAGCTGAAAAGGTCGCTGCAGATTTAAGTGTATATTTTGAAAGTAAAGGATATGATGTTATAATATTTGTTGAAAATAAGCAAAAAACTAAAGACTATGTATGTGGAGGATGTATTGTCTATGTGCATAGATCGTCTGGTATGAAAACAGGAAATAGTAAGATAATATCTTTTGCAGAATTAATTGAAGATGTTAATATGTATAGGCAATTAAAAAAGAAGTATAGAATAGATGTTACTATAAGTTTTATGCAAGCTTCTAATCTATTGAATATTCTTTCAAGATATCAGGATATAGTAATTGTAACATTACATAGTGTAATGTCAAAAAGAACAGATTTATATAAATCTTTTGGATATGGAAAAGGAATATTTAAATTTTTATATCAATGTGCAGATAGGATTGTTTTAGTTTCAAAATATTGTCAAAAAGATTGGATAAATAATTTTGGCGATTTTTTTTCTAAAACAGTTGTTATTCATAATCCTGTTTATGTTGTTTCAAAACAGAATTGTATTGTAAAAAATAGTAATGATTTTTATAGCAATTCGAAAATGGTTATCTCTGTTGCTAGATTAGATGGTGTAAAACAACAATGGCATTTATTACGATCATTTAAAGCGGTATTAGCTGTGTGCCCAGAGGCTCAATTATTAATTGTAGGTGATGGAATATTAAAAGATGCTTTGCAAAATCTCAGTAAACAGTTGGGAATACAAGATAATGTTTGGTTTTTAGGATTTGTAAACAATGTGGAAAAGTATTTAAAAATGGCTCAAATTATTGCAGTTACTTCTGCATCTGAATCATGGTGTAATGCAATTGCAGAGGCAATGTTACAAGGTGTTCCAGCAGTAGTTAATGATTGCCCAGGGGGTATACGGGAATTGATGGGTGTAGGTGAAAAAAAACAAAAGTATAATCTAATTACTGGTTGCGGAATAATTACTCCAAAATTAGATGGGAAAAAATATACTGCTAGTGATCCTTTGACAAAAGCAGAAATTTTTTTTGCAAAAGGTATTTTACGCTTGTTGCAGGATGATAATTTGAGAAAAAGGATGTCACAAAATTGCATTGAAAATATTCAACAGTATGCCTTAGAAAACATTGGAGGTGAGTGGGAAAAGGAAATATATAAGTTAAAAAGTAAAATTATGTTGAAAAAAATTGTTGCAATATTAATAAATGTATTCTGGAGTATGTTAACTTTTTCTTTTAAAATTATTGTTTCTAATAGAAATGACATAAGGAAAAAAGAAAATAATTTTTTGAAAAATGATGAAAAGTTTGTTTCATATTTTAATGTATTAGAGCAATGGATGTGTTTGAAAGAGAATGGGAAAAGTGTCGAAAGGTATTTTAATGATCTTGGTTATAAAAAAATTGCAATATATGGTATGGCTAATATGGCAAATCATTTAATTAGAGAACTTGAAAATACTACAATAGAGATATCGTTTGGAATTGATAAAAGAGCAAATGTATTATATGGAAAAATTCCAATCATTTCTTTAAATGATGTTTTGCCAAATATAGATGTTATTGTAGTAACACCAGTATTTGATTATACAAATATTAAAAAGTTTCTATTAGGAAAAACTAATGCTCCTGTTGTTTCGTTGGAAGAAGTTGTTAATTATAGTGCGGGTTAAATACAAGGATATAAAAAATAGTTGTATTTAATTGGTAATTTTACATTTGAAATTGTTTTTTTGAATAGAAGTAGAATAGTCTATTGAATATGATGAGAATATATTTTAAATTATAATTTTATTGTAGTTATTGAGAAAACCTTAATAGATTATTGAAGAGATAAAATAAAAACCTTAATTTTGATTAGTTTATAATTGATAATAATATGTTAAGTATAATAGGAGAAATTAGATGAAAATAATTGCATTTTATTTACCTCAATTTCATAGGGTTTTGGAGAATGATCATTGGTGGGGGAAAGGATATACAGAATGGATTGCAGTAAAAAATGCTGAAAAATTTTATGATGCTCATTATCAACCACACATTCCGCTAAATCAAAATTATTATAATTTACTAAATAAGGAGACGATGAAGTGGCAATCTGAATTGATGAAAAAATATAACATTTATGGAATGTGTTTTTATCATTATTATTTTCAGAATGGAAAAAAAATATTAGAAAAGCCAGCAGAAAATCTATTGGAATGGAAGGAAATTGATATGCCATTTTGCTTTTCATGGGCAAATGAATCATGGGCAAGAACGTGGAGTAAGCTAACAGAAAAAAATTCTTGGAATGTTTTGAAGGAGAATAATGATTGCAAAGAAGGCGATGGAATTTTGTTGCGGCAAGATTATGGTGAAGAAGAAGAGTGGTGTGCCCATTTTAATTATCTTTTGCCTTTTTTTAATGATAACAGATATATAAAAGTTGATAATAAACCGATATTTATAATTCATAAACCGGATTTAATAGTATGTTTTCCAAAAATGAAAGAAATTTGGAACAGGCTTGCCAAGGAGAATGGATTTAAAGGTATTTATTTTATAGCATCGAATTCTAATAGAATAGGTTATGATTTTTATATACAACAGGAGCCTAATTATTCATATGGTGGCAGACGAGAATTTGTTTTTAGTTATGATAAGTTATGTGAAAAGGTTATAAGAAATGCGCTCCAAGTGGACAATAATTATTTTTTATGTGGTTTTACAGGGTATGATGATACTCCTAGGCACGGAAAATATGGTAAAATAGTTGAAGGTTCAAATCCGGATATATTTTATAAGCTAATGCGAAATTTATTTTATATAGGGGAAAGTCGTGGGAATGCCTTTACCTTTGTTAATGCATGGAATGAGTGGGGAGAAGGAATGTATCTTGAACCTGATGAAAGATATGGATATGGGTATTTGGAAGCTTTAAAAAAAGCGTTGGAAGATTATAAAAATATTAATGAGGAAGGAAAAAAATATTTAAAAAAAGTAAATAGTGTTGTATATAAGGATAATGATGAAACTAATTTAATAAAAAAAGATAAATATTATGTTCGATTATTTAATAAGTGGCTTGTTTTGAAAGAATGTAAAAAAAATCTGGTGACTTATTTTGTAGATAAAGAATATACTAATATTGCCATCTATGGTTTGGGAATTACAGGAAAACATTTGATTACAGAATTGAATAACTCTGTAATCAAAATAATGTATGGGATTGATAGGTCGGGTAATTGTTTAAAAGAATCTTTTCCTATTTATACTTTAGAGGATATCCTGCCTAATGTAGATGCAATAATTGTTAGTGTAACTTATGATTTTGATAATATCTTTGAATTATTAAAAGATAAATTTAATGGTGTTATTATTTCATTAGAAGAAATAATTGATTATGTAGAAAAAAAGGAATAAGTCACAGAAGATGAGCGAGTTAAAATTACATTTGAATATATGTCTAGTCATAAATATAGTAAAGAAGAGGTGAAATTTTGCCTGATAGAAGTAGTAAGATAGAGTTAAAGAAATACAATAATATGTTAAAAGTGTGTTTAGTTGCTATTGCAGCAATTTTCCTAATATATATTCTTCAAGGGGGAATATTTGATTTCATGAGAAATTGAATATAGAGAAGTTGTGCATTCAGGCTTTAATAGTAGTTTATAAATATGTAATATATAAATGAAAAGTTTTATTAGGTGAAAAATGAAAATTATTATTTTTGGAACAGGAAAATTATTTGAATTGCATAAGCATAGATTTTCAAATATGAAAATAGTTGCTTATTTGGATAATAATCCTAAAAAATGGGGTACATATATTGATAGTACTAAAATAGTTTCACCAGATCAAGTTTATCAATTTAGATATGATTATATTTTAATAGTTAGTAGATATTATGAACAAATGAGAAAGCAGCTTTTAGATTTAGGAATAAATAAGGATGTGATATTAGATTGTGAAAATTCTAAAATTTTCGGAATGAGATCAGTTACTAGATTTGAAAATATTATATCAGAAATTTTTAAAAAAAATATATTATTAGTAACGCATAGTCTTTCATTAACGGGTGCTCCATTAATGTTATTAAACATGGCAGAATTATTGTACCAAAATGGATATAAAGTCACGCTATATGCTTTAGAAAAGGATAAATTGTTATATGAATTTATAAGAAAAAATATATCAGTTAATTTATTTAGCGATTTTGTATTTGATGAAAATGAAGTAAAGTATTATTTTGGCAAATATGACTTAATTATTGTTAATACTGTTACATTGTATAAATTAGTTATGTCGATAAAATTTTTAAAAATTCCGATTTTGTGGTGGCTACATGAAGAAGAAAATATTTATGAAGAATATCAAATTAAATCTGAAGATTTGATTTGCTCATCTAACATATTGGTTTATGGTGTTAGCGGACGAGCAGTTAGAGCATTTGATAAGTATTCTAATGGACAACTTATTAAAAAATTGGCGTATGGCATTAAATTGAATAAAAAAGTACAAAATAGAATTAGAAAGAACAAATTGGTTTTTGCAGTAATTGGATCTGTAGATAAGCGAAAAGCACAAGATATATTTGTTGAAGCTATAAGATTATGTTGGCATGATTGGAGCTCAAAGGCAGAATTCTGGATTATCGGTAGTATTGCTGAAGAAAAAAAACAAGAATTCGAAAAAATAGAAGGTATAAAGGTATGGGGCGCTTTAGAACATGATGAATTAGAAGAAATCTACATAAATATTGATGTAATTGTATGCCCATCATTAAATGATCCACTTCCCGTTGTATTAGCAGAAGGAATGATGAATAAAAAAGTTTGCATTGCATCAGACATGACAGGCACAGCAGAATACATTACTCCATACAAAGATGGGTTGATTTGTAAATCGGGAGATGTAAATAGTTTAATAAGCAGTATACAATGGATTGTTGATAACAGTAATCGGATTGATGAAATAGGAGAGAAAGCGTTTGCAATTTATGAAAAGAATTTTTCAATTCAACAATTTGAAAGGAATATTTTGGAAATTGTAAAAGGAATTTTTTAGAAAAGAGGTTACATATTGAATTACAAAATTGTGGTTTGGGGATTAGGAAGTGTTTATAATAGACATTTAAACTTGTTAAAATATTATGAATTTAATGCCCAGTTTCAAGTGGTGGCATTAACAGCAACAAAAATTCCTAGATATGATATTATAGATGAATATCCGGTAATTAAGGCTGATTCATTATTTGAAATTGCGTTTGACTATATTATTGTTATGAATGATAAGAATTATAAGGAAATTATGAATGAAGCAATAAATCAAGGAATACCTAAAGAAAAGATTTTACCTTATCGTATATTAGAAATTCCTTATTTGAAATTTGATGAATATATTAGATTGAAAGAAAGTAACATCAGTATTATTTCCAATAATTGTTGGGGTGGTATGGTATATTATACCTTAGGGATTGAATGTTGTTCTCCATTTAAGAATTTATTTTTAGAAGATAGTGATTATATAAAGCTTTTAGAAAATATATATGATTACTTATCATTGGATTTAAAATTTTTACGATATGATATAGATATGCATAGCCATAAGAAATATCCAGTTATGGAATTGGGAGATGTTTTAGTTCATTGTAATCATGATAGCGAACCAGAATTTGCGATTAAAAGTTGGAAAAGAAGAAGAGAGAAGATAAATTATAATAATTTGTTTATAGAAATGTACACAGTAAATGAAAAAGTAGCTGATAGGTTTTTGGAGTTAAAACAATATTCGAAAAAAATTTGTTTTACTCCTTTTAAAAAGAAAAGCAAAGAAATAATCCAATTGAGTCTATATCCGGGACAGAAAGAATTTTATGAGGTGGTTAATAGTACTGCGGGTATTGGAAGTAATAGCTTAGATTATAGAATACTAGATTTGTTAAATGGAAGGGTGGTTTATAGAAAAGATTTATGAAAATTATTGTATGGGGACTGGGGCAGATATTTGAACGATTTAGTTGCTTCCTGTGTGAGAAAGATATTGTGTGCTTAGTTGATAATAATATAAATAGTCAAGTTAAATTTGCTAACAAAGAAGTAGTACTTCCGAAAAATATATGTAAATATGAATTTGACTATATTGTTATATTTGCTTCAGAAATAAGTTATAAAGAAATTTCATATCAATTAATCATAGAAATGGGAATTGATTGTAGAAAAATTTTGAAATGGGAATATTATTTGGGAAAAAATTTCTATAATTCTAGAGTAATTGCAAATGTTATAGGTAAATGTTGTAATTGTAGGAATATAAAAAAAATACTGGATGTTGGTGGATTGTTAAATTCTAAGCAAATTTGGAATATAAATAGTGAAATTATCGTTGACTTACTTATTGATAGTAAAGAAATATTTTTTATAAACAGTTATCGAAAAAAATATTTTAATATAAAGACATTAAATGAAACATATGATTTAATTTTGCTAAGTGAAGACATTTTGAGTACTGAGTTGATTGAAAAGTTATCTTTATATACGAAATTTATAATATTTATTATACCTTTAGATGTTATAAACAAAATAGAAAATCAAATCAAAATGATTAACTTTTCGGGATATTTATTCGGGTATATTTATAAGAGTGAGCAACAAATAAAAATATTTGAAGTTACGCATAAACAATTTATTCCAATAAAGGAAGAATCCTATATTCCAATATATGCAGGTAAAAGGGGTAATAAAATAGAGTTGGAATATATTGGTGATGATGCAGGAGACAATATATCTTTTTTGAATCAAAAGATTAATGAATGTACTGCTTTGTATTGGATTTGGAAAAACATAAATTCAGATATATTAGGTTTGAATCATTATCGACGTTTTTTTAAGTCGCCTATTAATAATTTTATGCTTCAGAGTTTAGAAATAGAATTATTGATGGATAAGTATGATATTATTGTTATTGAACAGGCATATGATTCCAATTCTACAGTGGAAGAGATTATAAGAAAATCAGTATGTCAAGAAGCTTTTTTTAAAAGTATGAAATTTTTTGATAAATTTGTTGACGATTTAGAAGGCGAAGAAGGGAAAGCAGTTAAGTATATATTTCAAGGTCATGCTATGCATCCATGTAATATGTTTATAACATCAAAAAAAATATTACATGAATACTGTGATTGGTTATTTCCAATTCTTTTTAAATTAATAAATGGAATAGAAATAAAGGAATATTGGGATGATTATAGTAAGCGTATTATTGGGTTTATAGCAGAGCGTTTACTTTCTGTATGGATAATTCAGCAAAATTATAAGGTTAAAGAGTTGCCATTGATTGTTGTTGAAGGTGAGCATAAATAAAAGCTTTATTATATTTGTATAAATTAACCTGTTGTGCTAGTTGATATAGAAAAACTTCAGTAAAATGTGCTATTCTATAGTTGTACACCACTACGACTATGAAAGGAGGCACATTATGCTGAAGCTTCAAGATGATTATACCACCCTCATAGCAACTTTTGAAGACTTTATTTTGCTTGTTTATACCATTATTGATGACCTGTACCAACAGTTTGCCCCTGCTTCTGTCTCACAAAGGAGAAATGTGGATAACGCGAAAATGTCCGACCCGGAAATCATTACTTTGGGCATCTGCGGCGAGCTGATTGGGATGGATTCTGAAAATGCCTGGTATTCCTTTGTCAAACGTAATTACCGGCATCTTTTTCCCAGGCTCTGCTGCCGTACCCAGTTCAACAGAACCAGGAGGGCGCTTTTGCAGGTGACGGAGCTGCTCCGGCAGAAACTGATCCATTCCTTTCCGATACCGGCCAGCTATTATTTTGTAATTGACAGCTTCCCTCTTCCCGTCTGTAAATTCGGACGTGCCCACTATTGCCGTTCTTTCCGTGGGGACGGGGCAAATTACGGAAAGTGCCCTTCCAAAAAAGAGACCTATTCCGGCTTCAAGATCCATGCCATGATTACTTTGGAAGGCTATATCACCGCATTTGAGATCACCCCGGCCTCGGTGGACGACCGGGAAGGGCTCCGGAACCTTGCGGAAAACCAATTTGGCCTGGTGGTTCTCGGGGACAAAGGATATACCGGGGAAGGCCTTTGGGATGATATGCGCAGGCAGGGGATATGCCTGATGTCATTGAAGCCCTCCAGTTATAAAACAAACTGGCCAACGGAAATACGGCGCCTCATCTTTGGATTCCGGCGGAGGGTGGAAACCGTATTCTCACAGCTTAGCGGGCAGCTGAATGCAGAAAAAGCACTTGCGAAAAGCTTCCGGGGGTTATGTACCCGGCTGCAGAACAAAGTGTTGGGTCATAATCTGTGCATGGCATTCAACAGAATATTCCGCTCCCCCTGTGACATTGGTAAAATCAAGCAGTTGATATTCTAAAAATTTACACTTTCAGAATCTGGAAGGGACTTTTTGGGCTTTTTAAGCCATTTATTAAACTATGCAGTTTTTAACTATAAGTAGCACAACAGGTTAAGTTAGAAGGAAAATAATATGCCAAAAGTATCAATAATTATGCCATGTTTAAATGTAGTTAAGTTTTTAAAGCAATGTATAGATAGTGTCATTAACCAAACGCTCATTGATATTGAAATACTAATTATCGATGCAGGTTCCACAGATGGAACGCTTGAAATCTTGTCTGAATACCAAAAGAAAGATTCAAGAATCAGATTGCTTCATTCAGCCAAAAAAAGTTACGGATATCAAGTAAATCAAGGGATTTCTATAGCTGCTGGCGAGTATATTGGCATTGTAGAGACGGATGATTTTGTGCAGGCAGATATGTTTGATGTTTTATATGCTAAAGCTTTAGAAACAAAAGCAGATTATGTAAAAGGGATAAGTGAAGCTTTTTGTCAGGGAAAAAATGGGGTTGAATGGAAGTATTTAATTATACCTTGTAAAGAATTGATGCATCAGTTAGAATATTGTGCGAGGCCAAAAGATTCTCCGAATTTATTTTTGTATGATAATTTTATTTGGAATGGGATATACCGGAAAGAATTTATCCAAAATATCAAGCTCAGTGAAACTCCTGGTGCGGCATTTCAAGATATTGGGGCGTTATTCCAGATAATAAGCAAAGCAGATAAAGGAGTATATATTAAGCATTTAGTTTACCATTACAGACAAGACAATCTGGATGCATCTTCATATAATAAGAAAGGCCTTTTATACGCAGCAGCAGAGTATAAATATATAGAATTATATTTGGACAAGTTATCCGAGGAATGGAAAAAAGTATATTTCTTGAAAATGTCAGGACTTAGCGTAGATCGATTTTATTTTATGGCTCGTTCTGGTGAATTTTGGACTGAATCTAAAGATGGAATTCTTGAACTGCATCAAAAAATTCAAAAGGCAGTGAATCAGAAAATAGTGTCAAAGGATGATTGTGAATCTTGGCAAAATGGTTTATGGGAAAAATTAATTATATTTTTGAAAAATCCTAATGAACTGTATGAGTTGTTAAAATGCATCTATATAAAAAAGTGGAAAAGATTGAAAGAAATTTCAAATATTCTTCAACAGCATAAAGCGTATATTTTTGGCGCAGGCAGATTGGGGCAGTTCCTTCATGTATATTTGCAGTTCCAGGGGATAGGAAATATCATTGCTTTTTGTGATAATAATGAGCAGCTTCAAGGAATGAATCTACAAGGCATTCCAGTCATATCTTTAGAAGAGGCAGTTAATCAGGTATCAGAGATATATTATATAATTGCTACTAGAAGCAGTAAAAACCGTAGGGAAATGTATGAGCAGTTAATCTGCATAGGTGTTCCTAAAGAACAGATTGAATTGTATGATATAGAAGAAGATCTGCAGTTGTTAACAATGAGTGATAAAATGAGACTACAACGTTAACATGAAAAAATAAATAGAGAAAGATATTTACATTCAGGGCAAAGGAAAGTGGACAAAAAATTTGTATACTTATTTGAACCGTAATCATATTAAAGTAAATGGAGGATATTATGGCAAAGATATCAATTATAGTTCCGGTTTACAATGTTGAACGTTATTTGAAGGAATGTCTTGACAGCATTCAAAAGCAAACATTACGTGATATTGAAATTATTTGCGTAGATGATGGATCTACGGATAGTTCTGCCAAAATATTAGACGAGTACATGAAATCAGATAGTCGATTTCGGGTTATCCATAAACAAAATGAAGGTTATGGAAAATCGATGAACATTGGTATCGGCATGGCAACAGCCCCATATGTAGGAATCGTTGAAAGCGATGATTTGATTGAAGCAGATATGTACGAAAAACTGTATGCCTTAATGGAAGAGAAACAAGTTGATGTAATAAAAGCAGATTATTTTGAATTTTATGAGGGTGGAGATGGGAAGCAAATAAATGAATATCATTCATTAATTTCCGAATCCAGATTACGCCAATGCCACTCGTGGAAGCAGGAGGACTTAGAAAAGGTTCTTGGAATGTATGATACGGTTTTAAATATCAGGGAATGTGAGGATGCTTTTCTATTTGAGAAGTATACATGGAGTGGGTTATATAGTAGAAAATTTCTTCAAGAAAACCATATTTTGCACAATGAAACTCCAGGGGCATCTTATCAGGATAATGGTTTCTGGTTCCAAACGATGATAAAAGCCAAGAGTATATATTTTGCGAAACAAGCATTTTATCATTATCGGATTGATAACCTTAATTCTTCCATCCATAGTAAAGCAAAAGTGTTTGCTGTTTGTGATGAGTATGAATACATATATCATATCATAAATCAGATGGGAGAAGAAGGAAAGCCATTTTGTAAATGGGCCAGCTATTTTAAAATCGCAGATTGTGTGACCAATATTTTGCGGGTAGATGACCAATATAAAAATGCACTAGCAGAACGGATAAGAGAAGAGTTTTTGCTTGCAGCTGAACGCGGAGATATTGAAATTGATCTATACTCTAATCACTTGAAGACTCTCTTGTTTGAT
Source organism: Lachnospiraceae bacterium (assembly GCA_910575565.1). Classification (GTDB taxonomy): domain Bacteria; phylum Bacillota; class Clostridia; order Lachnospirales; family Lachnospiraceae; genus Caccovicinus. Next base: position 10,678 of record CAJTFL010000015.1, on the reverse strand, counting down.
ATTTTTATCAGTCCGATTAGCTATGTTGAAAAGGAAAAAGAAAGGATTAAAAAAATTGATGATGTAATTAACCCGTATGACCAGATTATGATATATGGTGCAGGAATATTGGGACAAAGAATGTATGAAATATTGAGAGCAGGTCGAAGGAATATTAAAGTTAAATATTTTGCAGTAACAGATTTAGAAGGAAATCCAGATAGTTTGTATGGTGTGCCGGTAAGGCAAATAAATGAATTGTTAAGATACAAAGAAAATATGCTGGTGATTGTATCGATAGGGAAAAAGGATGTACAGGAAGTGGAACATCGCTTAAAAGCGTTGGGATTTCCACATTATGTATTAATGAGGGATATCGATAATTGAATTTATAGTGTCGTAAGAGAAGGTTTAGATGTTAGTGTATACCAGGATAAGAGCATTTTGACAAATTTGTTATCCACTATTGAATTTTGGTGAAAAAGGCAGGATTGTGTTAATGAAACCTTATAGTAGCATGGATAAAGTGATAGGCGATTATATTGGGAAGTATCCATTGAATGATTTTCGTGATTGCTTATCGGGTGATGAGCGATTGGAGGTTGTCTCCTATCTCAGCGAGCTTGCCAACGGCCTTTTTGGATGGTATCCATTTCATCCAGGCGGAACAATGCTTCAGATAGGAAGCTGGTTTGGGGCTTTTACGGAGATGTTAAGCTTTCGCTGCAAAGATTTGGTTGTGGTAGAAAGTGATCCTTATCGGTCTTTGATGACAAAAAAAAGATTAAACGGTGTGAAAAACCTGAGGGTTGTAAATCAGGATATCATTGAATACTGTTTGGCTTGTGAAGTTAAATTTGATTACATTGTTTTTGCCGTAGATGAAACAAGGGATGTGATTCCCGATGTGAATTCTTACCATAATATCTTGGAGTCAGTAAAAGCGGTTTTAACGGATAAAGGCAAGCTTTTGCTTGCCTTTCCTAACCGTCTTGGGGTGAAGTATCTTTGCGGGGTTCCGGATCCAAATACAAAGATTCCCTTTGATGGCGTGACGGAAGATAATTCAGGATTATACCGGTTTGACCGGGAAGAACTTTTAGCATTTGTGGAAGAACTTAGTTATGCATTTATTAAAATTTACTATCCTATGCCGGATCACCGCCAGACACAAATGATTTATACAGATGCTCATCGGCCAGAGGTGGATGTCTTAGAACGGATCCATGTTTATAAAGATTACAAAACGCAACGTCTTATGGATGAATGGAGTTTGATGGGACGTTTGGCAAAGAATGAAGTTCTTTATTGTTTTTGCAATGCATTTATTGTAGAAGCAGGAAATACGCCATGCAGTGAAGTGGTTTATTCTGCTCTTTCGGTAGAGCGTGACAGATGCAGGGCTTTTGCTACAAATATATATGCCGGGGGTATAGTAGAAAAGGTTCCGATATATCCGGAAGGGTATTTAGGAATTCAGGAGCTTATGAAGAATACTTGCGAGCTTGCTTCGCGAGGGATTCCTGTTCTTGATATGGAAGAATGTGATCATAAGGCAGTAATGAAACAAGTTCGATTACCTTCGTTGTCTCAGTATTTGAATGATGTGATTAAAAAAGATGTTGAAGCATTTTTGGATTGTATTGATCGGCTGCGGGAGTATATATGGAATTCGTCTGAATATGCGGATCCAGGAAAGAATTGTATGTTAAAGTGGGCATCAGATGAAGACTGGGGCGTTATTTTAGAAAAAGCATATATTGAAATGATTCCGGTGAATAGTTTTTATGATCATGGGGATATTCTTTTTTTTGATCAGGAATTTTCAAAAGAAAATTGCCCGGCAAATTATGTTCTTTATCGGGCATTACGTGATCTTTATGCGTTTTCACCGGAAATCGAATCTATAGTCTCCCTTAATTCAATGAAGGAAAGGTATGGGCTTGCAAAAACGTGGGATTTTTATGAGCAGGAAGAAGCTGATTTTCAGGCAAAGCTGCGGAGGCGTGATCTTTTTGTTGGCTTTTTGCCATGGATTCAGCACTTATTTGGCGTAGTGGAGGAAAATAGGAGACAGTTGAATGCAGGGAAAGGACAAGTGCAGCTGGATACTTTCAATGTTCTTTCTAATCTTGATGGCAGGAGGATCGTCCTATTTGGTTCGGGAAGGCTAGCTGGCTGGTATTTGAATATCTATGGGAATGATTATCCGCCAATCTTTCTGGTGGATAATCATCCAAAACGATGGGGATGTGAAATAAATGGTTTTGAGATTCGCAAGTCAGATTCAATCACCCGGTTGATGCAGGGCACATACCGGGTAATTATTACCATCAAAGACTTTGAACCGATTGTGGAACAGTTAAAGCAGATGGGGATTGGAGAAGATAGCTATCGGATATTTGACAGAGAAATTGACGCTTTGTTGGGCGGCAAAATAAATGATGCGATGTCTGATGAAAAATACCATATTGGGTATGTGATGGGAGCTTTTGATTCCTTTGGCATAAATGATTTATCCTTATTAAAAAGCAGCAAAGCAAACAGCCATTACTTGATTGCTGGGGTATTGACGGACGAATTAATGTCAGCGGAATTGTTTGCAAAATATGGAAGTAAAAAGTTAAAAAATACGTTTGAAGAGCGTTTTGAACTGGTAAAGCAATGCAAATATGTGGATAGGGTTATTCCGGTGGATTCCCACAATTTTGATGTAATCAATGCCTGGAAAGAATTGCAGTTTGGATGTTTATTTGTGCAGAAAGAGCATGAAAACTTTCCGGAGCGGATTTGGCTTGGGCGGAAGCTAAACACCCTTGGCTCTAATATAGAGTATGTGTAAGATCAAGAGCATTGTTGTTTACAGCAGGATATATAACACAGTACCTTGACAAACTCATTTTATGATCAGGTAAATTAGGAGTTATTTAGATATTTAAGAATCGGATTGATAGTGTCCAAAATACTAATTTCCAAAAATATCCATGTAAAATATTGACAATTTCTTTTGGCTGTGCTATTCTTACTGCAAGATAATTTCTAAATTTTTACAGCAAGGAGTTCATGGAATGGATCGAGTAAAGGGAAGCATGGAATGCCTAAGCTCCATGCAGCTTACCGCAGACATGGAAGGCCTGGATGCCTAGAGCAAGACGGTTTTGCAAAGCAGGGAAGTATTGGCAGTCATTTTACAGGAAACGGTTGAGGAGTACAGCGCCTACAGCCGGAAGGAAATTATGGGATTCATTGAGGCAGATTCCATTACCGATAAAAGGGAAGTATCCACGGGCAGGACGAATACGCAGCTTTGGGGCGACAGCCCTGAGTTTGTCCAGCTGAATGAAAAAACGTCTAATTTTGATTTAATGTTCCAGGCAAGGAATCCCATCCTTTCTGACGAAAACGTATGCGTCAACTTACATATCGATCTGGAATCCCAGAAAACCTACCGCCCAGGCTATCCGATAGAGAAGCGGGGGATGTACTACCTGGCGCGTAGCCTGTCCTCCCAGCTTTCGGTCATTACAGGGCAGACGGATTACCGTCAGCTGGAAAAGTGCTGCAGCATCTGGATTTGCCGGGAGGACATCCCCCAAAGGGAGCATTACAGCGTATCCTTTTATGAAATGGCTAATGTAAAAAACATTGGGGAAAACCGTGTGCCCAAGGAAAACTTCGACTTGATGAAATTGGTGGTTATCAAGCTGGGGAAAGCGGTGTATAATGGAGGCAGGGAGGATGAGGGGTACGAGCTTTTCCGTTTTCTGAATGCCATCATGTACCCTCACCGGGATGATTTTATGGAAATCATGTCAGAATACATTGATTTCTCGGCAAACGAAGAGCTGTGGAAGGAGGAGGAACAGGTGAACGGGCTTGGGCTAAGCATATTTAAAGAGGGATTCCAACAAGGAGTCGAACAAGGAATTGAACAAGGGATTGAACAAGGGATTGAACAAGGGATTGAACAGGGCGTTGTACAAGGTGCAATCAGAGCTTGTCAGAGTTTCGGAAAATCGAAAGAGGATGCGGTTTCTTGGATTCAGGAGAAGTTCTCGGTATCTCAGGAGAATGCAATAACATATGTAAATCAATATTGGATATAATTTTATCGAAAATCCTGATTCCCACTAAAGGCAAAGTCAAATTGCTGGATTGGTTCAGGATTTTTGTTTGTGAAAAGCCAGCACTTAAAATAAGGATCCTTGACAAGGGGTACAATTTAGATTTCTCGGCAAACGAAGAGCTGTGGAAGGAGGAGGAACAGGTGAACGGGCTTGGGCTAAGCATATTTAAAGAGGGATTCCAACAAGGGGTCGAACAAGGGATTGAGCAAGGGATTGAACAGGGCGTTGTACAAGGTGCAATCAGAGCTTGTCAGAGTTTCGGAAAATCGAAAGAGGATGCGGTTTCTTGGATTCAGGAGGAATGCTCAGAATCCCAGGAAAATGCAATAACATATGTAAATCAATATTGGATGTAATTTTATCGAAAATCCTGATTCCCACTAAAGGCAAAGTTAAATTGCCGGATTGGCTCAGGATTTTTGCTGTTAATACGCCTGGCGCGGGCGAACGGACGGTAACTATTAATGAAAAAGGCAAAGGAGACAAAAATAAACTATGCAAGAAGAATCGCAATTTCAAAAATCCCCTCAAACAGAATCCCGCTTAATCCGGGATCTCCCCAAAGGCTTAATTCAATGGTATCCGTTTTCCAAGGGAGCAAAAGCCCTTTTCTTATCTGGCGGTGAGGAAGTTTGCGAGGTATTGCCGGAAGCCATGGAGGAATGCGGCCTGCTGGTGGACTGCATCCCCCTCTCTGTCCTGCAGCACGCATCGCCTTCCTTAAAAGCCTCCGCTTATGACTATATCATCCTCGCCGGAGCCATAGAGCGCACCCCATCCCCCCAGGCGTTCTTATCCTCCCTCCGCCCTTTGCTGACGCCAAAAGGCCGTCTTCTAATCGGGGCGCACAATCGATTGGCCATCCGCTATTTCTGCGGCGACCGCGATCCCTTTTCCCATCGCAATTTTGACGGCATCGAGAACTACATCCGCCTTAGTGCGTTAGACTGGAAGCGTTCCAAGGGCCGTGCCTATTCTAAGGCGGAGCTTACCGAGTATTTAGAAAATGCCGGGTTCCCACACCATCGTTTTTATGCCGCGTTTCCGGAATGGACCTGTCCCCAGGCGCTGTACGCGGAAGGCTGTGTTCCGAAGGGAAAGCCATGGGAGGGGTTAATCCCTCAGTATGACAGCCCGGATACGATTTTTTTGGAGGAGGAGCGGCTGTACCCTGCATTGATTCAAAACCAGCTGTTTCATGCCATGTCCAACGGCTTTTTCATCGAATGCCCTTTGGACGGAACGTTTGCGGATGCCTGCCAGGTAATGGTGTCCACAGAGTACGGCAGGAAGGAAGCGATGGCTACCATTTTCCACAGTAATTACCGTAAGGGTCAGGAATTTTTTACAGGGCAGGCGGAAAGGAAGCTTTCTTGCCATGAAAGTAAAGTACAATTAAAAGACCAGGAAAATCAGGTGGAAAAAAGCCCTCTTTACCCTGAAGGACGGGAAAAACCAAACCGCTTGATGGAAAATATGTTTGCGATAAAGCGTCGTGGTTTGCATACCCTTCCATGCAGCATAAAAGATGGTTCTATTTTTATGCCACAAATAGAATGCCAAACTGCCACGGACTATTTCCGCACCTTAATCCGCACGGATAAGGAACGGTTTTTGCATGAGCTGGATCGTTTTTGGGAAACGGTGAAAGCATCTTCCGATCCAGTTCCTGATGAAGAAGTAGACTGGGAGCATTTTGATCCGGACTGGAAAAAGGGCAGGGCGGATGATCCGGGAAGGGACAAGTGGCGAAAGCTTGCCTTTGGCAGCAGGGAAGACCGGGAAAACCTTGGGGTTATCCTAAGGGAAGGATACATTAATTTAGACAGCCAGAATTGCTTTTATATTAATGGGGAATTCGTATTTTACAACCAGTTTTACTGCCAGGAACACTTCCCGGCGAACGCCATCTTGATCCGCACCATCGACGCCGTTTTCGGAGGGGATGTGTGGAAGGACGGGCTGATGAAGAAGGATGAGCTTTTGGAGCGGTATCATCTGCTGGAGCATGAGAAGCTTTGGCATCTGTATTCCTGGCGGTTTACGGATAAGCTGCGCAATGAAAAGGAGCTTAGGGAGTTTTACCGCCAGCGCCGCCGGGACTGGCGGATTGTTAACGCCAACCGCTACCGCATGAATTACTCGGATGTGGAATATGAGCGGGTGTTTAAGGACATTTTTAAGGGAACCGAAGGGCGGCAGCTTTACCTTTTTGGCTCGGGGATTTATGCGAAAAAGTTTCTGGAGGATTTTGGCGCTGATTATCCGGTGGCCGGGGTTTTGGATAATAACCGGGACAGATGGGGGGACAAGCTTTTGGGAATTCCCATCCTTTCGCCGGAGTGCTTATGTTCCATGGCGGAGGATTCCTGCAAGGTGCTGATCTGCATTAAGGACTGCGTGCCGGTGATGCGCCAGCTGGATGGGCTTGGCATCCATCATTACAGCGTTTACGACTGCCATCAGGAATATCCCCGGAAGCTCCCAAAGGCGGCTGCGGCGGTTAAGGAGGAAGGGAAGGAACCAAAGAAGTACCATGTGGGCTACGTGGCCGGGGTGTTTGACCTGTTCCATGTGGGCCATTTGAATATGTTTAAGCGGGCGAAGGAGCAGTGTGATTACCTGATTGTGGGGGTGGTGACGGATGAGAGCGTGATGAACAATAAGAAAACCATGCCCTGTATGTCCTTTGAAGAGCGGATTGCGCTGGTTCGTTCCTGCCGCTATGTGGATGAGGCGGTGGAGCTTCCTACCTATAACGGGGATACGGACGAGGCTTATCGGAGATACCATTTTGATGTGCAGTTTTCCGGCAGCGATTATGCCGATGATCCGGTGTGGCTGGCGAAAAAGGAATATTTAGAAAAGAGGGGAGCTGCGATGGTATTTTTCCCCTATACCCAGACCACCAGCTCATCCAAGCTTAAGGAGATGATTGGGAAGAGGCTTTTATGAAAATCGTGCCGCCCAGCCTGTGCCATTGGCTCTGGGAAGTGCCTGGAAGGGGCATATTTTACGATTAACCGGGTCCGGCAGTTTGGGAAGACCACATTGCTGCCTGCCCTGCAAAGGAGGCTTTCCGGGCAGTGCCTGGTACTCCGTTTAAGCTTTGAAGGTGTGGATGATTAGCTTTCAGTTTGGCTCCCAAAAGCAATACAGGCAAAATACGGTTATCTTGGAAAAAAGTAAGAAAAAGGTATTTGAAATCACCGTTTAAGTATACGCCTTGCCGGTATGCCAAAGAAACCAGTTGCAATTTCCACCAGATAATCATATAATCTGTATTAGCGCGTTAAAAGATAAAAGCTTAGTACACTAGAGGTTCACATGAGAACGGCTGCGTGCATTTTAGGAGGACAAAATATGATTTCATTGTATGATGGCGGCGTATACCTGGTGGATGGCTCCACAATCGTGCCGGAAAGTGAGGCAGCAAAAATCAAGGTATTGACTGGCAGGGAAGCGTCAAAGGAGCAGGCGGTAAAGGGCACAATCGCCTACTCGATTTTGGAAAAGCACAATACTTCGGGAAATATGGAACAGCTAAAGCTAAAATTCGATGCCATGGCATCCCATGACATTACCTTTGTAGGGATTGTGCAGACGGCCAAGGCATCGGGGATGGAGCGTTTCCCTATTCCTTACGTTCTGACCAACTGCCATAATACCCTGTGTGCGGTGGGCGGAACCATTAACGAGGACGACCATATGTTTGGTCTGTCTGCGGCAAAGAAATACGGCGGGATCTATGTTCCCCCTCATATCGCCGTGATCCACCAGTATATGCGGGAGATGATGGCTGGCTGCGGCAAGATGATCTTAGGCTCGGACAGCCATACCCGGTACGGGGCTTTGGGTACGATGGCCGTGGGGGAAGGCGGAGGCGAGCTGGTAAAGCAGCTTCTTTGCGATACGTATGATATCGCCTATCCCGGCGTGGTGGCCGTTTACTTAGAGGGGCGGCCTATGCCTGGGGTGGGACCCCAGGATATCGCCCTTGCCATTATCGGGGCGGTGTTTAAGAATGGCTATGTGAAGAATAAAGTCATGGAGTTTGTGGGTCCCGGGGTGGCTTCCATGAGCACCGATTACCGGAATGGCGTGGACGTGATGACTACGGAGACCACCTGCCTATCGTCCATCTGGTGCACCGATGAGGACACGGAAAGCTTCCTGTCCCTCCACGGCAGGGGGGAGGATTACAGGAAGCTTGCCCCGGCGGAGATTGCCTACTATGACGGCTGCGTTTACGTGGACTTAAGCTCCGTTAAGCCTATGATTGCCCTGCCCTTCCATCCCAGCAATGCCTTTGAGATTGACGAGCTGAACGCTAACCTGGGCGATATCTTAAGGGAAGTGGAAAAGGAAGGGGCGCGGATTGGCGGCGGCAAGGCGTCCTTTACCTTGACGGATAAAATCGTGGATGGGAAGCTTGCCGTCCAGCAGGGCGTGATTGCCGGGTGCGCCGGGGGCAATTATACCAATGTAATTGAGGCGGCTCACGCCCTTAAGGGCCAAAGCTGCGGCTGTGGTGAGTTCTCCCTGGCAGTTTACCCCTCCTCCCAGCCGGTGTTTATGGATCTGGTGAAAAAGGGAGCGGTGTCGGAGCTGATGGAGGCGGGAGCCATTATCCGCACGGCCTTCTGCGGGCCATGCTTTGGCGCAGGGGATACGCCCTGCAACAACGGCTTAAGCGTTCGCCATACCACCAGGAATTTCCCCAACCGGGAAGGCTCTAAACCGGGCAGCGGCCAGATGGCGGCGGTGGCGCTGATGGATGCCCGATCCATTGCGGCTACGGCGGCCAATGGGGGCGTGCTCACCTCTGCCCTGGAGTTTGACTGCTGGGATGACGTTCCGGCCTATGAGTTTGACGCCTCTTCCTATGACAAGCGGGTATACCAGGGCTTTGGGAAGGGCGACGGCCAGGCGGAGCTGGTTTACGGCCCTAACATCAAGGACTGGCCGAAGATGAGCCAGCTGGCGGAAAATATCCTGCTAAAGGTTTGTTCAAAGATTATGGATCCGGTGACGACCACCGATGAGCTGATTCCCTCCGGGGAGACTTCTTCCTACCGCTCTAATCCTTTAGGCCTTGCGGAATTTACCCTTTCCAGAAGGGATCCGGAGTATGTGGGACGGGCGAAAGAGGTGGATAAGCTGGAAAAAGCCAGGGCAAAGGGAGAGGATCCTTCGGCGCTGGAGGGTGAGCTTAAGGGGTTGTTTGAGCAGATCCGCGCCATTCCGGGACAGGAAGGGACAGGGATGATGGCCACGGAGATTGGCAGCGTGGTTTATGCCGTTAAGCCTGGTGACGGCTCCGCCAGGGAGCAGGCGGCAAGCTGCCAGAGGGTAATCGGCGGCCTTGCCAATATTACCAGGGAATATGCGACTAAGCGTTACCGTTCCAATGTGATGAACTGGGGGATGCTTCCCTTCCAGATGGAAGGCGATCCGGAATTTGAGGTGGGCGATTATCTTTATGTCCCAGGCATCCGTTCCCATTTGGACGGGAAGCTGACGGATATTAAGGCATATGTGCTGGGGGATAAGGTAAAGGAGATTACGCTGTATATCGCCGATATGACCCCGGAGGAAAGGGAGATTGTGAAGGCAGGCTGCCTGATTAATTTCAACAAGAACCGGATCGGGAACCGGTAAAGCGGCCAGGACGCCATGGCGTGCAAAGCTGCGGCATTATGCTGTGCAAAGGATGCAAGAACCTTTGGGGAGGAGGCTGGGGATGAATAAAAAGATAAAAACAGAGGCGGTGGATCATTTATTCCAGGCGATCCTGACATTAAAAAGCCCGGAAGAATGCTATCTGTTTTTTGAAGATGTTTGTACGATTAATGAACTGCTGTCTTTGTCACAAAGGTATGAAGTGGCGAAGATGCTGAGGGAAAGGAAGACATACCTGGAGATAGCCGATAAAACCGGAGCGTCCACGGCGACGATCAGCCGGGTGAACCGCTCTTTAAATTACGGCAATGACGGGTATGACATGGTATTTAAGCGGCTGAACCCTTCCCGGGAGGCAGAGGAAGGGTAATTTAAAGAAGTTATGGGAAAATAGGCGGTTTAATACAGTGGAGGCGCTGATGGATAGATCAGCGCCTCCATTATCAGTTAAGAGCAGTTTCGGAAACTCTTTAAAGCCCATATTTCCGCTCTTTTTTTGTTTGCCTTTTTATTTCTTCCTCCATACTCCAGAGAAAAATATCATAAAATTTATCAAATACTATTGACTTATAACCCAAAATGTGCGGCGCGTTTGGTGGCCATATACGCCAGCCACCAAACGCGCCCCTTGTAGTTAGGAAGCGTTTGTGCCCCACGCACAGCGCAATAACTACAAGGAGGTACACTTTATGATCAAGTACTGGCAGTCCATGCAAGATTACAAGTACTTTCTCACCGAATCCAAAGCCCATTTCGATTCATCGGAAAGGAACCGGCTCCATACAGAACTTTTTAAACCATGGCAGAAACTCCGCCTTTTCGATACCGACAAGGCCATGGGAGGGCTCCTGCCCTTTTACTCTAACACTGGCAGGCCTGCTAAGAACCAG
>CAJTFL010000014.1 GCA_910575565.1 Lachnospiraceae bacterium | reverse complement strand
TGCCGAAATCTTCTCGGTCTAATCTTCCTAAAAACACATCAGAACATTGAAAGCGGTGTTACAGCTCCGCTTTATTTGTCGTTCCATCAAACCGACTGTGAATAGTAACGAGGCAGATAATTAAGCAGATTGTTAAACTTGACATTTTTTCCTCCATTCTGTGCGCCTTTTACTGCGCAGACAGGCATGAGTGAAGTATTTTCACCCGTAACTTCGGTTCAAATTTTCTTTTGCGGATAAAAGAGGGATTTGCAGTGCGTTATACGTATCGGCATACATGATCTACGGCAATGTCCGAAAATCCATAGGCTTCCGCCTTGGTCATTTTGCCATTGCAGATATCCTGGATTACATGGAGCAGTTCTTTGCCGCATTCCTGGAAGGTTTTTGTACCTTTGATGATTGCGCTTAGATCCACATCTATGTTATCTTCCATTTTCTGGTAAGTCAAAGCATTGGCGGTTACTTTAAGTACCGGGACAATGGCATTGCCCGTGGGAGTTCCCCTGCCCGTGGTAAAGATAATTGCATTGCATCCGCCTGCCACCATGGAAGTTACAGAAGAAATATCGTAACCGGCGGTATCCATGACGATAGCGCCATGTTCTGTGGGGCATTCCGCTTGGGCTAACACCTGGACGATGGGACGCGTTCCGCCCTTTCGGATACACCCAAGGCTTTTCTCGTCCAGTGTGGATAATCCCCCTGCCTTGTTGCCGGGAGTAGGCTGGCCTGCCCGGCAGTCCTGTCCGGCCGCTTTTAAATGCTCTTCATAGTCTTTGCAGATTTGGATAATTTGATTGTGGATTTTTGGCGCTGCCGCCCGCTTGGCAACAATATGCTCGCCGCCGATCCACTCGATGGATTCGCTCATGATTGTGGATGCGCCTAAATCGATCAGCCTGTCGCTAAGTTCTCCTACGGCCGGATTGCTGGCGATCCCGGAGGTTGCGTCCGAACCGCCGCATTCGATGCCGAGAAGCAATTGGGAAATGTCGCAAAGCTCTTTTTGCTGCATTGCTGCTTCTGCCGCCATTTCCCGGGCTGCCCGCACTGCTTTTTCAATCGTTTTTAATGTTCCCCCTTCTTCCTGGATCCCAAAGGAAACTACCGGCTTGCTGGTCATGGATTGGATTTTTTCCCGCAGCATATGATGAGGAACGGTTTCGCATCCCAGGCCGATGATGACGACACCGTATACGTTAGGATTGCAGGCAAACCCGGTTAATATTTTCTGCGACATTGCCGTATTGGCGGCTACATCTGAACATCCCGTGTTAAATACGATATTTACGGCTCCCCGTACCTGGCTGGCTACGATTCTTGCACTTTCACTTCCGCAGGCGCAGGTTGGAAGCACCAGGACATGGTTGCGGATCCCTGCCCGCCCTTCCTTTCTCTTATAACCCCAAAATTGCATACTCTCTCCTCCTTGCTTATTTAATGAATTCCTGTTCATAATCACGGGGAATGCTGTAGATATTGTTATGGGAAACCCAGGTTCCTTTTGCTACAGGCCGTGAAGTTTTTCCGATCAATTCTCCGTATTTGATCACTTGGCTGCCTTCTTCCAAATCGGTTAAAGCAATTTTGTGGCAAAAGGGAATGGCTTCTTCTGCGGTGATGGTGCACAGTTCGTCCCCCCGCCGGTAAACCACCTGGCTTCCTGCAGCGACTTGGGCGACACAGGTAACAACGTTGTCTTTCGGATCCATAAGCAATGCATTAATTTCCATCAGACACACTCCTTTCTCCTAGAGCATTTTTCAAGCACACTCTAAATAAAATTTGTTTTCTTTCTGTCTTTACTTTAGCATAAAATTAGTATATAATCAAATTTATAGGTTTTATATTAATATAAATGAGGTTTATAATATGCAGCAAGATTTTAAGTATATTTACCAGCTATATTTAGACGGCAGTTTTTCAAAAGCGGCGGAAAATTTATATCTTACCCAACCGGCATTAAGCATTGCTATCCAGAAAATCGAAGCAACTATGGGAATGCCCCTTTTTGATCGGAGCAAACGCCCGCTGAAACTTACCCAGGCAGGAGAGATCTATATCCAGGCCATTAAAAAGATGCAGGATCTGGAATACGATTTGGATCAGCAGATCAATGATATCCAGCAGTTAAATACAGGAACCATCCGTTTAGGTGGTTCCCATTATTTAAATGCCTACATCCTTCCCCAAATATTATCAGGATTTTCCAAGGAGTATCCTGGCATTCGGTTTGAGATCATAGAAGAAAGCTCGGATGTGCTGTCGGATATGCTGTCAGAGAGAAAAATTGATCTGACCTTTAGCTGCAATCCTGTATTTATGAAAGATTTTGAGCGCTACGAAATTTTTTACGATCATATTTTGCTGGCTGTCCCAAAAAGTCATCCCATAAACCAGAAAGTATTCCATGCCGCCTTAACTCCTTGGGACGTTGTTCATAAAAAGCATCTAAAACAGTCATGCCCGGATGTTCCCTTTGAAAAATTCCGTGAGTTGGAATACATTTTGCTGACGCCAGGGAATAATCTTTATGACCGGGCATTAGGATTTTTCCAGGAGGCCGGTTTCGAGCCAATGGTCAAATTGCAGCTGTCCCAGCTGGCCACGGCGTATCATCTGGCTGCCAATGATTTTGCAGCTACGTTTATCAGCGACCGGATGATCCGGAATACGGAGGTTCCCCTGCTGTTTTATAAAATAAACTCCGATTTGGCAAAACGGTTATTTTACATCCTTTTGCCAAACCGGAATTATACGTCTTTTGCGGTGAAGCGGTTTATCCAATATTTTCTGTTAAATGTCCAGCCGGCAGGCAGCGGCTAAATATCCAGTGCGGCATGGTATCCCTGGTAAACTGCATTAGTAATCGTAGAAACCTTTGCGGCGTCTCCGATTACTGCCGTGTAGGGAGCGGCGTCACTAAGTTCTTCTGCCGTTTCCGTCCTGGAACGCTGCCCAAGGGCACAGATGATGGAAGAACCTGGAATAAACAGCTTTTCTCCATTTTCATGGGCGCAAAGAACGCCATTGGCCGTCACTTCCAGCCCTTTGCACGCAATACATAAAATGCTGTGGATTTCGGCCCGATACATCCGTCATTGGTAATATCCGTTCCGCCCATTGGAGCCGAAAACATCCGGTTTCTGAATGTTATGCCGCCGATGGTAATTGGACGGCATAGGTTTAAGTAGTTTCTTTCCATAAAATGAACCTCCTTCTTATTGGTTTACATTTCGTTTTGCAACCCATATGCCTGCCGCCTCAGCGATAAATGCTGCAAAATAGGACACAACAAACATAATTGGCCAGTCATGTATAATTCCCTCTACCCATTTTTCAAATTGCATCTGGGCTGGGATTGTTTCATTGAAAAAAATATTGGCAGCAGAGACAATTACCGTATTGCAGGTATTTAAAATTAGGGAAGGAAGGATATTATCGATTAATTGATAAAGAGCGCCCCTTTGGCTGTGTACAATCGCCCTGGTTATTTTTGATGACCATTCTTTATACGGAATAAATATGCTTGCCAATAGGATAACCAGTGTGATCATTGCCCAAATTTTAAATACGTTTGAAAAATTGAATGCCATACGGTTTACCATAATGGATGCAATGGACATGATCAGTCCCATCAGGATTGCCAATACAACAATCACCGTTTCCCCAAAATGATTTTTAAACATGGTTTTATCTCCTCTTTTTTGTATATGTACTATTTCTTAACAATATCATATTTTGATTATTTAATCAATTTTATGCAATTTATATTAATATTAATTGTATTTATAATGTTGAGGCCAGCAGGGATTGCAGTACAGATTGGAAGGTATTTTTGAACAGTAAATTTTAGAGCAGAAAAGCGAGACGCTTGGGTTTAATTTGATTTTTCTTTGGTGGTTGTATATGATGATGTTGGGGTCAAAAGGTTTTTTGATCCTGGTATCATATAAAAAATCCTGTTCACCAGAGATTAGAGATAAGAGTATAGAGAACAGAGATAAGAACGGAGTTAAAGGCAGAGTACCAGGAAATTTTAGAAAGGCTGGACGTGCTGGAACAGCAGGGAGTGATCGGGGCGTTTGACAAACGCACGATTATTGATTTATCGAGTGATGTGATTAAGGAAATCGCACAGAAGTATGAGAATGTGCAGAAAGGCGTAGGTGATATGATGAGAGGCGCATTGATTGAAACAAGTGCAAGAACCATTTTAAATCAGGGAAAGAGTCAGGGTATTAGCGAAACGAAAAAAGAAACAGCACTCAGGATGCTGAAAAGGGGAAAACTGACAATTGAGGAGATTGCAGAGGATTCAGGTCTTAGTGTCGCAGAAGTAGAACAGCTTCACGAACTGATTGACCGGATTACAATTTACGAAACGCCGGGAATGGGACGCTGCCGCAAGGGTAAGGAAAAGCGCATTACCATCTACTACAAATTTGTTGGGGCTATTCAATAAAGCAAAAACGGCATCCCCTATGGATGCCGAAAAAAATCACTTGGCTTTACGTCTATTTGTCATTTCATCATCATGGCTCAACATCTCGTATAACGCTGTTAAATCGTGACTCATAATCAATTCCCTCCTTTCCGCCAGTGCCGCATAAATGCTATGCTGTGGCTCTTTTGTATTTATTTTGATTAAGAAGTCTTTTATATTTTATAACCCTGGTAATCAGCCTGTCCTTTGCCAATGTGAAGGAAAGCACATATAAGGCAGCCGTTTGGCAAATCAACCAGATTATTACCAATTTATACCATGACAATCGTTTTTTGCTGGAAGGAGATTTTCTTTCAGAGGAAGAAAAAAATTATATAAAGCGGATTTCCCCGGATATGCCGGAAGTTATAGCTTTTGGGGCAATTCATCAGCTGTCCCGTTATTTATTTAATTATTACCATAAGAAAGTGATCATCCTGCTGGACGAATACGACACACCTATGCAGGAGGCATATATGAATGGGTACTGGGGTGAGATCGTTTCCTTCATCCGGAATATGTTCAATGCCGCCTTTAAGACCAATCCTTATTTAGAGCGTTCGGTAATGACGGGCATCACCAGGGTAAGCAAGGAGTCGATTTTTTCCGATCTGAATAAACTTGAGGTCGTAACCGCCACTTCGGAAAGGTACGGTGACAGCTTCGGCTTCACGGCAGAGGCGGCGCTAAGGCAGATCGAGGAAAAGCAGTACGGGGTGGCATTGGCGGCTAAAGGCATCCCGGAGGGAAGGATCCGCAAGTATGGCTTTGCCTTCTGCGGGAAGAAAGTGCTGATCAGGGAGTCAATGTAAGGAATGTACATTGATTTTCCAAGCGAAAATTGGTAGAATAAGATATCTGTTTATTTCCGCAGGCAATGAGCCAAGTGCCGTGCTTGCATGAGCATTTGGCAAATGCCTGCAGAGGCATTTGGCCAAAGGAAATAGCGGTGATCAGCGTTTAGTATCTAAACACATGGAAGGAGAATAGGAAAAACAGATGGAAAGCAGAACCATAATTGAAAAGTACAGGAAGAATATGATGGCAAGGCGGATTGTGACTATCCTGGCCGTGACCCTTTCCGCGCTGATTCAGGCCTTTGTGATCCAGACCTTTATCCGCCCGTCCCATCTGCTTTCCGGCGGTTTTACGGGGATAGCAATCTTGATTGACAATGTGGCTTCTTTATTTGGCCGCAATTTTTCTACCTCTTTAGGGATGCTGGCCTTAAATATCCCGGTGGCGATTATGTGCAGCAGGAGCATAAGCGTCAGGTTTACTTTCTACTCCATGCTCCAGGTTGCCCTGGCCAGCTTTTTTTTGGCGGTATGCCGGTTTGAGCCGATGTTTGACGACGTGATGCTGAATGTGATTTTCGGCGGCTTTTTAAACGGTATCGGGATAGCTGTGGCCTTAAGGGGCCATGCGTCTACAGGCGGCATGGATTTTATCGCCCTGTATGTATCCAACAAAACGGGGCGCTCCATCTGGGAGTATGTGTTTGGGGTAAATGTGGTGATTCTGTGCATTTTCGGCCTGATTTTTGGCTGGATTTACGCAGGATATTCCATCCTGTTCCAGTTTATTTCCACCAGGACCATATCTACGTTCCATCATCGGTTTGAGCGGGTAACGCTGCAGATCACTACCTTGCAGGCGGAAGAGGTGATCAAGGAATACGTAGCTCATTTCCGCCATGGGATCTCCTGTGTGGAGGCGGTAGGCGGATACAGCCATAAAAAGATGTATCTGCTTCATACGGTGGTGTCTTCCTACGAAGCGCCGGATGTTGCGGCGCTGATGAGGGCGGTGGATCCCCATATTATTATCAATGTGCTGAAAACGGAAAATTTTTACGGCAGATTCTACCAGGCTCCCATGGGATAAAACCTTTTGGTTTTACGCTGGTTTCATGCTATCTTTTTCTTGCATAATAAGAAGAAGAAACGTATAATGAACAATAGACATGGTTTGATAAGGGAGGTGTTCCAGTTGCCGGATGAGGACGACCTGAAAAATAAAACGGAGAACCGCCGTTTTATCCGTGAAAAAATCGTAAGGCCTAAGTTAACGAAGGCGGAGCTGTTTAAGCGTTTTCTGCTTTTGGTGATGGGAGCGGTTTTGTTTGGATTCCTGGCAGCTGTTACATTTGTGGTATCCCAGCCATTAGCAAAGAAATACCTGATAGAAGTAGAGGAGCAAACCTCTCCGCCAGTTACCGTATCGATCCCCAAGGATGAGCTGGAAACTTCCGTGGAACCGGAAACGACAGAAAGGACAGAGCCGGAGACGGCCGCAAAGGAAGAGACGACGGAGACGGAGACAGAGACGGAGCCTATCGAAGAGATTGTGCGGGAGGAGGTAGGGCGTTATCCCTTTTCCCTGGATGATTTGGTTAAGATGCATTCCAGCATGAATGAGCTGTTCCGGGAAACGGATCAGGGGATAGTGACGGTTCATTCGGTAAAGACGGAGATGGACTGGTTTAATAACCCGGTGGAAATGTCAGGTCTATATGCGGGGGCAGTGATTGCCGCTACCCCGGAGGAATACTTAATCCTTACGCCCATAGGCGCGGTGGAAGGTGCGGATTCCTTAGCGGTCACTTTGCCTGGCGGCGGCCAGGTTACGGGGGAGCTAAAAGGGACTGACCGGATTTCTCATATGGCCGTAATCCGCATTGATTCCGGCCAGTTGGATGAAACCATGAAAAAGCAGCTTAAGGTGCTTGATTTAGGCAATTCTTATGCGGTTAAGCAGGGGGATCTGGTGTTTACGGCGGGAAGCCCAGCGGGAATGGTTCATTCCTTCAGCATGGGGAGCATTTCTTATATTGCGAAAAACATATCCGTAGTAGACGGGATGAGCCGCCTGTTTTATACCGATGCCAAGGGGGAAGCCAGCCAGGGAACCTTTTTGTTTAATACCAGGGGACAGGTAATCGGCTGGGTGACGGATGATTATCAGACTGAGGGAGGAGATATGACGGTTATCCGCGCCTTGTCTGATTACAAAGGTGTTTTGGAGGATTTGTCCAATGGGATTGCTGCCCCTTATTTCGGCATTATGGGGATAGAGGTCACGGAAGCCAGGCGTCAGGAGGGTCTTCCACTGGGAGTTTACGTAAATACGGCGTCTATAGACGGGCCGGCTTACAATGCAGGGATCCAAAGCGGGGACATTATTACCCGGCTGGGGATGGCAGAGCTGGCGACCATGAAGGATTTCCAGAATTGCCTGGATAAGCTGTCTTCCGGCGATGTGGTAACGGTGGAAATCCAGCGCTATGGACAGAACCGGTATACGCCAATTGAATACGAAGTGACAATAGGAGCCAGGTAAGCCTGGTTTCCTTTTGTGGTTTTATCAGGCAGATTTTAAGACAGAAAGTAACTGTTAGCAGGCCTGCACATTTACTGCGCCGACCGTAAGATAAACTTGGACAGAGGGCAAAAATCCCATTACCGAAGGCAATTTTCAATGGATTTTTGCTCGTAACGGCGAAGGTACTGAACAGTTACGATAGAAATTGTTAGAGCGTGTTTGAACATTGCTCTCCGTCAGATGTGCGGGAATGAATGTTTAAGTATGCTCTGGGGAGAGAGGGCAGGAAATGAGGTATATTGAAACATTCCGGGAGGGAATGCATACATCCGATGTATATTTGTGCAAAAGCAAGCAGATTGCGGTTACAAAAAGCGGGAAGGAATATGGAAACCTGGTGCTGCAGGATAAGACAGGGATAATTGATGGGAAAATTTGGGATTTAACCTCCCCCGGGGTAGGAAGCTTTGACGTGATGGATTACGTTCAGATAGAGGCGGATGTAACGCTGTTCCAGGGTTCCTTCCAGCTGAACATTAAGCGGATCCGCAGGGCAGTGGAGCGGGAGTATAAGGAAGAGGATTATCTTCCGGTGTCAAAAAAGGATATCCAGAAGATGTACCAGGAGCTTATGGGTTTGGCGAAATCCATACAGAATCCCTATTTAAGCAAGCTTACCGCTCACTTTTTTGGCAGCCAGAAGTTTGCCAAGGCTTTTTGCTTTCATTCTGCGGCTAAAACCGTCCACCATGGATTTGTGGGAGGCCTTTTGGAGCATACCTTGGGCGTGGCCAGGCTGTGCGATTATTATGCCTCCTATTACCCTATGCTGAACAGGGATTTGCTGATTACGGCGGCTCTTTTTCACGATATCGGAAAGCTTAAGGAGCTTTCCCGGTTCCCGGAAAATGATTACACGGATGACGGGCAGCTTTTGGGCCATATTATTATGGGGACGGAGATGATCGACGGCCAGATTCGGGAAATCCCGGATTTTCCGGTGAAGCTGGCGCTGGAATTAAAGCACTGCATCTTGGCCCATCACGGGGAATTAGAATACGGCTCGCCGAAAAAACCGGCGCTTTTGGAGGCGTTGGCGCTGAATTTTGCGGATAATACGGATGCAAAGCTGGAAACCATGATTGAAGCCCTTCAGGGGGGGAATGAAAACACGGGATGGCTGGGATTTAACCGTCTTTTGGAGACGAATATCCGCAGGACCGGGGAGTGGTAGTAAGGGCAGGTAAGCTTACAGGAAGGATTAAATTTGCCGGAACACCTACAGGGCAATAATTGAGGCTGTCGTAAAACTTGGCGTTTTGCGGCAGCCCCTGTTGTGCTGCCTGGATAACTGTGTTGAATTAAAGAAAGGTTAGGACAGATGTATATTATTGCAGGATTGGGAAATCCCACAAAGGAATATGAGAAAACACGCCACAACGCAGGCTTTGACGCCATCGATGTGCTGGCAGAAAAGCACGGGATACAGATAACGGAGAGAAAGCACAAGGCTTTTTGCGGCACAGGGTTTATCGGTGGGGAACGGGTGCTTTTGGCAAAGCCGCAGACCTTTATGAACGCAAGCGGGGAGAGCCTGCGGGAGGCGGCGGATTTTTACAAGATCCGGCCGGAACAGGTCATCGTGATTTATGATGATATCAGCTTAAGGGTAGGGCAGCTGCGGATTCGGACGAAGGGCAGCGCCGGGGGACATAACGGGATTAAGAGCATTATCGCTCATTTGGGGAGCCAGGATTTTCCCCGGATTAAAATCGGGGTAGGAGCCAAACCGGACAGGATGGATCTGGCGGATTATGTGCTGAGCCGATTTTCCCAGACGGATCGGCAAATGATGGAGGATGCTTTCCAGGATGCGGCGGATGCGGTGGAGTTTATGCTTGCCGACGGGGCGGATGCAGCCATGAACCGGTACAACCGGAAGAAGTCAAATACCCCATAGCAAGCAGAGGGGTATTTGACCCTCGCGGCATTCGCCAAATGCTCGTGCAAGCACGGCACTTGGCTCATTGCTCGCGGAAATAAAAGGAAGAGCACTCTTGGAATGGGAATAGAGGAAGCGGGAACGAGGAAATGTGGAGGATAGTATGCAGGATTTGTTAATGGAACTGAAGGAATATGAGGACTTAGCCCAGGCGCTTTCCCAGGGAAAGGGGCCGCTGCAGGCTACCGGAACCTTGGATTCCCAAAAGGTTCATTTGATGAATGAGCTGGGAAGGCCTTATCCGTGGAAGCTGGTGGTTACTTATGATGAGCTGAGGGCGAAGGAAATCTATGATGATTTTCGGAATTTTACCAGGCAGGTGTGGCTGTATCCGGCCAAGGATCTGCTGTTTTATGCGGCGGATATCCACGGAAACATGATGGCCAGGCAGCGGATCAAAGTGCAGAAGGCGCTGATGGAAGAAAAAGGAGGAGTGGTGATTACTACCCCGGACGGACTGATGGATCACCTTCTTCCCTTAGGGCAGATAAGCGCTGGCGTGCTTTCTGTGGAACCCGGGCAGCAGGTGGATTTGGAGGGGCTGAAAGAGAAGCTGGTAGCTTTAGGCTATGAGCGGATGGCTCAGGTGGACGGCATGGGGCAGTTTTCCATCCGGGGCGGGATTATTGACATTTTTCCCCTGACGGAAGAATTCCCTGTCCGGATTGAGCTATGGGATGATGAGGTAGATTCGGTGCGCTGCTTTGATTTGGAAAGCCAGAGATCGGTAGAGCAGCTGGAAAAGGTGAGGATATATCCGGCAAAGGAGCTGGTGCTGGATCCTGGGCAGATAGAGGGGGGAATCCGGCGTCTGAGGCAGGAGGCGGAGGAAAGCCGGGAGGTTTTCCGAAAAAACGGGCAGATTGAGGAAGGGCACAGGATATTTACCATTATCCGTGAATTTACGGAAAATTTGGAAGAAAATGGAAGAGTGGGAAACCTTGACGGGTATATCCGCTACTTTTCCAATGTTACCGTAAGCTTTACCCAGTATTTTTCCGAAAGGGATACGCTGATTTTCTTGGATGAGCCGCTCAGGATCCAGGAAAAGGGTGAAGCGGTGGAGACAGAATTCAGGGAGAGCATGGGGCAGCGCCTGGAGAAGGGGTATTTGCTGGGCGGGCAGACGGAGCTTTTATATCCGATGAAAGAAGTGCTGGCAAGGCTTCAAACTGGGAAAACCGTGTATTTAACCGGACTGGAACAGCGCCTGGCCGGACTAACGGTAAATGGGCAATACGCGTTTACCGTAAAGAATGTAAATTCTTACCAAAATGGATTTGAGCTGCTGATTAAAGATTTGACCCGATGGAAAAAGGATGGCTACCGGGTAGTGCTGCTAACCGGTTCACGAACCAGGGCCAGCCGTTTAGCCAGCGATCTTAGGGAATACGAACTTAGGGCATATTGCCCGGATGGATTGGTCTCCATCGCGGAGGATAAAACCGGGGAAGAAAAGGGAGGGCAAAATGCCGGGGATAAGGCGGATGAGTTTAAGGCGGCGATTTGCGGGGTAAAGCCGGGGGAGATTTTGGTGACTTACGGAAACCTCCATAAAGGTTTTGAGTATCCGATGCTGAAATTCGTGGTAATCACGGAAGGCGATATTTTTGGCGGGGAAAAGAAAAAGAAGGGGAGGCGGAAATCCTCCTATGAGGGGAAAAAGATTGCGGATTTTTCCGAACTGGCTGTGGGGGATTATGTGGTTCATGAGGATCACGGCCTGGGCATATACAAGGGGATAGAGAAGATTGAGCGGGATCGGGTGACGAAGGATTATATTAAAGTGGAATACGGCGATGGGGGCAAGCTTTATATCCCGGCCACCCGCTTAGACCGGATCCAGAAATACGCTGGGGCAGAAGCGAAAAAGCCGAAGCTGAATAAATTAGGCGGGACGGAGTGGAAAAAAACAAAAACGAAGGTAAAAGGGGCTGTCCAGCAGATTGCAAGGGAACTGGTGGAGCTTTATGCCGCCCGTCAGTCAGATTCAGGGTTTCAGTACGGCCCGGACACCGTGTGGCAGAGGGAGTTCGAGGAGCTGTTTCCCTATGAGGAGACGGAGGATCAGCTGGATGCCATAGAGGCCACCAAGGCGGATATGGAAAGCAGGAAAATCATGGATCGGCTAATCTGCGGCGACGTAGGCTACGGGAAGACGGAGATTGCCCTGCGGGCGGCATTTAAGGCAGTGCAGGAAAGCAAGCAGGTGGTTTACCTAGTGCCTACTACCATCCTGGCCCAGCAGCATTACAATACCTTTGTCCAGAGAATGAAGGATTTCCCGGTGAGGGTGGATATGCTGTCCCGTTTCCGTACCCCGGCCCAGCAGAAGAAAACCTTGGCGGATTTGCAAAAGGGGCTGGTGGATGTGGTGATCGGAACACACCGGGTTTTGTCCAAGGATGTGAAGTTTAAGGATCTGGGGCTTTTAGTCATTGATGAGGAGCAGCGCTTTGGCGTGACCCATAAGGAAAAGATTAAAACCTTGAAGGAAAGCGTGGACGTGCTTACCTTGACGGCTACCCCAATCCCCCGAACTCTCCACATGAGCCTGGTGGGAATACGGGATATGAGCGTTCTGGAAGAGCCGCCCGTGGATCGTATGCCTATCCAGACGTATGTGATGGAGTATAATGAGGAGTTGATCCGGGAGGCCATCCACAGGGAGCTTTCCAGGAACGGACAGGTTTATTATGTGTATAACCGGGTTAACGATATCGAGGAACTGGCAGGCCGGATCCAGGCCCTGGTTCCGGAGGCTAACGTGACCTTCGCTCACGGCCAGATGAAGGAGCGGCAGTTAGAGCGGATAATGGCGGATTTCATTAACGGGGAGATCGATGTGCTGGTTTCCACCACCATTATTGAAACGGGGTTGGATATCCCTAACGCAAATACCATGGTGATCCATGACGCGGATAGGATGGGCCTGTCCCAGCTGTACCAGCTTAGGGGAAGGGTGGGGCGATCCAGCCGCACCTCCTACGCATTTTTTATGTACAAGCGGGATAAGGTGTTAAAGGAAGAGGCGGAAAAGCGCCTCCAGGCTATCCGGGAGTTTACGGAGCTGGGATCAGGGATTAAGATTGCCATGCGGGATCTGGAGATCAGGGGCGCGGGCAATGTGCTTGGGGCCGAGCAGCACGGCCATATGGAGGCGGTGGGCTACGATCTGTACTGCAAGCTGCTAAACCAGGCTGTCCTTGCCTTAAAGGGGAAAGCCTGCCAGGAAGAATCCATGGAATTTGAGACGGTGGTGGAGTGCGATATCGATGCATACATTCCCGCTTATTACATTAAAAATGAGTATTTAAAGCTGGATATCTATAAGCGGATCTCGGCCATTGAGAATGAGGAAGAGGAGATGGACATGCAGGATGAGCTGATCGATCGGTTTGGGGATATCCCCAGGGCGGTGCAGAACCTTCTGACGGTGGCCAGCATTAAGGCCATGGCCCACCGGGTATATATTACGGAAGTGGTGATTAACCGGCAGGAATTTCGGATGACTGTATTTCCCAAAGCAAAGCTGGATCCCAATGCGCTGATCCAGTTAGTGAATGAATACAAGGGAAAGCTTAAGCTGGCTGGCGGGGATGCCCCAGTGCTGTCTTACCTGGATCACAGCCGGAACCATGACTGCTGCCCAGTGATTGAGCAGGCGAAGGAGGCGCTGCGCAGGCTTGGGGAGCTTGCCCAGGGATAATAGGAAAATCCAATTGGGGAGCATAAAGAAAAATGACGGACAAAGGCGCAGGAGGTGAGGAGTCAGGGCAAAAATAATGGATAGAGATATGAAAAAAATGTTCTTCATACCCAACATTGGTGAAAATGTATGTCATGACAAAGGGTTTTGTCCTTATTTTTGTGGGAATTTTCAGGCACAAAAATCCTGTTTTTTGTTGACTTTTTCAAGGTTCTGATCTATAATGAAATCGTTAAAAAAATAACGTTAAAAAAATAACGTTAAAATTATAACGGAACTGATTTCCGCAAAACTGCCCTTAAATCAGTAACATGATACCAGGGTCAAAAGACCTTTTGACCCCAACATCATAACATTGAGATGCTATTAACCTAACTATAAAGGAAATCAAGGAGGAAAAAGAGATGGCAACCAAAACCATGGAAGCAGCAGCGCCCGAGCAGACTCTTATCGACAACGTGGATGCGCTGCAGGCACGGATGAAGGAAATGCGCAAAGCCCAGGAGGTTTTTGCGACCTACACCCAGGAACAAGTAGACAAGATCTTTTTTGCGGCGGCAATGGCGGCAAATAAGGCCAGGATCCCGTTAGCGAAAATGGCAGTGAAGGAAACCGGCATGGGCATTGTGGAGGATAAGGTGATCAAGAACCACTATGCCGCTGAATATATCTATAACGCTTACCGCCATACCAAGACCTGCGGCATTATCGAAGAAGACTCTTCATACGGAATTAAGAAGATCGCAGAGCCTATCGGCCTTGTGGCTGCCGTAATCCCTACCACTAATCCCACATCTACCGCTATTTTTAAAGCATTAATCTGTTTAAAGACCAGGAATGCCATTATTTTCAGCCCCCATCCCCGTGCAAAGAGCTGTACAATCGAGGCAGCAAAGATTGTTCTGGAAGCAGCCGTTGCGGCAGGAGCTCCAAAGAACATCATCAGCTGGATCGACGTGCCAAGCTTAGAGCTGACCAATGAGGTAATGCGCAACGCAGATATTATCCTGGCTACCGGCGGCCCTGGCATGGTAAAGGCAGCTTATTCCTCCGGAAAGCCGGCACTGGGCGTAGGCGCTGGCAATACGCCGGTAATCATTGACGATACGGCGGATATTAAGCTGGCCGTAAACTCCGTAATCCATTCCAAGACCTTTGATAACGGCATGATCTGCGCTTCCGAGCAGTCCGTTACCGTGGTAGGGGATATTTATGACGAAGTGAAGAAGGAATTCCAGTACAGAGGCTGCTACTTCCTTCAGGGCGACGAGCTGGATAAGGTTCGCCATACCATCTTGATCAACGGCGCCTTAAATGCTAAAATTGTAGGACAGTCTGCCTTTACCATTGCCAAGCTGGCAGGTGTTACCGTACCGGAATCTACCAAGATCCTTATCGGCGAGGTAGAATCCGTGGATATCTCCGAGGAATTTGCCCATGAGAAGCTTTCCCCCGTGCTGGCCATGTACCATGCCAAGGACTTTGACGAGGCGATTGCCAAGGCAGAGCGCTTAGTAGCGGACGGCGGCTACGGCCATACGGCTTCCCTGTATATCCATCCGGCTCAGAAGGAAAAGATCTTAAAGCACGCAGCGGCCATGAAGACCTGCCGTATCGTCATCAACACTCCTTCTTCCCACGGCGGAATCGGCGATCTTTACAACTTTAAGCTGATGCCTTCCCTGACCTTAGGGTGCGGCTCCTGGGGCGGCAACTCCGTTTCCGAGAACGTAGGCGTAAAGCATTTGCTGAATATCAAGACCGTGGCGGAGAGGAGAGAAAATATGTTGTGGTTCAGAGCGCCGGAGAAGGTATACTTCAAGAAGGGCTGTATGCCGGTGGCATTGGATGAGTTAGGAACCGTGATGGGCAAGAAGAAATGCTTCATCGTTACCGACTCCTTCTTATATAAGAATGGCTATGTAAAGCCGATTGAGGAAAAATTGGATCAGATGGGGATTCAGCATACCTGCTTCTATGAGGTTGCTCCCGATCCGAACCTGTCCTCCGCTACCGCAGGGGCAAAGGCAATGACCGCTTTTGAGCCGGACTGCATTATCGCTTTAGGCGGCGGTTCAGCCATGGACGCAGGCAAGATTATGTGGGTAATGTACGAGCATCCAGAGGTAGATTTCTTAGACCTGGCTATGCGCTTTATGGATATCCGCAAGAGGGTTTACACCTTCCCCAAGATGGGCGAGAAGGCATACTTTGTGGCCATCCCCACCTCTTCCGGTACAGGCTCTGAGGTTACGCCCTTCGCCGTTATCACCGACGACCGCACAGGAACCAAGTATCCTCTGGCCGATTATGAGCTGCTGCCCAATATGGCTATCGTGGATGCGGACAATATGATGAACCAGCCCAAGGGCTTAACCAGCGCTTCCGGCGTGGATGTGCTGACCCATGCATTAGAGGCTTACGCTTCTATTATGGCTACGGACTATACTGACGGCCTGGCGTTAAAGGCCATGAAGAGCGTATTTGACTATCTGCCAAGGGCTTATACCAACGGAGCGAACGATCCGGAGGCTCGTCAGAAGATGGCCGACGCTTCCTGCCTGGCTGGTATGGCGTTTGCCAATGCCTTCTTAGGTGTATGCCATTCCATGGCTCATAAGCTGGGCGCTTACCATCATCTGCCCCACGGCGTTGCCAATGCCCTGATGATCAGCGAAGTGCTGCGGTTTAACGCTGAGGAAGTTCCGCCGAAGATGGGAACCTTCTCCCAGTACCAGTATCCTCATACTTTGGCCCGCTATGCGGAGTGCGCTCACTTCTGCGGCGTTTGCGGCAAGGACGACAAGGAAACCTTGGAACTGTTCATCGCAAAGGTAGAGGAGCTGAAGGCAGCCGTAGGCATTAAAAAGAGCATTAAGGAATACGGCATTGACGAGAAGTATTTCTTAGACAACTTAGACCAGATGGTAGAGGATGCCTTCGATGATCAGTGTACCGGCGCTAACCCCAGATATCCGCTGATGAGCGAGATTAAGGAAATGTATCTGCGGGCATATTACGGGAAATAATCCGTAAAAGAATATCCGCCCTATTGGACACAAGGCTTTCGTCCCGGATAAAGGCGGCGAAAGGCCATAACCATATATCACTATTTAAGGAGGAAAAAGAAGGCATGGAAGAAGATAAGAAAGTCATTTTCACACGGCCCCATAAGACGATTTATGCCACAGAGGATAAGATTATCAAAGTATTTGATAACCGGTATACCAAGGCGGAAGTATTAAATGAGGCCCGCAACGAGGCTCTGGTGGAAGAAAATACCGAGCTGAACATCCCGGCCTTGGTATCCGTGTCAGAAACGCCAGAGGGCTGGTGCTTAATCCGTGACAAGGTAGAGGGGAAGACCTTGGCTCAGCTGATGGAGGAAGAGCCGGGGAAGCTGGAAACCTATATGGAAATGTTCGTGGATCTGCAGTTAAGTGTTCATAAGCAGAAGGTAGCTACCATCAAAAGGCTGCGCCATAAGCTGATGGATCAGATTAACAGCTTAAAGGACTTAAACGCCACTGTCCGCTATGAGCTGGCTGTCCGCTTAGAGAGTATGCCAAAGCACACCAAGCTGTGCCATGGCGACTTCAACCCCACCAATGTAATTGTTGATAAGTACGGCAAGCTTTGGATCATCGACTGGGCACATGCGGCACAGGGCAACGCTTCTGCCGATGCGGCAATGACCTATCTGCTGTTTAGCCTGGAGGATAAGAATAAAGCGGAAATGTATATGAAGCTGTTCTGTGAAAAGAGCGATACCGCACGCCAGTATGTAAACCGCTGGTTGCCTATCGTGGCTGCTGCCCAGCTGACCAAGAGGAAGGAGAAAGAGAAAGAATTCCTTCTTAGCTGGATCGACGTGGCAGAGTATCAATAGGATTTAAGAATACGGTATTTGCAAATTTGCCCTGGTTCAGGGACATGGGGCATCAATCAATAATCAATCATAATCGCTGGAAGTTTTCGCGAATAAAAATCAACCAACCTATAATTAAATAATGTCCCTAAATAACGAAACGGGGCTGCCGTAAAATCCAATTGTTTTGCGGCAGCCCCATTTTTGCGTTTAGGCTTATTTTTGAAAATTCCTCATATGAATTGACTTTATTGGCATAAATCGGTACAATAGATAAAGAGTATCCACAGGGAAAGGATTTCTCTGGGATATCGCTGGAAAATGATTAAGCAGCTAAGGGAAGAAGAATAAAAAGTGATGGTTAAGCAGGGGGAAAGCATGGGCAGAAGAGGAATTTATACACAAAGGTTTTTATTTAAGGATGTGTTTGCGGCAGTAGGCGTGATTTTCACGATTGTAGGCGTTGTGTTCGCGGGAGTGGCTGCAGGGCTGTTTATCAGCACGGCTAATTTTATAAAAAATTCCATTCAGGTAGAGGGGGAGATCAGCTCTGTTTCCCGGAATAATGTATACGTTTCCTATGAGATAGACGGAGAATACTTTGAAAGCCCTTTGGGGTTTTACAGCAGCGGGATGCGAAAGGGGGATCCCATTACCGTTTACTGCGATCTGGATCGGCCGGATAGGATTAAGTCCGGTTCCGTCCAGCTATTAAGCCTGATTTTCGGCATCCTGGGAGCGGTGCTTTTGATCCTGGGAGTTGCCTTGATTGTCCACAGCGCAAGGAAAAAGGCCAGGGATAAGCAGTTAAGGGCCACAGGGATGCGGCTGGATGCCCAGATTATCGGGGTTAGCGTAGATCTAAATATTTCCAGCAACTATCAGCATCCGTATATTTTGGAGTGCCAGTACCAGTCGCCGGAGGGAAGGGTATATTTCTTTCGCAGCGGCCCGATTTGGTACGATCCCACCAACCTCCTTACCGACACCTGTGTCCCGGTGTACGTGGAGCGGGGGAATTTTGAGTCCTATTACGTGGACGCTTCCCAGGTGCTTCCAAAGCGGTAGGGCGTGATTGAAAAATGCTTTGGGAAGTAAAAATATACGCAAGCGAAATTTAGTTGCACAACCCCTAAATGTCCGTTATAATAATTGTGTTTAGCTGCGCGTTTTCGTGGGCTGGCATAGTTAACCTTGAACGGACAGCGTATGACAGCATATTGGCGCAGGGACAGGAGATACAGGGGGAAGAGGCAAGATGAAAGAATTTTTGCAGAATTTAAATATTTCTAAGCAGACCATAATCATGATCATTATATTCGTGATTGCCTTTACACTGTCGCTGACTATCCGGATTTTAATTAAACGGAAAAAGGCAAAAGAGGAGAAGCAGCAGGCAGTCCGCAGGATGCGGGAGGAAGCTTTAGACCGGGTATTAGCCAATCCCCTGGAGGAGAAAAAGGCGGTATCCTTCGAGAAAAAAAGGCGGCCTTTCCAGGTGGAGTATTCTAAGGATCAGAATAACTTGTCAAATATCCCGCAGATGGATAAGGATATGTACCAGCTTACGGAGATTACGGAGCTATCTCAGCGGAAATATATGTTCCGCCGCCAGGAGCCGGTGCAGATCGGGAACCAGTTTGGGAATGTGGTGATCCTTCCCCGGGATGTGGATCCCGGCCAGGTGTTCTGCCAGATTTTTTACTATAAAAAGGAAAATTACCTGCGGAGCACAGGGATCCTGGAGATTGCCCTGAAGCGGAAGGGGAAAGTGGTGATCGTGAACCAAAGCGGGTTAAAGCTTCGCTCCGGCGACTGTTTTATGGTAGGGAAGACGGCATACCATATCAGTTTTCTATAGTCACGGGAGCAGGAAGCGGGAAGGAATTCCATAAGAAGCGTCAAAAGATGTTTTGGCGCTTTTAGCAGTAAATGCTGTTGGCGTCAAGATGTTTTTTGGCCATGGCATCATTAAACTATCGTTTACGGGGGATAAGGCTATGAGTGTGGTATTATCGGTGTACAGCCAGAGCGCATACAAGGAATTCGTGCTTCCGGCGATCCACAATGCAGAGACGGTTTTGGTAATTGACCGGAAGATTTTCCATCTTCAGGATGATTTGGAGATCCGGCTGGAGATGGTGGATCAGAAATGGGCGTTTTTGCCCTGTAGGAATTGCAAGATCAGAGGACCCCAGGGGGACAGCAGGCTTAGGGATCAGGCAAACTACCGGCTGGAATCCTTCAGGGGGGAATTGCTGTCCATTGTGGTGCAGATGAAGCCCACTTCCTTTTATAATTATTCCAAGTTTGATTTTTCCTCAGAAAAGCGCATAGTGGTGGGAAGCAGCATGGAGTCGGATATCCTTTACTCCTACCAATATTCCAATAACCAATATATTTCCAAACAGCACGCCGTCATCAGCCGCACACGGGACGGCGTGGTGCTGGAAGATACCAGCAAAAACGGCGTGTTTATTAATGATGTCCGCGTCCGGGGAAGCCGGAGGCTGGATTTCGGCGACAATATCCATATCTGGGGTATGGATATGGTGTATTTAGGAGATGTGCTGGCTATCCGCCAGGGAAGCAACGTGAAGGTTAATAATAAAAAGCTTCATATGTGGGGAGGCCAGGTTCCCCCGGCAGGGGAAAAGAAGCAGGGTGTGCGCCAGATTTACCATCGCGCCCCAAGGAACCTGGAAGTTCTGGAAACAGAACCGATCGAGATTGAAGCGCCCCCGGCTCCCAGGGAACCGGGAGATGTGCCGCTGATGATGGCCATCGGCCCGGCTATGACTATGGCTATCCCTATGCTCCTTAGCAGCGGCATTGCCATTATCGGCGCCAGGTCTACTGGGGCTCACGCCAGCACATTTATGTATACCGGTATTATTACTTCCATTTGCTCCGCCATCATCGGCGTAGGGTGGGCGTTAAATAATATCCGATACGGGAAGGACAAGGCGAAAAAAGAAGAAAACCACAGGTTTGAGGCTTACGGGGAATACCTGATTAAGTGTGCCGATGAGATAAAGCAGAAATACGAGAACAATATCCAAAGCATGCTGCGGATGTATCCTTCCGCAGAGGACTGCAGCTCCAGGAAAATGCAGGATTCCAATAAAATGTGGGGGCGCAACAGCACCCATGAGGATTTCCTTCTCCACCGCCTGGGGATTGGCGATATGCCTTTCCAGGTTTCCGTTCAGATTCCTAAGGAGAAGTTTACCCTGATTAATGACTCTCTGGCGGATAAGCCGAAGTTCATCAAGGAAAGCTATAGTATGCTTCACCAGGTTCCCATCTGCCTTGATCTGCTGAAGGAGCGGGTAGTGGGCGTGGTAGGCGGCCCGGACAAGGTAGGGGCTTACCAGGTGGTATACGCCCTGGCGGCCCAGATTGCGGCCCATAACTGTTATACGGATGTAAAGATGGCTTTCGTGTTCCAGGAGGATCAGGGGGAGAATGAAAGCCGGTGGCAGTTTGCCAAATGGCTTCCTCATGTGTGGTCTCCGGATAAAAAGGTGCGGTACGTGGCAGGCAATAAAAACGAAGCTACGGACGTATTTTATGAGCTGACCAAGGTGCTCCGTTTCAGGAGCGAGGAGATCCGCCCGTCCTCGGAAAAGAACAAGGTTTATAAGCCCCATTACGTACTGTTTGTGGAGGAGCCTTCCTTCCTGGAAGGGGAGCTGATTGCCAAGTACATTTTCGACAAGGATAATTCATTTGGCCTGACGGTGCTTTTGATGGCGGAAAGCCATGAAAATCTGCCGAACGCCTGTGAGTACATTATCCAGAATGACAACGAATTTAAGGGGAAATATAATACCATTACCGGGGAGCGGACGGAGGTAGCCTTCGATGCCATGAACCAGCAGGGACTGGAAGCCATGGCGAGGCGGCTTTCCAGCCTGGAAGTGAACGAGACGGAGGTAGGCGGCGACGTGCCCAACGCCATCACCTTTTTCGATATGTACAATGTGTCCAAGCTTAGCGATTTCCACGTGGAGGAGCGGTGGAAGAAGAACCGTACATACGATAATATGAAGGCGCTGGTGGGCCAGAGGGCAGGCGGGGTTCCCTGTTACCTGGATGTTCATGAGAAGTACCACGGCCCCCACGGCCTGGTAGCGGGAACTACAGGTTCCGGTAAGTCGGAGACGCTCCAGACGTATATGCTTTCCCTGGCCTTAAATTTCAGCCCGGATGATATCGGTTTCTTTATCATCGACTACAAGGGCGGCGGCATGGCAAACCTGTTTAACGGCCTGCCCCATATCCTGGGACAGATTTCCAACCTTTCCGGGAACCAGGTGCGCCGGGCCATGGTATCCATCAAAAGTGAAAATAAGAGAAGGCAGCGGGTATTTAATGAGCATGGGGTAAATAACATCAATGCTTATACCATGCTGTATAAAAACGGCGAGGCGGCTCAGCCGGTTCCCCATATGTTCATCATCATCGATGAGTTTGCCGAGTTAAAACGGGAGGAAGGGGACTTTATGAAGGAGCTGATCAGCGTGGCTCAGGTAGGACGAAGCCTGGGGGTTCACCTGATTTTGGCTACCCAGAAGCCCAGCGGCACGGTAGACGACAATATCTGGAGCAACTCTAAGTTCCGGCTTTGCCTGCGTGTGCAGGACAGGCAGGACAGTGTGGATATGCTTCACAAGCCGGACGCCGCTTACCTAACCCAGGCTGGCCGGTGTTATTTGCAGGTGGGCAATGACGAATTGTACGAGCTGTTCCAGTCCGGCTGGAGTGGCGCGGTGTATGACGAGGATGAGGAAAACAGCCGCCAGGTGCTGGCCATGATGCTGGCCAATACGGGGAAAGCCGCCCTGGTTGGCGGGCACGTAAAGCGCAGGCAGAAGGAGAAGGCCAAGCTAAAATGGCTGGATCAGCTTTGCAGATACCTGGAGGAAAGCCTGTCGGAATGGGACATGAATGTGGAAAACTTCATGAGCTTAGAACAGAGCAGGGAGGATTTCCTGGAAGAAAATATGTTTGACTTGATGGCGGAGGACGGCATCGATTTCCCGCCAAACGACTACAACAGCCGTGCCCTGCAAAACGTGATCAGCCTGTACGATGAAGTGCGGGAGAAAGGCATAAAGGAAAGGAAGCTTATCTGCGCCAGGATGCTAAAGGAAGCGGAAGAGCAGGGCGTAAAACTTCCCGAGGCAAAGGATCAAAGCCAGCTGGACGCGGTAGTGAAGTACTTAGCCGAGGTGGCGGAGCGGGAAGGCTACCAGAAGCCTCAGCAGCTGTGGCTCCCGGTACTTCCGGCCCAGCTTGTGATGGATCAGCTGGCTGGTTATACGGACGTGCTGTTTGACGGGGAGAACTGGCCCCAGTACCCGGAGAAATGGGAGGTTAAGACGCAGATCGGTTTGTGCGATCATCCT
Organism: Lachnospiraceae bacterium; assembly: GCA_910575565.1. GTDB lineage: Bacteria > Bacillota > Clostridia > Lachnospirales > Lachnospiraceae > Caccovicinus. The sequence continues at coordinate 87,172 of CAJTFL010000014.1, read as the reverse complement.
ACCCAGCAGTCCCAGATCCCTTTGGTGCTTAACTTTACGGAGGACAGCCACCATGCGGTCTGCGGCATTTCCATGAGCGGTAAGAGCACCCTTTTGCAGTCCATCGTCTACAGCCTGATGCATAAGTATTCTCCGGAGTACATAAATTTTTATATGCTGGATTTTTCCAGCCGTATGCTGGGTGTTTTCGAGGGAGAGGCCCATGTAGGCGGCGTGCTGTATGAAAGCGACTTAGATACCATCGGCAAGCTGTTCCACCTTTTGGAAAACATGGTAAAGGAAAGGAAGCAGCTGTTTAGGGGAGGAAACTACGGCCAGTATGTGATGACCCACGGCGTTACCTGTCCGGTGATTTTAGTGGTGATCGACAATATCGCCGGGTTCAGGGAGAAGACGGAATTCCAGTACGATGACACCTTGATCCAGCTTTCCAGGGAGTGCGCTTCCTACGGCATTTACTTTTTGATTTCGGGAGCCGGATTTAATACCTCAGAGATCCCCAATCGCCTGCGGGATAATATCCACCGGGTAATCTGTATGGAAATGATTGACCGGTTCCAGTATGGCGACTGCCTGAACATGATGCAGCTTCCGGTAATCCCGGAGCCAGGCATCCATGGGCGGGGCCTGGTTATGGTCAACGGGGATCCCCTGGAATTCCAGGCGGCCATTCCCTTTATCACCGCAGACGACTACAAGCGGGGTGAGGAAATCCAGAAGGCCTGCGAAAGGCTGAACCAGTGCTGGAATGGAAAATGGGCAAGGCAGATCCCCAGGATCCCGGAAAAGCCTATGTGGCAGGACTTCGCCGCGCTGGATGAGGTGCAGGCGGCATCAAAGGAGGGAAGCCTCCTTCCGGTGGGCTACGATATGGAGACGGCACAGATCTATTCCATCGATCTGGCAAGGAATTACTGCTACTTGATTTCTGGTAAGGGACGTACCGGGAAGACCAATTTCTTAAAGGTATTGATGTGCAGCGCCAAGATGAAAGAGTCCAAGCTAATCGTGGTAGAATTGTCCGGGCAGGAGCTGTTAAAGCTGTCTAAGGATGTAGGGGCGGAGCACATCGGCAGCTATGAGGAATACAAGAAATTCCTCCAGGGTTTTGTCCCCATCTTCCAGGAGCGGAACCGCTTAAAGAAGCAATGCTTAGGTTCAGGGATGGAGGAGCAGGAGATCTATGGCAGGATGCAGCAGGAGACGCCTTACTTTATCTTTATCGCCGATCTTACGGCATTTGCTTTGGCGCTCCACAGTGTCCAGGGCGTGCAGGATAATCTATGCGGAGCCATGGCAAACTTGTTTGAAAAAGGCTTTTTGCACAATATCTATTTCTTTGCCTGCATGAACCAGGATCAGCGCATGGATGTTATGGGCAAAGACGTTTATGAGAAGTTTGTCCGCTCGAAAGCGGGAATTCATTTGGGCGGCAATGTATCGGCTCAAAGGCTCTTTGAATTTAACGGGATGCCTTTTTCCGAACAGGCGGCAGTGGAGAAGCCCGGGGTAGGGGCGATTCCGCCTACGGATAATGAGCCTTACCATAAGATTATGATCCCATTGGTGAAAGGGCAGCAGGCAGTATGATTACGTTTTTATCCTTTGCTTCGGAAAAACGGGAAAGCGAGCTGATTAAAGGACAGCTGAGGATCCAGGCGGCAAAGTGGACAGAGGAAGCCTGGGGTTACGAAATGTTTGAGAACATGGAAACCTTGGAAGCTTATTTGGACAGTGAACCGCTGATTGATCTTTTAAGCTGGGACGTGACCGTCCCTGGATCAGTGGAAAGGCTGGAAGCTATGCGAAAAGATTACCGCCAGGCGTTTTTGATGGTGGTAGCTGACGGCAGGATTTCGCCTATGGCGTACTTAAAGCCGGGTATCCTTCCCTCCGCCCTGCTGCTAAAGCCCTTGGCCAAAGAAAATGTAAGCAAGGTGATCGGGGAGCTTATGGAAATTTTTTCGGAAAAGTTCGAGAAGAAAGAGCTGCCGGAGATGTTTGTTGTCGAGTCCAGGGAAGGGAAGCAGTACTTTCCCTTGCAGCAGATTTACTATGTGGAGGCAAGGGAGAAAAAGATCTATATCCGCACTAAGCAGGAAGAGTATGGGTTTTACGAGACCATTGAAAATATGGAGAAGCGGCTTCCCGGTTTTTTCTGCAGATGCCACAGAAGCTACATCATCAATATGCGGAAGGTAACGGCAGTGAAGGCATCCTTAAATTTAATTGAGATGCAGGATGAGATCCAAGTGCCCTTATCCCGAAGCTATAAAAAGGCCATAAAGGAATACCACAAAAATGCAGGAATCGATTGAAAAAGCGTATTTTTTCAGCAAAAAAGAGTTTTTGGTGCTTTTAGGGATTGCCGGGCTCCAGGAAATTTACAGCTTTGAGCTGCCAAAAGACCAGGAGATTACCAGCGAGGAGCTGATCTACGCCTTGTACCAGTTAATTCAGAAGGGTCTTATAACCATGGAGGGAAAGCCGTCCCTGTCCCCGGAGATGGGGGAGCTGACAGCGATTATCCAGGGCGGGCAGTTTGCCCTGTCGGCGGTTCCCGGAAAGGATAAGGATCAGCTGATCGCTTACGTTTCCCCGGAGGGCATCGTGGCGGTGGAATCCTGTCCGGATAAGGGAGGATTACGGATCGGCAGGCTTTTGGAGGAGGATTTATGGCAGCGGCTTTCCGGGGAGGAAAGCCTGGGCCTTCCCCTTCTGGAATCGGAGGAGGAAGGGGATGTCCTGGAACGCTGCAATGAAGGCGTAAGGCAGGAGCGGGAGGCTTTTGAGGAGCTGGCTTTGCCTCCTATGGAGGAAGAAATTTTTTCCATCATGGAAAAAGGGCAGGCCCTGGCTGCCTGGGTATGGTTTGATCTGACAGAGAGGAAAACCTTGAAACGGTTCCTGTTTCTTAAAGGGGGCATATGCTCCTGGATACTTAAGGAGGATAAGGAAGGGCGGCTTTTGACCCCGGACAGCGGGGAAAGGCGGCAGAAGCTGCGGCAGGAGATTTTTAGCCTTTAGCTGCGCTTTTTAAGGAGGGAAAAGAAATGATTATGGTAGATGTGACGGTTCCGTCCATTGGCAGGCAGTATAATTTCAGCCTGGAAGAACAGGCTTCCATTTCCATGCTGATCGCGGAGATCACGGAGGTTATCTGCCAAAAGGAATGCTGCCAGCTGGCGGGAAGCGTGGACAGGCTGAATCTGTGCAGCTATGAGCGAAAGAAGATTCTTTCCCCGGAAGGGACATTAAGCCAGTACGGGATTGCCAACGGCAGCCGCCTGATGCTGGTGTAGGCTGCCCCCCAGGGCACGGCTTTTCGGATGGCAGATTTTCATTATAAAAACCATAAAAATTGGTCATTCGTCAGTAAATCCGTGCCGTTTATCAGGTTTTTGCCCATTTCGGGAAAAGTATGATATGATTAGGTCACAAGGCAAGGAGATGAGAAAAAATGTTTGAAGCAAGTTTAAATCAGATGGCTTTGGCTTCCGAGGATTTAAGAAAGATTTCCAAAGAGCTTAACAGCTGCTTGTCAGATACTTATGGGCCGTCAGGATTTTTACAGGAGCTGTCTTACATGGAAAATCCTCTGCGCCGGATAAAAAAGGTACAGCAAAAGCTGGATGAGAAGGTTGCCCAGACGATACAGATGCGGATGACGCTGGAGCAGATTTGCGAGCAGTATAAGCGCAGCGAAAACGACATTATGGATTTTTGTGAGGAAGCAGCCATTATGGCAAGGCGCAGGGAACAGGTGGCTTTTTCCAGCATAGGATGGGTATCGGACCGGATATCGGTTTTGATCTCATAGGAAACCAGAGAGCAGGGGGGTGGAAATATTGGCGGTTAATGAAATTGAGATGAATACATCCACGCTGGCAGGCGATATCGAAAGCCTGGAAGGGCTGGTAAACAGCCTGCGAAGCCAGATGAAAAAAATGTTTCAGTCGGTGGAAGAGCTGGATGCCATGTGGGACGGACCTGCGAACGCAGCGTTTAACCAGCAGTTTAAGGCGGACTATAAGACCTGCGAGGAGATGTGCAAGACATTGACCGAGTTAATCGGAAGCCTGCGCCACGCAGGGGAAGAATACGATAAATGCGAGCAGAATATCGATTCCATGATTCGCTCGATTCCGATATAAAGGGGGGATGGAAATGGCGATGGATAGTTCCGGGGTAGAGATCAAAGTCCAGCCGGATGTGCTAAATGCCAAGGCATCGGATGTGTCCACATCCATTAGTCAGATGGAGCAGCTGTTTGATACGGTGCAGACCACGGTAGCCCGGACGAAATACTATTGGATAGGGGAGGCCGGGGAGCTTCACCGGAAAATGTTTGAGGAACAGAAGGACGATGTGGAAACGCTGCTAAAACGGCTTAAGGAACATCCGGTAGATTTGCAGAAGATAGCCAAGACCTATATTGACACCGAGCAGCGGCAGACGGAGGCTTCCAGCCAGATGTCCAGCAATTTAATTGATTGATACCAGATGGATTAGGAGGCGTTCAATATGAGCAGTAGGTCAGAGATTCGATTTAATTTTAACCAGGCCCTGGCCCAGGCATCAGAGCTGGACAGTTTGGCGGATCGCTTGGAGCAGCTGGAAAACAAAACGGAGAATTCCATGCAGACCTTGTCCGCAGCCTGGAAAGGGCAGAACGCGACCGCTTTTTTAAGGAAAGAGGATACGCTAAAGAAAGAAGTCCGGAAAACGGCAGCAGAAATCCACAGCATAGCCGATGATATCCGGCGGATAGCCAGAAGGATCTATGAGGCGGAGATGGCGGCGCTGCGCATTGCACAGCAGCGGAAGTCTTAGCCTTTGGCAGTAAAATGTTAGCAATGAAAATTAATGATAAATTAAAATTTCCAAGGAGGATAAAACATTATGGCATCAACATTAAGAGTAACCCCAAGCGAATTAAGGAAGAAAGCCCAGGAGCTGCGTGATCTGAATTCCAAGTTTAAGAATGAGGTAGAAGGCTTAAACGACAGCGAGACCACCCTGGGGAATATGTGGGAAGGCGATGCCCAGAAGGCATTCCACAGCCAGTTCCAGGCAGACCGCGAGAAGTTCAACGTATTCTACAACGGCATTGAGCAGTACATTCAGCGCTTAAACGACGCGGCTAACGCTTACGACAAGGCAGAGTCCGATAACGTATCTATCGCACAGACCAGGAAGGCTTAAGGAAAGGCTGGAAGCCGCCAGAAGCGGCAAAGAGCCGGAGGATTAGGAATCTAACGAAAACTGAATAAATCAAATCGAAGAGAAAAAGGAGATAAATATATGGAAGGCCAATTAAGAGTAAACCCGCAGGATCTGATCAACACTTCAACCGATTTCAGCTCAAGAGGGCAGACCGTTAATTCTTTAACCCAGGAAATGTTATCCTTAGTATCCGGGTTAAGCGGCATTTGGGAAGGCGACGCGGCAGGCGCTTACACCAAGCAGTTTTCCGCATTGTCCGGGGACATCAGCCAGATTAACAATAAGATTAAAGAGCACGTAGACGATCTTCAGGAGATGGCAAGGGGATACCAGTCCGCAGAGGATTCCAATACCTCGGACAATACGTCAATGCCTTCAGACTTAATCGAGTAATTTTACGAATATCGGAAAAAAAACAGGCTTTGCACCAGATATCTGGTGCAAGGCCTTAAAAAGGGTAGACAGGATGGAAGCAATGAAGAAAAAGGGCATAAATTGGAAAAAACTTTTGGTTTTCACTTCTATATTGCTGCACATTATGGCGTGGACTGCCGCAGCGGCGGAACCGGGGACGATTGTGAGCTATGGGCTGGAAGGGGAGCGGCTGATCCTGTATGTCCAGGGGGCAGGGACGGCGGAGGGGCTTCAGTGCCAGATAGGAACTACTCCCTGCACGGATATTACCATTGAGCTGATGACGGAGCAGGAAGTGCCGGTGAAAACCCTGCTGCTGATCGATAATTCTTTGTCTGTAAAACAGAAATACCGGCCAACGATCAATGAGATAATGAATAATCTGGCGGCAAACCGTATCCCTGGGGAGCAGATTACGGTTGCGGCTTTTTCGGATAAAATTACCTATCTGTTGGAAGGCAGCAGTGATTACGCCCAGTTAAAGCAGGTGCTGGACGGAATTACCTACCAGGATCAGGAGACCTACTTAACGGACGTGCTGTATGAGGTGTTAACGGCCTGGAATCAGGAGGGGGATGCCACATTTAAGCGGATTGTGATTGTGTCTGACGGCGTGGACAATAAGGCGATTGGATATACCAAGGAGGAGCTGTATGAGCTGTTAAAGCAGCATCTTTACCCCATTTATACCATTGGCTGCTCTTCAGGGGGAAATGACGGCGGCGATGCCCTAAAAAATATGTTTGCCCTGTCGCGGATGACCAACGGGGAATCCTGGCTCTTAGATGAGGTGACGGATCCTATGGCGGTAGCCAATGCAGTGGCTCAGGGGAACCTGCTGTGGAAGGTGTCGGTGGGGTTGCCGCCGGAGCTGTGCGACGGGACAGCCAGGGCGGTAAAGCTGACGATTATGGCGGACGGCCAGGCGGTGGAAGGGACGGCTACGGTGGGGATGCCTTTTGTGGCGGCTGTGCCTACACAGCCGGAGACGGAACCGGAAACCACTACGGAAGAGGAGACGGAGGAGGAAGAGGAGACAGAAGCGGAGATAGAGGAAGAGCCGGAGGATTCCACCAAGAAGATGATTATCATGATTGCCATCTTCGGCAGCTGCGGCTTGTTAATCATCGCCGCGGTTACGGTGCTTATCGTCCGGGCAGTGAAGAAAAATAAAAAGGAAAATGAATTTGAGATGGCTCCGGTTAACGCTTACCAGGATGTAAGCGCCGCCCAGGGGTTTGGAGGCAGCGCCGTAAGCCCGGGAGGGGGCTTAAGCGGCCTGTCAAGGGATACGGGCAGCAACACGGCCATGGTATGGGGAGATTCCCAGCGCACATATATGCTGGTGCTTACGGACTTGAATAACCCGGTGAGAACTTTTGAGGCTCCTTTAAGAACCTCGGTGGTCATCGGGCGCAGCCGCAGCGGCGGCTGCCAGATTATCCTGGATTATGACCGGTCGGTATCCCACAGGCACTGCCAGATCCAGGTGGCAAACGGGCAGATCCGGGTGATGGATTTAGGCTCTCGGAATGGAACTCTTGTGAATGGGAAACGGGTAATCCAGGAGGCAGTATTAAACAGCGGCAGTGTGCTGACCCTTGGAAATCTGAAAATGAAAGTTGAGCTGCGTTGATGAAATTATTGTGTGATGGATTTAGCGAAACAGGGCTTAAACGGACCATAAACCAGGATTCAATCGGGATGTTTTCTGGGGAAGGCGAGGGGCTTTTTCTGGTGTCTGACGGGATGGGAGGTCATTCGGAAGGAGAAAGAGCCAGCCAGGCCATAGGGGAAGCCTGCAGGCAGTGGTGGGAGGCTCGGCAGGAGAGGGAAATACGGCCTGGGTTTCAGGAAACCATGGGCCAGCTTAAGGAATTGCTGGGCCAGGCCAGCCGGAAAATCTGGGAGGATACGAAGGAAGGGGAGATCTGCGGGGCTACCGTGGTGCTTTTATGGATCCAGGAAGGTTCCTACGGGCTAATCTGGTCAGGGGACAGCCGCTGTTATTTGGCGGATCAAAGATTTTTAGGCACGCGCATCAGGCAGCTTACCATTGATGATGTGTGGGAGAACCAGCCGGAGCTGTCCCAGCAGTTTTCAAAGGATGAGATTTTAAGCCATCCCAACCGGGGAAGGCTGGTGCGGGCGGCGGGCGTTAAGAAAGAGTTTACCTGTACGGCCCAGACCGGAATCCTGGAAAGGAAAATGCTGTTTGCCTTGTGCAGCGACGGCGTATATAAATGCATGGAGCCGGAAGCCCTTAAGGAAGCGCTTAAGCTTGCCATAAAGGGGGATGGTTTGGCAAGACCCTTGGCGGATATGGAAAATGCGGTGTATGAGAACCAGGCTCCGGATAATTTGTCCTGCGTCCTGGTGAAGGTTACGGAGTAGGGGATGGGAGCCGCAAGGAAGGTTATGGATGGCGGAAAGTGGTCATTCACCCCAAAAAACCTGCTGTCTGTCAGTTTTTTCCCCATAAGCATGGAGGGAATGGTATGATTAGGCCAACAAGTTAAATACCTTGCGGCATTGCCCGCAGAAATAAAGCAACGGAAAGAGTGAGCGAGTATGGATGAGTTTAAAGTAAAGCTGGATCGAATGAGAGGATCCGCAGACGAAAACAAGAAGATAGTCAAAGAACTATCAAGAGCCCGCAACGACCTCTATGGCATAAAAAGGCGGCTCAGCTTCCGGATCAGCCAGAGGGAGAGGATCGACAGGCGGCTGAATATGCAGATGCAGGCTCTGGATGATGAGACGGCTAAACTGGATAAGGCCACATCCGCTTTATCGGAAATTATCGGGTTATATGAGAAAACGGAAATGGAGCTGTGCGGGCAGAAGGCGCCGGATGAGAATAAGTCACCAGCGGATATGTTGATTGATTTTATATGGCCGACCTTTAGGCCGGGCGTAATTCCCGGGCCGCCCAGGCCGCATTTTCCGACGATTGATCCCAGCGACTTTTTTGAAAAATTCCCATTTATCCCTGCTGCCTGGATCCCGGTACTGATTCCGGTGGGATTCCCGCCCCTGGTTCCTGCAATCATTATTGCACCATGGATATATAAAGGCCATGTGCCCCTGCCTTGGATCTTGTCCGTCCTCAAAGGGCCAGAAACCATTAATAATGGCGATGGAGAGAAAGTCCTTCCCTGGAAGTCGGAGTGGAAATGGGGCGACCCCAATGAAGAAGATACGAAAATCCGGGCAGATACTACGGAATGTGTCGTTTCCAAAGCCATTAAAGATGCGGCGAAACGAGGGGAAAAGGACGGGGCGAAAGGGATCGATAAGGCGGCCAATGCCGCTTCGGATAGGTATGAAAAGGTAAAGGATAAAGTAGAGGACTTCGCGGATAAGCACAGCACGACAAAAGAAACAAAGCAGGTTTATGATACGAAAACCAAGCAGTGGACAGATGTGGACACGGAGGATAAGAATGCAAGCAAGGCCTTTGACGACGAATTAGAGCGGAGCAAGATGGGAACGGATGTAAAGACCACCTTGTTCACGGCGAGTACTTCCGGAGCCCTTTGGTCCTCCGGGGAAGCTGCCATCGAGGGGAAAATCGGCGGGGTGGTTCCGGGATCGGCATCCGCCAAGGCAAGCTTCGGAGAGGCAGAAGCCCATGCAGACGGGTATATGGGGCTGTTCCAGGCGGATCCTACCACGGGAGAGCTTCAATTTAAGCCGGGCATCGGCGTAAGCGCCGGAGCCAGCGTTACCGCATTTTCCGCAGAAGAGCAGGCCATGTTAGGCGGCGATATGCTGGGAGCTTACGTAAAATCTACCCAGACCGTGGGAAAGGTAGGCGCGGAGGTAGAAGCGAACGTAGGCCTTTACGATAAGGACGGGAAGTTTAACCCCACGGCTTACGCCGGATTCGGCGCCCAGGCCATCGCCGGGGAGATTACCGGCGCTGTAGGCGCTAAGGTTCTTGGGGCGGACGTGTCAGCTTCCGGAAGCTTAAATTACGGCGTGGGGGCTCATGCCAATGTAGGCTATAAGGATGGGAAGCTGTCCTTGGATGTGGGCGCTACATTAGGCGTAGGAGCCAGCGTGAAGCTGGAGGTCGATATAGGGGGAACCATTGACGCGGTAAAGGATTTAGGCCAGGCGGCATGGGATAAGGCTGGAGATGCGTTTGATAGCGTCAAAGGCGGGCTGAAGAAATTAAAATTCTGGTAAAGCAGTTGGGTCTAAGGAGCAGGGAGGAAGCTCCCTGGGGCGATAAAAGATAGGAGAGTCGGATATGGAAAGTCAATTTTTGCCAATCGGAAGCGTTGTACAGTTAAAAAATTCTACGGCTTGTGTGATGATAGCCGGGTATCTTCCCACCGGGCCGTCCAGGCCGGGATATGTGTGGGATTATTCCGGGATGAAGTTCCCTTTAGGGTATGTGGCGGACAATGAGATTTACTGCTTCGACCAGGATCAGATTGAAACCGTCCATGCCCTGGGATACCAGGATCAGGAACAGTTTGCCTTTATCCGGTCGATGAACTATACTGCAGAGAAGATTAAGGCAGAAACCATGGCCCGGGAGGGGCAGAACCAGCAATAGGGAGGTAAGCAAGGGATGTTTGAGAAGACGTTGCCGATTGGATCAGTTGTATTGTTAAAGAATGCCACGAAGCGTTTGATGATCTTGGGCTATAGCCGTTACCAGGCAGGAGACCAGACGAAGGTATATGATTACTGTGGCTGTACCTATCCGGAAGGGTTCATCAGCCCGGATAAGACTGCGGTGTTTGATCATGAGCAGATTGCCCAGATTTACGCTTTGGGATACCAGAATGACGAGCAGATTGCGTTCCGCCAAAGGTTAGGGCAGGTGTTGGCAAACAGGAAATAAGAAAAGTAAAAAAGCCGGATAGACATAAGAAGATGCTGTCCGGCTTTTAGCGGTTACAAAAAGGCCTGCTTAAAGCGGGCGCTTAAGTTCGTTTAAGGAGGCGGGATTAAGTTGAGATGTATAAAATGCGGGAGTGAATTAAAGCCGGGAGCCAGGTTTTGCAGTAAGTGCGGCGCGGTGAACGGCCCGGGAGGATATCCCCCTTCCGGCCCTAAAAAGGAGAAAAAACCTACGGCATTGATTGTGGTGCTAATTATCCTGCTGGCGTGCCTGGTTTTATCCATAGGCGGGATTGCGGCTTACCAGATGGGCGTGTTCGACAGCTTTCTTCCCGGTTCCCGGACGGAAGAGACGAAAGGGGACAGAAAGGATAAAGGCGATAGAGATAAGAAGCGGGATGGTGAAGGCGATGAAGATGACCAAGATCGCCGGGATGATGAAGATGATGAGGATGACCAAGATCGCCGGGATGATGAAGACGATGAGGATGACCAAGATCGCCGGGATGATGAAGATGATGAGGATGACCGAGATCGCCGGGATGAGGATCGGGACAGTCGGGGAGAGAGCCGCGGGGAAGGCCGGGAAACGGCTCCATCATCTGCAGTGGAGGAAACCACAGCCGCATCTTCCCTCCCTACCATGGATCCCACCGGAGCCGTCACGGAAGCGCCTGCCATGGCCCAGACCACGGCAGCTATGCCTACCTTATCCGGCCAGGGGGCGGGGATGGGAGTTCCCAGCCAAGCTCCGGCACAAGGCGGCTATCCCGCAGGAGGAAGCCAGGATTACATCCTTCCGGACAGCAGCACCAGGCAGCTGTCTTATGGGGATATCGCTGGGCTGACTAAGGAGCAGCTAAGGATTGCCAGAAATGAAATTTATGCCCGCCACGGCAGGATGTTTACTTCGGAGGAGCTGCAAAGCTACTTTAACAGCAAATCCTGGTATCGGGGAACTGTTAGCGCCAGCTCCTTCTCGGAGAATATGCTAAGTCAGTTGGAGAAGGATAATATCAAGCTGATCCAGGAGCGGGAGAACGCCCTTCAGTAGAGGGGAAAAACACAAAAGAGGGAGGAAAAAGGTATGTTTTGTCCGAAATGCGGGGCGAATTTAAAGGATGGATCAAGGTTTTGCAGCAAGTGCGGATCCAGCATCGGCGGGCAGGGCGGCAGGCCAGGCTATCCGCCGCAGATGGCTGCGTCCTCCATGCCGCCGAAGAAAAAGAAAGGGAATACCGGGCTGATTGTGTTTTTGATCATTCTCCTTGTCCTGGTAATCGCAGGCGTGGGGATGGGGATTCTTTATTATATGAATGAGAAGAAAGAGGCGGAGCTTTTAGAGTCCGTCCGGGCCGAATTCCAGGAAGGCAATGAAGATGATGAGGAAGATGAGGATCGCCGCCGGAAGAAGGATGAAGAAGACGATGATGAGGATGAAGAACGGGAAGGAGACAGGGATCGGGAAGAGGAAGGGCTGAGTACGACGGCAGCAGCCACGGAGGCGGAAGCCTTGGCTACGGAGGCGGCAACTACAGCGGCTCAGGCGATGACTACAGCAGCCGCCACCACGGCAGCGCCAATGACGAATGAACCGGTTACGGTATCGCTGCAGTATAGTGCCCAGACCAGTTTTAGCGGCCTTATCCGGGCTGGTGTGGTGAAGGCTACGGCCGTAGACTCCTCCCATGTGGTGCAGCGGGGAACGACCATAGATAATTCCGCCTGGAGCGCATTTGACGGGCAGGCCACCACCAGCTGGCAGGAAGGGGCGGCAGGCCACGGCATCGGCGAATACGTGGGGATTAGTTTTGATCGGGAATACCAGGTGCAGGTGGTGACGTTCCGTTTAGGCAACCACCGGTCGGACAGCTGGTATGTGAAAAATGACGTTCCCAAGGTGCTGTCCATTAATTTAGGCGGACAGGTATTTTCGGTAACGTTCCCCAGGGAAATGGTGGAGTTTGCCGTGGTGCTGTCCAGGCCGGTGGCAGCCTCAAGCATCCGGGTGACGGTGGATGATGTGTATTACGGCACGGAATATGAGGATGCTACCATCGCAGAAATCGGAGTGTATGGAAGATAAATGGATAAGATAAAGAAAAGAAACAGCCGGAAAAAGCAGTCTTTTCCAGCGTCAGCCCTGGTCTCTTTGCTGTGCCTGGCTCTTGCCGTAGGTCTGGTGGCAGCGTTAGCAGCCCTTTTGGATAAGCAAAAGACGGTGGATGAGCTGATCCGCCAGAATTATCAGCTGATGGAGGAGCTGGAGAAGGAGAGGGAGGAAGAAAGCCTTTTCGGAAAAGAGATGGATGGTTCTTTAGAAGATGGGGAAGGCGCTCAGGCCGGAGAGCCGGAAGGTTCCCAGACCCAGGATATGGATGAGGAAAGGGCAGAGGGGGAGGAAGGGTTAACGGATGAAGCCTCCAAGGAAGAAACCCCTAAGGAAGAAACCACGAAGGAGGAGCCTACGGCCCCGCCGGTTTTAGAAAGCCTTTCCGGCCTGGCTCCGGGGACGGTGATCCGTGAAGAACAGCTGGATTTTTCCAACCTGGAAAAATACTTTATGTCCTGGGAGATTGAGGCAGGAGATAATTTGTACCAGCGGATTAACGGGAAATCGTACCGGGATAACCCATACGTTCCCTTAAGCACGCTCCGGTATGTAAAGCTCCCCCATTATAACTTTAACGGGGAAATCCAGGTGGGTGAGCTGGTGGTTAACCAGGATATCCTGGAGGACGTGAAGGATATCTTTATGGAACTGTTTCAGGCGAAATACCAGATACAGTCCATGTATCTGATTGATAATTACTGGACGGGGGATCCGGATACTACGGACACGGCTTCCATAGACGTAAATAATACATCGGCATTCTGTTACCGGGAAATTACCGGCGGGGGAAGGCTGTCCAATCACGCTTACGGTAGGGCGATTGATTTAAATCCCCAGCAAAATCCCTATGTGTCCTACAGTACGGGCCAGCCGAAATGGTTCCACTCCAACGCGGATGCTTATATTGCCCGGGACACGGGACTGCCCCATGTGATTACCCATGAGGATTTAGCGTATAAGCTGTTTAAGGAACACGGCTTTAGCTGGGGCGGCGATTGGAATAATCCTAAGGATTACCAGCATTTTGATAAAAATAACCGGTAGGGGCAGACGGATTTTAGAAGAAAGAGAAAACCAGAGCAGGGGGGATGGATTTGTTTTGCAGAAGATGCGGAAAAAAGATAGATGATCACGCAAGGGTATGCAGCCACTGCGGAGCGCCGGTGCAAGGAGCTTCAGGCTCCGGGCCAATGCCAGGAGGCCAGCCGGGCGCGCCGGGAGGCTCCGGATCGATGCCAGGAGGCCAGCCGGGCGCGCCGGGAGGCTCCGGGCCGATGCCAGGAGGCCAGCCGGGCGCGCCGGGAGGCTCCGGGTCGATGCCAGGAGGCCAGCCGGGCGCGCCGGGAGGCCCAGGCCAAGTGCCAGGTGGCCAGCCAGGCCAGGGGTTTCCTCCGTACCAGCCGGAAGGTATGCAGGGCGGGGAAGATGAGGGAAGCTCTAAGGGCAGCAAAGTGGCCGTGGGGATTTTAATTGCTGCCATAGCCGCGGTTTTGGCTGTGGGAGCGGCATTCTTCCTGTGGACCAGGCTGTCCGGCCGAGACGAAGCCCAGACCCGGGAGATTGAGACCGAGGAGACTACGGAAACGGATGAGGATTTGGAAACTGACGGGGAAGATGAGGATTCGGAAACCCAGGCCACGGTTGCGGATGAATCCACGAGTGGGGAAACCCAAGGGGAGGAAAGGCTTGCCGGGCTGCTTTCCGACAGTGAACTGGCTAAAACCATAGCGGAGTACAATGCCGAGGGAGCTTCCATGGCTTCTATCCAGGTCTTTGCGGAGAATTACACTCCGGGAACCAGGAATACCAGCTATGCCTGGGATAAAAATTTATTTTATACCTTAGAAGATATCAGTCCTACCAGCGCTGCCGACGGTATGATTAACGGGTATAACATCGACCGGAAAAAGCTTCGGAATGGGGATACCGGCCATATGATGGAGTACGAAATTTATACCAATCCTTCCACCGGGAAGGTGAACAAGATCGTCAGCATCGAGTATATGGGCGATTACTTAGAGCTTACGGATTATTACTATGATGATTACGGGAAGGTAAGCTTTATCTTTGTCCGGGATGATATCAACTATATCCCCTCCTATGCGGTTCCCACCAAGGATGGGCAGCGGTTTTACTACAATAACGACTGTATGGTTAAGTGGAGGGTGGTATCCAACGGCGTTCAGGCCAATTACGTGATCGGGCCGGAATCTGCCCGGCAGGGGGATAACCCGCCTAGCAGCATTTTCCAGTACGCGAACTTAGACGGAGGAGCCCAGGCTACTTACGACGCTACGGAACGGCGGATGATTAACGCCGCCTACAACACCTATAATACGGTGCTGAACGCGGAGGGCGTCAGCGAGATCAGCGGGTATGTGTATGACGAGCAAGGCAATCCCCTTCCGGGAGCCAAGGTGGTTTTAAGCTCGGAGACGGATGGCGGGGAGCTGTATGAATGTGTGACGGACGGCTCAGGCCAGTACCGGATTGTGGTTCCCTCTGATGACAGCACTTACCGCCTGACGGTGACCAGTGAGGGCTGCGTGCCGGCTACGGTTTACGGCATAGGGATCAGCGGCCAGGTGCTGTCGGATTACCAGGACGGGGTATATATGATTGCCAGGGATACCCAAAGCTATCCCATCAGCGTCCAGATGTACGATGCCTTAAATTATGCCCAGGACGGCAGCGGCATGGCCAGGTTAAGCAATGCGGCGATCTACATCCGGGACGGCATTAACCACCGGGACGGCGGAGTGGTGGCTCAGGCTACGGCCGATTCCATGGGCGTGGTGGGCATGGAGCTTCCGCCGGGGATGTATACGGCAGAGGTGGTAAAGGAAGGGTATGACAATACGTATTACAACTTTGCTTCAAGGCCCGGCACGGATGTGGTTCGGATTAACGCCTCTCCCAGGCTGGCGGCAGGAGAGGTCCGTATCGTCCTTACCTGGGGGCAGGATCCCCGGGATTTGGATTCCCATCTGTTTACCCCTTATGACAGCGTATTCGGCGATACCACTTACCATATCTGGTATGGGAACAGAAGTGATGCGGTGGGCAATAACCTGGATGTGGACGATACCGACGGTTACGGCCCGGAGACGACCACCATACCGTTGCTGAAGAACGGCTTGTATAAATACTATGTGGCGGACTATACCAACTGCAGCGGGAGCAATCCCGCCTCTTATGATATGTCTTATTCCGGAGCCACGGTAAATGTGTATACCTCTAACGGGCTGACGGCTACCTTTACCGTTCCCAGGAACACGCCGGGAGTAATCTGGGAAGTGTTTGAGATACGGAATGGCGCGATCGTGCCCCTTCAGCGGTACTATTCCAATATTGAGGATAAATCTTGGTGGCATAATGATAAATAAAGGAGTACGGCTAAATAACCGCTACGTAATCGACCGGGCCATAGGCGAAGGCGGCGGCGGGGTGGTTTACCGGGCTTTTGACAGCAATCTCCAGAATTACGTGGTAGTCAAGCAGATTAAGGAGTCGGCATCTTCCCTTTTGGAAAGCAGGGCGGAGGCCGATATCCTGAAAGGCTTAAAGCATGAGAATCTGCCCAAGGTGCTGGATTTTTTCGAGGCTCAGGGCCGGGTATTTACGGTAATTGATTTTATCGAAGGGGTCAGCTTAGCCGATGGGCTTAAGGCCAGGGGATGGTTCGGGCAAAAGGAAGTGCTGATGTGGGCAAGGCAGCTTTCCAGGGCTCTTGCCTACCTTCACAGCCAATATCCGCCTATCATCCACAGTGACATTAAGCCCGGGAACATTATGTGGAACGGGAAAACAGGAAAGGTCTGCCTGATTGATTTTAATATTTCCCTGGCCTTCCACAAGGGCCAGAAGAGCGTCACCTGGCTTAGCGGCGGATACTCCCCGCCGGAACAGTACCGGAGCATGGAGCAGTACGGCGCGTATTTAACCAAGGTGATGGCAGGGACGACAAAGCAGGGAGCAGGAGTAAGCTCCTGCCGCCAGGCAGGCACAGGCCAGGCAGGGGCTTCCACAAAGGTTTTTGACCGGAGGGCCTTTGCCTCCTTAGAGCCGGTGATGAATTGCCGGGTGGATGAGCGGTCGGATGTGTACAGCTTTGGCGCAACGCTGTACCACCTTCTTACGGGAAGGAAGCCGGATGTTAATTTTTTGTCCATTGTCCCCATATCGGCGTATCAGATTCCGCTAAGCGAAGGATTCTGCCATATTATCGAGAAATGCATGGAGCTTTCCCCGGAGAGACGGTATCAGAACGGGATCCAGTTAAATGAAGCCTTTGAGCATATTTATGAGCTGGACAGCGAATACCGCGGCTTTTGGAGAAGACGGTTTTGGGGCAATGTAATTTCCGCCTCCATGATGGCCGGAGGCCTGCTTATGGCCGGGGGAGGTCTGCTGGTAAAGGATTGGGAAGACCAGATCCGATACCAGGCTTATGTGCAGGAGGCGGAAAGCTTTTTAGAGGACGGGGACTACGAGGAGGCTCTTGCCCAAATTGAAAAGGCCGGGAAAATTGATGGAAACCGGGTAGACGCGGATGAACTAAAGCTGCTGGTCTTGTACCGGGAAGGCCGGTATGAGGAGTGTATTTGGCAGGGCTTTTCCCTGCTGGGAAAAAAGCAGTACCGGCTGAAGGACGAGAAAGACCGAGCCAGGCTGGGGAACCTTTATTACATTATGGGCTGTGCCCTGCTGGAGCAGGAACAGGAGGAGGATGCGGTTTCCTGCCTGGAAGAGGCTTTGGAATATGAAGAGGAAAACCCGGATTTTTACCGGGAATATGCTATCGCATTAGCCAGATGCAACAAGACAGATAAGGCCGGGAAGGTTTTGGAAAAAGCAAGGAAGATGGATTTGGATTCGGATTCTATTGCATTTGCTGCGGGAGAGATTGCCTATGCCGGAAAGGCTTATGAGGAGGCCGAGGAAAAGTTCCTTAAGGTTCTGAAAGAGACAACGGATCCCAGGCTTAGGGAAAGAGCCGTCCTTATGGTGAACCGCACATATGTGCAGCAGGGTAAAGATTCCTTGGACAAGGCTATCGCCATGCTGGAGGAAGAAACGGGGAAGAAAGAAAACCGGCAGAACAAGAGGCTTTTGGAGGCTTTGGCGGCGGATTACCTGATGCGGGCGGAGGAAAACGGCTCCCAGGAGGATCGGATAAAGGCGTTAAACCAGTATGTGGCCCTGTATGATTCGGGGGATAAATCCCTTAGGGTTATGGGGAATTTGGGGATCCTTTACCGGGAGGCGGGAAAGGTTTCAGAAGCCCAGCAGATCGGGGAGCAGATGCTTGACCAGTATCCGGAGGATTACCAGGGGCACAAGCTGCTGGCATTTTTGGAGCTGGATAAGCAGCAGCAGCGGGAAAACAGCCGGAGAAACTACCAGAATTTCCAAATCTGCTATGAGAATGCCCGGAAGCTGTATGATAAGCAGAAAGGGTATGGGGATGAGGAGATGGATTTTTTGGGGCAGATGGATGAGGATCTGCGAAAAGGCGGCTGGTATTAGCGCTGGGGCAGGGAAAGGAAGAAGATGGGCATAGGAATTGGGATGATTGGCCTTGGGCTCCTGCTCTTTTTCATCGGTCTGATCCGGCTGATCATGTTTATGGCTACCAGCGAGAAGAAAAAGCGGCAGATGGAATGGAAAATGAATGAGAAGTACTAAGGAGGCGGGGGAAGGTGAAGAGAAAGCTTTTTGCGGCGGCAGCGCTGTGCCTGGTTTTGCTTACCGGCTGCAGTGCCGTGGCAGATTTTCGGGTAAACCGCCAGCTGGATCTGGGGGAGAAATATCTGATTGAGGAGGAATACGACAAGGCAATGCTGGCGTATTCAAAGGCTCTGGATATTGAGCCGAAGGAAATGGAGGCTTACCGGGGGCTGTCTGATGTGTTTACCGCCCAGAAGGATCTGGAAAGCTCGGTGAATGTGCTGAAAAAGGCATTGGCGGTGGCAGACGATCTGTCTTCCTCAGAAAAGGATGCCAGAACGAACACGGCAATCCGGGGGATGAATACAAAGATCGTCACACAGTTAACGGATTTAGGCGACGAGGCCTTTAAAAACGAAGATTACAGCAAGGCGGTTAAGTACTACAAGGATTTGATCGTCTATGATGAGGAGGAAGAGGACTCCTATTTGAAGCTTTCCGGCGCTTATGAAGCCATGGGCGATTTGGAGCTGGCTTTGGAGGTGTTAAAGAACGCGGAGATAGAGGCGACGAAGCTGGCCAGGGAAATCGACCGCTTAAGCGTCCGCTATGAGATCATGAAGGAGTATGAGGAGCTTTTAGGCCGCCTGTCGGATCTGCTTAAGGCAAATGACGGGGAATTGGCCAAGGAGGTGCTCCTGACCCAGGACTTTTTGGATCTGGTATCCCGGCTTGAGGAGCCTTTAGTGATGCAGCGGGAAGGCGACCAGTATGCGGCGGTATATCCTGACGGATATGTGTATTTAGGCCAGATGCGGGATGAAAAGCGGGAAGGCTACGGGGATTATTACACCAATAACCGGGAGCGGTATGTGGTTTATTCCGGGCAGTGGAGCGGGGATAAGCCTAATGGCAGCGGCAGGATTGACACGGTGGTGTATACAAACAGCAATGCCCAGTCGCCTAACTTTTTTGGAAGCGGAACCTTTGCGGACGGGATATCTGAGGGGAGCTTTAGTTTTTCCGTTTATTACCAAAACGGGAACCGGTATGATTACGAATTTAACAATTCCGGGGGAATCCCGCCTAGGCTGGAACGGCGGCAGGGGAAAAACCTGGTGGGATATTCTCTTTCTGACAGTAACTATTATTTCCTGCTTGCGGATGATGGAATATTTGCCGTTCCGAATTATGAACCGGAAGGTTATGGGAGTGTGTTTACCAATTCCCTGACCACAAATTAAAAAGCAGAAAAATTGACAAAGAAACCTATCCTGTATATAATTAGGTATATTTAATGGATAAAACAAAGACCCGATTGGCGGAGGTTCAAGGAGGAAGAAATGGCAGTTATCAGATGCAGCAAAGGGCATTATTATGATGATACAAAGTTTGCGCAGTGTCCCCACTGCGGCGTGTTGCCGGCCATAGAGCCGGAAAAGCCGGTGAAGGCAAAGAGGTTTAGTTTTTTCCGCAAAGAAGCCCCAGCCCAGCAGCAGGCGGCTCCGGCGGCGCCTGTAAGCCCTGAGCTGTCCCAGTTTTCCGGCCAGGGCGGCCCGGCGGTTACAGGGGATTATGATGACTGCACCGTGGGCTTGTCCCAGATGCCGGGCGGTATGCCAAAAGACGATGACCGGACACTGGCTTTTGACTCCGGCGCGGGAACGGGAGGAAGCGGCTACGGTGACGACGATAACCGGACCATAGCTTTTGGCTCCGGCGCGGGAACGGGAGGAGGCGGCTATAGTGACGACGATAACCGAACCATAGCTTTTGGCCCCGGCACGGGAACGGGAGGAGGCGGCTATAGTGACGACGATAACCGGACCATAGCTTTTGGCCCCGGCGCGGGAACGGGAGGAGGCGGCTATAGTGACGACGATAACCGGACCATAGCTTTTGGCTCCGGAGCGGGAACGGGAGGAGGCGGTTACGGCGATGATGATAACCGGACCATCGCCTTTAGCCACAGACCGGAAACGGGAGGGGGCGGCTATAGTGAAGATGATAACCGTACTGTTGCTTTTAGCCACGGCAGCACAGGCAGCATAAATGAAGATGATAACCGAACCGTTGCTTTTAGCCGGAATGCGAGTGCAGGAACCATAAATGAAGATGATAACCGAACCGTCGCTTTTAGCCGGAATGTGAGTGCAGGAACCATAAATGAGGATGATAACCGAACCGTCGCTTTTTCCCGGCCTGACGCAGAAAAGCAGGGAAGCGGGCAGAGGGCGGGGAGCACACCCCCTGCCCCGGCAAAAACGGCCAGGGAAGTGAAGCCGTCAGCGCCTGTTAAGGCAGAGCCGGTTAAAATGCAATCGGCTCCTGCGGAAACCTTCCCCCTGTCCCCCGCCCAGTATGTGGCCGGATGGCTGGTATGCGTAAAGGGAATGTGGAAGGGCAGGGATTACCGCCTGTATAAAGGGTTTAACCGTATGGGGAACCGGCAGGGTGCCGATATTCCCTTGCCGGAGGAATTAAAGGAAACGGTGTGCGCATTGGTATATGACGACCGAAGCAACAGTTTTTATCTGGTTCAGCAGTCGGGGGATTCTGTTTACTTGAATGGAAGTGAGGTTAAAGGTTCTGTCCAGCTTAATACCGGCGATCGGATTAAAGCTGGGGAGGCGGAGTTTGAATTTATCGCTTTCTGCCGGGAAGGAAGGTCATGGGATGTTCAGTAAAGGGATTTCACAGGGAGGTTATGGCTTATGAATTTAAAACGGTGTGCAAACGGGCATTATTATGACGCAGATAAGTACGAAGAATGCCCGCGCTGCGGCAGCAGGGAGGTTTCCAGCATAAAGACGGCAAAAAGCCAGCAGGTATCGCCGGTGCAGGAACAGGCCGCGCCCCAGGTTCAAAGCTCTTCCCGGTCGAAAAAGTGGCTGACCGGGTGGCTGGCCTGCATTGAAGGGGATCTGGCGGGAATGGTATACGAGCTGAAAAAGGGAAAGAACACTATCGGCGGCACAGATGGGCAGGATATAAATTTGGGGGCGGATGCCCAGGTGGCAAGAGCCTGCCAGGCAGTGGTGGAGTATGATCCGGAAACCAGGGTATTTTCTGCCAGCGCCGGGGATTCCAGGGAGATGTCTTACGTAAACGGGCAGGTGGTGCTGTTTAATTTAGAGCTTCACGGCAGGGATATCCTACAGGTGGGAGGGGAAAAACTGATGTTTATCCCACTGTGCGGAAAGGATTTTGCCTGGGAAGGGACAGAGGAGGAACCGTAAGGCAAACTTTAGGCATTATGGAAAACGGAACCGTTAGGGAAATATAATGGCAGGCGTATCGGGATGGATGCCCGGGGAAAGGAGCAAGGATATGTTTTGCACAAGCTGCGGAGGAGAGATAAGAGAAGGGGCAAAGTTCTGCATTCACTGCGGGGCGGCGCAGAAGGTAAAAGGCAGTACCGGCAATGAGTTTTCACAAAATGAGTCTTATGGGGGAACGTATCAGGAGTCTTACCAGGAGCCTTATCAGGAAGAAAACCAGTTTGGCCAGGTAGATGACTGGGCTCCCCAAGATGAGGGCGGGGACTGGACGGAGCCTGATAGCGGAAACAGTATGCAGGAAGGAGAATATCAGGAAACGGAACCGGCGGTTTCCGGCCTGCTGGTGCTTCAGGACGCCAATAACAGCGATAACGTATATGCCTGCGATTTGAGCGTATCCGCTATATTAGGAAGGGATGCCGCTTCCTGTACCATGGTGATTGAGGGGGATCGCTCCGTGTCAAGAAGGCACTGCAGCTTTTACCGGCGGGGCAATGCCTGCTATGTGGAGGATTTAAAATCCTTTAACCACACCTTGTTAAATGGGGAAGTGATTGAAGGCCCCAGGGAGATTCAGGTGGGAGACAGGCTGATGCTGGGGGCAGTGGAGCTGATTGTGGCGGAGTGTGATTTAACCCAGTGATTTCATGCTTTATTTTTGCGCGGCCAGATATCAGGGCGTTAAGCCTTTTAAGAATACTTTTAGGAAGTTTGGGAATATTTTACGAAATGCAAAGGAGGAACTGGTATGGTATGTCCGAAATGTGGTGCTCCCTTAGAGGATGGAGCTACGTTCTGTGGGAACTGCGGGACGAAGATAGAAGGGGGAGGGGCGCAGCCGGTTTCACAGCAAAACTCGGATCAGGGCAGCGTATTTTGCCCCAATTGCGGTAAGCGCCTTTCGGCAGGGGATGTATTTTGCGATGAATGCGGGTTTAACCTGGCAGCCGGTACGGCAGGGAATGCCGGGACGAAGGGCATAAAGGGGATTATTGCTTCGGTGAAGGCGTCAAAGAAGCTTAAGATCATTATCCCGGCCTGCGTGGCAGGGGTTCTGGTGGTGGGAATCGGGATCTTTGCCGCCGCGAACCTGTCAGGGGGGAAGTCAGATCTGCCCACGAAGCTTGTGTACTTTAAGGATCAGGGCATGATGATGGTGGATTTAAAGCCCAGGAAGCCAAAGCCGGTGGAACTTACCGATTCCTACAGCCGGAGCCATAACCCCTCAGGGACTGTGGGCGGCAGGTACGTAAGCAAGGACGGTAAATATGTAATTTATAAGGAAGACTATGACGGGGACACGTATGATTTGTTTTTGGCTAAGGTATCTAAGCCAAAGGAGGGGAAAAAGATTGACTCCAATGTAAGCGGGTATACCTTGCTGAATAATAATACCCTTTTATATAAGAAGAAAAATTCCCTTTATTACTATAACGGCAAGGAATCCAAACGGTTTGCCAAGGATGTGAAATCTTACCGTTTGGATGAAAGCCAGAAAAATCTTTACTGGTCGGAAACGGACAGGGGAGAAACCACGTATTACTATCAGGATCTTGCCCAGAAAAAAGAGGCGGTGGAGCTGGAAGACGATGTGGATAAATTCTACGCAGAGAAGGATTTGAAAAACTTCTATGCCTTAAAAGGCGATAAGCTGTACCAGATTGACAAGGCGGGGAATAAGGAGCGGGTGGCTGACGATATCAGCGAGATTCTTTCCTTCGATTCGGAAACAGGGGTCTTCCATTATTTAAAAACAGATATGGTGGAGCAGGAGTATGGGAAGTTCGTCCGGGACGACAGCAGCGACGGCATTCCCGAAAGGCAGCAGGAGCGCCTGGATGAGGAAAAATTCGAGTATGAGGCGAAATCCTTATATCTGTTTGACGGGAATAAGGAACAGCTTATTTCTGACCGGTACAATTACATGGTCTCCTACTCGGTTTCAGAGAAAGGGCAGTATTTCCTCTTTACGGAATACCCGGATCTGGAAAGCGTGGAGGTGCTGTGGTCCGATATGGAGAACAGTTCCTGGAATTCCTGCATAAAACAGGAAATGAGCGAGGAAGCCGTCACGGTGCTTTCTTCCGGCGGCCAGAAGATTGGGGAATACGGGGATATTGATCAGGTGGCCCAGGCGATCTTTCATTCCGAGTCCGGGAAGCTGTACATCTCTACGGTGGACGAGAACGGGGAAGATTTTATGATTTGGCAGACCAGCCTGTCTGGGAGCGGCGCAGGGACGCTGGCCGAGTATGACGAAGGCGAGGGGATCCGGCTGCAGGCGGCTGACGGCAAGGGGCTGTATTATTTAAAGGATTATGATTACGATGATGAGTGCGGCGACCTGTATTACAATAAAAAAGAAGTGTTAAGGGACGTATACGGGGCAGCGTCGGTAAATGATGGCGGTTCCATGGTGCTGATTACGGATTACGATGATCGGGATGACTGTGTGAAGCTGTCCCTCTGGAACGGGAAGAAGGCAATTCCCGTGGCGGAGGAGGTAAACTATGCCGACAAGGCGGAGGACAATACCTTTGTGCTGCTGACCGATTATAATCACAGCCGTGAAGAAGGCGATCTGATGTATTTTGACGGCAAGTCCCTGCGGAAGCTGGATGAAGATGTAAGCGCCTTTGTCCAGAGGGATTCGATTGACTGGTAGAGGAGAATGACTTATGGCGATGGATATTAAACAGGAGCTTTCCAGGCAGCTGACGAAAATCAATGTGAAAACCTCCGCTTTTATGGAGGAAAACCGGCTGAAAACGTATATTTCAACCCTGGAGGGCGAGATTGCGAATTTAAAGCTCCAAAGCGGTGAGCTGGGCTATAACCTGTGGAAGGACAATAAGTTTGATGTGGAGAAGCTGATCCCTTTGTATAAGGAGATTACGGGAAAGTATCAGCAGATCCAGGAGCAGGAAAAGCAGATTAAAGCCTTGGGGGAGCAGAACAGGCAGATTTTAGGGGAGCCTTCGGGGGCGGGAGCCGGCGGAGGCGCTCCAGGCGCTCCCAGTGGGAATGTGTGCCCCCAGTGCGGGGAGGTGTGCGCGCCGAATGTGAATTTCTGTAAGCGGTGCGGCACGAAGCTTCGGTAGCAAATTCCTGAATTACATAGCGTAATGGGATTTGACATTTAAAATACTACATGATACTATTAACACATTATCGGCAAATTGTCATGTCGGTAGGGAAAAAAGAAGGGCATTCGTGATCCGATGGCCGGATAGGAAGTGCCCACAGGAGGGAAAAAATATGATATGTACAAAGTGTGGCCATAACAACGTAGCCGAAGCAAGATTCTGCGAAGAGTGCGGAAGCCCCCTTGGGGGAGCGGCGCCTCAGCAGCCGTCTTACGCACCGCCGCAGCCGTCTTACGGTATGCCGCAGCAGAATTTTGGCGGTATGCAGCCGCCGAAGCCCCAGGGAAGCCCGGGCTTTGGGATTGCTTCCATGGTTTGCGGAATTGTGGCCTTAGTGACAGCCTGCTGTATTCCGTATGTTCCCATTATCTTGGCACTGGTTGGCGTAGTACTTGGCGGGGTTGGGCTCCGTGGCAACCGCAGGGGAAAGGGAATGGCGATTGCAGGTTTAGTGACTTCGATTATTGCATTAGTTCCGACAGTGATTGTTATTGCGACAGGCTCTGCAATAATTTCAGGTCTGAGCAGTTTATAATTGACATTGCAGAAGGGACTGTCGCGAAATGCTGCGTCTCCACAATATATAGTGGAACTAATGGAAATATCTAGTGTACTGTCTTGATTACTTTCAGCCAAATGACGCAGGACAGCGTGCCCCGCTTTATCGGGCATGAATGTTCAGCCTGCAAGACAGAGGAAGAAGGCGATACCCTCGCTTCGCTGGGGCAGGCTTTGCGGTGGCATCGTTGACTGATGGTGCTGTGTGCCAGTGGCACACGTTTAGCACGGACCGAAGCGGAGCGAAGACCAACGCAGCAGATGGAAATTCAGGCAAGCCATTTGGCGGAATGTAATCGAGACAGCACACTAGTCTAAATCTTGTGGAAATCTATGGTTTTGCGACAACCCCTTCGTGGGCCTGACGAGGAAAGGTTGTCAAGGATGTAACGATGTTGGAAAATTTTGACCGAAAAACAGAAAATGTTTGTTATGCTGTGATAAATATCGGCGCGCTGCTGTTTTTTCTTTCCGCCTGGCTGATTCGGATATTCCAGGTGGACTTGCACCAGGCTTTCCCTCTTTGCGGGTTTTACCGGTTGACCGGCTATTACTGCCCGGGCTGCGGAGGGACGAGAGCCTTAGTGGCGCTGCTGCACCTGCATATTCTGCAAAGCTTGCGCTGCCATCCGCTGATTTTGTATACGGCGGTAATTTTAGGGGTCTTTTGGGTGGGCAAAACCCTGGAGATTGTAATCGGCAGACAGCAGCGGAGGATACGGCTGAAGCCCCTTTACCTGTATCTGGCCTTGGCGGTGGTGCTGATCCAGTGGATCGTGAAGAATGGTTTGCTGTACGCGAGAGGAATTGGCATCGAGGCTGTTTTTTAGGAGAGGACTTTGCAAAGGTTGTGCACAATCACTGCAAGGTCCTATTTTTAACGGGGAATTTCATTGATATTTCCAGGGAGATAGGGTAAAATTTATGTAACTGTTCAGTAGGTCTGCGCATTTACTGCGCTGACCGTAAGATAAACTCGGCCAGAGGGCAAAAATCCCATCGCCGCAGGCGATTTTCAATGGATTTTTGCTCGTAACGGTGAAGGTACTGAACAGTTACGAATTTATGGTGAATGAGGCGGTAATGGCGTGGGCAAGCATGGCAAAAGAAGGGAAAACCGATGATTCTATATGATTTACTGAGCAATGCCGGCGGCAGGGAAAATAATGAAGACAGCGTGGGGATGTACCAAAATGAGCAGGAATACTGCTTCGTGCTGGCGGACGGGCTGGGGGGCCATGGAAAGGGAGAGGTGGCGTCCCGCCTGGCGGTGGAAACCTGTGTAAATGTGTTTGCCCGGGAAGGGGCGGGGGAAGAGGTATTAAGCCAGTCCTTTGACCAGGCCCAGCAGGCGATCCTTAAGGGGCAGAAGGAAGATTACCACGCCCAGGACATGAAGACTACCCTGGTGCTCCTGCACGTGGGGGAGGAGGGGATCTGGTGGGGCCATATCGGGGACAGCAGGCTTTACTATTTTAAAAATAAGAAGCTGGCGGAGCGCACCTTGGATCACAGCGTGCCCCAGATGTTAGTTGCCGCAGGCCAGATTAAGGAAAAGCAGATCCGCAACCATCCGGACAGGAACCGGCTGCTTAGGGTGCTGGGGATAGACTGGGACGCGCCCAAGTACCAGATCGGGGAGATGACGGCCAGGGAAGGCAGCCAGGCATTCCTCCTTTGCTCCGACGGATTTTGGGAGCTGATTGATGAGAAAAAGATGCAGCACTGCTTAAAGAAGGCCAAGACGCCAGGGCAGTGGCTAACGCTTATGGAAGAAATTGTAAATAAGAACGGCCAGGGGAAAAATATGGATAATTATTCTGCCGTAGCCGTCTGGCTGGATTAGAAATGGGGGCAAAGCGTGGGCAGGATAAAGAAATGCGCAAACATCATCAAGGAGCTGACGGAAGAAAATCCCTGGTTTGAGATTGGCGCAAGCAGCGTTATCGGCGGCAGGAATTACCAGCAGGATTTCGGATATATTTATGGAGACAGCCGGAAAGCCGTGGCGGTAGTGTGCGACGGCATGGGGGGAATGGAAGGCGGAGAGCGGGCCAGCCGCACTGCGGTGGAGGTATTTGCAAAGGATCTGCAGGAGGAAAAGCCGGATGCCAATATCCCGGGATTTTTGATGCGGGAGGCCGAGCGGATGGACAGGGAGGTGGCAGATCTAAAGGACGGCGAGGGAAAGCCCCTTAAAAGCGGTACGACCATGGTAGCCGTCTGCTGCAAGGGAAGCCAGATGGACTGGATTTCCGTGGGGGACAGCAAGATTTACCTTATCCGGGGGGAAACCATCACGGCGCTGAATATCGAGCATAATTACCGCCAGATGCTAAAGGAGCAGCTGGAAGCCGGGCAGATTACCCAGGAATTTTACCAGCGGGAAGAAAAAACCCGGCAGGCGGAAGCGCTGACCAGCTTTATCGGCATGGATCGGATTAACCTGATCGACTGGGGGAAGACGCCCTGCAAGCTGGAGGACGGGGATATTGTGATGCTCTGCAGCGACGGGGTTTATAAAAGCATTGACCATTACCAGATCCTTGGCATGATCCGCGACAATGATCTGGATATGGAGATTGCCGCAGACCGTCTGACGGCCATGGCCTTGCGGTACGGAGGAAAACGGCAGGACAACACTACGGTGATCCTGATGCGATACAGGCAGTTTTAAGACCGGTGAGCAAGTTTAACATTACATTATATTATATGGGGAGAAGTAGGAGGAAGCAGGGATGATTCGATGTCTGAACTGTATGAAGACATTTAACGAACAGTTTGGAGTGTGCCCGCACTGCGGCTTTCAGCCGGGCACGCCGCCTAAGGAAGCGTACCATCTGCACCCGGGCACGGAGCTGAACGGACATTATATTATCGGGACGACGGTGGGCTTCGGCGGGTTCGGCATTACCTACAGGGCTTGGGACAGGGTGCTGGAGAAGATGGTTGCCATCAAGGAGTTTTACCCTAACGGGATTGTGAACCGGGTTCCCGGGGAAAAAGAAGTCATCATTTACAGCGGAAACCGGGCGGATGAATTTTTAAACGGCAAGATCCGTTTCCTGGCGGAAGCCAGGAACATGGCCCGGTTTAACACCCATCCCAATATCGTTAACGTTTACGAATTTTTTGAGGAAAACAACACGGCCTACATTGCCATGGAATTTTTGGAGGGTATGTCGTATAAACAATATATTGCCCAGCATAATGGCCGGGTGGACTGCCAGACCGCCGTCAACGTGGTGCTTTCCGTGACGGATGCCCTGCGGGAGATCCATAAGGTGAAGATAATCCACAGGGATATCAGCCCGGATAATATTTTCATGGTTCCAGTGGATCAGCAGGCGACCAATTACAAGGTGAAGCTGATTGACTTTGGCGCGGCCAGGTTTTCCAGCGGGGAAGAGGAGAAAACCTTATCCATCATCCTAAAGCCGGGCTATGCGCCGCCGGAGCAGTATAGGAGCCGGAGCAAGCAGGGTCCGTGGACGGATATTTATGCGGTGGGCGCCGTGCTGTACCGCTCGGTTACGGGGCGGATGCCGGAGGAATCGGTAAACCGGGTGGTGGAGGATCATCTCCCGCCGCCCAATGCGCTGGTTCCTGAGATTCCCCAGTACTTAAGCGATACGATTATGCGGGCCATGGCCTTGAGCCAGGAGCTGCGCTTCCAGAATGTGGATCAGTTCCAGGCGGCCTTAAGGAACGAGACGAAGGTGCGGGACGTGGCGGCGGAGCTAAAGCGGCGGAAGCGGATCCGCATAATCAGCGTTGCCGCCATGGCGGCAGTGATCTGCGGGGGCGGCGTTGGCTGCTGGGGTTTTTACCAGCTTAAGCAGCAGGCCATGTATGATGTGGCGGCTACCGTTTCCCTGCTGATGCCGGATGTAAACGGGGAGAAAGAAGAAGAGGTCAGGGATGCGGGAGCCATGGCGGCAAAGGACGGGGAGGCCAGGCAGATTGAGCTGGAGGATTCTTCCCAGATGCTGGAGCGGATGCTGAAGGAATACGAGACGAATTTCCAGAAGGTGGAGTGGCAGGGGGAGGTCTGCGGACAGTCCCAGGAGTATGAAGCGTTCTTGGAAGAGGCCTTAAGCCAGGGGGACGGACCCTTTGTATTTGAAACCAGCGCCGTAAGGCCGGGGGAAGGAAAGATCTGGGATCAGCTTGGTTCCCTGGATACGTGTTACCGTATGCTGGATGAGAAGCGGTATTATTTTATGGAGACGAAAGAGTTTAAGGAGTACTTCGGGAGGGATAAAAAGCAGCTACCGGTATCCTTCAGTGCGCCGGTGCTTTATGTGAATACCCATATGGTTCCGGCACAGGAGCTTCCGGAAGATTTTACCAGCCTGGATCAGCTGGAAGTTGAGGGAATGTTAAGCGTCTGCGTGGGGGCGAAGGATCGGGAGATGTACCGGGAGGCCTTCGGCGCAGGAAAGGATCCGGCCTTTGGGGAGGCAAAACCGGGGGAAAAGGGCTATGAACCTTTCCTAAAGCGGGAGACGGCTTACTACTTAGGCAGCACCGATGACTATGAAGCGGTTCGGGCAGGCCTTGGCGGCATCTATAAGATGGTGGTGCTGGATAAGCTCCAGAGGGACGGCGCGGTAAAGGGGCGGTTCACCCATTTATGGAGCATAAACGGCTCCCTTAAGGGAGATGACAAAAAGGCCTCGGACAGCCTGGTTTACTACCTGGCGGGGGAAAGTGCCCAGGATGTGTTTAACCTGCAGTCAGGCAACGGCTTGCCCTTAAATAAAGCCATGATGGATACGTATGTGCAGGGCAATGACGAATTTCAGGCGATTGCAGAGGGACTTGAGTACCTGACGATGGAATATGGAGAGGAACCGAGATCATGAGGCGATGCTTAAATTGTATGGAAGAATATCCGGATCAGCATGGGAATACCTGTCCTTACTGTGGATTTACGGAAGGGGAAAAAGAGAGCCAGCCATCCAGCCTGCGGCCAGGGAGCATTCTCCAAAGGCGGTATATCGTGGGCAATGTGATTAAGGCCAGGGAGCAGGATTTAACGTATATCGGCTGGGACGCGCTGTTTGAGCGGAAGGTGCAGATCCAGGAGTATTATCCGAAGAAGCTTGCCGAGAGGAAAGAAGGCCTTTTGGCAAAGCCTTATCCGGATGGAGAGGAAAGCTACCGGGAAGGGCTGAAAAATTTTTACTCCCGCAGCCGGGAGCTTTTGCGGCTGTATCAGGAAGAGGATATCGTCACGTACTTTGCCTGCTTTGAGGAAAATGGCACGGCTTACGGGGTGATGGATTACCAGAAGCGGGAGACCTTAGGCCATAGGCTTCAGGGAAGGCCAGTAAAGCCGGAGACGGCCATGGGGATTTTGCAAAAGGCCATGGCGGCAGTGGGAAAAATACATAGAATCGGCATCTACCATGGGATGGTGGGCATTGACACCTTCTGGATTACTTCCCAGGATAAGCTGATTGCAAAGGATTTCGGCGGCTGGCTGCTTTCCGTCCCGGAAAGCGGGGAGGAAGGCCTTGTAGGGCAGATATCGGAAGAAGCCGGGGTGCGGGAGGATATCTGGGGGCTAGCCAGGATGTTCTGCCGGCTGGTTACTGGGAGGGAGATTTTAAATTCCCATATGCTGGAGGAGGCGCTGCGTTCCGACAGGAAGCTTTTAGGGAAAGCCCAGGCAGCCGCCTTAGGCCGGGCGCTGGATCGGAAGCTCCAAAGCTTAGAGCAGTTTCAGGCGGAGCTTAGCCAAGGGGGAGGTGCGAAAGCGGCTATTCCCCTGCCCCTTGTGATCGGCGGGGCAGTGATCGCCGCAGCGGTGATCATTATTGCAGTATTGATATTGGGAGGGATAGTATGAAACAGTTGTGTATGGGGTGCATGAAGGAATATGACGATCAGTTTGACATCTGCCCCTATTGCGGTTATGCGGTAAATACGCCGCCGAAGCAGTCCTACCATATCCGGCCAGGTTCCATGCTGCGGCAGCGTTACATCATTGGGAAGGTTTTAGGATACGGCGGGTTTGGGATCACTTACGTAGGCTGGGATAAGCTGATGGAGCGGAAGGTAGCGATTAAGGAATACCTTCCCAGTGAATTTGCCACCCGTATGCCCACCCAGCAGAAAGTTACCGTTTATTCCGGGGACAAGGCGGAACAGTTTAGGGAGGGCCTGATTAAAACCTTGGAGGAGGCCAAGCGGCTGGCTAAGTTTGAATCGGTTCCCGGCATTGTGCAGATCTATGATTGTTTTGAGGCTAACGGAACTTCCTATATTGTTATGGAATTCTTAGAAGGAATGCCCCTTAAGCGGTATCTGGAGGAGCGGGGGAAAATGCCCCCGGAACAGGCCGTGCCGGTGGTGATCCAGGTGGCTGCCGCCATGCAGGCGGTCCATCAGACCGGGATTTTGCACCGGGACATTGCCCCGGATAATATCTATATTTTAAACCCGGATCAGACGGATACCCTGCAGGTGAAGCTTTTGGATTTCGGGGCGGCGCGGTACGCCACCACGAAGCACAGCAAGAGCCTTTCGGTAATCATAAAGCCAGGCTACGCCCCGGAAGAGCAGTACCGCAGCCGGGGAGACCAGGGAACCTGGACGGACGTGTATGCCTTGGCGGCTACCTTGTATAAGATGATTACCGGCGTGACCCCGGAAGATGCCATGGAGCGGAGCGTAAAGGACGACTTAAAGAAGCCTTCCAAGATGGGAGTGAAGATCTCCAAGCCCATGGAAACGGCGCTGATGAATGCCCTCCATGTAAAGATCCAGGATCGTACCCAGACCATGGAAGAATTTTCCAGTGAGCTGATGGCGGCGGAGGTGAAGGAGCGCGCTGTCACCAAGACGAAAAATGACGTGGGGAAAGTGCCTAAGTGGATTTTTGCCCTGGCTGGCGTTGGGATCAGCGCCGTGGCCGTGGTGGTAGCCCTGATGGTTATGGGCGTGATTTCCACCAGCTTGTTTACCGGCCACAGCCAGCTGGAGGAGGATATGGTGCGCGTGCCTAACGTGGTGAATAAGGAAGCGGATGAGGCGGAGCATATCTTAAGCGAAAGCGTGCTGGGAATGTCCAGGGATAAGATGGTTTATTCGGATGAGATTCCCCAGGACATGATTTCCTACCAGTCCCAGAAGGAGAACGCCACGGTTCCGGCCAACACGGTGATTGTGGTGGAGATCAGCATGGGCAAAGAGAAGGCCGTGTTCCCGGCAGTTGCGGGTCTTTTGCAGGAGGAAGCGGAAAAGCTCCTTAAGGAAAGCGGGTTTACCAATATTAAGATCGAGGAAAGCCAGGAAGACGGATTGTACTTATCCGTGTTAAAGGTCAGCGAGAATCAGGGAGATAACGTGGAGCTGGACAAGGAGATTGTCCTGACCATCTGCATGAATGAAACCGGCGGGGATCCTTCCGTCCAGGTAGATGTCCCAAAGGTGGAAGGAATGATGCGGGACGAGGCGGAAAAAGCCCTTACGGATGCAGATTTCCGCATTAACTGGGTAGAGGAAACCAGCGACGAGCCGGTGGGAACCGTCTTAGGGCAGAATCCGGCAGGGGGAAGGAAAGCGAACAAGAATGCTTACATTACCGTCCGGGTCAGCAGCGGCGCGGAAAAGATTTACATGAAGAATGTGCAGCTGATGACGGAAGCGGAGGCCAGGAGAACCATCGAGGACTTGGGCCTTACGGTAGGGAATGTGCGCAGGGCGTACAGCGATTCCGTGGAGGAAGGGAAGGTAATTTCCCAGAGCGTGGCCCAGGATGCGGAGGTAAGGAAAGGAGATCGGGTAGATCTGGTAGTCAGCAGGGGAAGGGAGACCAGGAATCCCAATACCCAGCCAGCGCCTACCACGCGGCCGCCAGTGTCCCAGACCACGGCTGCGCCTGTGACACAGCCGTCGGTTACGGAGCCGCCTGTGACGCAGCCGCCGCAAACTACGGCAGCGCCTACGGAGCCGCCTACCACAGCTCCGCCGCCTACCACGGCAGCGCCTACTACCGCGGCGCCAACCACCAGCGCGGATCCGGCAGGGATTCCTACCTTTGCACCGTATATTCCTATGGGGTAACGGTTCCTTCCGCCCAAACCGATGGGTGAATATCCGCCTAAGCAAGATGTTCACCCATGGGATTTTGGCGGGCCAAACCGTTAAGTTAAAGCAATGAACTTATCACCTATCGAGAAATAATTAATTTAATAATCAAGAAATAATCAATTAAACAATAATCCAAAAACAATTTGCAAAGCAAAGACAGGAGGAAATGAAGATGAAGAAAAAATTAATGATCGCGGCGGCAACGGCAGCATTGTCTATCTGCGCAGCTTTTCCTGCGCTGGCATTAGGCTGGGACAGCGATGCCACAGGCTGGTATTACGTGTATGAAAGCGGCAACCGGGCGAGTAACGGCTGGAGAACTATTGATGACGTGGATTATTACTTTGACGCCAACGGCTATATGGTAACTGGCTGGTGCATGGTGGATTACGAGTGGAGGTATTTCCGTCCGGATGGAACCATGGCTAACAGCGGCTGGCAGATGGACAACGGAAAATGGTACTACTTTGATACCAATGGCCGTATGCGGACCGGCTGGCTGGAGCTGAAAAACAAGTCCTACTATTTTAATGAGGACGGCAGTATGGCAATCGGGGCTAAGGAGATCGACGGCCAGAATTATTTCTTTGATGAAAATGGAGTAGCCAGAAAAGGCGGCAAGGTTATGAACCAGGGCGGGGTAAAATACCGCTATAAGGATAAAGTCCTGCAAAGGTATAACACTGTTACCGAAGAGTGGGAGCCGGTGCCGGGCGAGAAGGAAGCCTTGGGGATGATTATGGAGGCTCTCAGGGATGACTATATCGACAACCATAAGTACCCTACGGAAGCAGCTTTTGAGGCTGCGGCAAAGCAGCAGCTGGCAAGTTTGCTTAGCGAGGAAGAGATCAACGAATTTATCGAAGAAGTTGAATTGGAATTTAATGACATTTATGATGTGGAAGAAGATTTTTAAGGACAGCGCTGACGGTACGGATTGAGCGGAAGGCTTTGAACAAATTTTTTGTATAAATTCCTCTATTCTACAAATACTACTTCCAGAAACGGATAGTACAATATCTTCCTGGAAGCAGGATATCTGCATTTCCGGAAGGATTACAGGAAACAGGAAAATGGAGGAATCAAGAGATGAAAGCTACAGGTATTGTCAGAAGAATAGATGATTTAGGAAGAATTGTGGTTCCAAAGGAAATCCGCCGTACATTGCGCCTGCGTGAAGGGACTCCCTTGGAGATCTTTACCGACAGGGAAGGCGAAATTATATTAAAGAAATATTCTCCCATGATGGAGTTAACGGCTTTTTCCGGCCAGTACGCGGAGGCCATGGCACAAAGCACCGGGCTGATGGTGTGCATCACCGACAGGGATCAGGTAATCGCCGTGGCCGGAGGGCCGAAAAAGGATCTGCTTCAGAAAAATATCAGCAGGCAGTTAGAGCAGCTGATTAGCGAACGCCAGTCCGTGTGCGCCGGGAAGGATGATAAGAATTTCATCCCCCTGGTGACGGAAGAGCTGGAAGGCGTAACCGCCCAGGTCGTGACGGCCATCCTCTGCGAAGGGGATGCCATCGGGGCGGTGGCGATTTTAAGCCGGGAGCCCAGAGCCAGGTTTGGGGATATGGAGATGAAGCTGGCGGCAACGGCGGCTGGGTTTTTGGGGAGGCAGATGGAAGGGTAGTTTAATAAGGAAAACTGCTGCATTAAAAATGATGAAACAGGGTAGAAGGAAAAGTGATTAATTTTTTGATGCATTTTGTAATTGCCTAATTTAATGCAGCAGTTTTGTATGAGAGAAAGGAAGTACTTGTTATAAAATTCAAAAACTGGGATTAGAGAGGACATTTACGATTAATAGAAAAAGAAGGGGAATCGATGAATGATCGTGAGTCATTAATTGCAGATACTTTGCATGGTTCAATTATGTTAAGTGGATTTGAGAAAGATGTTATAATTACCACATTGTTTAATAGGTTACATGATATTTATCAAAACTCAACAGCGTATTTAACATTTCCTTCTAATCGTACTAAAAGAATGGAACATTCTTTTGGCTGTATGTATTTATGCGGAAGTATTTTTTATTCAGGCATATGCAATGCAAATAAGGATGTCTTACAGGATTTTTTTACGCAGGCTCAAAAAGAATTAAAGGAGATAATAAAAAGTATTCAAAATCGTAGCAGTGGGCAGCAGTATGCACATAAATTAGGAGGCATATTTAAAAGTATTGGTAATACATATAAGGATATGAAAATTGAAGGTGGGATATATAATTATTATATACCTGCCAATATTGATTTAAATAATTTTGCAACAACATATATGCTTTTGTTTGAAGGAGTTCGCCTCGGCGGACTTTTACACGATATTGGGCATCCTCCATATAGCCATATAAGCGAAAATGCACTGAATTACTTATATGGAGAAATTGCGCTAAAATCGGATAAAAATGAAAGAGAAGAGGAATTTCTATCGATTTTAGAAGGTATGGTAGGTGAAGAGCATCAGCTTCATGAAGAAATGGGGCTTAAAATTGCTGATATACTTTTACAAGAGGCAATAAAAGATATAAATGAAAGTGAAGCTAAAGATAAAAAGATATATGAAAAGCAGCTATATCGAATCATAGTGAAAGAAATTACATTACGTATATTAAGGGAAGATAGTTCATTTTTTAAGGATTTGCATGGAATCATTGATGGAACATTAGATGGCGATCGTTTAGATTATGTTTCGCGTGATCCCGAGAATTCAGGTTTCCAGTTAGGAAGAACTGAATTTGATCGTTTAATTCACAAAATGAAATTATGCAAATTTCAGTCATTTTATTTATTTTGCCCTGCTTCAAGTATGGTAAATGCAGTGGAAGATTTTTTGATGAGGCGATGGAATTTGTATAAAAATATAGTCTATCACCATAGAGTGGTAAAGACTGACTATCTTCTGCAAAATATTATTATAAAAATCGCCGAGGATTATTTTAAAGAAAATGTTCAACAAAAGAGTGATGATATATTAGAAAATCATAGTTCTTATATTTTGCCATATGATATATCAGGCTTATGGAAAGCAAATCTTGGGTTGCCATCGGATAAGGAAATGGCGTATTCGGTTAATCAATGGACAGATGCATGGTTGATCACTGTTTTAAAAACGGCATATTTTCAAAAGTATATTGATAGTAATAGTTATTTACATGATCAATTGGAAGAATTTTTGACGAATAAAAAGCACTATGATTCATTAATAAAGCGAAAAGAAGAGTTTCAGGAAATAGATATAAGTGTTTCCCAGGTTATTGCAGATAATTCGGACGAATTAGAAAAAACGATCAATGCATTAAGAATACAATCAAAAAATTCGCAAAAAGAAACGCCAATGGTTGATATAGAGGGCTATTTAAGTAGCATTATTGAAATTATCAATATTGCAAAAAATAATCGGGAAAAAAGTTTTGCGGAGCGAGGCGGTTTTATTCTGGGAGTAATTAAAAAAAGAATTTTTCCAGATGTCTCATCTTTTTCCTGTATGTTAGATCAGATGATGAATAGCTTAGGGTTTGAAGAAGGGGAATTGTTTTATGCAGAAAAAAATTTAAAGACCGGAACAAGCAAAACATTGTATTTTTATCAACCAACAATTGAGAACGGAAATCCAATACCGTTAGAAAAAATATCTAATATCGTTAATGTACTAAATGAAAATGTTTTGTATTCTCCCTTTTTCTTTTTATATTTGAACAAAAGCTCATCAATAGAAAAGAATTATCACGTGTTACGGGAAAAAATAGGTATAGAATTAGGAAATCATATAGTTCAGTT
The DNA here is from genome assembly GCA_910575565.1 of Lachnospiraceae bacterium. Lineage (GTDB taxonomy): Bacteria > Bacillota > Clostridia > Lachnospirales > Lachnospiraceae > Caccovicinus. Next base: position 50,020 of record CAJTFL010000014.1, on the reverse strand, counting down.
TATTTTAAATACAATAAATGGTTTTATTGAAAATTAATTAAAGAAAATTGTAGAATATTATTTAATATGAACTTTACTTATTGTAGATAGTTATTGTGGTTTTTATAGTGCTTGGAGGAAAGTCTTATGTGTAAAGTGAATATGGATCTAAGTGTGGAAAAGAATTTAAAATTTGCAGTTTATAGTTTAATGCTATCAAAACATGAAGAGTTTTCATTGAATGAGTTAACAGAGGATATTATGAAGTATCAAAACTTAGATCAAGAACTTTTAAATAAAAAAATTTCCTTATTACTGAAAAATTGGGTTATATCTGGTGTTTTACAGGAACACTTAGATACATTTTCACTAGTTTAAGTTTGCAGAAATGGTTTTTGGCTTAAAGCATTGACAGATATTCTGTAGCCTTTTGGTATAATTAAGTCTGAGAAGGGAGGAACATAGAAATGAGAAAATTTGATTTAAAAAGCCTGGCAGCCGGGTTCATCATCGGGACTTTGGGGCTTACTACGGTATTTGGGGCTGCGGGCATTCAGTCTGCAGCGTTAAGCAATACGAAAGTTACCTTAAACGGCGCTTTGCTGTCATTAGGCCAGCCTTTAATTTCGGTGAAAATGGATGACGGGCAGGATGCCAGCTTGTATGCACCGGTAAATGAAGTTCTTGAAAAATTAGGATATGCTGTTAATTATGATGAAGCCAGTAATACAATCGATATAATCACTGAACACAGCAAGGAGCAGGAGGCAGCAGGCCAAGCAGCCCCCCAGGGGAATGTGGTGATAGACCTGGCAAACCATCCTGGCCAGAGAAACATCGCTGAATCCGGTTCCTTCCAGGCAGAAGATGGCCAGAGGTTAACTTTGGAGATTACCTCAGACATTGAAGGCGGTTCTGTAGATTTATTCCTATTCGATCCAACGGGCATAGAGCAGCGTATAACGATTGAATCGGTTAATATGAGGAAAACGATCGTTCTCTCAAAAGGCGAATGGAAGTATAACTGCTCCGGCATCTTTAAAGAAGGCGGGAATGTGAGGATTGTAGGGATGATCCAGTAAATTTAAGAATTCGATCAGCCGATTCCAAACCGTTTCCAGATTTCCACCAGTGTGGCGGAGGATGCCTGTGTAGATGGTATTTCTATATTGGATGCAGAGCATATCATTCCTCTGAAAATGAAAGCATATCTGGATTTGAAAAGCAAAAAAGCCGAAGGAATCCATGTAAATTCAAGGGATATTAAAAAGCACCGACTGGATGTATTCCGCTTGTTCCAACTGGTACGGGGGAGTCGGAAAATAACTGTTCCGTTAAGGAGGATATGCGGGGTAATGGGGATTAGATTGATTTTGGCATTGAGTTCCTGAAGTTCGGAAGTGTAGAAAATAAGGCCTAAAATGCAGTTGTGCTGCATTTTGGGCCTTTTATTATTCCGATAGCGACAAAATATTAGTCCTCAGCTTGTACAGTTCGTCTTGAATCTTGAACAAATTTGTAAATAATTTCTAAATCTTGCCTGGAAACAGTCGATTATAAATAGATATTTGACATTTTAACCTCATAAATTCCAAAAAGTGCTTGACTTAAATTGTCACTTAGAAGTAATATTACGGTGCATAGAAATTTTTTATGGCAAAAAAGAAAACGCTTAAACTTACTTGGAAATATGAGGGAAATGGCCAATGAATATTGCGATTTGTGATGATTGCCTAAGGGATATAAAGAGTTTAGAAGAACATATTTTAAAAGTAGTTGCTCCTGAAACGATAAGGAAATTTTATGAATTCCTTAGTGGAAAAGAGTTATTAGAGCATTATGCAAAATTAGAGCATTATACAAATTTTGATATTATATTTTTGGATATTCGGATGGAAGGGGGAATTAATGGAGGGCAGATTGCAAAAATAATCCATTCGCAGGTTCCGGATGCATTAATTTCGTTTTATACAGCGTATGATTATCCGTCAAGCCGTATTGTTAATGTGCATCCATTTAGCTATATTATGAAGAATCTTGCGGAAGACAAAATAAAAGAAATGTTGGGATTGGTTTTTACGGAGGCATACAAAAGAAAAATACGTGCAAATGTTGTCGTTTACTATAATGCAAAAATTTATAAAGTGGATGCTTCAGATGTTTTATACATAGCTATTCTCGATAAGGGAAGTGCAATTTATTTAACAGAGAAAGGCGCAGAAAAAATCAGAACATCAGCAGATGCCTCAGGGTTAAAGTTAGTAGATAATGTTTTGAAAAGCAGCATCCGGCTAGATGAGTACTATACGCAGCTGAAGGATAAAGGATTTATTTATGCAAAGAAAAGTTATATTGTTAACGCACAGCATATTACTGCCAGGCTAAAGGATTCCGTTAAAATGAAAGAAGGGGCGGAATTAACGGTTGCCAGAAGTAAAAAGAAAGAGTTTGATGATCAGCTAAATGAGTATTGGATAAAGTGTCGAGATAGAGGTCAATAATGATTGTTGTAAAGAGCATATATGAGGCAGTAAAAATATTAAATTGTATTTTTGAATTTTTTTTGCTTTATAGTTGTATGGAATTAGTGTTCCCAGTATATGAAAAACGGAAAAAAATTAAATTTATAGAGTCAATAATTTGTGCTTTTTTCGTTTTTGGGATTAATAGTATAGGCAATCCATATTTGAACTTAATTGGAGTTCCCGTGGCTTTTGTACTGTTTACAGGACTTGTGTTTCGTATTAACGTAAGACTGAATATATTATACTCCTTATTCTATTATGCGATTTTAGCAGTTATAGAATTTGTGTTCCATCAGGTATATCATTTGCTTGGAATTGATATAGGTGCATTAGATTTTAGGTGGATATTTCGATTAGTTGCTGAAAAGATTTTTTGTTTTATGATTATTCAGATCATAAAAAAGAAACAGCGGGTTTCCTTGGAAATGGAGTATTGCTCCATTTTAAGCATTTTATTTATTTTTCCAGTATCTAGTTTTGTGTTATTAAATGGATTCCTTTTAATGGATCAATATTGGATAGGATATTTTTTGATTTGTCTAGGCGGCGTTTTGCTAGTTTTCAGTAATGTGGTGAACTTTTCGGTTGGGGATAAATTGTTGGATGCAGAAAAATTGGCTAAAGATAATGAAATATTGACATTGAAAATAAACCTTGAACAGAGCCATTATCGGCAAATGGAAGAAATAAATTACGAGTATGCAGGGTATGTACATGAGATGAGGCATATTGTTCAAGCAATCAAGCAATTTGCAGAAATGGAAAATGCAGGAGCATTAAAAGAGTTGTCATCAGAGGCTTCAGCGCTTCTTAAGAAAGAAAGGCCATTTATTAAAAAAATATATATAAATGATCCTATTGTGAATGCTATGATTTTTGAGCGTGAAAAGAAAGCGGAAAGTCAGGGAATTAAATTTGAAGTTGATGTGCAGCCAGGAGTATCTTTGGATTTTGTAAGCGAAACAGATAAAATTCGGATAATTGGAAATATATTAGATAACGCTTTAGATGCAGCTAGTTTATGTGAAAAGGGATATGTTTCCGTAAGTATATATGTTGGTAATGAAGAAATTGTTATTTTGCGTGTTATTAATAATTTTGCCCATAAGAATGAAAAAAATGGCAATCAATTCTTGTCAACGAAAAAGGATGGAAAGAGGCATGGTTTTGGCCTGCAAATGGTCGAGGAATTATCGGTTAAGTATAATGGGATGTTTAACATAAAAGAAGAAAATGGAAAATTTCTTGCAATGCTAGCCTTATCAAAAGTGCAAAAAACGGAAAAATAATAACAAAATTCGGAAAACTCTTTTTTTCACAAAAAATATGATAAGATGAAAATAAAATTTTAATTCATTATTCATTAGGAGGTCGGTGTTTTGCGAAAGACAATACATGATTCGTTGATGAGGTTAAAAAACAAAAATTGGTTTGTATTAGCATTGAATGCTATGGCAGTGGTAACGGTTATTCAAAACATGAATACAGGCTGTGCTTGGTTGGATCACCAACCAGAAATCCCCGAAGAGGCAAAACGTTTTAGAACGTTTTAAGCGACCATGATAGAAAGATTAGCCGAAGGCCTGGTTTCATGGCAAATAAAGCGTAATTATATTCCATTGGAGGAACAAAATCTTTATCGCTACGGGTTTGAATTATTAATTGCACAAGCAGTCAATTTATTGATTGCCTGCTTTTTGGCAATTATTTTTCATGAATATTTAACCATAAGTATATTTTTGCTGTCCTTCATCCCGCTGCGCTCCTTTTCGGGCGGGCATCACGCAGATAATTATCAGGTATGCACAGCGTTATCCGCATTAATGCTTTGCATTGCCTGTGTTATGGTTAAAATTATTCCGGATGAAATGATTTTTGCGGCGGATTTGCTATTTTGCGGGGTATGCGGCATTTCGGTATTCGCCTTTGCACCTGTAGGGACAGATAATAAGCCCTTGGATGAAAAGGAAAAACGGCGTTATGGGAAATGCAGCAGGATCATCTGGGGCATAGAAGCGGTGGCCTGGATCATCTGTTATGGGGCGCAGGCAAAACGGGAAAGTTTAGGGGTAACGCTAGGGCATTTGGCTGTTTTTGTGTTGCTGTACGTGGGGATAATGAAAAATAAAAAATTGAAAAAATAGGTTATTACGGTTAAAGGTTACTGCAGGAGTCAGCAGCCTTTTTTTATGCGCAGGCTCATGCAGAGGAAGTGCCGCTAACGCGGCCCATGAAGCAAAAATGCTCCGCGAGCAGGAGGACGGATGCAATTTACGGAAAATAAAGAGCAAAAATCGGAAACGGTATTGAAATCAATATGAATTTTGTGCTATTTTGTCGAAAAACAGGAGAACATTATCAGGGAGATATTTTCAGTGAGATATTATCAGTGAGGCATTATTAGTGAGACATTATCAGGGAGATATTATCAGGGAGGCAAGTATAGATCATGAAGCATCGCCATATTGTGATTATGTTGGGAATAGTCGCTATAACGGTATTAAGGGCATCAGGACTTGCATGGGCGGATGAGTCTGAGCATTATGCCGCGGCACAGAAGGAAATGCAGAAGGAAATCGTTTTTTTGCTGGATACCAGCGTATCTATGGCCGCCCAGGATAAAGAGCAAAAAGTCACTGACGCAATTCGGCAAGCCGTGTATGGACTTCCTTCTGATGCACAGGCAGGCTTTGTGGCCTATAACACGGAAATCCAAGCAGCCATCCCCATAGGCGCAAAGACGGAGCAGATAGAGGAGCAGTTAGGGGCGATTATTTATGGCGGCTACACGAATGCGGGTGAAGGGTTAAGCCAGGCAGTGAAATTGTTTTCTGGCAGCAGGGAAAATAAAGAATCGTATATTGTCATGTTAACCGATGGGGAAATTGATATGCCTGACAGACGGAGAAGGGAAGTTTCCCGAAAATTATACAGTGAAGCGGTTGAGCAGGCGAAGGCAAAGGGGATTAAAATTTATGTCGTTGCGATTGGCTCGGAATTGGCGCAGAATCAGATCCATGTATTTGACGGGGCGGAAGCTACGGATGGAAGCATTTTCTGGGAAGGGCAGTCGGGGACGGTTTCTCAGATCATGAACCGCATCATAAAGGAAAGAATGAAAATCCCGGTGCAAACGCTTGCTGAGGTGATAAATGAAGAAACAGGGAAAAAGGAAATCCATGAGAAGATTCCTGACGGATTGAACCGATTAAAATTGATCATCACAAGCGACGGCGAGTTGGAGGAATTGTCTGTTGATAATCCGGATGCAGGAGGGCAGCTTGTATCAGGAAAGCATTTTGCGGTTTTTGAGATGGAAAATCCTGATCCGGGAAGCATTGATATTACCTATGGGATAACGGGTGAAGCTTTGTCAGAGGCCTATTGGATATTCGATTATGCGGTTATCCCGTCGGTGTCAGCAAAGGATCCAGGCGAAGAAATGTCGCAGCTGATGGTGATTCCGTTTCACTCCGATGAGAATCCCCCACCTCAAGAGGTTATCCATTACTGGCCGTTGTACAATATTTTATCTATTCTTATGCAGTTTATTTTAATCCTGCTGATTATTTGGAGTTGGAAAAAGAAACAAGCTGCAGATGATACAACGAAGCCGCGGGAATTAAAAGAATTGCCGAAAAAGAAAGGGGATAAAAGGGAATTATTTTCAGGAAAGCTTAGTTTGTATATGATTAGGACAGCCGACGGAAGAGATGTGCCGCCCCAGACGTACCGCCTGTTTGGCTGTGAACCAGGAGAAATGACTTTGGCGCAGATTTTAAAGTCGTGCGGCATTGAATTAGGGAAAATAGGCGGGGAAAACATTATCCTGTATCCCGGATTAAACCATGCGGTTATGTTTAAGGATTTATCAGAAAACTGCACAGTGATGCGGGGGATGGAGATCATGGAGAAAAACAGGGCATATCCAGTTTATTACCAAGAGAAGATTACCGTCTTATTTGAAGATGAGGAAACGGAGATGGAGATCCACTATAAAAATTTAAAACCTGGCGAGAGGGGGAGCCTTGTAGGCGCCGCATCTTCTTATCCGGCGTAAGTGGGCAAAAGATGTCCCTTTTGCGCCTTTTATCCAGAATCGCTGTGCAATTCCGGATAAGCTATATCATACATAAAAATCACAAGAGGAGGAACATTCATATGGGCAATGTGATAAGGCAGACGAATCGGACGATGTTAATGGAGGTCATTAACCCAGGAAAATTGGATTTGGCTACGTTGATCGGGGATGTCCGAGGGGTGGAAAGCTTGTCGGATGACAAAATTAAGGAAATCAATGATCATTTGCTGGTTTACAGTTTTGATGAGGCGTTGGAAAAATTTGCTCCGGTGGTTTACTGCTACTATAATGCCAATAACCAAAAAGTGGTTTACCAGCTGGAGAAGCCGGAGCAGGTTCCCGAGGAAATGCTTACGGAGATTCCGCTGAACCGCCAAAATGAGTTTATGGGGATGCTGATGAATATGGTAGACACGAAACGGGCGGAGGGCATAATTAACGTCGATTTTAAATTTGAAAAGCTGACGGACATGATTTCACCGAAGAAGGTGATGGATGCAATTAAGCAGAATCGGAAGGAACTGCAGTATACCTATGGGGAGTACGCAAAATTGGAGGAGGATGATCCGAAAAAGCTGGATTTAGCGGACAAGCTAAATGTCATGTTTGAGGAAGCCAGTGAAAATTATAATAACATTATGGCAATGCTGCCCCTGGCTATTGAGGATATTAAAACCCGGCTTCTTTTGGGGGACGGGGGAGATAAACGGGATCATACGCCGCTGGCATTAGGGATATTAAGCATGGGAGACGATGGGGAATTACGGGTTTTGGAAGCGCCTAAGGTAGAGAGCACGGCTCTTGTGGCGGTAGACGATCAGGCTAATTTTGGCCTTATCGAGGCGCTTAAGGAAGATTACCACGCGATCAATCAGGAAGGAAATGACTATGTGGCAGCGCTGGTGGCAAGAACCTTTTGTCCCTTGACTTCCACCATGGAGGGGAGTATCGATAAGGCGCAGGAGGTTGCCAACTATAATTCTTATTTGGAGTTTTACCGGGAGTCCAAGGACGCATTTATCAAGACGGTAAAACCGCTGATGGAAAAGCTGCTGGGGATTTGGTGTTATTTTGAGCAGTATCCCAAAAAGATAAAAGGTATGCGCCCGTCCATGTTAATCACGAATGTGTCCAATGAAGCACTGGCAAAAACCAGCAATATTTCCCGGCTGGCTGCGTTTTTAAATACCACAAACGCAAAAAACGAATTCGGGAATACCGTCTGGTATGCGGTTGTGCCAAATGTCTCTTTAGATCAATACAGCAAGATGAAATTAACCAGGGAACGCTTTCGGGGAAATGCAAAGACGGAAAAAGCGGATGTCAACAGCGTGGAGTCACTGGCGCGGCTTTTGGACATCTTTAAGGATTACGGAATCCAATGCTTTTTTAGCTATGAGGCGGATGACAGCACCACATTTAACGCCCTTGCAACGGAGGGGATTGGAAAGTATGAGGATCGCTGCGCACCGTTAATGGGAAAACCCTTTAGCGAGTATGCCATTCCCTGCCTCCCTAATTTTACCATTATTCCCAAGGACAAATCCGGCGTGGTATTGGATCGGCGCATGGTGATCAACCAGCAGGAGGGGAAGGCGGAATTGTCAAAAGAAAAAGAAGACGTGATGAAACTGTGGATTGACGGCGTGTATGTGGGAGCCGCCTATGTGGCGGCGGGGATTGTAGCAGCGTACCAGTGCCCAGAGTATCTAAAGGATAAATTTGAGAAGGTAAAAATCGATCCGGAACAGCCAGGAGTCCGGTTTGATATAGAAGCGGACGATCACGGATTGGCGGTCTATACGACGATGGCGAAGGAAATCACCGGATTCACAAATTTCATAAAAAATGAGATTAACCGGAAGAATTTCGGATTCGTGTTCAGTTCTGAAAACGCCGTTTATAAAGGCAGCGACATTACGAATATTATGGTGTATAAAACCAGGAATTTAATGTCGGATGGATATTCCTTTGAACCGATCTATAAGACGCAGGTAACGAATTATATTGAGCGGGTGATGCGCCATGGGACAGGGGATTTTAAGGAAGATTCCATTATACAATTTTTCTCCAATAATCCCAACAGCCAGAAGAGCAGATGGCTGTCTAAGCGGGAATGTTTAAATGCCGTTCTGGGAAAAGGGGATGATGTGGAGTATATGATTGATGAAGAAAATGATTACTGCACACTAAATATCACGTTTAACGGCAATGTGAAAAACCTGGAGGTGGAGATTAACCGTCTCTCAGCCAACCGGGCGTGAAGCCGCGGGTAAAGGCGTCTTTTGTGCCATGAATCAGATCACAGGGTTCGCGCAAGCGGTTCCTGCAGGATAAATTATCATATAAGGAGGATATGATTATGGGATTTCGTATGAAAATTTCCGGAGGAGCTGAAGACATCGTATTTGATGAAAGAAGCATTACAAAAGTGGATTTTAATTCCGCATCTTCTGCTGACTCCAATGCCAGAGCAACCGATTTTGGCATGACCGTAAAAGTGTGGGGGAAAATGCTCTATAAGCTGGGAGGAGAGGGTAATGACCCAACGCTGGGTTTGGCTATATGGTCTCAGGTGCCATCAGAGAAAGCAGACTGCTACCGAAACGCTGAAATCACGGTAGTATCTGCCGGTCAGGTGGTACGCCAGTTTACACTTCCCAATGCTTTCGTAATGGAGTACAGTGAGAAAGTAGATGATGAAAGTGGCGTGGGAACCTTCTATATCCACATGAAACAAAAGAAGGACGAGAATATGGCAACTAAGATTGAAGGTGGCTTCAGCGGCAGATAGATCAGAATTGAAGGAGGAAGTAAAATATGTCATACAAAGTAACAGTGGAAGGATTAGAAAGTTTTGAGATCGCAAAAGAGTGTGTGCGCAGCGTAAAGTATACTACGGATATTCCTCTGGATTCTAATGCCAGGACAAAAGATGTGGGAAGCACGCTGACCATTACTGGAAGGATCCTGACTGCAGTGGATGGTGATCCCTTTGATAGCACCAGAAAATTGGCTTTATGGTCTGCGGTTCCAGCTGAAAAGTCAGATTGCTATCGCAAAGTGACCGTGGAACATATAGCGGCAGGAGTCATGGAACGGAAGTACTTTTTTCCCAATGCCTTTGTAATTGATTACAAAGAGGAATACGACAATGTGGAAGGAACAGGGATTTTTACTTTAATGATCAAACAGAAAAAGGATAAGTTAGCTAATATAACGGTGGAAGGCGGGTATTCGGCCGTATAATTGACGATGGGGCGAGTCTGTAACCGGATACGCCCCATTGTACATTCATGGGAAAAGGGTAAGCAGAATGAAAAAGAGGGTGCTGGATCTTATTATTGTCTGTTTCTGTATGGCAGTCATTGGAATCGTGCTGCTGTACCCGGATCAGGTTACGTGGCGGAACCTCGTACTTATTTTTGCCTGCATATTGGCTGTCTTATTTCTGCTGCTGGCAGTTATGGACAAGGAGGACAGGAACCAGTACATGGAACAGTCGGGGTATAGTAGTCTGGGGAAAGACGAACCGATTGCGGAAATCGTATTGTTGAATGAGGAGGACAAACCCCTGATGAGTTGGGATATTTATGGGAAAACAGCCATGGTCATTGGGCGGGATGTGAAAGAGAACCAAGTAGATATTGATCTGGGGCAGAGTCCCTATGCCAGTATGGTAGATATAGAGCATGCAGTGCTGAATTACTCTGCAGGCAGTTGGTATGTGGAGGATTTGGGAAGCAGTAATGGAATTAGCGTAAAGAAGGTCAGTGACGGCAGGGTTTATAAACTTTCCAGGGATACAGCCTGCCGCTTGGAGCGGGGAGATTGTTTGTACATAGGGCTGAATCACTTGTTACTAAAATAATGAATATAAATAAGTGGAATTACCGGCGAGGACGGATAGCGAGGCAAAGATTAAAGGAGAAAAGACACGATGAACAGTAATCTGATCCGATGCCAGAACGGGCATCTGTTTTCATCCAGAAGATATGGGACTGTGTGTCCATACTGTAATATTGAAACGGAGACAAAGGAAAAGAAGGAGATCGGGGGAAACGGCGGAGAGGAACTGGAAGAGTTGTTGTTTACTCAGGAAGTGTCCCCGGTATGTGGATGGCTGGTATGCATTTCCGGTCCTAGGCAGGGAAAGGATTACAAGATCAGATCCGGGAAAAATTTCATTGGCCGGGCTGACGATATGGATATCCAAATATTGGGGGATAACCAGATATCCCGGAGAAACCACGGTGTTATCGTGTTTGACCCGAAGAAGAAAGAGACTGTATTGTTGCCAGGGGACAGCAATGGGCTGGTGTACCATAACGAAGCGGCGGTTTACACTCCCACGGTTTTAAACTCCTATGACGTGATTGAGATGGGCGAAAGCAAGTTTGCATTTGTTCCATTCTGTGGTGAGAATTTTATGTGGCAGGATAAGAAAAGCAGTAATCCTGAAACGGAAGGCTGACAGGAGGGGAACTATGGCGATTCCCGAAGTAATTATCTTATTGCTATTTCTTTTTGGCACGGTACTTATAGCAGAACGGATGCGGTTAAGCTTGCATTCTAAGAAGAGAAAAAATAGGGGATTTTGTGAAACTGGGGCTTCTAAGACCATTGGAGACCGGGAGGTGCAGGAGGATGAATACGGCATTACAGAAACGGAGGAAGGGCTTATGGCGGTTCTGGCAGATGGGATGGGGAAACATTATGGGGGAAAGATTGCCAGCCGAATGGCAGTGAATGTCTTCCAGGATTTATTTGAAGATCGGAATGCCTTTTATAATCCCCAATATTCATTTCGGAAAGCTTTTCAGGCAGCTAACCGGGAGATATTGAACCAGTTGGAGGAGGAGCAGGGAAGCGCTTCTGTCGGTGCAGTGTTAATCAAGAATCGGAAGCTGTATTATGCGGTGGTGGGAAACGTAAAAATCGCCGTATATCGGAACCATGAACTGGTGTCGGTCAGTTTCGGTCATACCATTGGCGTGTTAGCAAATCAGAAGTATGAAGAAGGAAAGCTGACCAGGCAGGAAGCCCTTAGTCTGGTGAACCATCATCGGCTCTATAACTTTGTGGGGAGGGATGGGTTCCGGGATGTGGAATTTTTTGATACGCCTATTGCATTTTATGGAGGAGAATATGTGCTATTGATGAGCGATGGGATGTATGAAACAGCCAGGTGGAAGGATATGGAGGACTGCCTGGAAGGGGAAGGCAGCTGTCAGGATAAAGCGTTTCGGCTGGTGGAACTGGTAAACCGAAGTGAGGAAGAAGAAAAGGACAATGCAAGTGTCGTGGTGATAAATATCCCATAGCGGCAAAAAGCTATTTTAGCTGATGATTACGATATCATGCCTAAGAGTGCTGATGGTAAGGGGTAATGGAATGGACAAATATGGATATGTAATAAAGAGAAAAGAAGAGAAAGCCCCGGATAAACGTTACCGGAAAGCCGAACTGGAGTTAATGACCACGTTTCAGCTGCGGGAAATATGCCGAAAGGAAAAAATCATCCAGGGAGTTTTGAACCCAATGGATAAAGAGGAACTAATTCGTATTATTCTGAGATACAGGGGAGCAGACGAATATTTTCTGATTGAAGAACCGGACGAGAGCGGAATGCAGGCGTTAGAGCAGGTAATAAAGGAAGCAAGGCTGGAGGAAAGGCTGGATATCCGGCATCAGTGCAGTTCCAAAATCACCGCTTATGATGGGCTGGCAATCGGTTTTTATGATGGGCTCACTCTGCCTTATGAGAAGAGGCTGGTGGGAACCAATGCCCTGGTAGTAGGCGGCGATATGACGGTATGCGCTGTTTTGAATGTGGTGACTATGGGAAACCGGACGGACTGTCTGTATTTGACAAAAGCTGCTGCTCTGGCCTGCCGTGAGTCCAGTGTAAAGAATTACAGCCTATACTGTATGGGACGCCGGGAATCCGAGATGCTTTACCAGATTTATACGGGGAAATACGATTTCATACCAGAATATATGGAGATATACCGCATCCCGCTTTTGGATTTTGAGGTCAAGAAGCCCATTCCTTTATCAATGCCTATGGCCATGGATTTTGGCACATCCAACACAACGGCTGGTGTCTATCTGGATAATCTGTACTTTGAAAAGGCCGATCTGCATGATGGGGAGCGGGGGCTGCGTGCAAATGACACCAACTACGCCCTGTTCTATGACACGTCCAGGGATTGGGAGGAAACCAGGATGTTTCCCAGTGTGGTAGGCGTTCGGGCAGTAGAATCCGACGAGCCAAAGTTTCTTTTTGGATATGATGCCATCCGCTTGGCAGATTCCAGCTACATAGACGAAGGGTTCTGTGTGTTCTATGACATCAAGCGATGGATCGGGGATTATGAAAAGCAGGAGGAAATCACGGATCGGCAGGGGAGGCGCGGATTTGTTTCACGAAAGGAGATATTGAAGGCTTACTTCGAGTACGTGATTAAAGCAGTCCGTGACCGGTTTAAATGCAGAATAGAGGGAGTTCATATCTCATGCCCGGTGAAACAGAAGGCTAAATTCCAGAAACTTTTTTCAGAGGTTCTTCCGGAATATGCCATAGAGAAAAAAGATATGATCGACGAGGGGGTATCGGTGCTGTATAACACCATATCCGAAATGATCCAGAAAGGAAATTATGAGGATGGCCAGGAATACAAGGCACTGATTATCGACTGTGGAGGCGGAACCACGGATCTTTGCTCTTGTTCGTTTCGGATTTGGGACAGGAGAGTTGCCTACCAGATTGAAATGGATACTTCCTATGAGAACGGGGATACGGATTTTGGCGGCAATAATTTGACTTACCGGATTATGCAGCTTATAAAGATTGCCATTGTAAACGAATTATATCCGGGATTCTTAAAAAAAGAACAGGAGATCCTTTCCGGATATGATATTGATGTATTCCGGTATGTGGATCAGTATGGTTCAGAGGAAGTATATAGAGAATTGGAAGAGGAGTACAAGAAATCAGAGCGTTTTCTTCCCACCCGTTTCCGGGATTTCGAAAATCAGGGTAGGGCAGATTATTACAAAGTGAAGAATAATTTCTATTTTTTATTCCGTCTGGCAGAAATAGTAAAAAAGGAATTTTATAATCATGTAGGAACCTTGAGGGTGGGCATATCCTCCCAAAGAATCAGAGATAGCGCCACTACCTGGATACCGGTGGATAAATGGAAAATGTCTGGTTATAGGGAAAATGGCCTTGGGATCATCAAAGAATTTCCAACTGTGTATCTTAGCATTTATGAGCTGGAATTGCTTTTAAAAGCCGATATTTACGGGATTATCAAGCGGTTCATGGAACATCTGTATGAGGAGGAAGTGCTGGAAGAGTATTCCATCATCAAATTGACAGGACAGTCCTGTAAGATACTTATTTTCCGGGATGCCATAAAGGAGTTTGTGCCGGGAAAGACCATACAGTTTAAACGCCGCAGAGGTGACTTGACCAGGGATTTTGAGTTAAAGATGACCTGCGTGGATGGGGCGCTTAAATATCTCAAGGATAAGAAGTATGGGTTTGCCGATGTTGTAATCCATACAAAAGATCCGGCATTGCCTTACCGAATTACCGCTTTTACCCATAGTGGGGAAGAGGTGGTGCTTATCCACCGGTTGAAACGGAACAGCCGAAGCGGCATGATCTCCAGGAATATGGAAGACCTTACGCTGAAACTGTATCTAAAAGACATGGAGGGAAGGGAGCGGTATCAGTACACCTACTACAGTTCCCTGATGGATTTTGAGGAAAAAACATACGAAGAGATCCAGAACAAGTATGGAGAACATATCCTCCAGGCGGATACGGATGACATTATAGAGCAGGAAGTAAGGTTCTTTGTGTGGGCAAGACCGATGGACTGGGTGTTTTCTGTAGTGCCGGTGTACCGGAAAGACGGAAAATTATATTTAGGGAAAGAGGAAGAGTTCTATTTTGAAAATGACGGATGGGTACAGAATTTTTTTGATGGATTGAAGTAGAAAAAAGAAAAAGGAAATAATAGGGTAAACAGCTGGAGATTATGATGAAATATTATGAATTAAAGCTAGATAACACTAATTTTATAGAGGCGCCGACGCTTATTGATTGGTATGGGATACAAGATGTACGGTTAATAAAGTGGGAAACTTATCATAAACTGAAAAATCGTTTGGTCTATAGAATTAATCCAACAGAAAAAATTGTTTTTACAGATATAATTTCTTTCCCATTTTTGCTGGTTTCGCCACTGGTGAGATCGGTTATAAAAATGTATGGAGATAAAGTGGTGTTTAAGGAAGTTATTCTGCTTAGCGCGGAAAAAGATTTTGAGGAGGTATATTATCTTCCAATTATGGAAGAGAGTGATCAAATTAATATGCTCTATGTGAAAAAGGATCAAAATTACATACAGCAAGCTAAAAAACCTGAATGGGTTGGAGAAAGAAATATATTTTGGGTAAAGAAAAATGGAAAAAGGCATACCATTATAAACCTCGATTTAGCGGAAAGCTTACTGCGCAGAAACGCAGTGGGGCTGGAATTAAAGGAGGTTTTTCTGACACAAATATAAATTAGCTGAAACGAACAAGAATAAAGTATGGTGAAAGAGGGTTTTCATATGGAGCGCCTGGCTGAGATGAAAGAATACATACTTCCCAAATGGAACGAACGGTTTCATAAAGACATTAGCAAAGTACGGACGGATTATAATAGAAATCAGAGAGAAATTCTCCCGGAATTTTGTAACTATATAGATCATAACCTTATTTCCAAGGCAAAAGAACACGTTTCATCATCGGAAAAGCAGGGAGGACAATTATTTTTGGTGATCAGTTATCTGCATAGCAGCATAGCAACACGCAGCTATGAGTATGAATTCAGTCTTTGCAATGAGCTGCTATATGTCGATAGAAACAGGATAAGTACATACTGGCATCCTGAATTTCTGTATCCGTATACATGGGATCAGGAAGAATTTTTACAAAAGGAATTACAAAAAAAGTTTATAAGGGTTAAGAAATATGAGACAGAGGTATTAAGACGAGAACTGTTCTCCTCTTATTGGGGAATTGCAAAAGAATATTTTGATGAGCTGACTGCAGATATAAAGAAAAAGGAAAATTTACGGGTCTATTATGGTGAACATATGGGTGAACTGGAATCTTTACCATCAACATCAGGCCAGGCATGAAAAGTGCAGGATGACAAAGCGTGATAGGACAGATGAAGGAGGAAGAAAGTTTTGGGCATGAAAAAATATATATTAGCGGGATGTTTGGCGATAATTGTGGCAGGCTGGTCTTTGGTCAAAAAAGCAGATATTTTTCAGCCGAAAGAGGTAGTATTGCCGGCAATTTCCAAGGATATGGCCAGGGGGATGGTAAAAGAAAAGGAATGTTACATTGTCAGGATTGCAGATTCTGACGAGGACGAATTTGAATTTTCCAGATGGTATTATTGGGACGGGAAAGAAAAAAAATCAATATTTCTGATGGGAAATCGCCCGGATAATGAACTGTCGCAAATATTTATGGGGCGAGAGCGCAACAGCTTCCTGGTTAAGGGATATGTCCATGAAGAATTGACGGACCATCTTAAAGAGTTTAAGAAATTGGCATTTATCGTAGAGGAATGGTATTTGATAGCGCCAATAAAACGTGATTACGGACCGGAAGATTACCGGCAGGAACAGCGTTTATTTTATCCAAGAAGTTATTTGGATACATATGACGTGGAACAGGGTGATTACTATCCGACCAATACTTACGATTTGACCTGGGAGAGAACACGGGATTACTATTTAGAACAGGACGGATTCTATAAAATTCGTTCCAGGTGGAACGGGAGTGAATTGGAATGGTTTTTGGTATATGATGAGGTGGAGCCGGTAAAAGATAACAGCGGCAAAATACGTTATTTTGAGAAAGGCTATGCAGATGCGGATGGCTATGCGGAAGAAAAAATATATATTGAAGGCAATTCCCCGGAGTATCTCCTGGATGTGGATGTTTTGGCAAACGAATATGATAAGCAAGAGTGCACTAATTTTTTTATGGTTAAAGGTGATTTAAGGGATAATGAAGATGGCATTGGACGGTTGGAGATCTATAAATGGTGGATAAACAACCCTTTTTACTTAAAAAATGATTTTGGATGTTGGGTTAACGAAAAATATGGATTTAGCCGGTCTGATATAGAAGCCGGGATCTATAAGAGTTATCGATGAGATGCGGATAAAAAATTGTGTGTTGCGTATTATGAACAAGAGGAAAACCGTCCATGGGAAAAACTTATTTTAGCTTGTCGGATAATTTTAATTTTAATGGGAAGGCAATAAAAATCAAAGCAAATAGCACAGAAATTTCGGTAAAAGAAGAGAAAAAGGGAAGGGCGTATTTTAAAGCTGGTTTTCAGAGCCAAATATATCAGTCGATATTGGCATCCCAGCCGCAAGTGGTTCGGGTAAAAAGCGATAGTATGATCCGGACAGAAACAGATCTCAGGTTTTTAAATAGTTTTGCGCAAGTTGGCAGGATAGCGATCGAAACGGGAGAAAATGGCGGGTATTTTGTGAAGACAAACGTAGCACTCAATAAGGTAACTACCGGGGCAGCTCACATGGGTTCCGCCCAGGTAGAAGAGAAAGAATGGATTGTAGTATCTGGCCTGCAAGTTGAAGGTTTTAAATATCAATTTATAGAAACCGCGTTACATGATATTGACAATTTGATGATTGAGGGAGTGGATCCTGCGAACATTACCTGGATCGTATTTGTACATGGTTATGTATATAGTTCTGATGACTGTGACAGAGAGCACTTTTCTAAAACAGCCGAGAATTTAGGAATAAAAATACAGTTTATTGAAAATAGGACAGGGTTTATTCATTATATTAATACGAAAGCCCAGGATGGTTCGGGAACCCTTAGAGAAAAAACAAAAATTAAGTATTTATCCGTGTTTGCCCATGGACAGACACCTATATTTACAGGGGGAGATGAAACGCAATTATCTTTTGCATATAATCTGAATGAAATTGAAAAAAAGAAAGGCGGAAATATAGACTGGGAAAGTATGATTAATTTTCGAACGCCGGAAATTGAGGAATTGGAGGAAAAAGCTTTTTGCAGCGATGTAGTAACCAGGTTTTATACATGCAATACGGGAACAGCAGATAGAAAAGGAGAGCGCTTTGCGCAAAAGTGGGTTAATAAAGTAGGCGGGGTGACGTTTGCCTTTCAAAATGCGCGATCTAATTATATTTTTATAAACGCAACAATGGATGAGATAAATGCAGCATTTAATTTTCCGGGTAAATTTTTTGACACGTCTGTTTCGGATATAATCAATTGGGCGAGAGGAATATACCATGATAACTTAGAGGGGATTTCTACAGAACTGATTACGTTAATAATTGGAGAGAATGATCGAGAAACTGCGAAATATATAGCAGAGAATATTGTTGTATATCCGGTTTCAGAGGAATGGAAAATTAAACGGGAAAGAAAAAAGGATAGGGATAGAAAGGATGAACACGGAAATCGGTATGGTTATTCAGATAAGGGCTGTCTGCAATATCCGATGGTAAATAACGTTGCTGATGACTTGCTGATTATTTTAGGGACATGGCCTGATAAAAGAGGGTTTTTAAAGTATGAAAGGATATCTGGCGGAGGAGGCAGAAAGTTTTGAGCAGAAGGGAGAAAAATGAGAGCGGACAAAATAATCGTTGAACCATTTTCAGAACTGGTTGTGGTCAGCTATAAAGGCATTAAACAGGTAAATGAACATGGGGAAGTAAACATAGAAGGAAATATTCCATTTAATATGTTGGAAATGTATCTTAATCTTGCTAAAAAGGAAAAAATGGTGAAAATAACAGCCGAAGAGATGGGGGGTGAACAGCATACATTGTTATATGGATGCCTTACGGATTTTAATATAGCAGTTGCCGGACATATCGCGATGATGAAGATTCAGATAAAAACAGGAACCTATTTGATGGAGCAAAAATGTCACACTAGAACCTTTCAGGACAAAGACCTTACCTATAAACAGGTAGTTGGAATTTGCAATAAATTATATGATAATCATGGAGTAATTTTGGCTGAGGGTGAAGAGGAAAAAATTCCAGAATTTTTGATTCAATATCAGGAAAATGACTGGATTTTTATAAAACGTTTAGCTTCCTGTTTAAATACGGTGGTGATACCGAATACAAAAACAGGAGGGGTTAAATATCATTTTGGATTTCCGAATTTAGGGAAAAAGACTATCTCACAAAATATACCCTATAAAATATGTAGAAACTTGGAAGAATACGAACAGAAAAACGCAAATGGGCTCCGCATTTCTGAGGAGGACTGCGTATATTATGCAATAACAGTAAGGGAAATTTATGAAATAGGTAATTGCTTGGAATTTTTGGGTAAAGTTCTCTGGATTTATCGTGTTGAATCAGAAATGCGAGGAAGTGAATTATACCATACCTATTATTTGAAATCCCTGCAAGGGTTAAGGGTAGTCCGTCAATACAATTGGAACCTTATAGGAGCAGGATTAAAGGGAATCGTAAAAAGGGTAAAAGCTGATAAGGTACAAGTAAGTTTAGCGGAAGACGAAAATAGAGGAGATACCGGATACCAATGGTTTCCCTTTTCTACAATTTATTCATCGCCGGATGGAACTGGCTGGTATTGTATGCCGGAACCAGGGGATACGATACGATTGAATTTTCCTTCTGAAAGAGCAGCAGATGCTTATGTGAGCAGTGCAGTTCACGAATATAGTGATGAGCGTACCAATCCTGAAAGGAAATATTTAAAAAACAGGTATGGTAAAGAAATAAGCTTGACGCCTGATCATATTATGCTTACTAATAATAATGGCACTCATATTGAAATATCCGATCAAAAGGGGATCAGGATGAAGAGTGCTGGTTCTATTGTACTTGAAGCTAATGGAAAGATAGCGATCACAAGCCAAACAGATGACGTTCAACTAAATGCAAAGTCGGGAATTAAATTAAAGCAGAGAGATTCTGTAATAACAATTAAGGATGACATATCTTTTGAAGGAATGCAGATTAAACTTCATTAGGAGCAAGGGGATAATATGGAACTAAACATTAATGAAATTTTAAAAATAAGAACGGACATTCCATTAAGCAGTGTGACAAGGTTTCATATGCAGTGGTGTATCAATGACCATGCCCATCTGAAATTATACGGTGATATTTCATATGAAGCAGCAGTAAGATACCAGAATGAGAATTGTTCCGGGAATTGCATAATAGTGACTTATTTTGAAGAGCAAAAAGAACAGGTGCTATTTAATGGTTTGGTGAGGAATAGTGTTATCTCCTTTGAAGGCAGGTGCGCACAAATTGAAATAGAAGGGATATCAGCAACCTGGAAGCTGGATATAGTAAAACAGTTTCGTTCTTTTCAGGATAAGGATATGACATATGCAGCATTAGCAAGAAAAGTAGCGGATTACACCGGAGCAAGTGTGATTTCTTTGATTGGGAAAAACACAAAGTTACAAAAACCTTTGATCCAATATCGAGAAACAGACTGGGAATTTCTCCGAAGGATATCCAGTCATTTGAATAAATATATTTTATGTGATGTGATAACCGGAAAACCTGCTTTTTGGTTTGGCATGAGAAATGGTAAGCGGGTTGTATTGCCAGCAGAGCATTCATATGATTTAAATTTTGATCCGATTCTAAAAAGGCAGGTATATATCGTTAACAGTAGAAATGCATACAAAATTGGTGACAAAGTGATATATAAGGGAGAGGAACTGATTATATTGCGCAGAGAGTGCGTATTTCATGATGAGCTTATTTTTACTTATACGTTGGGGAGTGAATCCGTTTTGGATCAAACGATACAATATAATTGCGCGATCTCAGGATGTGGTTTTTGGGGTAAAGTAATTGCAATATCTGGTGAAATGTTAAAAATTGCGCTGGAAATGGACAGGGATGAAGAGTGCGGTGAATACTGGTTTCCTTGGCGTCCAGAGACAGGGAATATTATGTATGCAATGCCGGAAATTGGAAGTACTGTGCTTTTAACAATCCCCGGGAATGATGAGCGATGCGCAATAGCAAATAGTTGCTTACATAAAGAAGAGGCTATTATTAACCGTGGATGGACATTTGAAAAACGACAGTTGGAAACTATGGAAGGTTCTGTTATTAAGTTATACCAGGAAAAGTTAGAATTCTCCAGAAAAGAAGGAGATCATTTGCTTCACTTAAGCGATGGCAATATTTTATGTAAAACCAATAAAAGGATAAAAATAGAGGCCGGGAAAAAGGTTTATCTAAAAAGTGTAACAGCCTGTATTAAGGCATCGGAACGGATTGATGGTATCGTTGGATAGGAGGGTGATATATGGAGTTTCCTGATGAGAGAATCATTAAATTGCGGCAAAAAGAGAAAGAAAAAGCGTATACAACACTGGAAACAGGGATTTATGTAAACAGAGAATTGATTGAATTTGCATCAGAGAAACTGTTTGATGAGCAGATGGAAATTTTATTGCCAACATCTTTTATTAATATGCCTCAGGCGGTTGCTAAGGTGAAGTATCCTTCAGAATATCGGCCACAGATTATTAAGACAAGCCTTGATGGGACAGCTAATTTCACCTTCAATTTATTTGACATTTTAATAGAAGGATCAGATGGTCTGGAAGAAGTGGCGGCACATTTCCAATTAGTTCTGAAGCAAGTTAATCCGATATTAAAAATTCACAATTATAATGAGGTGGATTGCGAAGGCCAATCCTATAGACTTTTTTCATACAAAAGTTATGGATTGGATATGCAAATATATAATTTGATGTGTGTGACCCAAATCAAGGATAAAGTCTTACAAGGGAGTTTTAGTTGCCCTTATGAGGAACATGAGTTGTGGGAAGAGATAGCCCGGCAGATTTTTTTATCAATAAGAATGAAATAGTCTATACAAGAGAGGGAGGACAATGTCAAACAAGGGCAAATCAACGAATTCACAGGATGAACAGTACCATTTGACAGCGATGCTGCGGGATTTGGAGTTAAAGGATAAAGCTTATAACAATGTTTATGACGAGTTTCTTACAAGCGATGCGATATTAGCGTGTCAATATGGTGCAAAAAAGCAGTTATTAGGAAAAAGTTCTTTAAAATATACGAAAATAGGAAACGCAGAAGTGCTAATCGATAAGGATACAAATATCAGAGGTACATTTGGGGTGTGTAATTCGCCGCGGTTTGCAGGCCTTTCCGCAATAAAAACAATCCAGGTATCTGCAACAGAAAGTCTTGATGGAGTGGCAAAACCAGCAACTGGACATATGTGTTATATGCAATTAGCAAAAAAGTGGGGGGCGTTAACAAAAGAAATTGAGGTATATGATTCCAGGACAAATGAATACCGACAGATTCCAACGACGAATTCGTATATATTGTGTTACTATGGAGGAGGATGTATCTATCCAATAGATTCGGGACAAAGGGTCACTATAGGTAAGGAACAATGGTTTGGTATTCTCGATGAGTATTTAGAGGGTAATTGTTCCGATACGGAAGCCGATAATGCTTTAATACAGATTGCAGGAAGTAGAACATTAGATAGATATATATCTGCAAGTAATTCTGGAAATCGAAATTATGAACGATATGATCGTTATATTATAGGATGGACAGATTATTTTAATGATAGGCTCAACATAAATATAGATGGAGCAATCATAAAAGCTATGATGTGGAAGGAAAGCAAGATGGGATATGTTAATAGCCCAAGCCCTAACGCGAATATTGCTGCTGATGTGATGCAGGTTTTAGATCCTAGAAATTCTACGATTTATGAATATTGTACATATAATCTTGATACAACGACAAACGTAAAAATTGTTGATTTAACTGGTTCTTATGTTTTACCGGTAGCTATTGATCCAAGATATAACCATCAAAAAACAAGAACTACTCATAATACTCCTGTTGCCGACAGATTATTTAGTTTACAGAGTGATGGTTGTTATCATTACAATTATCAGGCTGCATCGCCGCTATTAAGTATAGCACTGGGCATTAAAACATACGCAAATAAATTACAAGTTACAAATGGCAATGCATTGCTTGCTGTGCAAGAGTATAATGGTAATTCAACTTATAAAGTTCAATATATGAACGATGTTGATATGCTTGTGTATAAAGGAGGCTATAAAAATGCAGATTCTTATCCGTAAATTTTTTGGGGCTATTTTATTGTGCCTGGGCCTATGTGCTTGTAGTGGCAATGAAATTAAAGATAATGCACAAACATATCCAAAAGTTAGCAATGAACCATCATCAAAGATATTTTCCGTGGAGGATGTAATCCAAACTGAAATAGAAACAAAAAATGGACAGGCATATTCTCTGAATAATAAAGCTACTTTATTTGGAGAATATTTGTGTATTAATTCGATGCATACAAATCTTATTTTTTATGACAAAGATAATACTGGTAACTATGGTTCATGGAAGTATCCTAAAGAAATTTTGCCGGAAGTAACGGGAACATATCGTCATTTTAAATATAAGGATCAATTAGTCTGCGTCTTACAGACAGAAGAGAGAAATGGCGAGATTATTATTTATAATTCGGATTTGGAGATAGAAAATAGAAGAAAAATCACGTTTTTCAATCCACAATACATATGTGGTACATTGCTTTATGGGCATAACAATTCCACAGAGTATACAAAAATAATAGCAATTGATTTAGAAACATTAGAGGAAAAGGAAATCTGTGAGTTAGAATTGATAAAAAGGCCCAATTTTATGATAAATAGTAACAAGGAAATAATCGTTTGTGAGCATCCTGAAAAGGATAAAACCCTATTTTTTAAATTTGAAAATGAAAGGCTAACACCTATATTTGACGCAAAAAATAGTGTGTTAGTTAGTTATAATGATAGAGGTCTTTTTTACCTTGAAGAGAATACGGACTCTTACTGGAACCTTATGCTGTGGGATGGGACGGATATTCAACCGATTGAAAAAGTAGAAATTGATGATATGGATGAATGGATATTTTTTAATGGACTTCCTGGAAATATTATTGTTGAGGAGAATTTTTTTGTATCAATCCATGCACTTACAGACGAACCATATGTATCAGTGCATTACTTTGATTCTAAAAAAGATATGCATATTCCATTGAAGAAGTGGAATTTTTCAGAAGCGGATATGGAAAGATTCGGAGAAAGATTCTCGGGAATTTACTATGAAAACTGTCAAATTACTAATTACTATTTTTCAAGTAAAATAGGTGCATTGCAAACACAAATCATAGATATAAAATAAGTAGGCAGCAAGATGCCTTTTCCCAAAACAAGCGGTGTCTTGGTTTGATGAGCGGATAGATGAGCTGGAACAAATATTAAACAAGAAATTGCTTATGCAAAGACATACGATTTTTATGGTACACCTCAAGAGAAAATACCAAGTGCAAAAATAGAAATGCATGAAAAGAAACTCAAATTGCCAACTATTCCAGAAAAGTATGTAATTGATAAACCCCATTACTTATCAATAGGGGAGGGAATATATGTACTGATAAAAATGCAGAAAATGATTTTGATGATTAGCGGATTACTGTAGGAGCCTGGCCTGATAAAAGAGAGCTTCTAAAGAATGAAGAAATACATGGTGGAGGAAGGAGCAAGTTTTGAACAGGATAAAATATATATTGGAGGGATGGTTTATAATCATCGTTATCACTATGTCCTTAGTCAAAAAAATAAATATTTTTCAGCCGAAAGAGGTAGTATTGCCGGCAATTTCCATGGATATGGCCAGGGGGATGGTAAAAGAAAAGGAATGTTACATTGTCAGGATTACAGATTCTGACGAGGACGAATTTGATTTTTCCAGATGGTATTATCGGGATGGGACAGAAAAAAAATCAATATTTCTGATGGGAAAACGCCCGGATAATGAACTGTCACAAATATTTATGGGGCGGGAGCGCAACAGTTTTCTGGTTAAGGGATATGTCCATGATGAATTGACGGACTATCTTAAAGAGTATAAGAAGTTGGTCTTTATCGTAGAGGAATGGTATTTGATAGCGCCAATAAAACGTGATTACGGACCGGAAGATTACCGGCAGGAACAGCGTTTGTTTTATCCAAGAAATTATTTAGATACATATGACGTGGAACAGGGGGATTACTATCCGACAGATGCTTACGATTTGACTTGGGAAAGAACACTGGATTACTATTTAAAACAGGACGGATTCTATAAAATTCATCCCAGGTGGAACGGGAGTGAACGAGAATGGTTTTTGGTATATGATGAGGCGGATTCGGTAAAAGATAACAGCGGCAAGATACGTTATTTTGAGGATGGCTATGCAGAAGAAAAAATATATATTGAAGGCAATTCCCCGGAGTATCTTCTAAATGTGGATGTTTTGGCAGCGGAATATGATGACCAAAAGTGCACTAATTTTTTTATGGTTAAAGGCGATTTAAGGGATAGTGAAGATGGCATTGGACGGTTGGAGATCTATAAATGGTGGATAGATACACCTTTTTATATAAAAAATGATTCTGGATATTGGATTAGCGAAAGATATGGATTTAGCCGGTCTGATATAGAAGCCGGGATCTATAAGAGTTATCGATGAGATGCGGATAAAAATTGTGTGTTACGCATTATGAGCAGGAGGGAAACCGTCCATGGGAAAAACGTATTTTAGCTTGTCGGATAATCTTAATTTTAATGGAAAGGCAATAAAAATCAAAGCAAATAGCACAGAAATTTCGGTAAAAGAAGAGAAAAAGGGAAGGGCGTATTTTAAAGCTGGTTTTCAGAGCCAAATATATCAGTCGATATTGGCATCCCAACCGCAAGTGGTTCGGGTAAAAAGCGATAGTATGATCCGGACAAAAACAGATCTCAGGTTTTTAAATAGCTCTGCTCAAGTTGGCAGGATAGCGATTGAAACGGGAGAAAATGGCGGGTATTTCGTGAAGACAAACGTAGCACTCAATAAGGTAACTACCGGGGCAGCTCACATGGGTTCCGCCCAGGTAGAAGAGAAAGAATGGATTGTAGTTTCTGGCCTGCAAATTAAAGGTTTTAAATATCAATTTATAGAAACCGCGTTACATGATATTGACAATTTGATGATTGAGGGAGTGGATCCTGCGAACATTACCTGGCTCGTATTTGTACATGATTATGTATATATTCCTGATGACCATGACAGAGAGCGCTTTTCTAAAACAGCCGAGAATTTAGGAATAAAAATGCAGTTTATTGAAAATAGGAAAGGGTTTATTCATTATATTAATACGAAAGCCCAGGATGGTTCGGGAACCCTTAGAGAAAAAACAAAAATCAAATATTTATCCGTGTTTGCCCATGGACAGACACCTATATTTACAGGGGGAGATGAAACACAATTTTCTTTCTCACATATTCAGTTGGAATATCAGGAGTATGGCCAAGGGATTATCCAGGGATATCAGATACAAGTGCAGGGGAACGAACTAGTGGTGGAACCAGGCATGATCAAATATGGTGGGTTTATTTGTTTGATGGTAGAAGAGCAGCGGATTGAATATGGGTCGGTAGATCAGACACAATATTTGAAACTGAAAATTGAAGTCGATAGGAGATCACAAGATTATATTGCTTATCAAATTCAATTGTTACTGGATCTAAAGGGGAAAAAAGAACTGAAATATTTTGCCAAGGTAAACCAGCTGGTGAGAAAATTAGTGATGTCAAATCCGGAGGAGATAACCGATGAGGAAGCAAAATAGTACATTTAAAACGAAGTTCATCTCGGAGCCCGGTTCTGAGCTGGGAAACAACGATTATTTTGCTTTTGTGGAGTTGGAAAAATACGGGTGTTACGTCATTGCGGATGGGTTAAACGATCTTCCCGATGCAAAGAGCGCCAGGCTTGCCGTCCAAACCATTATACTGGCCTTCCAGGAGCATCCGTCCATGAAACGGGAAGCGGTCGGCTCTTACTTAAAAAAAGCAAATGCTGCTTTGGCGGGGGCGGATGGCAGGGAACGGCTGAAGGCTTCCGTTACGGCAGTGATCACGGATTATGCCAGCATCCGTTACGGGTATGCCGGCAATACCAGGTTAAGGCTGTACCGGGATGGGGCGGTAAAAGTGAAAACCCAGGATACGTCTATGGGAACGGACATGGCCAGGGAAAAGGAGCTGCCGGAGGATGTGCTTGCGCGGCACGAAGAGCGGAATAATTTATACGCTTACCTGGGCCAGGGAAGAGGGTTCCATCCGCGGGTTTCATCGAAGATCAAGCTGGCTGACGGGGATGTTTTGGCGCTGTATACCCGGGGGATTTGGGAAAACATAGACGCTGGCGAATTGGATGATGTGCTTTCAGAGGCGAAGGACGAGCCTCAGGAAAGCCTGGATTTGATCGAGGATCTTCTTCTTTCCAAGCAGCCGGACAAGCTGGAAAATTATACCTTTGCCGCCGTTTTTATTGACAAGGTGTTTCAGGATCCTAACCGGAAGCGCAGGTTAAAAAGGATCATCACGGCCAGCGCAGCCCTTGCTGGGACGGTTTTTACCCTTAGCCTGCTGGCTGGGATTTGGGCATATAAGCGCAGGGCGGACAGGGACGAAATGGAATCGCGGTATATCCGGACGATAGAATATATCCAGGACGGTAATTTTGTCCGGGCGGGCGAAGAGTGCGAAAAAGCCCTGGCCTTGGCGCAAAAACTGAGGCGGAAAAAAGAAACCCGAGATATTGGAAATTACCAGAAATTAATCGAAGCGGTAAAGGGGGCGGATGATATCTTTGCCTCCGGGGAGTATAAGGAGGCTCAGGGGGCATATGCGGCTGCCAGGGAGCGTTCGCGGTACGCGGATTGGGTTGCGGATGAATACATTGCCCAAAGGCTTACCGTGATCACGGATTACCTGGAAGTATTTGACGATATGCAGTTGGGGGACGCGCTGGCCGCCCAGGGGGAGTATGACCGGGCTGAGGAAAAGTATTTGCAGGCAAAGAGCCTGGCCACCAAAATCTGTTTCCAGGAAGGCAGGCAGGACGCCCTGGACGCCTTGGATGCGCTATATGAGAGCCGGAACAAGGCGGAAGAGGCCGATACACAGGAGGCAAAGGCCAAGGCGGCCAATGAAACGGGGGCGGCCAAGCTTTCGGCGGATGGGGACAAGGCCTTCGGGGAGGAAGATTATGATAGCGCCGGTACGTATTACGCCATGGCCTTAGAGAAATACCAGGAGCTGGGGGATGAGGCTCACGCACAGCTGATCCGGGACAAAATTGCTTCCTGCAGCCGGAAGTCCGGAGAAAATCTTGAAAAGGAACAGAAGGCGGAAGGGTATATGCTGGCGGCGAAAGTCCAGGAGGATATGGGCGATCTGCTGGAAGCGAAAAAGCAGTATTTGTTTGCCAAGAATATTTACAAAGGCCTAAAGAAGGATGAAAAGGTACTGGAGATAGAGGGGCTTTTGGAGCTGCTGGAAATCGGTATCCAGCAGGAAGCGGAAGAAAAGGCCTTGGAAGCGATACAGGAGACGGACTTGGGCGGGCAGGCGGATGATGGGAGAGAAAATCCTGTTTTAGGAAAGTGGACAGAAGAAGGAGAAGGGAGCCCGGCATCCCGGGCGGAAGCGGAGGATTTGCCGGAAACCAGCTCTGGCGCTCCCGTGGAGCTAGGGCCGGGGTTTCAGTGAAAAAGAGCCGGGGTTTCAGTGAAAATGGCGGAAAGGCTGAAATAACTTACATCTAAGGTCTGCATCACTTAAGAAGGAAAATGTCATGGAAAAGGGCAGGAAAAAGGCAGGAAAACGGCATGGAAAATGGTATGGAAAATGGGGATGGACATAGCAGGTTAGCAGTTCAGGAGTATCCATTTGATGTGGAACAGTATATCCAGAAACGGCTTAGGGAAATTGATGATTTAGATGAGCGGCGGTTTGCCAAGGAAGTCTTGCTCCAGGGTTTGGGGAAAATATCATGCTGCATGGAGGAAAAATATAAGCGGTTGGAGCGACGTATCTTGGACGAAGTGGAAATAGCGGCAAACCAATATGAGTCGGTTATGGCCGTGGTACGCTGGGAGGATTACGATCCCATCAACGGAACCTTATTTCCTGTAGCGGCGGCGGATGTGGAACCGGAAAAATTAGCAGAAGGGCTGTCCGATGAAAAGGGAAGGTTTGTGGAAACCATTTTCCTGGAAGCGAGCGGAGAGGAGCAGAAAAGGTTTGAGGAAATAAAAACCTTTCCCGGCACAATCGGGCAGGAAAAGGCGGTATTTACCTTCCGGCGTGCAGAACGCTATCGGGATGCAGTGGAGCGGCTGTATCAGGTCTTTTTGCATAATGGCATATTGTGGCAGACGGTAAATACCGGGTATCTGGATAAATTTTATGATGTTTTCGTGCAGCCGTCTGTTGAAAACCCGGCAGATATTAAAAGGTCAGGGGATAAAAGACAAAAGGAAAAAGACGATCTAACGAAAAATCGGTTAAAAGAGATAAAAATCCAGTACGGAGAATACGGGCGATATGTGCGCCGGGGGATGATGCCTTTATGGAACATGGAATATTTGCCCTTTAGCAGCACAGAATTTATGATGCCCTGCACAGATGGGATTTATTACGAGCATGAGTTTTCCCTAAAGGATAAAGTTTTGGATGATGGGTATTTGGTTTGCCCTAACGAGGATATCCTGGAAATCCGGCATGAGGAAGGCAGGATTATCGTTAAATCCCAAAAAGAGATTTTTCAGGATTGGGAAATCCTCCATCTTGTGCAGGCACAGACGATCCGTTCCATAGGATATGATGCCCCGCTGCTGACAAACCACAAAAGGGATTCCTTTATCCGGCGCTATTCGGAGAAAAGAGGCGCGCGCTTAATGACGAAAATGGATTTATTTCGGCGGATTATGGAATTGGATATCCGGGAATTTATTGAGGTGGAGGACTACGAAATAAGAGAAAAAAGAGGGGATATCCCTAAGGCGGAGGGGATGAATTGGTTTGTGCAGGATGAAGTATTTCCCATGGAAAGCCGCAGGGTGCTATTCCTGATATTTAGGGAAAAACAGCCGGGGCATTACTTAAATGACAGCATGGTGCGCTTCGTGGTTTCCCAGCTTCAGTTAGAGATTAGCGAGTATTGCTGCGTGGGGGTGATCCGGTGAATTATGCATGGGAAGCGGTATTGGCGGCGGATCAGTTAGGGATTCCCAGGGAGGAAATCCGCTATGTCCCTGTGGGAAATGGTAGCCCTTATATGGAAATTGTACAGGAAATGGTCAATGGCCAAGGGGTAGGTGAGAAAAATGTGGAGATTAATCCGCTGTATCGGTTTTCCAGGGAGTTTTCCCAGATGTTTGACATTAACCTGGAAGGGTATGGACAGACCAGGGAAATATTTTTTGACTGCTGTATGCACTGCCTGGTGCGGCAGGATTTGCGCCAGGGCCTATCTAAACAGGAATATGCCTTGCGTTTCCTGCTGCAGGACTTCCTAAACGGCGTATGGGGGAAAGAGGCAAAGCAGGCGGTTTGCCAGTTTGAGCAGGGGAAATTGCGCCAGCTTTTACGGTTGATTTTAAAATTATACCAGTGCGGAAATTCCCGTTATTTATTTCGGGAGGTTATGCGCGCTGTCTATCCTGGCTCCCTGGTATACGTAAGCAATGAGGCCATCCATCAGGTGTTGGTCTACCTGGGAAGGAAACCGGATGAAAGGGAGCAGAAGCGGATGAAATTTTTACAGGATATGTTTTTGCCGGTGAGTGATGAATTGTATTTGTTTTGGGAGAACCATTTCGGGATTATGGACGTGGAAGAAACCATGGTATTGGACAAGATGGTGCTGCTATAGGGAATCTTGGCGGATAATCATCCGTTTGCCATAAGGATTGACAGGAAAATATGGAAGATGAAAATATGGAAGATAAAATGACAAAAAAATTTCTTGCGGATATGATTTCTTTGGCAAGAGGGCAATTAAAAACTGTTGAGGAAACGATCTTGGAAAGGTGTAAGGCGGAAAATGATGATATGGAGGAAGCCTTTCTTTTTTGCCTGGAGGCGCTTGCGGGTGAGTACAGGCAGTTAAGGGCCTGCAATGCGGCTGGGCCGGCAAAATTTTCGTGTGGGCAGAGCCGAAAGCATGGGATTTTGTTGCCGTCCCGGTGTATCGGAAGGAGCGGAAGCTGTATGTAGGGAAAGAAAAACGGTTTCGTTTTGAGCACGAAGGATGGGTATGGAACTTTTTTGATGGGACAAAGTGATGAAGGGTGACTGGTGAACGAGAAGGGGTGCGGGTGAGTGAGAAGGGGTGCAGGTGAGTGAGAAGGGGCGCAGGTGAGCGAGAAGGGGTGGCAGGTGAGTGAGAAGGGGTGCAGGTGAGCGAGAAGGGGTGGCAGGTGAGCAAAAGGGGCTGGCTAATAGGCGAGAAAGGCTGATTGATGAGTGAAAAAGACTAGTTGATGGCGTGGATGAAGAGTTGGCGGATAAGATAGGAAGTGGAATAAAATGCGGAACGTATATCCATTATTTGAGGGAAACCGGATTCTGAAAAAGGAGATGCTATGGTCTCTGCGGGACTATTCTTTTGCCCATATTCAGTTAGAGTATCAGGAATATGGACAGGGATTTTTGCGGGGGTGTGATGTAAGGGCAGAGGATGGGGTGTTGACCGTTGCTCCGGGGCTGGTGAAGTGTGGGAGGTTTATCTGCCTGCTGACAGAGGAAACGAAGGTGTCTTATGAGGCCATGAACCGGATGCAGTATTTGAAGCTGCGGGTAATGACGGATTCCAGCTCGGCGGACTATATTTGCTATCAGATGGAGTTTGTTTTGGATATGCTGGATAGCAAGGAAGAAAATGAATTTGAGCTGTGCCGTTTCCACTTGCGGGAGGGAGCCAGGCTTAGGGATGCGTATACGGGATTTAGGGATCTGGAAACGGAATATGATACGGTGAATCGGCTTGAATCTGATTGGGGCGGATTAGGCGGCTGGTCAGTCGATCCGGTGATTACTCGCTGCTTTGGGGAGAGCATATTGTCCGGAGAGGGCGGATCGGCGGAGGATTGCCAGTTTGCGTATTTTTGCCTGAACTGTGCGGGGGCATTGCCCCAGGGAATGCTCCAGCGTTATCTTGCCCGCAGGGTGAATGGGGGTGCGGGGATAAATGGGGGTGCAGGAAGAAAGGATGGGGGAATGAGCCGGAAGGAAATGTATCGGGCGATGTGCAGGATTGTGGATGAAGTGGGTGGTGGCGGAAAGAAGGAGAAGAGAGGGGGAGGTTGGAGGGGGATTTGGGTGGATTAGGGGATGGGAAAGGGGATGGATGGGATAAGCAGCAAATGATTTGGGCGAAGGAATCTGTGGAGACAGGAGGGAATTATCATGGATATAGTTCCACAGCAGCGTGTCAAACTGGGAAACCAGTTTCTGATGGATCCGGTTAGGCGGAGCCATGCTATAGATCTGTCCGTCAATTAATTCAGCGCGTTGGCCTTCCGGAAGGGCATAAATATCCTCAATCGCATAAGTGTTTTTCCGCGGTATTGCCATATGGAGACCTCCATCGATTTTGTTTAATAAAAAGGATTTCAAATTCCATATTCTGACATTAACTGTTGCTGGAAAGCAGCATCGCTCGCGGAACGCGCCAAGTCATCATAACGTTTGTCTTTAACAAGTAAAGTGATTAATTTATTTATGCGGGCCTCCCCACGGGCCTCTCCGCGGGCTTCTGCCTCAAGGATTCCCTGGTTGTAGTCACGGATGGCCTTCTCCCTGGCTTCGTACTCCATACGTTTTTTCTTATCCTGGCTGATAACCTGCAGGTGCTGGTAAGCGCTGCTGATGTATGGGTTTTTCTCTGCTAACATATCAAATTCCTCCTTCTGTTCTGCGTTGATAAACTTAGCCCATAGTAGGATATCGTTGCTATCTTCTTTAAGTTCCTTTGGGAGTTTTGGAAGTTCTAAGACGTGGAATTCCATTTTATCCGTATAGAGGGTATGACGCGAATCTTCACGGATGTGGAAGCATGAATAGAATTCCGGTACGTGTTTAAACAGATCAAAATCCAAGATGCTGATGCTTACACATTTTTTAAAAACCGTATAGTTTTCACCGGAATGGATCTGTTCCGTATACATTTTTGCCAGGTAGAATAAAGCGCGATCAGCCCATACATTCAAAGCGGAAAGCTGGATCTCGATATCAATTTCAGTATGATTATTCATCAGGATCCTTACGTCAAGTATACCCTGTTTTTCGTCTTTGTGCAGTTTTTCCAGGTTTGTGTTTAATATTTTTGTTTTACGGATATCTGAGGGGTTCAATTTTAGGATGGCGGATAGGAACCCGATCCGTGCAGATTCATCCATCATGATTTCTTTAAATGCGAAATCGATCTTGGGTTTCATCAGAAAATCGGCCATAAATATTTAACCTCCGTTTAGCTTGAGATTATTTTGCTTCCGGTAATAAAGATTATTCTCATTCCGGTTTTTGTAATCAAGAAGTTCCCTGACTAAAAATTCAATTTCCGCAGATGGGGAAATTGGATTGAACGGGGAACCTTTGCTGGTGCGGATCCAGTGTTCGTTGACGTTAAATGCAGGGCAGATTAATTTGATTGTACGTTCTGAAAGATATTTTCGCTAGATTTTAATTTGGATACAAATATTTTTTTAATGCCGGTAGCCTGGCCAAATTCTTCTTGAGTAAGTTTATTTTCGCTTCTTATTTTTTTATGTTTATACATATATTATTATTTGGCCGTTCTTTTAAGATAATAATTCATTCTGAAGAAGAAAAAGATATTTTTACTAAAGAATAAGAATAAAATTTTTATTTATAGCGTTTGCCTAAAATGGCAGGCGGTATTTTAGGAATAGGGCGTATTTAAGGGTGAATGCCGCGAGGGTTTAAATACCCCGCATCTTGCTGCGCCGTAAATTTGACGGAGGCGCTTATCTTCCAAGGCTACATTGCCATAGGCAAAATTGTATCTACTGGCGCATAGGTCAATGAATTTTAAGAAGGTTTCCAGCTGTTGTGCCGGGCTTAATTCTTTTGCCATGATTACAATTCCTCCTAATTATAACTGGGACGTTCCTTGCTTATGGATGTGTGGTTTTTGCCTGCCATGATAGTTATTTATGATATTGTTTATCATATCATTGCTTAATAAAGATTGTCAATGATTTTTGATTTGTTTTAAAAATTTTAAAAGGGATTATACGAATAATTGTTGCGCTTTCCCTTCTTCCATGCTACTATGAGTATAAAGAATCCCAGTTGCTGTGCATAGGCGCAGTGAAATGAGGAATATCCATTGGCAGAATGAGGTGAAGAGATGGGAATGATAGCAGCGCGGATAAAGGAAGGCATGGAGATCCGCTCATTGAAGCAGTCGGAACTTGCTAAGATGACAGGCATTAGCCGGGGAACACTGAGTTCTTATCTGTCTGGCCGCTATACGCCTAAGCAAAATAATCTTTTGCTGATTGCTAACGCATTAAATGTAAGCGAAGACTGGCTTGCGGGAAAGGATGTTCCTTTAAGCCGGCATATGCCGGGTCAAAAAAGCGTAACGATCCAGGTATTCCAGCACATTTCTTCTGGTGGCTTTCCAGAATTTGCAGAAAGAGTGCCGAGTAAAGCTGGGATGCCAGATACGGAGGAAATCACGGAGATGCTGGCATCAACCGGGAGCTTTTTTGGGTTGAGGGTAACGGATGATGGCATGGCTCCGTCTATTTGCAGCGGGGATGTGGTTATTGCCCGCAAACAGGAGGATGGGGAAACCGGGGATATTGTGGTAGTGTCCATCAATGATTCGGAGGCCGCCTGCAAGCGGCTGAGGAAGTATCGGGATGGGATTGAACTGATTGGGAATAATCCCTTATGCCAGGCATTTGACTGTCCGAAGCAGGATAACGGGAAAAATTCGGTAAAGATTTTGGGAAAGGTAGTGGAGCTGAGAAGGCGGTTTTAAGCGGTAGATTTGGCAGGGGCACAGGAGGGGACGCTGCAAAATACTTTACTTGCACAATATATGGTTTGGCATCCGATGTGATTGCTCCCATATCTTGTGGAAACATGGTGCTTTGCAGTGTCCCAGTTGTCCCTTAAGCGGCTTAATTAAGCCTCAATCCCAGCCCGGACGGCGATTTCCTTTATCCGCTTGGAACACTCCTTTACCGTTTCCTCTTCATCGATGGTAAGGACATTTCGTTCTTTCATGACGATTTTCCCGTTAATGACGGAATCCGTCACGTCGTGCCCCGAGCAGCAGTCCACAAGGGTGTTTAGTAGGTTATGGGTTGGGGTAAGGTGGGGCTGCATAAGGTTAATGGTAATCAAATCAGCTTTTTTCCCAGCTTCTAATGTGCCCAGCAAATCTTCATGCTGCAGGGCTTTTGCCCCGCCTACGGTTGCCATCGTCAGCAAATCCCTGGCGAAGATAACGTCCGGATCGAAAATCGGAAGCCCCCAGTAGGCGATAGTTCCGTAGAGGAGCTGCTTCATTTCGGCAAACAGGCTTAAATTCGATCTTGCTGCCCCGTCACAGCCTAAACCAAGGGAAATTCCGTTCTGCAGGATTCGGGGAGCCTTGGGGAAGCCGTGGTTGGCGTAATTAGCCCGGGGGCAGTGGATTAGCTTTACCTGGCGGGATCCTAAAAGGTCAATATCTTTTTCTGAAAGCATTACATTATGGGCGGTTAAAAGATTAGGCCCTAAAACGCCCATTTCATCTAAAAATGCTGCGGGGCGTTTTTGGTAATGCTGAAGGCAAAAGCTTACTTCATCCCTGTGCTCGCATAAATGGGCATGGATTCCCGTTTTCAGCCGCTTTGCTTCCACGCCGATTTCCCGGATTAAGTCCGGGGAGCAGGTCATCACCTGGCGGATGGCAAACCAGATATCGATCCGGCCCTCTCCCGCGCCTTGGTATTTTTGGTATAAATCTTTTGTGCGCCGGATATTGTTTTCTGCGCTGTCCTTCATGGAATCCGGGATTGCCGTCCCCATATCCATGGTTGACCGGGCAATGGCGGCCCGCATTCCCGACTGAATCACCGCTTCGGCAACATCTTCCATATGGGTAGATCCAGATTCGGCAAAACTGGTAGTCCCGGATTTAATCATTTCCAGGCAGGCCAGCCTTGCGCTGTAATAGCAGTCCTCCGGGGTTAAATTGCTTTCAAAGGGAACCAGAAACCTTGTCCAGATCATGGGGTATTCATTGGCCGTCCTTCCCCGCAAAAGCTGCTGGCAGGTATGGGTGTGGCCGTCGATTAGGCCGGGCATGGCTAATTTGCCTTTTCCGTCAATGGTTTCCTTTGCCTCGCCGGTTTCTGCGGTGTCGCGGATTTGGGCAATCACGGAATCCTTGATGAGGATGTCCTGGTTTTCTTTTACGGAAAAATCAGGCATTAATAGGGAACAATTTCTTATGATAATGTCATACATAGGGTTATCCTCCTGTAAAGATTCATTATTTTGACAGAGTGCAAATGATTTTTGAAAACGTTGTAAGCGGGTTTACGGCATACAATCTATGTGTTTGTTTTATTCCCGTGAGCAATGAGCCAGACACCGTGTTTATGCGAGCATTTGGCGAATGCCGTGAGGAGCAGTATGTTTTATCTGGAGGATTCGTTTTATTCGGGTTTCTTGGCAAATTCTTTTCCCTGCCAGCTTTCCCGTTCACAAAAGCGGCGGGTGAAGGTGTTGAGAACCCGTTTTTTATCGGCGCTCCAGGCAGGTGCAAGGAGAAGGCTTTTCGGCCCGTCGCCGGTAAGCCGATGGATCACCATGGAGGGCGGGAGGCGCTCTAAGCAGGTAATGACGAAATCCACGTATTCCTCCAGGGAAAAAAGGGGGAAGGGGTTTTGCAGGTACAATTTGGCGAGATCGGTTCCCTTTAGCACGTGGAGAAGCTGGAGCTTGATTCCGTCAATGGACGGGGAAAAATGGGCAAGGTAATCTACGGATTCCAGCATTTGTCTGGGCGATTCTCCGGGCAGTCCAAGGATCAGATGGACAATCACCGTCAGCCCTGCTGCTTTTAGCTGCCTGGCGGATGCTTCAAAGCAGGAAAGAGGGTAGCCGCGCCGGATAAAATCCGCAGTTTCCGGGTGGATGGTCTGAAGCCCAAGCTCTGCCCAAACCGGTTTTATCTGGTTTAGCTCCTTTAGGAGCTGGATTTTCTCCGGTTCTAAGCAGTCTGGCCGGGTGGCGATGGAAAGGGCGGCAATTTCGCGGCGGCAAATCGCCTGGGTAAACAATTCCCGTAAGTAAGAAACGGGGGCATAAGTATTGGTGAATGACTGGAAATAAGCGATAAACGGCCCGGATGGCGGAATTTTTTTGGAAACCAGCAGTTTTGCAGCATGAATCTGATCCGCGATGGGCATTGCCAGAGTATTATTTTGCCGGATGCGGCTCGTGCTCATGCCCGGTTTTAAACGCTTTCCCGCAGCAAAATCACCGGAGCCGCCCGCGCTGCAAAAAATACAGCCGCCCTTTCCCAGAGTCCCGTCCCGGTTTGGGCAGCCCATCCCTCCGTCCAGGGCAAGCTTGTATACTTTCGTGCCAAATTTTTGCTTTAGCCAGGTATTTAGGGAATAGTAGGGTCGTCCATCGTAATAGTAAGGTAGCCCATCGTTAAAGAATTCCATAATTTTTCTGTGACTTTCATAAAATTTATTTATAGTAATAGGAGTATGGCGTTTAGCGCATTGCTGACAGAAGCCCAAGATTAGTGGCAGGGAAATAAGCCCCGGGTTTTTGCCGCATTCGCCAAAGGCTCGTGCAAGCCCGGCATCTGGCACATTGCTTGCGGAAATAAATGAAAGCGTTCTACTTTCACAGGGGACTGTGAGTTGGAACGCTTTTGTTGTTAGGCGAGTGCGGCAACCGGTCGCGCGCTTGTTGGCCGCCGCCCTCTTGTCATAGAACTACGAAACGTTTCTGACTTCTATCTATGTATTCGGATTTTCCTTTTATTAGGAAAATGTGATAGAAACATAAAGGCTTGAAACTTTCTGTAGAACTTTTATGGTTACAGTATAGTAGGTAAATATGGATAAACTATGGAAAATAAATGAAAGAAATATAAAAAAGTTTACAAAATAATTAATGCTTGCCCCGATGGAAAATGGACGGTACAATGAGAGGAGGAAAAAGAATGTGGCGTAAAATTATGGAAAGGAATAGAGAGATGGCGTGGGAAAAAAATGAGCGGATGATGAAATGGAAGAAAAATGACCGGATTCAAGTCCGGATTGAAGATGTCAGCGATGAAGGATTGGGGATTGGCCGGACAGAAGGGTATGCCTGGTTCATTAAAGATACGGTGATTGGTGACTTGGCAGAGGCTGGCGTGATGAAAATGAAGAAAACCTATGGATTTGCCAGGCTGATCCAGGTGCTGGAGCCTTCCCCATGGAGGATAGAGCCTAAATGCCCTGTGGCCAGAGCCTGCGGCGGCTGCCAGCTTCAGGCGATGGACTACCAGGAGCAGCTGCGGTTTAAGGAAAGGAAAATTTACCATAATCTTCGGCGGATCGGCGGCTTAAAACAGCTGGCGCTGCCTGGAAAGGGTGGAGATATAGATGCTTGGGATATGGATGACGAGGATATAGATGCCGAAGGTAAAGATGCCGGAGGTAAAGATGTCGAAGGTAAAGATGCCGAAGGTAAAGATGCCGGAGGTAAAGATGTCGAAGGTAAAGATGCCGGAGGTAAAGATGCTGGAGGTAAAGATGCCGGAGGTAAAGATGCCGGAGGTAAAGATGTCGGAGGTAAAGATGCCAGAGTAGTGGAAATGGAACCCATTATCGGGATGGAAAATCCTTGGCGTTATCGGAATAAAGCCCAGTTCCCCTTTGGAAAAGACAAGGATGGGCGGATTGTCTGCGGCTTTTACGCAGGGAGAACCCATGCGATTATCGAGACGGATGACTGCTTGCTGGGTGTGGAGGAAAACCGGGAAATTTTAAATACGATTCGGACGTATATGGAAGATTTTCGGATTTCTCCTTATGAGGAAGCTTCCCATACGGGATTAGTGCGTCATGCGCTGATCCGAAAAGGATTCTCTACAGGGGAGCTGATGGTTTGTCTGGTGATTAATGGGAAAAAGCTTCCTGATGGAGAGCAGCTGACGAAACGGCTGAGGCGGATAAAAGGGATGCATTCCATTTCCTATAATATTAATCAGGAAAAGACTAATGTGATCCTGGGGAAGGAAACGGTGAATTTAT
Organism: Lachnospiraceae bacterium; assembly: GCA_910575565.1. Lineage (GTDB taxonomy): Bacteria > Bacillota > Clostridia > Lachnospirales > Lachnospiraceae > Caccovicinus. The sequence goes on along the minus strand of CAJTFL010000014.1, from coordinate 11,085 downwards.
ATGGGCCGGGGTATATTACGGATAAGATCGGCGATATTTCTTACCGAATTTCCCCAAAATCCTTTTACCAGGTAAACCCGGCTCAGACGAAGAAGCTTTATGATGTGGCATTGGAGTACGCAGAGCTTTCCGGAAACGAGGTGGTCTGGGATCTGTACTGCGGGATTGGGACGATTTCCCTTTTCCTGGCACAAAAGGCAAAAATGGTGTACGGGGTGGAGGTTGTCCCGGAGGCCATCGAAGATGCCCGGCAGAATGCCAGGCAGAACGGGATTGAGAATGCTGCGTTTTTTGTGGGGAAGGCGGAAGAGGTTCTGCCGGAGCAGTTCCATAAGCATCAGGTGTATGCGGATGTGATTGTGGTGGATCCCCCAAGGAAAGGATGCGACAAGGCCTGCCTGGACACGATCGTGGAGATGGCGCCTAAGCGGGTGGTGTATGTAAGCTGCGATTCGGCTACCCTCGCCAGGGATGTGAAGTATTTGGGGGAGAGAGGGTATGAGGTGACGCGGGTCAGAGGGGTGGATCAGTTTGGGTGGGGGGTTCATGTGGAGGCTGTGGTGTTGATACAAAGGAAAGATACCTAGAAATCCTTGAATTTACGCACTTTGTGACATTTTTCAGTTTTAACAAAATCGGTGAAAATCACAAGGAAAAGATACTTGTGAAGAAAGTAACCGTAGTTGTGGCATTAGACCTCGGTACGGGGAACACAAAAAATCCTGATAATGAAAGTGAATAGAGAGCTATCAAATATAGTGATAGATTATAGGGATGCTTGAGTGAGAGTGTCCCTATTTTTTATATAGGGCATTCCATAGTGGGATGCTCTTTTCAATTCAATAGGTAATTGCGAAACAAGTTCAAAATCTTGATTCCAATAGGGAAAAGGATCGGTTGAGCCGGACTTACAGGAGGTGGATGTGGATAACAAGGATTTTAAGCCATGAAAACAAAGCAGATAAGGATATATGCCCGTGAAATGGTATGCGGTATGTAAGGTTATGCAATCAGGGGTTTTAAACTGCGGATATATTGATGTCTGTGCAGTTTATCAGCCACCATTACTGTAATAAGCTGGGTAATCCCGGCGAGAAGCAGGTCAGCATGAAGCGTTTTTTCATTCTGCGTTTTACGCCCGGCAACACAGAAGCTGTCCTTGAAATGGTTGATGGATTTCTCAACATTTACCCTGATTGGTATTATGTCAAGTTTTGGTACAAATTAAATCGGGAAATATTGCTCATGTAATTAGTTTTAACTAACCTGAATGTTCCACTAATCCCGTTATGCCAAATTCCATCTTTTTCAAATGCTCTTCCTCATAATCCTGTGGTGATTAATATTTACAATGGCTGTGAAGCCTCACAGTATTGTAAAATGTGTTGATATATTCAAATACAAGTCGATATGCATGGTCATAGTCTATGATCCGAAAACGGTTCAGCCACTCCTTTTTTAAGACAGAATGGAAAGACTCTATACAAGCATTGTCCCATGGATAAGCTTTTTTTGAATAACTCCTTTCCCATCCTTCTGTCGCCTCCATATATGCTTCACAGGTATACTGTATCCCACGGTCACTGTGCATGATCTTTGGCTTATCCACGCCTCGTGCTTCTTTCGCTTTCTCTATTGCATCTTTTACCCATTTTGCTTCCAGAGTATCACTTAATACCCAGGATATAATCTTTCTTGAATATAGATCCATTATGCTTGTAAGATAGACAAACCCCGTATATGTCCATACGTATGTAATATCAGAACACCAGACAGCATTCGGTTCCACAGGGTCAAACTGCTCCTTTAAGATATTCCTGAGCTTCCGGCTGAAATCCGGCTGGATAGTTGTCTTCGTATAGGGTTTTGTGTAGCATGCCCGGATCCCAATCTCCCTCATATAATTCCCTACCGTCTTATCACTTATTGCATCCCCCTTTTTTCTCATCTCCTCTGCAATTTTGGGAGCCCCATATATTTCGTGGGAGCCTTTATGTATCTTCCGAATTTCTTCCAGCCTTTTTTCCTTTTTAAGCTGTCTGCCCGAAGGCTTCCTGGTCTTAAATGAATACTATCCATTTCTTGAAACGCCCAGTATTTCCAGCACCCTGCTGACATTCAGCCGGCGTTTTTGTTCCGCTTTTCGCCTCTGCTCACATTTAGAGGTTTCAATGAAACAAGCCTGTGTCCGTTTCCCAGAATGCCGATGGCTTTTTTTAATATTTCCAAAGCGTCCTGTGTATCCCTTAATTCTTTTTTCAGCCTAGCTATTTCCTTTGCCTCATCGCTTGCATAATTGCGTTCCTTGTGTTCCAAATAATATTTCACTGCATCCGCTTTAAATTGTTTATCGTATTGTTTACTCATGAAAAATCTCCATTCTTTCTATACTCTATTGTAAGTTATTTTATAGAATTTTCCACTTTTAACTTGTACTATTTATATTCTAACACCACCTTATTTTTTGTGTTTTATGCTGGGAGAATAGGTTTTGCTGTTGTTCAAGTAAGATAGATTTTCTCTAAAAAACGGTTGATATTATTGCGGAAAAAGCGTATGCTAATTGAGTAAGGAAATCAAGGAAAACAATGGGCGTTCAAGGAGGCGTTGGTATGGAACTTGCGAAGGTTACATCAAAAGGGCAGATTACTATCCCGGTAGAAATCCGTAGGAAGTTGGGGATTAAAGACGGCGACAAGGTTCTCTTCTTGGAGGACGGCAGTCGAATATATATGATGAATTCTTCTATGGATGCATTGCGGGAGATCAGCGAAGTAGGTGAAAATTATGTTGGACATGAATGTGCTGACATCAATTGTTGATTCCGAGAGATTGGATGAATCTTGATATATAGGAAAGGTATGGTAAAATACATGGCAGAAAAAGTAAATCTTGATGCACTTATTCCAAGAGAAGATCTTGAAGCAACTACATATGTACAACGAGGAAGGAAAAAGGATACAGTATCTATTTCAGACCTTTTTTCTGATAGTTTTTTCTTGCTTAATATTTATAAACCTGATTTTCAAAGAGAAACAACTGAATGGGATTACGAAAAAATAAGTAGCTTTGTAGATAGTTTTATAGGCTATGAACTTATTCCAGCTATTATTTTATGGCAAAGTTCTGGTGGAAATGTATTTGTAATAGATGGGGCTCACCGATTAAGTTCGTTAATTGCATGGTTGAATGATGACTATGGCGATGGTATTATTTCACGTAAATTTTATGATGGTAATATTCCAGAGGAACAGTTGCTGATAGCTAATAAAACGCGTAAATATATCCAAAAAAAGATAGGCTCTTATCAGCAGTATAAAAATGCCTTGATAAATCCGGATATATATGATCAAAGCGTGGTAATGAAAGCAAGATTGTTAAGTAATGCAGCTATTCAACTTCAATGGGTTGAGGGCGATGTTTCTTCCGCAGAAAAATCTTTTTTTAACATTAATCAAAAAGCAGCTCCAATCAATCCAACAGAAATTGATTTGATAAAATCCAGAAAAAAGGCTAATTGTATTTCAGCAAGAGCAATTATGAGAATGGGCATGGGGCATAAGTATTGGGTGAATTTTGAAGAGAAAGTACAAACTCAAATTGAAGAATTATCTAAAGAAGTTTTTGAACTAATGTTTATGCCCAAATTATCTACTCCTATAAAAACTTTAGATGTTCCAATGTGTGGTAAGCATAATTCAAATTCGCTTACATTAATATATGAATTTGTGAACATTTGTAATTCAGAGCACAATTTTTCTGATATTGATAAAACAGGTGACGAAACAATAGCGTGTTTAAAAAATGTTAGAAAGATTGCAAGATTAATAAACAGCAGTCATCCGTCATCTTTAGGATTACATCCATTAGCATATTTTTATGCTCGAAATGGTGTATTTAGAGTATCTGCATTTTATGCTTTTGCAGCGTTTGTAATTGACTTAGAAAAGAGCAAAAAGAAAAAACTCTTTATAAAGCATCGTAAGAATTTTGAAAAAATATATTATGCGAATAGTTCTTTGGTTCAGGTGATTGTTAGAAAAAGCCGTTCTGCATTGGCTGGAATGAAAAATGTATCTATTTTTTTCTATGAAATTCTAAACAATTTGGAATTGGGGATTCAAGCAGATGCAGTTATAAATGAGATAAGGAAAAAAACTGAATTTGCATATTTGCCAGAAATTAATCATGAGTGGACATTGTTTGAGGAGATACCTACTGATTTCTCTAATAATCAGAAAAGTGAAATATTTATTACAGAAGCACTTTCAAAAGCACCTTGTTGTAAGATTTGCGGCGGGTTGCTACATAGGAATGCAATAAGTGTAGATCATATAGAAAGAAAACAAGACGGTGGAAAAGCAACAATAGAGAATGCACAGCTTACACACCCTTATTGTAATACTGGAGTTAAAAACTAAGAGTTAATCAACATGAGTTAAGAAATGAAAGTAGATAGAGGCATATTAATGAGTCGAAAACAAAAATCGTATGGCATTTGTAGAATATGTGGAGAAAGCAAAGAATTGACATTTGAACATGTCCCACCAGAAACCGTGTTTAACAAAGGGGCGGTAAGAAATGTTGACCTTGATGCTGTCATGAAAGAAACTGTGAAAAAGAATAAACTTCCATGGGAAGTTAATTATAGGAACGCCAAGATACAGCAGCGAGGAAGAGGTGGATTTTATTTATGTAGTAATTGCAATTCTTGTACTGGTCAATGGTATGTTCCGGGGTATAGCAGATTTGTCCACGCCATTCAGGGGGCGATGGGGCAGGTCGGAGAGCAGAAGTATGAATCGCTTGGACTGACAATCAAAAATATAAAGCCATTGCAGATTTTTAAACAGGTAATGACTATGTTTTGTGATATTAATAGTGGGCTCATGGGTGATGATTCTTTGAAGGGATATCTGCTTGATAAGGCAAACAGATCCTTTAAGCGAGACCGCTATCATCTGTATGCTCATATTCATGCTGGTGCGCTTGAAAGAATGAATGGGATCATGGTTCAGGCAACAAATTATGGAATCATTACGCTTTCTGAGATTTCTACATATCCGCTGGGATTTACATTGTATATAGATAAGCCTAGAAACTATAAGCCAGAAGGTGTTGAAATCACAGCCTTTTCAGAATGGGATTATGAGGATGAGACTGATGTTAAAATAATTATTCCGAAACTTGAATGCAATACAGTATTTTCTGGTGATTATCGCACTAAGGAAGAAATTATGGAAAGTGCAAATGGAGAAGTGCAAAACAGTGAAGGTGCAACAAAAGATCTGGGTTGAAGAGAAGTGCTGTATTTACTTTTTGGAAACTTTGTAAATGAAGATAAAATGGAGAGAAGATAAAAAATGTATGAGGCACTTACAGATATTTTAGGAGAACTTCCGCAGGGAGAATACGGTAGCTGGATTATTGACCGTGAAAATGACGGTAGCCCAGAACACCCAATTCAGATGCCTTTTGTGTCGTATTCGGGACTTGTGAGAAAATTCATGGATGTGGTGTATTCATTTGAAGAGAGCCATCCGGAATACGGTCTGAACCGATATAGTGATATTCTGGAACAAAATGGAATCAAATGGGGGAGCGTTTCCATGGATGCCGTGGATGTTGCTGACAAGGACGGTGTATGCGTCATGGCTCTCCTGTTGGGGGCGGTTAGGGCAGAAAGGTTCTGTGATGGGGCTCTGCTTGGCTTCTTCGAGAAAGGGAGCATACAGAGGTGGCTTGAGCGCCTGAAAGAGATTGATGGGGGCGTCATAGGCATAAGCGATAATATATTTGATTTAAAGAGGCTTCCTGCAATATTGGCAAAACCTAAGATGCTTACTGGCATAGAACGGTATCGGCTCATCATGGAGAAGGTGCGGAGGGTTGATGTATCCCTGGATGAAGAGTTCCAGAAGACATATGAAAACTTTTATACGCTTAGCAGATACCCGAAGGAGTTCCGGCGGGATTATTTTGCATATATGGAACGGTGTAAAGAGGCGGTGCCTTCGTTCGAAGAAGCACTGTCATATTTCTTGAAATACGGAACGCTGGAGGTTTCATTTTCGAGCAAGCTGATACATACGCTTGATCCGGAGCAGCCAATATGGGACAGGAATGTTACGGACAGGCATTTTGGCTATAAGATACCCACTTATGGGACAAAAAAAGACCGGGAAAAGAAGATACTGGACCGCTATAAGAGGTACAAGAGGGATTTCCTTAACTATGTAGCATCTGATGATGGGAAGACGGTTATCCGGGCATTTGATAAGGCTTTCCCCAAAACAGGGTTTACGGATTTGAAAAAGGTGGATTTTGTGCTTTGGCAGGATGTTGAGGAAGGAGTACACGGATAACAGCCCCTGCAGGTTTATGACGGTGATGCGAAACTGGCATCCATATTGCAAGCCCTATCATCCATTGTATAATTTTCGTATGTTTTATTGGCTGGATGGTTTGCTTCCGAGGAGTGGGATTAATGGCAGAATTATTTGCATACAACGAAAAGGTCGAGACGATTGTTGACCTTATAGGTGACAGGGAAAACGATATAACCAAAAGCATAGCATGGGCTTTTGTGAAATGCCCTAATCTGCTGGAGAAGGTCATTGAACATCTGCTCCTTGTAAGCGTGGATGCAGACAATGCCGTGATCCGATACCAAGAATATGAAAAGGGCGGGGGCATCACCGACCTAGAGATCACCGACAATCAAAAGTTCTATATCATCATCGAAGCAAAACGGGGGGTGGATTCTTCCGGGAGAGTCACAGTTAAAACTGTATTTGAAAAGGGAGGGGTTCGTCAGAAGTCCTGCTAAAATGAAGGCAATCGTGTCCATGTCGGAATGTACGGAGATGTATGCAAAGAAGCTAAGTGGAAATGGGCAAGCCTTCAGTGTACGGAAAGATTAAACGATCCGGTTGTTTTGTTGGGTGTGTTGTTCCGCATGAGAAAGCTGGAATTACTTGGTCAAAATTTAAAATACAGTTCCCCTGAATTCGCACAGGAGATGCAGGAACTTTCGGATGACATATCAGATTCGATAAAGGTAAATCTGGGAGGGCGAGTAGGGGAGCGGAACATCATAAGAAATAGCAGCCAATATTGGAGAGCGGTAGGTTTGATTCCGAATGATAGGTCCGGAAGAATTCAACTGACAGAATTTGGGCAGAAAGTTGCGGATCGTGATATTTCACAGACGGAGTTTGCGGCAATCACGATCCAGACATTCTGTTTGCCGAATCCAAGGATTCAGAGTCAAGAGGAATGCCAGAGGTGGTATGCTGCAGGGATTCTTCTACATCCATTGAAGCTGCTTTTGGAGATAACTTGTGAACTTATAAAGTTGGATCAAATACAAGGATATATTACACCACGGGAACTTGTGCAGATAATTATTCCGTTGTCGGGCGTAAAAGCAGAAATACGAGATTATGTTGATTTCATTTTGTGGTATCGTGCTGGTGAGATTACACTTATCGGGTGGCCGAATTGCGCTGAAGGAGCAAACGATTTTAGGATTGCGAGAGAGTATCTTCTATTCTTAAGTAACTATGGTTATTTAAATGGGTCGGAAGCTGGAAAACGGGAAGAGGAAGAATATTATATTAATGTTAGTATATTGGCGGAGATTGAAGAAATTATCCATGAGCAACCCAAGGATGAATCTCTATTAAAAGCCTTAGATCAAATACGTGCCAGTGAAGTGGTTTCCGAAGTTGAAAGGAAGAGAATACAGACGAGAGCGGTGAGACCAAATCAGGCGGCATTCAGAAAAGATGTTCTTAAAGTATGTGAGAGGTGTGTAATTACGAACATTATGATGCCTGAGATATTGGAGGCGGCGCATATTAAACCGTTCAAATATAATGGTGAGGATACTGTTGCAAACGGATTTGCAATGCGTGTCGATATCCATACACTATTTGATACAGGGCATCTTCGAATATCTCCAGAGGGAGATATAGAATTATCAAATAGGGCAAGGTTGGATTATGGGGCAAGTATTCCGCCAAGAATCGTAATTCCTTCATTTACGAATAGAGAGTTTTTGAGGTGGAGATGGGAGAATTACAATGGTATCTAATGTGTTTTTTTAGAATTTTTGAAAAGTTCTTGACAAATTACTAGAAAGAAGAGTAAAATATTTATAAATCAGATTATTTGAAGTAGATGACTGCCCGTCATCGAACCGATCCATTATCTGAAGACTGACATTGGAAGAAGATAGTTTCTTCTATACATTATTTGTTATTTCGTGTCAGCCCAGGGATGGGTTGGCACTTTTTTCATGTAAGGGAGGTAATTTTATGGGCAAGAAAAGATTTTTAAGGCCATACCTGCGAATGCTAAAGTTAGTAGCAGCTACGGGAGACGGAAAGACAGAACTGGCAGCAGCATTAGCATCACTAAAAGCTAGGAAACTTATTCTTCGTTGTGTAGGAGAAACCAACACAACTATTCGAGAGCGTACGTATGCGTATACGGATAACTTGAAAGATACAATAGTTGTGGCGGCAACTTTAAATGAAGAAATTTTCAGTCGAGGACTCTATAGTGATATTTTTGTTACAGTTTGGGCAAAGGTGGCAAGAGCCCAAAGGAAAGTTGTAGCAAGTATTGTTGGAAAAGACAAAGAGGATTTCCACAATTTTTTGTTGAAGGAGTTGGATAATCCAACCAATACCAGAGCGGTACTGTCTTTTCTTGATACAGATACCTTAAATGCTTTTATTCAAGCAGTTGAACAGTTTTATCATGACCAAAAATTAATGGACTATAACTATCAGATCTATAATACAGCAAGGAACTCAGTAGCTGAAGCGGAGGCAAAGGATGGGACAGAGAAATTTCTGTCTATTGTAAAAAGCGAAGTTGAGAGGAATCTTGATTTAATGCCTCAAGAGTTTAAAAAAGCCTATTGGGAAATATGGGAGATAGCAAATGAATGTTTGAAAAAGAAGTTTTTTGAATATTTTTCTATAGATGATAAATCTGAGGACGGGTATTATTACAAGGAAATCAATCTTAATAATCCAGATGAGCAGTTTTTATCTGCATTTTTCACAGCTAATGCAGTTGAAGCAGGTGAGAAACTTTCTATCGAAGTATTATGTGGAGAGATTGTAATTTATGTACCCATCAATGATACGATTAAGAAAATGATTGAATGCAATGTTAGGACTAATGAGATTTTTCGGGATAGCGATGGACATATACTATTTGGAATCATGGACACCAGAGGCCTTTATCATGCAGGTTCCGATGATGGTGCAAATGCTGATTACATGGAGGATATGCTTTATCAAAATGAGGCAGATGCCGTTTTGCTTGTACTCCCATTGGCGGGAGATAACAATGAAAAGAAGGCGCGTGAGTTGTATCGTAAAGCATTTGAGGGATTTGGAAAACAAATTCCGGTATTTATGATACATAACAAGTTGGATATTTTTGTTGATCAATATGGCAAAGAAAATTTTGATGATAAAGATCCATTTTCTCAAGATATTCGAGAAGTGACAGATATTACAGCTAAACAGTATATTGATGCTATAGAGCGAAAAGAAATTGAGTTACATGAGGAATTGGAGGCGGTACAGCCCAAAAGTCGAAAAGGTATGAAAATAAAATCGCTATCTTGTTATCTCAAACGAGGTACATCTTTTCCCCAGGATTTGATTGCGATATATAATCCGTTAAATGTATTTAAGGCTGTATTCTCCGATATTGCGGATTATCTTGCAAAAGATGGTAAAAAGATTCCGTATACTTTGAGAGAAGGATTCGATGAGATGCACTTTAGTGTTAAGGAGGAATGGTTTGGGCAGGTAATGGAAAAGCATTTACGGAGTTTGGAAACGGGAAAGAAAGTATATAATCCAGGATTAGAAGACCTACGAAAGAGCATTGGAATAACGCCGCATGGTAACGCTTATAATGCTTTGCGACGTAGATTATGGAACGGAGATAGCTATCGTTCTGATATTGATGAGAGTTATTTTGTTAATTGTAAAAGCTTCTCTGTTAATTTCCCTGCAAATTTACGAAATTTTCTTACCAAAGATTTATGTGAACAGCTTGTAAGAACTGCGATTGTGCTGGAAGGTGGTTATTTCAAAACACAGAAAGATGGAGAACGATTTGAGGATATGGTTCTTCAGTATATTGATTCACGTCTTCTTGTTCGGAAACTTTTATTTCAAAAAGCTATTGTGAATTCTGAAAGGGTGTCTATCAGTTTTCATGAGAGGTTTAAAAACTTCCTTAATAATAGTATGGATTATTTTGACCAGACACAAATTTCTCAAGAAGACTATTTGGAAGCGGTTAAGGAAATTGTCTTTGAAGCTGTTGAAAAAACAGTGAGATTAAATGTAACGTATCGTTAAATTATATGATTTGAAGTACGGGGCTGCTCGCCTTGGAAACAGGAGGAACAGGTATGAATATGATAGGGAACTAAATAACGTCCATGGGGCAGATTACGTTTGAGTTGAGAATACTGCAGTGGTGAGGGATGCGATTGAAATTGAAATAGTTAAAGTAATTTATAGGTGGAGCTGAGTAGCAGACTACTCGTCTGTGAAAGGCAGGAGGTGTAAGATGAGCGAAAAGGATCAAAAATTAATAAAGGATATTAATGATATTTTTATGAGAGGAAATAGTGTAGAAATTAAAAAAGATAAGGGTGGAAATTATGTTATTTATGAGGTAGTTATAAAGAATCAGTGTTCTTGTACAGACGATCGGCAGATACTTTCATATGTAGCTATGGATAATAGAACGGTAGGTGTTGAGATGGACGTAGTAGAACAAAGAGAAAAGCAGATAAAATTAGCAGAAATTCGTGCGGTGTTAGCGGAGAAAGCGGGTGCTGGATATATGGCGGAAGTGAAGGCTCTTCTCAGGGTGGTACTATGTCAAGAAAAAGCACAAGTTAAAAGTGAACTTTTCTTACAATCTGGGAGTGTAAAATAAAGTGTGTAAGTTTAGAAATACAGCAAATCTAACAGCACGCTTTATTTTTCTGTGTAAGGTGTGCTATACTCGAAGAAAGGATGAAGAAAAAGGATG
>CAJTFL010000013.1 GCA_910575565.1 Lachnospiraceae bacterium | reverse complement strand
ATAAATTTTATGATATTTTTCTCTGGAGTATGGAGGAAGAAATAAAAAGGCAAACAAAAAAAGAGCGGAAATATGGGCTTTAAAGAGTTTCCGAAACTGCTCATACACAAAAATGGAGGATTTTCATGGAGCTTTCCCAGGAAGAACTTGAACATTTCCAGGCATATTTAAAGAAAGCGGGCATGGCGCAAAACACCATTTCCGCCTACCAGTCTGCCGTGCGGCAATATTTCCAGCTTTATCCCCAGCTTTCCATCAACTGCCTGCAGGCCTACAAAACCTACCTCCTAGGCCGCTACCAGGCCGCCACGGTGAATGTGAAAATCCACGGGCTGAACCGCTACCTCCAGTACCAAAATGCCCTGCCGGAAGCCTCCCTGCCCTTTTCCGAAAAATACCGCCTTCCCTCCGTGAAGCACCAGCAGAGAACCTTCGCGGACAACATTATCTCCAACGAGGATTACGGATGCCTAAAAAAACGGTTAAAGGAAGACGGCAATTTCTTCTGGTATTTTATTGTCCGATTCCTTGGGGCCACCGGCGCACGGGTAAGCGAGCTGGTGCAGATCAAGGCGGAGCACGTAAGGCTGGGCTACATGGATCTGTACTCCAAGGGCGGGAAAATCCGGCGGATTTACTTCCCGGACTCCCTCTGCCAGGAATGCTTAGCCTGGCTTTCAGATCGGGAGCTTACCTCCGGCTTTATCTTTTTAAACCGCCAGGGAAAGCCGGTAACGCCCAGGGGGATAAACAGCCAGCTGAAAAAATTCGCCGCAAAATACGGCATCGACCCTTCTACCGTCTATCCCCACTCTTTCCGCCATCTGTATGCCAAAAATTTCCTGGCAAAATTTAACGATATCTCCCTGCTGGCTGACCTTCTGGGCCATGAAAGCATTGAGACCACGAAAATCTACCTGACCCAGACCAGCACTGAGCAGAAAACCTTGATTGATCGGATTATCATCTGGTAAGCCTGCTATGCTGCCCTTCGCTTTACCCTTCAGGCAGCATGGCCTTTCCCCGGCAGTAAGTCTGCACCACCTGGTAATCATCCCCCAGCACCACCATATCCGCGTCATACCCAGCCCTTAAGTAGCCCTTCTGCCTATCCACTCCAAGGCATCTGGCCGGATTCGCCGTACAGGAATTTAAGGCCGCGTCAAAGGGAACCTGCGCCTCCTCCACCAATATCTTAAGGCCCCTGTTCATATACAGGGTGCTCCCGGCTATGGTATCCGTCCCCTTAAGCCTGGCCAAGCCATCCTCCCCAATCTCAATGGGATGGCCTCCGAGGAAGTAATCTCCCCCGGGAGGACAGTGTTTGGCCCGCAGGGAATCGCTGACCATAATGGAAAAATCCCGCCCTTTCAGGGTGAAGAAATTATTTAAGGCATTAACATCCGAGTGGCAGCCGTCACAGATAATTTCTCCATAGATCTCCCTTACCCGAAACGCCGTGTTCACCAACCCCTGCTTCCGGTGATGGTATGGGGTCATCCCATTATAAACATGGGTCATGGAGGTTGCGCCGTTGGCAATCCCCATCAGGGACTGCTCATACGCAGCCGCAGAGTGGCCCATGCTGACTACCACCCCGGTTTCCCGGCAGTAGCGGGTCAGGGCGAAATCCTGATCCAGCTCCGGAGCCAAGGTGATGTAGCGGATCATGCCCTTTGCTGCCTCCTGGTACTCCTTAAACTGCTCCACCGAAGCCCGGGCGATGGCCTCCGGCGGCTGCGCCCCCTTATAATCCATATCCAGGTAAGGCCCCTCAAAGTGGATCCCCAGGATCTGCGCCCCCTCGTACCCCTCTTCGGCCACCTGCGCCACATTCGCCACCGCGCTTTTCAGCACATCCGGCATCTGGGTAACGGTAGTGGGAAGGATGGAAGTAACCCCTTCCTCCGGGATCCGCCGCATCCACTCCCGCAGTCCCTCCGGCTGGCCGTCATTCGTGTCAAACCCGTAGGCCCCGTGGGTATGGATATCCATAAACCCTGGGACTATCCTTAGATTCCCGTAATCCTCATCCGCCTTTTCCTCCCCGTAAGGTTTAATCTGCCGGATTTTGCCTTTCTCTTCTGTGATCTGCGCCGGAATAAACTGCCCGGCTATCCACACTCTCCTGCTCTGTATAACCATTTTTCCACCAACCCTAAGCGGAAGCAATGTCTTCCCGCCTGAAGCGCAGACACCGAAAGGGGAAGATATGTGCCTGCGCCAGATCCTTTCTCTCCATAAATTTCTTCCGCCCTTCCTGCATACAAAAAAGTTTTTTATTTTCCTGTTGTTAAATAAAAAAAATCTCCTGTTAATACCAAGTATACTCAGTATTAACAGGAGAGTCAAGGACAATTCACCCTTCTGCCAAAGAATGGGGAAGAAGAATGAGGAAAGGGGACGCGCAGGGAAAGCAAATTACCGCCCTCTCCTGCCGCTCCTGCCGCCGCGCTCTCCACGGCTGCCCTTGCTGCCTCCGCCGCCTTCACTGGCCCGCTCAATGCGCACATTCTTGCCCTTAATCCTTGCGTGCTCCATCGCTCCAAGCACCTGATCGGAATACTTCCTGGGCACATCCACAAAGGTATAGCCGTCATACATATCGATGCTACCCACCACGCGGCCTGGGATCCCCGATTCCCCGGCTACCGCCCCCAGGATATCCCCTGGAGTTACGCCGTGGTTTTTCCCGATATTCACGAAAAGCCTTGCCATATCCTCGCCGGTAACGTAATCCACGGCCGACTGCTCTAAGGATCCTCTTCTCCGGCCTCTTCCTCCGTCCCGGCCGTAGCCGTCCCGGCCATAACGTTCCCTGCCGTAACGCCGTCCGCCCCGGCCATAGCTGTCCAGATCGTCTAAGGAACGGGCAATCTCGAAGTTATCAATAATATCTTCATTATCTTCGCCCATGTTCATCTTAAGGAGCGCCGCCGCCAGATCCAGAGCCGTGTAATCTTCCTCCATCAGCTTCTGCTCAATCACATTCACCATGTCGCCCAAATCCGTCGTCTCCAAAAGCTCCCGCACCTGATCCAAGGTCTTTTCCACCTTAATGTCCGTGATGTCATCCAGGGAAGGGATGGCCTGGGGGATAATCTTCGTCTTGCAGTACCGCTGGATTTCCCTCAGCTTATAAACCTCCTTGCCAACCACAAGGCTGAATGCCCTTCCTACCCGCCCTGCACGGCCCGTCCGGCCAATGCGGTGCACATAATACTCATCGTCCTGGGGAATGTCATAATTAAACACCGCTTCCACATCGTCCACGTCAATTCCCCTGGCCGCTACGTCCGTCGCCACCAGGATCTCCGTGCGCCCGTTGCGGAACCCATTCATCACCCGATCCCGCTGCTCCTGCTTTAAGTCGCCGTGAAGCCCTTCGGCAAAGTAGCCCCGCCCCTGCAGGGCCTGAACCAGCTCGTCCACCCCTTTCTTCGTGTTGCAGAACACCACGGAAAGCTTAGGGGAATACAGATCCATCAGGCGGCAAAGCACCTCCACCTTATTCTTCGGCTTTACCTCATAATAATACTGGGTGACTTCCGGCACAGTCAGCTCCTTTTTCACCACCCTGACCATGACCGGATCCTTCTGGAATTTCCTGGCAATCTCTGCGATGGCAGAAGGCATGGTGGCCGAAAACATCACCGTCTGCCGTTCCTCGGGAAGCTGGCTTAAAATCGTTTCCATATCCTCCAGGAAGCCCATATTCAGCATCTCGTCCGCCTCGTCCAGCACTACCGTGTGCACCTGATCCACTCTAAGGGTCTTCCGCCGCATATGGTCCATCACCCGCCCCGGCGTGCCGATTACCACCTGCGCCCCGTCCTTTAAGGCTCGGATCTGGCGCACGATATCCTGTCCGCCGTACACCGGAAGCACCCGGATGCCGTGCATAAATTTCGCCAAATGGCGGATCTCCTCCGCCACCTGGATTGCCAGCTCCCTGGTAGGCAGAAGCACGATCGCCTGGAGCTTCCGGTTATCCTTGTCAATCTTTTGCAGCAGCGGAATCCCAAAGGCAGCCGTCTTCCCCGTACCGGTCTGCGCCTGCCCGATCATATCATGGCCCTCTAACTGAGCGGGAATCGCCTGAGCCTGGATAGGCGAAGCCGCCTCAAATCCCATATCCTCAACCGCCCGTAAAATTTCATTGCTTAACTGTAGTTCATCAAAACGAATTGTTTCCATAATAATTTGTCCTTTTCTCCGTTCCCAGGCTCTGCCCAAAAGGCCTCCTGGCACAATCTTTCCAAAAGCGTCTTACAAAAAACGAGAGGTAATCAGCCGTGCAAGGCTTTTCATCCTCTCGTTACACACTTAACAGCTTGTTAACTATATCAAACAATTCCGGTAAAGTCAAGAATAAAATCTTACTGTTCACGAGCCTGTATACGGATAAAAACCGTAATAATGTCCATAGGGGTTCCAAAGTTTAGAATACTTTTAGAAACAGCGGAAGCAATTTATGCTATAATTTTAAATATATACTTATTTACTACCGTTAAGCAGGAGGCATGACCTTGAAATTAAAAACACGCCTGGCAACTGCCTTTCTGGCGATTACCATTGTACCGGTATCCCTGATTATCGTATGCATATATATTCTTTCCAGCTACCAGTCCCAATCCTTCGCGAAAGCATACGGGTTAAACGAGCAGGTGCAGCTTTTAAACAACAGCTCCCTCCAGATCTTTAACCGCCTGACCCAAATCGCCCAGGAGGAAATCCGTCAAAACCTGCTGACCGATCCTGAGCGGTTTGAAAATCCTGAATATTTGTCCCAGATTAATGAACGGCTGAAACAGCACTATTCCTATCTGATCGTGCGAAAAGACGACCGCCTGATTTTTATCGGGGACAAGACCATGGAGACGGACGAGAAGGAATTATTCCGGATGCTGCCGGAAAACGCCGTCTTAGGCTCCGGCCTGGACGGGGGCATTTACCTGGACGGGGACAGCCAGCACTTAATCAAGCAGATCGACTTTTTATTCCCAGATAACAGCGAAGGCTCCGCATTCATTGTCTCCCGGGTGGATGATTTCCTCCCGGAGGTAAAATCCATGGTAACGGAAATGTTTTTCACCAGCATCGCCATCCTGCTGCTGGCCGGTATGCTCCTTACCATGTGGATCTACCGTTCCATCCTCAGGCCCCTTGGAAAACTGCAGGTAGCCACCAAAAAAATCCGGGACGGAAACTTAGACTTTACCTTGGACGTGGAAAATGATGACGAGATCGGGCTTTTGTGCCAGGACTTTGAGGAAATGCGCATCCGCCTAAAGGAATCCCAGGAAGAGAAAATCCAGTACGACAAGGAAAATAAAGAGCTGATCAGCAATATCGCCCATGACTTAAAAACCCCCATTACCGCGATCAAAGGCTACTCTGAAGGCATCATGGACGGGGTTGCCTCTTCGCCGGAGCGGCTGGATCGATATATCCGCACCATCTACAACAAAGCAAACGACATGGATCGGCTTATTGACGAGCTGACCTTCTACTCCAAGATTGACACCAACAAGATCCCCTACACTTACAGCAAAATCAATGTGACCCAATACTTTAAGGACTGCGTTGAGGAAGTGGGGCTGGATATGGAATCTAAGGGAATCGAGCTGGGATACTTTAATTATGCGGATGAAGATGTAATGGTGATCGCCGATGCCGAGCAGATGCGGCGGGTAATCAACAACATTATCGGCAATTCCGTGAAATACCTGGACAAGAAAAAGGGCATCATAAATATTCGGATCAAAGATGTGGGCGATTTCATTGAAATTGAAATCGAAGATAACGGCAAAGGCATCGCCGCAAAGGATTTGCCCAATATCTTCGACCGGTTTTACCGGGCGGACTCTTCCCGGAATTCATCGAAAGGCGGAAGCGGCATCGGCCTTTCCATTGTAAGGAAAATCATTGAGGATCACGGAGGAAGGATCTGGGCCACCAGCAAGGAAGGCATCGGCACGGAGATCCATTTCGTCCTCAGAAAATATCAGGAGGTTATACAAGGATGAGCAGGATACTGATTATCGAAGATGAAGAAACCATTGCTGAATTAGAGAAAGACTACCTGGAACTTAGCGGATTTGATGTGGAGATTGAAAACGATGGCTCCATCGGGCTGGAACGCTCCCTAAAGGAAGATTTTGATCTGTTTATTTTAGACTTAATGCTTCCGGGGACGGACGGCTTTGAGATCTGCCGCCACATCCGGGAAACGAAAAACATCCCCGTCCTGATGGTTTCCGCCAAAAAAGAAGATATCGATAAAATCCGGGGCTTAGGTCTTGGAGCCGATGATTACATCACCAAGCCCTTCAGCCCCAGCGAGCTGGTTGCCCGGGTAAAAGCCCACTTGGCCCGGTACGAGCGGCTTATCGGCAGCGGGATGCCGGTAAACGACGTAATCGAAATCCGCGGCTTAAAGATTGACAAAACCGCCCGCCGCGTCTGGATCAATGGGGAAGAGAAAAATTTCACCACGAAGGAATTCGACCTCCTCACCTTCCTGGCCCAGAACCCCAACCATGTGTATACGAAAGAGGAATTATTTTCCAAAATCTGGGACATGGAATCCATCGGGGATATCGCCACCGTCACCGTGCACATTAAAAAAATCCGGGAAAAAATTGAATTCAACACCGCAAAGCCCCAGTATATCGAAACCATATGGGGCGTGGGCTACCGGTTTAAGGTATAATCTGCGATACTTATGAGATAGCAGGAGAGCGCAGGATATTTTTCGGGCAAACAGCCTTTCCCTACCACCTGAGGCTGCAGGGAAATCTCCCCTCCCACCAGGACGCATTCATTTTCCCGGCAAGCCTGGGAAATTCCCTTAATCAAGGATTTTATGGTTTCCTTTTCCGCGCTGCCGCAGACAATGGTATCCGGCACGGCCAGAAGCTCATCCACGGAGACGCCTAACATCGCAGCAAGCTGGGCTAACAATTCCGTGGCAGGCAGCGTGCCGTTTTCCCATTTGGAAACAGCCTGGAAGGATACATTCAGCTTCTAGGCAACTTCCGCCTGCGTAAGGCCCAGGCTTTTCCTCCTGTCTGCGATAAACGCTTGCAATTCTTTGGTTATCTAACATTTTGGCGACCCCCAAGTGTTTTGATATTTCTTTGGTTTGGCTTTCCTATCGTTTTGCTTTCCATTAATTTACCTCCCCTTTAATTTAACATCCCTATTTTCCTTTGCTATGCCTTGATTTTAACCTTGGAGGACGGAGAAAAGCAATAACCGGATTAGGGAATTTCGCCAAAAAATTCAACTGGCGGTTGAAGGTTAATGGTCACTCGCTTCCCCGGCTTTCCCAAAAATTATTCTCCCCCATGCTGTCCTTCACCATGGATTTAATCTCCTTAAATTCCTTGCTGTCCGGAAGATACCTCTGCCAGCTGCGGTAGCCCTTTGTCCCCTCTATGTCCCTGCGCCTCACCTTAAGCCCTGCACAGTAATCCCCATACACCTTTGCATACAAAGCCGCCATCTCCTGGGCAGTGCTTTCCGGCAGCCGAGATGTTTTTTCCATAATCTGGGCTTTAATCAGCTCCTGCACATACTCCTTTTGGTAATGCTCAAAATCCAAAAGAGCCTCATCCTCCTGCCCCGTTTTCTTCGCCCAGGCGCTTACCCCTACCCGCCTGGTTTCATAGGAAATGCCCTCATCCTCATCCCAAGACAAAACCCCATACTGGCAGGGCGGAATACTTAAGGCATCGCTGACAATCTCATCAATCCCATACCCCCCGTCCCCCGGCTCCCGCCGGTGCTTCTGAATCCGCTGCAGATGCAGATGCCCGCTGATATACAGAGGAAGCCGGTATCTCTCCAGCAGGGAAAGCACCTCATCGCTGTTTTCCAGCACACACATATCCGTAAACAGCCGGCTCTCCTGGAGCAGATTGTGGTGTCCGGACACAATCACCTGGATTCCCAGCTCCTTCGCCTTCTCCAAATTTTCCTCCATCCAGGCCAGCGTCCCCGGCCTCACCACGCCGTCCACAATATTCAGCGGATCATACTGAGCCGTATCCAAAAGCATCAGCCAAACCTTCTCCCTCAAAGGATAAATGTAGCTAAAAGAACCCTCATCCCGGCTAATGGCCTGGTTCCAGCCAAAATCCTGATAAAGCTCTGTAAACTCATCCAGGGACACCGACTCCGTTTCTTCTTCCTCGTCCCCAAAATAAAGCCTTGCCCGATAATTATGAATATCATGGTTTCCCGGGATCACCAAAACCGGAACCCCCGCATCCAAAAGCCGGCCAAGCTTTCCCGCCAGTTCCTCATGGTTCACCCGCTCCCCGTTCATGGTAATATCCCCCGTAAGCAGAAAAGCATCCGGCCTTGCCTCAATCATCTCATCGATGAACGCATCCAAAAGCTGCGGCAGATAATCCACCATCTTCCCGTCGCTCTCCGCCACAAACTCCTGATAAGCCCTCCCATAATCCGTAGTCAAAGGAGACTGGTAATGCAAATCCGAGGCGATAAAAACCACCGGAGGTTCCTTCTCCTCCTCCCCGGAAATTTCCGGCTTAGGCTCCAAATTTCCCTCCTGCTCCTCCCATCTCTCTCCCTTCCCACTGGGAAATCCTCTCTTCCCACCTATCAGTTTGCCGCTTCTAACCACCCCCGAAAAATACTCCATCCCCCCGATCCGGCCCGCAAACAGCCACATTCCTTCTCCCTTTCCCTCTACCCCATCTTCCTCTTTCCCATCCCCTTTTCCTCTCCCTTCAAACTCCCCTTTTCCCCCAGCCAATCTATCTTCCCCTGCCGTCCTATCCTCTCCCACTGACTTATCCTCCCCTGCCGCCCTATCCTCTTTCGTCGTCTCCGGCAGGTCACTCACATCCGATTTCCATAAAAATAAAATTCCGGCCGCCCCTGCCAGGAAAATCGCCCACAGCAGAAGCACCAGAATCCAATGCTGCCATCTTTTCAATAATCTTCTCACCTGATTTTTGGATTTTACAATTTTAGGATTTGCATTATTGCATTTATATATCGCCGCAAAATTTAAACAGATTTTGAAAGCGAAGAATGGAATGCTGAATCAACCCGCGACAATACCTCGCTAAGTGCCGCCGTTTTATACGGTTTTCTTTGCGTACACCTATCCCAGACGGCTAGATCGTTAACAACCGCCAAGCGCCAATTCCATCCTCTACTCCCTATCCAATAATCCCCAACCTCTCCATCGCAAACGCCACCCCGTCCTCTTCCACCTTCTTCGTCACAAAGGTAGCATACGGCTCCAATTCCTTATCATGATCCCCCATCAGCACCGCATTTTCCGCATACGTAAACATGGAGAGATCATTCGTGCTGTCCCCAAACACATACGCTTCTTCCAGATCAATCCCATAATGCTCCAGCACCATCTGAATCGCCGTTGCCTTGGAATGGCCTGCCGGAACGCACTCCCAAAAGTTATGCCCCCGGTCGATAATCTGGAATTCTGCCTCCAGCCTTTTGGTAAATTCCCCGATATCGCTTTGGGAATCGGTGACGCAGCAGAACTTATCGAATTCATAGCCTTCATCCTCCAAAAAGCCCGGCGCGATGCAGCCCATCTTCCCAATATCTTCCCGCATCCGCTCCAGCTGGGGGATCCAGGATTTTTCCCGGGTGAAGTGGCAGCCGTCCTTTCCTTCCAGCACGCCTTCCATCCGGCAGTCCCTTAACGCCTTCTTTATCCGGCTCGCCGTATCCTGGGGGATTGCTTTAGCATACAGCTCCTTTTCCCCAAGCATAATATGGGTTCCACAGCCGCACAGATAGCCGTCCAGCTCGATCTGCTCCCGGATAGGATCCAGCAGCCGGGAAGTCCTGCCGGAATTGACAAAGGCCAAATGGCCCATCCGCCTGGCCTTCCCGATGGCCTCCTTGGCGCTTTGAGGGATTCCGCCGGAAAATTTCCCCAAAAGCGTCCCGTCTACATCAAAAAACAATGCCTTCCTGCTGCCCATCCTAATCCTCTCCCCGAAATACGATCTTCCCCGTAGCCTCGTCCATGCTCTCTACAATTGCCAGGGATTCTATGCGGATCCCTTCCTTGCGCAGCATCTTTCCTCCTGCCTGGAAGCCCTTTTCAATCACAATCCCGGCTCCCACAAGCTGAGCCCCGGATTCCTCCACCAGCCTTGCCAGCCCTTCCAGAGCCTTGCCGTTAGCCAGAAAATCGTCAATCAGCAGTACCTTATCCCCTTTTCCCAGAAATTCCTTGGACACAATCACATCATAAACCCGGCCATGGGTGAATGATTCCACCTTTGTGGTGTACACCTCTCCGGCAATATTTTTCGTCTGGGTCTTTTTGGCAAAAACCACCGGCACATCAAAGCTTCTCGCCACCACGCAGGCTATCCCGATCCCGGAAGCCTCGATGGTCAGGATCTTATTCACCTCCACATCGGAGAAGCGCTGCTTAAACTCCTGGCCTATAGCTTCAAACAGCCGGATATCCATTTGATGGTTTAAAAAACTGTCTACCTTTAACACATTGCCTGACTTAATGATTCCGTCCCTGCGGATCCGGTCTTTCAGCTCTTTCATTTGTTCACCCTATCCTTTTGTCCTGAATGCTGTTTGCTGTGCTCTTCTTTCTGCATTTTTGTTTACTCTGTTTTTATTTGCCCTACTTTTATTCACTCTGCTTTTTATTTGCCCTGCTTTTATTCACTCTGCTTTTTATTTGCCCGGCAGCTTTTTACTCCGCCTTCGTAGTTTCTTCCGCCTCGGAAGCTTCTCCTGCCTCAGAACTTTCCTCTGCCGCTGCAGTTTCCGCCCCATCGGCAGAAGTTTCCTCTTCCACCATCTTCGCGTTGGCCAAAAGGAAATCCATTACCTTAACGTTCCTGGCAGCTTCATCCACGGCTTCCTGCCCGTACCTGGCCACTAAATCCTCAATGTTTTCCAGGCCGTAAACCTTGGCCACCTCCAGCCTGGCATCATCATCCACCTCTAAGTTTTCCGCCTTTGCAATGGCTTCCGCGGTAAGCGTCACCTTAAGGCGGTTTTCAATATCTGCCCGCATAAACAAATTAAAGCTTTCTTCGTCCATCCCGAACATGGCGGTGTAATCCGCTAAGGTCATATTCCCCTGCTTTAACGACTCGTTAATCTCCCCCATCTGAAGCTGGAACTCCAGGTCAACCTGGGGATCCAGGCTTTCAAAGGTGCTGGCCGCCATTGCCAGATCCATCGCCTGATTCTGCATCCGGATCTTCGCATCCTGCCTGGCGCTCTCTTCCATCTGCTCCCGGATCTCCTTACGGTACGCTTCCACCGTGGTGCTTGTCTTGGAAACCCGTTTTACGAACTCATCCGTAAGCTCCGCCTCCGACTGCTCCTTAATGGCGTTTACCGTAACGTCAAACACAACCGCCTGCCCAGCCAGCTCCGCATTCCCGTAATTTTCCGGGAACGTCAGGTTTAAGCTCAGCTCATCCCCTGTGTTTGCGCCTACAAGCCCGTCCTCAAAACCATCGATAAAGGAGTTTGAACCCAGCTCCAAATCATAGCCTTCCGCTGTTCCTCCGGCAAAGGCTTCGCCGTCCTTCATCCCCACGTAATCGATATTCACCACATCCCCTTCCTGGGCAGGACGGTCGGTAACGGTGGTCTCCTCCGGGTTTTCCTGTAAAATGCGCTTAATCTGCTCATCCACCTGCTCATCCGTTACTAAAGCTTCCGCCTTCGTCACTTCCAGGCCGGTATACTCTCCCAGCGTAACGGAAGCCTTCACCGACTCTGTCGGCGCCTGGGAGGCAGTTTCTTCCTGGGAGGCGGTTTCGCCGCCCTTTTTGCCGCAGCCTGAAGCAAGAAGGGCAGCAGCAGCCACACATAAACTTAATCCTACAAAATGTTTTGCTAATCTTTTCATCATTATCCCTGTTCCTTTGCTATTTCATCTGCACGCTTGCCAAAATGCAGCAGATCCCTGCATTGCCAGGCAGGCTTAATCGGCAAAAGCTGCCCCTGCCTGCCCGCAAACCGCCTGGCAGCGTGTTCTAATAGTTATAACATAGGACACCGGGAAAAAAAAGAGTTTCCGCCAAATTCATAAAACTTTAAGGTTATCCAAAATCATCCAACCCTGCGGTTTGTGCCAGGCTCTGGCCAAACGGACGGCAGATTTTATTGGTAAAACGCCTTAAACGCCCGGTAGGTATTCCACACATCCAGCTTGGAAGCCAGCTCAAAGGGCGAATGCATGGAAAGGATGGGCACTCCTAAATCCACGGTATCCACATCCATATGGGCCACGTATTTGGCGATGGTTCCGCCGCCCCCTTCGTCTACCTTTCCCAGCTCGCCTGCCTGCCAGTATACCCCTTCCTTCTCCAGGATGGCAATCACCTTTGCCATAATCTCCGCCCCCGCATCATTGGAGCCGCCTTTTCCCCTGGATCCGGTGTACTTCATCAGCACGCAGCCTTTATTCACATAGCAGGAATTATTGCTTTCATACACATCCGCAAAATTCGGATCGTAAGCGGCATTTACGTCAGAAGAAAGGCAGATGGAATTGCGCAGCACCCGGCGCACCGGAATCTGAGCCATATCCGCCAAATCCTCTATGTAATGGAGAACGTAATCGGAATTCAGCCCTGTCGTGCCCTCGGAGCCGATTTCTTCCTTGTCCGTCAGGATCGTTACCGTAGTGTGCTCCGGCATCTGGGTATCGATCTCCGCCATCAAGGCCGTATAGGCGCAAACCCTGTCATCCTGCCCGTAAGCCCCCACCAAGCTGCGGTCTAAGCCTACATCCGCGGCCTTAACTGCCGGAACCATCTCAATCTCCGCCCGGTAGAAATCAGCCTCCGTAATCCCATACTGCTCATTCAACAGCTGGAGAGCCAAAAGCTTAACCGGTTCCTTTACCTCCGGATCCTGAAAGGGCAGGGAACCGATAAGGATATTTAATTCTTCTCCCTTAAGCCCTTCCTTTAAGGGACGCTCATTCTGCCGGGCAGACAGATGGGGGAGAAGATCCGTAACACAGAACACCGGATCCTGGGGCTTCTCCCCGATGGAAATCTCCACCGCCGTGCCGTCCTTCTTAAACACTACGCCATGCATGGCAAGGGGCGTGACCCCCCACTGGTATTTGCGGATTCCCCCGTAATAATGGGTTTTTAAGTAAGCCAAATCCTCTTTCTCATACATGGGGTTAGGCTTTAAATCCAGCCTTGGGGAATCGATATGGGCTCCGTTTATCCGCACCCCGTTTTCCAAAGGCTCCCGGCCAAAGGTGGTGGCAATCAGGGATTTTCCCCGGTTAACGAAATAAACCTTGTCCCCAGGCTGATACTTCCCCTCTGCGTCGAAAGGCCGGTATCCGTTTTTCTCCAGCAGCTTTACCCCATACCGGACGCATTCCCGCTCCGTCTTTCCCTCATCCAGGAATTTCTTGTAGCCCTCACAGAATTTTTGGGCCTTGTTCATCTGCTTTGGAGCCTTCTTCCCAATATTCGGTGTGCTCCAGGTCAGTTTCTCGGCCAGCTCCTGGCCCTTTGTCTTTTTCGCCATTTTTATCCTCCGTTTTTCTTAATCTTTATTTAAACAGCTCCCCGCTGTCCAGCGCCAGGGTAAAGGGTCCGTCATTAACCAAGGATACCTTCATATCCGCGCCGAAGCTTCCCTGCTCCACTACGGGAACCCGCTCCTTAAACCTGCCCAGCATATATTCATAAAGAGCCTGGGCCATGTCCGGCTGCCCCGCCTGGATAAAGCTTGGGCGGTTGCCCTTATGGCAGTCAGCGTACAGGGTAAACTGGCTGATCACCAAAAGCCCTCCGCCCACATCGGCCAAAGACAGGTTCGTCTTGCCGTTTTCATCCTCAAAAATCCTCAGCTTGCAAATCTTATCGGCCATCCGATCCGCCGTCTTCTCGTCATCCTGGCCAGAAATCCCTACCAGGAGGAGAAGCCCCTTCCCGATGCGCCCTAATTCCCGGCCCTCCACAGCCACCGAAGCCTCCAAAACTCTCTGCACCACTACTTTCATTCCGCCAAACCACTGCTCAGGCATACTGCCTGCCTTTCTTTTTCTACGTTCTTTCTCTGCCTTGCCGGATTTTCCCCTGCACAACGCCGCAGCCACGCTGCGCCTTACCGGAACACCATCCGCAAATATTCCAGCAGATTCTCCGTGGCTTCCTCCCGAAAGCAAATCTCCCTGGCCTTTACCGGATAATCGGTGATAATATTATCCACCCCGGCCAGCTTCATCTGCTCTAATTCCGCCGCCGAATTTACCGTCCAAGCGTGAACGGCCTTCCCTTCTCCATGAGCCCGCCCCACAAACTCCCGGTTCACAAAACTGGAACGGATGCTGATAAAATCCAAACAATCATTGGCATAATAATTGCCGTAAGCCGCCGCCACGATATAACCCGTATGGATATCCGGGTTTGCTGCCTTCACCCGCTCCAAATACCGCATCCGGGCGGAAGAAATGACGCACTGCTCCTCCATGCCCAGCTCCGCAACCAGCGCCGCCGCCTGCTCCGGAAGGCTGGTATCATCCCCTAAGTTTTTCAGCTCCAGATTCAGCTTTATCCGACCCTTGGCATACTCCATCACCTTCCGGAGCTCCGGTATCTTCTCCCCTGCAAATTCTTCGGAAAACCAGCTGCCCACGTCAAGCTCAGAAAGTTCCGCCAGCGTCAGCTCTGATACCCTCCGGTTCACCCCGGCCAGGCGGGATAAATTCGTATCGTGGCATAAAACCAGCACCCCGTCCAAGGTTTCCTGCACATCCAGCTCCACAAAATCTGCCAGCTCCTCCACAGCGGCCTTTACCGCCGCCATGGTATTTTCCGGCGCGGTTTTTGAGCTTCCCCTGTGGGCGGTAATCTGGATTTCCAGGAATGCGCCGTCCCCTGCCCGGGAACCATTGTAAACCAAATCAAACAGGAAAAGGCCGCTGACCGCCCCAAAGGCCGCGCCTGACAGCAAAAGCTTCCTCCTGGCTCCCCTGCCTAAAAGCCTTCCGGAAAACTGCCAGGAATTTTCCTCCAGCCGCCGCTCTTGATAATGGTAATAAATCACCGTAACCATCCCCAGGTTCAAAACACTGATGAAGATGCTATACAGCAGCAGCACCGCCAGCTCAATCCGCCCCGCCAGCCCGCTTAAAACCGCCAGCTGAAGGCTCCTTTTCACCAGAACCGTTACCGCCACCGCTGCCGCCGCCACCGCCAGCAGATAAAACAAAACCGCCGCCAAAAGCAGGCACACATTCCCGGCAAGCAAGATCCCCACCACGGACTTCCCCCTGTCTTTCATCAGCTGCCTGCTGTTCCACCAGCTGTCTGCAAAGGATTTCTGCTCCACCATGGAAAAGTAGGGGGCAAATACGCCGGGAAGGAGCACGGCCGCCAGAATAAGGAATGCAGCAAAAAGAAAAGGCGTCCCAAATCTTGTCCCCAGCAGCTCCTCCATCACAAAATTAACCGGCTTTACATGGCTAAGGACCCGGTAAAGCAAAAACAGATTCACCAGAATGTAGTTTCCGGCAAGGAGGAAAAAAAGCTTCCAATTCCCCTTTCCACATTCGTCCGCTACCTTGTGCAGGCCTCCTGCAAGCATCTCGTAGGGCGGCACTTTCCGCAAATAAACCGTTCCCTGGTAAGCCGTGACCAGCGCCCCTATCTCCACAGCCAAAAAGAAAAGGCCTACAAGGCCAGCCGCCGCCAAAAACAGCCATGTCCAGGGAACAAGCAAGATTTCCGCCAAGTTAGCTGCCGTTACATAACTGTAACCGGAGGCTTTCAAAACCATCTTAAGCCCCCGGTCAATCATCTGCAAATACAACGGAATTGTCAGGAACCGGTAAAGCGCCTCAAACCTGATAATGTTCATCAGGTTCAGCTTGATTACCTGCCCGATTTTCGTCGCTAATTTCATACGTTCCGGCCTTTCCTCATGGGTCTATTCCAAGTCATCCTGCGTGTCCAGCGTACCCTGCGCGCTTATAGGAGCTTACCGTAGCCAGCAGCGCCTCGTTTAGGGAATACATTTTATTGTCCAGCATATCCACCATATCCGCGCAGGTCTTTAAATCCTTTAACAGCCCCTCCGGGGCATCTCCCTCAAATTTATAAGCAATCTTATGCTCTAAGCTTGCCCAAAAATCCATGGCCACCGATCGGATCTGCACCTCCACTTTCATATCCCTGCGGCAGTTGCTTAAAAATATGGGCACGGACACCACCATATGGTAGCTTTTATATCCGTTTGGCTTAGGGTTTTTGATATAATCCTTCACATACAGCACCGTAATGTCTTCCTGCCTGCCAATCGTGTCCGCAATCTGGTAAATATCGGAGGTAAAGGAGCAGATAATCCTTACCCCTGCAATGTCACTGAGTTTTGCGTTCATATTGTCGATGGTCACTTCATATCCATCCTGCTGCAGCTTCCTGACTATGCTGTCCGCCGTCTTCAAGCGGGACTTAATATGCTCTATCGGGTTATACCGATACCGATGGACAAACTCATCATTCATAATCTTAGCCTTTAAGGTCATTTTCTTTAAGGCTGAGTCATAGAGGAACATGGCCTCCTCCCATCGGTCCACTTCCTCCTGGCTTTTTAAGATATTCTTCAATCTTACATTCCTCTCCTTACTGCAAATTTACTGCAACTTTAATCCTTTTAACAGAGCGCCCAAGCCAGTAGTGGCCGCCCCGCTTTCCTGGTAATCAAATACTTCTTCCGGCTCATCCTCCGGCTGGATTGCCTTCATAGACAGGCTGATCTTCCCATTCTCCGCAGAAAGAATCTTTACTTTAATGTTCTGTCCTTCCTTTAACACCACGCCGGGATGCTTGATCCGCTGGCTGCTGATCTGGGAGATATGCAGCAGCCCGGTCAGGCCATTCTCCAGCGTGACAAACGCGCCGTAATCCTTTAAGGTTTCCACCGTCCCCTCTACCACAGCGCCTGCCTGGCATTTAGCCACCTTCTTTTTCCGCTCATCGGCCAGCTTTTCCCTGGCCACTTCCCGCCCGGAAAGCACTAAGCGCCTTCCTTCTTCCTCGGCGGTGATCACCGTAACCTCGATGGTTTTGCCGTTCCACTCCTCTAAATTCTCCACATACTCCGCGGCAAGCTTAGAGGCGGGGATAAACGCCCGGATGCCCTCCAAATAAGCCACCGCCCCGCTCTTTACGATCTCGGAAATCTTTACCTTAACCACGGTCCGCTCTTCCATCATCTGCTTTAGCTTGTCCCAAGCTAAGATGTCATTAGCTTCCTTTTTGGAGAGAAGGATGTTCCCCTCCCCGTCGTCTTTCTTCACCACGGTAGCCGTAATCTCATCTCCCGGATGGATTTCTTCCTTTAACCGGAAATCCGGATCGTTGGAAAACTGATCCTTGGTGATAATCCCTTCTGCATAATATTTCAAATCCAGGACTGCCTGGTCATCATCCACGCTAATCACGGTTCCGGTAAGGATATCTCCCTCCTTCACCGTCTTAAAGGACGCTTCAAGCTCCGCCTCATAATCGGCCATGGTTTCCGATTTATCCATTTCCTGATCCATTATCTCCTGATCCATATGATATGCACTTCCTTTCTGCCTTCTTTCCTTAATTATACCATGATTTCCCTAAAAGGGAAAGGGTAAAACCGTATTGACTTTCACTTGATTTTTGTATATACTAAAACAGTAATTATTATTAATATACGCAGAAAGGAGCCGGCATGAAAACATTAAAATACAGCCGCCAGCGGGAATCCATCAAAAAAAGCCTTGCTGCCCGGCGCGACCACCCCACCGCCGACGTTGTGTACGCCGATATCCGGGAAGAATTCCCCAGCATCAGCCTGGGGACTGTGTATCGTAACTTAAACCTTTTGGTAGAACTCGGCGAAATCCAGAAGATGAACTTTGGAGATGGCTCCGATCATTTTGACGGCAGAATACTGCCCCACTATCACTTTGTCTGCAAGCGCTGCCGCCAGGTCAGCGATATGCCCTTAGGCCCTTTAGATGAAATCAACGCTTTGGCCAGGCGCTGCTATGACGGAACCGTGGAAAGCCACACCACTACCTTCTACGGCATCTGCGACAGCTGCCGGGAAAAGGAAGAACGCACGGAGCACGATGCTTCTTCAGATGGCAAAAATATCCCTTAAAAAAATCACAAATCCACTTGACATCGAGGGACGGATATGATAAAGTGATATCAGTAATCATTCTTGTTTTATGATTGCACAGCTAAATCTACAGGAAACCATATGACCATATAGCAAAGAAAAGGAGAAACAGATTTATGAAGAAATGGGTATGTACAGTATGCGGTTACATTTATGAAGGCGAGAAGGCTCCCGACGTATGTCCAGTATGCAAGGCTGGCGCCGATAAGTTTAAAGAGCAGGCAGCAGAAGGCTTAACCTGGGCTTGCCAGCATGAAATCGGCGTAGGCAAGGCTGAGGGCGTTTCTGAGGACATCATTGCTGATCTGCGCGCCAACTTTGAAGGAGAATGTTCCGAGGTTGGGATGTATTTAGCCATGTCCCGCCAGGCTTTCCGCGAGGGTTATCCGGAGATCGGCGAGTACTACAAGACCGCTGCTTTCGAGGAAGCCGAGCACGCTGCCAAATTCGCCGAGCTGTTAGGCGAA
The DNA here is from genome assembly GCA_910575565.1 of Lachnospiraceae bacterium. Classification (GTDB taxonomy): domain Bacteria; phylum Bacillota; class Clostridia; order Lachnospirales; family Lachnospiraceae; genus Caccovicinus. Next base: position 95,175 of record CAJTFL010000013.1, on the reverse strand, counting down.
GTTGTAACCACCAGCACCAAGAAGAACTTAGAGCTGCGGGTGGCTGCCGAGAACGGCGCTACCGCCGGTAAGTTAGACTTAGCCGGAAGGGCTAAGAAAGCTAACTTAGACGCAATCCATGACACTGTTCATGAGATGGCTAAGGACGAAGCAAGGCACGGCTGTGCATTCCAGGGGCTGCTTAAGAGGTACTTTGGCTAATTAGAAAGCCGATTGCAAACAATAAGGGGAATAAACCGGAAATGGTTTGTTCCCTTTTTCATTCATGTAGGCCAGAAAAAGCGAAAACTTTCCCTGGCCTGTCATTTTCATGTTTTTTATTGTTCAAGCCTGTTTCATTTTTCAAGCTTCACTTCTTCTCCAGGCTTACACCCCAATATGCTCATACAGCTTAACGATCATCCCCGTATTGGGATCGAAGGCCGGAAAAGCCTGGCAGGAAATCTCATCAATTTCTCCATGGTCAATTTCCGAGTAAACTCTTTTCTTCCCATATTCAAAACGGCCCAACTCCTGGTACTGGGTGATGTATTCCTGGAAAGTTATGGTGTAATCGGAAATCACCTGGCAGTCCTTGGCGATGTACAAGCTTCCCTGGTAAATTTTGTCATAGATAAATCCCCAGTCAGCAGGGCCGCACATCTGGTTTTCCCGGGCATAACAGTTTTCCAGAACCAAGTTACGGTCAGCATCCAGGTAATCAAAATAGCCGTTATGATTTACCCGGAAAATTGCTGAAGATACGTTTTTATCCTGATCGGACAGGTACAAAGTAAACTCTGTGCCTGGGGCTATGGGCGTAGCCAAAAGGCTTTCCGGGATAATGTAAGGGCCAAAGATATAGCCGCTGGTAATCTCGTAATAGCTTCCCCGATCGATTATCCGGGAGGGGGCATAGCCGTCCCCGAAATCCCTGGTAGAAAACGAGGCGATTACCGCGGAATTTTCCTCCCGGGGATAATCAAGGTAAGCGCGGTACGGCACCATGATGTCGAGAGAAAGCTCCCGCCCTACAGGCTCCTCAAGAGCCTTCGTCTGGATCGCGCCGTCCACAACCCACGCCCCCTGCTCATTTACCTGGTATCCGTCCGCCGTGGTAGCGCTGACCACCACATAGCCATTCCCATCAAACCGATAGCACTCTGCCTTTCCGTCCTGGTCGGAGTCAATCCATTCCCAGGTATTGGCCGGATAAGTCCCGTCACCGTAATTATACCACCAGCCCGTCCCGTTTTTTTCCCATTGCCCGGCAAAAGCAGGCAAGGCCGCCGCCATGCTTAGGGAGGCCGCCAGGACGGCGGTTGCAATTTTTCCATTCATTTCTTAAATCCTCCTTAATTCATCTGTGCATTCTTCCAAGGGCGGTTAAACCACATGGTTTGACAGAGTTCCAATCCCCTCTACGATACAATCTATCCGATCACCTGGCTTTAAAAATTTTGGCGGATCGAAGCCCATGCCCACACCGGCCGGAGTTCCCATAGAGATAATGGTTCCGGCCTTTAAGGCTATCCCCCTTGAAAGCTCGCTTACCACATGGTCAATGCCGAAAATCAGCATAGACGTATTGCTATCCTGCCGCAGCTCCCCGTTTACCTTGGAGCGGATGGAAAGCTTCGGCGGGTAGGGAAGGGCATCGGTAGTGACAATGCACGGCCCCATAGGCAGAAAGCCATCCAGGCTTTTGCCGAAATACCACTGCTTATGCCGGTTCTGGATATTCCTGGCGCTGATGTCATTGATGATGGTATAGCCAAAAAGATAATGCTTTACCTGTTCTTCGGACACATTCCTTGCCTCTTTCCCGATGATCACCGCCAGCTCCGCCTCATAATCCAGGCTGTCCACAATATCGCTGTGGCTGGGGATCGGATCCCCTGGGCTTACCGCCTCGTTTGCCCGCTTGGAAAAATAAACGGCATAAGGCCGTTCACCGTTAAAGGCTTCGTTTTTAAAGCGGGCTGATTCCTCAGCATGGGCCATATAGTTAATCCCCAGGCAGATCACATCCTGATTAGGATGGGGAATAGGCGCTAACAGCTTCACATCAGAAAGGGGCGCCGCCCCGCATATGGCCTCCGGCTCCTGGGATGCGCCATAAGCGATCCGCTGCATCTCACCCTCGCTGGCTTTTACGATAAGTTCCTGCATGGTATGGTAATCAATCTCAAGGGAGCGAAGGGGATAGATAAACGTCTCATCCCGGTTAAGCACTCCTAAAGACACGGGGAAACGTTCGATTTGATATGTAACAAGCTTCATGCTTTCCTCCAATATTATGCGCGGTTTGCCGCGTAATTTCTAACCTCTATGGTATCACAAGCGGGGAAAGTTTACAAATTATTTTTTCGGATTCTTTTCCCCGCCGCCAAAATTGCAACCGTTCAGACGGAGCATTTTCTTAGCGTCTGCGCCGGACAAGAAGCGGGGATGTTCATCCGTGCATAAAATCCCCAAAACCTGGGACACTATCTCTACATCGGCAGACGCAGGCATTCACGGCATCTTCCGGAATTTCTGCCGCGCTGTATCAGAGCGTTAACTGACAAGAAGGAGGGCATCCATGGAAAACCTAAAAAAACGATCCAAAACAATCCTATATCTCCCCATTTCCCATATCCATAAATCCCCTGTTCCCAGGCTTCGCCGCTCAAAATCCGTTTTATGGCTGTCCTTAACCCTTCTGCTGCCCTGCCTTTTCCTAAACGGGTGCGGACACAGCCAGGAAGGACGCATCGTGCGCATTGGCCATAACCAGTCCACCAGCCATCCCACCCATATTGCCCTGACCGCGTTCCAAGACTACATCAATGAAAACCTGGCCGGCCGCTATGTGGTGGAGGTGTATCCCAGCGAGCTTCTGGGATCCCAGACGGATATGGTGCAGCTTACCCAGACCGGGGCGATCGATTTCTGCGTAGCCAGCAATGCCATACTGGAAACCTTCAGCAAAAACTATGAGATCTTTAACCTTCCCTACCTCTTTGCCAGCGCCGAAGCCTACCATCAGGTAATGGACGACCAGGCCGTCACCGGGCCGATTTTCGATTCTACGAAAAAAGCCGGCTTTACCGCCGTAACCTGGCTGGACGCGGGAACCAGGAACTTCTATACCATTAACCGGCCTATTGAAAAACCGGAGGATTTAAAAGGCTTGAAAATCCGCGTACAGCAATCTCCCACCAATATTGAAATGATGCGGCTTTTAGGCGGATCCGCCACCCCTATGGGCTTTGGGGATGTTTATACGGCCTTGCAGTCCGGCATTATCGATGGCGCGGAAAATAATGAGATGGCGTTAACGGATAACGGCCACGGAGACGTATGCAAATACTACTCTTACGATATGCATCAGATGGTTCCGGATATCCTGATTGGAAATAACGCGTTTATGGAAGGCCTTTCCCAAAAGGAACGGGAAGTTTTTGAAGAGGGCTTCCAAATCGTAAACCAGGTGGAACGGAAAGAATGGCTTAAAGCCGTCCGGCAGGCAAAGCAGCGGGCCAGCGAGGAACAGAAGGTCACTTTTCTTTATCCGGATCAGAAGCCGTTCATGGAAGCCTGCCGAATCCTTCACAATAAAGTCCTTGGCGGAAATCCCCAGCTGCTGCCCATCTATGAAGCCATCCAGGCATATAACGAGCAGTACCCCTCTGATGCCCTAAACGCCGCATTGGCGGTGCAGACCGCATATGAACCGGCTGCCCCATCAGCAGCGCAGGCCGCATATGAACCGGCTGACGCTGGAAAAGAAAGAGAATAGGAGGAACCCATGAAAACGTTTCGCGCCTTTTTAACCCAAATTTTAAATATCCTGGCCGGGATCAGCTTCTTAGCCATGGTAGGCCTTACCTGCTGGCAGGTATTTACCCGCTATATCCTGCAAAACCCCTCCTCCTGGTCAGAAGAGCTGGTTTCCTATCTGTTTGCCTGGATGGCTCTTTTAGGAGCCAGCCTTGTAACCAGCGAGCGGGGGCATATGAATATCCCGGCCTTGGTGGAGCGGATGCCCCAAAAAGCAAAGCTGGCCTTTTCTATCTTTTCGGAGTGCATCGCTTTCTTATTCTCCGCAGTCATCCTGATGTATGGCGGCCAGCAGATCACCTCCTTGGCCATGGGGCAGACTACCTCCTCCTTAGGCGTCGCCATCGGCATTTTTTACCTGGTGCTGCCCCTCTGCGGCATTTTAAACATGATCTTTACGGCAATGAACATTGCAGATATCTTAAGGGGAAACATCCCCATGCTGCCTGGCGGGCAGATGCGGGAGAAAGCCGCCTTAAAAAGCAGAAAGAAAATCCTGGATATGAGCCACAGGGATCTGGCAAAATACGGGCAGTACGATTTGCCCGGAAAGGGGGAAGCGTAAATTATGGCAATGCAGTCTTTGGGAATCATTATGATCGTGCTGGCTCTTCTCCTGGCAGCAGGGATCCCCATTTCTTACGCCATCGGCATCTCCGCCCTGGCGGCGATTTTGCAGACCGTGCCTTTAGATGTGTCGGTGCTTACCGCGGCCCAGCGCACCTTTGTGGGAATGAGCAAATTCAGCCTTACGGCCATCCCCTTTTTCGTTCTGGCCGGGAACCTAATGAACCAGGGCGGGATCGCCAAGCGGCTGGTAGACTTTGTCCTGGCCGTCTTAGGCAGGCTCCCAGGCTCCCTCTTAGTGACAAATGTGGGAGCCAATGCCCTTTTCGGAGCCATCTCCGGCTCTGCTTCCGCAGCGGCGGCAGCCGTGGGCAGCATGGTTCAGGAGGGGGAAGAAAACCAGGGCTATGACCGGGCGCTGTGCGCGGCAACCAACGGCGCCTCCGCCCCCTCTGGCCTTTTGATCCCTCCCTCCAACGCGCTGATCACCTACTCTTTGGTGTCCGGGGGCACGTCGGTAGCCGCCCTGTTTCTGGCCGGCTATCTGCCGGGGCTTTTATGGGCAGCCTGCTGCATCCTGGTGGCCATTGCCGTGGCCGTGAAAAAGGGCTACCGGGGGACTCTGGGGAAATTTTCCTGGAAAACCCTTGGAGCCGCCACCCTTCGCGCCATTCCCTCCTTATCCCTGATCATCGTGGTCATCGGCGGCATTGTTGCCGGAATCTTCACCGCCACGGAAGGTTCCGCCATAGCGGTGGTTTACGCCCTGATCCTTGGCATCTGCTACCGGAACATCACCCTTAAGGGATTTTGGGAGATTGTGGTTGACAGCGCCAAGATGAGCGGCATGATCGTTTTCTTAATCGGCGTATCCAATATTTTAGGATGGGTTATGGCCTTTACCCAGATTCCTCAGGCCATCTCCACCGCCCTTCTGGGGCTTACAGACAGCCGGATAATCTTGCTGCTCATCATGAACCTGCTGCTTTTGGTCGCCGGAACCTTTATGGATGTAACCCCGGCCATCCTGATTTTTACCCCTTTATTCCTTCCGGTAGTAAAAGCCTTTGGCATGCATCCCGTCCAGTTCGGCCTGATTCTGGTATACAATTTATGTATCGGAAATATCACACCCCCTGTGGGCAATACTTTGTTTGTGGCAATCAAGGTAGGAAAAACCTCCCTTTCCAAGGTTATGCCTTATATGCTGATGTACTACGCCGCTATCCTTTTGGGTCTGATGCTCGTCACCTATATCCCGGCAGTCAGCATGAGCCTTCCCTGGGCCGCCGGGATGATCAAGTAAGAAAAAACAGCAAAGCTTTTCAAGCGCACAGATGCCCGGCTGCCGCCTTTATATCCGCCTTTGCCGCCGCCTTTACGTCCGCCCTTCCTGCCACTTTTACGTCCGTCCTTCCCGCAGGATCTTTTGCGCCTGGATAACCAGCGTAGGAAGGAGGGCGCAGATAAACACGGCTCCTACCTCCATAAGCCGGAGATCGGCAGCGGCAAACAGCGCCTGCAGCCCCGGCACAAACAGCACTGCCGCCAAAAGCAGCACTCCCGTTTCAAAAGCCATAATGCTGTAGGGATTGCTTCCTAAGCCCAGCCGCAGGATAGAATGGGCGCTGCGGCAGTTAAACCCGTGAAACAGCCTTGCCAAGGTTAATGTAGCAAAGGCCATGGTGGCAGCAACTGCCTGGGGATCCCGCAGATGGCCATGTGCCGTAGGCATTCCCCCGCCCTCCAGCCCCATCCGAAAAGCCGCCATCGTGCCAAGGGCAATCAGCATCCCCTGCACCAGCAAATCCTTTAGGAAATTCGGGCTTAATATCCCCTCCTTTCCCTTCCGGGGCGGCTGCCTTAACAGATCCTCCTCCGGCGGCTCCATGCCGATGGCCAGGGCAGGCAGCGAATCCGTAACCAGGTTAATAAACAAAAGGTGCACCGGAAGGAAGGGCATGGGCAGCATGGCAAAGGATGCGTACAGCACGCAAAGGATCCCGGCCATATTGCCGGATAAGAGAAAGCCGATGGCGTTTTTAATGTTCCGGTAAACGTTCCGGCCATTGGAAACCGCCTTGATAATCGTCGCAAAATTATCATCAGCCAGGATCATATCCGCCGCATCCTTGGAAACCTCCGTCCCGCCCCTGCCCATGGCAATGCCGATATCCGCCTTTTTCAGCGCCGGGGCATCATTCACCCCGTCGCCAGTCATGGCGGTTATCCGCCCCTTTTTCTGCCACGCCTCCACGATCCGCAGCTTATGCTCCGGCGACACCCGTGCGTAGACAGAAATCTGCCCCAGTTTCTGCCCCAGCTCCTCTTCCCCCATAAGATCCAGCTCCTGGCCGGTGACAACCATGCCGCCTCCATCTAAGATTCCTGCCTTTCTGGCAACGGCTCCCGCCGTCACCGGATGATCCCCTGTGATCATCACCGGGCGGATCCCCGCAGCCTTGGCCGCTGCCACGGCTCCCTTAGTTTCCGGCCGAAGAGGATCCGAAAGCGCCGCCATCCCGGCAAACACCAAATCCTTTTCCCACCCCTTTGCTCCTTCCCCAAAAGAAAAGCCTTCCCCCTTTTCTGTCTCCCGGCAGGCAAACGCCAGCACCCTAAAGCCCTGGCTGCTCCAACGCCGGTTCTGCTCTATGATCTTATGCTTATCCCCTGCCGAAAGTTCCCGGAGCCCGCCCCTGCCAAAAACCTGGCTGCAGCAGGAAAGCACCGCCTCCGGCGCCCCCTTGGCAAGCACGGCTTCCTTCCCCGTCTCCGTATCCAGGCAGCACACACTCATCCGTTTCCGCCTGGAATCAAAGGGCTGCTCACCTTTGCGCAGATACCGGCGCCGGAGGCCTTCACCGGCTGCCAGGTTATCCTCCCCTTCACCCAAGGCTCCTTCCCCGCCGGATAAAAGCGCCAGCTCCGTAGGCTCCCCGCTTTCCCCAGAAGCATTATTTGCCAGAACCGCCGCCTTCCATAGCCACTGTTCCCCTTCGGAAAGAGCTTCTTTTGCCTGCCCTCCAAGAACCTTGGCGGAAAAATCGCAGAAAATCTCTTCCACAGCCATCCGGTTTTGGGTCAGCGTGCCCGTCTTATCCGTGCAGATCACCGACACGCAGCCTAAGCTTTCCACCGCCTTTAAATCCTTGATAATCCCCTGCTCCCTGGCCATCTTCTGGGTTCCGATGGCCTGGACGATGGTTACGATGGAGCCAAGGGCCTCTGGGATCGCCGCCACCGCCAAGGCAACCGAAAACATTACCGCGTCTATAAGGGGAGCGCCACGGTAAACGTCCATCCAAAATACCACTACGCAGACCGCCAGGATCCCTGCCGCCAGCTTCCCGGAAAACCGATCCAGGCTGATTTCCAAAGGCGTCCTCTTTTCCGCCGTCTCATTCATCAGCCCGGCGATCTTCCCAAGCTCCGTATCCATCCCCGCAGCCGTCACCACGCACAGGCCTCTCCCCCCTGTCACCAGCGTGCCGGAAAATACCATATTGCTCTGGGCCGCTAAGGGAACCTGGCTTTCCTTAAGGGCCGCGGCAGACTTTTCCACCTCCGCCGATTCCCCGGTCAGGGAGCTTTCATCCATCAAAAGCCCTGTCTCCTCCAAGATCCTCCCGTCCGCCGCCGCCAGATCCCCCGTTTCCAGCACCAAGACATCCCCAAGCACCACTTCTTCCGCCGGGATCCGCCGCTTCTTCCCTTCCCGGATAACCACCGCCTCAGGGGCAGAAAGGGCGCGCAGGCTTTCTAAGGACTTTTCCGCCTTCTGGTGCTCCACCGTGCCCAGAACTGCATTTAGCAGCAGCACCGCGCCGATGACGATGGAGCTTTCCCCGTTATTGGTCACGGCAGAGATCACGGCGGCAGCAATCAGGATCCATACCAGCAAATCTTCAAACTGCTCAAAAAACACCTGCCACCAGGCCTTTTTCTTCCTCTCCCTTATGGTATTTTTCCCAAATTCCTTCAGCCGATCCTCTGCCTCCTGTCTGGAAATCCCCTCCATGCCGCTTTCCAGCTTCTCCAAAACCTTTCTGGCAGGCATACCGTACCAATCCATTTTAAAGCACCGCCCCTTCCTTTTGGCCCTGGTATCATTCTATTCATATTGGGCTTCTCTCCGGTTCAGAACGAAATCTTCACCACTTCCCTTTCCGAAAACAAATTTTTATGGTATGCTTTGTATAAACAATTTCGCCAGAAAGGATAATTCACTATGGAAAAAATAACAAGCTTTACCGTCAACCACCTTACCCTCCTCCCCGGGGTCTACGTTTCCCGGAAGGATCACGCAGGAGATGCCATTGTCACCACCTTTGATCTGCGCATGACCCGCCCCAATTTTGAGCCGGTGATGAACACGGCGGAGGTCCATACCATTGAGCATTTAGGCGCAACCTTCCTGCGCAATCATCCCGCCTACAGCCATAAAGTGCTTTATTTCGGGCCTATGGGCTGCCGCACCGGCTTCTATCTGCTGCTAACCGGCGACTATGAATCCAAAGATATCCTCCCACTGATGAAGGAAATGTTTACCTTTATCCGCGATTTCAGCGAGCCCGTGCCGGGAGCCGCCGCCAGGGACTGCGGCAACTACCTGGATTTAAACCTGCCTATGGCAAACTGGTACGCTAACCGGTATTTAACCCAGGTATTGGAAAATATCAGTGAAGAACGGCTGGTATATCCGGATTAATCTTTCCTGGAGGGCAAACAAAAAACAGATGCATATTCAAACTGCCTTTTCCAGGCAGAAGAAAATGCATCTGTTTTCCAAATGCTAACTTTTATTTTCCTTTCCCCTTCTTCCCTTTTTCCGCCTTTTGCCCTTTCCCTGCCTTCTTCTCTCCTTCAAGTTTTCTCAGCTTTTCAAGCTGCGCTTCACTCACTTCCTTACCGGCAAAAACCATGATTGCCCGGGGCGGGATCATGTACTGCTTCTGCTGTTTTAAAAACACAGCCTCTCCTGGCAGGCATTCCCCGCCTGCAGCCTTTGGCTCCGTGCTGATGACGATATGCCAGTAACGTCCCTTAGGCAGATTGGGGAGGGAGAATTCATGGGGTTCCCAGTGCATATTATATGCCACGAAAAAGGTATCATCAAGGCTTCCGTCTGCAAGCTTCCCATATTTGCCGCAGTAAAGAATCCCCAGCTGCCTTCGGAAGTGTTCAAATTCCGGACACCAGGCCTTCTCGCCGTGATAGGACACATCCGGCAGGCCGCAGGATAAATAGTCCATAATCCTAGGTTCCTTGGGCATATGGAACATGGGATGCGCCTTGCGGAAGCGGATCACCCCCTTTACAAATTCCAAAAGATCCCGATTTTCCTCCGTAAGCCCCCAGTCCAGCCAGGAGACCTCATTGTCCTGGCAGTAAGGATTATTATTTCCGCCCTGGGAATTCCCAAATTCATCCCCTGCCATCAAAAGAGGCGTTCCCTGGCTTAAAAAGAGCAGGAGATAGGCATCCCGAAGAAGCCTGCGGCGCATCTCATTCACCTTTTTCTTTTTTGTGGGGCCTTCCACCCCGCAGTTCCAGGAAAAGTTATAGTCGCTGCCATCCAGGTTATTTTCACCGTTGGCCTCATTGTGTTTCCGCTCATAGCAAACCAGATCCATCAAGGTAAAGCCATTGATATTGGCCATATAATTAACCGTCCCCCAGCTCCCCGGATTATGACGGGTCCGGAAAGCAAGGTTCCCCATCTGGCTTTCATCGCCTTTCAGCACCCGTTTCATGTCGATGGAAAAGCCGTCATTGTACTCTGCCAAATGCTTCTGACCCGTTTCCTCCCTCTCATCCCAGGACTGGGCAAACAGCTTGGCCCGTCCAAGGTAAGGATCCCGGCTGACTAATCCCCTGGGAACAAAGCCGATGAGATGGAAGCCATCCACATGGTATTCCCTGGCCCAAAACCGAAGGACCTCCAGCACAAAGGCTTCCGGCTCCTTCCCGGAAAAAAACAAATCCATTACCAGCTCCATCCCTTCCCGGTGCAGAGCCTTCACTAAATCTTTAAATTCCCGCTCAGGACGCTTTGTCCTTCCCGAACAGTAGGAAGCCTTCGGCGCACAGTAAAGGCCTGGAATAAATCCCCAGTAATTTACTTTCCCGGAAGGCTCCCTGTCTGCCTTTCCCGATGTCTCCGCCTGGCTTCCCTCCGAATCCATTCCCCGGGCTGCCACAGGCAGGACTGGATAGCCCGCAGCCGGTTTTTCCATCACCTCCTGGAATTCAATGGAGGGAAGAAGCTCTATCGTGGTAATCCCTAATCCCTTAAGGTAAGGGATTTTTTCCTGGATCCCTGCGAAAGTCCCCCGTTTCTCCTCCGCTACGCCGGAAGAAGGGTGCTTCGTAAACCCCCTGGGATGGAGCCGGTAAATGATACATTCTTCAAAGGGAATTTCCGGCCGTTTATCCTCTTCCCAGTCATATCCCCCTTCTGCTGCAGAAGCCTTAAGCACCCGGTTTAAGCTTCCTTCATCCCCCCAGGCTTCCCTGCCGGAAAAATGCATCCCGAAGGGATCCGGGCACAATGCCCCATCTATTTCAAAACAGTATTCCGCCTCCGAAAAATCGCCGGACACCGTTAAGTTCCACACATCCCCCACTCGGCTTTCCTGGGGGAAATCAATTTTTTCCAGGATTTCCTTCTGCCCTTTCCTGTACAATACCAAACTGCACCGCTCCCCTTGGGAAATCACGGAAAAATGCATACGGTTATCCCCTGCTGTCGTTCCTATGGGATAATACTGATCGTCCTTTATAAGCTGAAACATACCCTCTTGCCTCCCTTCTCATCTGTCCTTATGTTTGATCTTATCGTTCATGGCATCTGTCCAGTATTCTCACAATGCGCTTATCCCAGTGTGCTGCCTCATTGACATTATGCCAAAGTTCCTTGGGATATTTTTCCATCTTCTATGCAAAGCTCCACTGGGCAATGATCCGACCCCATGATTTCCGTATGGATCGCCGCCCCTAAAAGCTTGTCCTTTAGCCGCTCCGACACGCAAAAATAGTCAATCCGCCACCCTGCATTCTTTGCCCGGGCGGAAAAACGGTAAGACCACCAGGAATAAACATCCTTCTGATCTGGGTAAAAATAGCGGAACGTGTCCAAAAAACCGGCACTTAAAAGCTGGGTAAACTTTCCCCTTTCTTCATCGGTAAAACCGGCGTTTTTCCGATTGGTTTTCGGGTTTTTCAGATCGATTTCCTGATGCGCCACATTTAAGTCGCCGCAAAAAATTACCGGCTTTGCCTGATCCAGCCTGATAAGGTAATTCCGGAAAGCATCCTCCCATTCCATCCGGTAGGAAAGCCTTGCCAGGCCTTCCTGGGAATTAGGCGTATAGCAGGTGACAACATAATAGCCTGGAAACTCCGCCGTGATCACCCGGCCTTCACGGTCATGCTCTTCCAGCCCCAGGCCGTAAGCCACACAAATAGGCTCTTCCTTGGAAAACAGAGCTGTTCCAGAATAGCCTTTTTTCTCGGCGTAATTCCAATATTGGTGATACCCGGGAAGCTCCAGTTCAATCTGGCCTTCCTGCAGCTTGCTTTCCTGGATGCAGAAAATATCCGCATCCGCCTCCTTCATATAATCCATAAATCCTTTTCCTACGCAGGCCCGCAGGCCGTTTACATTCCAGGATATTAATTTTTTCACCTTTGCTCTCTCCAATTCTGCTGATGCTTTTTAGGGCCTGCGGCCTCCTTGCTCATCCTTACTTGCCCGGACAATATCCGCAGAAGGGGACGAGCGAGCTCTTCCCCTTCTGCGGATGCCGTCCGGGGCTCTTAAGCGTTTCTTTTGACGGCCTCTGTCCGTGAAAGCCGATTGCTTCCGCAATCGCCGTAAGTATTCGCAATACGGCCTGCGGCCTCCTTGCTCATCCTTACTTGCCCGGACAATATCCGCAGAAGGGGACGAGCAAGCTCTTCCCCTTCTGCGGATGCCGTCCGGGGCTTTCACTGTAAATTATATCATCCCCCCTGTTAAAAGGGAAGAAAAATTTCCCGCGATTATTCGCAGGAAATTTTTTCTATCGGAGCGCAGTTAAATCCTATGTGGACTAAACCCTTGGGCAGGAATGTAGACATGGCATAGCCTATATGTTATAATTTTAGGAAGCTCACCAAAAATGAATATAGGAGGGGTTATTATGCCTGATATTTTTGATGAAATGAATATGCGGCAGGCTTTAGATGCGCATATCCCTAACGGGGAAACGCTGCTGGCGGGCATACACGCCATATCGAAAGAAATAGACATAAAGGGGACTTTTGGGAGGTGTATCCTGGCAGAAGATCGGCTGATCCCAAACCCAAATGGAAGGATAATTTCATTGACTAAGAAAAAACATTCTGCGGACGATATTTACCTGGGCATTACCCAGTCATTTTTGGTTATCGCCCAATGTGAGCGAAGCAGTTACTTCTATGAATTTGATGATGGGATCATTACAAACGGCACGGACATACAGGAAGTTTCCTCAGAGCTATTGCTTGCTGATATTGGGACTTGTTTTCCGCTATCCCATATCCAAGACTGTGAAATGAAAAAGGGATGGATGGGATCCGTCAAATGCTCCATCACCATGGAAAACGGAAGCCATTTCAAGCTTTTGCTTCCAAAGCTGGGAGGCCTGGGAGGGGGGATGCCACACCACAAGGAATACCGCCAGGCAATCATGGATACGCTGGGAGAAGGCAGTCTATAAGCTTACTCTCCCCATGCCCTTTGCATACCCGGCATTAACTGGTTTCCGGATAGAATCCTCCTTGATTGCAAGTCCGATGCAGAATTAATAATTTCCACTAAATAATCTGTAAATTGTACGGCATCACTGGATAAAGCATTATACACGCAAAAACCTACAGGCAAAGCAAAGGACTGCCGGCCCTCTGATTTTCCAATCATTGGCACGGCAGCCTTTTGTTTATCGTTTACATTTGCTTATAAACGGACGCCCCCCCATTCAAAATCAATGGATGAAAATTCGCGCGAGCACGATTTTTACCCCTGCGATTCTGACTGGCTGAACTATTTCCTTACAAATACTTCCTCAGCACTTCCACCTTATCTAATTTCTCCCAGGGCAGATCCAAATCATTCCTCCCAAAATGCCCGTAAGCCGCCGTCTGCTTATAGATAGGCCGCCTTAAATCCAGCATCTTGATAATCCCTGCCGGGCGAAGGTCAAAGTTTTCGCGGATTACCTCCACCAGCTTCTCATTCCCCACCCTGCCTGTGCCAAAGGTATCTACCATGACGGATGTGGGCTGTGCCACACCAATGGCATAGGAAAGCTGAATCTCGCATTTATCCGCCAATCCCGCCGCCACAATATTTTTCGCCACGTAGCGGGCAGCATAGGCCGCGGAACGGTCTACCTTCGTGCAGTCCTTCCCGGAAAAAGCACCGCCGCCATGGCGGGCATAGCCGCCGTATGTATCCACGATAATCTTCCGGCCAGTTACGCCGCTGTCCCCATGGGGGCCGCCGATCACGAAGCGCCCGGTAGGATTAATATAAAACTTAGTATCCTGATCCACCAATTCCCCGGGGATCACCTCGTCAAACACATACTTTTTAATATCGGCGTGGATCTGCTCCTGGGTAACATCATCGCTGTGCTGGGTGGAAAGCACTACCGCATCCAGGCGAACAGGCCTGCCATTCTCATCATATTCCACCGTCACCTGCGTTTTCCCGTCGGGACGCAGATAAGGAAGGATTCCGTCCTTACGCACCTGAGCCAGCTTCCTGGCCAGCTTATGGGACAGGGCAATGGGATACGGCATATATTCTTCCGTTTCATTGGAAGCAAAGCCGAACATCATGCCCTGATCCCCGGCGCCGATGGCAGCCAGCTCTTCCTCGGACATCCGGTTCTCCTTCGCCTCCAGCGCCTTGTCCACGCCCATGGCAATATCCGTGGACTGCTCATCTATGGCGGTGATTACCCCGCAGGTATTGCAGTCAAAACCGTACTCTGCGCGATCGTACCCAATTTCCCGGATGGTTTCCCGCACTACCTTCTGCAAATCCACATAAGCCTTGGTAGTAATTTCTCCCATCACCAAAACCAGCCCGGTGGTAATCGCCGTCTCGCAGGCTACGCGGCTCATGGGATCCTGCTGCAGCATAGCATCCAGCACCGCATCCGAAATCTGATCGCACATTTTGTCCGGATGGCCTTCCGTTACCGACTCCGAAGTGAAAAGTAATTTCTCCATGATTTTCCTCCTTATATTCCCTGTACTGGTAAAATGGCAACAGTTCAGACGGTCAAGAAGATGTCCCGTCTAAACCGTTACGTAAAATGATAAAAAGAAAAGCCCGCATATAGGCGGACTTGAAAGTATGTACATTCAAATCCTCTTATTGCTCGATGCGCAGCAGACCTCTCCGCCAAGGCAAGCCTTGCAGCGGGAAACGCCTCCTGCCCTCGCTCAGGTTGGCACCTTCCGCTCCTGCCTGCCGGAACCTACCGTTCCAGCCCCTTTAAGCGGGGTTGCCGTGACTTCACAGATCCTTTGTATCTCCATCACTCTGAATAAGGGATATTAACGAACTTTTCTGTTTTTCTTTACTCTTTCATCTTAATCGATTTCGCCAAAGCTGTCAAGCATTTTCGCGGCACTTCCAGAAAACCGGAAAATTTAACGGATAAAGAGAAACATTTTTTTGAATCCATAGATGCGGATATGGGCGAGAAAACAGCGGTTTTTCAAAATTTTTTCTTTCTAAAAGAAAATATCAGCAAAAACTTGTTTAGGATGTACACCGGAAAGAAAACGCAAAAGATAATATGTGCAAATAGTAAAAATATATTGACTTAATGTAAAAATGATGGTATAAATGCAATATACAAATCTTGAAGAAACAAAAACAACATTTTTACAAATGCACAATTCAAAAAGGGAGAGGCTTTAAAAAAGCGTATGCAAAGAAAGGTGCAGGGAGCGGAGAGATTTGACAGAAAGGCGGATGCGGACGGGGCAGGCGAACTGACCGATTTTATTTTTTCCGCTGGATTTACGGACAGCAATCTGCTAAAATACGGAGGTACGGCGCAATCATCCCCTTATCCTGCATCGTCAACGACGGCGGCCAGGATCCGTCCATCCTGAACAACGGCTGCGTCGAAGGCTACGGGGAGGCAAACAAGAATTGGATTGGATTGGGATAAATATGTGGATAAGCTGGAGGCATACGGCTTAAGCGAATACCTGGAACTGCTCCAGAAATATCTGGATTTGTATAACGCCAGCATCGCCCGAAACGAATCCGGAAAGTAATCCGGCGCAAAACCCCGGAAGGCATATCTTAAGGCATGCCCTCCGCCAGGCAGACTCCTTCGTCCAGCCAGCATAGCTTAAGAAAGGAAGAAATCATGATGATCAGTCAGACATTGCGCGAAGCGCGAAAATATGAAGAGGTTTCTGAAAAATTAATCAGCGAAAGGGAGCGTCCCGATTTCCACCTGACTCCGCGTACAGGCTGGATGAACGACCCTAATGGATTTTCTTACTACCAAGGCAGGTATCATCTGTTTTACCAGTATTACCCTTACGAATCAAAATGGGGGCCCATGCATTGGGGCCACGCAGCAAGCAGCGATCTGCTCCACTGGGAGTATCTTCCCTGCGCCTTAGCGCCGGATGAAGCCTATGACCAGGATGGATGCTTTTCCGGGGGCGCTACGGTACTGCCGGACGGACGGCAGCTGCTGATGTACACCGGCGTGGTGAAGGAGCACCAGGAACGGGATATCTACCGGGAGGTGCAGACCCAGTGCATTGCCGTGGGGAATGGGATTGATTACGAAAAATACGGGCAAAACCCCGTACTAGATGAACGGGATATCCCGGAGGGCAGCAGCCGGTTTGACTTCCGTGATCCCAAGATATGGAGGAAAGCCGACGGAACCTACGCCTGCGTCGCGGGAAACCGCCCGGCGGACGGAAGCGGGCAAATCCTTTTATTTACCAGCCCCGACGGGTTTTCCTGGAAATTTAAGAGCGTGCTGGCCGCCAACCGCGACCGTTTCGGAAAGATGTGGGAATGCCCGGATTTCTTCCCGCTGGACGAAAAATGGGTGTTGCTTACCAGCCCCCAGGATATGCTGCCCCAGGGATATGAATACCACAACGGCAACGGAACCCTCTGCCTGATTGGGGATTATGATGAGGAATCCGGCACATTTAAAGAGACGCACAACCAGTCCATTGATTACGGCATTGACTTCTATGCACCCCAGACCGTGCTTACGCCAGACGGCCGCCGGGTCATGATCGGCTGGATGCAGAACTGGGATTCCTGCAGTATGCGTTCGCCAGACGCGCCATGGTTCGGCCAGATGAGCCTGCCAAGGGAGCTGTTCTTAAAAAACGGCAGATTGTACCAAAGACCCTTAAGAGAACTGGAAGATATGCGGCGCAATAAGGTGAACTATACGAATGTCACCGTCTCGGGAGTGGTAACGCTTAAGGGGATCAGCGGAAGAAAAGTAGATATGGAGCTGAAGATCCGGCCGAAGGAAGGGCAGGAGCTGTACCAGAAATTCGCCCTCCGCTTTGCCCAGGATGACACATACCACACCTCCTTAAGCTTCCGCCCCTATGAATCAATCCTAAAGATAGACCGGAAGTTCTCCGGCTCCAGAAGAGCCATCATCCATCAGCGCCGAAGCCTGGTAAATCCTGTGGGCAACGAGCTGAAGCTACGGGTCATCCTGGATCGTTTCAGCGCGGAAGTCTTCGTCAATGACGGGGAACAAGTGCTGTCGGCCACCATGTATACCGATCCGGGGGCGGACGGGATCTCCTTCTTCGCCAATGGGACGGCTGAGATAGATGTGGTGAAGTATGAACTTTAATAAAATCCCTCGGCCAGCGCCAAACGCCGTAAGGCGCGATTTTGCAGATGGCGCAGGCTGAACACAACTTTTGCACCAACATATAGCCGCCCTCGCTGTTGATTTCTCACAACAGCGAGGGCGGCTAATAATTACCCTGCCTGCAGCTTAAACTTCTGGGCTTCCTTTTCCGAATCCACTTTCTCAATCACTGCCCCAAGAGCCTTTAGCTTTTCCTCAAAGCATTCGTACCCTCTCTGGATATAGCCAATCTCATCCACCGTGGTATACCCGTCGGCAGCCAAGCCAGCGATCACCAGGGCCGCCCCTGCCCGCAGATCCGGGGCGTTCACGGAAGCGCCGGAAAAGCCCTTCACCCCGTCGATCACCGCCACGTTTCCTTCCACTTTAATGTTGCTGCCCATCCGGGCCAACTCATCCACATACTTAAACCGGTTCTCAAAGATGCTTTCCGTCACGATGCTGGTTCCCCTGGCCAGAGCCAGCGTCACCGTGATCTGGGGCTGCATATCCGTAGGGAAGCCGGGATACGGGAGGGTATTGATATTAGTATGGTACTGGGAAGGCTTCCCCACCACCCGCACCGCATCGTCAAACTCAATCACCTCGCAGCCAATTTCCGTAAGCTTGGCGGAAATAGCCTCCAGGTGCTTGGGGATCACATTTTTCACCATCACATCCCCGCGGGTAATGGCGGCAGCGCACATAAACGTCCCTGCCTCAATCTGATCGGGAATAATGGAATATTCCGTGCCGTGGAGCTTCCTTACCCCGCGGATGCGGATAATATCCGTCCCTGCGCCCTTGATGTTCGCCCCCATGCTGTTTAGGAAATTGGCCACGTCCACCACATGGGGCTCCTTGGCCGCGTTCTCGATGATGGTCCGCCCCTCTGCCAGGGTAGCCGCCATCATCACATTAATGGTGGCGCCCACGGAAACCTTGTCCAAATAAATATGGGCTCCCACCAGATCGATGGCATGAGCCACCACCGCCCCCCGCTCCACGGTAATCTCCGCCCCCAGGGCACGGAACCCCTTTAGATGGAGATCGATCGGCCTGCTCCCGATATTGCAGCCCCCCGGGAGGGGAACCTGGGCGCTTTTATACTTGCCTAAAAGGGCGCCGATAAAATAATAAGACGCCCTGATCCTGCGGATATACTCATCATCTACCGACACCTCCCCAATCTCTGAACCATTAATCCTTACCGTATGGCGGTCGATCCGGGTCACGCTGGCCCCGATCTCCTGGATAGCCTCCAGCATCACATTGATATCCCGCACATCAGGCAGATTCTCCACCACCACGTCATCATCCGTCATCACCGCCGCTGTCAAAATCCCCAGCGCCGCATTCTTTGCGCCGCTTATCGTAACCTCCCCTACCAGGGGATTGCCGCCCTTCATGATATATTGTTCCATTTTGCACCTCAATTATCTATCCGGCAATGGCTGCCCTTATCCTATGGAGACATGGCAAAGCCTGGGCAGTCCAAAGGCCGATACGAAAAACTCAGGAAATGGCACATACTGCCTGCCGCCTTAACGGCAGTGCAAATCTTCCATCCCCCAAAGTGAATGTTCAAAAAACCCTCATGCCATTATATACCAAGAGACAGCATTTTGTAAAGGTTACAATTAGCCTATACCTTATGTTTCCGGAAAAATCCCGCAAATAAAGTCGTTTCCTGTAGCTTCAAAGTAATTTGCGGCATCGTTCAGCCCCATTTTCCAGCTCTCTCCGGTATCCGGCTGGTAAATGGTCACATTATACTGGTCATACCCGGCAATCACCACTGGCACTCCGTTCTCTCCGTAAGCAAGCACCGGGTATCCCTGGCCTAAAAAGTACTGGATCTGGCCTAATGAGCATCCCCTGGCATCCAGCAGCAGGATCCCGTCGGAGAACTGGCGGTTTTCCGTGAATTCCCCCATATTTTTCATCAGCTTCGCCGCGCTTTCCCGCTCATCGCCTACGCTTCCCACCGAAGGACGGTCTACCCTGCACCACAGCACATTCCCGCCCGCATCGGTAATGGTTCCCATCTCCTCATGAGCCATCCCCACTGCCTTGGCGAAATCCTGGGTAATCCCCAGCAGACGGCCGCCGCCGTAAGCATAAAAGTTAAGCCCCGGCACGGACACGGAAGAAGCGAGATTTAAAATCTCTGAATTTTCATAAGTGATTTTCCCCGGTGACGAGAAGGATATCTGGCTCCCTCCCCTGACCTCCGTGCCAAGCTGGGCAAAGTAAACCTTATTCCTCTCCCCGTCCACGTACCAGCCGATGCCGGAAAGCCGTTCATCGTCAATCTTTGCATTGCACACAATGGTATCCTCGTCTACCAGCCGGTATGTGTCCCCGGAAACCGGCATGATCCGCTTTAAATGGATCCGGCTTTCCCCAATGGACACCCCGGCAATGTAGTATCCCGGCTTTTCATAGCGGGTCTGCACCTCCATATCCTCCCCCAGGATTTCCAGGGCATACATGGGCAGCTCCTCCTGGCGGCCGTTAACCACCCAATGGCTGTTTTCCCCCGCCAGGCCATAAATAAAATCATTGCCCACAAAGCCCAGCACCCGCAGATAGTCCCCGTTCTGGGAAAGGATCTCGTTTTTCTCCCCGGTTTCCAGATCCAAAAGGTGGATCGTCCTGGACTGGTAAACGGATGTCCCCTCCTGCCAGGCCAGCCGCCTGCCGTTCTGGCTGATGGCATATCCCCCTTCCGGGAGCCCTTCCGCCACCACCATGTACTCATTGCTGGTTAAATCAATGCCATAAATGCCGGAACCCACCTTTAAGTACAGCATGGCGCTGCTGCTTAGGTAGGAAAGCTCCTCTATATTCAGCTTTAATTCCTCGCTGC
Source organism: Lachnospiraceae bacterium (assembly GCA_910575565.1). Lineage (GTDB taxonomy): Bacteria > Bacillota > Clostridia > Lachnospirales > Lachnospiraceae > Caccovicinus. Next base: position 75,024 of record CAJTFL010000013.1, on the reverse strand, counting down.
TCTGGGACACCGGCACAAAAAACCGCTCCACCAAGCCGTCCTCCCTTGCGCTGTAATGGTACATGACAATCCCCATGCAGCCTTCATGGTAGCCCCGGCTCATATAACCGTACACTAGAAAATCCACATCCCCGTTATCCTCCGCCTTAAGGATTTTCAGGCCGTAATCCTGATAGGCCGGTCGGATGCCCTCCTCACTGGGGCTTCGGAAAGAAAATATCCCTACTGCCTGCCTTTCCTGCTGGTTATAGCACCACAGATCGCCATTCGCCACAAAAGCGCGGATATTCCCATCCTCGCTCCTTGCCGCCTGCACCTGGTCATCATCCGTAATCCCCAGCATAACCCGAAGGCCGGAAAAATTCTCCCTGTTCCCCATAAACACCTGATCCACCCGGCGGTCGAAGTCCATCATATAGATTCGCTGCTCCCCCTGGCGCATGGTAAAATTATCTTCCACCTCATAAAATTCCGTATGCTGCTCATCCGTCTGGCGGATAGCCAGGTATTCCAGCGTCACCTGGCCCATAACCCCGTTCATCTCGTTCAAGGTGACAAACACCTCTCCCGCCGGTTCCATCTTAAGGCCGCCCCAGGTGATCTGGGAATAGCTGGAATGGATGTCCACATGGCCTAAATTGCTGTTATCCCCGGTATCATTGCTTTCCAGGTATGTCACCAGCGACCTGGCATCCTCATAGTGGAAGGTCTTGGCGGAAAAATCCGCCGCCAGATCCACCATCCCCTTGATCATTTCCTCATCCGTCCAGACGATCCGGCTGTAATAGCGGACTGCGCCGTGGCTTTCCGTATCCACGGTCAGGATCATCGCATATTCCTGATCCTTAGATAAAAGGTTTTGGATAGGAAGCACCGCTTCAACGCCGTCCTCCGTGGCCGTCCAGCCCTCCACTCCGGTGCGCTCCACCAGCCCGGACAGGTTAAGGGTGCGGATCTCATAGTAAATTCCCGTGACCGCACCTTGGCAGCGCCCGATCCGAATCTTTAGCTGCCTGTCCTCTGGCAGCACCGTAAGGCTGCTCCAATGCCCAGCCCCGGACATTTCCTGCACATAGCCGTGAAGGCAGTTCATCTCCCTGCCCAGCATATCCATATAAACCACCGGAAGGGAGCTTTCCTCCATCACGGTATACACCCTGTCTCCCCTTGGATCCCCGGACTGCATCCGGAAAAAAAACACCACGCCCGCCGCGATAAAAACCGCAAGCAAAATGCCTATGCGCCGCAGCAACCTCTTCATCCGCCAACCTGCCTCTCCTAAGCCTAACCATCCGCCTCCTACTGCCCGTTCCGGTATCCGTCCAGGCAGCGGTTAATCCGCCTAGTGGGGTTTAACAGCTCGCTAAGGGAAGCGTCATGGTTTAAGTTATCGATAATCAGTGCAATATATTTGCTCATATCCACGTCAATATAATACGGCCTGGACAAAAGCTCCGGCGTCTGGTATACCAGATTGGTGGTCAGGATCCGGTCAATCAGCCCCTTCTCATAATATTCGTCAAACTTATCCAATCCATTGGTAAACAAGCCGAAGGTGGAGCAGATAAATACCTTCCTGGCCTTCCTGGCTTTTAGCTCCTTAGCCACATCCAGCATACTCTCCCCGGAGGAAATCATGTCGTCAATAATCAGCACATCCTTCCCCTCCACGTCTGAGCCTAAAAACTCATGGGCCACGATAGGATTCCGTCCATTGACAATCTTCGTATAATCCCGCCGCTTATAAAACATCCCCATGTCTAAGCCCAGCACATTGGCAAAATACACCGCCCGGCCCATGCCGCCCTCATCCGGGCTGATCACCATCATATGGCTGCTGTCGATCATCAGCTCTTTCTCATGCTTTAACAAATGCTTGATAAACTGATAGATCGGCTGCACCGTCTCAAACCCTTTTAGGGGGATGGCATTCTGCACCCTGGGATCGTGGGCATCGAAGGTGATGATGTTCTCCACCCCCATCCGCACCAGCTCTTCCAAGGCCAGGGCGCAGTCCAGGGACTCCCTGCCGGAACGCTTATGCTGGCGGCTTTCATACAGGAAAGGCATGATCACATTGATCCGCCTGGCTTTCCCCGCCACAGCCGCAATCACCCGCTTTAAATCCTGGAAATGGTCATCTGGCGACATATGGTTTTCCATGCCGCAGAGGGAATAGGTCAGGCTGTAGTTGCACACATCCACCATTATATATAAATCATCGCCGCGAACCGACTCCGAGAGCGTCCCCTTGCCCTCTCCCGAGCCGAAACGAGGCGTCTTTGCCTCAATAATGTAACTGTCCCTCTGGTAGCCGGCAAAAGCGATGGTAGACTTATGCTCGCTCTCCCGCTCCTTTCTCCAGGACACCAGGTACTGATCCACCTTTTTCCCGAGATCAAGGCAGCTTTTTAAAGGAATCAGGCCTAAAGGGCCTACTGGGATGGTTTCAATAATTTTCTCTTCGTACAACATCTCTTTCCTCCGTTATGCGCAGGCGTTTTGCGAAAAAGCCGCCCGCCGACGTTTAATGAAAGCTCTTACAGCTACGTATGCCAATGTATTCTTTATATCATTATGCACTTTATTCGTCAAGCCAATCTATGTTTTTCTCCCCATACAAAAAACTGCCGATCCCCCAGCCCCAGGCTATCTTTAACCAGAGCCGTTTTCCCCCGGGAAACCATGCAAGCCGTTACAGCTTAAGGCGCATATCCCCCCCGTACAGGGGGATTACCGTGTAATTGCTGATAATCCTGGAGGCCACCCGATCCGTATACTCATCCCGCAGCCTGTCCAAAGACAAATTTGTGGAAATAATCGTGGAACGGCTCGCTAAAAGCCTTTGGTTCATGCAGAAAAACAGCTGGGAGGAGGTAAAGCTGTTATTTAACTCCGTCCCCAGATCATCAATGATCAAAAGCTCGCACTCCAGGATGAACTGGTACGTATCCTTTAGCTCCTCCTCGCTGCGGGACTCAAACCGGTATTTGGAAAACACCTCAAACAAGTCATGGGCGGACAGATAGATCACCGAATGGTAATGATCGATCAATTCCTTGGCAATGCAGTTGGTAAGGAAGGTTTTCCCCCGCCCCGTAGCCCCGGTAAACAAAAGGTTCCCTCCCTTTTCCCCAAATTCATCGGCAAAGCCCTTGCACCACCGGTACACCTGCCGCATATACCCGGCCACGGTCATGCCCACCGCCGGTTCAATCTGCTGATCGTCAAAATACTGGTAAGAAAAGGTATCGAAATTTTCCCGCTGCAAAACCGATTCCAGATTGGACTGGGCATACAAATACTTAATCTGAGCCTGCAAAAAGCAGTGGCATTTTTTGCCATCCGCCATATAGCCTGTGTCCTCACAGTCCGGGCAGCGGTAGTGCATCTCCATAAAATCCGCCGGATACCCTTTGGAAGCCAGCAGAAAGCGCTTCTGCTCCCGCAGATCCCCAATCTCCTCCCGCAGCCGCTTCAACGCCTCTTTATCACCGTTTAACAGCTCCTTTGCCCGCAGCACGGCGCAGGTGCTGACCGCCTGATCTAACTCCCTCACCGCCGGAAGCCTTTCATAAACCTCCCGGATCCGCCGATCCTGCTCATGCTTATCCTTAAGCTGCTGGGCCTGGTAGCCCCGCATAATCTCCTGGTATTGGGAATTGCTCAATGCCAAAGCTCCCACCTCCCTATTCCTTCATCCTGGCCCGCACCTTTTCCATCATCAGGGAATCGTAATCCGTACCGCTTGGTTCAAAATTATGGAACCGGTTAGGCGCGCCGCCCTTCTTCTCCCCGACGCCTTTAGCCTCCGGCTTTTTCCGTTCCCCTTTCTCCTTCTCCTGCCTGCGGCGGATCATATCCAGATCCTCCACATCCGATAAGTTTTTCACCCCCGCCTTCTTCCACTCCTTCAGTATCTTGTCCGCATAGGCGAAGCTGGGGGCATGGGTCGCGGCTATGGTGCGGTTGCAGGCCTCCAGCACCACCTCCCTGGCAAAACCGTAGCTTCCAAACCAAGTCTCAATATACTGCTTCTCCGCCGCCGCCGGCCTGCGGTCATTTAAGCCGAAGGCCTTCATCACCGCAAAGTAGTCCTTTCCTGCCCCGGCGCCGTTAGCCTTGGCCTCCTCCAGCGTCAAAATCCCCCGCTGATGCCAGTTTATGGCCACTGTCTCCATATAGCGGATGCTGGTATGGCCATTCTGCACACAGTACTCCACCAGATACTCCAAAAGCTCCGCCGGAAGGCACAGATCTCCATACAGATAGGCAAACACCTGGCATTCCCTCTGGGTAAACACTTTATTCATATACTTTTGGGCAATATAAAGCAGCTGGGCAAACTCCTCGTCCCCGGAAAGGCGGCTTACCCCATCCTTGGAACGGGGCGGCAGAACCGGAAGCTTTTCCTCCTCCTTCTGCCTTTCCACGCCTTCCTTTTGCCTGCCTTCTGGCTGCCCGCCAGCCTGGCAAAGCACCCCTGCTTTCTCCCAGTAGGCCAGCGCACGCCCCACATCCCCCTCCGTATAGTGGAGAGCCTCCGCCACCTGGGCAAGGCCGGGCGCCTTATCCTGATGGCGCAGCAAATATAAATAAACCTTCACGTACTCTCCGCTGGCTCCTGCCATCAGTTCGTCAATAAACCGGTTGGAAACCAGCGTGCCCTCCGCCCGGAACCTTCCGCTAAACTCCCACGCCATCCCTCACTTCATCCTTTCCGCCATTCTCTGCCCCACCGGGCCATCTCTTACCGTTCCTACCATCATAACACAAGGTCGAAAAAAAGAAAATAGGCCCGTTATCCACCAAATCTGCCGTGGATATTGTGGATAATGTGGATAACTTAGTGGATTCTTGTTTTTTCTCCGCCACGAATCCTGTCGAAAGCTAGTGAAATCAAGGTTTTCCTGAATTGTCAGCGAATTTTTTATGTAAATAAAAACATCCACATAGTTTTCTTCCTCCAAATGTTGAAAACTATGTGGATAATGTGGATAACTCATAACCCTAAGAGCTTTTCCCCCACTTTTACAATATCTCCGGCCCCCATAGTTATCAACAAATCACCGGGAATACAATTTTGCAGAATAAATGTTTCAATCTCATCAAAGGACGGGATATAATGCGCCCTTCCCCCAGCTTCCGTGATTTTGTCCCCAATATCGCGTGAACTGACCCCTAGGGTGTCTGTCTCCCTGGCCGCGTAAATATCCGCCAGGATCACCTCGTCCGCCCCTAAAAGAGCCTGGGCAAACTCATCCATTAAGGCAGCCGTGCGGGTATAAGTATGGGGCTGGAACACGCACCACAGCTTTTTATGGGGATAATTTTTCGCCGCAGCCAAGGTAGCCGCAATCTCCTGGGGATGGTGGGCATAATCATCGATCACCATCACCCCGCCGATCTCCCCCTTCTTCTCAAACCTGCGGCCCGCGCCGGTAAAATGCCTAAGGCCCTGGATAATCTTCCCCACGGGAACCCCAAGCTCCCTGGCCGCCGCTATGGCTCCCAGGGAGTTATACACATTATGCTCCCCCATCACCCCCAGGATAACCTCCCCTGCCGGTTCCTGATCCACTAAAAGGGTATAGGAAGGCCTTCCATAGCCGTCATAGACGATCTGGGAAGCGCTGTAGCGGCTCCTTTCCGGATCCCGCCCGAAGGTGACTACCTTGCAGGGAAGTCCCTTAATCATCTCCTCCACGTTTGCAATATCGCTGCTAATCACCAGCGTTCCCTTTTCATCCAGCTTTTCGGCAAACAGCCGGAAAGAATGGCGGATATCCGCCAGATCCTTAAAAAAGTCCAGGTGATCCGCCTCGATATTTAAAATAATCTCCATGGTTGGGAAAAAGGACAGGAAGCTATTCGTATACTCGCAGGCCTCCGCCAGGAAAAATTCCGGGCCGCCTACCCGGATATTCCCCCCGATAGCCGGAAGAATCCCCCCCACTGTAACCGTAGGATCCATATCCGCCGCCAGGAAAATTTCCGCCAGCATGGAGGTGGTGGTGGTTTTCCCGTGGGTTCCTGCCACGTTAACCGCGTGCTGGTAATTGCGCATCATCTCCCCTAAAAGTTCAGCCCTGGTCAGCATCGGAAGCCCTCTCTCCCGGGCCGCCGCAAACTCCGGGTTATCCGGATGGATGGCGGCGGTATACACCACCACGTCAATCCCATCCGTAAGGTTAGAGGCTCTTTGCCCGTAAGCCACCTTAGCCCCCCTGGCCTCCAGCCGGCGGGTAAGCTCCGTCTCATGGGCGTCCGATCCGGATACCGTAAACCCCTCCTCCAACAAAATCTCTGCCAGCCCGCTCATGCTAATGCCGCCAATCCCGATAAAATATACGGATTCCGGCTTGTTAAACTCAATCTGATACATATCCTTCCGCTTTCCGGCGTCCCTAAACCGCCTGTTTTTATAGTCGTTAACGTAATCAATCTCCAAATGAAAAAAAGAGCCGGAAAGCCTTCCAGCCCTTTACTATTATATAATAAAAACGGAAAAAGATCCACAAAAATGCGGCTTTTGCGATCGTTTAGCCCTTCCCTTTAGCCTCCGGCCTAATCAGCCCCGGCGACGCCACCAGCGCCTTTTTTCCGGAGCTTTTCCTCCCCACTTTCCTTTCCAGTAAACTGCCAGCGTAATTGCCGCCCCCAGCACCCAGGAACATAAAAGGGAGATCCAGATACATTCATACCGCCCTTCGGGCAAAGCAGGCGTCCTGGTCATATAAGCGATCCCATAAGCTAAGGGAACCCGGACAACCACCGTAGTAAACACGGAGATCCACATCGGCGTCATCGTGTCCCCTGCCCCCCGCATAACGCCGGAGAGGCTTTGGGTTACAGCCATGGCAATGTATCCCACGGCCAGGATCGCCATCATATTGGCACTTAAGGAAACCAGCTCCTCCGTGCTGGTAAAGATTCCCATCAGATGACGGCCGAACAGCAGGATCAGGCCGGTAATCACCGCCGATGTCCCCACGGCAATCCAGGTTCCCTCCTTAGCCCCCTGACGCACCCGGTCAAGCTTTTTCGCCCCTACGTTCTGGCCAGAATACGTGGTCATGGCTGTGCCAAAGGAGAAATTGGGCATCATGGCAAAGCCGTCCACCCTCATGATAATCACGTTGGCGGCTATCACCAGCTCCCCGAAGCTGTTAGTCAGCGACTGCACCACCACCATCGCCAGGGAAAAAATGGCCTGGGTAATGCCGGAGGGAAGGCCCAGCTTAAGCACCGTTAAAATATTCCCCCGGTGGGGCTTTAAATAAGAAAGCTCCATATCAAAAAGATGGGACATCCTGCGCAGCTTCACCAGGCAAAGGAGAGCCGATGCCAGCTGGGCAATCACCGTGGCCAGGGCCACCCCCGCCACCCCCATATGAAACCCGGCCACAAACCATACGTCCAGGATAATGTTCAGCACGGTAGCGATGCTTAAGTATACCAGGGCCGAAAGGGCATCCCCAAGCCCCCTTAAAATCCCGCAGAACATATTATAGTACGCCACCCCGGCGATTCCCATCAGCAGGATAAACAGGTAGGATGCGCACCAGTCCAGGATGCTTTCCGGCGTATTTAAAAGGATAAGAACCGGGCGGATTAAGGCTGCGCCCAAAACCATCAAAAGCAAAGAGGAAGCCGCCGTCAGCGTGATGGTGCTGCCGATAGTCCTGGATAAATTTTCCCGATCTCTTGAGCCGAAATACTGGGAAACCATAATGCTTGCCCCCATGGAAATTCCCACAAACAGCACCAAAAGCAGGTTTAAAATAGGGCTTGCGCTGCCCACGGCAGCCAAGGCGTTGTCACCCACATACCGGCCTACCACGATGCTGTCCACCGTATTGTAAAGCTGCTGGGCAATATTCCCAATCAGCATGGGGATGGTAAAGGCCACGATCTTTTCCCAAGGCTTCCCCTCCGTCATGTCCACCTGCGCGAATAATTGTTTTATGTTCATTCTCATCCTGTCCCAACTTTCCATTTGTCATCAATACAGTAAAAAAGAATCCTGCGGAGCGTTTTTGTTTCATCGGACGCAATTTCCTATGAAACGAAAAGCCAGCCCAAACGGATTTCGCTTGCGCTGGCTTTTTATATCCTTCATTCCTGCCGCCAAGGGGCCAAATGTCCTGATTACCGCAGATAATTTGCCACGATATCATCGGGGCTTATACCGGTATTTCCCACAACCATAACCATCTGGACCTGTGCTCCTTTAAGCCGTGCATAAAGGTAGATCTGCTCACTTATATCATTTCCTACGGAAATATTCAAGGAATCCGTGCCGTTATACAGATAGCAGTACCAGGTTCCGGTGGGGAACTGCTTTACGCCTTTAGCCGCCGGGACTCCCACCTCGCTCATGGCCTCGTCCAAGATAACTTCGCCGTACTGCTCCAAAAGAGCGCCGTACTGCGCCGCCTCCGGGATATCCTGGGTTAACACGGCAACTCCGCCGTCATGGTTGTCATTGAAAAAGAACAGGGCATTTGCTTCTGAAGTATCCTCATCCAGGGTTAAGCCAGCCGGAACCGTAAAGGTAAGGCCAGAGATGGAGTATGTCTGTCCTGCTGCCTGGCCGCTTCCTGCATCTGCCGGAGCCTGGCTCTCTGCCGCCTGCTGCCCGTCCTGAGCCTGCACCACGCCGTCTACCACCCATGCGCCGCTTGCATCTACCGTGTACCCGTCTGGGGTCGTGGTATTGGTCAGGCAGTACCCTTCCGGAGTGAAGTAATAGCTTCTGCCGTTGATCCAGTTCCAGCCATTATTCAGATAGCTGCCGTCATCGTTCTGATACCACCAGCCTGTCTGATCCTCTTTCCACTCGCCGGCAAAGGCACTAAAGCTCATGGCTGCTGCCATCACGCCTGCCGCAACAAAGGTTAACAGTTGTTTTTTCATCCTTATATCCTCCTTCAATGAAAATCGATAATACCTATAGTTTAACCTCCCGGAAGCAGTTTGTCAATACAGCCGCAAGAATCTTCTGTCGCCCCACCGACTATTCGCAACAGTTCAGACGGGACATCTTCCTGGCGCCTGAACCGTTACGTCTATTCCTCAATAGCCTCATACCGAAACCAGTCAAAATCGGCAAAGGCCTCCATGGCCTCTCCTTCCTCCTGGCTCCTGGCTCCGTAAACGCCCAGGTAGGAGCCTACAAAGCCATCGGCCACCAGCGTGCTGAGCAGGCTTCCGTCCTGGCTCAGTGCCAAAGGCAGCATTTCGCCTTCCTGATATCCATAGTAAAAACTGTAAGTGCCCTCACCGCCTTCTAAATATAAGTACAGCCGCCCGGCCTTCACCGGCTTTTGGGCAATTCTTTCCCGGACGCCTCCTGCCACCCGAAAACAGCTAATCCATAAGCCGTCCTCCTGCCTTTCCTTTAAAAGAAGGTAGGAAAACCGCTCATTCTGGGTGACGATCAGGCCGGCCTCATCCCCATTAAAGCCCGGCTCATACTCCATGGCCGCCGCCGCCTGGAAGTCATTATGCTGCTGCCGCTTAACCAGCATGGCCGCCGCTCCCGGCTCCTCCGCCCTTACCCTGCCCGGCTTAAGGCGCAGATACCCGGGACGCTCCGAAAGGGAGTAAAACGCTTCCCTTATGGGACGGCGCATACACCAGGCCATATTCAGCTTATCCGACTCAAAATTATCCACCCGGCTCTGGTAAGGCGGACGGCACTCCGGCAGGTTTGGCCGCCGCTCCGTAAGTCCCACCATGCCGGTTTCATTGTCCACCAGAAGCCATCCGTCGTAATCCCAGGCCACCGGAGCCAAAAACACCTCCCGCCCCAAGTTAAACTGGGCATCCTTGTTCCTGTCCGGGGTGCGGATCCACTTCCTGGGCTGGAAGTCATCATAATCCTGCCGTTCATGCCGGTAAGGCCGTATTCCCAAAAGAACCACGTACCATTCCCCTTCCTGGGTCTGCACCAGATCCCCATGCCCGATTACCGAAACCCCAAGGGAATTGTTCAGCCGCACATTCCGGTTCGTGATCACCGGGTTCCTGGGGCACGGCTCATAAGGCCCTAAGATCTCGCTGCTCCGGTAAAGGTGCACCCCGTGGTTGGTCTGCGTCCCGCCGCAGGCCGTCATCAGGTAGTACATCCCGTTAACCTCATAGATATGGGGAGCTTCCGTATAAAAGCTGTGGTCGATGGAGCCGTCCAAAATCACCTGGGGCTCCCCCTTAAACTGGAAGGTGTCCCGATCCAACTCCCCGGCATAGATGACCTTCTGCTCCGGATATTTTAAATCCTTGGGGGTTAAATTGCTGCAGTACCACATCCGCCCTTCCCGGTCAAAGAACAGGGACGGATCTATCCCGTCTGCCCCCTGGATAATCACCGCCTCAGACCATGGGCCTTTCGGATCCTCCGCCGTGATAATAAAATTTTGCCTGCAGGTGCGCCCGTTAACGTCCAAAGTATTAATAATGTAAAACGTTCCCTCGTAATACCGGATCGTGGGAGCCCACAGCCCCTCCGAGCTGTCGCAGTCCTGAAAATCCAGCTGCTCCGGCCTGGAAATCGCATTTCCAATCTGTTCCCAATGTACCAGATCCTTGCTTTTAAATACCGGCAAGCCGGGAAAGTAATAAAAAGAAGAAGTAACCAGATAATAGGTATCCCCCACCCGGCAGATGGACGGATCCGGATATCCTCCTTTTATAATCGGATTGTGAAATGTTTTCTTATTCATCATTAAACCCCTTATCCCTTTTATCCTTTCCTTATAACAATTCTTTCTGCTTTTGGACAAGCTTCCCGCCTATCCCTTTTCATCCTGCCAAAACTTACTCCTTTACCGCCCCTGCCGTCATCCCGGCAATCAGGTACTTCTGCATCACCACAAATACCGCCAGGGTAGGCACGCTGGAGATCATGGCCGCGCACATTAAGTAATTCCACTGGATCTTATAGGCATCCGCCATGGTGCTGATGGCGTAGGTGATGGTCTTTTTCTCATCTGCGGACATTAAAACCGACGCAAACATATACTCATTCCAGTTCTGCAAAAAAACATAGATTATGGTTGCCACAAGGCCGGGGATGGCGATGGGCAGGATAATCTTATAGAAGGTGTAAAGGGCGCTGCTTCCATCCACCCTGGCCGCCTCATCCAGGCCTGTAGGGATGCTCTTAAAATATCCATACATCATCCAGGTGCAAAAAGGAATGCTGAAGGAAGCATACACCACCAAAAGCCCCGTCCTGGTATTATTCAGGTGAAGGTTTACCAGGATCTTGTAATACGGAATGATTTTCATTACCGCCGGGAACATCTGCGTAACCAAAAGGAAATTTAACAGGAAGGCTTTCCCCTTAAACTCATACCGGGAAAGGCCGTAGCCGCACAGCGCCGCGCAAACTACCCCAAACACCGTAGAACCGCCTACGGTGACAGCGCTGTTCTTAATATAGGTAGCAATGGGGTATTCTTTCCAGATATTCACAAAGTTTTCCAGGGTAGGCCCGGAGGGGAACAGCTTCAATCCCTTGGACAGGGTTATGTCCGCCATGGATTTCAAGGAAGTAATTACCATCCAGGATAAGGGCAGCAGCACGCACAGGCAGCCTACAGCCAAGATCAAATACCCCACAGTTACTACTAAAGTATGTTTCTGTTTTTTAGTCATCACGCAACAACCTCCTGAACACTACGCCTATCAGGTAACAAATTACCAGGATATACACGGACTGAGCCGAGGCAAGGCCGTACTTAAAGTAAGTAAAGGCATTCTTATAGATTTCAATCGCCGATACCATGGTGGTGCTCCCGGGCCCGCCGGAGGTCATCAGCCAAATCATGGTAAACTGCTTAAATACCCAAACCGTATCCAGGATCAGGATCGTGGTCAGGATCGGCTTTAAGGCCGGAATGGTGATATAGCAAAACCTCTGCCACATACTGGCTCCGTCGATTTCCGCCGCCTCGTACATATCCGTGGAAATCGTCTGGATGCCCGCCAGGATCTGCACCATAACCAAAGGATACCCCTTCCAGATGCTGACGAAAATCACGCAGGGAAAAGCGGTGGCCGAGGTACTGAGCCATCCCACAGGCTCGGAAATCAAATTAAAATGCATCAGCAGCTCATTTACAATGCCGCCCTGAGTATTTAAGATCCACTTGAACAAATAGGCGATGACCACATCGGGGAATAGCCAGGGAAGGATCAGGATCCCCCGAAACAGCGTCCGCCACTTAATGTTCATGTTTAGCACCGATGCAAAAATAAATCCCAGGAAGAAGTGCCCGGCTACTACGGCCACGGTAAAAATCATGGTCTTTTCCAGGCTGTGGAGGAAGGCCACGTCCGTAAGCGCCCGGAAGTAATACCGAAGCCCCACAAACTTCCACTTATTCACCAGATTGGTATCAAAGAAGCTGATGTAAATCCCGTAAAGGATGGGATACACCACCAGGATTAGGATGGTCAGGGAAGCCGGGGTGACAAACCCGTAAGGAACCAGCATAGATTTTAACTTTGTCCGGCTTACCTTTTGCGTTTTCTCGTTCAATGAATTAACCTCCTCGCTTAAAACGGCCTGCCTGTCTGCCCGCCGGAGCGCACGTCAACCGCTTGCCGCCAAATGCCGTGTTTTTCAGGCTTTTTTGGTACAGCAAGGGCGGGCACGAAAATGACTACTGTGTATGCAATACTGTCCACAGAAATAACTGTCCTGCGCCCGCCCTTTCCAAAGGGTCATTACCTTAGCGATAATTCTTAGTTGTAACAGTTCAGACGGGGCATCTTCTTGCCCGCCTGAACTGTTACCTTTAGTTGCTGTAGGTCTTTGCCGTCTCCTCAGCCTTTGCCGCCGCATTGGCGATGGCATCCTCCACGGCAACGCCCTCCGATACCACCGTCTGCCAGCACTCGCCGCAGATATCCCTAAGCTCTGCCAGGCCGGCAAAAGGAGGATAAATCACTGCGCTGTCAGAAGCTTCCACAAAGCCGTTATAAACCTCGTCATTCTCGCAGATAGCCGTCAAGGCATCCTTTACCACCGGAAGACGGCAGGTAGCCTCATTCCAGGCAACGCTGTTTTCCACGCTGGTTAAGTACTTTAAGAAATCCGCCGCAACTTCCGGATTCTCACAGGTATTGCTGATAGTCATGCCTACGCTGGAGAAGGAAGTAACCGGGGACACGCCCTCTGCCGTAGGCATGGGGAAGCTTCCCATCTTGCCTTTCATCTCCGGATTCGCATTGTAAATGCCCCCAAGCACATTGGACGCGCTGAAAAACATACAAGCCTCGTCTGCCGCAATCATGGTATAAGCCTCAGAGTAGCCGGTCTCCACAAAGCCTGGAGGAGTAATGCCTTCCTCCGTAGCCAGCCTTACAAAGGTTGTCATGGCATTTTTATACGCATCCGTCCCAAAGCCGGAGGTAAATGTGCCATCCCCATTAGGCGTGATGAAATCGCAGCCGAAAGTGAGGGCAAAAGTCTGGAACCTGGACTCTGCGGAGTCGTTCCTGGTTCCGGCGAAGGCACTGCCGTAACGGTCAACCTTGCCGTCCCCGTCCAAATCCTCGGTTAATGTTTTTGCCGCTTCCAGGAATTCATCCCAATTTTTAGGAATTTCAATCCCTTTCTCCTCAAACAAGTCTTTCCGATATACCATGGCGGAGGTGTTGTTCTGCCAAGGCATGAACACAAAGGTTCCGTCAACCGTAGAATTTTCTATCGCCACGTCCAAAAGGCCGTTCATGTAATCCTCCCCTAAAAGCTCGGGAAGGTTATCCACCATCATCCCCATCTCCAGGCAGTTGGCGGAGTAAGCTTCCGACATGGTGAAGATATCCGGCAGGGTTCCTGCGGTAGCCTGGGTAATTAAGGTGGTGTACAGATCATTCATGGAGCACTCCACCGGGGTCAAGGTTACATTAGGGTACATCTCCATATATTTATCCATAACGCCTCTTAAGAAGGGGCCGCCGTCAGAATCGCCTAATGACGTAATCATTACATCCAGGGACACATCCCCTGCGCCGGCCACATCAAAGGTGCTAAGATACCCCTCCTTATCGCCGGATGCCGCCTCGCCGTCTGCTCCTTCTGTTTCCCCAGCGCTCTCCCCGCCTGCCTCAGGAGCTTCCGATGCCGCCGCTGCCGTAGTAGCAGGAGCCGCCGTAGTAGCACTTCCGGAATTTCCCGATCCGCCGCAGCCGCTTAATGCGGACGCTGCCATTGCCGCTGCCATCACCAGTGCGATTTGTCTTCTTCTCATAAATCCTTCCTCCTTAATTTTGGGGCAGCCTTGGGAGCCCTTAGCCGCCTTTATTGTGCCATAAACTCATTTTTCATGGCTTTTTGCCTTGCGTTTTGTATAATTTTATGATATCAATAAGTTATATGAAATGCAACTTAATTAAAATTAACTCTTCTTTAGCATTTCTAAACTTCACTGAAATCTTAGACAGAAAACCGTAAGGCAAAATGCCAATCCCTGGCAAAACCGCGCAGAAGCATTTGCACAAACAGCACATTAAGGAGAATATTTATGGAAACAAAAATCATGGAGTATATCTTGTCCATCGCCGGGCACAAAAGCATCTCCCGTGCCGCCGACGAGCTTTACTTAACCCAGTCCGCCTTAAACCAGCAGCTGCTTAAGCTGGAGAAAGAGCTGGGCGCGCCCCTCTTTATCCGCACCCGGAACCACTGGGAACTGACCGACATTGGCCGGCTGTACGTGGAAAGCGCAGAAAAAATAATGCAGATTAAACGGCAGACCTACAAGCAGATTGAAGACATGGCGAAACGCTGGAACGGAACCATCACCATCGGCCTTACGCCGGAGCGGGGAATCCAGATGTTCACCGCTATCTACCCGAAAATCCATGCCATGTACCCGGAAGCCACCTTCCAGCCCCTGGAGGTTTCCGTGGAAACCCAGATAAACCTTCTGGACACCCACCAGCTGGACTTTGGCTTTCAGACCATCTATGAGCGAAAATACAAGCATCTGATCTACGACACCATATTTTACGAGCCCTTTTACTTATGCGTGCCCAAAAGCCACCGCCTGGCCTACCAGGAGCGTTTAACGCCGGAAGAATACCCGGTGATTTCCCTGGGAGAATTTAAGGACGACTTGTTTACCCTGGTGCGCAAATCCTCCACCATGCGGGTCGTCTTAGACAAGCTGTTTGAGCGCGCAGGATTCAAGCCTAAGCTGCTGTTTGAATCCATCAGTATGCGCACCATGCTGCAGCTGGCCAAAAGCGGGGAATGCTGTTCCGTCATCCCCCGTTTCTACGCCTCGGAAACGGATGATGTCTCCTACTATTCCCTGGGGCCGGAAGCCAGCTGGGAGCTGGCTACTGTCCACGCCCCAAACCATTATATTAATAACGCCGCAAGGGACTTTATCTCCATGGCCACCCATTACTGGAAAACCCACTTATATATTGAATAAACCTTGCATCCCAATCCCAAAACGCCAAAACTGCCAACTTTAAGCCTGGCCTGGCGGCTACTTCCTGGAATAGAGCCGGTTTACCTCCAGCTTATCCAAAATCTGGCGGGCATCCGCCCCGGGATGGGTGACACAGATCCGGCAGACCGTTTCCACGAAACCCGGATCAGACTTCACATTCCGGGCCACCCAGCTTATGGTTTCCCCCCGCTTCATCAGGCGCATAATCCTGGCAATCAAAAACAGCTCGTCCCGGCGGCCATCCTTCGCCTTTACGGCTGGGGCTGCCTTCGCCCTTTTGGCCGGCTGGCTTTCGGATTGCGATCCAAAATTTCCCAGCTCATCCTTCCCCGGCCCTGCCATTAGGCTCTCCCCGGCTCCGGCAGGCCAAAAGGCCTTTCCCAGCCCCTGCCCTCCTTCCAGCCAGACAGGCTCCACCTGGATCCTTTTATCCTGGATCGTCATCACGGCCAGGGATAAGGGCAGGGCAAAGCGCTTACGGCCGCAGCTTCCCGGGTTCAGCCACAGCCGCCCCTCCTCTGTCTGCTGGTAAAACGTATGGGAGTGGCCAAAAATCACCACCTGCTCCTTGTCCAAAGCCATGGGGATATCTGACCGCTCATGAGCCATGATGAATCTCACCCCTCCCAGGGTAAACCGCTTAACTAAGGGAAGGGCAGCGGCCCAATTCCCGTCGTTATTCCCCCTTACCGCGTACAGCGGCTGCCTGACGGCTAATTTATGGTACAGCATCTGGTGATCAAAATCCCCGGCATGGATCACCACGTCGCAGGTTCCCACCACCTGCTCCACTTCCGGCCGCAAAAGCCCGTGGGTATCCGAAATCACTGCGGCCCTGATTAATTCTCCTTCCATACTTCCTCGATTCCCTCCACCTCTTACAAACGGATCTACTATAGCAGTTCTCGCCTAAAATGTCAAACTTTCCGGCTTTTATCCCTTAAAACCCCACTTTTGCCTTATCCCCTCCCCCCTTTAATGCAATTTTCCCAAGATTTTTGCGCTTTTTCCCCCACTTTACCTATATTCTTTTCGGAGATTATGGTTTATAATAAGGTGAACAAACAACGGGATGTGCTATGCGGCAAGGCACGCACAGAATGGAGGAAATAATGGAAAAAATTGATTCAGTCTTATATAAGCTCTGGAAGGGCGTCTTAACATTGTTTCTCAGCGTCCTGGGAATTGCAGGCTGGCTGTTAAAAGCCCTCTTAACCGTGCTGACCTTAAGCTGCATCGCGGGGATATGTGCCGGAATCTTCCTTTATATAAAGATTAAGCCAGAGCTGGATCACTGCCGGGAAGTAGCCTACGACACCCTGGCTTCCATGGAGCACTCGGACTTCAGTATGCTGCCGGACACCATTGTCTATGATAAGGACCAAAACCAAATCGGCCTGATCAATGCCGGCCATTACGAATACGTGGATATCAACGATATCAGCATCAATCTGCAGAACGCTTACATCGCCCAGGAGGACAGGCGTTTTAAAACCCATACCGGGGTAGACTGGATCGCCACCACCAGGGCGGCTTTAGCCCTAATAAAGCACAATGGGAACATCACCCAGGGCGGCAGCACCATCACCCAGCAAGTCATCAAAAATACATATCTAAGCCAGGAACAAACCTTTACCCGGAAGATCGTGGAAATCCTCCTGGCGCCGGAAGTGGAAAAAAAGTTTTCCAAGGCCGATATTATGGAATTTTACTGCAACACTAACTTTTACGGCCATCAGTGCAACGGTGTCCAGGCCGCCAGCCGGTACTACTTCGGGAAAAAGGCCTCTGAGCTGGACATCCATGAAGCGGCCGTGCTTGTGGGCATCAGCAACAGCCCTTCGGCTTACGACCCGGTACGCCATCCGGAAGCCTCGCTGAAAAAGCGGAACGATGTGCTTAAGAGCATGCAGGAGGTAGGCTACTTGACCCAGGCTGAGTATGACACCTACTCCCAGATCCCCTTAAGCATCGTCCAGGAAACCATGGAGGGCACGGACGAAAGCTACCAGACCAGCTACGCCATCCACTGTGCCGCCCTTGAGTTAATGAAACTGGACGGGTTCCAATTCCAATATCTGTTTGCCGATAAAAACGACTTTGATTCCTACATGAACCGGTACGAGGATGCCTACGGGACGAAAACCGACTTAATCCGGGCAGGGGGGTTCCAGATCTATACTTCCCTGGACAACGAACTCCAAAACCAGCTGCAGGAATCCATTGACCTTGGCCTTTCCTCCTTTACGGAGCTTCAGGAGAACGGCAAGTACGCCCTCCAGGGAGCCGGAGCCATCGTAGACAACCGCACCAATTTCGTGGTTGCCATCGTAGGGGGCCGGGGCACGGAGGATCAGTTTAACCGCGCATACCTAAGCGCCCGCCAGCCGGGAAGCTGCATTAAGCCGCTGATCGACTACGCGCCCGCCTTTGATACCGGAAACTACTATCCTACCCGCATCGTTGACGACCACAAGTGGGAGGACGGCCCCTCCAACAGCGGCGGCGGCTACCACGGCCCAGTCACAATCCGGGAGGCGCTAAACCGCAGCTTAAATACCGTCGCCTGGCAGGTCTTGGAGGATATCGGCGTAAATACTGGCCTTAGCTACTTAGGGGAGATGGAATTCCAGAAAATCAGCTATATCGATAACGGCATTCCCTCCTTAAGCATCGGCGGCTTTACCAACGGCCTGCGGGTGGTGGATATGGCTAAGGGCTACAGCACCTTAGCCAATTACGGCATTTACAACGACCGCACCTGCATCGAAAAGATCGTCCATGCCCACGACGGGGAGCTGACCCGCAACAGCACGCCCTCCACCAAGCAGGTTTACTTAGAGGACACGGCCTTTATGATTACCGATATCTTAAAAGGAACCATGGCTTCCCCTGTGGGCACGGGGCGGGGGCTTTCCCTGGGCGGCGGGATGCCTGCCGCCGGGAAAACCGGAACCACCAACAGCAGCAAGGATACCTGGTTCTGCGGCTACACCCGCTACTATACCACCTCCGTCTGGGTAGGCTACGATATCCCAAGGGCTATGCCAGGGGTATTCGGAAGCACCTATGCGGGACGGATCTGGAAGCGGGTTATGGATCAAATCCATGCCGGCTTAGAACCCTGGGATTGGGAGCAGCCGGTGACGGTGGTGCGCAGGGCCGACGCCCAGAACGGCATTACCGACTTTTTCAGCACTACCGCAGATTTACGGGCGAACCAAGCCCTCCACGAACAGGAGCAGACCCAGATCCTGGCACAGCTTAATGCAAGCTTAAGCGCTTTTGAATCCAAAGCTATCGCAAACGCCGCCGACGGCTACTGGGTACAGGAGACGTACCGCACCATGATCGCCCAGATCAGCATCCTGGATGAACGGCCTGAACGGACTGCCCTATTGGAGCGGATCGAACGGCGCTATGAATTTTTCCAGCCTCAGCTTTCTGCCTTAAGCAGGGATATCCAGGCATACGCCGACCAGCTGGCAGCCCAGGAAGCGGCCAGGCAGCAGGCGGCGGCAGCGGAAGCGGCCAGGCTCCAGCAGGAAGCGGCAGCGGCGGAGGCGGCCAGGCTGGCGGCGGAGGCACAGGCGGCGGCACAGGCACAGGCACAGCAAGAGCAGCAGACCGTACCGGAAACACAGCCTGAGACACAGCCTGACTATTCCGCCGGCCCGGGAGCCTTCCCTAACAGCGGAAACGGCCCCAGCTCCAGCCGCGTAACCATCATTCCCCAAGGCCCGGGAGGTGAAAACGAATGAATGACTCCACAAAACGAATAGAGCCCCAGGGGCATCTCCCCAGATCCTTTGACGATTCAGGGCGTCCCCTGCTGAAAGCAGATATGCCCTTATGGGAAACCCCGAAATATTTGCAGGAGGATGCTTTCCCTATCCCAAAGGAAACGGCTCCCGCCCAGCTGGAAAAGGAGCGCCCCCGCCCGGAGGGGCCTAGGGCTGGCGCGGCCAAAAAGCCGCCCAAAGCCCCTCCTCCCCCAAAGAGCCCTGCAGAAAAGCAAAAGCCTGAGGCCAAGGGCAAAAAAGCGGCGCTCCATTCCGATACGGCGGCCGAAGGCTATATCCGCCGCTCCTCCATCCAAAGCTGGTTTAATACGTTTATGATAATGAACATCCCCATTATCGGATGGATTTACCTATTTATCCTGGCCTTAAGCAAAAAGGATCAGCGGAAGGATTTTGCCAAGGCATACCTGGTTTATAAGCTGGTATTCCTCCTGATGGCTTTAGCCATTATCGCCTTCTTCCTTTACGCCGGGATGGAAGCGGCGGATCTGCTTTTACAGTATATTAATATGCTATAGCTTGCTGTAGGTTAAAAGTAGATACCCCCAAAAAAAGAATGTCCCAAAGGCCTTATCCCAAAAATCTGAGCCATAAGACCAAAAGAGGCTGTCAGGAAAGGCTCGCCCGCTGCAATGTATTGCAGGCAGAGCCTTTCCTGACAGCCCTTTTTCGGCCTTTTCAGTCCTTTTTCTTTTCCAAGGCAAGCTTCTCTTCCATGATTGCCCGAAGCTTATCCACCGTCTCCCCAGGCCGGAAGCATCCGGCCTCATCCACCACGATATCGGCGTAACGCTCATATAGAGGGACACGCTCATCATACAGATCCCGCAAAGTAAGGCCGGGCCTTAGGGCCACGCCCCGATCCTTTATGTCGCCGATGCGCCGCTCCATTTCCTCGTAGCTCATCTTTAGGTAAACGATCTCGCTGATTTCCTTTAAATGCTCCATGGCCTTTGCCCCATAGATCACGGAACCGCCGGGGGCAATCACCGCTCTTTTCACCGCAAGGCCTGCATTCACCCGCTCTTCCGCCTTAAGGAAGCCTTCCATCCCTTCCTGGGCGATAATCTCCCTTAACAGGCGCCCTTCCTGCTCCTGGATAAGGATATCCACATCCACAAAGGAATACCCCAGCCGTTTGGCTAACAGCACGCCGATGGTGCTTTTCCCGGCAGAGGGCATCCCGATTAACGTTATATTAGGCTTCATGAATTCCTCCTCTTAACCGCGCCTTTTTTCCCTTTTTTCACGGAATACCCAAAACTCCCCACTTTTTTCCCCAGCTCAAAGTATTCGCCATGGGAATAGGAAATAAGGCCGGCATCGTTTAACCGGAACCGCCCGGCCTGGTCTAAGTAGGCCGGATCCACTGCCACCCCCGCCACCTTGGCCAAAAACAAATCATGGCTTCCCAAAGGGATAACCTTCGCCACCTTGCAGCAGATGCTAACCGGGCTTTCCCCAATCCCCGGCGTCCGAAAGGAGCCAGTAAGCTGGGGCGTTAAGCGTGCCTTTTTAAACTTGTCCGTATCACGCCCCGATTTCACGCCGCAAAAATCAGCCGCGGCCGCCAGCCTGGCCGTTACCAGATTAACCACAAACTCGCCGGTATCCCGGATAATGCCGTAAGAATACCGCTCTTTCCTTACAGAGATGGACACCATGGGCGGATCCGAGCATACCGTCCCGGCCCACGCTACCGTAATGATATTCGGCTTCTCCCCAGGCCGCCCGCAGCTGACCATCACTGCGGGTACGGGATAGAGCATATTACCCGGTTTCCACAGGACTTTCTCCCGGACGGCCCAGGCACTGCCCTTACTGTTTTCCTTTCCATCCTGCCATGCCTTTCCCTTCATCCTGTCACGCCCTTCCTTTCATCCTGCCATGCTTTCCTATTCGTCCCGTCACGCTCTTCCTTTCATCCTGCCATGCTTTCCTATTCGTCCCGTCACGCTCTTCTTTTCATCCTGCCATGCTTTCCTATTCGTCCCGTCACGCTCTTCTTTTCATCCTGCCATGCTTTCCTATTCGTCCCGTCACTCTCCTGCCAGCATAATCCCCGGCACCAATTGCTTTTTCCGGGAAACCACTCCCGGCAGGCTGATGACCCGATCCTTGATCCGGCTTTTCCCTGCTTCCGTCTCAGAATCAATATGGAACGCCTTTATGATCAGCTGCTCCGCACCGGAACCCTCGCATAAAAGCTCCGTGGATTCCGTCAAAATATTCGTTACCATAAAGAACATCATGTCTGTCCCGTGCTCCAGGTTCGCCTTCTTTAAGAAGGGAAGAAGCCTGTCCTTTAAGGTTTCCATCTCCTCCTGGTTTACCGTGCTGATCTGGCCCACCCCAAAGGTAATGTTCCCCGCCTCAAAACGCTTAAAGTCCTGATAAAAAATCTCCCGGTCTGACTTGCCCTGCAAATTGCTGCCTGCCATAAACATTTTTCCGGCGTACCCTTCAATCTCAATTCCGGCCAAATCCGCCAGCTCCATAGCCGCCGCCCGATCCGCCGCCGTGCAGGTGGGTGAGCGGAACAGCAGCGTATCCGAAAGAATGGCGCTGCACAAAAGCCCGGCGATCTTCGGCTCTATCTCCACCCCGCTTTCCTGGTACATCTGGTAAACAATCGTGGCCGTACAGCCTAAGGGCTGATTTCGGAAATACACCGGGGAAATGGTTTCCACTGCCCCCAGCCGGTGATGATCGATGATTTCCTGGATGTCTGCATTCTCGATGCCGTCCACCGCCTGTCCCTTTTCATTGTGATCCACTAAGATCACCCGTTTTCCCCTGGCTCCTAAAAGGTTCCGCCTGGAAATCATCCCTTTGTAATGGCCGCTTTTATCCAGGACCGGGAAATCCCGGTGGCGCTTGCTGGTCATCACTTCCTTAACATCCTCAATATAATCATCTTCAATAAAGGTAATCAGGTTTTCCGTCTTCATAAAATAGCTGATAGGCATACTCTGGTTAATCAGCCGGGTAGCCGTGTATGTATCGTAAGGCGTGGTAATCACCGAGCAGCCCCTCTCCTGGGCCAGCTTCTTGATGGTCATGCAGACCCCGGCTCCCTCACAGACGATAATGCAGCCAGCTCCCATTTCAATGGCACACAGCTGGGACTCATACCGGTTGCCTAAGATCACCAGGTCATGGGGTTCGATATAAAACTCCATCATATCCGGGTTAGCCGCCGCAATCAGCACCTTCCCTTCCTGGAAATACGCCCCCTCATCCCCCACCATCATAAATCCTTCCAGGGTTTCCACGATATTGGAATACTGGGTGGCCGCTTTAGAAAGGATGCTGCTGTCGCTTACATTCATGTAGGATTTGGTAATGTCCCCAACCGTAATCAGTCCCTCCAAAAGCCCGTTGTCCGTAACGGCAGCCAGCGTCACCACGTTGGCCTTCTGCATGATGTTCCATGCATTTTTCAGGGAAATGTTTTTTTGTATCCCCTCGTTCTCCCGGATATCAATATCCCTTACCTGAGTTTTCACTGTCTTAACCAGCCTGGGTTTTTCCGCCCCGAAATAATCCAGGGCAAACTGGGTTTCCGAATTGATATTTCCAGCCCTGCCCGGCTCATACCGCTCCCCGGTCACTTTCTCCTTTAAATTCGCATAGCAGATGGCCGAACAGATGGAATCCGTATCTGGGTTCTTATGTCCGATCACCAGCGTCTTTCTTTTCGCATTTTCTGCCATCCTATCCCCTCCTTGGCACATTGCCATTTTCTCCTGCACTTGCCCCCTCTGTCTTATCTGGTACATTACGTACAAGCAAATGTACGGAATATGTACTGAGCATTTTCGCCCGCCTTTCAAGGCCGCCCTAAACCGTTACAATCTATTTACACTATGTTCATGTTTTATTCATATTTATTTTTTATACTAAGTGCATAGAAAGTTACAAAAAAGCTTTCTTCCATTAAACAAATTGCACATAGATTTTTCATAATTACCCCGGTTGCTGTTTAACCGGGGTCTCCTCATGTCTTTATGTTTTTACCGGCATCATTTACCAGCATATCCATTAACGGCATTATTTGCCGCTGGCATTCTTCGCTGATTGCAGCAAGCTTTCTAACTTCGCTGATTGCGGCAAGCTTTTAACTTCTCTGATTCCGGCAGGCCATCTAACTTCACCGATTCCGGCAAGCTCCATCGCTTTAGGAAAACAGCTTTTCCTGATAAACGCCTTCTGAAATCAGGCGGCGGATAGCCGCTACCACGGCTTCCTTGTCCTCATGGTAGGTTACGCCAAACCATTTGTCCTGGGTATCCAGCACCTTTACCGTAGCCCTTTTCTCCTGAACCAGCGCATCGATCACCTGGGGCAGAAGGTACTCTGCCTTTAGGTTCCCCTCCGGGATATTGGCCAAAAACTCCGGGAACTGTTTTTCCAGCTCATCTAAAAATGCAGGAGGAATCCCCCACATATTCATGGAAACCAGCTGATCCGCCCTTACCGTCACCGGATTTCCCTTCTCATCTTCCGCGTGAAGACCGTCATCAAGCATCTGGATGCCAAAAGTTTCCCTTACCTGCACTAAGTTCCCCTGCCCGTCTACCTCGCAGGCGCCCCTGGTGACGGTTCCGTTCTCGCTTAAGGTATTCGACAGCACAAACCCGGCCATGCACATATCGTAAACCGGCCTGTCCTCATCCATATTCTGGATCATATAGTCATGGATCCGGCGGAAGGCTTCCTTTCCGTAATAATCATCTGCATTGATCACCACAAACGGCTCCTTTACCAGACCCTTGATCATCAGCACCGCATGGCCTGTCCCCCAGGGCTTCGTCCTGCCTTCCGGTACCGAAAACCCTTCCGGCAGCTTATCCAGCTCCTGGTACGCATACTCTACCTTTGTCAGCTTCTCAATGCGATTCCCAATAATTTCCTTGAAATCCTTCTCCAAATCCTTTCGGATAATAAATACGATCTTATTAAATCCGGCCTCCAGTGCGTCATGGATGGAATAATCCATAATTATTTCCCCATTAGGGCCTATGGGAGCCAGTTGCTTAATCCCCCCGCCAAACCGGCTGCCAATCCCCGCCGCCATAATCACTAACGCTGTGTCTTTTGCCATACCTTACTCTTCTCCTTTTCCCGGCAGCGCCTGATTTTTCTGTGCGCTAACCGCTTTTTACAACTTATCCCTACTATAGCACATCCCCGGGAAAAAGGCTAGAGCGTGTTTGAAAATTGCTTTCTGACAGAAGCACGTCACAATTTGTGGGAGGTTCAAACCAAATGAAGGGCGCAGAGCGGGCTATGTAACCTGAATCTGGCTCAGCCACACCGCGAAGCGGGGCGCGCAGATGGCGGGAATGAATTTTCAAACACGCTCTGGTACTGCCTTGCGGAAATAATGTTGAATTCAGCACCTGCTCTGCGTTCTGGCGCAGGCAAAACGATCAATCAGTCCACCACCAGTTCATCCACCGTCACAAACCGCCATCCTTCCGCCAAAAGGCGATCCACGATATCCAGCGCCGCCTCCTCGGAGGATTGGAATATATCATGCATTAGCACAATATCCCCGTCCTCCACCTCCCAGCACACCTTTTGAACCACCCGGTTCCGGTTCCGGCTTTTCCAGTCTAAGCTGTCCACATCCCACAGGACGGTGGTTAAGTCCGTCCGGCATTCCAGCTCCTCATTCCAATCTCCGTAAGGCGGCCTTACATACTGCGGCTTTTCCCCAATTAACCCCTCGATGATCTCCCCTGTCTGCTCAATCGCCTGGCAGACCTCCTCCGTCCCGGCCTTAGTCAGCTGCACATGGCTGTAGCTGTGGTTGCCGATCAGGTGGCCTTCCTCCGCCATCCGCCTGACAATCTCCTCCTTCCCGGCAATATTTTCCCCCATCAGGAAAAAAGTGGCCTTCACCCCCCTTTCCTTCAGCCCGTCCAGGAGAAGCGGAGTCCACTTTTCATGAGGCCCATCGTCAAAGGTGAGAGCAACCGTCTTTTCCCCTGGCTGATTCCCCCTGATTCCCGTAAGAGCCGCCTCTTTGGCATCTCCCTGCCTTTCTTTTGCTCCCCTAAAAAACCCTGCTTCCCGGCTTCCTTGTGCCTCTCCCGCAGCACCCATTGCCTGCCCAATCATCCCGCAAAGCCAGGCCGCACACCAGGCCGCCGCCATTCCCAAGCAAACGGAAAGCCACAGGCCTTTCGCCCCTCTGCTTTTTCCTCCCCTGCCTTTCCTTCCCATAAAATCCCCCTTCCCGCCAAACCAAAATTTCTATTTCTGCTTATTCGATCTTATGTAAGCGTCGTGCAATAAATAACCCTGCCCTTTACAGGCTGCTGCCCCCACACTTTCCCACATTGCCAAACCTTTGCCCTTATCGTTACATTTTAGTAAAAATCGGGAAAGGTTATTGACAAAACGAAGTTTAGGAGGTAATGTTTTTTCATAGAGACATAGCAACAGGCACGGCTGCAGGCATACCCTAAGGATGGGCAATGCCGCGCAATCGGCATACCCAAAAGGGGCAAAGGGCCGGAAGCGGCTGTTAGTTAAGAAAGGTGGCACATAATGAACCAAGCAGAGAATCCAATTATCAAAAACATCGGCAACATCATCGGTGTGGCGGTCCTCCTGTGTATTTTTGTGTTTATGCTATCACACCCCAGACGGGAGAATGAATACGATATGCGCTACGTGGAAATCCTGGTAACACAAAAGGAAATTACGGAAATGGATGACGTGGCAGTTTACCTAATCCATACCGAGGATCCGGACAAAAACCAGGAAATTTTCGAGATCACCAACGCCGCCTTAGGCGAACGGTTTGAAGAATCAGAAGTTTATAAGCAAATCAAGCCCGGAAAATACTACAAGCTGCGGATTGCGGAGCCGGAAGCCTATGAAAGCCATTATCCCAGCATTTGCGGCGCAGTTACGTTAATCGACGGGTTTACCCCGGATGCAAAAACAAAAGGAGGCAGATGAACGAATCATCTGCCTCTTTTCATTTTTTATCAATATACCAATACGCTATTAAACCGTTAATTTAAAACCGCCTTATACGCCTGAGCCATCCCCTTTTCCTGGATCAGTTCATAGTATTCCTTTACCATCGGAATCATCTCCGTTAAATCCTCATGCCAGTAATCCTTCCGCTTCATAATCTCTTCCACGGAAGCCGTCTTCATAAAGTCCATGATCTCCTGTCCGTCATTGGCCTTGTCCGTGCGGTAGAAGGCAATCAGGCTTGCCATAGAGAAGGTCAGGGCTGCCGGATATTTCCCGAATTTCTCCTTGTATTCCAAGATCGTAGGCAATACCCGCACCTGGAACTTGCTTACGGAATTTAAGGCAATGCTTAACAGCATATGCTTAATAAACGGATTGGAAAACCGCTCCAGCACATCCTTGGCAAACTGGATATCCGTCTCGCTGTTGCCCAAGGCAGGAACAATCTCATCAAACAGGCATTTCTCCAGGTAAGCGCGCACGGTCTCGTCCTTCAGGCAGTCACCCACCGTCTCTAAACCGTAAAGATACGCCCCTAATACCATGGATGTATGGCCGCCGTTTAAAATACGGACTTTTCTCTTCTTGTACGGCTTCACGTCATCCGTCCATACGATATGGTAGCCTGCCTTATTAAAGGGCAGCTCGTCCTCATGATGGCCGCCGATTACCCATAAATGGAAAATTTCCGCCGTGTCGATCAAGTTATCCTGATAGCCGATCTGCTTGGTCAGCTCTTCCACCTCATCCCTGGGATAGCCAGTTACGATCCGGTCTACCAGCGTATTGCAGAAATCATTTTCCTTTTCCAGCCAATCCTTAAACCCATCCCCAAGCTCCCATAAATCGGCATATTTTAACACGCAGGCCTTTAAATTATCGCCATTATTATCAATCAGCTCGCAGGGAAGAAGAATCATTCCCTTTAGCCCAGCCTCAAACCGCTTGTATAAGAACTGGGTCAGCTTGGCCGGATAGGACTTAGGCGGCATATCCGTAAGCTTTTCTGTCCCCAGGTACTCAATGCCTGCCTCCGTGGTATTGGACACCAGCACCCGCAAATCCGGGCTGGCCGCCAAGGCAATATAATCCTCATACTGAGTATACGGGTTCAATGCCCTGGAAATCGAAGTAACATGGGTATGCTCGTTCACCACCTGGCCGTTTTCTACGCCCCGCAGGAATAAATTATACTCGCAGTTCTGATCCGCCAGCATCTGGCACATCCCTTTTTCAATCGGCTGCACCACCACAATTTTCCCGTCATAAAGCCCCTTCTCCTGCAGCTTGTGGAAAAAATAGTCAACAAATCCCCGCAAGAATCCACCCTCGCCAAACTGAATCACGGTCTCCTTTACTTTTGCGCTCATCCTCGCTACCTCCATAAAATAATTTTGTAAGTGCTTACATCTCCCGTTACATTACATTTTCCTTTAGTTCCTAGGCCTACTATACTACATTTTCCGGATAAGATCAATAGTTTTCCAAAAAATTTTGTAAGCGCTTACATTTTGTCTTATCTCCATCCTCACATGGATTTTGACTTTTCCCCAAAACTATGCTATGCTTAGTGCAGAAAACGGTGCGCCGGGGGCAAGATGCGCCAAAACACGCAGCCCGCCCTACAGGGCACGCACAGAATGGAGGAAATAATGAAACGGACATGGCTTGCTGCCGCGTGCACGGCAGCACTTTCGCTGGCGATGGCGATTCCCGCTTTTGCAGGCCAGTGGCAGCAAAATGCGAACGGATGGTGGTACAGCCAGGACGACGGAACCTACCCGTCCGGCGGCTGGTACTGGATCGACCAGGATCTGGACAAAAAAGCGGAATGCTATTACTTTAACCAAGACGGCTACTGCCTTATGGGCCTTCCTGCCCCAGACGGAGGGCTGACTAACGCAAGCGGCGCATGGATTGTCAACGACGTGGTGCAGACCCAGACGGTTACTGCGGAAGTAACCAAGCGGAACACCTTCTTAGGAACCTATTCCGGCACTTACACCGCTTCCCACGGCAAAGGCGGCATCGATATTGCCATATTTGAAACCGGGGACATCCAGATGGCCCAGATTAATTTTTACAGCCTGAAGCGGAAAGATAACATCCAGGAAGGCAGCTATTTATGCCAGGTAAAGAA
This sequence comes from Lachnospiraceae bacterium, assembly GCA_910575565.1. Classification (GTDB taxonomy): domain Bacteria; phylum Bacillota; class Clostridia; order Lachnospirales; family Lachnospiraceae; genus Caccovicinus. The sequence continues at coordinate 46,600 of CAJTFL010000013.1, read as the reverse complement.
GCTGGGAACCAATACGTATGAGCTGCGTGCCGATGAATGGATCTATGAGCCTACCGGCTACAGTATGCTGAATTGGAAATTAACCCTTACCGACGACGTGCTGGAAGGCCACGCTACCAGCAATTCCAAATATAAACTTAAAGTAACGAAAAATTAATTGCCGTGCACTCAAGCAAAAAGGCCAGGAACCTTTCCCAAGTTCCTGGCCTAAACTTATCTGAGGCATCCAAAGGCTTTGCCGATGCCTTTGCAGCTTCCCAATGGCAGTGCCTTTACATCATCCCGTCTACTAAAGCCTGTACCGCTTTCCCCATTGCCGCAGATTTCTCATCGGCATCCTCTAAGGACTCCCCTTTAATGCCATAGTAGAATTTAATCTTCGGCTCCGTACCGGAAGGCCTTACGCACAGCCATGCATTATCTTCCAGATCGTAGTACAGCACATTGGAAGAGGGAAGACCGGTGGGCTTTACCTCTCCGGTAGCCATATCCTTAACCGTATCCAGCTTGTAATCCCTTGCAGACACTACCTTATATCCCCCAACCCCTGCCGGGGTATTGTTCCGCAAGGTTTCCATAATCGACTGAATCTTTGCCAGGCCCTCGATGCCCTTTAACCCGATAGACTGCACGGCGTCCTTATAGTATCCGTACTTGTCATACATCGCCACCATGGCATCCCACAAGGTCATCCCTTTCTCCTTGTAGTACGCGGCAGCCTCGCACAGAGCTGCCGTGGCAGAGATAGCATCCTTGTCGCGGGCGTAAGCGCCGATTAAGCAGCCGTAGCTTTCCTCCATGCCAAACAGGTAAGACCCTTCCCCTGTCTGCTCATTTCTTAAAATTTCCTTGCCGATCCACTTAAACCCGGTAAGCACCTCAACCAGCCTGCAGCCGTAATTCTTAGCCACCGCATCGACTAAATTAGTGGTAACGATGGATTTTACCACTTCTCCGTCCGCCGGGATCTTACCAGCGGCAGCTTTCTGGCTTAACACATATTCACACAGCAGGGAACCGGACATATTGCCGGTCAGCGGGATGTAATCGCCGGATTTCGCATCCTTAACGTATACCCCTAGGCGGTCTGCATCCGGATCCGTAGCCAGCACCAGATCCGCATCCTTCTCCTTCGCCAGCTTAAGCCCCAGCTCAAAGGCTTCCCTGGCCTCCGGGTTGGGATAGCTTACGGTGGGGAAGTCGCCATCCGGCAGCTCCTGCTCCGGAACCACGTATACGTGCTCAAAGCCCAGCTCCTTCATCACCCTCCTGGCCGGAATATTCCCTGTGCCGTGAAGGGGAGTATAGATAATGGTAATCTGATCCTGCATCTTATCAATCGCTGCCTGGTTTACCACCTGAGCCTTTACCTGGGCTATGTACTTGTCATCAATATCCTTTCCGATTACCTGGTATAAGCCGGAAGCCGCAGCGCTGGCCTCATCCGTCACCTTAACCGTGGACAGATCCTCGATCGCCAGCACCTCGTCCGTCACGCCCTTGTCATGGGGCGGGGTAAACTGGGCGCCGTCCTCCCAGTAAACCTTATAGCCGTTATATTCCGGCGGGTTATGGCTGGCGGTGATGTTAATCCCGGCGATGCAGCCCAGTTCCCGCACGGCAAAGGAAAGCTCCGGCGTGGGGCGCAGGGACTCGAACTTATAAGCCTTAATCCCGTTAGCCGCCAGGGTCATGGCTGCCTCCATGGCAAATTCCGGGGACATATGGCGGGAATCGTAAGCAATGGCAACGCCCTTCTTGGCTCCGCCCTGCTTGATAATGTAATTCGCTAATCCTTGGGTAGCGCGGCGGACGACGTAAATATTCATCCGGTTAATGCCTGCGCCGATGATTCCTCTTAATCCTGCCGTTCCAAATTCCAAGTCCATATAAAAACGCTCTTTAATCTCATTCTCATCTCCCGCGATGGCTCGCAGTTCTTCCTTCGTCCCTTCGTCAAAGTATGGATTGGATAACCACTCATTGTAAATCTTCATGTAATCTTTCATGCGCTCTCGCCTCCTGCTTTTCCTACCGCATTCAGGCTCGGCAAATTCTCCCCTCGCTGCCGCCTGACCTTTTGGCATTAATTTAGCCGCCATGGGACAATTTCCATGGCACTGCATAAATTATAGCACAATAATCGCACAAAAGAAAAGGTTTCTTTCCATTTTTTCCTGTATACATTTGCTTATTTCCCCAATTCCTGCAAAAACCTTCTCCTGCCCTCCTCCTGCTCCTGGAGGCCGATAATTTTGTCCATGTTCCGCGCCGGAATCCAGGCTTTGTTGGCATTAAAGTAATAGTTTATCTGCTTCCAATATTTCTCCGGGTACAGGAACAGAAAATACAGGCATCTTCGGTTTTCCCTGGCAATGGGCAGCACCCGTTCATAGGCTTCCAGCATTTCAATCCCCAAAGAAAGGCTCCATCCATGCTTTTCCATGGCCTTCCGCATAAACCGGTAAAGATCCTCCATCTGAAGCCCCATATGAAGGCGGTTATATTCCACGATGGCCATATACCCATCGCCCATCAGCACATGGTGATGATCCAGATCCCCATGGCATAGGCAGCGCGGCTCCGCCCCCTGCTCCCACAGACCGGCAATCCCTTCTGCCGCCGCCCTGGCCTGCTGGAAAAACGGCTCGAAGCTTTTCATCACGCACAGCTCAAAATCACTTTTTTTCCGCTTTCCCCGGATATAGGCTCTGGCCCGTTTAAGCTCCCGGTTATGGCGCTCCATATCCTGGATCGCCAGGCTGGGAAAGGTGGAACCCATAGTCCATTCCTCCTGAAAGGGGATCCGCTGCAGACATTTATGCAAAAAAGCGATGCTGGCCACCGCCCCGCACACCTCTTTCCCGTCCTTTAAGCTGCACTCCCGATCCCCATACCAGTCCTTTAGCACGAAACGCGTTCCGTCCCCGGCTGTGCTAAGCAGATTTCCTTCCAGGTTCCGGACATACTGATCCGCTGTTACCCCAAATCCCTTAAGCTGTCCAAGGATCTGATCCTCAAATTCCAGGCGCTTTATTGTGCCCTGATATTCCCGCAGGCTTTTCATCCCCTGGCTGGTTTCGCAGATCCATGCTCCCCGGCCTTTCCGCACAGAGATTACCTGAAGCTCATACTGTTTCAGAACCTCCTCATACCGATCGCTGACAGACATATGTATACTCCCCCTTACATTCCCATTCTCTGGCTGCGTCCGCTGCACAGCCACAGCTTCCTGATTGGCTACTTCCAGCCTATGAATGTAGAGGAAAGATTATGTCTGAAATTATCCTGCCCAGAGCGTGTTTATAAAATGCTTTCTGCCAGACGTGCGCCACCGTTTGTGGGACGTGTGATGACGGGAATGCTTTTTCAAGCGCACTTCAGGAAAACTTTAAGGCTGTACGGCTCTTAAGATCGCTTTTGCCATCACCTCCGCCGCCAGAGTCCCCGCCATATTTACATCCGCCTCTATCCTGCCTAAGGCAGCAGCATAGATCGTATCCCCGTCTGCCATCGTCCCTACGGGCCGGATACAGCGGCTATAGGCGCTTCTGGCCATGGAAGCAATCTTTCCCATCTCCGCTTTTGAAAACTTTCCGTTGGTAATCACCGCGCCGATTGTAGTATTTGTATTGGCATTGGTATTAGTATTAGCATTGGCTATCCCGCTCCCGGATGCGCTTTGACGGCTAAATAAATCCTGGCGGCAGCTTAACCGGTACAGCTCCCTGCAGGAGTCCGCAAACCCTTTTTCGTCCTCCGTCCTAAGCCCCGCCACGATTTTTCCTGTTTCCGGATCAATGATATCTCCCACCGCATTTACCACCACTACCGCCGCCATCTTAAGCTTCCCCACAGACACCGCATACATTCCCAGCCCCGACTTCATGGCCCTGCCCATGCCGTAAAGCTTCCCCACCGCAGCTCCCGTCCCGCCGCCTATGCATCCCCAGGAAGGACTATTTTTCTCCGCATCCACGCAGGCCTTATAGCCCATGGCCTTATCCGGGCGCACATCCGCCCTTCCGCAGCCAAGATCGTAAATGCAGGATTGGCATACCAAGGGAACCTTGGCATATCCGGTTTCATAGCCGATCCCCCGCTCTTCCAGGTACTCCATCACGCCGTCCGACGCAGCCAGGCCAAAAGCGGAACCCCCGGACAGCACAATCCCATTCACCGGATTATCCGCCGTCAAGGGAAGAGCCAAGGGCGTTTCCCTGGATGCAGGGCCGCCCCCGCTGATATCCACTCCCACCTTCGCCCCTTCGTCAAACAAAAGCACCGTAACCCCCGTCTTTGCCTCCTGATCCTGGGCATTGCCGATGCGCAGCCCCTCTACCTCCGTAATGGGGATTTCCCTTACCACACCATTTTCTTCCATTTTATTTTTCTCCACTTTATTTTCCTCCACTTTATTTTCCTCCACTTTATTTTCCTCCACTTTATTTTTCTCCTTTTCTCCGTTTCTTGTTTCTTAAATCTTAAGGGCGCTCTCGAATCTTAAGGGCATTCTCGGAAATTTCCCTGCGCCCGGCTCTTTTAAGCAATTAAGCCGCCCCGCAGCGTCCTTTGCTGCAAGGCGGCCTCGCCATCCTTTTTAAATGTATCTGCTTGTCATCAGTATGTCTGCGAATCTCGCTATAGCGCACTACGTCTTCGTTTCGCAGACACACAACTGACATGAATATCAAACGTTGAAAATTGCTTTCCGCCAGATATTTACTTTCTGCCAGATACTCCTTATCCTCTATCCCATCTTCAAAGCCGCCGCCAGCGTCCTGGAAACCACACTGGCAATCACGGTGCAGGCTGCGGCCTCAATTAGCCCCTGTACGCCTACGAACACCACCGCAAACATTACCGGATTGGATACCCCCAATGTTTGGGCAATCCCCCGGATATAATCCGTATGGTAAAAGCACACCACCAGGGCAGTCATAAACAACACCGTATTTAACAGCGGGCAGGCAAGGCCTGCCGCAAAATAGGAACCGTTTTTGGAAAACTTCTTCATTGCCTGAAATACCAGGCCGCAAAGCCACCCTTCCAAGACCCTGGGCACAATGCAGGTAAAAGCCGTTGCTAAGGGACTGATGCCAAATAACATCGTGCCAAAGCCCCCGCCTCCCATGCTCTGCATCAAGCTGGTAAGGCCAAACGCCAGGCCGCAGACCGCTCCGCCCTTCGGCCCTAAAATAATGGCTCCCACCGCCACCGGCACGGTCAAAAATGTGATGGAAAGCCCCGGCGTCCTAAGATATCCCAGTGGGGTAAAGGCCATCACAAAAATGATGGCGACCATCAGTGCCAGTTCCACCATGTAGAGGGTGTGGGTATGTGGGTGTGTAAGTGTCCTGCTGCTGTTTCTCATCGTTCTCTCCTTCTTCGCCTGATAAAACGGCGCCCTAAGCGTCCCCTGCTTTTCAGGCATTTTCAGATTTTGGGGATTGGATAAGCCGCATATACGCCAGCTTAAAATGAACATTTCCGAGAACGCATCAGAAGGAAGCACCTTAAGATTCATTAAGATGACATTTGGCCAAACGGGCTTTTGCCCTTGGCATCCCTTAGATTGAGAATGGTGTAAATCCCTGCAAAATACCGCAAAATCGCCCAGAGAACTGCCGAAAGTTGCTGCCGAAAGGGTCAGCACATCCTTTCCCTGTCCCGGTATCTGCTTTTCATCCGTTTTTATCTGCTTTGCCATGCCTGCTGCCAACGTTTGCGCCGCCTGCATACAGGAAAGCCAAGCCTTTGCTGATGCGTTTTCTCTATGGAATAACGTTCATCTCCATCCTACCACAGCAAAGCCCTGGATAGCAAGCTCCAAATTTAATACAATCCTATGAAAGTTTGTCAATAAGCAAAAGAAAGCTGCGCCAGCAGCAAAAAGCGCTGCAAGCGCGTTTTTCCCTGAAGGGACGCCGCACAGTACGAATGGCATGGGCTGAACGGACGGTATTTTACCAAATAAAAAGAGCAGACAGGAATTAACTCCGCCCGCTCTAATCTAAGCTGCTTACTCAGAAAACACTTTGCTTAATTCAATAAAACACCCATCAAGCACGTTGACTTTTGCCACATCTTCCCGTCCGTAGTCCTCATGAAGCCTAAAAGAACCGCTGCTGTCTGGGAGAAACACCATCACAGACCTGTTCTCCGGATCCACAATCCAGTATTCCCGCACCCGGGCTCGCTGGTATAGGTTTAACTTCACAAGCCGGTCATGGCGAAGGGTGGAAGGGGACAGGATTTCAACAATCAGATCCGGCGCTCCCTTGCAGCCGCAGCTGCAAGTGCCTACATAATCGCTATTGATTTTTCCGCAGCGCGGGCACACCCAGTCCGAATCATTTTTTCCTGCTTACTGAGCTAACGCGTGACAGACAGCCTTTCCCTGCTGCCATAATGCACAAAAAAAGAAGCTGCCCTTTGACAACTTCCATTTTTTAAATATCCCCCTAATCCCAGTAAATATCATTGTGGCTCACGGTTTCGTCCTGTGCGTATTCCTCATATGCCGCCTGTATTGCCCGGAGATCGTCAGCAGCCACCTCTATGGGCATTCCGTTCTCCCACAGTTCATTGCAGGACAGGTCTATATCATCATTCCACGATATACCGTAACCGCCAGTGTCCACTTTTACTTGTTCAAACAATCCCTTGACACTGGAAAGCGCCTTGAATGCGTCCCATTTTTCAAACAATGGAGCAACATTGTACTGCTTGCGTTCCCCTGTAACAAACCTAATAAGCAGATTATACGCTGGTAATGGCCGGACTTCTTTCACCCTGTAAAACATAGCAGCACTCCCTTTCTGCTGTCCCGGCCACTATTTGAGCGGTGGGAGCTTCCTAAATTCCTGTGTGCTCCATATTTTCAGCAAATCATCTTTGTACTTTTCCGCCCATTCCCGGACAAGCGCTTGGCCTTTGGCAGGTAAATCCCCCTCTATCATTTCAAGGGTTTTAATGTCAAATGCCCCCACATATTCCCCATATACAGCATGAAAATGCGGTGGATTGTGTTCGCTCTGCTGGAAATACATCTTGATGATTATCCCATAAAATTTTGATATGATTGGTATGATTACCCTTCCTGTATGATATTCAGCGCAGTCCTTTTGTCAAAGAACATAAAAAGGGGAAATTTCAGCGCAAAACCGCCAAATGCAGCAAAATCTCCTTCTGGTTTAACTCCGGCCGTTCCAGCACCAGCCCTAAAAGCCGGTTCAGCTCTTCTCCCACGTGCTTGCCCGGCTTCATCCCTGCCGCCAGCAGATCCTTCCCGCTAATCGCCAGCTCCTTTAAGGACGTGCAGTCCCCAGCCTTGCGGATCTCCTCTGTCAGCCATTTCATCTCCGTCGCCCAGGGCTGCCCCAGGGATTTTTTCAAAAGCAGCAGATCGTCAAATAAGGACGGCTCCATCTGGCTCATGGCCCAGCGGATCTGCACCTTTCCCGCCGGGATCTGGCGGCAGATCCATCGGTTCAAGGTGCGCACCCGGGAAATGGTGTCGTTATCCAGCTTTAACTCCCTAAGCACTTCCACCGCCTCCTCTTCCTCCGTATCCTTTAAAAAAACCGCCCATCGGATATGCTTCTTCGCCGGAAGCCCTGGATCAATGCAAAGCTGGCTTCGGATTACCTGATGAAAGCTTAGGGCCACATAAGGGCTTAAGCCTGCCTGATATACCAGTTCAATCCGCTCCGGATGGGGGGATAAAAGGAGGCTGGTCAGCTCCGCCTGTATCCGCTCCTTGCTTACCTTTTTTAAATTGGGGGCAACGGCCTTAACTGCCGCCCAGGTTCCCGGATCAATGGAAAAATCCAGCTGGGCCGAGAAGCGGATCGCCCTTAGCATCCGCAGGGCATCCTCCCCGAACCGTTCCTCCGGCTTTCCCACGCACCGGATAACCTGGGACTTTAAATCCTTAAGCCCGCCAAACTCATCCACCAGGCCCCTTTTGTGGCTGTAGGCCATGGCATTGACGGTAAAATCCCGGCGCTTAAGATCCTCCTTTAAGCTGGAGGTAAACTTCACGGACTTGGGATGCCGCCCGTCCTCATATTCCCCGTCCACCCGGTAGGTAGTCACTTCATAGCCCGTCCGGCCATCCATTACCGTAACCGTACCGTGCTGGATGCCGGTGTCGATGGTGCGGCCAAAAAGCTCCTTCACCTGCCAGGGCGAAGCCGAGGTGGTGATATCCCAGTCCTTAGGCTCCCTTCCCAGCAAAGTATCCCGGATGCAGCCGCCTACGGCGAAGGCCTCATAGCCTTGGTGATTTAATTTTTGAATAATCCTTTCCACTCCATCCGGAATCTCAATCTTCACTGCAAACCTCCTGGATTTCTCCTGTTAATACGCCTTACCCCAGTACACCATCTTTTTCGCCGGTTTCCCGCAGCAAATACAGGTGTCCGCTAAGTGCTCCTGCTCAAAAGGCATACACCGGGAAGTAGCCCCGGTTTCTTCCTTGATCTTCTCCTCGCACTCCTGGCAGCCGCACCACATGGCCTTCACAAAGCCCGGCTTATGGTTAACAATTTCCGCAAAGCCATCCCATGTAACGGCCTGGTAAGTATGGGCATCCCTGTGCTTCCTTGCCCGCTCCAGCATATCCTTCTGGATCTGCTCCAGCATCGCCGCCGCTTCCTGTTCTAAGGCATCTAAGGAAACCACCGTCTTTTCATGGGTATCCCGGCGGACAAAGACGGCCTGGTTGTTCGCCATATCCTTAGGTCCTATCTCCACCCGCAGGGGGATTCCCCGCATCTCACATTCACTGAACTTCCAGCCGGGGCTTTTATCTGTGTCATCCACCTTTACCCGGAAACCGGACAGCCGATCCCGCAGCTCATAGGCCTTATCCAAAACCCCTTCCTTCTGCTGCTGCACCGGGATGACAATCACCTGAACCGGGGCAATCTTAGGCGGCAGCACAAGGCCGTTATCATCCCCGTGAACCATGATAATGCCGCCAATCATCCGGGTGCTGACTCCCCAGGAAGTCTGGTGCACGTATTTTAAACTGTTGTCCTTATCGGCAAACTGCACCTCAAAGGCTTTGGCAAAACCGTCCCCAAAGTTATGGCTGGTTCCCGACTGAAGGGCTTTCCCGTCATGCATCATCGCTTCAATGGTGTAGGTCGCCTCCGCCCCGGCGAATTTCTCCTTGTCCGTCTTCTGCCCTTTAATCACCGGGATGGCCAGCACTTCCTCGCAGAAATCCGCGTACAGGTTCAGCATCTGGATCGTCCTCTCCTGGGCTTCTTCGGCAGTAGCATGGGCGGTATGCCCTTCCTGCCATAAGAATTCCCGGGAACGCAGAAACGGCCGGGTGGTTTTCTCCCAGCGAACCACGGAACACCACTGGTTATATACCCGGGGCAGATCCCGGTAAGAGTGGATATCCTTGGCGTAAAAATCGCAGAACAGCGTCTCGGAGGTGGGCCTTACGCAAAGCCGTTCCTGCAAAGGCTCCAGCCCACCGTGCGTCACCCAGGCAACCTCGGGGGCAAAGCCCTCCACGTGATCCTTTTCCTTGTCCAGAAGGCTTTCTGGGATAAACAAGGGCATATACACATTCTGTACCCCCGTTTCCTTAAAGCGGCGATCCAGCTCGCCCTGGATATTCTCCCAAATCGCATAGCCTGCCGGTTTAATCACCATGCAGCCTTTCACGCTGGCATAATCGCACAGTTCCGCCTTTTTTACCACATCCGTGTACCACTGGGCGAAATCCTCATCCATCGAGGTAATGGCCTCCACCATTTTCTTATCCTTAGCCATAAATCTTCCTATCTCCTTCTTTAAAAAAATATCTTTTTACCGATAAAATCTACCGTCCGTTCAGCCGCGCCCTTTACAGCAAAATCAGCAGCGCCCCCGTAAGCATGACAATGCTGGTGACAATGGACAAGGAATTAATGGCGCTGGCCAGCTCCACATCCCCCTCCAGCCTTCCGGTATAAGCTGTGGCTACAGAAGACACAGGCCCCAGGGCCACCAGCGCCATGGCACGGCGCACGTCCAGATCAAAGGGCAGGAACTGGTAGGCCGCCACTGCCATAAATACGGCCAGGCCGTAGCGCAGGATTAAAATCTTGGCAAGCCTGGCTAACTTTTCCCGCCCCAGCCGGATCTCAAAGCCAATGCCAATCATCAAAAGAGCCAGGAACGCATTGGCGCTTCCCACTGTACCCGCATAGGAAACCACCACCTCCGGCAGGGAAACCCTAAGCACAGCAAGGATGGTCATCAGCACATATGCATTAAAAGGCATGGAGGACAGCAGGCTTTTGACTACGCTTTTTACCGAAGGGCGTTCCCCCTTCCCGGCCACCATGGATACCAGGGTGTAAGTGATCCCCGTGCACATGATCGCATTTCCTGTGTCGAACAGGCTGGTGGCGGCAAAGCCCATAGGGCCTAAAAAGCTTTGGACGAAGGGAATGGTAAAGTTCCCTACATTATAGCCGGAAGCATTAAGCATATTGAACGCCTTCCCCTCCCGCCCGTCTTTTAAGCTGACCAAAAATCCTGCCAGCAAGGTAAACACATTGGCGGCCAGCCCCAGCACGCACATAAACAGCAGGGAATTCTCCATAGAAATCCTGCTGAAATTCGAGATAATCGCGCAGGGAAGAGTGATGTCAATCACAATCCTCGATACCAGGCGGAAATCCTTTGGCTGAAAGAAACCTTTCTTTTTCAGCACATACCCCGTTACAATGATCAGGACAAAGGATACCGCCTTTGTCAGCACGCCAAACAGCCCCTCCATACGTCTTTATCTCCTTCTTGCAGGCTTAACCTTTCCATTTTGCCTTGCTTTTAATCGCCATACATCTCTTCATCCATCATTTCCATCAAAAGCTCCCACAGCTCATCCTCCGTCATGCCCTCAAACTCATCTTTGCTTTCGGCTTCTTCCTTCACGGAGCTTTTGAAAAATCATCCATAATAGACTCAAAGCGGTATTTATCCGCCAGCTGGGCCGTAGTGCCGCCGAAACGGATGTACATGATCGCCCCGCCCCGGCTGTTGGCAATCACATCCTCCACCTGGGGATCAAAGATATACGTCACCCCGTTGCAGTCCAGCTGACACCAGGTATGGGGCGTAAACTGGCCGTTTGACTTATGGGTGGAACCGGTGGCCGTGTAAACCGGGACGCCAATCTTCCTGGCCATCACCGCAAAGGCCGCGGAATAATCGTCGCAAACCCCAATCCCTTCGGACAGCGTGCCGTAGGCGTAGCGGTAAGTGCCGCCCCACTGGCTGTTAGCCCCGTATACCGTATGGGTAATCAGGTAATCGTAGCAGGCCTGCAGCTTATCATGGGTATCCATGTCCGGCCTGATAATCTGGGCAAAAATCTGATCCAAAATGGCATCCAAATCATCATGGCCCGTACTCTCCTGGGGGTACAAAATCATGGAATCCAATGTCTGGCGAAGCCCCCGGTAATACAGATCGCCCTTGGTGCTTGGAAGGCTCCTGATCCCAGGGATCAGCGCCCCGTCCGCCCCCACCCTCTGTCCGTCAGGCGTGATGGTATTATAAAGCATATAGCCCTGCTCGTTAAAATAATAGCTCTTCCCGTTCACGTCCGTAAACCAGCCGTTCATCTGGTAGGAACCGTCATCGTTTTGGTAAACCCAGCCTATATTGTCCTGCTTCCACTCCCCGCCGTAAGCGGCAAAAGCCATCCCTGCCGCCATTGCAAGCGCCAGCGCGGCAATCCTCTTTCGTTCCCTGCTCTTCTTTCCCGTCATTTTCATCCTCATCCTTTCCGGCGGTTCCCCCGCCACCTTCCGGCAGCATTTATCCTTAATTATCTGCCGCGTCAGACTCTGCTATGGTAAAGGTAAAACGCTTCCTGGCCATCTCGTCGCTTTCCAGATATTCATCGTAAGTCGTGATCTTATCCACCAGCCTGCCGTTAATGATCTCCATAATCCGGTTAGCCGTGGTCTGGACGATCTGATGGTCGCGGGAGGAGAAAATCATCACGCCGGGGAATTTGATCATCCCGTTATTTAAGGCGGTGATGGCTTCCATGTCCAGATGATCCGTCGGCTCGTCAAGCATCAGCACATTGGCTCCGGAGATCATCATCTTGGACAGCATACAGCGCACCTTCTCCCCTCCGGACAAGACCTTTACCTTCTTTACCCCGTCCTCCCCGGCAAACAGCATACGGCCAAGGAAGCCGCGGACATACGTCACATCCTTTTCCGGAGAATACTGGGTCAGCCAGTCCACAATGGTATCGTCGTTATCAAATTCAGCGCTGTTATCCTTGGGGAAATAGGACTGGGAGGTGGTAAGCCCCCACTTATAGCTCCCCTCATCCGGCTCCATCTGGCCGGATAAAATCTGGAACAGCACCGTTTTTGCGTGTTCATTTGGCCCTACCAGAGCCACCTTGTCATCATGCCCCAAAATAAAGGAAATATCATCCAGCACCTTAACCCCGTCTATAGTTTTGCTAAGATGGTCTACGGTCAGCACCTCATTGCCAATCTCCCGGAAGGGGCGGAAATCAATATAGGGATACTTCCGGCTGGAAGGCTTGATCTCGTCCAGCTCAATTTTTTCCAGGGCGCGCTTTCTGGAAGTGGCCTGCTTGGACTTTGAGGCATTGGCGGAGAACCGCTGGATAAACTCCTGCAGCTCCTTGATCTTCTCCTCTTTCTTCCGGTTGGCTTCCTTCATCTGCTTGATCATCAGCTGACTGGACTCATACCAGAAATCATAGTTTCCGGCATACAGCTGGATCTTGCCATAGTCAATGTCCGCGATATGGGTACAGACCTTATTCAGGAAATAGCGGTCATGGGAAACCACGATCACCGTATTCTCAAAGTTAATCAAAAACTCTTCCAGCCAGGCGATGGCATCCAGATCCAGATGGTTCGTGGGCTCGTCAAGAAGCAGGATATCCGGATTCCCAAACAGAGCCTGGGCCAAAAGCACCTTAACCTTCTGGGCGCCCATAAGGGTGGACATGACCGCCGTGTGCAGTTCCGTCTCAATCCCTAAGCCGTTTAACAAGCTGGCAGCGTCAGACTCCGCCTCCCAGCCGTTCATGGTGGCAAACTCTCCCTCCAGCTCCGCCGCCTTGATGCCGTCCTCGTCGGTGAAGTCCTCCTTCATGTAGATGGCGTCTTTTTCCTTCATAATCTGGTACAGCCTGGCATTCCCCATAATCACCGTATCCAGCACAGCGAACTGATCGTACTTAAAATGATCCTGCTGCAGGAAAGACAGCCTCTGCCCTGGCGTGATGGCAATATCCCCGCTGGTGGAATCCAGCTGGCCGGACAGTATCTTTAAAAACGTAGATTTCCCTGCGCCGTTAGCCCCGATCAGGCCGTAGCAGTTTCCTTCCGTAAACTTAATGTTCACATCCTCAAATAAAGCTTTTTTTCCGATCCTCAGGGTAATATTATTTGCACTAATCATTTCTGCCTTTCTTCCCTTTCTTAAAATTGCCTTTTTATTTTACTCGATATTTTACAATTTGCAAGCAAATCTTGTCACCATATCCTTATCCTGGTAGACGATTTTCCCGCCGCAAATGGTGTATTTTACTTTTCCTTCCAAAACCCTTCCCACAAACGGGCTGTTTGCGGATTTAGAGGCAAATTCCCCCACTGTCCACGATTCCTTTTCCTTAAAGAGTACCAGATCCCCTGGGGCATCTTCCCTAAGCCGCCCCCCTTCCAGCCGGTACAGCTTCGCAGGGTTTAGGCTCATCTTTTCCATCAGCTGCACCAAGGTAAGATGCCCCTTGTTTACCAGCTCCGTAATCCCCAGGGCCAGGGACGTTTCCAGGCCGATGATCCCGCTGGGCGCCTTGGTTAAGGGCATGGCCTTTTCCTCCCGGCTGTGAGGCGCATGATCGGTGGCAATCATATCGATGGTTCCGTCCTTCAGCCCTTCAATCAGGCATTCCCTGTCCTTCTCCCTCCTTAAGGGAGGGTTCATCTTCGCCAGGCTGCCGTAAGCAAGGACGGCTTCCTCCGTCAAGGTAAAGTGATGGGGCGTCACCTCCGCCCACACCTTCGCCCCCAGGCTTTTTGCCAGGCGCACCATAGCTACCCCGCCGCCGGAGCTGATATGCTGGATATCCACCGCCGCCCCGGTTTCCAGGGCAATCATACAGTCCCTGGCCACCATGTAATCCTCCGCCAGCGCCGGGGAGCCATAGATCCCAAGCGCCTCGGAGACAGGCCCGTGGTTAATGCCGTTCTCTTTGATAAACGCCGGGTTTTCCTCGTGAAGGCTGATGGGAAGGTTAAGTCTGGCCGCCTCCTTCATGGCCTGCCGAAGGAGAACCTCATCCATAAGGGGGATTCCGTCATCGGTAAAGCCAACCGCCCCGGCCGCCTTAAGACCTTCCATATCCGTCAGCTCTTCCCCTTTAAAATCCTTGGACACCGCACCGCAGCACAGCACATGGATGCCAGTTTTCTTCCCCTCTTCAAGCACATACTTAAGCGTCTTGGGATTATCTGCCTTGGGCACGGTATTGGCCATGCACACCACCGTGGTAAAGCCGCCCTTGGCCGCCGCCGCCGCCCCAGTATGGATATCTTCCTTGTAGGTCAGCCCGGGATCCCGGAAATGGACATGGACGTCCACAAGCCCTGGGGCCACCACCAGCCCGGTGGCGTCGATAACCTGCTTTGCGCCTTCCGGGATATTTTCCTTTCGCTCATCCCCCTTAAGGATCCGGCGGATTTTATCCCCTTCCAGCACCACATCCCCTATCCCGTCAAAGCCGGATTCCGGGTCGATTATTCTGCCATTCTTAATGAATATCATACGCTGTTTCCCTCCAAAATTCGTCACCGCAGCCTCTGCCCGCAGTTCGGGCAGTAGCGGAATTCCCCCGGCGACTCATATTTGCACACCGGGCATCTGCGGGTTTTGGGAAGCTCTTCCTCCCTTTCCCCCAGCTGTGCAGGCTGGCTGCTGATGGTAAACCGCTGCTTTCCGTCCTGGACTAGTTTTAAGTCCTCTCCCCGGATATCCGTCCCTTCTCCCCGGGCGATAGCCTTCCCTACCTCCGAGGCCAGCTCATAAACAGCGTCGCAGCACTGCATCTTCACGAAAAACCGCTTCCCCCACTTAAATAAGGGGATGAAAAAGAAGCTGAAATAGTAATACGTCATCACAATCTGGCATCCGGCCTGGCTGCCGCAAAACTTGCAGGCAAGCAGCTTCGGGTATTGAAACAATTTCGAGCCTTGACCTACTCCGCCGATAAAAAACATGATAATATCCTCCGTAAACCTTCGCCAAACGCCGCACAAAGTTTTCGTTAACCATAACGGTTCCGTACCTTCACAGTTACAGATAATCATACCACTACCCGGCCAAAAGTGCAACACGGCTTTCGCCAAAGGCCGCGAAAAGCAGCATTCCGGGCTTGTATTTTCCTTCTGACTGGCATATGATATAACTGTTTGGCAAAGATTTTGAAATGATACCGGGGCAAAAGCCTTCTGTCCCTGCGACGCCAGATTGTTTTGCGCTCCTTAGCATCATAAGATATATCTTAAAAAAAAACGAAAGGACAAGCTTATAAACCATGGGAAAATTACAGGAAATCGCGCTATATTACCGTCCGTCCGGCTTAAATCCCCTGCTGGAAGGAAACATGGCAGAAGGAGAAAATGCCCCTGCCAAAAATGAGGCCTGCCTTAAGGATGCGCAAGTCCGCCTGCTAAAAAGCGTCCTAATCCGCATGGGGATCCGGATTAAAAACATCCGCCCGGAGCAGGCAAAAGAAACCGTTGGCTTCCTGGCCGGAATGTCCGGATACCTGCCTTTAGAGGAAAGGGAAATGCCGGATGTGCAGGAGACAAAAGCCACGCCGCAAATCCCGCCAGAAATCAGCCAGGATATCCTGGTGCTCCACCATATGACCGATAGCCGGATAGACAGCCTGCTCCTCAATCTCAGGAAATCCGGCGTCCCGCCTATCCCCTTAAAAGCCATCGTCACGCCGGAAAACGCGGGCTGGACATTATTTCATCTATACGAAGAATTAAAAAAGGAACACCTATCGCTGACGCATTAGCTGGAGGCTTAAGCGCCTTGGCGCACTATAACCGAGACAGGAGGCCACGCCTATGACTGACCCTATAAGGCAGCAACAGCTTGGCGAGCTGGAGCTGGTGGAATTATGCACAAAAATCCTTTCCGCTTCCCGAAATGAGCTGTACGTCAATATGCGCTACTTTGATATCGCCTTAAGCAGCTTTGGCTTTGAGGCCGATTGGAGCCGAGCCGGGATCGCCACGGACGGTTTCCTGATCTGTTACGGGCCGGAATATCTGCTAAACCTTTACCGCCAGGGGCGCACCTTGGTAAACCGGACCTTTCTCCATATGATGCTCCACTGCCTCTTCGGCCATACGGATAACCGGAAGGGCCGCCTGCCCTCCCTGTGGAACCTAGCCTGCGACATTGCCGTAGAATCCATCATCGACCACCTGTACCAAAAATGCGTCCACCTCCCCTTATCCATGCCACGGCGGGAAATTTACCTAAGGCTGCAGCGGCAGAATCTTGCAGTCATGAACGCAGAAGGAATCGATAAGGCCCTGCAGGATATGGACTTTAACCCAAAGCAGCTGGAACGGCTGGCCCTGGAATTTTACCGGGACAGCCACGATTTATGGGAGCGGGAAATGCCTAAAAGCCAAATGATCCGCCGCCAAAACCAGTGGAAGGATCACCGGGAAAGGCTGCAGACAGAGATGGAAACCTTGGGCGCTAAAGACCCTTCGGAGGACGGGCACACCCTTTTAGAGCAGGTGCAGGCGGAGAACCGTGAGCGGTATGACTACCGGTCTTTCCTGAAAAAATTTGCCGTCCTGCGGGAGGAGATCCAGGTAGATCCCGATTCCTTCGACCCGGTATTCTACACCTACGGCCTGTCCCTCTACGGGAATATGCCCCTGGTAGAGCCTTTGGAAACCCGGGAGGTTTTCCGGATCCAGGACTTTGCCATCGTCATCGATACGTCTATGTCCTGCTCCGGGGATTTAATCCGCCGGTTCTTAGAGGAAACGTACTCCGTCCTCTCCCAAGAGGAAAGCTATTTCCATCAGGTAAATATCCATATCCTCCAGTGCGACGAAAAAATCCGCTCAGACACGGTAATCCGATGCCGGGAGGACATGAAGTCCTACTTAGAGCAGTTTACCGTAATCGGCCACGGAGGGACGGATTTCCGCCCTGCCTTTGAATACGTGTCCGGCCTCTGCAAAACCGGTGAGCTTAAGCACCTGAAGGGTCTGATTTACTTCACCGATGGGAAAGGGATCTATCCCGTCCAAAAACCGGCCTACGACACCGTTTTCGTCTTTATCGAAGAAAATTATTCCGATATTTCCGTTCCCGGCTGGGCAATGAAAATCATCCTCTCACCGGAGGAACTTATCCAAGGGGGAAACCATCATGAACATTAAACGGGCAAAAGAAGAAATTAAGAACACGATTGAAGCTTATCTGGACAAGGACGCTTACGGGGCTTACGCCATCCCGCCCATCCGCCAGCGCCCCGTGCTGCTTATCGGCCCTCCGGGAATCGGGAAAACCCAGATTATGGAACAGATTGCCAAGGAATGCCGCATCGGCCTGGTGGCCTACACCATTACCCACCACACCCGCCAAAGCGCCGTAGGCCTTCCCTTTATCGAGAAAAAAACCTACGAGGGGAAGGAATACGCCATTACCCAATATACCATGAGCGAGATCGTGGCCGCCATCTATGAAAAGATCCGGGCCACCGGCCTTAAGGAAGGGATCCTGTTTATCGATGAAATCAACTGCGTTTCCGAAACCCTCGCCCCCACCATGCTGCAGTTTTTGCAGTGCAAAACCTTCGGGAACCACCGGATTCCGGAGGGCTGGGTGATCGCGGCTGCCGGGAACCCGCCGGAATACAATAAATCCGTCCGGGAATTTGACGTAGTCACCTTAGACCGGATCAAGCGGATCTTGGTTGAGCCGGATTTTGATGCCTGGCTGGAATACGCCTGCAGGGAGCAGATCCACCCGGCCATCCTTTCCTATTTGAAGATTAAACCCCAATATTTCTGCCATATTGAAACCACGGTAGACGGCAAGCTGTTCGCCACCCCCAGAGGCTGGGAGGATCTGTCCCGCTTTATGGATGCGTATGAACGGCTGGGGAAAACGACGGACAGGGAAGTGATCTTCCAGTACCTGCAGCACCCGAAAATCGCCAAGGATTTTGCCAATTACTTGACCCTTTATGAGAAATACCAAAACGATTACCAGGTAGAGGAAATCCTCTCGGGAATCATCAAAGAAAGCCTGTGCGACCAGGCTGCCAAAGCTTCTTTCGATGAAAAGCTAAGCCTGGTTGGCCTCCTTTTATCTAAGCTGGGCAGCACCTTCCGGGAACTTTCCGAAAAGGAAGAAGTCACTGCCCGGCTGATGGAGGGGCTAAGGAGCGTAAAGGATGGAAAGCTCTCCGATTTAATCGCCCGTACCCAAAGCCAGTGGGAGCAGTTAAAGCGCCAGGAGCTGCTGACCCGGAAGGAAGACCTTCTTTACCGCAGGCTTTTCGCCGCCTTAGAGCGTTACCAAAACCTGCTGCTCCAATGGGAATCGGGCTGCCGTCAGTCAGGAAGCAGCCCCGATGCCAAGGCTGGCTGGGAATTTTTGCGGGAACAGTTTGCCAAGGACAGCGATGCCTTTGAGGCCTGCTTTAGCCAGGCCGGGCAAATGCTGGAACACGGCTTTGATTTCATGGAGGCTGCCTTCGGCGACAGCCAGGAAATGGTAATTTTTGTAACGGAATTAAATACCAATTTTTACTGCACCAAATTCCTCCAGGAGTACGACTGCAAGCGATATTACCAGTATAATAAACGGCTGCTTTTCGACGATACGGAGCAGGAAATTGCCCGCATTATGGATAAAAATGCGGTTTGCGGGAAACCTTAATGGTAAGCTTGTGTGCTGCCCTTTTCCCATGGGTCTTTTGCGCCAATCTCTTTTCGCAGGCTCACGGCAGCAGGCAGGCTGACAGTCGTTAAGGAGGGTTTTCTTATGAACAGAACGTTAGACCTGACCGCACTTACCATCGGCATTATCGGCGCCGTAAACTGGGGGCTTATCGGTTTTTTTGATTTTAACCTGGTATCCTTCCTCTTGGGGAGCAACTGGCTGTCCCGGATCATCTATGCCGTGGTGGGCCTGTGCGGCCTGTACCTGCTGACCTTCTACGGGAAAAACCGGGAAATGGCAGCGTAACCGAAGTTAAGGCTTTAGCCTAAAGCAAAAATCACTGACCGCAAAAGCTGCCGCAAAGGACTGCCGCAAAACCGCAGACAGCCCCTTTGCGGCAGTTTTTGCTTTTACCCTCTTCCTTCTTTCCGCGAAAAGCCTTACAGCTCAAACCTTCTTTTCCCTTTAGGGGACGCTTTTCTTTCATGGCGGACATCCATAAGGAACCCAAGGAACTGGGCATCCCTTTCCTGCCTGGCTTCTTCCAGCATTTCTTCCAGGCATCCCACGCCGCACCAGGGCGCACGGGCGGCAAACCGCAAAATGTTTATCTCCTGCCCTTCCTTTGCCACCCGGACAATCTCCCGGCCATGGGCGGCGGCGTACTCTTCATAAATTTCCTTCCGCTCATCCTGGAGCATAACCGGATACATCAGCCGCCCCAGCACCAGCTCCGTCACCAATTCCGGCTTTTCCTGCACTTTGATATGGGGAAACAGCTTGTCGTAAACCAGGTACTGGAAATCCTTCCCGCTAAAGGCATTCCGGTAGCGGTGGCCGCAGCCATGCATCTCCTGGGTCAGGATCCTGGCCGGCGTATTCTCAATGGCTTCCTCGTAATACTCCGGAAACAGAAGCTTCGCCTGCACCTGGCTCTTCCCATCCAAGACCGTCACCCTAAGGGTCTGCCGCAGCTCGGCTAACATCTCCTTTAAGCAGCACTGGCAGCCAGAAGGCAGGGATACCGTCAGCCTTCGGATCCCATGGCAGCCGGTAAAAAGCCCGGCTCCCAGATCCCGCAGCATCCAGGAAAAGGTTATTTCCTCCAGGTTTTCACAGTTATAGCAGGCATAAGCGCCTATCTTTTCCAAACCGGAGGGGAGGGAAAGTGCACGCAGGCCCACGCCTTTTAATACCGGCGTGCCGTCTTTGAGGGATTCCATTTCTTTCCAGGAGCCATCCCCTATCCTGCCTTCCTTAAGGCTGCAGGCTTCCTGGCCCGCCTCCCCGGAAACCTCTGCCAAAAAAACCTCCCCCGGCTCAAACCGCCTGATGGTTTCCGCGAAAAGATACGGTCCTAATTCCGTCACCGGGCAGCCGTCAATCGTATCCGGCAGCTCCGCCTGGCCGTCATACCCGAAGCACCGAAGTATCCGGATCCCTTCTTTTTTCCGATCATAGACTACCTTCATCCCACACCCCTACTTTTCCTCCAGCTTGATTCCCGCCAGAGCCACGGCAAAGGCATTGTTCACCGGCTGGCTGGCTTCCTTCTTCTGCTGATTCATATACCGGGCCACATCCTTTTTCGTCACGCCTGCCCCTTCCCGCTTCCTCCGCTCCTGGAATGCGGACAGCTTCTCCTTATAGCCGCATTTGCAGACGAAAATCTGCCCGTCCCCCTTCCCCCGAAGCTCCATTTTCTTATGGCACACGGGGCAGCGGGCATTGGAAGTTCGGGCAATGGTTTCCCGGTGGCCGCACTCCCGATCCTGGCACACCAGCATCTCGCAGTTTTTCCCCTTCACCAAAAGCATCCGCTTCCCGCAGTCCGGGCATTTGGTATTGGTTAAATTCTCATGGCGAAATGTCCCCTCCCCCATCCGGATCTGGGTGATCAGCTGGAGGGAATATCCCCGGATTTCCTCCATAAACACATCCCGCTTCAGGCTGCCCCCAGCAATCCCTGCCAGCTTCATCTCCCACTGAGCCGTCAGCTCCGGCTTCTTTAAATCCTCCGGAACCAGCTCCAAAAGCTGGCGTCCCTTAGCGGTAAGGAAAATATCCTTTCCCCGCTTCTCCGCCAGGAAAGAGGAAAACAGCTTTTCGATAATATCCGCCCTGGTAGCCACCGTCCCTAAGCCACCTGTCTCCCCAAGGGTTTTTGCCATAGCCTTATCCTTGGTTTCCAAGTAAGCCGCCGGATTTTCCATGGCAGACAGCAAGCTAGCCTCATTAAAGGGCGCAGGAGGCTTCGTCTTTCCCTCGGTCATCGCCACCGTCAGGGAGCCGGTCAAGTCTCCCTTTTTCAGCAGCGAAAGCCGCCCAGACACCTCCCCGCCACCTGCCTTAAAGGCGGTCTCTTCCTGGTATCCCTCCTCTTCCGAAAGGTCTTCCTTCCAGTTTCCAAAGGCATCAAAACCCCCTTCCTCCATGGCGCTGCCGCCCTCATACACTTCCCGCCAGCCCAAATTCTTTACCACCGTCCCATGGGCTAAAAAGCACTCCTTTTCTACCCCGACCGTCAGCTTGACCTGCTCATACTCACAAGGCGGGTACAGCACCGCCAAAAAGCGCCTGACCACCAGATCATAGATCCGCCGCTCATCTACCGTCATATGATCAAGCTGGACGAACTGCTCCGTGGGGATAATGGCATGGTGATCCGAAACCTTGGCGTTATCCACGAAAAAGGGCTTTGCGGGAAGCGCCTGCCGCCCTGCTTTGGCCGCCGCCTTTTTGTACGGCCCCACGCCGCAGGCGGCAAGGCGTTCCTTGATGGTAGGCAGGATATCGCTGCTTAAGTACCGGGAATCCGTCCGGGGATACGTAAGCACCTTATGGTTTTCATACAGCCGCTGCATAATGTTTAAGGTATCCTTGGCGGAATAATTAAACCGGCGGTTAGCTTCCCGCTGCAGCTCCGTTAAATCGTATAAAAGCGGCGCAGGGGTCTTTTTCACCGAACGGCGGATATCCTCCACCATCCCCTTCTGCCCCTGGAGCCTTTTCCTTAGCTCCTCCATCCTGGCCTTGTCAAAGGAGCGCAGGCTCCCGGATTTCCCGTCCTGCCAGGCCAGGGAAAGATGCCCGCCGTCCCCCTGCTTCCAGTCCGCCTTAAGGCCGTAATAAGGCTTTGGCACGAAGCCTTTTATCTCCTTCTCCCTGGCGGCAATCATGGCCAAGGTGGGCGTCTGCACCCTGCCGCAGGAAAGCTGGGCATTATATTTGCAGGTTAAGGCCCTGGTGGCGTTAATCCCCACCAGCCAGTCCGCCTCCGCCCGGCACATGGCCGCGTCATACAGCTTGTCATACTCCCGCCCGTCCTTAAGGCGCAAGAAGCCTTCCCGAATCGCCTTATCCGTCACAGAAGAGATCCACAGGCGCTTAATGGGCTTTTTGCATTCCGCCTTCTTTAAAATCAGCCTGGCCACCAGCTCCCCCTCCCGCCCCGCGTCCGTGGCGATAATAATGCCGCCGATATCCTTCCGGAAAAGCTGAGCCTTTACCGCCTGGTACTGCTTGGCCGTCTGGCGGATCACCTCCAGCTTAAAGGGCTTTGGCATCATGGGAAGATCCTCCATCTTCCATTCCTTATATTTCTTGTCGTAATCCTCCGGATCCGCCAGCGTTACCAGATGGCCCAGTCCCCAAGTCACGACGTAAGAAGAGCCTTCCATGGCTCCGTTAATCTGTTTCCCGCATTTTAATACCCGGGCAATGTCCCGGGCCACGGAAGGCTTTTCCGCAATAACTAGTGATTTCATGGTTAACTTCCTCCTTGTACCAGTATAGTTCATGGAAAGGATGCCGTCAATCTAATGATCCAGACATAAACCTATTGTTTATCGCAGAAAAACAACGTATAATCAAGGCAAACATCTATGAAAAGGAACAAAACCATGAAATTTGAAGAATCCATAAAGGAAAAAATCGACGAGCTGTCCGCCGGCCAGAAAAAAGTGGGGCAGTATATATTAGCCAACCTTGAAGAAAGCAGCTACAACACGCTGGCAAAGATCAGCAGGGAATCGGGGGTAAGCGAAACTACGGTGATTCGTTTCGCCTACACCCTTGGATTTGAAAGTTTTTCCGCCATGCAAAACGAACTGCGCCGCGAGCTTTTAGGAAACAGCTTCAAAGAAGAAGAACGGCCGGATGCAGACAATGTTTACCACCAGATTTTAAACCGCGAAATCGAGATCCTGGAAAAAACCAAAAAGATGCTGAATATCCCCCAGATGGACTTGGCGGCAAAGCGCCTGCAAGACTCCGATGCCGTTCTCTCCGTGGCAAACCGGACCACCTACCCAGCAGCGCTTTGGTTTGCAGAAATTTTAGGAAAATACCGGGAAAAGGTTTTTGCCGTCCGCCCGGAAGGCTCCGATTTCTTTTCCAGCCTGTTAAGCATTACCTCCCGCACTGCCATTGTAGCCGTTTCCTTTGCCCGATATTCAAAAATGACCGCTGAGTTTGTTAAACTGGCAAAATCCCGGGGAGCATTTATCATTATGATCACCGATAACCCCTTATGCCTATCCGCCTCCTATGGGGATATTGTGTTTACCACGGAATCCAACCGGGATGAAACTGGAATCAACACAATCTCCTCAGCCACCGCCATATTAAACGTTATGGCCTCCGCCATGAGACGCCTGGACTCCAAAAAAGCCAGCCTGCGCTTAAATGAGCTGGAAAAGCTGTATCAGCAGACAGATGATGTATTGTACGAATAAGCGATAGCAAAAAATTCTTCTTTCCAAAAATCCACTGTATATCCCTGGGAATTCATTATACAATTGTTAAGAATAAACAAAAATTATTTATAATTTTAGCAAAAATTGCAATTGAAAAGTATGCCTGTTTCCCATATTATGATAGTAAATAATTCACCGGCGAATTTATGTGTAGCATTTAATTCTATCAAACTGTATGTGGAGGAGCAATATGAGTTTCATTGGGAATGTTTTGGGCATTTTAATAACATTGGCGGTAGGCTATCTGATCTTTAAGAAATATAAGCCCCATACCGTCCTGCTGGCCGCAGGCCTGCTCCTGCTGCTGGCATCGCAATTATTGGGGATTAAGCCAATTTTCCCGCCTGACGAGAGCACCGGCTTTATTTTATTTGATGCTTTTGAAGCACTGAAAAATTCCACAGCAAAAAATGTGGCGGCAATCGGGATGATCATTATGTCCGCCGGCGGATATGCCGAATACATGAACCACATCGGCGCAGGCGAGGCCATGGTGCGCCTTTGCGTGGCTCCCTTAAAAAAAATCGGCTCCCCTTACCTTGTGCTGGCGTTAGCCTACACCATCGGCCAGATCTTAAATATCTTTATCCCCAGCGCGGCAGGGCTTGCCGTGCTGCTGATGGCAACTATCTATCCTATTTTAACCGCCTTAGGCGTAAGCAGGCTTTCAGCGGTATCGGTTATCGCCACCACCGCCTGCTTAGATCTGGGTCCCGCCTCCGGCGCAACCAATATCGCGTCGGAAACCTCCGCCATCGATACCATGGTATATTTTGTGAAATACCAGATGAGCGTAGCGGTTCCCATTATCCTTGTGATTACCGCAGTCCATTTTATGATCCAAAAGCGGGCAGATAAGGCGTTAACCGCCGAAAGCCCCGTCCAGGCCGGCAAAAAACAGCCGGATACGCAGCATTCCGTACCTGCCTGCTACGCCCTGCTTCCCGTAATCCCGCTTATTTTGTTAATGGTATTTAACGATTTCGTCGTAAAATCCGTTTCCATGAACGTTGTCACCGCCATGCTGATCAGCCTTTGCATCTCCATGATTCTGGAAATCTTTGTAAAGCGCAGCCCGAAGGAAACCTGCAAAGGCATCCAGGCATTTTTTAACGGCATGGGAAAACAGTTTGCCACCACCGTAACGTTAATCATCGCCGCGGAGCTGTTCTCCAACGGCCTGCAGGCCATCGGCTTAATCAATACGATCATCGAAGGAGCGCGGAATATGGGCTTTGGCGCAGTTCCCATGACCGTAATTATGGTAATCATTATTTCCGCCACCGCCTTTGTGACCGGCTCGGGAAACGCCGCCTTCCTCTCCTTCTCCGCAGTGGTTCCGGCAATCTCCCAATCTTTTGGCGTAGATGCCGTAGTGCTTTGCCTTTCCATGCAGTTAGCAGCCGGAATTGCCCGGAGTATGTCCCCTGTGGCCTCCTGCGTAATCGCCCCGGCAGCGTATGCGGAGGTAGCGCCTATGGAAGTGGCAAAGCGTACATTCGTCCCCATGCTGGCAGGGATTATCGTCTTATTGGTTTGCGATTTCATCTTTTTCTTATAATACAAAAGGAGTGAAACATAATGAGCAGATTTGAAAACGCCGGAACCTCCCCCAGAAACTTCGGGAGCATTGACGTAGCAGAAGGAATATTCAGCGGCTCAGGAACCCTCCAGCGGATAATGGATGTGGAGGCCGCATTGGCTAAGGTTGAAGCAGATCTGGGGATTATTCCCCAGGAAGCTGCCCGGGAGATCCAGAAAAAAGCCCATGTGCAGCTGTTAGACGAAGAGTCCTACGAAAAACACCGGAAAGCAACCGGCCATTCCCTTATGGGGCTTTTGCGGGCCTTTAAGGAGATCTGCGAGAACAATGCAGGGCAATATATCCATTATGGGACAACCACCCAAGATATTAACGATACGGCAATCGTCCTGCAAATGCGGGATACCCTTGACCTGGCCGAAAAAAAATTAGTCCGGCTGGCAAAAATCATCCGGGAAATGGCAGTCCGGCACAGAAGCACTGTGATGATCGGGCGAACTAATGATCAGCAGGCGCTTCCCATCACCCTGGGGTATAAATTTGCCATGTGGCTGGATGAGCTTCTCCGGGACTTAGACCGGATCCGCTCTTGCCGCCCACGGATTCTGGTGGGCCAATTCGGAGGAGCTGTGGGAACCATGGACTCCCTGGGAGAAATCGGCCTAAGCGTCCGGGACGGTTTAATGGCGGAGCTGAATATCGGCGTATCCCCTATCGCCTGGTACACCAGCCGGGATCGGTACGCGGAATACACCTCCATTCTTTCCATTCTCTGCTGCACTTTAGGAAAATTAGGAAACGAAGTTTACATCGGGCAGAAAACCGAAGTCAATGAACTGGCCGAAGGGTTTGATCCGGAAAAAATAGGAAGCAGCACCATGCCCCATAAGCGAAACCCCTTCGTGCCTGCAAAGCTGGCCGGATTTGGCCGGATGGCCAGAAGCATTACCGCGGATTCCCTGCTGGTTATGGAAGGGACAAACGAACGGGATACCCGATGCCTGCGGGTAGAGCCGTATTTTCTGGAGCGGATCAGCACCTTAGCCGACGCTGCCTTGGATACCGCCATCGATCTGTTTGGACACCTGGAAATCCGAACGGTGGAAATGGAAAAAAACCTCCATTGCCTGGGCGGCCTGATTTATTCGGAAGCATTGATGATGGAACTAAGCAAAACCCTGGGGCGGATGGAAGCCCATGACCGGATCCACACCTTGGCGCAGAAAGCCATGGGAGCCGCAGGCAGCTTCATTGAGCTTTTGCTCAATGATGAGGTGGTTTCCAAGCACCTTACAAGGGATACGATCCTTAAGATCATGAACCCCAAAAGCCACATTGGCCTTGCAGAGCATTTTGTGGATGTTGTAACTGGCAGGATAATTGAATAAGGGCAGAAGGCCAAGATTAACGCTTTTTAAGGACGCTTACATCATTTCCCTGGCTTTTCACATCATTCCGGTTGAAAATCTTCCCCCAGCCTTGTAAAATTAGAGAGAGGAAACTTTTCCAAATGCGGTTCACCAGCCGGTGAGGAAGTAATAAACGATGATCAAGATTGCCATATGCGATGACGAACCTTTGCTGCAGGAGCAGTTAGCCAGGGAACTGTCCGCCATCCTTGTCCCTTTAGGCCAGACCTTTACGGCAGACTATTTTTCAAACGGCTTAAAGCTTTTGGCCTCCCCCCTGAATTACGACCTGGTTTTCCTGGATATCCGGATGCCGGGTCCCAATGGAATAACCCTTGCCCAGACACTGCGCTCCCGCAAATTCCAGGGAGCGCTGATTTTCGTGACGGCCTTCATGGAGCATATGCCGGATGCCTTTGAGGTGGAGGCCACAGACTACCTGGTAAAGCCTATCCAGCCCAAGCGCCTGGAAGGGGCGCTGATGCGGGCCATAAAGCGCTTAAAGGAGCAGTCGGGCAAATCTCTGTTTATCCAAACCATGAACTGGTGCAAGACCGTGAAATTTGGCCAAATCTACTATGCCGAAGTCATTAACCGGAAAATCTACCTCCATACCAGGGACGGCGTAATTGAATACTACGGGAAAATGAAAGAGCTGGAACCTCAGCTAAGCCCCCACTTTATCCAATGCCACCGCAGCTACCTGATCAACCCGGACTACCTGACCGAATACGCGGACGGGATGATCACCCTGGAAAACCACGCCCAGATCCCGGTTTCCCGAAAATACCACCCCATCCTAATGAAACGGATGATGGAGTATATGGGACGCCAGGATTAGAACAGGTCAAAAAATCGCTCTAATGCGAAATTTCAATGAATCAATACCTGGAGGTTTACCCGTGAACTGGCCATTTTGCACACTCCCTGATGCTTCTGAATTATTTCAATGGCACATCCTCATCCCTAACGCCATTGCCTATATCATCATGCCTTTGATTTCCTTTAGGTTTTTTTCCCAATGCCTGGAATCCGCCTTTTGGTGGAGAGCCGCCATCCTTTACCTGATCCTTCACTCCGGCTTATCCTTCCTGGCATTTATCTTTTTCCTGGAAGGAACCTTTAAGATCTTAGCCGAGATATGCCTTCTGGCCCTTTTCGGCATTTGGCTTACGAAAAAAAGCCGGTTATTTGCTGACCATTCCAAAACCTTTATCCAGGCCTTCACCTTATCCGCCCTGACCGTTTCCTTAAAAAGCATATGCGGCGGCATCCTCCAGTGGGCCGACTTTTTTGTTTTCAGCCTGACCTTAAACCCAGCAAGCACAGCCACGACGAATTTTTTCCTTTATCTGGCGGATTCCCTGCGGGAGTGTCTAAAGGTTCTGCTGTTTTTCCTCCTTGCCCGGCT
Organism: Lachnospiraceae bacterium; assembly: GCA_910575565.1. GTDB lineage: Bacteria > Bacillota > Clostridia > Lachnospirales > Lachnospiraceae > Caccovicinus. The sequence goes on along the minus strand of CAJTFL010000013.1, from coordinate 18,469 downwards.
GATCTTAATCCACTTCGGCCAAAGCATCAAAGCCGGAATTAAAAACGCTTTCCCTCTGCTGATGATCCCCCTTCTCTTTATCTCCCTGGTGGAGCAGGCCGTCACTGACAGAATTTACGGAAATACGATTGTCACTAACCGCCAGATGGAAATCGTCTTCCCCGTCATTGACCACGGGGAAATGCTGTTCCTCCAGCTTTTCGCCTGCGCCTGCTTATTTTTCATCCTGGCAGCTTACCAGGATATTATCGCCTCCTTTTACGCCAGGCAAACCTTAGGGCAGTTAAAGCAGCAGGCCCGGGAACTGGAAACCTATATCCGGGAATCCAGGATCCGTGACGAGAAAACCCGGGCCTTCCGCCACGACATGAAAAACCATCTGCTGGTGCTGGCTCAGCTGCTAAAAGCCGGACAGGCCGCAAAGGCCTATGAATACTTGACCTGCTTCGAGGAATCCTTATCCCAGCTTTCCTGCCCCATAGAGACGCAAAATGCCGCCGTGGACGCCTTGCTGGGCAGCAAATTTTCCATTGCCAAGGAAAAGGGGATTTCCGTCTGCTGTGAACTGGCCATCCCCAAGGAAAGCGGCATCCCGGACTATGACTGGTGCATCATCCTGGCCAATGCCGCAGACAACGCCATAGCCGCCTGTGGCTGCCTTCCCGAAGGCGGCAGGCAGATCCATATCCTGGGCAGCCGGAAGGGGAATTTCTACCGCCTGCTTATGGAAAACAGCTGCCTATCCCTCTTAGAAACCGTTCCAAAAGACGGGATCGGCCTTTCCAATATCCGGGCCGTGGCTGAAAAATACGGCGGCACAGTCTGCAACAGCACATCCTCCGGCATCTACCGGCTGGAAGTACTGCTGATCCTCCCCAACACCGGCAAACCGTCCCAAGGCCTTACCTGCACTTAGGGCAGCCGCCTGCACTCGATGACGCCTATGCCTGATACTGCTGACTATGCCTGATGCCGCTGACTATGCCTGACGACAATGACTGCACTTTAGGCTGCCTCCTGCATTTTGCACCGATAAACCGACCGTTAACACCAATTTCCTATCTTTGCCTTTCCCATCTGCCGATAAATTTAGTGTACCGGTCCTATTGTCTCTGGAGCAGGAAGCGCTGCCGCACTTTGCCTCTGCTGCCAACCTTGCGGCTCAGTTCCTGCAGCCAGAAACAGCCGGCAAAATCAATTTTATACTCACGGCAGATTTTATCTGGCGTCCGGTACAATCGATTCCATGATGTTGGGGTCAAAAAGTCTTTTGACCCTGGTATCATTCCATTTTAACAGCAAAGGAAGGTGAGCAGATGATGAGTGTAAACGCAGCCATTTCCAGCGCTTTTTTCGCCAACGGCGCAGTTCCCAAAGGCGCAGGAGGGGATAATCCCCAGATCAAGGCCTTGGAGCAAAAACTCCAGCGGCTGAACAAGGAGAAAAAAGAAGCGGATCAAAACCACGATGCAGAAAAGGTTAAGGAGCTGGAAAAGGAAATCCAGGCAGCCCAGCAGAAACTGGAACGGCTAAAGCAGAACCAGCAGCAAAAGAATAAGCTGGAGGAAGAGGAAGCCCAAAAAAAGCAAAAGCTGGAAGAAGCCCAAAAGGAAAACAAAGAGCACGGACAGCGAAAGGACGATGAAAAAGAAAACGAGCTGTCCCCGGATTACGGAGCGATGACGGACAACGCCTTGCTGGGCATCTATCTTAACCGGCTGGCATAAGAACAGGAGGTTTTCGATGAATGCAAAAACCATGGAAGGCCTGGCCGGAGCCAGCGCCAGCGTCCGCATGATATCCACGCCGATGAACATCGCCAAGGAGGCGGAACGCAAAGGGGATATGGACAAAATGCAGCGGGCTTTAAACTATGCGTCCGGCCTGGCGGAGCAGGCAGGAGAGTACAGCGAGAAAACCAGCCAGGGAATGAAGCTGGATGCCAAGGAAGCACAGGAACAGAAAAAACAGCAGCAGGAAGAATTAATCGAAAAGCAAAGAACCAAGCGGAAGGAACAGGAAGAAGCCCAAAAAGCCAAGCAGGAAGAAGCTATTGAGGCCAGCAGAGCCGAAGGGGACAAAGACGCTAAAGAAGGGACACCGATAGGGGACAAAGGCGCTAAAGAACCCTCCTTCGATACCGCCCAGATCAGCGAGGAAGGAATTAAGTTCCAGGCTCTTAGCCAAACGCCAAGCGCCTCCTTAGGGGAGCAGCCCGGCGCAGCCTACACTCCCTCGGGAGAAGTGCAGGAAGCAGCCCTGGAAGCCGGAGGAGCCATCGACGTAAGCGTTTAACGCGCCGATTCAAGGAGCTGATTTAAGGGGCTGTCAGGAAATGTTTGTACAACGCAATATATTGTCGGATTTTCATATCTTACAACATTATATTGCAGGCAAACAGCTTTTCCTGACCGCCCCTTTTCTGTGTGAAAACGCAGCCAATGCCTCAAAAAAGAAGCTATTGCAGCTTAATATGCACTTCCCTAAGCTGCATCTTTGTCACCTCTCCCGGAGCATTGCACATTAAATCCTGGGCATTCCCGTTCATGGGGAAGGGGATAATCTCCCGGATATTTTCCTCATTCCGAAGGAGCATAATGATCCGATCCACCCCCGGCGCCATCCCGGCATGAGGCGGCGCCCCAAACTGGAAGGCCTGGTACAGCGCCCCGAATTTCGTCTTTAGCTCATCCTCCGTATATCCGGCCATGGAAAAAGCCTTCACCATAATCTCCAAATCATGGTTCCTTACCGCACCGGAAGAAAGCTCCACCCCATTGCACACAATATCGTATTGGTAGGCCAAAATTTCCAGGGGATCCTTAGTTAACAGGGCCTCCAATCCTCCCTGGGGCATAGAAAAGGGATTGTGGGTAAATACCAGCTTCTTTTCCTCCGGATCGTACTCATACATGGGGAAATCATTCACAAAGCAAAACCGGTATGCATTCTTCTCACAAATATCCAGGCGGTTTCCCAGCTCCGTGCGGATCTGTCCCGCCAGCTGGGCGGCGCGGGCTTCCTTGTCTGCAATCAGAAACAGCGTGTCCCCAGGCTTTAAATCCGCCAACCGGGCCATCTCCCCCTTAAGCTCGTCCGGGATAAACTTATCGATAGGCCCTTTGTAGCTCATATCTTCCCCCACTTCCAGATACCCCAGTCCTGCCATGCCGATAGACTGGGCAAACTGCAGAAGTTTTTCATGGAAGCCCTTGGACATTTCCTCATGAACCCGGATAGCCCTTACCGTCTTCTGGTGGAAAGGCTTAAACTCACATTTCTGGAAAAAGTCCGTCACATCGATAATCCTTAAGGGATTCCTTAGATCCGGCTTATCCGTGCCGAATTCAAGCATCGCCTGCCGGTAACTGATCACCGGATAGGGCGCTTTCGACACCGCAAATCCTTCCGGGGCAAAATGCTCAAAAGCTGCCGTCAGCACTTCCTCCCCTGCCCGAAACACATCCTCCTGGGCGGCAAAGCTCATCTCAAAATCCAGCTGGTAAAACTCTCCCGGCGAGCGATCCGCACGGGCATCCTCATCCCGGAAGCAGGGGGCAATCTGGAAATACTTATCAAAACCAGACACCATTAAAAGCTGCTTATACTGCTGGGGAGCCTGGGGCAGGGCGTAAAATTTCCCCTTATGCCTGCGGGAAGGGACGATGTAATCCCTGGCTCCTTCCGGGGAGGAGGCACAGAGGATAGGCGTCTGAATCTCCAAAAAGCCCATATCCGTCATCTTCTGGCGAAGGAAGCTAATCACCTGGGAACGGAAAATTATCCCATCCTTCACCTTCCGGTTCCGCAGATCCAAGTAACGGTATTTTAAGCGCAGATCCTCCCTGGTTTCCTTAGAGGTCACTACATCGAAGGGAAGAGCCTGACGCACCTTTCCTAAAACCCTTATCTGACGCGCCTCCAGCTCAATGGTTCCGGTGGGAATCTTCGGGTTATAAGTTTCCTCATCCCGGTGCTCCACCAGTCCCTCTACCGATACACAGTCCTCCTTGCCGATTCCCCTTAACAAGCCCGCGTCCCGCATCACCACCTGCAAAACCCCGTACATATCCCTGAGATCAATAAAAGATACACCGCCGTGATCACGGATATTTTCCACCCAGCCCGCTGCCACAAATGTGCTTCCCACATCTGCCTCACTGATTTGATCTAATGTGCGGCTTCGATATTTTGTACTCATTTTTTCCTCCATTCTGCCAGCGCCAAATTAACGCCTCACCTAACTTTGGTGCACCATCCGGCTTTCATGCTTCACCCAATCTCCAGCCGGACACGCGCCAGCCACTATAGTTCCCGTACAGGATACGCTTCCTACTCGCCGATTAATCGCCGGAAAACAAGCTTTATTCTAAAGGGACGATAAAAAGGCTGCCCATCCTGAACATAAGCTCAGGACGAACAGCCATTGTCCGCGGTACCACCTGAATTACTGTCTTTGCAGTCGCTCACCGGTCATTTCAACCCATATCCAGCCGCCCCTGCCCGGCAAAAGCCAAAGCTGCAAACCGCTCCTTAGGCCAAAGGGAAAGCTTTCATGGAATTTATGAACCTCGTTGAAAAACCTTGCTGATTATCGTACAGCGCACGGCTCCCTTACTGATTATGCCAGCGCCGCTGTCATAACGTTCTGTTTGCAGCTCGGGAGTGTTATTCACACAAATTCACTTTGCAGAGTTCCCACTGTCTTCTGCTCACTGTGAACGATAATCTGTGCTACTTCTCTCCGTCATCACCATTGTCAAGATTATATCCTGATTATTTTTCTTTTGTCAATGGAGGGAACGATAAGCCAAAGATAAACTGATTTTCAATGTTATTTTTCTTGTTTTTCTCGATATATCCGCATATTTTTCTTATAAGATTAATTATATGCCTAATTTTCTAAAGTTTTCGCCTTATAGGCTTTTTTCCTGATCACTTGCGTTTTTTCCTTGCCAAATACTTTCCATGTTGTTTTTCCACCTGTTTCCCCGGGTTCTCCAAAGGGCGCAGGATTTCGCTGATGCGCTCCATCTGCTTTCTGGAAAAAACCTTGGGGCTGCGCCTTAGCTTCCGTTTCAGCCTTCTCCTCACCTTCCGGCTTTCTGATACCATCAGCTCGCCGGAATAGATACAAATCCGCCTTAGCTTCGCCCGGTCATTAAAGACAATCACCGAAATAAATGGCATATCCCAGGAAAACTCCTGTTCCAGGAAACGCTTTAAATTCCGGATATGGGTGCGGTTCTGCCACACCGGATTATAAAAGGTCTTTTCCCTATTTCGCCCATTCTTTTTCTGCACCTGAAGCCATCTGGCTTCCTCTTCATCCCCGTAAATCTGCCCGGAATAATTCTTATTTTCAATCACGAAAATCCCTTTTTCATGCAACATGACCATATCGATTTCCGTGGTGTTTTTCTTATCCTGTAAGGGCACGTAGACGTTGTGGAAGATACGCTTTGCGCCCCGGATACGTTCCAGCTCCCGGATCGTTTCCTCCTCCCCCTGCTTCCCGATCTGCAAAAGCCTCCGGGTTCTTTCCTCCCGCAAAAGCTGCTTTTTCCAATTCAGCACAGCGATCGCCATAAAAAGGAGGAGCAAAAGAAAAATCAGGAAGATATAGATAACATTCATCGTAGCAAGCCCTCATTTGAATCCGAAAACAGCTGGCCCAGGCTTTCTATTGCCATGAAAATATTATATGGCCGCTTTTTACTTTTCCTCTGTGCCATTGGCAAAATCGTTCCCCATGCGCCCCACAATATCCGCCCACGCCTCCTCGTCAATTTCCTCATCCCGGAAAAGCTTTTTCTTATCGTCATCGGTAATCTGGCGGAGCACCCGGCAGGGATTGCCCGCAGCAAGGGACCAGTCCGGGATATCCTTTGTAACCACGCTCCCCGCGCCAATCACCACATTATCCCCGATATGTACCCCAGGGCAGATAACCGCATTCCCCCCAATCCAAACATTATCCCCAATGATCACTTCTTTCCCGTATTCATAAAGGGAATTGCGGCTTACCGGATGGATAGGATGCCCTGCCGTGTAGATTGATACATTGGGCGCCATCTGGCAGTTATCCCCGATCTTTACCTTCGCCACATCCAGGATGGTGCAATTATAATTGGCAAAAAAGTTTTTCCCCACCTCAATATGCGTCCCGTAATCGCAGTAGAAGGGCGGGTTAACAAATGCCCCGTCAGACTTGCCAAACAAATCCTTAATCACTTCCCCTATGCCTTCAAAATCAGACCGATCCATGAAATTCAGCTTCTGAAGTTTCCTCCGGCATACCTGCTGCTCCTTAAAAACACTGTCATCGGATACGTATGCCATTCCCGCGTCCCTGCGCTCTTTATTCGTCATTTCTTTCTCCTCCTTATTCATTATCAGCCTTCCCGTCCGACCAGCCATGCCTTTCCTGCTCCGTTCAGCCATACTTTTCCTGCTGCGCCGCATTTTTTAGGGGAAATCGCCTTGTGGCACGCCTCCGCTTACACGGCTCCTTATCCCGCTTTACCGCCATCCTAAGCTGTCCTTATTCTGCCTGAGGAAATCGTCCATGACGGCTTCCACCACAGGCACAGAAACTGAATTGCCAAACTGCTTATAAGCAAAAGCATCCGTGGGATTTACCCTAAAGGTATCCGGAAAGCCCTGCAGCCGTGCACATTCGCGGGGCGTTATCCTGCGGGGGCGGTTGTTCTGCACCACCCCCAGCCGGTTAGAGTCTGAAGAAGTCAGTGTTATGGAAATGCTGCCCGGATCTAAAAATTTAAACACTTCAAATTCCTGGGAACAGTAATATTTCTCCGGCACACGCTCTTCCAGGATATCCCCAACCCTGCATTCCCCAAAAGGATATTCTCTCCAATCCCAGCAAACAGGTCAATATAGCTTATCATCCAATTTTCTCCCGAATAAACTCGATCAAAACATCAAACTCTTTATCTGTATAGGCAATGGTACAATGGCTGTACTGGCATATTGTAGTCAGCGCCGATTCCCTTTGGAAATTTCCCGCACCATCAATGATGTATGTATCGCCAAGTTTTTCCTGGAAATAACGCTCCGCATAAATCTGCGCAGCATTCCCTAAGCCGGTAGCCTGAGTGCCGCCGGTAATCCTGCTGACAAAAATATACCTTTGCTTAATATATTTCTTTAATTCCTCAGCCTTGGCAAAAATCTCCTTCCCACCACAGAAAAAAAGTGCTGGAAACCCAACACTTTTACAATGGACCCGATGGGATTCGAACCCACGGTCTCTGCGTTGCGAACGCAGCGCTTTCCCAGCTAAGCTACGAGCCCTGGCTGTTTAATTGTCAGGATGCCGCCTTTGCCAGCATCCTTACCGCTTACCTATTATACCTCGTTTTCCCTTTTCTGACAAGTTCTTTTTCACATTTTTCCAAAATCTTTTATCCACTCCGTGATCACTTTAACGGCGGCAGAAAAACGCCCCGCCTGGACTGTTACTATACTCCCCGGAAACTTTGCCGTCTTTTCCGGCAAAGCTCCCGGGAGCATTTCATCTCCTGTTAAAATTTCATCGCTGCCAAAAAACTTTGATCAAGGCTACTGCCTTGCCTCCAGCCTTACTAGCGCCCTCTTAAGAGCCAGCTCTGCCCGGGCAACGTCCATTTCCGCATCGTGGGACTGGATCCTGCGCTCCGCCCGGGTCTTTGCCTCCTTCGCCCGGTTCTCGTCGATCTCATCCGGCCACTCCACTACCTCGGCCATGATGGTCACTTCCTCCGGCATAATCTGGACAAAGCCGCTCATCAGCGCCGCCGTCTTCTTCTCCCCGTCCTCATGGATCGTAAGGATACCGGGAGCCACCACCGCGGTAAGGGGAATATGCCTTGCGTAGACACCGATCTGGCCTTCCGTGGTGGTAAGCTCCACCATCTGCACATCTCCCTGGTAAAACTTCCGATCCGGGGTGATAACCTGCAATTTAAAGTGATCTGCCATACTATCCCCCCTATTTCACGCGGGCGAGAACGTCATCAATGTTACCTGCATTTAAGAACAGGTTCTCCGGAATATCGTCATGCTTGCCTTCCAGGATCTCCTTAAAGCCCTGGATCGTCTCGCTAAGGGGCACGTAACGTCCCTCAAGGCCGGTAAACTGCCCTGCCACGAAGAACGGCTGGGATAGGAACCTCTGAATCTTACGGGCACGGGATACCGTCAGCTTATCCTCCTCGGAAAGCTCATCCATACCTAACATGGCAATAATATCCTGCAGCTCCTTATACTTCTGAAGCACCTCCTGCACGCCCCGAGCCACCTTGTAGTGATCCTCGCCTACGATACGGGGATCCAGGATACGTGATGTGGACTCCAGGGGGTCAACCGCCGGATAAATGCCCAGCTCCACGATGGAACGGGAAAGCACGGTGGTGGCATCCAGGTGGGCAAAGGTATTTGCCGGAGCCGGATCCGTAAGGTCATCGGCAGGCACGTATACCGCCTGCACGGAGGTAATGGAACCGTTCTTGGTGGAAGTAATGCGCTCCTGGAGGGCGCCCATCTCCGTCTGCAGGGTGGGCTGGTAGCCTACCGCGGAAGGCATACGGCCAAGAAGCGCGGACACCTCGGAACCTGCCTGGGTGAAACGGAAAATATTGTCGATAAACAGCAGCACGTCCTTTCCGCCCTTATCGCGGAAATACTCTGCCATGGTCAGGCCCGTAAGGCCTACCCGCATACGCGCCCCCGGCGGCTCATTCATCTGGCCGAATACCATGGTGGTCTTATTAATAACGCCGGATTCCTTCATCTCATAGTACAGATCGTTTCCTTCACGGGTACGCTCGCCTACGCCGGTAAATACGGAATAGCCGCCGTGCTCCGTAGCGATATTGCGGATCAGCTCCTGGATCAGCACGGTTTTCCCTACGCCCGCGCCGCCGAACAAACCGATCTTTCCGCCCTTCTGGTAGGGGCAGAGAAGATCAACTACCTTGATTCCCGTCTCCAGGATCTCCGTCTCCGTGGACTGCTCCTCGAAGGAGGGCGCTTTCCGGTGGATCGGAAGATATTCTTCTACTTCAGGCTTTGGCTGGTTATCAATGGGATCGCCCAGAACGTTAAAGATACGTCCCAGGGTATTTTCCCCTACCGGCACGGTAATGGGAGCTCCGGTTGCAACCGCATCCATCCCCCTTACCAGGCCGTCCGTGGGCCCCATGGCGATACAACGAACCGTATCATCACCCAGATGCTGGGATACCTCGGCCACCAGCTTGGTTCCTTCCTTCATCGTGATGTTAATCGCATCATTGATTTCCGGAAGATGTCCCTGGCTGAACTTGATATCCAAAACCGCACCGATGATCTGGGTGATCTTACCTGTGTTTTGTTCTGCCATCTTGTTTCTCCTTTTTCCTCTAATCTTTACGGCTACCCGATTGCATTAGCTCCTGCGATAATCTCCGTCAGCTCCTGGGTAATCGCACCCTGGCGCGCCCGGTTGTACTGCAGGCTCAGTTTCCCGATCATCTCTTCCGCATTATTGGTGGCGGAATCCATGGCCGTCATACGGGCTCCGTTTTCGCTGGCTACGGCTTCCAAAAGGCCGCCGTAGATCAGGCTGCTCATATATTTGGGGACGATGGCATTTAACACCTCATCCTCATTTGGCTCATAATTCATCAGCAGATTCGCATTATCCCCGGATTCCTCGGACAGATTAGCCTCCACCGGGAGAAGCTTAACCAGCTTCGGGATATGCGTCACTGTGTTTTTAAAGAACGTATACGCCAGGTAGATTTCCCCGATCTCGCCCCTGGAAAACCGATCCAAAAGCTCCGCCGTGATATCGGCAGCATCCCGGTACATGGGCTCATTGATTACCTCGGAATAGTCCGCCTTGATGGCATACCCTTTCCTGGCCAGGCCATCCCGGCCTTTGCGGCCAATGGCATAGACATCCGTATCTTCGGCGGGCAGCTCCTGGCTTCCTGTCACCAGGCGGATGATATTATTATTATACCCGCCTGCCAGCCCCCGGTTAGAGGTAACGGCAATCAATGCCTTCTTTTTGGAATCCCCGGCCTTTAAGTATTTATGCTCAATGTTCCCGGAACGGCGCAGGATAGAACAGATCGTGTCGTACATCAGGTTAAAGTAATCTGCGGACTCCTCTGCCTTCGCCTTGGACTTTTGCAGCTTAACCGTGGAAACCAGCTTCATGGCCTTGGTAATCTGCTCCGTGCTCTGGATACTGGCACGCCTTCTTTTTATATCTCTCATCGATGCCATGACGGTTCACCTGCCTCCTAACGTTCTGCTTTGCACTGGGTAATGGCCTTGGTCAAAAGCTCCTCCATCTCCGGGCTAAGCACCTTCGTATCGCGGATAGCCTTTGGGATCTCCGGATACTTCTCATCCACAAACTTAAATAAGTCCTTCTCAAACGCCAGCACATCCGCCACCGGGATATCCAAAAGGTACTTCCTGGTTGCAGCAAAGATGATGATTACCTGGTACTCAACCGGCATGGGCTGGTACTGGGGCTGCTTTAACACTTCCCGGATCCTCTCGCCCTGAGCCAGCTGCTCCTTGGTGCTGGCATCCAAATCGGAACCGAACTGGGCAAAAGAAGCCAGCTCCCTGAACTGGGCAAGCTCGGTACGGATAGGCGCCGCGATCTTCTTCATGGCCTTAATCTGGGCCGCCCCGCCTACACGGGATACGGAAAGGCCGGCGTTGATGGCCGGACGGAAACCGGAGTTAAACATTTCCGTTTCCAGGTAAATCTGGCCGTCTGTGATGGAAATTACATTGGTCGGGATATAAGCCGAAACGTCACCGGCCTGGGTCTCGATGATGGGCAGGGCCGTAAGGGAACCTCCTCCCAAAGCGTCAGACAGCTTGGACGCACGCTCTAACAGCCTGGAGTGAAGATAGAATACATCACCCGGGTAAGCCTCACGCCCCGGCGGCCTCTTAAGCAGCAGGGACAAGGTACGGTAAGCAGCCGCGTGCTTGCTTAAATCGTCATAAACAACTAATACATCCTCGCCTTTTTCCATCCACTCCTCGCCGATGGCACATCCGGCATAAGGAGCGATAAACTGCAGGGGAGCCAAGTCCGAAGCAGTGGAAACGACGATGGTGGTATAATCCATAGCGCCAAACTCGTCTAAGGTCTTAACGATGTTGGCCACCGTGGATGCCTTCTGGCCGATGGCCACATAGATGCAGTGAACGCCCTGGCCCTTCTGGTTAATGATGGTATCAATGGCGATGGCCGTCTTTCCAGTCTGACGGTCGCCGATAATCAGCTCACGCTGGCCTCTTCCGATAGGAATCATGGCATCGATTGCCTTGATGCCCGTCTGCAAAGGAGTATCCACGGACTTACGCTCGATAACGCCGTGAGCCACCCGCTCCACCCGGCGGAAGCTGTCCGTCTGGATCGGCCCTTTGCCGTCGATAGGCTGCCCCAGGGCGTTCACTACGCGCCCGGTCATGGCGTCACCCACCGGAACCTCAACTACACGCCCGGTAGTTTTTACCAGATCGCCTTCGCTGATGGCCGAAGAATCTCCCAGGAGCACCGCGCCCACATTGTCCTCTTCCAAGTTCTGCACCATGCCGTAAACTTCTCCCGGGAATTCCAGAAGCTCGCCCTGCATAGCATTTTCCAGACCATGGATACGGGCAATGCCGTCAGCCACCTGGATTACCGTGCCGACATCCGACACCTCCAGCTTGGTGGAATATTTAGCAATCTGTTCTTTAATTACCGAACTGATCTCTTCTGGTCTTAAATTCATAACTAAGGTTCGCACCTTCTTTCTCAAATGATTAACTACGCCAGCTGGATATTCGCCAGCTCCTTCTGAAGCTCGTAAAGCTGGGTTTTAATGCTGGAATCTACCACACGGTCGCCAATGCGGATCACCATCCCGCCGATTAACGACGGGTCAACCGTGTAATGGATCTCAAATTCCAAATAATTAGTCGTTGCCAATAACCGTTCTCTTACCTGCGCCTTCTGCGCATCGCTTAAGGACACGGCGCTTGCCACGCTGGCAGTGCCGATTTTCTTATGCTCCTTCACCTGGCCGATGAAATATTCCAGGATGGAAAGGATCTCCTTATGCCTGCCCTTTTCCACCACCGTGGTCAAAAAGCCCAGCATATCCGGGGAAAGCCTGCCCTGGAAAATATTCTCCAAAAGCTTCAGCTTCTCTTCCTTCACCACCTTCGGGTTATCCAAAAGGGCTGCCAAAGGCCGGTTTTCCTCCCAAACCCGGGCCAGGGTCTTCGCCTCATCGTATAAAGCGTCTACCTTCTGGCCTTCCAGGGCGGTTTCCATCAGGGCATCGCCGTATACCTTAGACACTAGCTTAGCCATGTGCTCTCACCCATCTCCTTTAATGTTTCATCAATCAGGCTATCCTGCACCTTCACGTCGATGGTGCTGGCCACTACCTTCCCGGCCATCAGCGACGCGATGGAAACGATCTCCTGCTTCATATCATCCAATGCTTTCTTGCGCTCCAGCTCCACCTGGCGGTTTGCCCGCTCAATGATCCGGGCAGCTTCCGCCCTGGCCTCATCCAGGATGTCCGTCTCCTTGATCATGGCCTTTTTCCTGGCCTCCGCAAGAATCATATCCGCTTCCTTGTTGATTTCCTTAAGTTTGCTTTCATACTCTGCTTTCAATTCCTGTGCCGTCTTCTTATTATCGGCGGCTTCCGCTAAATCCCCGGCAATTTTCTGGCGCCGTTTCTCCAAAAAGGCCCGGGCAGGGTTAAACAACAGGTAGGACAGCGCAAAGAACAGGATGAAAATATTGATGCCAGTTAACACCGCGTCATGGAGCAACTGCCAATCAAATCCTATAATTCTTAAAAACTCGTCCAAGGCCTTGCCTCCTCTCCTGCACTATTACTTCCTGTTCCCATCAACCGAAAGGCTTAACGAACATTAAGATAATCGCAACAACCAAGCCGTAAAGACCGGTAGTCTCGGCAACCGCCTGGCCTAACAGCATGGTGGAGGTGATGTTTGACTGCGCGCCTGGGTTACGCCCAACTGCAGATGCGCCGTAACCGGCAGCGATACCCTGTCCGACACCAGGCCCGATACCGGCGATCATGGCTAAACCGGCTCCAATAGCAGAACAACCGTAAATAAAATCCTGTCCAGAAAAATTCATACTGATTTCCTCCTAAATATAATCGTTTAACATAAAATCTCATTCCCAGAACTGCTGGGGACTACTCCATCTTGTCGTTGATGTACACCATCGTCAGCATACAGAACACATAAGTTTGGATAGCGCCTGAAAACAAATCGCAATAAACGTGCAAAGCTGCCGGTATGCCGATATTGACGAAGATCGGCAGCATCCCGTACCAAAGCCCCATGATGATCACGCCGGACAGCAGATTAGCAAACAAACGAAGCGAAATCGAGATAGGGTTTGCCACTTCGCCAATCAGGTTGATCGGGAACAGCAGCGGAACCGGCTCAAACAAGCTGGTAAAATGCCGCAGCTTCCGGTTTTTAATGCCCTGGTACTGCACGATTGCAAACGTCACCATCCCCAGCAGAAACGTAACGCCGTAATCCGCTGTCGGTGCTCTAAGCCCCAAAAGCCCGCTTAAATTACAGAATAGAATAAACAGGAAGATGGTTCCAATATAGTTGGCAAACTTCCCTGCATTGCCGCCTAAAATCCCCTGGGTCATCTTTTCCAGCATTTCCACGCCAAGCTCCAAGATATTTTGGAAAGTTCCCGGCACATCTGTAGCGTTCTCCATGGTTCTTTTGGCCATAAAGGCTAACGCCAGGATGATAAGCGATACGATAACCATCCCAACTGTCGTCGTAGTAATCCACACTTCATGGCCGCCAATGGAATATTTCACAATCCCGTGGATCATGAAATCGGCCTCCCGCTGGATTACCATGCCCATACCCATACGCGTTCCTCCTTTCTCAAAAATTTGCCTCCTTTTTTATCCAACCCGGCTCTTTTTCCTGCCGAACAGAACAGGCTGAAGGTACGCCCCGGCTTTAAGCCCCATCGTTCCTAAAACCACTGCCATTACGTTTATCTCAGGGATCCGCCATAATATCAAAAGAAGAAGCAAAATATAGATCACCTTCCGGCCTATGGAATGGATCACAGTGGTTCTATTGGCGTAAGCAGCGTCCCCGCTTGCCAAAACCTTCTCCGTAACCACTGCCATATGAACCAGCATCGCCTCCGCCGAAAGCCAGCCTGTGAGCAGGCCGAAAAAGACGGACATCCTGGTCCATCCCATCATTGGCCCCAAAAATAAGCCTGCCACGCCAAGAGATATGTTCCACAAAAGGATCCCTGCCGACATCTGCAGGACCAATTTCCGTGTTTCAGCTGTCATGCCTGTCCTCCGTCCCCTTTTCCTGCCCGTTCTCCCAGATGCGGCTTGGCTTTTTCGGCTTGGATACCGTTTTGTACTTCGGGGAACTTGCCGCCATTTTCTGCTTCTCTTCCTTTTCCCTCTCTTTTTCCCGCTCACCGGCCATAAAAGTCATCTTAGCCATCTGCCAGCCGCACCGGCCTCCCGCCAAGACGCCAATAAGCAGGAAAAAAAACATGGTATTGGTTCCAAAGTGAGTGTCTGCGTAATAGCCTGCAAATATACACAGAAAAATAGGCGTCATTACGCTGATCCCAAGCTGCGTCACCATGGCAAGGCTACGGAAAACCTGCTTTTTATCTCCCATAAATCCACCTACTTCCTGCGTTATACCGCATAAGCCTATTATATACAATGCCTTTCCATTTTGTCCAGCACATTTCAATTTTTTCCCTGTTTTCCAGTAACTTATAGACAAGGTTCAGGCCTTTGTCTATTTCCAAGCCATTTCCAGGCTGCTCCCCGGCTATTTCCCCCCTGCCTCTTCCTTTTCTGCCTGGCTCAAATCGCCCTTTTCCCCCTGTCCTTTCCCATTTTCCTCCATTTTTTTCGCCACTACAATCAGCCTTCCGTCCCGGTGGGTGTACTCGCAAGTAACCAGGCTGATCAGGTGATCCCCCCACCGGGCATCGATCCCGGTGTCATATGCCGAGTGCTTCTTCACATAAGACACATAGTTGGCAAAAGCTTCCTCACTCCCTGCGGAAATCCACTGGTAAAGGGGGTTATCCTGGTCAACCGCGCTCATGGTGAATGCCGCCATCACCTGGTAATCTCCATATTCCTCCAGCGTGTCAAACTGCACAATGGGGTGGGCATCCCTAAACCCTTTATCCAGGTATTCGTCCAGGGCAGCAAACATACTTCCGTTTTTCATATGATGCCCATAAATCAGAATATTCTTGCAGTCATTTGCCAGATCACACTCTTCCGCCACATAGGGCGCGCCGTAAATGCTGCTTTTCCGGTCAAAATCATGCTTTAAGTAAAAATTCGGATTATCTACTGTCTGGAGCACCGGATAGTCGATCTTCGTTCCTTCTATCTTTACCCACCCTACCAGATCCGGATTCTGCTCCTTCACCTTGGCATAAGCCTTCACCCTGGCTTCCCGCAGGGCACGGATATCCTGCCCTTCCATCTGGCCGGCTGCCCTTTCCTGGCTTCCTGCCCCCGCCGTCCCGCCTGCCTGGCTCCCTTCTGTCCCTGCCGCCAAAAGCTGCTCCGAAACCAATCCGGACAGATCCTCCAAGCGGCCGTCATTCTTTTTCTGCTGCCATACCTTATAAATCAGCGTCCCGCCGCTGACCAGGAAAACCGCGATGCACAGCACAAATAAAAAATCATAGATCTGTTTTCTTTTCATCGTCCCTTCCTCCTCCCATCCATCATACACCATTTTCCCTGTTTTTTCTATTAAAAATAAGGAGCAAAACCTGTTTTGGTTCGCTCCCAGTATCTTTCATAGCAATGCAGAACGAGTGCAAAGGCATAGAAAAAAGCGGGTGATGGGAATCGAACCCACGTATCTAGCTTGGAAGGCTAGTGTTCTACCATTGAACTACACCCGCAAATCGCATAAATCGCTATGGAATTAATTGTACAATGCCCAGAACCGGAATCGAACCAGTGACACGAGGATTTTCAGTCCTCTGCTCTACCAACTGAGCTATCTGGGCATTGGCTTCTTCCTTAAAGAAGCAACGAATGTATTCTACTAAAGAATAACGAAAATGTCAATAGTTTTTTCTAAAAAAATGAAAATCTGCGCCTTGCGGCACTCTCTGCTGCAGCACGCAGTACAGCACAAAAATAAAAACCCTTGAAAAATCAAGGGCTTTAAAGAGCGCGAGACGGGATTCGAACCCGCGACCCTCGCCTTGGCAAGGCGATACTCCACCACTGAGCCACTCGCGCAATACATTTTACTTAAGACAGTATTTATCTTAGCACAAGGATTATCGGCTGTCAAGGGATTTTTATTTTTATCCTTAGGCAATTTTATCCCTGATCCGTTTTTCATAGCTGCCATATCCAGGCGGTATAACCTTTTCTGGATACGGCAGCCTGACTAATTCCTGATTTTATAAACCTCCGGCCTTTTTGTGAGCGCATCGATTGTGCTCAGAAGAAGCGGCAAATCGATGGGCTTAGCCAGGTGGGCATTCATCCCGCATTCCATAGATTTACGCTTATCCTGCTCAAAGGAATTGGCAGACAGGGCAATAATGGGAATCGCCGCCAGAGCCTGATCCGGCAGGGCACGGATGGCTCTGGCCGCCTGATAGCCGTCCATCACCGGCATCTGGATATCCATAATTACCAGGAAGTATTCCCCTGGCTTGGAAACGGATACTTTCTCCAGGGCTATCTTGCCATTTTCCGCCGTATCCACCAAAAAGCCTGAACCCTCCAAAAGATCCACCTCGATCTCCATATTCAGCTCGTTGTCCTCAACAATTAAAATTTTCAAATCCCGTGACAACGGCACATAAGGGAGAGGCCTTGGCGGAATATGCTTTGGATGCCCCTGGAGGCGCAGGCCCAAGGTGACGGTAAAGCAGCTCCCCTGGCCAGGAGTACTGGAAATTTCGATTCTCCCCCCCAAAAGCCTTGCCATATTGTTGGCAATGGTAAGGCCAAGGCCGGTTCCCTGCACGCCGCTTAAAGTGGTATTTGCCTGACGCTCAAAGGGGCGGAAAATGTGGGCGATAAATTCCTCCCTGATGCCGATCCCGGTATCTGAAACCATAAACCGGAAAGTGCTGAAATTTTCCGCAGGCTGCACCTGCTCTACGGCCTTGATTACGATCTTCCCTCCAGGGTTGGTATACTTGATTCCATTGTCTACCAGCTGAGATAAAATCTGGTACAGCTTGGGATGATCGCAGTAAACCTTATGGTGCACCAGCTGGGAAGTATCCAATGTGACCGCGATATCCTTCACCGCCGCAGACGAGCGGGCAAAATCATGGAGCTTATTCAGCATATTGGACAAGCTGCATGGAATCTCGTCCACATGGATATTGCCGGAATCAATCCGGGAAAGCTCCAGCACATTATTGATCAGGCGCAGCATATTGTCCCCGGAAGCCGCCACCTTATCCAAATACGCCTGGGTTTTTTCCAAATTATGCAGATTCTTTTTTGCTAAGGCAGTGAACCCGATGATGGCGTTCATGGGCGTCCGGATATCATGGGACATATTTGCCAGAAATGCATCTTTGGCGGAAATGGCTGCCTTGGCCTGGTTTAACGCCTGCTCCAAAAGCCGCTTCTGCCCCATCTCATGGCGGATTTCCCGATCAACATTCCGGTAGCCCATAACGATCTGGGATACATGATCACCCTTCCCCACCTTCACTACCCTGAGCTGCAGATATTCGTCCGTGCCGTCATGGATAATCCGGTAATTGACGTAAAAGCTTTTTTCTTCTGACAGCCTCCGGCGGATATAGTCCGGCTCCGTAATCTGACACAGCAGCTTTCGATCCTCGGGAGCCACCCAATCCTTAATATACCCGCAGTCAAACCCGGTGAACTTATAGGCTGCGGACTTATCCCCAAACTGTCCCTTCAGCCGGGGACTAAGGCGGTAAGGGTAAAGGCTGTCCGTATCCAAATCCGCGTAAAAGATAGATTCATAATCGATGCTGAGGCCGCCAATCAGCTCCAAACGCTGAAGCAGCTCCTGGTTTGTATCGCTGAGCTTTTGGCTGTAGGAATCAATCCGCTTCTGCAAAAATTCTTCCCGCCGTAAATTCTCCCGCAGAAGGTTTTCCTTCTCCTCTTCCAGGCGGCTGCGCTTTTCTGTGGAATCCCCCGCAAACACGTAGAACAAATCCCCATTGAACAAAATCGCTGCGCGATGGCCTGCCAGGGCTATGGCATAGCGATTTTCTATTTTTTATAACAAAAGCAGTGGAAAGCAAGTCCTAAAAGTAGTATTGTTAAGTCACCACAACAAAACAATCAAACAGGATCGTTCCCACTGCCTATGAAAAGAATACCACCCTTCCGCTTGATTG
>CAJTFL010000012.1 GCA_910575565.1 Lachnospiraceae bacterium | reverse complement strand
TTGCCGAAATCTTCTCGGTCTAATCTTCCTAAAAACACATCAGAACATTGAAAGCGGTGTTACAGCTCCGCTTTATTTGTCGTTCCATCAAACCGACTGTGAATAGTAACGGTTTTCTATTTCCGACACTCGCTGTTTACATTGCCTTAGTTCCTTTTTCTGCTGTTCCTTATCCGCTGACAGTTGGAGATTAAGACGCTCGGCAATCTCCGTTACCATAGCTTTCCTGTCCGCCAGTGCCTGTCCTGCGTGTTTCTGAATGTCTGCAAGCACAACTTCGTGAACCGTCCTCGCCTCAATGGTGTGTGATGAACAACCCTCTTTCCCAAACTTGCGGTACTTGGTACAGCAGTAGAAAGTCTTGTCCAGTACGTTGTTACGCTTTCTTTTCTGCTCGACTTTGGCAAGCATGGCACTCCCACAATCGGCGCATTTGATAACCCCTCGGAAAATGTTGTCATATCCGCTTGAACTTTCCCCGATAACGGGCGGTCTGCTCTCCAAAATCTTCTGTACGGTGTTCCAACGGCTCTGCTCGATAATCGGTTCATGTGTGCCATAGATAACTTCACGCTCCGCATACGGGATATACTGTCTTTTCTTGGAACGCATGGTCTTGGTCGGTCTTTCCGCTACGGTAAGGTTTCCTGCATAAACGGGGTCATGCAATATCTTGCTGACATAGGCGGTGTCCCAGTCATACATCTTTTCCTCATCAGTGTACCGCTCAAACATTTCTTTTTTGTAGAAACTCGGCTTTATGACCTTTGCCTTGCGCAAGCGGTTACAGATAGTGTGAAGCCCCACGCCCTCCTCGGCGATTGAGAAAATCAGTTCCACAATGGGGGCGGTCACTTCATCAATGACAAGGTGGTTATGGTCTTTCTCGTCTTTTTGATAACCGAATGGGGCGGTAGTAGCCATATACTTGCCCTGCATTTTCCTTGCGTGGAGTGCGCTCTTGATTTTCCTTGACGTGTCCTTTGCGTACATTTCATTGATGATGTTGCGGAACGGTGTAATGTCCATTTGTGCGTTGTCTATGGAGTCCACGCCGTCATTGATTGCAATATACCGCACGTTATGGTTGGGGAAAAACACCTCGATATAAGTACCTGTTTCAAGGTAATTCCTCCCCAAACGTGACAGGTCTTTTGTGATGAGCGTTGACACTTCCCCGTCCTGTATGTCCTCGATAAGCTGTCGGAATGCGGGGCGGTCGTAGTTTGTACCGCTGTAACCGTCATCAACATAGAACTGGCAGTTCAGAAAACCGTTGCGCTTTGCATAATCTTTCAGCATGGTTTTCTGTGTGCTGATGCTCATGCTCTCGTTGTTCGTGCCGTCGTCTTTGGAAAGCCTGCAATATAAAGCAGTGATTTTGTCGTTATTCAGTTTTGCCCTTTTCATTTTGTCCTCCTTGATGAAAAGGGACTTCCTCTCAACTCCTATTATACTATATTCCCTTTTCCGTTTCCAGTGCTAATTTACGCTGTTTTCCGCTATCTCCTTAACCCTTTTTGTTATCTGTTCCTCGGCTATCCGCTTGAATACCGTTTCCATTTTTTCAGTACCTACATAGTGCCTTTCCACGATAATTTTTGTGGGTGGGTGCTGTCGGGTGGCTCTATGCTGTGTATTGCTGTCTTTGCTCATAAATCTGCTCCTTTACAATAAAATAGAGCGCATAGATTTGTTTTCTATACGCTCTGACGCTGTGTTACTTATTCAGTTGTGATTGTGATAA
The DNA here is from genome assembly GCA_910575565.1 of Lachnospiraceae bacterium. Lineage (GTDB taxonomy): Bacteria > Bacillota > Clostridia > Lachnospirales > Lachnospiraceae > Caccovicinus. The sequence continues at coordinate 127,930 of CAJTFL010000012.1, read as the reverse complement.
TGGTTGTTTAGAGAATATGAAATTTATCTCTCTGACATATATTTCTGTATTTCATCAGATGTTAGTTTTCTTACTTGCGTGTTTGCATATTCTTTGTATTTTTCAACAATGAAAATAGGTTTCATTTTATCACAAGTTTTTCCTTTGTTCTTTTTTAGATATAATAGCAAGTCCTCACTGTCCGCAAAGATTTTGTATGAAAGTCTGCCGTTTTCACTTTTTATCTCATAAATACCGCATGGTTTCTTCATACTGTAATCAGCAGTGCGCAAATATAATTTTGCAATCTCTAACGACTTAAAAGGGAAATTCCACCGTTGCAACCCACGCTTGGGGTCATGTTCAATACAAATGCACCGCCCACAAGTCCCACAAATGTATTGTGTATGATTTGCTAAGCAATCCAATGGATTTAATAGTGGTGTTATTCTATTTTCACTAATATAACATTCCATGCACATTTCAATTTCACTCCCTTTGCAACTTTTGATTTTTACCTCTAACAGAATACCATAATCACACTCATATTTCCATTAAATTTCTTCCTCCCTCCGTTTCGTTCTGCTCTGTTGCCTGTTATGCTGTCGGTTCTCGTTCTGAAGTTCCCTCTCAAGGTTCTTCCTGTTATAGCTGATTACCTCGGCATACGCTAATTCTGTGGCGGTCTTGGTCTGCTCTTTGCCGATACTGTCATATTCAGACTGCAAAGACTGTATCTCTGCTTTCCACTGTTTCGGCGTTATCTTCTCGCCGTTCTGTAAAAGGCTCTGCATACGCTCCTTTAATTCGGGGTACTTTGATAAGCTGTCCTTATGCTCCTTATCGTATTTCATTTTCGCAAATCCTTTGAGTGACTGGCTCTCCTTATAGGTGGCTTGGATTGGTGCATAGAGGGCATACATTTTTGACAGTTCCTTTAATCGGTTTAGTTTCTGCCCCTTTGACAAATGCACTGTTTCAAGCTGACTGTATTTCTGTTCCCTATCCGCTGTAAAGTTCACAAGGCTTTCAAAGCTGTCTATCTTCCTTGTCGTGATGAATTTCTCCGCATTGTCGGCTGACTGCAAGGCGGTTCTGTCGGCTATTTTTCTTAGATGTTTTCCGCTGACAATGGGCAAGTCTAATCTGCCTTTGCGCCCCCTCACTTTTGCAATCATCTCCATGACTTCATTCTTCACGCTGACCGCTGTATTTTTAATCTTTTCGTACTGTGCGCTGTGTACTTCCTGCTTGGCAAACATGAGCATTTCTTTCGCCTGTTCCAACAGCATATTGTTCCTGATGATTTCCCGATTGATGTTGCCCCTCTCGGTCTGTATGCCCTTGCGTTCTAAAGCGTTGGCAACCGCACCGATATGGATTGTCGGCTCTCTGTCAATCCCCTGTTCCTTAAAAGAGCGGTGTTCCCAATGTAGCGCAATCCCCAACTGCTCATTGGTGGCATTGATTGTGTCGGCTAAATCTTTTCGCCACATCTTGGCGTTTTCTTGGCTGTTCCAGTCTGTGCTGTCGGCGGTGTGGCATTTCCACTGTTTGCGGTTGCGCTTGTCAACTTTCTGCTGTCCTGTCTTTTTGTCAATGATGGGAATACGCTCCCCGTTTTCGTCAAGGTCATACACCTTTTTCTGTTTCGCTCCCCATTCCCCTTTTTCCGTAAGAGGGCGCAGGGTAAGCATTACATGGATATGGAGATTGCGCTGTCCTTTGTCGTTCTCGCTGTCATGGATTGCCCAGTCAGCACACATTCCTTTGTCAACAAAATTCCTCTGCACATAATCCCTCACGACTTCCTCCGCAAGTTCATAACTCCATTCGTTGGGGAGTGACGCTTTCAACATTCTCGCAAGCTGTGATTTCTGTCCTTTCTCTGCCAGTTCAACAGCGTTCCATAAGGTGGCTCGGTCTGCATATTCTTTGGGCGCATTGGGCGGGAGAGTGATTTCACTGTGGACTAAATCTTCATGGTATTTCGGGCGGTAGGTCTGCCCGTCAAACTCGCTGACAAGAATGCTCCTGCTGATGTATGATGCTTTCTCGACTGCCGACTGCCCCTTGCTCCGCCTGACAATGGAAAAACGTGTGCTTGCCTGTTTCGTAACATTAGCCATGCGCAACACCTACATTCTGCCGACAGGGTATAGGGGCGCACTCATAGACTTTGTGGGCAGATAAAGGCTGTTCTTTAGCCTTTATCTGAACGCAAAGTTCACTAAAGGGTAGCAAGCGCAGCTTGCGAAGGGGAATTGTCGTTTCCCCTTTTGGCTGCCGCAAGGCAGACAACGCCCTCCGCAGGAGTCCATGCAAGTGAAACTTGCCCCTCGGAGAGCGCACATACCACCTCTGGTGGTATATCTGTGCGCACCCTGTAAACAGGGTGAATACGTTACCTCCGCTTTCCAGTGTCCTCGCCTTTGTCATTCCGTACCGCCCTCGCTTTCATTTTCGGCATTGGGGAGAGTGGATTGTGGGGGAGTGGTTTCTCTGCTTTCTGCCTTGATTTTAGAGATAATCTGCTGACACTCCCTTGTCTGCAAGGCAACCGATAAGATACGGTTCAACTCGCCCTCGTCATAGCGGTAGCAGTCGGGGAAATACTTCACGATAATACCGCCCATGATGTACTTGTGGTGGTTCTCGGCTTTGCGTTTCTTCTCGTTCTGTTTTTTCTTTTCATTGGCTACACGCTGTTGCGCCTGTTTCAATACCTGCAATGCCTTTTCTAAGTTTTTGCTTGTGTCATTCTTGCTCTCAATCATTTCTGATACCTCATTCTTTCTGTGCTGTGTTGATAGTTTCTGAAAATAAAAAAGGTAGCTGATTGTCTGTTAAGATAACCGCTACCCAAAATAGAAGTATTCCCTTTCTGTTCTGACAGTGAAAATATGACAGAAGAAAAGCACTTAGATTTTCCTAAGTGCTTGATACTATTTCTCTCCACAAATGGGAATTTTCTCATTTATTCACTCATATTTTTACTCTGTTATATGCTTATTCCATTAAAACAACTGTTCACCCAAATATTTATCATGAGGAACTATCAGACACATTTCAATGGACTTCCAATAGCTGTTGTAAAGATTTTTTTGTGCCATTCCATAGCTTTCCTTGGTATCAAATTCCCAATAAAGCATATACTTAACACTTTTTACAATACGGTTAATTTTAAGAGGGGGAAGTCCCTCTTTAATCTGCTCCATATCTATGCGATACTCTCTTTTGATAAATCGAAACAAAAGAAGCCCCTCTTGTTTTTCCAAAAAGCTTTTGACTTCAAGCATTAACGTTTCAAATTCCTCTACCTTTTGTGGCTTAACTTGATAAATACAAATTTCTGTAAATGGCATATTTTATTCATCCTTAATGTAATTTTGTCAAATTAATTCCAAAGCTCTTTTATACAATGGGTCTAAATCACAACCGCAACTTCCACATTCTTCGTCTGCCTGCCTGATTGCTGACACTAAAGTATCTTTATCGGCTTGTCCGTCTAACCACTGTTGTGCTGGAATAGATATTAAATCCCAACCAGATGCGACAAATTTTTCCATAATAGATTTTAATTCTTCCATAATGCTACTCCTTTCATATTGGCAATTTTTCGATTTGATTAGTATTCATATTTTATCACAAGCACACTCGTAATTCCAATAAATTTTTCCTAATTCTCTTTTATTTTGTTCCGTTCAATCATCATCTGCCTTGCCCGTTCCCTCTGCTCGGTGCTGACCGCCCTCGGCTTGCGGTAGCTGACGTATGACTTCGGAAAGGAATAGGTCTTAGATACCTCGTCCTGCTCTGTCAGCTTGTATGTATCGGGGAAGTCGGCAACAAGCGTGTCAAGTTTCCGCATAACCGCCTTATCTCTTGTGTAGAGGGTGGCGGTCTGTTCTCCTGCGTTATAATTGAGAATACTTTCCCGCTCGTATCGTGAAAGTTTCATAGTACCATATCCCCCTTTCCCTTGCTGTGGGTTCTGTGCTGTTTTCCCTCGGCAACTGTCGGCTGTTTTGCTTGTTCCTTTGCTTTGGCTAACCTTGTCTTTATGGAGTGGTCACGCTCGGTCAGTTTTCGTCTTTTGGTAGTGGCAGTCAGTTCCGCACACGTTTTTTCTGACAGGGCATTTAATTTATTCAAGGTGGTACTTACTATCTGCTTTGTATTATTGTCTTTTATCTGCGGAAGAATAGCGGAAAGACTGGCGCACGTTTTCGCTTTACTCTGCTCTCCAAACTGATAAATTAAGTTGATTTCATCAGTGTTAAAAGGTATCTGAAAATTTGCGCCCTCACATAAACGCTCCACACTCACGCACTTAGGGAGATTTCTTGTCAGTTCGTAATTATCCCTCGCTGTGATTGTTCCATGACTGTCGGTCTGCCTTACCTCGACTTCACACTGGCTTTTCTGCTCCAACACAAGCCACTGGTATTTGTCGCTTTCTTTGGTAAATACAGTCTGATGCGCATTAGAGTGTGTCTTGCTATGGATATATTTGTCTGTGGTGCTGTAATAGTCCAAAATCTGCTGTTCCTGCTTTTTGTTCATAGTCTTTGCCCTCCTGTGATATGGATTGATATGATTGATTGGTTTAGGTGCTGATAAATGATTTTCTTTCGTTAATTGTCGGGAGATTGGATTGCGGAATATCATTGACAGATATTTCTCTACTTGGGGGAATAGGAGTTCATTTCCTACGGTAATTACCGCATGAAAAAAGACTATAACCGTTGCTGTCATAGCCTTTTAAGGATTGAGGAAGTCCCTTTTTTATTTGTATTTGTTTGTCGCCCCTCCGCACTATCCAACATCCGTGGCACAGACCAGGCTCGTGACGTCCGGGCGGTTCATCAGCGAAACCAGCGCCTCATACTGTTCCTTTTTATCCGGGGCGACAGCGTATTTCCATTTCTCCGGTATAATGGGCAAGTCCTCATAACACCACCTGGAATACTTAGGGTCGTAAGCGTCAGCCGACGCCAGCCCCACCAAATGCCCCACGCACCAGGAAACGAGATAACCGTTCCCCTCCAGATACCCCTGCCCCCGTTTTCCGGCCCCCAGCACGGCGGCTAGGCTCTGGGCCACGCTGGGCTTCTCGGCAATCACCAGTTGAACTCCACTCAATTTTTTCTCCTCCTTCCGTTCATCAGTTCCCGATAGCAGATTCCCACACAGCGCCGCCTCCTGCCGTAACTACAGTCATGGCAGGGGGAATCCTGGGCGGCGGAGGGGTTTCCCCTTCTCACACGCCCACCCGTGGGCTTCTGCGTCATCATGCGCTCCAGTCCGGGGTTGTCAGAAAACAAGGTCATCGTCACCCTCTATGGGAATGTCCTCGTTATCTTCCTCATAAAGCCGGCGCTGTTCGGCTTCTTCTTCCTGGGAAATATCCCGTGTTTCCGGTTCCTCCCCAAAGGGCTGTGCCATATCTTCATTGACCATAGGCTCCTCCGGCCCCTCAAAATCAAACTCGTCAATGTCCTCGGCGTCGTCCAGTTCATGCTTGGGTTTGTAAACCTTAAAATAGTAGCCAAGGCCGCCGGCGGCAAGGGCGGTCGCCAGGGCAAGGAACAAAATGCCGTTATTGCTTTTTGGTGCGGGCGGTTCCGGTTCCTCCTTTGGCTCCTCCGGCTGTGTCGGCGGTTCGGTCACTGGCTCTGTTTCCTCCGGCGGTTTCTCCGGTTCTGTGGCGGTGACAGCGGCCTGGGTCTGGGTGTCCTTTTGCGCCAGAGTCATGAGATCGCTTTCCGTCACGGCGTTGAGGAAATAGACGTTCTCGCTGTCACGCTGCTTGTCAATGACCAGGTAAAACACGTTTTCGTCCGGCGTCATAATGGTGTAGAACTCCTTGCCCTGGCTGTCCGTGGCGTTATCCACCACCGTGGCGCTGCCTTCCGGGGTAAACGGGTTGTCCTCCTTTTCCTCCACAGCCGTGGGTCTTACCGCAGAAGGGTCTTTTTCCTCCGTATCTTCCGTGGAGGTCTGGCCGGAACCACCAGGCTTTGCTGATTGCCCGGACACAGAACCGTTCCCTTTCTGGCCGCCAGGGGCAGTGGTTCCATCGCCGGAGGCAGCCGTCCCCGGAGCAGCCGGTGACGCAGCCGGGTTCTGGGCGGCTGGGGCCTGGGCCGTGGGATTGGCAACGCTTCCGGAGCCTGCCCCGGTTTCTTTTCCCGGTTCCTCATAGTAGGGGTTTCTCATCTGGGTCATGCTGCTTTTGTTGCCGGCGTTGTCCGTGGCCTGAATAGTGATCTGCTGGTAATTGTCGGCGTAATCCTTCAGCCGCACGTCCAGAGTGCCATTGTTCAAATCAGAAAAGGCGTTTCCGCACACATACACCTGATCTATACCGGAGAGGTCGTCACTGGCCTCCACCCGCAGAAGTTCCCCGTCAATCCCGGCCCGGACAGTGGGGGCTTCCCGGTCAAAGACTTCTATGTACCGGTTCTTGGTGTGGGTCTTCCCGTTCTTGTCTGTGACGGTCACATAAATGGCGCAGTTCTCTGAAATCTCCACGGCGGTTTTCTCTTTCTCCGCCAGGTCGTCCGTCAAGTCCATCCAGCTGCCGCCGCTGTTGATTTTCGCCTCCACGGTTTCCCAGCCGGTTCCGTTTATGTCCCTGACCCGGATTGTCACCTTGGCCTTCCTGGTGTGCCAGCCGTCCGGGGAGAGAATGGAAATGGTGAATTTAGGGGCTGCCGGTTCCTGGCCGGTACATTTTGTCCGGTCATTTTTGCAGAGAGGGCAGGCCGTATTGACCGCACCGACGGCGCATTTCTCTTTGCAAACGCATTTCTCCGGCTCCGAGGGTTTCTCCGATTCTGACGGTTTCGCCGGCTCTGACGGTTTCTCCGATTCTAACGGTTTTTCATGTTCTGACGGCTTTTCTGATTCCGATGGTTTTTCCGGTTCCTTGCCGGTACACTGTGTCCGGTCAGTCTGGCAAAGGGCGCACTCCGGATTGGCGAAATCCTCCCGGCATTTTTCAGCGCAGGAGCAAACTGTGGTCGTTTCCTCAACTGCCGAGGCAATACACAGATCCATGTCGGCGGCGCAGGCCGGGCACTGGGTATTGTGGCTGTCCCTGGTACAGCGCTTCTCACAAAGGCAGGGCGGGTTTTGTGACGTTTCCTCCTCCGCTGCCGCCTGCCCCATGCAGCTTTCGGCGTTTTCCCGGCATACCGGGCACTCCCGATTGAAAGCCTCCGCCGTGCAGAAACTGTCACAGACGCAGGCACCGGCGCTGTCCTGAGAACCCGTATTTTCCGCCGCCATGCCAAGAAGCGGCACGGCGAAAAGAAACAGTGAGAGCAGCAGGCAGGCCGTCCCGGTGAGCTTCTTATTCCGCTTTCTGTTCCAGTCCATCATTCTCATTCCCCTCCCTTTCCATGAAAATAGGCGCCCTGGCTTTTGAGCCACGGAACGCCTTGATAAACGCCGCCAGTTCCTCTGGGGCCACACTAAGCCCACGAACCATGCCGACGATTTCCACATTTTCCAGTTCTGTTTTCTGCTGTTCCAGTTCCCGAAGCCGGGTCTGCTGAACAGCGATCTTCTCCTTTGTCCGGTCAATCTCTGTCAGAACTTTCTGAAGTTTGTTATTCAAATCGTAAATCCTCCTTTTGCTGTTTTCTTTTCCCGATCCCCTCGCTGCCGGGGCACCCTGTTTCCGCCAGTCCGGGTCATAATCATTGAAATCCCCAATAGCCCAGAACAGACGCTTTGATTATTTCACGCCAAGAGCTCCATACATATGCCCGAATGGAGCCAGCGATATTTTCGAATAGCTCCAATGGTTCACAGAACAGATCCACCCTTACTTTTGCTTATCTGCCCTTACTCAAATGGGGATTTTGTGTCAATGATGCGCTTTAGCGCAGGCGTTAGCCCTTGTCATTGATACAGAAGCACCATTTGAGTATCCTCATGCTTGGCAAAATGTAAATGGATCTCAAAAGCGTACCAATGGCTCTCAGAACGTGAAATATTCACGCTTGTTGTTCACCCACCGCTGGAGCTGCCTGGTAATGGGCGGGGCGGTGGCCTTCTCATAGATCATCACGTAAGGGTCGTACCCCATGTCCCGCAGGGTGTAGATCCGGTATAAATCCTGCTCATGGCTGCTCCCGTAATTCGTCAGCACATATACCCGGCGCTTCCGGCAGTCCTTAACGGCGGTTATCTGGGCGAACCGTTTAAAATACGGGGTCAGGTCGTCCTCCGGGTTGTCCCAGGCGAAATGTAGCATTTTTGTCCTGACCCGGTTGAGCATGGCCGCTTTCTCCGAGGTCACAAGCCGTATGTCCAGCCCCTGGGTAAAGTCCACCGTGGCCTGGCTGTCCGCAAGCTGGGCAAGGAGCCGCTCCCAGTCCGGGCAGGCCAGAAGGTTGGCATCCAGCAGCTTGATCTCCTTCTGCCCACGCCAGAACTCCGAGAGGTCGGCTACCGCCACGCTCCTCAACCCCTCCTTCTTCCCCACGATACAGAAACCGCACCCACGGGGGCAGCCCCGTGACAAAAAGCCGTAGGCGGTGTGGGCAAACTGGGGATAAAGGGCGTAGTCCGGGCAGGTGTGTTCCACCTCCTCCGGGAGCCGGTTGTCCAGGCCGTAGCCCGTGCCTCCCCGCACAATGCGGTCGGCGTGGATTATCCCCGTAAAATCCTTGGAGTAACTGTCCGTAAAGACCCGGCTCATGTAAACCAGGTCATAGCACTGGCTTTCCCTATGCCATTCCACGGTGTCGCCCCGGCCCTTGTGGTAGGCCGAGAGTTTCATCAGGCATAGGTTTGGCCAGCGGTGGCCGTCCACATCAATCAATCCGATCCTCAATCCTTCCTCCTGGCAGGAGGGAACCATTAAGGCTCCACCTGGTTTTCTCCCTGGGAGCGTATCTTCAAGATCCCGTCCAGGGTGGTCGCCGTGATACCCAGCCGCTGGGCAACGGCAATGTCGTTCTTCACCGCCTCGTCCACCTCGTCACCACAGACGATCAGGACATGGCTCCGGCGCAGAAGTTCACGGGCCATGTCAATGCCGTCCTTATGCTCGGCGGGGATAGAATCCCGCAGGAAGCTGGGCAGATAGAGAACCGGGCAGATTGGGGTAAACCCGGCCTCATAGACTTTCCGGCAGTAAACGCTTGCCTGGTCAGCGACCGTAAACTCGCCGCCCTTCCAGACAGCGGTAATATAAGCGAATGGTTTTTTCATGGAACACTCCTTTCCCCGGCAGCGCCGGTATGGGCATGAAAAAAGCAGTTACCCGCCGCCGTAAAGGTCATGGTTGACCAGAGCCATGTAGTAGCTGCTTATGGTTGTGGGGGCGTTATAGAGGGAGGTGAGCAGGTAAGAGCGGATATTTCGTACTTTTGTGGTATTGGACTTTAAGCAGTCCACCACGTATTTGATATGCTCCGAGTTGAGTTTTAACAGACGGCTCTTTACCACCTCCGCAGGGAAGTCCTGGCCGCTGATCCGCACCATGGGTTTTGTGCCGCATACCGTATCCACCATAATGTCTAATATCTCGTCCAGGATTTCGGCGTCATAGCCAAGGCGATCCCTGGTAATGTCATACTCAATATTTTCCTTAATCAACCTCCGGTAAGCCCGTATCCTATCTATCGTATCGTCTGCCCCAGGCCCACGGCTTTCCGTCAGCCCTCTGGCCGGATAGATCGATAGGTCAGTATCATTCAATTCAGTCTTATTCTTCTCAGTATTATTAGTGGCCGTTTTCTGGAAGTCTTGACTTCCCGTTTGCGGAACTTTAGACTTCCGTTTTTCGGAAGTCTGGATTTCCGGTTTCCGGATAAAGTTTTTCACGTAGATGATCGTGGGCTTTCCCTGGCCCTGTTTCTTTCGTTCAATTAGCCCATTCTTATCCAGTTCCCCAAAGAGGGAAACCGCCTTTGTATGGCCGCAGCACAGATACTCCAAAGCGTCCTCCAGGGTGAAATAGATAAATACCCGGTTTAGATCGTCCAGCCAGCCATTGCGGACAGACAGCCCCATACGGTCAAGCATAAGGCCGTAGAGGATTTTGGCGTCAGAGGATATGCGCCGGTAGCCAGGGTCAGTGAACAGCACTTTCGGTATCCGGTAGAAGGTATATTGTTCCGCCTCGTCGCCATAGAAGTAATCCAGCATGGCAGGGTCTGGCATGGCTTTGTTTCACCACCTTTCCGCAGTCAGCAGGCCGGAAAAGGACATGAAAAAAGGACACCACCATAAGATAGCGTCCTTTATTGTGTAATTTGCTGAAAACCCATGCCTTTATAGTCGTCTGTGACTGATATTTTTAGTAGTTTCGCTAGTTCGCTTAGAATACTCCGCTTTCAGGAAAGTAACAAAGCCGAAGCGAAGAAACTTCGCTTTGCGCCTATTCGGCGCAGTAAAGTTAGCGGCGCAAATATATAGAATGTGGAGGATATGCTTATTGGAAAGAACGATTAGCGGCATGATGGGGAAAGGTTCGGTCAATCACAATACGAGAGCCTTTAGCGCAAAGAATGTAGATAAGGAACGTAGCCGGGATAACGTGGAATTTTGCCATTCGGATATAAAAGAGGTCTATCATACTCTTTTTGATGAAGCACTGGAACGCTACAACGCAAAGCAGAAACGGAGTGACCGAAAGATTGACGATTACTATGAGAAGATACGCCGGGGAAAGCAGGAGAAATTATTTTATGAGGTAATCTTCCAAATCGGCAACAAGGACGATATGAACGTGCAGAGTAGTGAGGGGCAGTTGGCGAAAGATATTTTATGTGAGTTTATGGAACAGTTTCAGAAAAGAAATCCGAACCTGTTCGTATTCTCAAGCCACTTACACATGGACGAGCAGACACCGCACATTCACATTGATTTTGTTCCCTTTATCCGTAACAGTAAGCGTGGACTTGATACGAGAGTTTCCTTCAAAGGAGCATTAGCAGAGCAGGGTTTTAAGGGCGGCACAAGGGGAATGACGGAATGGAATGAATGGATTGAAGCGGAGAAGCAGGAACTTTCTAAAGTCATGGGGCGGCATGGCGTACAGTGGAAACAGCTAGGCACGCATAACAAGCATTTGTCGGTACTTGATTTTGAAAAGCAGGAGCGGCAGAAAGAGGTTGCGGAACTGGAACAGACAATCTCCGGCAGTAAAGAGGAATTATCTGACATTCTTCATCAGCAGATAGCGGCAGGACAGGAAACGGAACAGATACGGAAAGAGGGCGAAGCGATCCGGCAGGAAGTGTCGGAACTTACTGCTGCAAATCATCTTTTGAAAGAGCAGGCAGAAACACTGGCAGAGGATAAAGAAAAGCTGTTATCCGAAAATGAAAAGTTGGAAAAACAGCAGAAAAATTTACAGCAGGACATTAACAAAATGGTACAGTCAAAGGAAGTCATGGAGAGAAATATACACGCCTATGATGAAGATGTGAAATGGCAGTTGGCAGAGCCGGGGGCATTGATGAGCGCAAAGGCATATCGGGATAAAAAGGCTTTACCGCTTGTGGAGAAATTGAAAGAAGTCGTTAAAAATCTGACTATCAAGTGCGTACAGCTTACGGAGCAGGGCAGGAAGCTGACCGCCAAAGTGGACGGGCAACAAAAGCAGATTAGCCGTTTGACGGATAAGGTCATGGAGCAGAGTGACACCATAGACCGATTGCAGGAAAAGGCAGTTGATTTGGGGCGTTTGGAGCGTCATTTCGGCAGGGAGCAGGTACAGTCGATAGTGGAACGGTCAAAGGCATTGGAACAGACAGAACGGGCAAAGAAACGCCCGAAACGTGCCTTTGAAATGAGCCGATAGGAAAGAGAGGATTGATTTGATATGACAGATATGGAGAAAAAAGTTATGATACGGCTGTGCGCTAAAATTGCAGCAGAAACAGACCTTTACGAAACGGACAAGGAAGTACAAAATCTGATAGACTGGGTATGTTTGTCGGAGCAGATAAAGGAAAACAATAATACAATCCGCAATCTGACCGGGGAATATAAAAAGATAGAGCCGGATTGCCGGGAGGGAGTGCGGGCGCAGTTGGAGCGTATGAAAGAACTTTGCAAAGAGCGCAATAGTCTGTATGAGAAACAGAATGATTTGAAAGGGCAGAAGTGGAAGATTGAGAAGTCGTTGGAACGATAAGAAATGTAGGGCGTGGCGGTTGTCATGCCCTATGTTTTTATGGTAAATGGAGCGTGAAAGTGATATAATCAAATTCGTAAATCATAAAGTTGCAAAGGTGGGGTATAGGTGAACTTGAATAAAATCAAATCTATTTTACCGGATTTTCAAATGAGCCACTTCAATATGTTTGATACGATTATATTTTTGAAATGGGAAACAACATTAGATAATAATTCTTGGGAAGAACATACAAATTTAATATTAGGTATGACCAGTCCAGATAATTATAAGATTTTCATAGAATTTGTAGATGTAAATTCTTGGCGCTTTCATGGAAGTGGTAAAATTTCTGGATTTTATATTAAAGATATGACCGTGAGAGGATATGAAAATAATTCAAAGTATGAGGTCGGTGATTATGAAGAAAATGAAATAGAATTTTATTGTTCAGATGTTATAATAAAGAGTTTTGAAAGACGATGATTTTATAAATGAAATTATGGATTGAAAGCGAGAATAGAGTATGAACAGGTCTGCAAGTGATATATTTAGATTAGAACACGAAATAATAACAAAGTGTGGCATATCGAAAGAACGTTTTCGTAAAGTGAGTGAAAACCAGTGGGAAAATATATATCAAAAGATTGCAGAAAAATATGCGGATAAAACAAAAACGTGGAAAAACGGTCTGCATTGGGCTAATACGAATGGTTATAGTCCTAAAAGCATGAAAAAACTTCTTGGGTGCTATGCGGTTGATTATTCAACATGGTTTCATTTTTTGCCTCAAATTATAAAAGAAGAAAATAAAATGGTTTATTTTCTAATCGACAAGAGCAGCGATTGGTATTGTGGAGAAGAATTTTGGATATTTGAAAGTTATGTATCTGAATTAGTGAAAGCCCTTGATTTACTAAATCATACAGCTTTTTTAGATAATGGCTGGTTAGATTATTATGTTGTTTCAAAAAAATATCAATGGATTATCGGCTTCAATCACCACGATATTGTTTCGTGTATTGGAGAGGGATTAAATCTTGACTGTTTCAAAAATCAATAGTTTTATTTTCAAAGAAGCGGAAAGATGAGATATTATTATATTTAAGGAGCGTCAATATGAATAGTCTACAAAAAGGTTCTATTTTAACGTTGCTGAAAACGGATGAAATGAGCAGCAACTATACAAATAATTATTGGTTCTCATATAAAGACTATCTGGACCCGGCAGATGATTTTACGGATTTTTGCTGTGAATGTCTTGAGGGAAAGCATGAATATATTGCCTTGATTGAAAATTTAATCAATAAAGATAAAACGGCAAAAATCTTTGTGCAGGTTTATGGGCTGGACAATAAAGACAAGGTTATAACCGCAGATACTTTGATTATTTTCAGTAAACTATCGCTTGTGGAAATAAAGCAGATTTTTAATGAACCAAAAGATATATTTCCGAGTGATATTGGAGAAGAAACAGATTTTTCACAACCAACTTTTATGATTGGGGATAATGGGGAATTGATTTCAATTACAGAACTATCCCATGAGGGGCAGCGCGTTTACTATTGCTGGTGGGACTAACGTTCTTGTTATTGAATCAATGTTTTTCCTTGTTGATGGTACAAACATGGTGCTAGCACCATGTTATGAAGGCGTTTAAGGAGAAAATGTGTGTTGGTGTTGTTACGCTTTAGGCTTTGGGAATACCTTATTTTACAAGGCATTTGGAATATGAACAGGGCGGGGAGGATATTTTATACCTCTATCCTCAAAAATAGCTTTTATTGCGTAACATTTCAAAAATCGACTACCTTGTCGGGATTGTGTTTTTGTTGAAAATCTTATATAGTTGAGGAAAGTATGGTATCCAAGAAAAACAAACGAAAAATAGTATATGAAGGAACAAATTATTATTGGTATGTGAGAATTAATGAGCATGGTCATAGAGTACATATTATATCAGATGATAAAAAAGTGCATTTGGAGTATCCTTTTTTGGATACGGAAATTCCTGTTACACCACAGGATATTAGAAACTATTTGAAACAATATTATGCCAATATCTTATAGGGAACACTTTTACGAAAAAGTACAAAAAAGGATTTTCAAAAATGGATTGCTAATTTGCGGGGATTTGCTATAATAGATGCGTGGCAACATTTTGGCAACAGAAAATCAGCAAGCCATAATAAATGATGTAATTGATGTAAAAATGGGCGTGTATTTGCATAAAACTTAAACAAAAATAGTTAATATTAACAAAGAACACGCCGAGTTCGAGTAACGCTCTAAAGTCCGGAAAGCCGCTAAAATCAAGGCTTTCCGGACTTTTTCTCTGCGCTGTGACATTATTATGACATTATTTTTTAGAGCTAGCATAGAGCCAGGGGTTTGAAAGCCTGGTTGCCAATTCTGTCAATTTCTGTTATAATGCCCTCATGGAAGAGTACCCATGACAGGGTGGTAGCCTCCCGAGCCAATGAAACCGGCTTGCCGGAATACATAGGATGGGAGGTGGCGCTTATGACGGCTTATGAGATCATCTCGATTTTTATTGGGATATTGGCTTTGCTGATGTCCTTTGGCAGCTTGATTGTGGCGTTGCTTGCCTTTCTCGACAGAGATAGGAAGAACAGGCGAAAAAAATAATGCCCCTCCTGTCTGGTCCACAGGAGAGGCGCCTCTCATTGAGAGGTAGATAGTCTATTCGGGAGCATCCGCTTTGGAGTGGGTGCTCTTTCTATGTTCATTATATACTATGAACCTGGATTTTGCAAGTATTTAAAGAAATTTCGCTGGCAGCCCCCGGCTGGCAAGGAAATAGACTATGCCGCACAGCTCCAGGTATCCCGCCTGAAAAATTTCCGCCGCCGCAAGGCTGGCGTCTATTCCTTCATCAAATGGGGTCTCCTGCTCGAATTCTTCTGCGGTGACAATAGCCTTTTCTCTTTTTTCTGGATCCCATCGGATGATTTCCTCGCTGTTTATGTCAATAAGGGCTGGCTGCTCCTTTAGATGGCTTTGGAATTGAGCCATGAATTCTGCAAGCTGGTCTTCGATTGTCAGATTGGCAGTAATGCCCTGGACTTTTACGGTATCCAACTGGGCGGCCAGCATTTTTTCTTTGTCCGGATACAGATGTGCATAGGTCTGCCAGGTTGTCTCAACCTTTTCGTGGCCTAAGCGCTGCGATACCATCAGGATATTAAAGCCCATCTCGATCAGTAGAGAGGCGTGGGAGTGACTAAGCTCGTGGAAGCGACAAATGGACATTTCCCCGTGGAAGCGACAAATGAGATATGATATTGCCAGTGGCTACGGTTTTTGCCGTAACCTTTTCTATTGAAAGGGGTATTTTCATGGCACGAAAAAGCAGAAAACATAAATATAAAGAAGAACTGAAATTTCTTTCCTCTGTTGCGGTAGGATATATTCGACTTTCAGTTGCAAATAAAGAAGAATCCAGTTCAATAGAAAACCAGAAATTTATCATTGAATGCTGGGGCGAACAGCAACAAATTCCTATGTCACATTACTATATTGATAATGGTTTTAGCGGTAAATTTTCTGATCGTCCAGCGTTTCAAGAAATGATTCAGGACATCCTTTCAGGCAATATTAATTGTGTCGTTGTAAAAGACCTTTCTCGTTTAGGAAGAAACTATATCTCAACTGGTTATTATATTGAAGTCCTTTTCCCATCCAATGGAGTACGTTTTGTATCTGTAAACGACCAATTTGACACCATTGATGGTATTACCAATCAGAAAAATCCTTACAGTTCCAAGATTCGGATGCCAATAACAAACGCATTTAATGAACAAGTATCTATTGAAATTAAAAAGAAAATGGAGGCGACTTTAGATATGAAAGCACAGCACGGTATATTTATTGGACCAAGAGCCCCTTTTGGTTATCAAAAAGCAGAAGACAACCATGACCAACTTATACCTGACCCAAAGGCAGCTATTATTGTCCGAAAAATTTTTGAGTTAGCAGCGAATGGCATCGGCATGACCACCATAGTTCGCTACTTAAATGAAAAAGAAATCCCAACACCAATTCAATATGCTAGATCAAATGGTTTATCCGGAAATTATGATAACGGTAACGGAAACTGGAATAGTAGATCCGTCAAATATATCCTGACCAATCGAACTTATACCGGTATGCTTGTACAAGGGAAAGAAAGGTGAGTTGTATCCGCAA
The DNA here is from genome assembly GCA_910575565.1 of Lachnospiraceae bacterium. Lineage (GTDB taxonomy): Bacteria > Bacillota > Clostridia > Lachnospirales > Lachnospiraceae > Caccovicinus. The sequence goes on along the minus strand of CAJTFL010000012.1, from coordinate 111,597 downwards.
CACATGAAGCTCTGGTAGATACAAATACTTTTGATGCCATTCAAAAATCATTTCAGGAAAAAGCATTTAATATCGCCAAGCACGGTCAATCAACGGAGAATATTTTAAAGGGCAAAGTCATTTGTGGGTGTTGCGGGGGAAAAATGCAGCGTAAACGCGGCACCAATCATGCTGATTGGTATTTTTTCACCTGTATTACCAAAAACCGTTTAGGTGTAGACAAATGTACCGGCATGTATGTACGGGAGGAAGATGTTTTGCGTGCTATCTACTACCAATTAAAATTGCATGTAAAGGAGCATTTCATTTCAGATTCGCAGTACCAGCAAGAACTATTGCACCTTAATAACGGGATTAACCAATCCGACAGTCAATATCAAGAAATTTTTAGAAATGCTATTCACCATTATGAGATGTTTGTTGACGGAAAGATCAGCAAAGATGAATTTCGAGCAGTCCAAGATGCAGCGAACGAAAAGAAAGCAATTTGGAATGATATTCTCACCAGCAAAACAGCTTATGAAAAACAGTATCATGTATTCCGCAAATTATTGAAAGCGAGTTATAAAGAAATCGCTCTCAGCGAGATTATAGACTGTATTGATGAAATTACCATATGTCAAAACAAAAACATTACTGTGAAATGGGCAATTGCCCAGTAATTATTGGCCTCTGCCGAATCGCCATATCTATGTATTATTCAGAAAAAATATACCTTCTATAGGTATAGGAACGTTGAAAAGACATCACAAATTATATATAATATTCGTGACATCTAATGAGAGGTGTTTTTTGAACAGTGGGCATATGAAGCAAATATTGTATCTAAATTGTTTCATTCGTTATAAGGCTTTGAAATTGCTGAATACTATGAACTTTCCTACAGAAATAGAATTTTTCGATATTCTGAACTGGAAAACTAGCTGAGTGCTGATTAGCATCACTTGTAGAGATAATAAAAAAATGAAAGGTGAGAAATATGAGAAAGGGCACAAAGAAGAAAAACAAAAAAGTTGCAGCGTCAAAAGCAACTATCCAGGAATTAAGTGTTTCTAGAGACGGTGGACAAATCGCACTCAGAGGGTACTCGTATCAATTCTTATATTCGTGCTATTTAATTCTTTCGTCATCAAGTCCGGAAATTTCTTTTCAACTCGAGGGAATTGAAGATATTGATTGTATTAAGCAGAAAGATGACCGCAGTGATGTCACTCATATGCAGCTGAAATATTCTGCCAACAAACAGGATGCCAGTTTTTTGTCTGATGTGCTTGAAAACTTCCTTGAAACATATTTGCTGGATCAAAATAGATCTTTTAAGCTGGTTTACGATTTTCCTGTTGCTAAAGGTCATCTAAGTAAGATGTTTGCATCTAATCTGGATGAAAAGTCACGCACTCATTGGAGGAGTGTGATTTCAAATATTAAGCAAAACAATCCTTCCTGGAATTGGTCTGTATATGATTTTGATAAATTTATTTCACATTTGACATTTGAGAAGATTGAAAAATCTATACTTGTTGCTGAAATTGAAAAAGCCTTAATTGGAACTTATGAGATTAACACGGACAATGTTTCTTTATATGCAAACAGCATAAAAATTCTTTGCTTTGAAAAAATGGAGCAGCGGGCCTATGTGACCAAAGCGGAATTAGATTCTCAAATCCAATCTGTCAAAATAGATATCAGTAAGGGTCCTCAAAATCCAGCTCATAGTTGGATTCGTAAACTGGACTACTCTAAGCCTAGTCTTGATGAAAGTCGTAGTTTTTATGAGGGGAAAAAAGCAACACCAGCAGATATAGCAAGTGGGCTTCCAATCAAACGACCGAGCTTAGAAAAAGATGTTATTAATTCTATTTGCGAAAACACGGTTACTGTAATTAAAGCTTCTAGCGGGCAAGGAAAAACCACGCTGGCTTTGCAGGCAGCTTATATCCTCCAAAATGAATATATACCATATCAATTACTATGGTGCGATGAGATCAAAGAGATTGGGAATATTGTCCAATATTTCAAAGCAAGAATTCAGTTTGGTGAAAAGATTCTTATCTTAATTGACAATCTGGATAACTATCTCAGCAAATGGAATTATCTTGTTCAGCTCTTACAATTCGAATTGCATTGTCACTATAAGTTGCTCATCACATCGCGAGAGATTGATTGGTATAATTATAGCGGCGATTTGAGCAATATTCAGTCTCTGAAAGTAATTAAGCCGGCTTTAGAAGAAAAGGAAGCAATAGAGATATTCAATCTATTCAGAGAGGCTAAGCAGCTTCACCCAAGCATAGCAAACTGGCAAAGAGCATGGAATAAGATTGCAGAAAGGCAACTACTTATAGAGTATGTCTACTTGCTTACCCATGGCGAGATGTTATCAGAAAGAATAGCCTCACAAATATCCGAAATAGGACAATCATCTTCTGGCAAAGCAAAATGTGAAGTCCTACGCAAAGTATGTTTTGCAGATCTTTGCGGAGTCCGGCTTTCTATTGTCAACCTTTATGCGAGTCAATCAGAAGACTCTGGCTCGGATTTTGGGGAGCTCTTAAAAAGTATGGAATCTGAGTTCCTTGTATATGTGAATGCTGAAAGTGGGTATATTGAGGGGCTTCACCCCATCAGATCTAAACATGTTGTTGATAGATTGCATGAATTTTTTCCTGTTGACAATACAGCAATTTCCGTTATTAAAATTGCAGGAAAAGCAGATCTTCCTGTATTGTTTTCTCATCTACCAGAGTTTAATCTCAACAGAGATGAATTCTTCAGAAATATTGTAGAGGTATTGTGGGATAAAAATGATTTATCGAACTATATTCCTGCAATACAGGGGCTTTTTTCAGGGAGCGTGATGCAGTATTATCTTTCAAATCAGCCTGCGTTTGACGATGCAAATGCCCATGGTGGACTATTCATCATATCGACCGAAATGTGTCCTTTTGCAACATTTACAGAGTTTGGCGTGTCGATAGATACTCTTGATAAGATGCAAGAAACGTTTCCAGATAATAAGAATATAGAATATCTTTGTGAATTGCGAGATCGTATTCCTACCTGTAATTTACAAAAAACATTTGTCTATGCTTTTTGCAATTGTTTATATAGAAAATTACTTCCTTTTAGTTTTTCCGAGATAAAAGATATTGCATCTTATGCCTCCATTTCCGAATGGATTTACAACATAAATTCTAAATTTAATTTGTCTACAACCATCTCCTTGGACAATATTTGGATTGAGCCGGAAAAATTAACTTTGGAGTGCATGTCAGCTCTAATGTATATCTCCTACTGTGGTAACAAAGATATATATATGGAGTTTGTCGAAAGGAATCTTAAGCGTATCCTTACATACCTCAAGCAGCAAACAAAATCACACAAGATATTTATTGATTCCGAAAAAAATGCGATTCATGTTGAGTATATACTTCGATTGCGCAATATCAAAACCGGGAATGAGCAAAGTGTTTCGAGGTTGAAATATGTCTGTAGGACATTACCCATATTTGATTTGTACTGTGCAGATGCGTTAAAACCAACTTTAAGTTTATTATCTGCTTATACTGTACCTGATGATGCACATAAAGAAATGCCCATCAGAAATATTGTAATCATGTTCCATCAGAATCTTACGTCGCTATGGAATAAAACTATTATGAGCAATTATGAATTTGATACCGTGACAGAATGGTTAAATTACTGGTTTGATGTGAGAGAACATATATGTTTGCTTGCAAATAAGTGCTGTGCATGTATTTACAAACTCCTTGGTGGAAAACCACTAGGGAGTTTGGCCAGGGAAACAGATAAACTTCGTGAAGAATTTGCCCTAATTACTACTGGTGAAAAGCGATATCCTAAGGAAGATCGTCCTTTTGAAGAAAAAGCTACAGTGCCCGAGAGGTTAGGAAAAATAAAGAATAAATACTTTCAAAGCATACAAAATTTTACGAATCAATTTGCAGGGTTTCTCGTTAAGGATGAACAAAAACAAAGATTGGCTATGGTTAATCTCACAACAGCCCAAAGTGCTCTTGTGACAATGCAGAATTACTTTGCAGAAATCATAATTGATTTTGGCTTCCAGGAAAGGCAGCTGGCTCTTTGTGTTATGGAAACAGAAAGCATAGAACGACTAATAATGTGCTGTAGCTACTACCAAACACATTCGCCAAATAAGTATTTTAATAAATATCAAATTAGGAATTGGTATGACAGACATTGTCGAGATGAGAGAAAGATAGCAGAAGACGGATTGTCAGAATTAGCATCCAATTATTCGATTCATTTTCCTAATCAGATTTACACCATTGACATGTTGAGCTATTATCCTATCATAGTTGATGGGTTAGATTTTACATCAGAAAGCAATTTAATCGAATGGCTTTATGGTTGCATCTCATTTGCAGATACTTCCTTTGATTACTTGATCATATTATCTGCAAATGAGGTTGGGAAAATACATCCTGCTGCCTTACAGTTCCCGCGAAGGATGCTTGTTGATCTTAAAAAGGCAATTGAATCAGACGACAATTCCTTATTTGATAAATTGACACCTCCATATCCTGTGGATGTAACGCGGCAAATGCTTAGTTGCTTCATTAAAAAATATGATTTGCCTGAATCAGACGATATTGATTTGGATGCACTTCCTATAGGAGATATTGCAGAAGAATTATGGGTATATTCAAAATCTGTAGAGTTGTTGACAGAACCAGAAGATGACAGCTATCTTGTATCTGAAATACAGGGTATACGGACTAACATTGATGGAATGCTTTGTTTATTGAAGGACAAGCTGCTCCCGAACGATTTTGATTGGTTAGTTAATATCTGCAATGATGTTTTCTTAGGTAAAAGGTTTGATGATGCTTTATTCAATGATACTATTGAGCATTTTGCACAGAGGAATGTTGAAAAGTAACACTCTCGTTTGTTAATTGATTTAACCGGCAGTGTCTGTAAAATTAAATCAATACCAATATTGAAAATGCTAAATAATGACTAGCAATTCCCAACTAAACCTAATGGCATAGGAATAATACACGAAAAAAGAATCCCCCAGACTATCAAATTTTACCTGATAGTTTGGGATTTCTGCTTTTACAAAGATATATTTTTTGTCGTGGGCTTGACATACGGGTGACTAAGCTCGTGGAAGCGACAAATGGACATTTCCTCGTGGAAGCGGAAAATGAGATATGGTATGATATTGCCAGAGGCTACAGTTTACACTGTAGTCTTTTCCAGTAAAAGGAGTATTTTCGTGGCAAGAAAAAGCAGAAAACATCAAAATGCAGAACGAATAAAACGTCCTGCCCTTATTGCAGTAGGATATATTCGTCTTTCAGTTGCAAATAGAGAAAAATCAAATTCTATTGAGAACCAGAAATTTATTATCGAATGCTGGAGCAAACAGAGCCAAATTCCTATATCACGTTATTATATTGATAATGGTTTTAGTGGTAAGCGGTTTGACCGTCCATCGTTTCAAAAAATGACCCAAGACATTCTTGCAGGCAAAATTAACTGTGTAGTTGTAAAAGATCTTTCTCGTTTGGGAAGGAATCATATCGTTACCGGTTATTATATCGAAGTCTTTTTCCCTTCCAATGGAATTCGATTTGTATCTGTAAATGATCAATTTGATACTATTGATGGCGTTACTAATTCGATACTTCCTTGCAGTTCCAAAGTTCGAATACCAATAACAAATACATTTAACGAACAAGTATCTATTGAAATTAAAAAGAAATTGGAGGCAGTATTAGATATGAAAGCACAACACGGTACATTTATTGGACCAAGAGCCCCATTTGGATACAGGAAGTCTGGAGCAAACCACGATCAATTAGTTCCTGATCCGATTGCATCCATCACCGTGCGTAAGATCTTTGACCTAGCAAAAAATGGAACTGGCGTAACGGGTATTGTCCGCTATTTGAACGAGAAAGGACTACCCACTCCGATCCAATACGCCCGCTCCAATGGACTCACCGGGAATTTTGCGTATGGAACTGGCGATTGGAACAGCCGCTCTGTGAAGTACATTTTGACTAACCGAACTTATACTGGGATGCTCGTACAAGGCAAGGAAAAACGAACTGTAAAGGGTACCCATGAACCGCTGGTGAACATTGAAACCTTTGACACAATCCAACGTGAATTCAAAGCTCGCTCGTTTAATATCAGACATACGCCAACGGCGAGCGAGAATATTTTCAAAGGCAAAGTCATATGTGCCTGCTGTGGAGGAAAGATGCAGAGAAAGCGTGGAACAAACCATGCAGATTGGTATTTCTTTACCTGTATCACGAAGAACCGGCTAGGTGCAGATAAATGCATAGGAATGTATGTCAGAGAGGAAGATATATTCAGTGCTGTGTACTATCAGTTAAAACTGTACATCGATCACCTCTTTATTACCAAAGATCAATATGAACAGGAAATACAGCACTTAGATTCACTCATTGAAGCAGCTTCGCTCAAATATGAGGAAGCCACAGATTTCAGCATGAAGTTATATGAACAGTATGTTATGGGCGAAGGTTCTAAAGAAGCCATTGCGGATGCACGGCCTGTAAAAGAACAGGCCGAAGTAGAACTGAACAGAGCGATTGCAGACAAAGAAGCCAGTGAAAAACAGTATCGGGTGTTCTGCAAACTGCTGAAAGCCAGCAGGAAGGAGGTTCCATTGAGTGAGATTGTTGATTGTATTGAGCAAATCGTGGTAGACGTCAATAGGAGGATTGTGGTAAAATGGGCAAAATAGTAAAAAAGGAGCGAAATCAGATGCTCAGAATTGATAAAGCTATACTTGATACAAATGGCGTAATATGTGATAATATCTCTCAACTAAGTTTTGCCGACAGGGGGCTTCTAAGCCAGAATATTCTTGGCCAAATTCGCAACTTCGTGGAGTATATAGCAATCAAAGCATACTCCAATGGTCAAGACGTCAATCCTAATGACTATGATTTAAACGTGGCTGCTTTGAAAGATATGCAGCGCCGGGGAAATCTGCGATTTCTTTATAGATTCCACGAAATGCTCCAGAAATCCGTGTCGCACTATACCGTTGACAAAGATGGCTCGGAGCGTCTCATGCTCAAATACTATGAGCATCTACTAAAAATCAAGCTATATCTGAAACGAACTTTTAATTTGGATGTGCTGGAGAATATCAGCGACTTCCCTCTAAATACGGACACTGAGCTTTCGGATTACTATGAAAAGATTGCGGAAAGAATCGAATCTCCGAGTGCGCTTAGTTATCCGATTAATTATAACGACCGGTATTATGTGCAGAAAGTAAAGCCCTTTTTCGTCAATCAAAAAATCTATTATGAAGTCACCTTTACTGCAGCAAATGCTAATGCAAGTAAGTTTGACCGGGTTATTGCGTTTACGCAGCATGAGATTGTTAACAACTATGCTGTCAAATTCTCAATACACAATGACATGATTCGTATCCTAGATAAAGATATGTCCATTCTTGTGATTGATGGATATGAAGTATCTATTCGCCCCTGTGAGTGGGATAATTTCTCTGAAATCTTCGGTCCAAGGGTGAAGCATAGTACGAACTCTAATGAATATAGAGAGCTAATGAGATACCTTTCAGTTGTTAGGATGTCCTTGACCGAGCTTGCAAGTAGCGACCAGGATTACTATGACTGTATAAAAGGGCAAATTACAGCCCACGCTCAATCAGTCAAGATTTATAAGATGCTCGATCAGTGCCGGAATATAATAGTTGGTAATAAACCAGGAGCAAATGTATTGAGATATTTGCTCCATAAAATGAATAACCGTGTCATCAAGTGGCAGTATTGGAATGAACAATGTGGGGGCTTATCTAACCTTTACCTAAATTATGGCTGTATTCCGTTTGAACGTATGCCTTATTGTACTTCCCTCCGGCAACACAATCCGAAAATATATGACTTGTTTGAATCTATTCCCGTTTCCGGTCACGAGCATGAGCTGTTTGCTAGATACATTAAAAACAACACTGAAATTGAGGGACATCTATTTACACCTAAAGCTGAAATTGAAGGTTTTGAAGATATTGATGGTTTGATAAGGAAATACAATTCTTCCTTGTACTACAAACATACCGGACGTAAAATTGAAGAATATAAGGATCATATTTACATCAAAAGCTATGTCGAAGATAGTACCGAAATAATTAAAAAGTTGCAGGAGTTGGCTTCGTCGGGCGTTTCTCAATATACGGCATCTGTTGATTCATGGATATCAAGAGAGGCATATACAATTGATGATGATGGCAAGAAAGAAGCCCTTCGGCAGATGTTTGCCAATTCTCACGTCGCGCTGATTTATGGTTCTGCTGGTACTGGTAAATCTACGCTGATCAAGCACATATCTAATTTCTGGGCAGATAAGGATAAGATATTCCTAGCTAATACGCATCCGGCCGTAGATAATATGCGTAGGAAGGTTACCGTCGGGAATAGTGAGTATAATACGATCGCAAAGTTCCTTTCGAAGCGGAACAATAATGCAGATTGCGATATTCTCTTTATTGACGAGTGTAGCACAGTCAGCAACGACGATATGCGGCGTGTACTGGAGAAGGCGAGCTTCAAGCTGCTTGTTCTTGTTGGCGATATCTATCAGATAGAGTCGATTTACTTTGGAAACTGGTTTAGTATTGCTCAAAAATTTGTACCGGAGACATCAATATTTGAACTGACACATCCGTATCGCACAACTAATAATGATTTGCTGACGGTTTGGGATCGCGTGCGCAAGCTTGACGATGCAATTCTGGAGCCGTTAGTAAAGAATGGCTATGTCGCAAGATTAGATGAAACCATCTTTGGGCATAGCGAAGAAGATGAGATTATCCTTTGTCTGAATTACGATGGGCTATATGGAATCAATAATATCAATCGGTTCCTGCAAAACAACAATCCGAATGCGAGTGTTGTCTGGGGAATAAATAACTACAAAGTAGGTGATCCGGTTCTGTTTAATGAATCGAATATCTTTTCTCCTCTGATCCACAATAACTCAAAAGGAAGAATTGTCGGTATTCGCCCGGAAGAGCAACAAATCTGGTTCGATATTGAGCTTGATGAATCAATTAATGCGATCGACGCCGGGGAATATGATTTTGAACTCATTGGAGAATCTGAGGCAGGAAAATCTATTATCTCATTCAGCGTGAACAAATATCGGAGCACTGATGAGGACGATGAAGATAACGATTCTACCGTTGTTCCATTTCAGGTCGCATATGCAGTCTCTATCCACAAGGCGCAGGGCTTGGAATATGACTCTGTAAAAATCGTAATTACAAATGAAACTGAGGAAAGAATCACACACAACATCTTCTATACAGCTATCACACGCGCTAAGAACAAGTTGAAGATCTACTGGAGCCCTGAAACGGAGCAGTCTGTGTTGGAGCGGCTTGAAGTTAAAAATTCTGCAAAAGATGCACACTTACTATCTCGACTTTCTTTGCTTACGATGACAATTAAAAAGGAGCAACGCATCAAGTAACTTATAAACAAAGCAGAAATCACATGTTATCAGAAACGATAGTTTGGGATATCTGCTTTTACAAAGATATATTTTTTGTCGTGGGCTTGACATACGGGTGCCTGAGGTCATGGATTCTTATGGGATTAAGTCCGGCGACCTTTGCCACTCGTTTGATTTCATTCAGCAGATAACTTTTTGTGAAATAAAAAAGGCGTTCCTCCGGATTGGATCTATGTCAATACTTTAGACAAAAAAAGTTGAAAGATTATGCTGCTTTTTTGAGTTCCTCATCCTCCTTTTGTTGTGGTGTCAGATAACCGATAGAACTATGGATCCGCTTACGGTTATACCATCCTTCTATGTATTTAAAGATTGCTCTGCGAGCTTCATTTAAATCCTGATAAGTATGAAGATATATTTCTTCTTTTTTCAGTACAGAATGGAAAGATTCAATGCAGGCATTATCGTATGGATTCCCCTTACGGCTAAATGCGTGCAGGATTCCTTTACTGCTCAGGCAATCTTCAAATGCCTGGCTCGTATACTGGCTTCCAAGATCACTATGAAGGATGATCCCTCCTGTATCCCTGACATTCAGGCACGCATTCTCTACCGCTTTAACTGCCAGTTCCGCCGTCATAGATGCGCCATAGGCATACCCTATAATCTTTCGGCTGCACAGATCCATGACAGAAGCCAGATAGGTCCCATCCTTCTTTCTGTACATGGATGTAAGTGATATCTGTACACCATTTCTGGCTGATGGTCTCTGCCCCAAAATCACGTCCCAGGATATTTTTCTTATCCTCCGGGATGCCGCCATGGCTGGAATGATGATTGTATTTCTTTATTACGATAGAGCGCAGTTCCTGCTCTGCCATATGCCTCTGCACCCTCTTGACGCTGTAAGGCGTACCATTATCATTCAGCACACGGCATATTTTAACAGCCCCATGCCTTTGTTTTGAGTCATCATATGCCTGTTTCACTTTCCTGCTGAATTCTGCATATGACTTCCGCTTATCCGAGGGTACACAAACCAGGGCTTTGTAATAGGTACTCCTTGGGAATTTCAGAGCGCTGCAAAGCTGGGATACCAAGTAGCTGGTTAAGTTGTTCTGGATAAAGGGAACAATCTCGGCTATTGTTCTTTTGCGAATATGGCGGCCGTGTTTTTAATATTTCATTATCGATCTTAAGGCGCTGGATTTCTTTTTGGGGAGCCTTATACTCCTTAAGGGTGACCGTCTCCCCATCTGATGCTTTGATGGGGGAGAGCTGTTTTGCCCAGTTGCTGAGTGTACTCCGATTTACGCCATATTCACGCTCCGGTTGTGGATACGAGGCTCCTCCGGCATTATACAGTTCCACGAGCTGCTGCTTGGATTCCGGAGTGTAGGATTTCTGGTTTTTCGCCATGCCTTTCATCTCCTTTGCTTTTCACTTGATCGTATAGGTTGTTCAACTTTTCCTGTCCACACTTATATACTAACACCGACAGGGAGAAAGGGAAATTGATTGAAGCGGACTATCAGCGTGATGACAGGAAAAGGCTCTGTCAACCACAACAGCAGAAAATTCCATGCAAAGAATACTGACCCGGAGCGGAGCTGTCTGAATGTGGAATACTGCAATGAAAATATCAAGGACGTATACCATGAATTATTTGATGAAGCACTCGCCCGGTACAATGAGAAGCAGACCAGAGGTGACCGCATAATTGATGATTATTATGAGAAAATCTGTTCCGGCAAACAGGAGAAGCCATTCCATGAGATTATTATACAAATCGGGAATAAAGACGATATGGGGGCAAAGACAAAAGACGGACAGCTTGCGGCGAAAATACTTGATGAATATATGCAGGGCTTTAAGCGGCGCAATCCCACATTGAGGGTGTTCTCTGCCTATCTCCACATGGACGAAGCTACACCACATCTGCATATAGATTTTATACCTTATACGACTGGAAGCAAGAGAGGGCTTGAAACAAGGGTGTCATTAAAAAAGGCACTGGAAGAACTCGGCTTCAAAGGCGGCACAAGGAGCGAAACGGAACGTAACCAGTGGGCAGCGGCAGAGAAAGAACGGCTTGCAGAGATTATGCTAAAGCATGATATTGAGTGGGAGAAGAAAGGAACGCATGAGAAGCATTTATCTGTACTCGATTTTGAGAAGCAGGAGCGACAAAAAGAGGTTGCGGAACTGGAACAGACAATCTCCGGCAGTAAAGAGGAATTAGCCGGTATTCTTCATCAGCAGATAGCGGCAGGACAGGAAACGGAGCAGATACGGAAAGAGGGCGAAGCGATTCGGCAGGAAGTATCAGAACTTTCCGCTACAAATCTTCTTTTGAAAGAGCAGACGGAAATACTGGCAGAGGATAAAGAAAAGCTGTTATCCGAAAATGAAAAGTTGGAGAAGCAGCAGGAAAAGTTACAGAAGGAACTTAACAAAATGGTACAGTCAAAGGAAGTCATGGAGCGCAATATACACGCCTATGATGAGGAAGTAAAATGGCAGTTGGCAGAGCCGGGGGCATTGATGAGCGCAAAGGCATATCGGGATAAAAAGGTTTTACCGCTTGTGGAGAAATTGAAAGAAGTGGTTAAAAATCTGACTGTCAAGTGCGTGCAGCTTACCGAGCAGGGCAGGAAGCTGACCGCCAAAGTGGACGGACAACAGAAACAGATTAGCTGCTTGACGGATAAGGTCATGGAGCAGAGCGACACCATAGACCGATTGCAGGAAAAGTGTCTGATTTGGGGCGATTGGAGCGCCATTTAGGCAGGGAACAGGTACAGTTGATAGTAGAACAGTCAAAGGTAATAGAACAGGTACAGTTGATAGTAGAACAGTCAAAGGTAATAGAACAGGCAGAAAAGGCAAATAAACGCCCGAAACGTGCCTTTGAAATGAGCCGATAGGAAAGGGGATTGATAGGATATGACAGATATGGAAAAGAAATTCATGATACGGCTGTGTGCTAAAATTGTGGCAGATACAGACCTTTACGAAACGGATAAGGAAGTGCAAAATCTGATAGACTGGGTATGCCTGTCAGAGCAGATAAAAGAAAACAATAATACAATCCGCAGGAGCCGCTCTCAACGCATCAAATGCACCTTTCTGTTGATAAAAGAAAACAATAATACAATCCGCAGTCTGACCGGGGAATATAAGAAGATAGAGCCGGATTGCCGGGAGGGAGTACGGGCGCAGTTGGAGCGCATGAAAGAACTTTGTAAAGAGCGTAATAATCTGTATGAGAAGCAGAATGACTTGAAGGGGCAGAAACAGCAGATTGAAAAATCATTGGAGCGATAAGAAATGTGGGGCGTAGCGGTTGCTATGCCCTGTATTTTTTGTGGTAAATAAGGAATAAAAGTGGTATAATCAAATGAACAAAGCAGGAGTTAAAGAAAAAAATGGAAGATAAAAAGATATTGCTTGATAATATTGATAAAATTCATACAACCGAAATGGGAATTGATAGAATTAAAAGAAACCTAAAAATAGATACAACAGATGTTGTTGAGTACTGTAAAAATAAAGTGTTAGATAAAAATTGTAACATATACAAACAGGGCAAAAACTGGTATTGTGAGGTTGAAAATATCAAAATTACTATCAATTCATATAATTATACAATTATCACCGCACACATTGTTAAATAAAATCGGGATTTGCGGAAGGTGTTTCCTATGAAAAAAGCAGATATAAAAGCAGTTGTTGAAAATAGGTTCCGTGAACTTGGGGCAAAGCAATTAGAATTATATCCGTCAGGTATTTGTTGGACAATGAACGGAGAATTTTTTAAAGTATCTACATTAACAGACTTTTGGGTATTAGAGTGGACTGATAATCATTCTTATGCTTCAAATTACTGTTTTGAAGATATTTCCCCAATGCCATATGATATATCTGAGCAAGAAATAATCTGGCAGGTAGATAAACTATTATTGTAAATTCTTTAGGTTAGAATCGATGATGGGGTAAACGAAAAAGCAGTTTTGGCATTCCAGTGAACTGCCCCTTCGTTTACACCATTTTCGATTTGACCTAATTGAACAAAGTAAGCGTCCGGGTAGCCACTACCTATGGACTTTCAATCTTTTGTTCTTACCCATAATTATACAGGATTTTCTGTGCAGAAGCTATAGAAATCAAATGATTCCAGATAAATGGGCATGACAACAAAACCTCAAATTTTGAGGTTTCAGAAAACTATTGGGAAATGAAATATTTAGCATCTTTGTGGTATCCGAAGCTGAGGCTTTCCAAGTTTACCGCCGCAGGCTTTACACATGCAGACATTTACGCCATAGAGATGTTTCAATATTTCAGGCATTCCCTTGCCGTGCAGTTCTGAAATATATTTTCTGCATCCGAGAAGATTCCGGCATAAAGTAAGCTTTTTTCTTTTGCTGCGGGAACAAAGAAGTCCGTAATGCCGAATTCGTACAAAACGCTTTGGTGGGACATGCATCAAAAAACGCCGTATGAACTCAATGCCAGAAAGGGTCAGCTCTTTCCACTGCCCTTTGTTCCGGTAATCTTTCACAGGAAAAGTGACGGTTTCCTCATCCATACAGATGATACGATGATTACTAATTGCAATCCGATGAGTGTATTTTCCAAGATAATCAATCACAGACTGTGCGCCATTAAAGGCTTTCTTACAATAAGGAATCCACTCTGTAGAATAATAGGCATTAAGCAGTTCTTTGAATGCGTAATGGTTACGGTATTTTTCGGCTGTCCCGTGAAACTTGAGCTGGCCGGTCTCCCAAAGGTTTTTCAATTCTTCCATGTATTTTCCACGGAATACTTTGGAAATGATCTGGATTGGAAGGAAAAATTCAGTGCCGTTATCCTTCCATTCATTTTTTTGTGTCAATCCTCCTCCGAGCAGTATTGTGTGGATATGGGGATGAAAGTTCATTTCAGACCCCCATGTATGCAGGATGCAGATATATCCAGCAGAAGCACCAAGGTGCTTTGGGTCAGCCGCCAGTTCACTGATTGTAGCAGAAGCGGCGTGATACAGGGGTATCATACAGCTGCTTCTGATTACTGTAAATGACCGGATTGAGGATATCCGGAACTGTAAATACGAGATGAAAGTAAGGGGCGTCAAGTACATCTTCCCTGCGGGCATCCATCCACATTTCCTTCGGGACAGCCTGGCACATGGGACAACAACGGTTGCGGCAGGAATTGTAATGAATCTGAATAGTACCACAGTCCTCACATATGCTGACATTTGCACCATAAGCTCCGGTTTTACAGTTCATGATGTTCCGGGAAACTTTTGCCTGCTCGGGAGAAGGGGAATACTTTTCAATGTATGCCGGATAAAAACGCAGAAAAATATCCTGTACTGTCGGTTTATTCATGGCCAGCACCTTCTTTCCGGCCAAACGGACTCTGGATTCCCATCAGGGATTTGTTGCTGACATGAAGATAAACCTCCGTAGATTTCGGATCACGGTGACCAAGAAGTGCCTGGATATTTTGCCGTTCCACGCCCTGCTCCATCAGATGTGTTGCAAAGCTGTGTCGGAGGCAGTGGGGAGTTGCTCCTGCTGGGAGTTCAGCATCAGATACAGCACGGCGCATCACCTGTTCCAGAGTACTGACAGTCAGGTAATTGCCGGTAAATTTATTAGGGAACAGGATTCCCCGGGGCCGTCCTTTCTCAAACCAGTATTGTGTAAGGATATCCAGACACCGCTTGGAAAGAATCGTATAGCGATCCATCCGGTTCTTTGTATCCCGAACATGAATCTGCATATTTGTGCGGGAAATATCATCATAATGCAGATGGATGACTTCGGAAACACGCATTCCGGAAGAATACATCGTTGCAAACATAGCTTTATATTTTATGTCATCAACAGCGCCCAACAGACGGTCGATTTCATCAATCGTCAAAACAGTTGGAAGTTTGTGTTCCAGAATCATGCGCGGGACTGTAATGTCATCCCAAAGGATGTGCAGGACATTCCGATAGAAAAAGCGGATGGCAGAATTATAAAGGTTCAGGGTGGTGGCTTTCAGCCCTTCGTCCTTTTTCGCAAGAAGAAAAGCCCTGACATCCTGACAGGTAAGTTGTTCTGGGTTCTTACCCTGATATTTCAGAAAATAAGAGACGTAGTTTTTATAGCAGGTAATGGAATGTTCTTTGAGGTTACGGATTTTTCCGGCTTCCTCAAGCTGTTCTAAATATTTTTCGTACATAATAAAATCCTCCATGTAAAATCAGTAGTAATCAAAAACACTGCTTTACACGGAGGCGCATTTGGGTCATAAAACCGCTTGCCAACCAAGCGGAAGGATGGTATTCTTTTCATAGGCAGTGGGAAGGTCGATCCTGTTTGATTGTTTCGTTGTGGTGACTTAACAATACTACTTTTAGGACTTGCTTTCCACTGTTTTTATTATAGAAAACAGAAAATTGCTATGCCACAGCCTTGGCAGGCCATCGCGCAGCGATTTTGTTCAATTAACATATGTGAGGTTTTACATAAATTTGGAAAGCGATTGGAGAGCGGCTGGGGTTTATTCCCGCAAGCAATGAGCTAAATGCCGTGCTTGTACCAGCGTTTGGCGAATGCCGCGGGGGGAGGGATGGCAGATTTCGGATTTTATCCAGGTAAATTCTGCTCCCCCCAGGTTTTCATGTAGCGAATAACATCCATGAAGCTCCGGCCCAAATCGGACAAGTTATATTCCACCCGCGGCGGAATTTCTTTAAAGTCGTGCCGGATCAGAAAACCGTCAGCTTCCAATTCCCGAAGCTGTTTTGTCAGTGACGACTCGGTTATTTCGCCAAGCTGGCGGCGTAATGCCCCAAACCTGTGGATGTCGCAAAAAGCGATATAATAGAGAATTTCAAGCTTCCACTTGCCGCCCAAGATTTTTTGAAGGGTTGACATGGTTTTGCAGCGTTGGATCGATGTTTCTGTTTTCTTCATATTGTATGGCCTCCTGATAACATTATATCGCTAAGGCATCATAAAAACAATATACTACAAAAAAGTACCGTACTTTTATTTTCCTTGTACCGTGATATAATGGCAAAAAACGAGGAGGTGATGTTATGCACTACACGGGAACGATATGGAGGCCGCCTTACGAGGCTTCCTCGCTGCTGCTTGAAGTAACGGCAGGATGTACCCATCACAAGTGTAAATTCTGTACGCTCTATCACGATTTGCCGTTCAAATTCAGAATGTCCCCGGTAAAGGATATTGAAAGTGACCTGCAGGAGGCGCAGCTTTGGAGTACAGATCCCATTTCAATGCTGACGGCTCGTTTGCAGGGGATATCTAGGCCGGAACGGATTCGGCGGGTATTTTTGACTGGAGCCAATCCTTTTGTATTGAAGTATGAACGGCTTATGGCCATCGCAGGCCTGATCCATCAATACGTTCCTTCTGTCAAAACGATAGGATGTTTTTCCCGCATTACGGATGTGATGTTAAAATCGGACGAGGAGCTGGCATCCCTGCGCCAAGCCGGATATGACGGTTTGACCATCGGGATTGAAACTGGCGATGATGAGGCTCTGCAATTTATGAATAAGGGTTATGCCGCCGCCGATATTGTGAAACAATGCCGTCGGTTAGACCGAGCCGGCATTCATTACAGCTTTTTCTACTTGGCAAGCATTTCCGGCGCTGGCCGGGGAGAGATTGGTGCAAAGGCAACTGCCGATGTCTGCAATCAGCTCCATCCGGTGCGCATTGGCATCAATATGCTGACGATTTACCCGGAATCGGAGCTTTACCAGGAAATTCAGCGTGGAAACTGGAAAGAAGAAAGTGAGATTGAAAAGTACAAGGAAATTCGCGCTTTGCTTGAACATCTGGAAATACCTGCTCAATTTGCTGCGCTTGGTGCATCAAACGCATTTCTGTTCCAAGGAACCTTGCCGGAGGATAGGGAAGCCCTTATTGCGGCGCTTAATAAGATTATTGAAACCGTAAAGGAAGATGATTTGCGGGAATACCGCGTTAATCTGCGGCATCTGTAAGAAGATGATTTGCGGGACGATTTGAACATTATGCCTGCCATTTTTAACTTTTGGGGGATGCTTTCCGGAATCATCCGGCTTGCCGCTAATAAAGAGGAATACATAAAGAAATCAATGGGCTTATCAAAAAATGAGTTTTTGGAATATGGGTTTTTGCTTGTGTGTCGTTCCATTGTGGCTAAGGAGGAAGGCTTATGAGGGGAAAAAATGTGCGTGCCCTCCTTTTGCTTGCCGTAGGCGTTCTTTTCCTTAGCAGCATGATTTTTGCGGCGGTTTATCTGAAAAGCGTGGCTGACGATAAAAAGGCGGCGGGGGAAACCTGCAGAAATCACTGCAGGCAGGATCGCCGAGGGACAAAGCATCGATGTTGACGCAGTATCGGGCGCAACGAATTCAAGTATTGTGATAAAGAAAGCGGTTGAAAATGCCCTAAAGGGAGAAAGGTAAGGGGAAAGGCAGCGTCGATAGTTAAGAAGAGGAGATTTCTTTGCTGGATTTTCCATAAGAAAAAGTGATTTTTTTCCAGAAAAAAGCTATTTCGTTTTCTTTTTTGCTTATTTATCCAAAAATTTTGCCGTAGAAGTAAGTGTAAATGTAGGTCTGCCTGCGATTTAGCGTTGGACGGATAGCCCATGACCAGAGGGGACAGCCAGATATGAATACCAGATAAGAATGACCAGATAGATAACCGAAGTAGAAGGGTCTCGGATGGCGAACGCTGCGCGGCAGGATTTTTGGAGGATTATTGAAGATGAAGGAGAGAAAGACGAAAATAGGAAAATGGCTGGTGACGGTGGTTGCCGTGATTTTGCTTTGTGGACTGACCGTTGGCGTAAGTTCGCTGGCAGGGGGAATGAAGATGGCGGCGAATGGAGTTGTCGATGAAAAGGAATACGAGGGGGAAATCGAAACCTGGGCACTGGAGCTGCAAAAAATCGAGCCGGACAGTAAGGCGGCTCAGAGCGAGGATGTAATTGAGGATGAAGCCGTGCCGCTTAAGGATGTATCGGGTAAAAGATGAGTAATCGTTAATTTTTCTGAAATTTAATTAACAAGGTCTCAGTTGCAGGAAGAATCGTTGTTTGTTATGATGATACCAGGATCAAGGGAGGGAATGTTTTTGATCCTGGTATTTTATATATAAAAGTTCAGCCAATAAAGCATCAAAGCCAATGCAAACCCGGCATAAGGAGATCTTGATATGACATTAGGTAAAGTGATTAGAAAGTACAGAAAAATAAAGAATCTGACCCAGGAGGAGATGGCAGGGCGGCTTGGGGTGACTGCCCCGGCAGTGAATAAGTGGGAAAATGAAAACTCCTATCCGGATATTATGCTGCTGGCGCCCATTGCCAGGTTATTGGGCATTTCGCTGGATGAACTGCTGTCTTTCCATGAGGATTTGACTGGGGAAGAGATAAGCGGAATTGTCCGCGAGGCGGATTTGAAACTGAAAGAAAAACCTTATGATGAGGCGTTTTTGTGGGCAAGGAAAAAGCTGGAGCAGTATCCTACGTGCGAAAGGCTAATTTTAAATCTTGCGGTTATTTTTGACGCGCAGCACATAGTGCAGAAGATTCCAGAAGAAGCAGGATATGGCGAATATCTTTGTTCCTGGTATGTCCGGGCAAAAGTTAAAGAAAACCTGCTGAAAACCTTCCGCGATGAAGGAGTCTACGGGTTTTTAACGGATGATGAACGGTGGCAAAAATTAACCGGAGATCCTATGGATGACGCACCGGAAGATAATGGGTGATATCCTGGGGCGAGGGGAAAATATCCGGCAAGCCAGTTAAAAATCAAAGTTCTCATTAGGTAAATTCCTTAATTCGTTATCCCATATGGTTTCTTTAATGATCTGCACACATTCGTCTGTGCGTTTTAAGATATCCTGCCCCCAAAAATGGATAACCGTATAGCCAAGGAAAAGGAGTTTTTTGTCGTTTTCCCAGTCCCGGTTCCGGTTCCGTTCAATCTTGTTAACCCAGTAGTCTGGATGGCTTCCTTTTTCCAGGCGGGGCTTAAGGATTTCCCAATCTTTTCCGTGGAAAAATTCACTGTCGCAGAAAATGGCAATCTTATATTTGGTCAGCACGATGTCGGGGGAACCGGGAAGCTTTTTGAAGTTTTTGCGGTAGCGGTATCCGCTGTGCCATAGGGCTTTGCGGAGCCTTAACTCGATGGAGGTGTCCTTGCTGCGGATCTGGCGCATATTGTTGGAGGTGATTTTCGTATCTCGTGCCATAACATTTCCCTTTCTTAAGCAAAGGTTTTTGCCTATGATGCCTCCATCCATTTGCCCCGGATAAGCCGGTTAAGGAATAGAACCGAGCGGACGAAGCAGTCGATGGCGATAGCGATCCATACCCCTGCCACGCCCAGCATCAGCACCCGGGCAGCCAGCCATACCAGGCCGATGCGGAAGCCCCACATCCCGATAATGCTGACAGCTAAGGGGAATTTAACATCCCCTGCGCCCCGGCAGATGCCGCTGGCGATTACGGAGAAGCTGAAAAATATTTCGGTGGCTGCCGCGATCTGGATGGTGGTTGTTCCCAGGGCGGCGACCTGGGGATCCGTGGTAAAGAGGCGGATAATGAATCTGGCCAGGCAAAATACGGGCACACAGGCGGCCACAATCACCACAGTGCTGATGATGCAGATATCCCGGCAGAACCGTGAAGCCAGCGTCCGATCCTTCGCCCCCAGGGACTGGCCGATTAAGGTGGTTGCGGTGTAGGCAAAGCCGTAAGCCGGAAGGTATAAAAGCCCTTCTGTCTGGTTGGTCAGGTAGTGTGCGGCCAGGGGAATGGTTCCCAGGCCGGAGATGATGGCAGTGAGGGAAATCTGCCCCAGGCATAAGGTGCACCGCTCCAGCAGCACCGGGACGCTGATGCGAAACAGGCTGCCAAGGGTTCTTTTTTGAAGCCTGTAGTTTCCCCGAGGGCTGATCCTTGCCGGGGTGGGGGCGTGGAAAATATGGTAAAGCATAATCAGGGCAAGGGCGTACTGGGATAAGGCGGTGGCAATGGCCGCCCCGCGGATCCCAAGCCCTGCTCCCCATATAGGGATGGTTTGGGCCGCCTTTGCGGTCAAGGAAGCCGTCGGGTCTGCCGCTGTCAAGGCGGAAGCCGCTGGGGCTGACACTGTTAAAACAGATGCCGCTGGGGCTGCCATGGCCAAACTTGTCCTGCCCCAGGGCAGGGAAAGCGTCCTGGAAGGATAAATCAGAAGGAAATTCCCGGCCACATTCAGCAGATTGGCGCACAGATTGGCGGCCATGGGAAGCTTCGTGTTTCCGGCTGACCGAAGGACGGCAGACAGCACCACGCCCAGGGCCTGGGGGATGAGGCCAAGGCTGATAATCCCCAGATAAGCCTGGGCATTGGGCAGCACATCGGAGGATGCGCCCAGAAGCTTTGGCAGGATCCGGTGGAGGGAGAAAACCGCCGTCATCAGCACTGCACCTAAGGCGGCAGAAGCGATGATGGACTGGCGCACCACGGACTGGGTTTTCTCCTGGTTTCCCTCTCCCACAGAGTGGGAAACCAGGAAGGAAAAGCCCACGCTTAAGGCGGTGATGCAGCCGTTGATCAGCCATATGGTGGAAATATTGATGGCTACGGAGGCTGTGGCGGCAGCGCCTGCAGAACCTACCATGGCAGTGTCCATCAGGGAAGTCAGGCAGATTAAAAACTGCTCCAGGATGGCTGGCCCGGACAGGCGCAGGATGGTTTCCGGGATGCTTTTGCCAAGGGCTAAGGCATTGGCTGAAGATGCTTTCTGGGATAGGTTTACGTTATGCCGGCTCATCTTGGTTATCCTTTCTTTGGCAGGAATCGGCCATCCTGCATGGTATATCCTTGCTGCTCCAGTAAATAAGAAGCAACGTTGTAATTGGTGTCAAACCATGCGCCCCTGGCAAGGGCGTATCCGATGAATTCGCTTAACATATGGACACGGCTTGCCCGGCCCATGAATTGGGGATGGAGGACGAAATTCATCATCCGCCCTTCTAGGGCCAGGGCGTCGAATTCATCTTTCCAGATTTCAAGCATTTCCCTGGGGGATTTCAGCTCGTACCGCTCGGGGGCGGAATCGGTGTAAAAGTCGTAGGCCGTGTCGTCAAAGATGGAATCTTTGGTCAGCTCAATTAAAGGCACTTCCGCTCCGTCAAGCTTATGGATAAAAGGCCCGTCGCTGTCCCGCCAGTTGGAGCTGTAGCAGTAGCCATGTTCCAAAAGCAGCTTTAAGCTGTAGTCGTGGATGACTCCCCCTGGAGCACGGTGGCCTGCCAGGCGCTGGCCGCAGATATCGTAAATGATTTTTTCCGCCCGCACCATGGTGGCGTGCTCTTCCTCGTAAGTGGTGGTGGTAAATTCCTCATGCAGATATCCGTGGAAGCCGATTTCATGGCCCCGGCGGCTGATTTCCCGGATTACCTGGGGATAGCTTTCGGCGATCACGCCTGGGATAAAAAAGGTAGCCTTAAGGTTCCAGGTATCTAAAAGCTTTAAGATCCGGGGAATGCCCTGCTTAGGGCCATATGCGCCTCTGGACAGATTGGTGATATGGTCGGCGTTGCCGTCTCCCCGGGTCGTCCACATGGTTTCTGCGTCTAGGTCAAAGGCCAGCATCACGGCAATCCGCTTCCCCTTTGGCCAAACGGGGTAAAGAGGAATGAAGGGAAGCTCCCAGGATGGAGCTTTGGCCGGAGAGGAAAAACTTTGGCCAGGCATCATTTGGGCCTTGACGGATAGGTCTTGGCCAGGCAGCGTTTCTGCCTTGGTGAATAGATCTTGGCCAGGCAGCGTTTCTGCTTGGGAATCCGGCCTGGTTTGTTTGGATGGTTTTTCGCTTATTTCCGTATTTTCCGCCGGTTCTTCCGCCATTTTTCCTGCCGGATGGTCCAGCACATACCTTGCCACCTCTTCGCAAGTGGCGATCCAGGCTCCATGGCGCTGCATATAGGCGATTAATTCCCCTAAGGCGGCGATCCGGCAGCCACGCCCAATTAGCTGGGGATGGAGCTTCAGGATGAAAATCTTATCCCCTTCTTCTGCCAGGCCGTCGAATTCGTCTTTCCAGTTCCCCATTACCTCGCGGTTGGCGTACATGGCCCGCACGGCAGGGTCGCTGAAGGTAAAATAGTAATAGGTAAAGTCGTCCATCATTACGTCGCAGGGAAGCTCCACTAAGGGAATTGCCTTTCCGTCCTGTTCCCACAGGTACGCCCAGTCCCGGTCTTTCATGGAAGAGCTGTAAAGGTAGCCCCGCCGGGCAAGAAGCTTGGGGGTAAAGGGATGGATGATGCTTTCCGGCCCTCTGTGCCCTACCGGTTTTTTCCCGGTAATGGAGGCAAGGATTTCCTCG
Organism: Lachnospiraceae bacterium; assembly: GCA_910575565.1. Taxonomy (GTDB): domain Bacteria; phylum Bacillota; class Clostridia; order Lachnospirales; family Lachnospiraceae; genus Caccovicinus. Next base: position 88,664 of record CAJTFL010000012.1, on the reverse strand, counting down.
CATTTTTCCATCCGAGTTTCTTCCTCTTTTAAAGAAATTCCCCGCTCCGATTCATGGCGGTATCCGTGGTAAGCCAGCTCATGCCCCCGGGCATGGATGGCGCACACGCAGTCCCGGTACTGTTCAGCTACGATTCCCGGCACAAAAAAAGTCCCTTTTACTCCGAAAGTGTCCAGCATATCCAGGCAGCGGGAAAGACCCTCGTATGGCCCGTACTGCCCTCTGGAAAAATCAGTAAATCCAATGGCGGTTCCTTTGGATTTTGCCCGGGACATCCGCAGGTATTCCGCGTCAAAATCAAAAGTAAGCATCACGGCGATCCGTTTCCCCTTTGGCCAGGCAATCTGCGGGCCGTTGGTCTTTCCGTCGATTGGCGCGTTGTATGCGGCATTGTTTTCGCAGGGTATTTTTTCTTTGGCTAGTGCATTGATTAATGGATTTGACATAATCTTATCTCCTGATGTATTTTCCTGTTTTGCTATTTTTTTGACTTCTCGATTGTGGGAGCACGAAGGGCGGAAGAATCCTTATGCAGGCAAGCCTGCATAAGGATTTTTGGCCATTTGATTCTGGCATCCCATCATTTTAATTTTACTATAAGTATAGCATTTTAATCGGTGAATGCAAGAAGGTCTTTTAAGCAAGGGTTAAAATCCAGGGAGAACCGCTTATCAGTTTATGCAGGATCCGTATTGATTATTTTGCATATTTATGCTATGATGTTTGACGAATTGCACCGCGATTTAGAGAAAAAGGCGCGTTTTAATGCGGCAACTGGTAAATATGCGGTGGAAGGAGAGGAGAATATGATGAAAAAACTTGCATTATGGTTATGTGCAGCCATGACGGCTGCGGCATTGTCTGCTTGTGGAGGCTCCGCGCCGGAAACCACGGCGGCACAGACGGAGGCGGCAGCCGCCGGGCAGGAGGGAAGCCAGGAGGCTGGAAAAGAAGAGACAAAGAAGGCAGAGACGGAGGCCGATGCTGCCGCGGATACCAAAGAGGCGGAGGAAGGCAAGGAGGAGGCCAAAGAGCCAGCGGCGGACAATCCCTTTAACGGGAAGACGGTAAAGGTAGGGTGTTCCGCGACCTTTGTTCCCTTTGAGTCCATCGAGATGGCGGCTGACGGCAGCAAAACGTATGTGGGAATGAATATAGATATCATCAAGGCCGTTGTGGAGAAGAACGGCGGCACGGTTGAGTTTATGGATATGCCCTTTAAAAGCTTAATGGCAGCAATCCAGGCGGGACAGATTGATTTTTGCAGCGGCGGGATGTCTCCCAACGAGGAGCGGCGTCAGACCCTGGATTTCTCTGAGATTTTCTTTTACCCCAGGAATGCCATCGTTTACCGGACGGGGGACAGCTACCCGGACTTAGACTCCTTAAAGGGGAAGAAGATTGCCTATGTGTTCGGGACGAACTACCAGCAGGTGGCGGAAGGCGTGGAAGGGGCGGAGACTGTGGGAATCCAGGGAAGCCCGGCCTGTATCGAAGAGGTTAAGAGCAAGAGGGCGGATGCCTGCATTATCGATGGCGCGGGGGCTACGGAGTTCTTAAAGCAGAACGAGGGCCTGGAAATGAGCCTGTTGGATAAGACGGAGGACTGCTTTGCCATAGGCTTCCCCAAAGAATCCCCCTATTATGAAGCTTTTAACAATACCCTAAAGGAAATGATGGAAAATGGGGAGCTGGATGAGATCATTGCCAGCCATTTAAGCGAGCAGTTTATCCTGTAAATGAGGATGCTGCCTGGCGATATTTAAGTGAGCGGGTTATTCTGTAGCGAGACTGTCGCTTGGCGGCATTTAGATAGCAAGCTGCCGGATGACATTTAGGCGGCAAGCCATCGGATGGGCAGCTGTACAGGCAGAAAAATTTGTTTTAACCTGTCAAGCTGCGATAGCAGCATAGGGATATGAGGAAGCAGCAAAGCGGAGGGTCTGCCCCGCTTTACCAGGCATTCCGAATTTCCTTTGCCACGGCATAATGATTGCCGAAAAGATTCGTTAATGATATGATATAGTTATGATGAAGGAGCGGCACATATGAACCTTGATTTTTCCTGTGTCTGGCAATATTGGCCATTTTTATACCATGGCGCAATTCTTACGCTGAAAATGACAGCGATTTGTGCTGTCTTCGGATTTATTTTAGGCGTACTGCTTTCCCTGTTAAAGATCAGCCAGTGGAAGCCGTTTGTCTGGTTTGGGCGGGTGTATACCTCTGTCTTTCGGGGGACGCCTTTGCTGGTGCAGCTTTGTATCGTCCATTTCGGCCTTCCAAAGCTGTTAAACCTTACCTTTACCACGACCCAGTCCGGTATCCTGACCTTTTCCCTAAATTCCGCGGCTTATATCTCCGAGATTTTCAGGGGCGGCATCCAGGCTGTGGATAAGGGGCAGTATGAGGCGGCCCAGTCCCTTGGCATCGGGTATAAGGATATGATGAAGGACATTATCCTGCCCCAGGCCATTAAGCATATCCTTCCCAGCCTGGTCAATGAAACCATTGCCCTGCTGAAGGAAACCTCTATTCTATCGTATATCGGCGCGGTTGAGCTTTTAAGGGCGGCGGATCAGATTACCGTGATGAGTTTCCGGTTCTTTGAGCCGTATTTGGTGATTGCATTAATTTACTATATATTTGTGATGATTTTGTCTGCATTTGCGAATCGACTGGAAAGGTGGGTAAACCGTAGTGATCGAGCTGCGTAACGTATATAAGGATTTCGGGAAGCTGAATGTGCTGAAGGGCATTAATTTTACCATTGGAAAGGGCCAGGTAGTGACGCTTATCGGCCCATCCGGTTCAGGAAAATCCACGATCTTAAGGTGCATTAACCTGTTGGAAAGGCCGACCAAGGGCCAGGTGCTGATTGAAGGCCAGGACATTACCCAGCCGAAGACGGATGTCCAGGCTATCCGGAAGGATATCGGCATGGTGTTCCAGCATTTTAACCTGTTTCCCCATATGACGGTTATGGAAAACATGACGTATGCGCCTATGCGGGTGAACAAGCTGTCTTCAAAGGAAGCCAGGGAGAAGGCTGAGGAGCTTTTGAAGCTGGTGGGCTTATCGGACAAGGCAGAGACCTACCCGGGAAAGCTTTCTGGCGGCCAGAAGCAGAGGATCGCCATCGCAAGGGCCCTGGCTATGGAGCCGAAAATCATGCTGTTTGACGAGCCCACCTCGGCCCTGGATCCGGAGATGGTGAAGGAAGTGCTGGAGGTGATCAAGGAGCTGGCTCATACGGGAATTACCATGGCTTTAGTGACCCATGAGATGGGGTTTGCCAGGGAGGTTTCCGATCGGATATGCTTTATTGACGACGGGCAGATCTTGGAGGATGGCACGCCGGATCAGTTTTTCGGGGAGCCGGAGACGGAGCGGGCCAAGTCGTTTTTGGAAAAGGTTCTTTAAGAGCAGGATCAAAGGCTGGGCGCATAGACTGGGAGGGGCGGCAGATGGTACTTGAAGTTTCGCGGGAGCGTTATCCGGAGGAGAACAGCCGCGCCTATTCCTACTGGGCGCTGAGAAGGAATATTATGCTGCTCCGCTTAACGCCTGGCGTCCCGTTAAATGAGGCGGAGCTGGGGGAGCAGCTGGGGATGAGCCGCACGCCTATCCGGGAAGCGCTGATTCTGCTGCGGAATGAGGGGCTTGTGGATATCCTGCCTCAGCGGGGGAGCAAGGTGAGCAGAATCAGCTTAAGCCATGTGAAGGAAGGGTATTTTATGCGCAGGATCCTGGAGAGCGCCATCGTCAAGGAGTTAGCGGGAACCCTTTCCCCTGAGCAGATGAGGCAGATCCGGGAAAACATTGACGCCCAGGGTGAGGAGCTTAAGCGTTCCAAAGGCGCGGTCAGCGACAGGTTTTTTGAGATGGATAACGAGCTTCACCGCCTGTTTTACCAGTTCAGCCACAGGGAAAGGATTTGGATCAGCGTCCACAGCCTTTGCTCCCATTATGACCGGGTGAGGTATCTGGACACCTTAGCCAATGAGATTGACCAGTCCCAGATCTTAGAGCAGCATGAAAATTTATACTACTATCTGATGATGGGGATTCCTGCGGGAGTGGATATGGAAGGATTTTATACGGAGCACCTTGGGCGCTGGCTGGAAGGCTTCCGCCATATATATACGGCCTACTCCGGGTATTTCACCGATGACTAGCAGCCCCAAAGGTGATAAAAGAAGAATAAGAAAAATTAGAAAAATAAAAAGCGGAAAAATAAAAAACCAGGGATGAGGCGAAGCTTTGCTCCAATCCTGGTTTTTGCAATCCATTTATTCCCGCGGCAATGAGTCAAGTGCGTGCTTGCACGGGCATTTGACGAACGCCGCGGGATACTTGATTTATTCAAAGCAATCGAAGGTAAGCACGATCTTGCGGATGGAGGGATCGTGGCTGTCTACGAAGTCGAAGGCTTCCTGAGCCTTTAGCAGCGGGAAGGTGTGGGAAACGGCGCCGTTTAAATCCAGCTTGCCTTCATGGATCAGCTGGATGGCTTTCCCGAACATCTTATTCTGCAGGCGGGAGCCGCGCACATCTAACTCTTTGGAGGTGATCAGGAACTGGTTTACCTCTGTCCCGGCCACGGAGAAGCCCATGGTCATCACCCGCCCGGCATTGCCGGTAGCTTTTAACAGCTGGATCAGGGAATCCTTGGTGCAGGCGGAGTCGATGGATACGGTTGAGCCGTGGCCTTCGGTGTATTCTTTAACCTTTTCCACCAAATCTTCCTTCATTACGTTAATGGTGTATTTTGCTCCGTTAGCCTTGGCGGCTTCCAGCTTGTCATCCACAATGTCGGCTACGATAATATGGTCGCACATCAGCCGGGCGATCTTTAAGATGGTGCTGCCCAGAGCGCCGGAGCCGTAGATTAACAGCATATCGTCCTTTTTCAGCTCGGCCCTGGTGCAGGACTGGATGGCGATGGTGGTAGGCTCGATCATTACGGCGTCTTTATCGGAGAGGGAGTCGGGGAGAAGGTAGCAGTCCGATTCGGGGACGGCTAAAAATTCCCGGTAGCCGCCGTCGATATGTACGCCGCGCACGGCCAGGCTATCGCACACATTCCCACGGCCAATCCGGCAGGGATAGCAGTGCCCGCAGCTAGTCACCTGGTTTACGATTACCCGGTCGCCTGCCTTTACCTGGGTTACGCCAGGGCCTACCTCAGCTACCCGTCCTACCATCTCATGGCCGATAATCCGGGGATAGGTGGCGGCGGCGTTGGTTCCGTGATAGATCCCTACGTCGGATCCGCAGATCCCGGCGGCGGTCATCTTCACCAGGACGTTGTTCTTCTCGTCGATCACTGGTTTTTCCACATCAATGATTTTCAGTTCGTTTGGCTGAATAATTTGTACTGCTTTCATGGTAATATATCACTCCTTTTTCCGTGTTTGTGAAACACTAATATAGATATAATAAATTTTCCGGGGAAAAAAGTCAATATCTAAAAATGCTAAGGAAGTGAATAGGCGAAATTAACAAAAAAGCGGAAGGAAAAAAATGAAAATTAGGGATTGAATATAGGGAAAAAATATATTACTATAGCATATAGATGCAGTAAATGGCAATGCAGGAAAATCCTTGGACTGCGGGCGGCGTATAATTATGCGGACGGATAAGGGCGGCCAATGACAGGGAAGCTTCTTTTGCGTCGTGGCGCTGTTGGCTGGATGGCGGCTTTAGGGGATTATTCCGAAGAAACCGGGCATCCTATAAACGGCTGGCATTTTGGCTCATTAAGGATGGCTGCCGCGTAGTTATGCGGTGAACCGCGCAGCTATGCAGTGAAATCACGCAGTTATGCGGTGAACCGCGCAGCTATGCAGTGAAATCACGCAGCTATGCAAATGCCGCAAGGCAGTATCAGCGGGCCATGAAACGGGCATCGGGCAGGTTCCAGGCATAGGGCTATGCCTGGCGGGATTAGGCGCATTGTGCTTAAAAAGAGGCGCAGAATGGAGGAAAAGATGAAGTTAACGATTGAAGGGTTAAAGGATAAGAAAGCCTGGGAGGCAGCGGGAATTAAGCTTCCTGCGTATGACGTGGAAAAGGTGGCGGCGGATACGAAGGCCGCCCCGTCCTGGGTACATTTTGGGGCGGGGAATATTTTCCGTATCTTTATCGGCGGCCTGGCCGATACCCTGCTGGAAAAGGGTGTTTTGGACAAGGGGATAACCTGCGTGGAAACTTTTGACTTTGATGTGGTGGATAAGATTTATAAGCCGTATGACAATCTGGTTTTGGCAGTCACCTTGAAGGCGGACGGCTCCACCGAAAAGCAGGTGATCGGTTCCCTGACCGAGGCCATCAAGGCTCAGTCCGGGGATGAAGCACAGTGGGGACGGCTGAAAGAAATATTTGCAAATCCCGGCCTGCAGATGATCTCCTTTACCATCACGGAGAAGGGGTATGCCTTAAAGGGCGCGGACGGGAATTTCTTTCCCTTTATCCAGGCGGATATCGATGCAGGGCCGGGGAAGCCGGGCTCTGCCATGGCGGTGGTGTGCGCCCTGCTGCATGAGCGGTATCAGTCCTGCAAGACGCCTTTAGCCGTAGTTTCCATGGATAACTGCTCCCACAACGGGGAGAAGCTGCAGGCTTCCGTGATCGCCATGGCGAAGGAGTGGCAGAAGAAGGGCTTTGTGGACGAAGGGTTTGTGGCATACCTTTCCGATGAGAAGCAGGTATCCTTCCCTTGGTCCATGATCGATAAGATCACTCCCCGCCCGGCGGATTCCGTGAAGGAAGAGCTGGAAAAGGCGGGAGTGGAGGATATGGCCCCGGTGATTACCTCCAAGAAAACGTATATCGCGCCTTTTGTGAATGCGGAGGGCCCCCAGTATCTGGTAATCGAGGACAAGTTCCCCAACGGAAGGCCCGCGCTGGAAAAGGCAGGGGTTTATGTGACGGATCGGGATACGGTAAATAAGGTAGAGCGGATGAAAGTGACCACCTGCTTAAACCCGCTGCACACGGCGCTGGCGGTTTACGGCTGCGTCCTGGGGTACGATCTGATTGCGGATGAGATGAAGGACGAGCAGTTAAATAAGCTGGTTCACCAGATCGGCCCGGCAGAGGGTATGCCGGTGGTGACGGATCCCGGCATCCTGTCCCCGAAAGATTTTGTGGATGAAGTAATCAATGTGCGGATTCCCAATCCCTTTATGCCGGACACGCCCCAAAGGATTGCCACGGATACTTCCCAGAAGGTGGGCATCCGTTACGGGGAAACCATTAAGTCCTATGTGGCAAAGTATGGGGACGCGAAAAAGCTGACGGCTATCCCCCTGGCTCTGGCAGGATGGTGCAGATACCTTCTGGCGGTAGATGATGAGGGGAAAGCGTTTGAGCTGTCTGCCGATCCTATGGTTCCGGAGCTGACCAAGCAGTTGGAAGGCATTAAGGTGGGGCAGCCGGATACCTATAAAGGGCAGTTAAAGCCGATCCTTTCCAATGCCAATATTTTTGGGATTGATCTGTACCAGGCCGGGATAGGCGAACGGGTAGAGGAGATGTTCGTGGAGGAGATCGCAGGAGCGGGAGCGGTTCGGGCGACCCTTAAGAAATATGTTGGATAAATAAGGTAGAAAAATGGCAGGCAAATTCAAGACGCCTGCCATAATTTCTGTGCTTACTGTGCGCTGATTGTATCAACGATGGACATACTTCGTATTCTTTTGATCGGCCCATGTACCGCTGCAACAATCGAGAAAAGTACAATCAAAACAATTGCCATCAGCTTTCCCCACGGGAGTAACCAGGGGTCGCCCCATTGACGGCTTATCAACAAATCAAACAGGAACTTATTGCAGCTCACTCCCAAGACAGCACCAACGATGCTTCCTGCGATTGCATAGGCAGCCGCCTCCGCAATAATCATTTTGGAAAGCTGACGGTCGCTTAGGCCGACAGCCCGGAACGCCCCATATTGCTTTGTGCGCGCCGCAACACTCATAGCGATGCTGTTGATGATATTGAAAACGGTAATCAGGGCAATCAGCGCCAAAAAACCGTAGAGGAACAGCCAAACGCAATAGTAGATGCTCAAAGTGCTGCGGTTATCCATCCGCTTGTCAACAAAGGAACAGCCTGCCCCATAGGTGCGGTGTATGGCATTTACCTCTGCATCCGCAGCATGATTTGTCAGCTGCATATCAATGACCGTATAATCTGACTGACCCGTTAATTGCCGGAATGTATCTTCGGAGCAAATGATCGTTCTGACATCAGCGGAATTGTAGAACGGACTATCAGAGAGCATCCCTGCAATCTCTATTTCTGCCGTTTGTCCATTAAGGCTTAACGATACCGTATCATCAATTTGGATGGTGTTCTGCGGCTCATACACGATCAGTCCAGTATTCAGCTCATTTTGCACCGCATCCAAAGAGCCGCCCAGCATATAGCTTTTTGCCCACTCGAATTGCTTTTGCTCATAAGAAATCAAGTCTGTCTGCTGTTCCTGCCCATTGACTGTAATTGGCACATGATACGCAAACATCCGGCCATACGCTGACTTGACAGCCGCATTATTTTTCAGTTCATCAAGATAAGCCCGATTAACAGAACAAGTATTATCCGGGCTTACGATAGATATATCCGGCGTCCACGGATGCAAAGGCCGCAGAGTATGGTTCATAAACTCAATGGTAACAGAAAAAGCAAGGAAAAGGACAATGCTAAGTCCAAAGGAGCCGACCATCAAGATAAAATTCTTACGACTTGATTTTGCGTGGTGAATACCAAGCGCGGCATCAACTTTGAACAAGTTTGTATTGGCTGCTTTCCTGACTGGCCGGGTATCATTTGCGTTGCCGGAAACCGCAGACAGTGGAGAAACCTTTGCGGCTCTTTTTGCGGGAGTACGAGCGGCCATAAGTACCGTCAACAGCCCAACTGCCACACCTGCAATAATGCTTGGAAAACTTGTACTAAAAAGAGGCATCGCTCCAAAATATTCCGGGCTTAAAAGCCGCAGGATAAAGCAAAGCATCCATATCACAGCAATGCCGGTCACAACACCAATAGGAATGGCGGATTTGCACCAGGTAAGGGCCTCTTTGCGAACCAGCCGCATAACCTGTTTAGGCGTCGCTCCAACACAGCGCATCAATCCGAAAAATTCTGTACGCTGTGCCACATTACTGTTCAGGCTGCTTGCAATCATCATAATACCCGCAAACAGAACAAGGACAAACAAGACTGCGGCGGCAGCATAGACTTGTATCATAAAGGAACTTGTACTTTGTCCCAGCAGACCAAGCAGCTTCGTATTTTCTGAAACCTGATCGCCAGACAAGCCGCATTGAGATTTCAAATTCTCAATTTCACTTTGCACATTCAATGTACTGGCAAACTGAACATAGTAAACAGTGGGATAGTCGCTCAATCCGTTATTATCATTCGTCAAATAAATGTCATATAGCTTTTCCGTTGTTAAAAACACGCCGTAGGCATCGCTGCTCATTAGGTTTGCAGTATTTTCTACAAAGCCTGACAATGTAAATACCAGGTCGGGGTCAGCAGGAGTGCTGATTGTAATTTCATCTCCAATATGCAAGTCAAGCATATCCTTGGCGCTCTCTGTCACCATTGCTTCATTATCAGTCTTTGGGAAAGCTCCCTCGGAAAGCATATTGGGAAATATCTTTGCAAATAGACGCTCATTGCTGCCACAAAGGGCAACTTCGGTTTCCGCTAAAGTGTACCCTTGTTTTCCGTCATAGTTAAGCACATTATACGGGGCAAGTGCGGCAACGTCAGGCCGCGCCGCTATGACCGCCGCATCTTCGCTGGTAATATTTTGAATACCGATATGCCAGTTTCCGGTTTCCGCCTGCGTTTTGATGATTTGACTGCGGATAAACATATCTGCCATGCCGAAAATGGTCGTTACCAAAAATACAGCCAGGGCAATACAGAAGATAGACATTCTGTTTTGTTTCCTATGCACCTTTGCGGATATGGGAACGAGATCAAGATAACGTTTCATCCGTTTTCCCTCCCAAATCCGTAAGAATACCATCGGTTACCCGGAATACCCGGTCTACGGAAGCTGTCAGGTTTTTGTTGTGGGTAATCATCAGGATCGTTTGCTGGTAATGCCGGGAGGCACGTGTGAGCAGATTAATGACATCCTGGCTGTTCTTGCTGTCAAGGTTTCCTGTGGGCTCGTCGGCTAAAATCAGCTTTGGTCTTGTAATGAGGGCGCGGCCAATGGCGACACGCTGCTGCTGTCCGCCGGATAACTGGTTGGGCAGATGGCGGCTGCGTTCGGTCAGACCCAGCAATTCCAAAATCTTCCGGACTTCTGTGGGGTCAGGCTTTCGGTAATCCAGGAGCAAGGGGAACATGATATTTTGCTCTACATTCAGTTCGGAAACAAGCTGAAAGGACTGGAAGATAAAGCCGATGTTGCGCCGCCGGAAAATTGTGCGTTTTTCCTCTTTCATGGAGAACAGATTTTGCCCGTCCATGAGAACACTCCCGGAAGTTGGTGTGTCCAGAGCGCCGATGCAGTTCAGCAGGGTGCTTTTGCCGGAGCCGGACTCTCCGACCACAGCGGCAAACTCTCCCTTGTTTAATGAAAAAGACACATTTTTTAGCGCGTCTACTTTGGCCTCGCCCTTGCCATAGGTTTTACACAAATTTTGTACGTTTAGAATTTCCATAGGGTAGCAACCTCCTTCACCGAAAAGATAGCAGATACAGCTTACAATCAGGTGAATTTCAGCTTACAATTCCGTAAGGAAAGAAATTGTAAATATTGTCCCCTCGTTTATTTCGCTCTGTACTGAGATAAATCCGCCTTGCCCCTCAATAATAGATTTTGCCAGAGGCAGGCCCAGCCCAACACCTTGCGTATCAAGAGAATGTTTGCTTCGGTAAAAGCGTTTGAAGATATGATGGATATCCTCTGGTGCGATGCCGCTTCCATTATCCGATATGAATATGCGAAATATTGCTGGTGTGCGCTCCCATGTGATTTGAATGATTCCGCCCGGCCTTACATGGTCTAACGCGTTTTTGACAATATTGCCAATCGCTTCACTTGTCCATTCCAGATCGCAAACAAGCGGCTGTTCTGTATTTCCTTTAATCCGTATTTTTTTATTTTCACTTTCTGCCCTTGTCGTTAATTCGCTGATGGATAGAGAAATTAATTCTGATATATGGCAGCCGCTTTTCTCAAAAAGAATATTTCCGCTGTCTAACCGTGTGATTTTCAGCATGGATTGAATGAGCTGTTCCATGCGCTTTAAGGCAATTCCTATTTTGACCGAAAACGCTTTGACCGTTTCGGGATTATCCGGCTCATCCGCAATGATTTCCTGATACATGGTAAGTGCGGCGAGGGGCGTTTTCAGTTGATGGGAAATATCTGAAATGGTGCTTTTCAAAAATTCTTTTGCCTTATGCGCTGTTTCATTTTTTGCTTGCAGCATTGTGGCAAGCTGTTCAATCTGTCCGAATAACTGAAAAACTGCCCCTTCGCTGTTTTGCGGCAGATGGCAGGAATAGTCTCCGTTGATGTAATTCTGAATGATCGTCTCCGCCTGCTCATATAACCGTTTCCGCTGCCGGAAAAACAACAATGTTCCGATGAAAAGAACCGCGGCCAGCAATAAGGAAATGGCGATAATGGAATAAATAGAAGTATGTTGAAATTGAGTGATATAGGGCAAGCCAGAGCGATTATTTAGGTTTTTTATACCAACCGCGGCTGACAATTCTTCTCCGGCTATGCTAATGTGGGTATTTGTGATTGCTGCCGCTATGATATCTCTTGAAACTCCCTGCTCCAAAAGAGAGGAAACAACTGCTTCATCATGCAAGAGGCACGTCATTTTCACGGAGTTTGTCTGATATAGATAGAACAACAGCCATGTCCCTGCAATGAAAAAGCCAAAAGCGGCTAAGAAACATCCATAGATTTTAATTTGCTTATCATGGTAAAAACTCATATAGCTGCCCCTTTCCATTGATAACCAAACCCACGGACAGTTATCAGGTGTTTAGGATGCGAGGGGTCTGCCTCTACCTTTTCCCGGAGCCGCCGCACATAGACGGACAGTGTATTGTTATCGACAAAGTTTCCTGCTTTGTCCCATAACTCACTCAAAATAATTTCCCGCGTAACGACGCGGTTTGCATTTCGTGCCAGGAGGCATAGCAGCCGGTATTCCGCGCTTGTCAGTTCCAAATTTTTACCGTTCAGCAATGCCCGGCTGCCTAAAAGATCAATCGTTACATCTCCACATTCTATAAGGGTTGTACTGCCCGTGTTTGACGCGCCCGCTCTCCGAAGCAGCGCACGGATGCGGGAGCATAACTCCCCTAATCTGAATGGCTTTGTAATGTAATCATCGCCCCCGCTGTCCAGACCTCGGATAATGTTCACTTCTTCATCAGAGGCGGTCAAAAAAATGATGGGGACTTGTTGACTTTGTCTGCGTACTGCCTCGCAAACGTCAAAACCTGTTCCATCAGGTAAAGTGACATCCAGAATGAGCAGGTCGTACTTTCTGATATCCTTGATGCTGTTGAGCGCTTCGGAAACAGTGCGGACAATTTCGGCCTCAAATCCGTTCTTCTTCAAAGAATGCTTCAAACCGTCTACAAGGCTTATATCATCTTCCAGCAGCAAAATTTTACTCATAGTGCTGTCCCTTTCCTTGTTTTGTCCTGCCATCAATAGGTTTCTTGGCATCTTTGGGTATCAGCCAGCTTGTTGCCATTTTTACAGCGCCAGGAATACGCCCATCAGCGCGATAGCAGTTTATCCATCGAGGGGTTACGCCCCATTGTTTGCTTGATTCTTTCAAGGTCATATAGTCCATTTTGCACCTCCGATAGTTGTATTTTACTTCTTTTGCTCGAATAAAACAAGCGGCAAAATGTAAACAATAAAGATTAGAATTTGTCTTCAATGTAATTATTTGCTTCATAATTTTTTTCGCGGTATTTTTTTGGAGTTATGCCTGTAAATTTTCTAAAAGCATATGTAAAAGCGCTTTGTGAAGAATATCCAAGTGATGCAGAAATTTCAAAATAACTTAAATTACTATATTTTAACAGATTTTGCGCTGTATCCATTTTAGCGGCAGTAACATAGGATTTAATAGTTTGCCCGGTTTCCTGCTTAAATAATTTCGATAGATAGGATACATTTAGCTTTGTAAAATCAGCTAATCCTTTCGCAGATAAATCTGCATTTAGATCTTCATAAATATGATCTATACATTTTCTGATATGAATTGATATTATGTCGTCCTTTTTTACTTCGCATATTCGTTTAGCAAAATCCAAACACATATCCTCAAGCAAAACCTGCAGATCCTCACATATTACGGCTTTGTCCGATTTTTGACTGTAAATATCTGCTATCATATAAGCTTCATCATGGCCTAGTCTGCTGCCCATACTTGATTCAGCAAGGAGTGTTGCAATAATCACAAAATGATACTTCATATTATTTAATTGATTTTCTGATAAAACTCTCATTTCAGTAGGAAACTTTATCATTCCCGAGGAAATAAGAATTTTCAATTTTTCTATATCTCCGCTTATTATTGCTTCAAATACAGAATCTCTTAAATAATAGGATTCTTTTTTATATCCATGTACCTTTTGCAAATATAATTGTCTATTAAGTTCTGTTCTTATTTTCATAAAATATTCCTTTATATAATAACAAATTCTAAATTCATAAGGGTGAATAATCTTAAATTATTTTTGATTATGCCATAATTTTGACAAAAAGGCAAGCTTCTTGATATAAGTTATACCTCATTAATGATAAAATTAAATAACATTAGTTTGAGGACGGTGTAATCATGAATAAAACAGATTTTACCAAAGGTTCAGTGACAAAGTCATTCTTGATTTTTTTCTTTCCGATGTTATTTTCTAATATATTACAACAGATATATTCATTGGCGGACATGGTTATTATCGGGAAGGGATTGGGGGACAATTCCCTTGCCGCCGTCGGTAATTTCACAACATTTTCTTTTTTCTTAACAGGGTTTATTATGGGCATAACAAATGGTTTTTCTGTTAATATATCTCAAGCCTGCGGAGAACAGGATTTAAGTAAGCTAAAAGAAATGATTGCTTCGTCTATAAAAATATCTTTTGTATTTGGGGTTCTTTTTTCCGCGATAGGTTTATTGCTTTTAAAGCCAATTTTACAGATCATACAAACGGATGATGAACTTTTAAACGATTGTTTGGCTTATGGCTACATTATATTCGGCGGTTTGCTCATTACGGTAGCATACAATTTACTATCATCAATTTTAAGAGGGATGGGCGACAGCAGAACTCCCTTATTAGCAATAGGTGTTTCATCTGCATTAAACATAGTATTGGATTTATTGTTAATTTTTCTATTCAAATTTGGTGTTTCTGGAGCAGCATATGCAACGCTCATTTCACAATTAATTTCTGCCGCTATTTGTTATTTTAGATTACATAGAATGAACGAACTAAAAATTAACAAACGTGATTTCATTTTCAACTTCAGATTAGTAATGGAATTGTTGAAAAACGGCTTGCCAATGGCATTTATGAATTCAATTACTTCTGTCGGATGCGTATTTGTTCAAAGTTGTATAAATGGTTATGGCGTAGTTTATACATCAGCGTATTCTGCCTGTAATAAATATCTAAATTTTTTTATGTTGCCGGGAATAACTATTGGTTTTGCAATATCTTCATTTTCAGGTCAGAATTTTGGTGGTAAGAAGTTTGAAAGAATTCGTAGTGGTACAAAAACTGCAGGCATAATGGCGCTTCTGTCAGCATTATTGCTTGGAATAATACTATTTTTCTTTTCCGATTTGCTGGCAAAATTAATGCTTTCTGGACAGGAAGCTGCTGGTTATGCTTCAATATTTTTAAAATTCTTAGCAGTATTTATCGTTCTTCTGAATTTATTGTTTGTTTTTCGCAGTTGCGTTCAAGGATTAGGTAAACCTGCTGTACCTATGTGTTCTGGAATAATTGAAATGATTATTCGCATACCTGCCGTTTATTTTGGATTACCTGTATTTGGATTTGCAGCAACCATATATGCAGAAGGTATGGCATGGATTGGAGCATTGATGCTCAATGTTGCTTCATATATATTTTTTATAAAAAACATAAGAGCGGCAGATTAATATGGTAAGGATTTCTTCTGTTATTCCAAGAAACAGTCCTCCCGGAGAAAGGGGGTGCAATAATGCAAATATAATTGCAATACTAATCCCCGAAAAAAGTAATAATGGCAGAGAACCAAGCATTGTTTCTGTCGGCGACATTGAAACCTCCACAAAGGCTTCCCTTTCTGTCTGCCCGTTTTGCACGAAATATATATTGGGAATAACAGACATGGCAATAAACAGTAAAATTCCCGCTCCAATTCCCAAAATTAGAGTTTTGCTCTGTTTTCTGGTGTAGGAATTGCTTTTCTTATAATTTACTATCATAAGAGCCATAGAAAAAATGCTGATAATACAACGCAGCTATTAACGCTTTCATCCGCAAAAATGTATATCCATAATTGTTCTATCGGAAAAAAAGCTAAAATTTGTATTATCAGGCTAAAGGTGGCAACGCAGATTAACATTACCTGAAGGATTTTGAATAACATTCTGCTTCGTAATAAGGTTAAATATCCGACTACTTGAAAAAGAAGCATACTGCTGCCCAATGTAAAAATAGCACGAACAAAGGAAAGGGTAAACTCATTCAACCGATTGCATGGAGCAAGTGAGAGTGACAACCCCAACAGAAGCGCATACATTGCAAACAATTTGCCAATTTTATATTGATGTAGCTGTAATATAGAAAAGCAGGCTATCCCTAATAAGATGATTCCCACATTCAGAAAAAGCAGGCTGTCAAAAGGAATAATTGTTAAAACTCCCATATTCTAATACGAACTGAAAGATAAAAAATTTGCTATTATCAAACCAATAACTGATGCCAAAAACGCTACAATAAGTGCAAATTTTAACCTTTGCTTTTTTTCATATTTATAATTCATCTACATCACCACTTTTTCTATACCTGTCATCAATGAATTTCTCTGCCTCCTTTGGTATCAGCCACATACGACTGAACTTTGCCACGCCGAATATTCAGTTTTCTTCACATAGCTTCTATACTCGTCTTACTGCAATACCCTACTTTTCGCCGCTTCTTGGGCAGAAATATACTCAAACATTTTAAACAACCTCTCTGAAAACTTTATCAGCTATAATTATATGCGTTCAAGCGAATAGTTTCAAGCATTTAAACAAGCATCATGGAAATGTACATAACTGGTTATTCCGTCATGGATAACTCCATAAAACAGCCCGTTATACGACATTCCACAATGCCGATAATGCCGGCCCCATTTATTCTATCCATTTATCTGAAAATGTAGCTAAGAAAAGCCCTGCAGTATGCAGAGCCTTTCTACCTTTTAATTAATCAACCAATAATCAAAAAATAAATTTTATTGCATACATTGATTTTTTGTTCTACTTTCCGAAATTATCTCAACCAGTTCTGAATATGACACAATAGGAAAACCAATCTCTTTATATCTTGAAACCATAACCTTATTCATACACATATACGGTATTACTTTGTACCCTATATATTCCTCACATCCCAACTCTTGAATAACCTTATCTGCATTTTCACACAAATAATCTATTCTCCTTTGAAACTTTTCATCTTCCTTATGTTCATTAAAAAATCTATTCTGTTGGCGATACATATCATAAAAGGTTGCTACTTTTTCTATTACTTTACATTCCACAATCCATATTTCTCTATTATTGATATCTACTGCAAATACGTCATAATCACCAAGCCACTGCGGATGCTCTTTGTTTAATTTTTTCAATTCGAAATTATGTTTTACAATATCATATTTTTCTTGTTTAAAAACATTTTCAATATCATATACAATCTGTTTCTCATATGAATTTTTCCACTCTTGCAACAATTGTTTCGTTTTTTTCATACCAATTTCATATGGCAAGACAAATTCTATTATTCCATTAAGCCATTCCCTTTTCAGCTGATTCATAGTAATTGGCGAAAATACAATATTATCCTTAATCTTTACAAGAGGCTTTAATTCAAATCGTGTATCCCGTGTTCTTCTTTTGCCAATTGGTAGATAAAAATCCGTCTTTCCATTTTCAGTTTTAAGATTTTCAAAAGCTACTACAAGATAGTTGAAAATTCCTATAGCCTCTTCTTTTGTAATAGCTCCATTCATTTGTACTAAAAAATCATTTAATAGCTCATTCCAAGTTCCTCTGAA
Source organism: Lachnospiraceae bacterium (assembly GCA_910575565.1). Taxonomy (GTDB): domain Bacteria; phylum Bacillota; class Clostridia; order Lachnospirales; family Lachnospiraceae; genus Caccovicinus. The sequence goes on along the minus strand of CAJTFL010000012.1, from coordinate 71,326 downwards.
CACATTACTACCTATTTTATTAACTATCTCATCTGAAAACGAATAACTAAAATACGATAACACATCTATGAAGCTCTGGAAATCTAATCCTATGTCTTCCTTGATAGTTTCCTTAACTTTTTCTAAGTATTTACCATCAATATCCGCATTTCTCTTTAATCCGTCTGAATAAGAATACACCCTATGATGTAGGTTATCTATTTTTTCTGATTGTTGCGCATCAGATACGGTATCAACTACATACTCGCTTGTTATTTCTATATAAGCTTCTGTGTCTGCGAAATAACACATATCAGCAACATCATTTAATACCACTAGCCAATTTGCATATGCTAACAAAAAATTTATATTTTCTTTCGTTGCGTGTAGGTTTGTTTCACAATGCAAAAACAGATTGGTTTCTATCAAATAAAGAACGTTTCTATCATCATGCTTTGCCTTTTCTCTTTGATCTATAATTCTATCTCTAACCTCTTTATCCTTTTCTTCATCCAAGCCTGAATATGAACCATATCTTTTCTGATTAATATATATATCATGCAGCAATGTTGAATGATAATCCAACATTGCAACATGCAATGCGTTCCAAGAATATTTTGAAACTTCTCTCTCGAAATCTTCAATAACTGCTTTTTGCATAATACGAATAACTTGATTTGCCTCTCTTCCACGATATATCCCAGGATTAATCATCCGATCATAACAAACATTTGCTATTCTTTTTCTAACCTCGTGATAGTGAAAATCCTGTGGAGAAAAGTCTTGCATATTATTATCCCACTTGTATTCTACAGAAGTCGCAAAGACACCCACTTTCTTTTTATCACTGGAAATCTGCTGAATTTTCGCATAAAATAATTCACTCAAATCGGGAATCTGTAGCAACAATGGCAACAATATTTCCTTTAATATGTCCAATTCTATACTTCTATTTTCCGCTTCCTGAATATCTCGAAAGATTCGTTGCATATCTTTCACCACATACCTGATAATCCATTTGTGATGATGATATTGAGCATCGCTATATACATATGTTCGTTCTTCATTCAAAAAGGATTCATGACCAGCGTGAGCGGCATACTCGATTGGCATAAATGCTAACTGAATTCCCGTGTTACAGATTGCTCTTTTATCTTCAAATATGTACTTTATTGAAACAAATCCCTCAGTAATTATTTCTTCCAACACTTGAATCCATTGACGATATTCACCAAAATCCTTCACACTCTTATAAAACTCAACATTATTTGTCAAAAAAACATAATTATTCCTTGGTAGAGGAAAAAATATCCCGCCAAATCCTATACCATGTTTTGCAACATATTCATAATCTTCTGAATCTCTTTTTTCAATTTTCCATAAGAAAGGTTCTTGAAAAAGATAATCATTCACTTGGAACGGATAATCACTCAATTTCTCTCGGAAATATTCAACAACAGCTTCATTTTCCGTATCATATCCTACATCAAGCATATCAAATACAATTGCACCTTTTGCAATATAGCGGCCTTGATATTTCCACGTAAAATAATGAGCAGCATCACTACCAAATCCAAAAGTGCTCTTATAATCTCTCTCTTTTGAATAAGAAAGATATTCAAATAATTCATCAGTGTCTTCCATAAAATCAAGATAATAAATTATATCCAGTGCAGTGCAAATTTTTCTTTCTAACACCCCTGCCTTACCCATCGAAACATGTATTTGATTTGGGTTTGTAAAACTGTCATAGATTAAATATTCTATTGGCATATCAGGCGAGATGTAAAGTCCTCTTAATCCATTTTTTTCAAACCGATTATATGTTTCTGCAATTTGAAGCTTACCGCTTTTATGATATTCCTCAATATTTTCAATTTCCTTCTCTAGCTGATTATTTTCATATTCATCTGCATTAATTGCAAAAATAGCACCATGAGAAGACGTTGCTACAAATGTATATGTTTTCTGAGTCGAATCAAATTTTTGATCTGGAAAAATCATAGCTGGCGCAAACATTATGCAGCTTCGTGACCGATCAGTTTCAAACAAACTATATATTCTTTCAATTATTCCAATATTTGCAACAACTATCTGTTGTTCATAATCGATTTCTTTCTCCCAAATATCATACAAATCAACTAGCAAAGAAACGTTGTATAATGGATAAATATTATCTTCTTTATACACAAAATGACTCTTTTCAATAGTAGCTTCTTCACTTTTCATTAAAGCAGCAATCTTAAAAATATCGTATTTCTTACATTCTTTATCAAAAAATTTCTGTACTCTATTAAATAGCTGTTCCGACGGAATCTCGAATCTTTTTTCTACAACTCCATCATTTTTGTTTTCTTCCATAAAATAATCAAGAATCCCTGACGAATAACTCAAGACCAGTTTAAGCTCATCTTCATGTGAAGTTTTTCTTGCTAATACAGGCAAAAAATTCAAGCAAGCAAAAACATTATTATGGCCAGTCCCAACTATCACACGATAAAACTTATTGTCATATCTAATCCTAACTTCTCCAAAATCCTCTACCGTATAATCATCCGCTATTCCCGGTTTCATAATATCATAGATTCTTTTAAAAAAATTTTCAAAACTATCATAGCTATTTATTTCTTGACTTCCCTGCTCTACATATTCAATCAGACAGGCATTTAACGCAAGACAAGATTCCAAAACAGATCTATTATTAATGCACAAGTTAATGCAATATACTGCTTTCACAAGATCATAGAACCTGTACCCATTTGTAATTTTTAACAATTTATTTATTTTCATTTGAATTGTTGGAAACGCATCTGTTTTTATCATTAATTACCGCCCCTATTTTTATAATGAGAATTGGGTAAAACTCATCTACCTAATCCTCGTTGTAGTGTAATACTCTTCAAAATCCTACATTAACCAAAGTATAAAATCAGTTCTTGTTGTCCACAATAATCCACTTTCCCTTCTGACTGGTACCTTCCCTTGCGATGATTCCAGATATTCGCATTTTCCGCATATGATATTTAATCGTATCATGCTTTTCCCCAAGCATTTCTGCAATCTGGCTTTGGGACAATGCCGGATTATCCTTAATGACTTTTATAATCCGCATAGGAATCGAATTCTCAATATACTGAAAACCAACTTGGGTAGTACCTTGGGTAACAGCTTGGGTAGTATTTTGGGTAGTGTCAGTCACCAGACTTTTAAACGTCACCATAATGTCCTCTTTTTTAACCGCATACTCCGGCATGGGATTCCCGGCCTGTGCACAGCTGTCCTTAATTTTCTCAATTCCCCGACCCCATGCTTCGATAAAGCCTGCACGAAAGAAAGTATTCGCAATGAGCGGATTATATGGTCTGGAACGATGACTTCCCATCAAATCATCAACCGTCCAGTCATCAGGAAACACGCAATCGTTTGCAATCATGATTTTATCCGCATAAACCCTGATTTGAATCGGTATCAATGTTCCATAGAATTTGTGGGCAATGGCATTAAAAACGGCTTCTCTAATCGCCTCCTTAGGAAATGGATAAGTTTCCACCCTTGTAACTCCCTGATAAGAAATTTCTGCTTTCAAGTATTTGGTAAAAATCAAATCCACAACTCTATCAGCCTGTGAAATCAGTGATCCATGTATTTCATCCTGATACCGCAATTCTGAATCTGTTTCAAAATAGCCAATTTTTACATAAGAACCGGGTATCCATTTCTCCGGATTATGATGAAATAGTAAAATCGCCGCCTTCTTGAGCATACCATGGTCAAGAAGATTTAAACTATCCAGCAATTGCTCATTGGAAGAATCGACATCTTTTTTGTCCATTCTTTTGCTAAGAACGGCCTGTTCACGAAAAATATCAAAACTATCATTCCGTAAATCCCTTACTGCAACATCCTGTATGGGAACGCTATCCCAGGTAATGCCAGTCTTTTTTAAGAGGAACTGATTCAATGCCTGTCCTTTAAGCAACTGTTTTGTACTTCCGCTCCGATAATGATATTCTCCCCTGTAATTCACAGGATAGGTATTGGGGCTGACACAAATTTCAATGTATTCTTTTTCATCTTCAGCTAACAAGTTCACATCTACGATGATTCCCAAAATATCCCTTACTTTGTTGGGAATATCTTCCATAAGTTTCTTACTGTCTTGAATGCCAATGACAGTACCATCATCATTTGTACCGATATAAATCTTTCCGCCCTGCGCATTGGCAAATCCACATATCCATTTGAGATATTCATCCCGCCATGATTCTTTCCATTCAATATTCTGACTCTCTGCCATGAAAGCACCTCCAAGTCAAATTGGGTAGACAACATCTACCCAATTCATATCATAACAAAATCTTCTACAAATTACTATATCCTCACAAAATCTATTTCAAATTCTGATTGTCATTTCAAGGCTCTTTCAAAAATGGTGTAGTAGTGGTGCAGTAAACGCCTTGCCATATCGTAGAGTCATTGATTTTACAGGCTTTTCCAGAACATTTCAAGATACTGCCGTGACATCCTCCAGACGGAATGTTAAAACGGCTTTCAGGCGGTCTAGGGAAGTCTCCACCTGATATCCGATTTTCCCGCCGCTGAAGATGATGGTGTCAAAGCTGGCGGCGGAGCGGTCTATCACCGTTTGGAAGGGCTTTTTCATTCCGATGGGGGAGCAGCCGCCGTGGATGTATCCCGTTAAGGGCAGCAAATCCTTTGCCTTTACCATCCGGATGCTTTTTTCTCCTACGGCTTTTGCCGCTTTTTTTAAATCCAGCTCCCGGCAGACAGGAACCAGGAACACAAAATGGTTAGCCAAGCTTCCCTCCGTTACCAGGGTTTTAAATACCTGATTTGGATCCTGATTTAGGACGGAGGCAACATCGATTCCGCTGATGACGCCGGTATCGATGTAGCAGTAGCTGGTATAGGGGATTTTTTTCTGGTCTAAGATTCGCATTACGTTTGTTTTTTCGGTGTTCTTTTTCATGGCTTCATTTCCCTTCTTCTTTGGCGGTTTTTATTTTTTTTCCGGCAGTGTGCTGTTTTTTTTTCGCCATTCCTGGGGAGGCAGCTTCCAAGTGGCTTTGAAAGCCCTGGTGAAGTGAAATGGGTTTCCGTATCCTACCAGGAGAGCGATTTGGGCGATGGGAAGCTTGGTAGAGCGGAGGAGCTCGCAGGCCTTGTTCATGCGGTACTGGATCAGGAAATCCTGGGGGCTTTTCTTGGTGATTTTTTTGAAAAGCTTGCTGAAATAGCTGCGGTTTAAGCCAAGGTTCTTTGCAATGTCTTCCACGGAAATTTCCTCCATATAGTGCTCTTCAATAAAATCTACAGTGGATTGGATGTAGAAATCTTGGATGCGGTTTTTCACCGTTTTTTTGGCGGTGGCGGAGCTTCGGATCAGGGAACCGAAGAATAAGTTTGTATAGCCGATTACTTCGCAGGGCAGGAGCTCGGGATGATCGATCAAATGTTTTAAATAATGAAAGCACTCCTGCTGCCCTTCCTGGGAAGAAGGGCGGTAGATGGGGCTGGACTGGGAAAGCCCGGCCTGGTTTACGTATTCCCTTGCTTTCATTCCGTCGAATTCAATCCACATATATTCCCAGGGGGTGTCCTTATGGGCATCATAATGAACCAGCCGGTTAGGCTCAATTAAAAAAGCCTGCCCCCCATGGAGGGAGTAGGAGGCGTCATTGCCTTCAAAGCTGGTACGGTAAGTGCCGTTTCCGGAAAGGATGCAGTGGATCAGGTAATGGCTGCGCATGCCGGGGCCAAAGGCGTGGTAAGGGCAGCATTGCTCATAGCCGTATTGGTAAATGGTAAGGTCAAAATAATCGTTGCTGAGGAAGAGGTAGTTTTTCATGGAAACTCCTTTTCTTGCCGGGATAGTTGGCGGTAAGGCGTAATGGCAAGGAACTATAGGATAGTATATACCATTTTGTGTGGTACTGTCAATGCAGTTAAAAAAAACAACAAAATGGTAGAAAATAGAACGTAATCTTCTATGTACAAGGTGGTGTACAACGTAGTAGACTATTTTCATCAAGTGGATCCCATATTGCAGGATGGTAGATTTTTGCCGGAAAAAGTTGAGGATATGGGAGACATAAAAAGCAGGGGAATGGTAAATGAAGGAAACTGAGTTGAAGAGTGGCGGCAGAGGGAAGGAGCAAGAGGAAATTGGCAGCAAGGAATAATCAGCCACAAAACATCAAATTCGGTGGGGTAATTTCATTTGCACCTGTGCAGAACATAAATGATGTTGCGTTAAATCAAAAGGAGGAAGCAAGATGAATGGAAAGCAAACAGCGGCACTTATTTTGGCAGGGAGTATGTGTTTGGCTCTGGATAGCTCTCGGCCAGCACATACCGCTCGTTTTCCAGGTAGTAAATCTCTAAGGAGCCTTGTGGGGAGACGATCCAGTATTCCCGCACCCCGGCGTTTTCGTAGATATCCTTTTTCTCCGTCTTGTCCTTTTTGGCTGTGGAGGGGCTTAAGGTTTCGGCGATAAATTTAGGGACGCCCCGGTAGCTTCCTCCTTTTAACTGGCTTCGGTCGCAGACAATCATAATATCCGGAACCAGGTAATCGTCATTTTCTTCCGGATGATACATAAAATCCAGGTTTTCCATGAACGCCAGGCACAGGCTGTTTTTTAAGCCTGCTTTGACGCTTGCAAAGATATTGCCATTGACGATCCCGTGGCGGAAGCCGGGGGAAGGGGACATATCGTAGACAATGCCGTTGATTTTTTCCTGCTTTCGGTGCTCTTCGTTTGCGAATGCCATCGTGCCCAACCTTTCTTTGGAATCGCGTTTTATGTGAAAATCATGGTTCATGATGAAAATCATGGTTCACGATGAAAATCATGGTTCACGATGAAAATCATGGTTCATGATGAAAATCATGGTTCATGATGAAAGTCATTGTTCATTGTGAACATCATGATTTATTGTAAAAACTCGGTTAATGTGTTTATCTCTGTGGAGGCTTGATGCCGGGAAAGGATCGAAAAGAGGCGGTTAGGCCAGGCCGTCGGCGATGTCGTAGATTAACCGTTCCGAATCCTCCCATCCCAGGCAGGGGTCGGTGATGGACTTCCCGTAGCAGCCCTCGCCGATTTTCTGCGCTCCCGGCTCAATGTAGCTTTCGATCATTAATCCTTTGACGAAGCGGCCGATTTCCGCAGCGTGCCTGCGGCTGTGGAGCACTTCCTTGGCGATGCGGATCTGCTCCATGTATTTTTTGTTGGAGTTGGAATGGTTGGTGTCAACGATGCAGGCGGGGTGCAGCAGGTTTCCCCTTTCCTGATAAAGCTGAAGGAGAAGCTCCAAATCTTCGTAATGGTAGTTTGGAAGGCATTGGCCGTGCTTATTTACCGCGCCCCTAAGGATCGTATGGGTAAGGGGGTTGCCAGGGGTTTTTACCTCCCAGCCGCGGAAGATAAATTCATGGCCGTGCTGTGCGGCGTAGACGGAATTTAACATCACCCCCATGCCGCCGCTGGTGGGGTTTTTCATGCCCACAGGCACGTCGCAGCCGCTGGAGACTAAGCGGTGGTACTGGTTTTCCACGGAGCGGGCGCCTACTGCGATATAGGACATCATATCCGATAAGTAGTTTAAGTTTTCCGGGTAAAGCATCTCGTCTGCGGTGGACAGGCCGGTTTCCCGAAGCACCCGCATATGCATATGGCGGATGGCCAGGATGCCTTCCAGCATATTTGGCTTTTTCTCCGGGTTGGGCTGATGGAGCATTCCCTTGTAGCCTTCGCCGGTGGTGCGGGGCTTGTTGGTGTATACCCGGGGGATGATGATCAGCTTGTCCTCTACCTTTTCCTGGACTTTGGCAAGGCGCGTGGCGTAGTCGCAGACGGAATCTTCGTTGTCTGCGGAGCAGGGGCCGATAATTAAGATAAACTTGTCGCTTTCTCCGGTAAATACCTTGGAGATCTGGCTGTCCCGTTCATTTTTGCGCTGGGCTAAGTTGGCCGGAAGGGGGTACTGTTCCCGGATTTCCGCCGGGGTCGGCAATTTATTAATAAATTCAAATCCCATGTTAAAATCCTCCATAAAATCGTAATGCTTTCGTAAATTGACCTTGAGCCATTGCTCCATTATAATATAGGTGCAGGCCGAAATCAAGAGACAAGATAGATACGGACGGAATAGGCACAGGCAGAATAGACACAGGCAAAATCGGTATGACTGGATGGGCGTAACCGGATAGGACAGGATAAGCATAGACCGGATAGGCAATGGAGACGGGAAATGCTTTGGAAAACGGCAGGAGGCTGCCTGCAGAAAAAGAAAAGAGAGGAAAGAAAGATGAGGAAAATAATTGCGGTGACAGGGATTTTAGCGGTGATGGCAGGGGCTATGGTATCTTTGGGGGCTACGAAACAGGTGATTCGCCTGGACGAAACCAAGGCTTCCCAGGAGGCCAGTGTGACAAGTGAGACAGAGGAAAAAAGCAGCGAAGCGGCAGCCGAAGACAGCGAAGGCTCACAAGAGGGCGTAGCGGCTGCATTGGAGCCGGTTAAGATGTGGGGGCAGGTGATTTCCGTGGAGGAGGGAAGCTTCTCCTTTGAGCGCCAGTTTGCGGAAGGCGGCAGCGAGGAAGTGATCGTTCACATCGACCCGAACCAGACGCTGATTTTGGATGTGGACGGATATCCGGCAGGACAGGATTCCATCAAAAAGGGAGATATGGTATACGTATATGCGGGGCCTGCCATGACCTTAAGCCTGCCTCCACAGACCACGGCGGTTATGGTGTTTACCGGCATCCGGCAGGATGCCAAAGTTCCGGAATATGCGACGGCGGCAGCGCCGCTGGCGGAGGACGGACAGGGCGGCTTTTTGTTTACGTCCCTGGATGGCAGGGAATTTAAGGTTCCGGCAGGCTGCACGATCATTCCTTACCTGACCAGGCAGATGGTGCGGCTGGAGGATATCCGGGAGGGGAGCCGCTGCCTTTTGTGGTCAGGGGCAGACGGGATTGTGGAAAAGATCGTTCTGTTTAATGAGGAGTAAAGAGGATATCATGTTTTTGGCGGGTCCCAAGTTCAAAAACCCTCTTGCAAGCAAGCTTGCATCGGATTTTAGACCTTTTGACCCTGGTATCATATCATTACTGGAAGGCAAAAGGCTGGGTCACTCCCCAGCCTTTTCTTCTTCCTTGATTTCCCAGTGGATCAGGAAGGTCAGAGCCGCCCGCAGGGCGATAATTCCGGCCACAACGGTTATTTCCTTCCAGTCCCGGACGATGACGGTTCGGAGGATTTCGCTTCCGATCTTAAATTCCAGCCCCATGGCCAGTCCTTTGGCCAGGTATATTTTGGTGTCAGGTGAGCTGCCCAGAAATTTCACGAAGGCAGCCCCGCCGGAGAAGGTGATGATGCCTACGCCCATAAGTTCAAAAATATGGATTGCCACATTGACGATCAGGGATAAAAGCTCCTCTAAATAAATCAAATCTGTTCCCTTCTTTCCTTAGGGGTGATGAAGCTGCCAGCACGGATTTTGCGGATGTGGAAGTCAGGCTGGATGCTCCTTGGAGTGTTAAGCCGCACAGATGGAAATCTTTTGGCTTTTGTATCATACGAAAAGGAGAACCAGCTGGGAGGCGATTACCACGGATACCAGCGCTATGGGATAGGTGGCGGCATAGGCATTTGCCACATCGTCAGTCCCGGCTACGTGGATCAGTGTGCCCAGCGCCGGTGTGGAGGTCATGCCACCGGTAATGGAGCCAAGGATGTTTAACAAATTAAGCTTCATGATTCTGCTGGCGATGAGAAAACCGCTCACCATGGGAAGAAGCGTCATGATTATTCCGTATAAGAAGTAAATCGGGTTGAAATATTTGATAAAGTTCGCCCCGCCGGACACTCCTGCGCCGATAAGGAAGAGCATAAGGCCTAATTCGCGGAAGACCTTAAGGGTGGAAGGGGAAGGCGTTAAGGAGACCTTGCCCAGATGCCCCAGGTGGCCGAAAACCAGGGTTACTAACAGGCAGCCTCCGGTGGTTGTCAGGGAAAAGTCGCCTAGTTTAATGGAGCCAACAAGGATTCCCAGGACTGCCGCCAGAAAAAAGGGCATGAAGCCGAAATCATCCATATCCATCAATCCCTTGGGAAGCTTCCTTACCTCATTCTCGGAAACACGGATTCGTTTCCGCTCCTGCTCCATATCTGCCTTCAGGATTTTGGGAATTATCTGCACGAACAGCACAACGCCAATCACTCCAAAGAGATAGGCTATGCCGTATCCTACGGACACAAGGGACTCCAGGTGCTCCGTGGCAACGGTAGCCTTGGCGGCGGAAAAGGCTGGGGTGGAAGTAAGAGATCCGGCCATAAGCCCCACTAAAAGGGCTGTAAATTCACTGTCTTCGATGCCTGTTTTCCCGCGCCCTAATAGAATGCATAAAATGCAGCTGGCAGCCCCGGCAGCGATGATCACCAGCCCCAGCAAAACGTATGACTGGTAATTTTTTTTGAAATTGCCGACGAAGCTTGGGCCTGCGATAAAGCCTACGGCGGATACGAACAGGATGAGCCCCAGGTTTTCGATGATTTTTAGCGCATTGGAGACGAAGCTGGTTTCCCCGGCCATTAACTGTTTGCTTAAAGCGCTGTAGAATAGGCATCCATAAAGGAGGGCGATGACAAATACTCCTGCCGTGCCCAGGTTAATCCCTTTAACCGTTATCCTGCCCAGGGAATACCCCAGGGCGGCAATTGCAAATACCGATAACATTAGAAATGAAATTGTTTTTACCGATAAATATCCACCTAACAGACTCATGATTTTTCCCTCTTTCTTTAAATTATAGTTTGGAATTTTATGACTTCAGGGCCAAAAGGGCAGAAGCCTTTTGAACTGCATCATCATTTTATAGGTTTAAACCAGTTTCTGCATCCAGCGGCCTTTGCGGATGGAAGCCTTGCAAATTGGCTCGTTACTTAAAATTAACAGCAAATCTTGTGCCAAATTCTGTTTTCCAGGCGGCTTGGACGTTTGCGGATGTTTTTTGACCGGGATTTTCCGTAAATTCCAGGCATTTTTCCAGGCTGAATGGAAAAATGACGCTTTAGCCCGTGCTCCCAGGAAGCGGATGGGAAATTTTTAACCCTGACGTTGTGCGGGAAAGCATAGGATGGAAGAGGGATTATGCATTTGTGCATGGTGCTTGGTGCGCAGCGTCCTTGAAGTGGTATCTCGGATATGTTATCATAGCTTTATCATACGAAAAGGAGGCTGCCATGGATTTTTACGAGATGATTAATGATCTTTCAGCTGCCTTGGCCCGCAGGAAGCTGGTGATTTTTGTGGGAGCCGGGGTGTCTAAAAATTCCGGGCTCCCTACCTGGGGGCAGATGGTGCAGGCATTTGCGGAACAGATTGGCTATCCTATGGAAGGGCGGCTGGCCACGGAGGAATATATCCGGATTCCCCAGTACTATTACTGCATGGATGAAAGCGAAGGCCATGAGGCTTACTATTCCCTGATTAAATCCATGATTCCGGAAAACATCTGCCCCAATCCCTTAAACTGGCTTATCGTTTCTCTCCATCCGAAGCATATCGTCACCACGAATTTCGATACGCTGATGGATCAGGCGGCCAAGGGATACCAGGTGATCCGGGAGGATAAGGATTTGTTAACCGGGATGTCTGCCCACTATTTGCTTAAACTCCACGGCGACATTAAAAATCCTGGGAAGCTGGTGTTTAAGGAGGATGATTACCTGCAGTACGGGGAAACCCACCGGCTAATGGAAACCTTCTTAAAGTCACTGCTGATTGACCATGTGTTTTTGTTCGTAGGCTATTCCTTAAACGATTATAATCTAAAAACTTTTGTCACCTGGATTGACTACATTGCAAAGGAGATGCAGGTAAAACAGGAGATGCATAAGAATTACTTTTTGTCCAGCAGTTTCCATGCTGGGAAGGATTATCTGCGGAAATATTATGAAGGGAAAGGGCTGGAAGTGATCGATCTATACCGCCTTCCCAAGGAGGTGGATGAGCGGGCAGGGGAGGTTCCCCTGTCGGAGGAGCTGGGGCGAAAAACGTATGCGGTGCTGGAAATGCTGCGCTGACCGATGCTGCCGTGAACCCCGTGCATCATGGGGCCAAAAGACCTTTTGACCCCGACATCATGACATTGGCACAAAAATTGCTATATACTTTCAGTAAGCAGTTTGATCCGGTGGTCTAGTGCGATTACTGAAAGGAGCGTAGAGTATGGGTTACTTATTGGCAGTAGGAATTACCGTAAGTCTTTTAGCGGGGGCGTGGGTTTACCTCAGCGGGGTGGCCGGGATGATCGGCTTTGCAGGTTTTTTGGGGTGGGCCAGTTACTTTGCCGCAGGCGGGGGAGGAAAAGGGGTGAAATCCGCCTTTTGCTCGAATTTAAGCGGGGTTTTCTGGGGAGTGGCTACCGTGTTTTTATGCGGCATCCTGCCAGGTGTCCCAGGCCTTGTTTTTACGGTATTGTTTGCGGCAATTATGTGCTGGCAGGCAAGATTTTCCTTTGTGGGGTTTATCCCCGGCACATTTATCGGCAATGCCGCGTTTTATGCGTCGGGGAATGACTGGAAGGGGACGGCCGTGGGCTTGGCCTGCGGCATAGCCCTGGGCTGGCTGTCAGATATGCTGGCGAAAAAAATGTCAGAAAAGAAGGAAGAAAAATAGGAAAGGCCAGGGGCAAAAGGATATGGCGGAGGAAAATAAGCTGATTAACGGGAACTTAAGTATTGCGGATGCCAAGGAGGGCGTTAAACGGAAATTTTCTAAGGAAGCCATCCTGGAAGCCCTGCCCTGTGACGTTTTGGTTATCGGCGTGGATGGCCGTGTGGTTTTAGCAAACAGCAAGTACTGCGAGCGCCGCGGCTGCCCGTCCCAGTCATTGCTCGGCGCGGATGTTCGGGCCGTGGAGCCGGATACGCAAAAGAGCCTTATGGCGATCCTGGATAATGAGGCGGAAACCCGGCTGATGTTCAGGGAAAAGGGCGGGTTGGTTCTGCAGAGCAATATTGTGGAGAATGGAAAGGCTGCCGGTGCAATGCAGCTGCGCTTCCACTACCTGGACTTAGGGGGCGCGGACAGCCTGGAGCTGAATTACAGCCATTTAAATGAAGATATCAACAAGCTTTTTGAGACAAACTGGGACGTGATCTATGCGTCAGACAAGAATGGGACGACATTGGAAGTCAGTTCCGCCTCAAAAACCATATGGGGCGTGGAGGCGGAGTCCCTGATTGGAAAAAGCGTATATGAACTGGAGAAAAAACGGATTTATTACCCTTCGATTACCAGGATGGTGCTGGAGTCTAAGCGCCGGGTACAGGCAATACAGACTACGGCCACTGGGAAAAAGCTGCTTGTCCTGGGAACGCCGATTAAGGATGAGAAGGGTGAGATTATCCGTGTGATTAATACGTCGCGGCTGATCATTAATGAAAATGAGCTGTACAAGGAGCTGGAGGAGACGAAGCTTTTGGTGGAGGGCTACCGGCGCGAATTGGATGATATACGCAGGAAAGAGTGCCAGGAAGTGCCCTTTATCGCTGGCAGCGTTCAGATGCGCAAGGTGGCTTCCCTGGCCATGAAGGTAAGCGAGACAGACATTGCCGTGATCATTACCGGCGAATCCGGGGTGGGCAAGGAGGTTTTGGCCAATTATATCCATTCAGTAAGCAGCCGCAGGGACAAGCCCTATATTAAGGTAAACTGCGGGGCAATACCGCCTACCCTGATGGAATCCGAGCTGTTCGGCTATGAAAAAGGCGCGTTTACTGGCGCGGAGAAGGGCGGGAAGCCGGGGATTTTCGAGCTGGCGAACAATGGAACTCTTTTTTTGGATGAAATTGGGGAGATTCCCATCACCCTCCAGCCTAAGTTTTTGCGGGTTTTGCAGGAAAATGAGTTTATGCGGGTTGGGGGGACGAAGCCGATTTCCGTGGATGTGCGGGTGATTGCGGCCACGAACCGGGATCTGCTGAAAGAAGTTGAGCTGGGGAATTTCCGAAAGGATCTGTATTACCGGCTGAATGTGGTGGATATCCAGATCCCGCCCTTAAGGGAGCGGAGGGATGACATCCTTCCCCTTTCCCTGTCATTTTTGGATAAGTATAATAAGAAATACCGCATGGATAAGTCCTTTTCCCCGGAGGTGATGGATGTGTTTATGGCATATAAATGGGATGGGAATATCCGGGAGCTGCAAAATACCATTGAGCGCATGGTGGTGCTTTCTGCCCGCAGCGTTATCGGGGTAGAGGATCTGCCGGAGATCATTACCAGCAGCAGCCGGGGCGCGGCCATCCGCGTGGAGGAAATCATGCCCCTTAAGGAGGCCCATCAGCTGGTGGAGGATCTGCTGATGGAAATGGCTAAGGAAAAATACTCCACCACCACCCAGATAGCGAAAGCCCTTGGGGTGGATCAAAGCACGATCAGCAGAAAAATGAAAAAGAAGGATTAAGATCTGCCTGGGGCAGGAAGGAATATGGTACTGTGCGCCAATGCATTGCGGCTATGCATTGGCGCATATTTTTTGCCGGAAATTTGGCAAGGCGCCCTGCTTAAGGGGGAAAGGTGAAGAAAAATATGCATAAAAATAGGAGTAAAAAATAGGCAGATTATACAATAATAAGGGAATACTGCCAAACTATGCAAAATTAGCCGGTAATTCCAGGAACTTGGAACAATAGTTGCTCTTATTAATTGGTAAAGATACAAATACGGTGTGGGGGCAGGGCTGGCGTGGAAGATATGGCAAGCAGGCTAAAGGAACCCGGATCGGAAAAGGAGGAAGTTAATGTCCGACAAACTTATTGTAGCAGCGATTCAGATGGACTGTGTCACGAATGACCGGAAGGCTAATTTGGCCAGGGCAGAAGCGCTGGTTGCCCAGGGGGCAGAAAAAGGAGCCAGGCTTATGGTGCTGCCGGAACTGTTTGGCACGGGATATCGGGTGGAGGAGCAGGATAGGGGCTTGGCAGAGCTTGTGCCAGGCAGTATTACAAATTGGATGTGCCGCCTTGCAAAAAAATACGGCGCATACCTGATAGGTGCGGTAATCGAGGACGGAGGGGAAGGAATCCTGTATGATACGGCGGTAATGGCCGGACCTTCGGGGGTTTTGGGGAAGCACCGTAAAATGCACCTGTGGGGGGATGAAGGCAGGCGCTTTGGCCGGGGGGAGGATATTCGCGTTGTCAGCCTGCCCTTTGGGAAGATAGGGATGCTTATCTGCTATGAGATAGGGTTCCCGGAAATGGCCAGGATTCAAGTGCAGAAAGGAGCCGATATTTTGGTTTACACATCAGCCTTTGGCCGGGCCAGGGATTACGTCTGGGATATCGCTTCCCGCAGCCGGGCACTGGAGAACGGGGCTTTTGTGGTGGCCTGCAACCGCTGCGGGCAGGAGAAGGATACGGCCTTTGGCGGCTTAAGCCGCATCGTGGCGCCAGATGGAACCATCCTGGCGGACTGTGGGCCGGATGGGGATACGGTAGTGTGTGCCGAGCTTGATTTAGGGGAAGTAAGGCGTATGCGGGAGGCGATTCCCTATTTAAGGGATATGGACAAAAGGCTTTATAATGACAAGTTTTAGGAGCCGCTGCCCCGCCTTCTGCGGCCGTTTAAGGAATAGGCCTTACAGGAAACGGCAAGCATTTAGAGGGCAAAGGGGCTAAATGGCAAATGGTGGCAAAACCGGTTATTATCCCAGGATAGAAGGGGTATTAATAGAAGCAAAAACGATAATAAAAACAGGAGGTAGTTAAAATGGCAAAGAAGGAAATTTTAGTTGGTTACGGTGTGGATATCGATGCAGTTGCCGGTTGGCTTGGTTCTTATGGCGGGGAGGATTCCCCGGATGATATTTCCAGGGGACTTTTTGCCGGTGAGGTAGGCATCCCCCGCCTGCTGAAGCTGTTCGCGAAGAATAACATTAAGGCGACCTGGTTTGCCCCGGGCCATTCCATTGAAACCTTCCCGGAGCAGATGAAGATGATTGTGGAGGCAGGACATGAAGTTGGCGCCCACGGCTATTCCCATGAAAACCCCATTGCCATGACGCCCCAGCAGGAAGAGGACATTCTGGTAAAGAGCGTTGAGCTGATTACCAAGCTGACCGGGAAAGGCCCTACCGGGTACGTGGCTCCTTGGTGGGAGTTCTCCAATGTGACGGACAAGCTGTTAAAGAAATACGGGATCAAGTATGACCATTCCCTGATGCACCATGACTGTATGCCGTATTACGTGCGCATAGGCGACAGCTGGAGCAAGATTGATTACTCCGCGCCGGCGGATACGTGGATGAAGCCTTTGGTTCGGGGGGAGGAGACGGATTTGGTGGAGATTCCGGCAAACTGGGATCTGGATGACCTTCCGCCGCTGATGTTTATCAAGAAATCGGCCAACAGCTTCGGCTTCCATAATCCCAAGGATATTTTCGAGATGTGGGAAGATTCCTTTGATTACGTTTATGAAAACTATGATTTCGCCGTATTCCCCATGACCATCCATCCGGATGTATCCGGCAGGATGAAGAGCTTAAACTGCCATCAGCATTTAATCGACCATATCAATCAGCATGAAGGCATCCGGTGGTGCACGCTGGATGAGATGGCGGACGAGTTCCTTAAGCGGTTTCCGAAAAAATAGCCGCGTAAGCAGCCGGGAGCGTGGTAAGTGCGTTTTTGCCAATGGGCTCGGCTGAACGGACAGCAGATTTTTGCGTAAACAGATGATTGTGCAGGGCTTGCTGCAGAACCGGATAAGGTTTTGCGGCAGCCCTTTGCAGGCTTTAGCGGGGAAAGGATGTGGATGAGGGTGTGCGTACTGTGCGGGGAGATGATTATGACCGTCCACTGGACGGATCAGCCGGTGCATGACAAAAATTACAGGAGCCGGACAAGGATTGTGGCCGGGGAGCGCCAGCGTGAGCGGATGCGGCTTAGGCTGCGAAGGGTGGCTATCGCCAATAAGATCCTTGGCTATTACGGCCTGACCGTAAAGGAGTGGAATGGAAGCCGGTATATGCTTTACGACAGGAAGGGGGCAAGCAAGGTGATCTACGATCTTGGCAGTATGTGGAAGGCTGCTTCGGAAATGGCTTATAAGGAGCTGGATCCCCTGGAGCCTGCTTTTTTGGTGTTTCTTAAAGAAAGGACGGGGGCAGGATGATTGAGGGGGATAACCGGCATCCGATTACGGTAGTGACAGGATTTTTGGGCAGCGGGAAAACGACCCTTTTGTCCAATGTGCTTAAAGATGAGCGGTTTGCCAACACGGCGGTGATTATCAATGAATACGGGCAGGCAGGCTTGGATCACCGCCTGATCCGCAGGATTGAAGAGAAAACCAGGCTCTTAGGGGGAGGCTGCATCTGCTGTAATATGCGGGAGGATCTGGTGAACGAATTAAAGTCCATCTTAAATGAGTCGGAGCGGGGCGAGATTAAGCTGGATCGGGTGGTGATCGAGACGACAGGCCTTGCGGATCCTGCGCCGATCCTGTTTTCCATCCTGATGGATCCCCTCCTGACCAACCGCTACTTTGTGGACGGGGTGATCTGCTGCCTGGATGCGGCAAACGGGGAGCTGCATTTAAGGAATAACCCGGAATCGGTTAAGCAGATTGTCAGCGCCGATACGGTGATGATCACCAAAACGGATATCGCAGACAGGCAGATGGTGGAAAAGATGCGCCAAAGGCTTTGGCAGCTTAACCCGGCGGCAGTGATTATGGAGGCTGCTAAGGGCAGGGTGGATCCGGAGGCCGTCCTTGCCGGGAGCCGGGGGCAGATAAGCAGCCGTATGGCAAGGCTTAAGCAGATGAAGGGCTATCCCAAAGGCGCGGGGGAGCATGACCGGGGCGTGCGTTCCATGTCCATTAAATTTTATGAGCCGTTAGACTGGACGGCCTTTGGCCTGTGGATGAGTATGCTTTTGTATGCCCACGGGGAGAAGATGATGCGGATCAAGGGCATGGTGGATGTGGGGGATGAGGGGCCGATTGTGATCAATGGGGTGCAGCATATTATCCATCCTCCCAGCCACCTTGCAGGCTGGAACGGGGAGGAGAAGAATTCCCAGATTGTCTTTATCATGAAGGATTTGGAGCCGCGGCAGCTGATGGATTCCCTGGTGGCGTTCCAGAATATCCTGGGTTCCGCGCCGGAAATTTCGGAGATTAACTTGAATCCTTACCAGAAACCGTGAGATTATCTCTTGACAACTTCCCCGCTCTTCTATATAATGAGGATTAATTTTAAAGCAAGCGATGATAAGAACAAGTAGTGCCATGCAAAAGCACACAGAAAGCAGCCGGGTGATGAGAGGCGCGTGGAAAGCAGGGCATGAATACATCTTTGAGCTTCACACCGAAATCCAAGTTTGGCCAGTAGGCTGTGACGGTTTCCTGCACCCGTTATCGTGCTAAAGTATCATAATTTGGTACTTGATAAGGTAGGCAGCGTGAGCTGTTTATGAACGTAAGGTGGTAACGCGGGGTATGCCTCGTCCTTCATTTTCACAAGTGGAGGGCGGGGCTTTTTGCATCATTAGGAAAGTGTGTCCTATGATACAGAACCTTCCGGGGGATGGGCGCTGCGCACATGAGGAAAATGGTTGCTGCCGCAACCGCGCTTCGGCGCGAGTGTGCCGGGGGCGCACGCTTTTATCGCAGAAAGGAGAATAGCGATCATGCAAGTTTATGAAGAACTGGTTGCCAGGGGGCTGATTGCCCAGGTGACGAATGAAGAAGAGATTAAAAAAATGGTAAATGAAGGGAAGGCCGTGTTTTATATCGGCTTTGACCCTACAGCTGACAGCCTTCACGTAGGGCATTTTATGGCGCTGTGCCTGATGAAGCGGCTGCAGATGGCGGGAAATAAGCCTATCGCCCTTTTAGGCGGCGGCACGGCTATGATCGGGGATCCGTCGGGGCGCTCCGATATGCGCCAGATGATGACCACGGAAACCATCCGGCATAATGTGGAGTGCTTTAAAAAGCAGATGAGCCGCTTTATCGATTTTTCCGAAGGGCGCGCCCTGATGGTGAATAATGCGGACTGGCTTATGGATCTGAATTACATTGACGTGCTTCGGGATATCGGCCCTCATTTTTCCGTAAACCGGATGCTGACGGCGGAATGCTATAAGCAGCGCATGGAGAAGGGCTTAAGCTTTTTGGAATTCAACTATATGATTATGCAAAGCTACGATTTCTATGAGCTGTTTAAGCGCTACGGCTGCAATATGCAGTTTGGCGGGGATGACCAGTGGAGCAATATGTTAGGCGGCACGGAGCTTATCCGCAGGAAGCTGGGAAAGGACGCCCATGCCATGACCATTACGCTGCTGTTAAATTCCGAGGGGAAGAAGATGGGGAAAACCCAGTCCGGCGCAGTGTGGCTTGATCCGGAGAAGACCTCGCCCTTTGAGTTTTACCAGTACTGGCGCAATGTGGCCGACGCGGATGTGTTAAAGTGCCTTAGGATGCTGACCTTCCTGCCGTTGGAGCAGATTGACGAGATGGACAGCTGGGAAGGAAGCCAGCTAAACCAGGCCAAGGAAATCCTGGCTTACGAGCTTACGGCCCTGGTTCACGGGGAGGAAGAGGCCGGGAAAGCCAAGGAAGCGTCGAAGGCTCTGTTTGCAGGAGGCGGCGACGCCACCCATATGCCAAGCCATGAATTAAAGGATGAGGATTTTAGGGACGGCCTTATGGATATCCTTGGGGTGCTGACCTCTTCCGGCCTTGCAGGAAGCCGTTCCGAAGCCAGGAGAAATGTGGAGCAGGGCGGCGTTTCTGTGGACGGCGTTTCGGTGAAGGATGTAAAGCAGACGTATTCCCGGGAGGACTTTGCCGGTGAGGGCAAGGTGGTAAAACGGGGGAAGAAAAACTTTATGCGGGTGTTTGTGAAGTAGCGCTTGCATTTTTCTGGATGGGACGGTATGATATTCCTAAAGCGCCTTTGGGAAGCTAAAGGCGCCAGCCTTACAGGCAGATGAAAAGAAAGGGGAGTTCCGCCGATGAGATTATTAAGGCTTAAAGGCTTTGCCCTGGCTGTCCTGTCCTTTGCCCTGGCTTTGGGCGGCAGTGGAAGCGCCTGGGCGGATGAGTGGAAACAGGACGGGATTGGCTGGTGGTGTGAGCGGGAGGACGGGACTTATCCTATCAGCACCTGGTATGAGGACAGCGACGGTTCCTGGTATTTCCTGGATGAGAGGGGATACATGATTTCCAACTGCTACCGGTATGTGGACGGCAGCATCTACGCCTTTGGGGATGACGGAAAATGGACGGGAACCGTGTTCTCCGATATCCTGCCGGGAAGCTGGGCCGGAAACCGGTATGTGAATGGATGGTCCGGATTTTCCATGAATGTGCCGGAGGGCTACCGGATCCTTGATGCCTCAGCTACGGGAACCATCGGCGCTGCAAAAACGATGGTGGAATTCGTGATTTATGCGCCGGATGAAACCGGTTCCGCCATTGAGCTGGAATATGCAGATGCTTATGATTTTGCCAATGGGGCGGCAACCACGCCAGAGTACATCGTGACGTTCCACGGCTTGCAGCTGGCGGCTCAGGGGTATGCCATCGAGGACGTTTCCCAGGCAGTGCTGGGCGGAAAGGAATACCTTAAGCTTTCGGCCAGCTTAATGGGCGTGGTCAAACGGGAGCTGTACTGCCGGAAGGCGGGGGAGCATTTTTTTGAGTGCTTAAGCACGGTTTACTGGCTGGACAGCAAGCCAGCCATAGACGGCTTATTGGCAAATATCGATTTTGGCGGGGAATGAGCCATAGGTACAGGATAATGATAAGGCTTATCTGCAGAAAGGGCTGCAGATAGGTCTTTTTATGTCTGAAAGGCAGTGGGGAGTTAGGGAGGTTGATTTAAGATGACGCTTTTGGAGCTGTTTATCATTGCCGTAGGGCTGTCCATGGATGCTTTTGCCGTTTCCGTCTGCAAAGGTCTGTCCCTACAGAAGATGCGTTTACGCCACGCCCTTTTGGCGGGGATTTACTTCGGTGGTTTTCAGGCAGCCATGCCCTTTTTCGGCTATTTGCTGGGCGTTAAGTTTCAGGATGCCATAACCTCGATTGATCACTGGGTAGCCTTTATCCTTTTGGCCATTATCGGGGTCAATATGGTGAAGGAGGCGTTAAGCAAGGAGGAAGAGGAGGAGACGGATCCTTCCTTTGGCCTGAAGAATATGCTTATCCTGGCAGTGGCTACCAGCATCGATGCCCTGGCGGTAGGCGTTACCTTTGCGTTTTTGAAGGTGAGGATTTTGGCGGCGGTGTGCTTTATCGGCGTTACCACGTTCATTCTCTCTATGGCAGGGGTGAAGGTGGGCAATGTGTTTGGCAGCCGCTATAAGGCGAAGGCCGAGCTGGCAGGAGGGGTGATCTTAATCGGCATGGGGGTGAAAATTTTGCTGGAGCATACGGTTTTGGGATGAAGTTTCTCTGAAAACAGCATTTTAAATGAAAACGTCAAGGAGGAAAATACGATGGCAAAGGTTATTGACGATGAAACCATAGAGTATGTAGGAATCCTGGCAAAGCTTGAGCTTTCCCAGGAGGAAAAGGAAGCGGCCAAAAAGGATATGGGGCGTATGCTGGATTATATCGATCAGTTAAATGAATTGGATACCAGCGGCACAGAGCCCATGTCCCATATATTTCCCATACACAATGTATTTCGTGAGGATGCAGTGGGAGAGGCGGGGGATCGGGAGGCGGCCTTGAAAAACGCGCCGGAGCGTACAGATGAGGCATTTGTGGTTCCGAAAACCATTGAATAGGAGGAAGGGCGTTATGAGCATACTGGATTTAACTGCCTTGCAGCTTGGGAAAGCCATAAAGGCAGGGGAGATAAGCGCACCGGAGGCGGCGGCGGCCGCTCTGGCTCAGATCCGGGCGGCGGAGCCAAAGGTAAATGCATTTGTGACCGTTGATGAAGAGGGAGCCATGGCCCAGGCGGCCAAGGTTCAAAAGCAGATAGAGGCGGGGGAGCTTGCCGGCCCGCTGGCGGGGGTTCCGGTGGCCATTAAGGATAATCTGTGCACAAAGGGTCTGCGGACCACCTGCAGCTCGAAAATGCTTGATGGTTTCGTGCCGCCTTACACGGCTCAGGCGGTGGTAAATTTGGAAAAAGCCGGGGCGGTGATTCTGGGGAAAACGAACATGGATGAGTTTGCCATGGGAAGCACCACGGAAACCTCCGCCTATGGGGAGACGAAGAATCCCTGGGATTTAAGCCGCGTTCCTGGCGGCTCTTCCGGCGGCTCCTGTGCGGCGGTGGCCATGAATGAGTGCTTTTACGCCCTTGGCTCCGATACGGGAGGCTCTATCCGCCAGCCCAGCTCCTTCTGCGGGGTTGCAGGCCTTAAGCCGACTTACGGGACGGTGTCCCGCTGCGGGCTGATCGCCTACGGCTCATCCCTGGATCAGATTGGGCCGGTGGCAAAGGATGTGGCGGACTGCGGGGCAATCCTGGAAGCAATTGCTTCCTACGATCCCAAGGATTCTACCTCTGTTAAGCGGGAGGATCCGGCATTTTCCCAGGGGATTATGGAAGGCGTTAAGGGAATGCGTATTGGGATCCCGGAGGATTATTTTGGAGAAGGGTTGGAGGAACAGGTGAAAGCCCCGATTATGGCGGCGGTAAAAGGGCTGCAGGATAAAGGCGCGGTGGTGGAGGAATTTTCCCTAAGCCTGGTAAAATATGCCATACCCGCCTATTACGTGATTGCGTCGGCGGAAGCCAGCTCCAACCTGGCCCGGTTTGACGGGGTAAAGTACGGATACCGGGCGAAGGAGTATGAAGGTCTGCACCAGATGTATAAAAAAAGCCGTTCGGAGGGTTTTGGGGCGGAGGTGAAGCGGAGGATTATGCTTGGCTCCTTCGTTTTAAGCTCCGGCTATTACGATGCCTACTACTTGAAAGCATTGCGGACGAAGGCGCTGATCAAGGAGGCCTTTAACCGGGCATTTGCAAAATACGACGTGATTGTGGCTCCGGCAGCGCCCACCGCGGCTCCCTTGCTGGGGCAGTCCTTAAAGGATCCCCTTCAAATGTATTTGGGAGATATTTACACGGTTTCGGTAAACCTGGCGGGACTTCCCGGCCTTACCGTCCCCTGCGGGCTGACGCCAGGAGGACTTCCGGTGGGAATACAGCTGATTGGCGATTGCTTTCAGGAAAAGAAGCTGCTTAGGGCAGGCTGTGCCATCCAGGAGGACAGGCCGTATAAGGCTCCCGGGCTGGCTGGGGAGCTTGAAGGGACGGGCAAGGGCAAGGCCGGATGCCTTTGCGGATCCAAAAGACAGGAGGGAAAGCAAGGATGAGCAAAACGTATGAGACAGTGATTGGCTTAGAGGTTCATGTGGAGCTGGCCACGAAGACGAAGATTTTCTGTTCCTGCTCCACCCAGTTTGGGGGGGAACCCAATACCCACACTTGTCCGGTGTGCACCGGTATGCCTGGCTCCCTTCCCGTATTAAATAAGCAGGTGGTGGAGTATGCCCTGGCGGTAGGTCTGGCAATGAACTGCCAGATAAACCAGTACTGCAAATTTGACCGGAAACATTACTTCTATCCGGATAACCCCCAGAACTATCAGATTTCCCAGCTTTATCTGCCTATCTGCCATGACGGCTATGTGGAGATTGAGACGGAGGAAGGGAAGAAAAAGGTGGGGATCCATGAGATCCATATGGAAGAGGACGCGGGGAAGCTGGTGCATGACGAATGGGGCGACTGCTCCCTGGTGGATTATAACCGAAGCGGCGTGCCGCTGATTGAGATCGTATCCGAGCCGGATATGCGTAGTGCCCAGGAGGTGATCGCCTACTTAGAAAAGCTGCGGATGACCATCCAGTACTTGGGGGCCTCTGACTGCAAGCTTCAGGAAGGCTCCATGCGGGCGGACGTAAATATTTCTGTCCGGGAGGCGGGAAGCGCCCAGTTTGGAACCAGGACAGAGATGAAAAACTTAAATTCTTTTAAAGCCATTGCCCGGGCCATCGAAGGTGAGCGGGAACGGCAGATCGATTTGCTGGAATCCGGCCAGCCGGTAATCCAGGAAACCAGGCGGTGGGATGACAGTAAGCAGACATCCAGGGTCATGCGCTCGAAAGAGGATGCCAAGGATTACCGCTATTTCCCGGAACCGGATCTGGTTCCTATTTGGATTAGCGATGAATGGCTGGAAAGGATCCGCAGCCGCCAGCCGGAGATGCGGGAGGAAAAGCTGGTCCGCTACCAGCAGGAATTCGGCCTTCCCTTATACGATGCCCGCATCCTTACCGGGGAAAAGCACCTGTCGGATCTCTTCGAGGAAACCACAGCCCTAAGCCAAAAGCCCAAGGAGGTCTCTAACTGGCTGATGGTGGAGGGGATGCGCCTGTTAAAGGAACTGGATATGGATGTCGCAGATCTGACATTCTCTCCCGCCCACTTGGCAAAGCTTATCCGTATGGTGGATCAAAATACCATCAACCGCACCATAGCCAAAGCCGTGTTTGAAGAGATTGTAAAATCCGACGTTGATCCGGAAAAGTATGTGGAGGAAAAAGGTTTAAAGGTAGTAAATGACGAGGGAAAACTGCGCGGCGTCGTGGAAGAAATCATCCAAAACAACCCTCAGTCCGTCCAGGATTATAAAGCGGGCAAAGCCAAGGCCGCCGGTTTCCTGGTAGGCCAAACCATGAAAGCCATGAAAGGCAAGGCCGATCCCGGCCTGGTCAACGAGCTGGTAAAGCAGCTGTTAAACGAAAGATAACCTTAATTAATAAGGGAGCAAAGTGGGGGCGAAACCACTTGCGCAAATCCTGATTTTGCGATATAAACATAGGGAACAATCGTAACGACAACGCTCCAGCCGCTAGCCTATGGTGAACACGCCCTAGCGTGCTGCGGACTGCCACAGACTGAAAGGAGAAAACAAGCAATGAAGCCATATGCGGAAATGACCAAAGAGGAACTGGAAAGCCTGCGGGCCCAGCTGAAAGCGAAATATAAAGAATACCAGGGGAAGGGATTAAGCTTAAATATGGCCAGGGGAAAGCCCTGCACCGAGCAGCTGGATCTGTCCATGGGGATGATGGATGTGTTAAGCAGCGATGATGACTTAACCTGCGAGGACGGCACGGACTGCCGGAATTACGGGATTTTGGTGGGGATCAAGGAAGCCAGGGAGCTGATTGGCGATATGATGGAAAATCCTATCGACAGCATTATCATCTACGGGAATTCCAGCTTAAACGTGATGTATGACACTATCTCCCGTTCCATGACCCACGGCGTTATGGGCAATACGCCCTGGTGCAAGCTGGATAAGGTGAAATTTTTATGCCCAGTGCCGGGGTATGACCGCCACTTTGCCATTACCCAGTATTTCGGCATTGAGATGGTGAATGTACCCATGACACCAACCGGCCCGGATATGGATCTGGTGGAAGAACTGGTGGCCTCCGACGAGGCGATTAAAGGGATCTGGTGCGTGCCTAAGTATTCCAATCCCCAGGGAATTTCCTATTCCGATGATACGGTGCGCCGGTTTGCCCGGTTAAAGCCGGCGGCAAAGGATTTCCGGATTTACTGGGACAATGCTTACGGCGTCCATCACCTGTATGACCGGGATCAGGATCATCTGATTGAAATCCTGGCGGAGTGCAAGCGTGCCGGGAACCCGGATTTAGTATATAAATTCGCTTCCACCTCCAAGATCAGCTTCCCAGGCTCCGGCCTTGCGGCGATTGCCACTTCGCCGAATAATATGGAAGATATTAAGAAGCAGCTAACCATCCAGACCATCGGCCATGACAAGGTAAACCAGCTCCGCCATGTGCGGTTCTTCGGCGATATCCACGGCATGATCGAGCATATGCGCCTTCATGCGGATATCCTTCGTCCTAAGTTTGAGATGGTGGTAAATACCCTGGAAAGCGAATTGGGAGGCCTGGGGATCGGCGAGTGGACGAACCCTAAGGGCGGATACTTTGTTTCCTTTGATGCCTTAGACGGCTGCGCCAAGGATATTGTGGCCCGGGCAAAGAAGGCCGGTGTGGTAATGACCGGGGCAGGGGCGACTTATCCTTACGGCAAGGATCCCCATGACAGCAATATCCGGATTGCCCCCACTTACCCGTCCCTGGAGGATCTGCGGACGGCTATGGAGATTTTCACCCTCTGCGTTAAGCTGTCTTCCATTGATAAGCTGCTGGGCAGGGTGAAGGTTCATTGATGGATGAATTGCTGGGCAGGGTGAAGGCTCATTGATGGATGAATTGCTGCGCGGGATGTTTGTTAAAGTATTTTTCAAACACGCTCTAGGGAGGATATGCTGTGGCGATGAAGAATTTAAGCACCCTTTGCTATCTCCAAAGGGACGGCGCGTACCTGATGCTGCACCGGACGGTAAAAAAGAATGATGTAAATAAGGATAAATGGATCGGGGTGGGCGGGCACTTCGAGGAGGGGGAAAGCCCGGAGGAGTGCCTGCTTAGGGAAGTGAAGGAGGAGACGGGCTATACCCTCACCTCCTTCCGATTCCGCGGCCTGGTGACGTTCCTCTCCGGGGACGGGGTGACAGAGTATATGTCTTTGTTTACGGCGGACGGATTTGAGGGAGAGCCTATCCCCTGTGATGAAGGGGTGCTGGAATGGGTTCCCAGGGAAAAGATCCCGGAATTAAATATCTGGGAGGGAGATAAGATTTTTTTCCGCCTGCTGGCGGAAGAGATTCCCTTCTTTTCCTTAAAGCTGGTATACGACGGCCAAGGAGGCCTGGTGGAGGCGCAGCTAAACGGAAAGCGGCTGGCGCTCTAAAAAGGAGCCTTTTTGGAAACGGTGCGTTTTCCTTGGAGGAAATGGGATGGGCCTGATGAAGATTATGATTGTGGAAGACGATGAAGCCCTGGCCGAAGAGATTCGTGCATTCTTAGGCCGATGGGGTTATCAGACGGCAGCAGCCCGCCAATTTGATCGCGTATTGGAAGAATTTTCTCAGATAAGCCCTCAGTTGGTGCTGCTGGATATTAACCTGCCCTTTTACGATGGGTTTTATTGGTGTGAGAAAATCCGGCAGGTCTCTGCCGTCCCTATCCTTTACATCAGCAGCCGCAGCGATGACCGGGATCAGATAATGGCCATGGCTCAGGGAGGGGACGATTATATCGAGAAGCCTTTCCGGCTGGATCTGCTTAAGGCGAAAATCCAGGCGCTTTTAAGGCGGGCTTACCAGTACAAGGTGAAGGATCAGGTTTTCCTGGGAGGCGGCATCCATATGGATTTGGAGCACCAGGCCTTGTACATAGGGGAGCGGGAGGTGGGATTAACCAAATCGGAGAGGCGGATTTTGGCAAAGCTTGCGGCAAACCGCCCGGATGTGGTCACTCGGGAAGAGCTGATGATGGATCTGTGGGAAACGGACGAATATGTGTCAGACGGAACCTTAACGACCATGATCAGCAGGCTGCGGAGCAAGTTAAATGCGGCCTGCCGGAGGGAGCTTATCGGCACGAAAAAGGGGCAGGGGTACTTTTTGCTATAAAAGTGCCAAAACGTTAAGGTTTTCTCATTTTACACAGAGAAAGGCGGTAATCTTGGAAGTGCTTAAAGCTTACGGAAAAATGCGCGGGAAACAGCAGCTTTTGGTGATGGTGCTGCTGGTTTTCGTCAATCTTTATTTTTATTTTTTTATCCAGGAGGGAAAGAAGCTGGGGCATCTTTTGTACCTGGATTTTCTTTTTGTGCTGCCCATGTCAGTTTTCCTGGCCTTGGACTATTTGCGGTTCAGGAAAAGGGCAAAAAAGCTTAAAGCATTATTGGCTGAGGAATGCTTAATTAGCAGGGATTTCCCGGAATTTGGATCCCAGGAGATTGCCTGCCATGACGTGCAGGTTTTAGAGGGGCAGATAGAAAAACAGTTTGAGGAAAGCTGCGCCCTGCAGGATTACGTGGCTAAGTGGTGTCATGAGATGAAGATTCCTTTAGCGGCGGGGCTTTTAATGGCGGAAAGGCTTCCTGACGCCCAGGCCAGGCAGGAGCTGCGCTGGCAGCTTGAGCGGATGAACTGCCAGTTAAATTCCCTGCTTTTAGGGTGCAGGCTCCAAGGCCCTTTGTTTGATATGCAGGTAAGGCAGGTGGATCTTGCGGAATGTGCAAGAGCTTCTGTGCGGAATAACCGGTTTTTCCTGATTCAGGAAGGCTTTTCCATTGACGTGCAGGCAGAGGGGGTTAAGGTGTATACCGATCCGTCCTGGCTGGTTTACGTCCTTGATCAGCTTCTGGCCAATGCGGTGAAATATGTAAGGAAACCGGAGGATGGGGGAAAGCCGTATCTTCGCATATGGGGGGAGAGGCAGGAAAAGGCGGTTTTGCTGTTTGTGGAGGACGGCGGAGAGGGAATACGAAGGGAAGATATCCGGCGGATTTTTGAGAAAGGCTTTACCGGGCAGAACGGCCGCAATGGGAAATATAAGTCTACCGGGCTGGGGCTTTACCTGGCGGAAAAAATTATCCGCAGGCTGGGACATGGCATCCATGTGGAAAGCGAATACGGGGTGTATACCCGGTTTTGCCTGATTTTTGACGGGCAGGGGCGCGAAACGGAAATGTAAGGTTAGCGCCCCTTTTGTAATGGAGATGTAAGGATTTTTTCCCTTCCCAGGCTTACAATAATGGTGCAGGCGAAGGATAAATCACATTTGCGTAAGGAGAGGATAGAGATGGAGGGAAAGATCAATATGGATAAACCGGCCAAGGTGGCGGAGGTAAGGAACCTGGTGAAGCAGTATGGGACGAAGGGCTTTTGCTCCAGGGTATTAAAGGGGATTGACTTAACCGTCTGCAAAAATGATTTCATCGCCCTTATGGGGCCTTCCGGTTCCGGGAAAACGACGCTGCTAAATATTTTGTCTACGATCGATAAGCCCACCCAGGGAACGGTGATCCTGGACGGGCAGGACATCACCAAAGCGTCTAACCGGGAGCTTTCCCGGCTGCGCCGGGATAAAATCGGGTTTGTTTTCCAGGATTATAATCTGCTGGATACGATGACGCTGCAGGATAACATTGCCCTGCCCTTATCGCTTCACGGCGTAGATCCAAAGGTATGCGTGAAGAAATCTGCGGAGCTGGCAGAAGCCTTCGGCCTGGGCGATCACCTGGGCAAATACCCGTATCAGCTGTCCGGCGGGCAGAAGCAGCGGGGAGCCGCCTGCCGTGCGCTGATTACGGAGCCGGAAATCATTTTTGCGGATGAGCCCACGGGAGCCTTAGACTCCAAATCCGGGAGGGAGCTTTTGGAAGGTTTTAAAATGGTTAATGAGCAGGGAAAGGCAACGATTTTTATGGTGACGCACGATCCCTTTTGTGCTTCCTACGCCAGGGATGTGTATATGCTTAATGACGGCGTGATTACCTGCAGGATCAGCAAAGGGGCCAGCCGGAAGGAATTTTATGACCGGATTATGAATGTGCAGGCAGCTATGGGAGGTGAGCGGTGATGAAAATGGCAAAGCTGGCGCTGCTGAATGTAAAAAACGGGTTTAGGAATTATTTGTCCCTGGTCATTTCCCAGGCCTTTACCATACTGGTGCTGTATAATTTCCAAAATATCATTTATTCCGGGGCCTTTGAAGTCCTGGGAACCAGAAACCGGGAATACATTGAGATACTGGTGCAGATGGTATCCTTTGTCCTGGGCTGCTTTATGTTCTTTTTCATCTGGTATTCCACCAATGTGTTTTTGACCAGGAGGAAAAAGGAAATCGGCATTTACGTGTTCATGGGCCTTTCCAATGAACGGATCGGGCAGATGTATATGATGGAAACCCTGCTGATCGGGCTGGCATCCCTGGCTCTTGGGCTGTGCCTGGGGATGTTAAGCGCCGGGCTGTTTCAGATGGTTTTGCTGGCCATATCGGATTTATCGGTGGAAATTCAATTCAGGCCGGGGCTTAAGCCGGTTGGGATAACGGCCGCGGTCTATCTGGGGATTTATTTGATCTTCATGGTGAAAGGGTATTTAAGCATTGCCAAAAGCAGCGTAATCAGCATGATTACCGCATCAAAACAGAATGAAGCGGTAAAGCAGGGCCGGGGGCTTTTGGCAGTGAAAGCGATTGTGGGGGTTTGTATTTTAGGTTTCGGCTACAGCCTGGCCTTAAAGGAGGGCCGGGGAGAGGTTATGGCGAATGCCTTTGCGGCGGTGGTGCTGGTGACGGTGGGGGTTTACCTGCTGTTTGGCGGCATGGTTCCCGCTGCCTTCCAGGCAGCGGCAGGGAATAAGCGGTTTTTGTACCGGAAGCAGCGGGTTTTATGGATAAACAGCATGGTGTTCAGGCTTAAGAAAAACTACCGGACTTACGCTATCGTATGTATCCTGCTCCTTTGCTCCGTTACCGCCCTGGCTACCGGATTTGCCATGAAAGGCCGGTATGATGACATTATCCGCTTTGAACATACGTATACCTTCCAGCTGTTAAGCCGGATGGCTGATTTAGATGGGGAAGCCAGGAAGGCCATTGAGGAGGGGGATGAGATTATTGCCAGTTCCCATATCCCCATCCTGTTCTTAACGGATCCTGATGGTGATGAAAAGGGAGGAGAAAAATATGCCGTCTTATCCTATTCCCGCCTGCAGGCGCTGGGTGAGGCGATGGGTATGGAAATTCCCTTCCCTAAGCCAGCGGAGGATGAGCTGTTTAAGGTATCCCATCCCGTCCTTCTCTCCCTGATTACCGACAGGACTCATGAAGAGGTGAGGATCGGCGGGCGGACGTTTTGGCAAGTGGGGGAGACAGATATTCCTTACCTGGGATACCTTCAGGAGAGAATGAATTACTATGTGGTCAATGACCAGGTATACGGCCAGCTTCTTTTGCTGGGGGAGGAAAACTACCTGTATAATTACCGGATTGGGGATCTCAGCCATTTTTCCCAGGCCAAAAGCCGGTTGGATCGGCTGGTTGGCGGCCAGGAAAAAGGCGCCACGGCCAGGGTGGCCATAGATCCAAGGAGCAATGAACTGGACTGGATAAAGGTGCTGTACTCCATCTGTGTTTTTATGTTTATGGTGTTTATCCTTGCCGGCGGCAGCATTATGTTTATGAAATTATGCCACGATGGTTTTGAGGAAAGGGAGCGGTATCAGGTGCTGGCGAACCTGGGGGTTGAGGAGAAGGTGTTAAAGAGGGCGGCGGCCATGGAGCTGGGGACGGCCTACGGGCTGGTCTTTTTGGTCATGGCGGTTTCATCCTTTTTTTCCGTGGGAGCTTTGGGAAAGATGATGTTTACGAATTTGCTGGGGGTAAATCTGGCAAGCCTTGGATGCGTGTGGCTGGTTTTCTTCATCGCCTATTTAGCGTCGGTGCAGGCGTATGGGAAAATGCCTTAAGTTATGTTTGAAAATGCTCTTGCGGGGGATGCCGCCTCTTGTGGGCAGGGGATGATCCGTGAAGCGGGAAATGAATGTGCCGTTTAAGATGGTTAAGATTTGCGGGGCAAAGCAGGGAGCGCTTGGGAAATACGCGCTGGAGTGCTTTGCCCCGAATTATTTTATGGCCTGTTTTATGATGCCAGGGTCAAAAGGTCTTTTGACCCTGGCATCATTTTATGCCTGCGTGCCGCCGGCGGTCTTAACGCTTACTGAAAGATGGTAAGAAGCTGGCTTAAAGCCCCAAATAAGCCGTTTACCGCAAAGAACGCAAGGACTACCGTCCAGATCAGGCTCTGGGTGCGGGCTTTCTGCATCTGCTGGCGGAATTCCTCCACCACGGAGCATCCGGGATCGGCGGGAATGTAGCAGACACGGTATTTGCCGCCCAGCTGGTAATGGCCCTGCCGTTTTTCCGCCCATTTCATATGTATGGCGTAATCTTTGCCGTTAGCCTGGTAGGTGATTACCGGATATTCGTTTTTCCATTTGAAGGAACGGTTGCGCCGGTATACCGTAACCAGTTTGCTGATGGTTCCGTCAGTGGTCATTGACATTTCATGGGCCCGGTTTAACGGGGAAGCCAGGCTTTTGTAGCGCCGGAAAAAGGTCCATGCGCCGATAGCCATAAGCAGGACGATAACCAGAACAATCGCCCCGGACATAAGAGCAACGCTGCTGTCCATAAGTACATACCTCCTAAAAATAAAGTGATGGGGGGCAAAATGCATTGCCCCTGTTTTCCCAGCACATATTTTACCCTAAAAGAGGGTGTATTGCAAGGGGTATCTGGTTTTGTTCACTAGTTGATTTTTCTTTATCTCAATGATATAATCGGTATAAATTGCAAGGAAAGTGACTTTTGCTGCGGGAGGGGCGGAATTTCAGGTGATGATGGGGAAAACCAAAAAATTTTTTGCGGTTAGCTTAAGCTGCATGGTGGTTTTGTGCGTGACCGTATTTGTATGGATCGTTTCTTCCATGAGCAGGAAAAGCGAGGGAACGATAAGCGAGATCGGCATGATCTATATGTCCGAAATGAGCATACAGCTTAAGCAGAAATTTGACGCGATTACAGAGCTTTATTTGTCCCAGGTGGAAGGGATTGTCCGGCGCACGCCGCCAGGCTCAGTTTCTTATGGAGAAGAGTTCCTGGAGGAGCTGTCCTTAGGCTCCCGGATCCGGGCATTTGATTTCCTTGGGCTTTACACGAAGGACGGGGAGTGCGAGGTGATCTACGGTGATTCGGTTGAGATCATCGATCTGGGGGAATTTGAGGAGCTTTTGGTGGATGGGAACGCCACCCTTTCCACTGGGCTGGATTCCAAGGGGAATAAGCTGCTTTTGCTGGGGGTGAATGTAAACTATCCCATGAAGGGAGGAAAAACCAGCGCGGCCCTGGTGGCGGGGATTCCTATGGAGCATCTTCAGGAGGCAATGGTTTTAAATGACGGCAATGCCCTGGTGTATTCCCATATTATCCGGGAAGACGGGGGCTTTGTGATCCGCAGCGGGGATATGTACCGGGACAATTATTTCAGCCGGATGCTGGGGACGTTCCAGGAGGTGGCGGGGAAGAGCCCGGAGCAGTATGTGGAAGATATGCAGAAGGCGATGGAGAAGGGGGAGGATTATTCCGCACTGGTTCAGGTGGGCGGGACTTTCCGCCATATTTACTGTTCTAAGCTTCCCGGAGCCCCCTGGTATCTGGTTTCGGTCATGCCCTACGGCGTATTGGATGATGCCATTGAAAGCTTAGGGAATCAGCGGGTTTACACCATGCTGGCAGCCTGCGGCGTAATCCTGGTGGGGCTGTTAGTGGTATTTTTCCTGTATCTTCGCCTTTCCCAGCAGCAGATGCGGGAGCTGGATGCGGCCAGGAAGGAAGCGGATCGGGCCAATAAAGCGAAAAGTGAATTCCTTTCCAATATGAGCCATGATATCCGCACGCCGATGAACGGGATTGTGGGGATGACGGCCATCGCTACCGCCAATATCCATGATATCGACCGGGTTCAGGACTGCTTAAGGAAAATCACCCTGTCCAGCAAGCACCTTTTAGGCTTGATTAATGACGTTTTGGATATGTCCAAGATTGAAAACGGGAAGCTGACCTTGAATATGGATCGGATTTCCCTTAGGGAAACCATGGACAGCATTGTGAATATTGTAAAGCCCCAGGTGCAGGCCAGAAAGCAGCATTTTGATATTTTTATCCGCCAGATAGAGACAGAATACGTAAACTGCGATTATGTGCGCTTAAACCAGATTTTGATTAATCTGCTGTCCAATGCGGTTAAGTTTACGCCGGAAGAAGGCACGGTTAATGTTTACCTGTGCCAGGAGCCTTCCCCTAAAGGGGAGGAGTATGTGCGATGCCATTTCCGGGTGAAGGATAACGGCATTGGGATGGCCCCGGAATTCCAGCAGAAGATATTTGACACGTTCAGCAGGGCGGATTCCAGGCAGGTGCAGAAAACCGAGGGGACAGGTTTAGGCATGGCCATCACCAAATGCATCGTGGATGCCATGGGCGGGACGATACAGCTGAACAGTGAATTAGGAAAGGGCAGTGAGTTCCATATTATCCTGGATTTGGAGAAGTCCCCAGTCCAGGTGGAAGATATGATCCTTCCGCCATGGAATGCGCTGGTAGTGGATAATAATGAAGATCTGTGCAGCAGTGCGGCCATGGAGCTTAAGGCGATCGGCATCAACGCGGAGTGCGCTACCAGCGGCCAGATGGCAGTGGAGATGGCGGTAAGGCGCCATGAGCGCCACGACGGCTATCAGGTTATTCTGATGGATTGGAAGATGCCGGGGATGGATGGGCTTGAAACTACCCGGGAAATCCGAAGGAGAATAGGGGAGGAAACGCCGATCCTGATAATTTCGGCGTATGACTGGAGCGATATCGAGGAGGAAGCGCGGGAAGCAGGAGCCCACGGCTTTATTTCCAAGCCCTTGTTCCGTTCAAATCTATACCTTGGCCTTGCGCCTTTTGCCGGGGAAGTTCCCAAGGAAAAGGCAATGACCGTGCAGGAAACGGTGGATTTTTCAGGAAAGCATATCCTGCTGGCGGAGGACAACGATTTAAACTGGGAGATTGCCCAGGAGCTTTTGTCGGAAACCGGTTTTACTCTGGAGCGGGCGGAAAACGGCAAGATCTGCGTGGAGAAATTCCAATCCTCCCAGGTGGGTACGTATGACGTGATCCTGATGGATATCCGAATGCCGGTGATGGACGGCTACGGCGCGGCCACGGCTATCCGGGCTCTTGACCGTCCGGACGCAGGCCTTCCCATCATTGCCATGACGGCGGATGCCTTTTCGGAAGATATTCAGCGCAGCTTAGAGTGCGGAATGAATGCCCATGTGGCAAAGCCCATCGATGTAAACCAGCTGCTTTCGCAGCTGAAAAAATACTTAAAATAATCTGCCGAAACCTCTCAGGACTGTTCTGAGGGGTTTTTGGCTGGCTGAACGATTAATATGGACTGCATTTTTGCGGGAGGATGATTTTTATGGGCGGACAGGAACCTAAAAAAGCGAAAAAACATATATGTGCTGGTCTGTTGGCCCATGTGGACGCGGGGAAAACAACCCTTTCGGAGGCCATGCTTTACATAAGCGGAAGCATCAGGGAGCTGGGGCGGGTGGATCATGGGAATACGTTTTTCGATACCGGCCAGATGGAGCGGGCCAGAGGGATCACCATTTTTTCCAAAGAGGCCTTGCTGAGTTTTGGAGGAGTCCAGATTACCCTTTTGGACACGCCAGGCCATGTGGATTTCTCGGCGGAGATGGAGCGAACCCTCAAGGTGCTGGACTGTGCCATCCTGGTGGTGAGCGGAGCCGACGGGGTCCAGAGCCATACCCTGACCCTTTGGAAGCTGCTTGCCCGGTATTCGATCCCGGTGTTTTTATTTATCAATAAGATGGATCAGGAAGGGACGGACAGAGATCGCCTGATGGAGGAGCTGAAAGCCCGCTTAGATGAACGATGCGTGGATTTTTCCCTTTGGGACGGCAGGGAGGTGAACGGCTTAAAGGAGGAAAGGCAGGCTTTTTTTGAAGAGCTGGCCATGTGTGACGAGGAGCTTTTGGAACGGTATCTGGAGCGGGGGGAGATAGCGGCGGGAGAGATCCGGAAGCTTTTGGCCTCCCGGGGAGCCTTTGCCTGCTATTTCGGCTCTGCCTTAAAAAATTATGGGGTGGAAGAGCTGCTAAAAGGCGTGGCTTTTGGCATCGAGGACAAGGCTTACCCGGAAAGCTTTGGGGCGAAGGTATTTAAGATTACCAGGGACAGCCAGGGAAACCGCCTGACCCATTTAAAGATTACCGGAGGCAGCCTGAAAGTAAAGGATATCCTGGCGGACGGGGAAAAGGTGAACCAGATCCGGATTTATTCCGGGACGAAGTTTGAGACGGTGGGAGAAGCCTTTGCCGGCAGCATTTGTGCCGTGACCGGGCTTTCCAGGACGTTTGCGGGCCAGGGGCTGGGAGCGGAAAAAGATTCGGATACGCCAGTTTTAGAGCCGGTTTTGCTGTTTCAGCTCCTTCTTCCTGAGGGCTGCGATATCCATAAGACGTTAAAAAATCTGCAGCAGCTGGAGGAAGAGGATCCGCTGCTCCATATCCTGTGGGACGAGCAGCTTGGGGAGGTGTATATCCAGCTGATGGGGGAAGTCCAGGAAGAAGTGCTGAAGGCGCTGATCAAGGAGCGGTTTGGGCTGGAGGTAAGCTTTGGGCCGGGGCATATCGTATATAAGGAGACCATTGGGAATAAGGTGGAAGGGGCGGGCCATTTTGAGCCGCTGCGCCATTATGCGGAGGTTCATCTTTTGCTGGAGCCGGGTGAGCCGGGAAGCGGCCTGCAGTTTGCTTCCGCCTGCAGCGAGGATGTGCTGGATCGGAACTGGCAAAGGCTGGTGCTGACCCACTTGGAAGAGCGGGAGCATAAAGGGGTGCTGACCGGAGCGCCGATTACCGATATGAGGATTACGCTGATTTCCGGAAGGGCGCACCAGAAGCATACGGAGGGCGGAGACTTCAGGCAGGCGACCTACCGGGCGGTAAGGCAGGGGCTAATGAAGGCTAAGAGCATTCTTTTGGAGCCGTACTATGACTTTTGCCTGGAGCTTCCGGCGGAATGCGTGGGGCGGGCCATGGCGGATATCCAGAACATGAGCGGCGGTTTTAAGCCGCCTGAGA
Organism: Lachnospiraceae bacterium; assembly: GCA_910575565.1. Taxonomy (GTDB): domain Bacteria; phylum Bacillota; class Clostridia; order Lachnospirales; family Lachnospiraceae; genus Caccovicinus. The sequence goes on along the minus strand of CAJTFL010000012.1, from coordinate 34,640 downwards.
TAGAAGGGGACAGGGCGGTGCTCACCGGATGCGCTCCCGCAGCAAAGATGCGGGGATACCAGGCTCAGGTCATGGCGTATTCCAAGGGCTTAGGCCGCTTAACCTGCGTGATGAAAGGCTATGAGCCTTGCCATAATGCCGGCGAGGTGATTGCCCAGGCGGCCTATGACCCGGAACTGGACGTGGAGCATACGCCGGATTCCGTGTTCTGTTCCCACGGGGCGGGATTCATCGTGCCCTGGGATCAGGTGGAAGGGTATATGCACGTGGAGGGCTGGCAGGAGACGGATGAGGGGCAGGGGGCAGGCTTGGGGGGAGCAGGGGCTTTGACAAAAGGCTTGCCGGAAAGGGGCGCTTTGGCAGGAGGCTTGCCGAGGGCAGGCTTGGGGGATGAAGGCACATCGGGCGGAGGCGGTTATGGCGGCTATTCGGGCAGCCTGGAGTCGGATAAGGAATTGGAGGAAATATTTTTAAGGACGTACAAGAAAAGCGGGAAGAAATCCTTCCTGCCGGAAACAAGGCTTCCAGGCGGCGCGTTGTCTGGGCGGCAGGAGCTGACGAAAAGGGAATGGGAACGGCGGGAGCCGAAAGAGGAGTATCTTTTGGTGGACGGCTATAATATTATCTTTTCCTGGGAAGAATTAAAAGAGCTGGCGAAAAGCAATCTGGACGGGGCAAGGCATCGGCTGATGGATATTTTATGCAATTACCAGGGGTTCAGCCAGTGCCGCCTGATTCTGGTGTTTGATGCTTACCGGGTGGAGGGGCACAGATGTGAGGTAGTGAAGTATCACAATATCCATGTGGTGTACACAAAGGAAGCGGAAACGGCGGATCAGTATATTGAAAAGACCGTCCATGAACTGGGAAAGCAGCACCGGGTAAGGGTCGCTACCTCCGACGGGCTGGAACAGGTGATTATCCTGGGCCAGGGAGGCCTTAGGATGTCTGCCGCCGACTTGAAGGAGGAGATCGAGCAGGCTGGCAGGCAGCTTCGGGAGGAGTATTTGGACAAGCCCCATCGGAAGCAGAATTTTTTGTTTGAACAGGCGGACGCGGAGACGGCTGCCTTCCTTGACCAGGTGCGGGCTGTGCCGGAAAGGGGAAAGGGCGCGGGAAAAGGGGGCGGCGGGCATACCGCTGCTAAGAAAAAGTAAGATAGCAGAAGGAGGTTTAAAATGAAGATTGTATATCCGGCGATTTTTTCAAAAAAGGCCGATGGGAGCGGCTATCAGGCGTATTTTCCGGATCTGGAGGGCTGTAAGGCGGAAGGCTTGGAGCTGGAAGACGCGGCGGATCAGGCCAGGGCGGCGGCCACCGACTGGATTTTGGTGGAGATGGAGGAAGAAAATGATCTTCCCGAAGTGACCCATCGTGATGATTTGGAGCTGAAAGAAGGGGAAGTGGCTAAGTATTTAACGATGACCATCCAGCTGGTTCCGGGATATGAATAGGATGCCTGCCGTTTCGTATGCCGGGAAAAATGATTCTGCAAAATGAGGCGCAGAGGGATGGGGTTAAGTATTTATTTTCGGAGAAAGGAGGCAGGCTGGGATGGAACAGAATCAAATGCTTACGGGAAGGCCGGGGAAAACCTTGTTTTTCTTCGCTCTTCCCATGATTGTTGGGAATTTATTCCAACAGTTTTATAATATGGTGGATTCCATTATCGTGGGCCGCTATCTGGGCGCGGAAGCGCTGGCGGCGGTGGGAGCTTCCTATTCGTTTACCAATGTATTTATTATGATCGCCATAGGAGGAGGCATAGGCGCTTCCGTCCTGACCAGCCAGTATCTGGGGGCGGAGGACTATGGGAAGATGCGCACCTCGGCCTATACGGCGCTGATTAGCTTCCTTGTGATCAGCGTATGCCTGGCCGCGTTCGGCACGTTTTTTAACCCATCTCTGATGAGGGCGTTAAACACCCCGGAAGATGTGTTTGGCGATGCGATGCTGTATTTGCAGATTTACTTTATGGGCCTGCCCTTTTTGTTTATGTATAATGTGCTTTCGGCCACCTTTAACGCCTTGGGAAAGTCCAGGATTCCGTTGTATTTCCTGATTTTTTCCTCGGTGTTAAATGTGGTCTTGGACGTATGGATGGTGCGCGGGCTGGGGTTTGGGATAGCCGGGGTGGCGATTGCCACAGTGATTGCCCAGGGGGTTTCGGCAGTGCTCTCTTTTTTCGTTTTGCTAAAAGAGCTTGGCCGGTATCCGAAGGCGGAAAATGGGGAGGCAAAAATTTTTGCCCCAATCATGCTGCTTAAGGGAACCTGCTTTGCCATCCCCTCCATCGTCCAGCAGTCTATCGTCAGCATCGGGATGCTGCTAGTCCAGTCGGTAGTAAACGGCTTTGGCACTTTTGTGATGGCGGGATACGCGGCGGGAAGCCGGGTAGAATCCATCTGCATCGTTCCCATGATTGCCACAGGCAATGCAGCCGCTACTTTTACCGCCCAGAACCTGGGAGCCAGGCAGCCGGAGAGGGTGCGCCAGGGGTTAAAAAGTGCCTTTATGATGATAGCCGGGTTTGGCGCGATCATCTGCCTGTCCTTAAATTTGTTTCATAATCAAATCATTTCGGCATTTATCAATCCTTCAAGCGTCCAGGCCTTTGCCACCGGGAATGCCTATTTGGCCTTTATCAGCTGGTTTTTTGTGATGATTGGCTTTAAGGCGGCGACGGATGGGGTGCTTAAAGGCTCCGGCGATGTGATTGTGTATACGCTGGCGAATTTGGCAAACCTTTACATCCGGGTGGCGGTGGCGAAAAACTATGCGCCCCTGTGGGGCGTCCAGGCGGTGTGGTATGCCGTTCCCATAGGCTGGACGGTGAATTTCCTGCTCTCCTTTTCTTGGTATATGACTGGGAGGTGGAGCAGGAAACGGGTGGTTTCGTAAGGGAATTGTGTCCTTTTGCGAAATGAAATCGAGACAGTGCACTACGATTAGAGCCATCCTCCGTCTAAGGAAATCACCTGTCCGGTGAGGTAGGTGTTTCCGGTGATTAACTGATAAACCAAATGGGCGGCTTCCGAAGGCCGGCCCATGCGCCCTGCTGGGATTTCTTCCAGCAGGGCTCTTTTTTCCTCCTCATCCATCCACTGGTTCATTTCCGTGTCGATAGCTCCGCAGGCCACGGCATTTACCTGGATATTGCTGGGAGCCAGCTCTTTGGCCAGAGCCTTGGTAAAGGCGTTTACCCCGCCTTTGGCGGCAGAATAGGAGGTCTCACAGGAAGCGCCGCAGATCCCCCAGACGGAGGAAATATTCACGATGGCGCCCTGGCGGCGGCGGAGCATTCCCGGCAGGGCAAGCTTGCAGCAGTAGAAGACGGAGGTTAAGTTTGTCTGAAGCATCAGCGCCCAGTCCTCCGGGGAGATGTCCTGGATTAAGCCGATCCGGGAAATTCCGGCGTTGTTTACCAGGGCGTGAAGGGAGCCGAAAGTTTCGTCTATCCGGGCAAAAAGAGCCTTGCAGTCCTCCCAGCTTCCCATGTCGCAGACGCAGGCCAGGCAGGGGCTGCCAAGAGCCAGGATTTCATCACGGACTTGGTTGAGCATTTCCAAACGGTTTACGCAGGTGATTACGATCTGCCAGCCATGTCTGGCAAAGGCTAAGGCGATTTCCTTTCCGATTCCCCGGGATGCCCCGGTAATCAGGATGGTCTTTTTGGGTGAGGGTTTCATTAGCACGGCCTCCTTTGGTTTATGGGCGGTATTTTCGTTTTGCAGCCTTTATTGCTGCTGACTTTGGTATCATAGCATGACGGTGGAATTTCTGCAATGCTGCATTGAGGCATTTGGCTCTGTCAATCGGTGGAAAGTGGTGATATGATACATAGCAGGGTAAGAAAGGAGCACCCGTTTATGAGCAAAATAAAAATTAAGAATCAAAGGATTGGATATTGAAAAATGCTCTGCCTGTGAGATTGTTTTTATCGCTTATGCGTCACAGAATCGTAAGAAATAAGACAGGATAAGTTGGTTAATGTATGATATACTAAAGCTTATATGAGATATATGAGATGATTTTCTGGGATGATAAAAGCAAAGCAAGGAGAAGCATTATGGAGAAACGGTATGATTTAGTGATTATCGGCTCCGGCCCGGCGGGGCTTGCGGCGGCGATTTACGCAAAGCGCGCCAGGCTGGATACGGTGGTCATCGAGAAGGAAATGATGAGCGGAGGACAGATTTTAAATACCACGGATGTGGACAATTACCCGGGGCTGATGGGGATTGGCGGCTTTGAGCTGGGGATGAAGTTTAGGGAGCACGCGGATAAGCTTGGGGCGGTGTTCCTGGAGGATACGGTTTCGGAAATCCGCCTGGAAGATGGAGGGGAACCGGAAAAACGCTGGAAGCTGGTTATGGGGGAAAAGGAGGCCTACCGGACAAAAACGGTGATTATCGCCTCCGGGGCGACCCACCGGAAGCTGGGGATCCCGGGGGAGGAAAAATTTTCCGGAAAGGGAGTGTCCTACTGTGCCACCTGTGACGGGGCGTTTTTCCGGAATAAGTCCGTTGCTGTCATTGGCGGCGGCGACGTGGCCTTAGAGGATGCCGTTTACCTTTCCGGGCTTTGCGGGAAAGTGTACCTAATCCACCGCAGGGATGAGCTGCGAGGGGCGAAAAGCCTTCAGGAGCTGCTGTTTTCCAAGGAAAATATCGAAGTGATTTGGGATACGGTGGCGGAAGAGGTTGAGGGGGAAGACAAGGTAAGCGCCCTGCGCCTTAAGCAGGTGAAAACGGGGCAGGTATGGCAGCTGGAAGTCCAGGGAGTATTTGTGGCGGTGGGCATTACGCCGAACAGCCAGGCCTTTGAGGGGCTTCTGGAGACGGAGCAGGGGTATATCCGGGCAGGCGAAGACTGCGCTGCATCTGTGCCGGGGATTTTTGCGGCAGGGGATGTGCGCACCAAACCGCTGCGCCAGGTAGTTACGGCAGCAGCAGACGGGGCTGTGGCGGCAACCAATGCGGAACGGTATGTATCCCGGTTTACCGGTTAATGAGGGAAAGGGGCGTAACGGATGAAGAGAAAACAGCGCAGGAAAGCCGTTTCCTTCCTGGGCGGATTGCTTGCGGCCTGCGCCTTGGCTTTGGGGAATCAGGAGGAAGCAGGCAGAGGGGAAGGGGAAAATCTGGCAGGAGCTAAGGCTCCCCTCAGTTATGGCGAATTAACGGTCAGCCGGAACGCCCCCCGATTTGTGGCGGCTCCGGAGGATTACCAGAATATTGCCATTTCCCAGGTGTCGGATTATGTGAATATCCGCAGCGCACCCACTACCTCCGGGACGATAGTGGGAAAAATTTACAATAATTGCGCTGCAACCATCCTTCAGTCCGTGCAGGGGGAAGGAGGCGTATGGTATCAGATTCAGTCTGGCAGCGTAAACGGCTACATTAAAGCCCAGTACTTTATCACCGGGGCGCAGGCGGAAGCCATTGCAAAGGAAATCGGGGTGCAGTATGCCACGGTGGATACGGCTTCCCTGCGCCTTAGGGAGCAGCCCAGCCTGTCTTCGGCGATCCTGACTACCCTGCCCCAGGGGGCGGAGTACGTGGTGTTGGGAGAGAGCAATCATTTTGCCCATCTTTCCGTGGATGAGGACTTGACCGGCTACGTCTCCATGGATTACATAAAGACCAGGATTGCGTTTAAACAGGCGGTTTCCCTGGAGGAGGAGGCGGCAAAGCTGGCGGAAGAAGCGAAGCGGAAGGCGGAAGCGGCGGCAGCGATTCAAAACCTGGAAGAAATCCGGATGGTGGAGGCTCAAAGCGGTGCGGTTAACCATGCCTCCCAGCAAGGAGGAAATCCCGGGGGCTTACAGCTGCAAAACGGGAATCCTGGGGCGTCTTCGGAGGGGGCATCGGGAGGCAGCGCCTCTGGCGGGGTCTGGTCAGGCGGAAGCATATTTGAAGGCAGCTCATCCGGCAAAAATGGTTCATCAGGAAACACACAGTCCCAGGATGGCATGCCGATTATTGCGGCTAATCCCCTGGGGCAGGGAAATGATCCAAGGGTTTCGGCTCCCGCCTTGGGGCCGGTATCTTCCGGCGGAGGGAGCAATGGGGTAAGCCCGGCAAGCGGGGATAATTCCGGGAACCCTGGCGGCTTTGGAAATGTGGCGGATCCTTCGGGAGCGGGCACACAGGGACAGGCTTCCAGCCCGCAGGGGGCAGGCGGCGTTACCTACGGGCCCGGGGGCAATGCATCTTCGGCGGTAATCTCGGCGACCCGGACGGCGCTGGTGGCTTATGCCAAGCAGTTTTTGGGGAATCCTTACGTGTACGGAGGAAGCAGCCTGACGGAAGGGACGGACTGCTCCGGCTTTGTGATGCGGATCTATGAGCATTTCGGGATCCAGACAGGGCGGAATTCCAGGGAGCAGGCGGCAAATGGACGACCTATCGCCATTGAGGCGGTTCAGCCGGGGGATCTGCTGTTTTATGCCAGCGGGAATACCATCAATCATGTGGCGATCTATATTGGCGGAGGCCAGGTAATCCATGCGGCCAGCGCCAAGACCGGGATTATCATCAGCCCGTCTAATTACCGGACGCCTTGTAAAGCGGTGACGTTTTTGCAGTAGGCCTTCTCTGCTGCCAGATACAATCGAAGCAGCGCTTTGCCCATTAATGTTCCCGCTCGTCATTTTTAGAAACAGAGGAAATATTCTCCACCAAAGTAATCATCCCCTGCATGGTAAAGGGCTGGGATTTTATCTCGTCCCTGGTCCTGGGGATGTAGTGCTCTAAAATGGGCAGCAGGATCAGTGCGGTGATACCGGCGGTAAAGCCTCCGTTGTACAGCACATACCCGCCGTGGAGGGCGCTGGTGGCGGTGCACATGGAGGCGCAGAGGAAGCCTGCCGCAAAGCCTGCCCGGATGCCGTAGCGCCCTACGATGGGGCAAAGGCCGGTGGCGAAGGCCACGCCGTTTATGTATCCCTGGGTGGTAATGGACCAGGTGATGACCCTGCCGTTTACGTGGCAGAAGAAGGAAGTTACCAGGTATAAGATCTGGTATCCGATGATAATGGGCCAGACATTTTTCGGGTGCTGCCCCATGGCGGTAAAGGTTAAGGCGGCCAGGGCGACTCCGACGGTAGGCCCGGTGAACCCGGCGCCCTGGGTGAAGTGGATCACGATATTTAAGTAGGCCAGGAAAAGAAGGCCGTAAACGCCGATATTGATCAGGCATACCGGCATCCCGTATTTTTCCGCGAAATTGCTGCCGTGGCCGGTGTCCTTCAGCAAAAGCTTATAGCCCTTAAAGCTTTTTTCATTCAGCAAAAATCCGGCGAGAAGGCAGAGCAGGAAGACGGACAGGAAAAAGCAGTTGGCGTACAGCCGGTAGGAGTGGTGGAACCGGTTGTAGATCTCATTGTTGTGGAAAATCGGCCCCATGGACAGAATCCCCATGGTTTTGTACATAAAATTATAGACGAAAAAGCCGAACATGCCAAAGGCCAGGCCGCCGTTGTACAGGTTGTAGCCCTTGTGCCAGGCCTGTGCGCCGGGAAGAATAGCGGGAACCACAAAGCCCAGCAGAAGGCTGAAAAAGACGGTCAGCAGCACGCCGGGCAGGGTTAAGTTCAAGCGGCCGAACATATAGCTTCCCCTTTGGGTGTAGCGGAACAGGAATTCGCTGACGAAAGGGGCGAAAGAGGTGGCAAACATACAGACCTGCAGGTTCTGCTTGTAATCCAGTTTTTTCCAGCGAAAGTAAAGGAAGGGCGCGAAAAAGCAGGGCCACATATTAAAGAAATTAAGGCCGTAGAAGCAGTGGGCCACCACCAGGAAGTAACCGGCTAAGGTATTAGGATGGGAATCCCCTTTCAGCAAAATCATAAAGAGGAAGCAGGCCATCCCGCAGGCTCCGGCGTTTAGCATGGCGCCAGATAAGCCGCCCAGGGCGAAATAATCCGTTACCAGGGGGCAGGGGGAGATCATAATGTGATACCAGTTGGAAAATACGCTTCCCCATTCCCCGGTATAGATGGCGGCGATCCAGGCCGAGATCAGGAAGGCGGCGGAAAAGCCGAAGGCGGTTCCGTTGATGATTTGGCTGTTGGTATAAGATTTCTGTTTCATGGCATCCTCCGTTTGCGGAAGGGAGCCTGTCCCGGCCGCAGCGGAAAAGATATTCGCAGATGGGCGGCTGGAACAGGTTTGGTTTCCGGCAGTATCTGGAAAAATTATATCATTAAGGAATGGAGGTTTGCAAGAAGCAGAGGCGTTGCTAAGGAAGTGTTAATGTTTATTTTTGTGAACAATTATTTCGCGAACGATTATTTTGCCAGCAACCAATTTGCAAAATATCGGTTTGCGTCAGTAGCGTTTTTGGCGCAGAACGTTTAAAAGAGATTGAAAAGCTGCAAAGTGAGGGCTATCCCTGTGGCGGATAGCCGTATTGCAGAAGGAGGGGCTGTCGCAAAAACAGTGGCTTTCCACAATATATAAGCTGGATATTTGATGAGTCCTGCTATATATTGTGAAAATACAATGTTTTGCGACAGCCCCTTTGCATTTAAGGTTTAGGTTTAAAATTATTTCCGCAAGCAGCCAGCCAAGCGCCGCCCCTCGCGTAAAATCTGGCCATCAAGCCTAAAATTCCGGCTCAATCAGCCCGTAAGTGCCGCCTTTCCGCCGATAAACCACGCAAACCTGCTCGCTTTCCGCATTCAGGAATACGTAAAAGCTATGTCCCAAAAGCTCCATCTGCAAGCAGGCTTCCTCCGGATCCATAGGCTTTACGGCGAATTTCTTCGTTTTCACGATCTTAATCTCTTCCTCCGTGATGGGGGTTTCCTCCTGGAGGAAGGAATCGGAGAAGGATGGGGAAGACTGCTTGCGGTCAATCAGTTTTTTCTTATATTTTAAAATCTGACGTTCAATAATCTCTTCTACCAGGTCGATGGACACATACATATCGTTGCTGGATTCCTCAGCGCGGATAATCGTGCCCTTAATGGGGATGGTTACTTCGATGTTCTGGCGCTCCCTTTGGACGCTTAAGGTGACATTCACCTCGGTATCCGGCGTAAAGTAGCGATCCAGCTTCCCGATCTTGTCTGTGATGGCATCTCTTAGCCCTTGGGTTACTTCAATATTTCTTCCGACAATAGTATAACGCATAAAATCAACTCCTTTTATTGAGATGTTTCCAGTATAGCATATTTATTTGAAAAAGACAAGAAATACTGTTAAATTGCAAAGACAATTTTGTGAGTATTTTTGTGAATTTTATCATCGCGGGGGAAGCGATGGCGTTGAAAAACTACTGTGCCAGCTTCCTTTTGTCAAGGGGAAAAAGGAGAAAATTTATCGTTTTTTGTCGGTTTATGACATCTGTACAAAGTTTTTCCAGAATTGGGGAAAAGGTAGTTTTCTGGATTAAAGGGGAGAAAGATTGTGGATAATGTGGATAACTTGGTGTATAACTTAAGTTTCCAGGAAAATCAGACTTTTGGCAGTGGATAAAAAATGGGGAAAACTTAAGTGGATCCTGTGGATAATGTGGATAACGGAAAATGCAAACATAGATTTTGTGCAGTTTGCATAGTTAACCATAACGGCGAACATTATGGTAACGATATTGGATGATAAAGCGCAGCGAAAGAATATGCCGCAGCCTTGGCGGCGAAAGGATGTATTGCAGTCCCGGCGGCGAGGGATACTTCCGGTTTTTCGGGATATTTAGTTGCGGTGGGATATTTTTTTCGATATACTGTTTTTAGCGATATATGGACGATCATGGAAATGCATTTTGGGAAAGGATGGAAGACGAATGAAGATATGCAGATTTTGCGGAAAAGAGCTGGCGGAGCCTTCCAAAACAAAGAAAAAATTCCTTTTGCCCGTAGCCCTAGGGGGATTTTTGTGGCGGCAGCGGTGGCTGGCGGGGCTTTTTGGGGACTGACCCACTCCCGTGCGTGAAGACAAGCCTGCTTCCTCATCGGAGCAGAGCCTTGCAGAAGAAGATGCCATTTATGATTTAAGCGGGGCGGAATTGCTGGAAAATTACCAGCCGCCGGAGGACACCTGGTACACCCAGTGGGGATATATGGAGATCTTGGATAATGAGCGGGCGCGGTACGGTGACAAGGAAGTGCAGATCCTCAATGAGGCGTACAATACCTACGAAGCCGTCCTTGCCAATGAGGCAGTGCCGGTGATCCAGGGGCGTGTGACGGACGGGGGGGCAGCAAACGCCTAATCATTGAAAGCGGTACGGTTTTATGCCGGCGAGTTTGTACAAAATGTATAGTTAAACAAATTCAGGAGCATCATGGAAACAAAGGAATGTTAATTTTTTATGAACACGTTGAATTAAACGGTACTTAGTGATACAATAAGTAAGATTATGCTAATATTGATGTTATGCTGATGAATTAGGCGGTTATACTGAACGCCAGATAGATCTGCCGTGAGTATAATTAAGGAAATGGTATAGGAACAGTTAGGAGATTACCGATGAACATTATTGAAAGAATGTTTGGAACCCACAGTGAGCGGGAGCTGAAGCTGATTTATCCTCTTGTCGATAAGATAGAGAGCCTGCGCCCAAAGATGATGGAGCTTTCGGATGAGGAGCTTAAGGGTCAGACCCAGATATTTAAGGATCGTTTGGCGAAGGGAGAGACGCTGGATGACATCCTGCCGGAAGCCTTTGCCGCAGTCCGGGAGGCGGCCAGACGGACGTTAAACATGGAGCATTTCCGGGTGCAGCTAATCGGCGGCATCGTGCTGCACCAGGGGCGTATCGCGGAGATGCGTACCGGTGAAGGAAAAACCTTGGTGTCCACGGCTCCGGCTTACTTAAATGCTTTGGCGGGAAAGGGCGTCCATATCGTGACGGTGAATGACTACCTAGCTAAGCGTGACGCGGAGTGGATGGGTCAGGTGCACCGCTTTTTGGGCCTGACGGTAGGGGTGGTGCTTAACAGCATGAATTCCGACCAGAGGAAGGAAGCGTATGCCTGCGACATTACCTACGTGACGAACAATGAGCTTGGTTTTGATTACCTAAGGGACAATATGGCCATCTATAAGGAACAGATGGTGTTGCGGGGGCTTGAGTACGCCATCATTGATGAGGTGGACTCGGTGCTGATCGACGAGGCCCGGACGCCGTTAATTATCTCTGGCCAAAGCGGGAAATCCACCAAGCTGTATGAGGTGTGCGATATTTTAGCCCGCCAGTTAGAGCGGGGGGAGGAGTCCGGCGAGTTCTCCAAGATGAACGCCATCCTTGGGGAAGTGATCGAGGAAACTGGGGATTACATTGTCAATGAGAAGGATAAGGTAGTCAACTTAACGGAGCAGGGCGTCCGGAAGGTGGAGCAGTTCTTCCATATTGAAAACCTTGCGGATCCGGAAAACCTGGAAATCCAGCACAATATCATCCTGGCTCTCCGTGCCAATAACCTGATGCACCGGGATAAGGATTACGTGGTAAAAGACGACGAGGTTTTGATTGTTGACGAATTTACCGGGCGGATTATGCCGGGACGCCGTTACTCAGACGGGCTTCATCAGGCCATTGAGGCCAAGGAACACGTGAATGTGCGCCGGGAGAGCCGGACATTAGCCACCATCACTTTCCAGAATTTCTTTAATAAATTCGCCAAGAAGGCAGGCATGACCGGTACGGCTCTTACAGAGGAGAAGGAATTCCGAAATATTTACGCCATGGACGTTATCGCCATCCCCACCAATATGCCTATCGCCCGGGTGGATTTAAATGATGCGGTATATAAGACGAAGAAGGAAAAGTTTAAGGCGGTTGTGGATGAGATCGAGGCGGCTCACCAGAAGGGGCAGCCGGTTTTGGTGGGCACGATTACTATCGAGACTTCCGAGATGTTAAGCGGGATGCTGCGCAGGCGGGGGATCCCCCATAAAGTATTGAATGCTAAGTTCCATGAGCTGGAAGCGGAGATTGTGGCCGATGCAGGCATTCACGGTGCAGTGACCATCGCTACCAATATGGCTGGCCGTGGTACAGATATTAAGCTGGATGAGGAAGCCAGGGAGCTGGGCGGCTTAAAGGTAATCGGCACGGAGCGCCATGAGTCCCGCCGGATTGACAACCAGCTAAGAGGCCGTTCCGGCCGTCAGGGCGATCCCGGGGAATCCAGGTTCTACTTATCCCTAGAGGATGACTTGATGCGGCTTTTCGGTTCCGAGCGCCTGATGAAGATGTTTGAGGCTCTTGGCGTGCCGGAGGGGGAGCAGATCGAGCACAAGATGCTGTCCAATGCCATTGAGAAGGCTCAGATGAAGATTGAGACCAATAACTTCGGCATCCGGGAAAACCTGCTGAAATATGACGAGGTGAACAACGAGCAGAGGGAGGTCATTTACGCGGAGCGCCGGAAGGTATTGGACGGCGACAATATGCGGGATGTGATCCTTAAGATGGTTACGGATATTGTGGAGAACGCGGTGGATCTGTCCATCCCGGACGATACAGGCAGCGAGAACTGGGATTTAAAGGAGCTGAATTCCCTTCTCCTTCCTATCGTTCCCATAGAGCCTGTGGTGCTGAAGGATGAGATGAAGCATATGAAAAAGAATGAGTTAAAGCATATGCTGAAGGAAAAGGCGATCAAGCTTTATGAGGCCAAGGAAGCCCAGTTTGCCGAGGCGGAGCAGATCCGTGAGATCGAGAGGGTGATCCTCCTTAAGGTGATTGATAATAAGTGGATGGCCCATATTGACGACATGGATCAGCTGCGGGAAGGCATCGGCCTGCAGGCTTATGGCCAGAGGGATCCGGTGGTAGAGTATAAGATGGGAGCCTTCGAGATGTTTGACGGCATGACTGCCGCCATTAGAGAGGAAACCGTCCGCATCCTGTACCATATCCGGGTAGAGCAGAAAGTGGAGCGGGAGCCGGCAGCCAAGGTGACGGGAACCAATAAGGATGCCAGCCTGGCTAAAGCGCCTAAGAAACGGGATGCCCAAAAGATTTATCCCAATGATCCCTGCCCCTGCGGAAGCGGGAAAAAATATAAGCAGTGCTGCGGCAGGAAGCCTCTTAGCCACGCTTAACAAACGAAAAAGAATCCTGTGCCGCAGGGTTCTTTTTGTTGCCAAGTAACTGCAAATGCGTTACAATTAAAGCCGTCAGCATCAGATGGTTAAGGGCCGGTGAAAAGGAGAGGAATGGTAATGGAAAAAACCGCTACATTAAATTTAAGGGTAAACCCGGTGGTAAAGCAGCGGGCGGAAGCTGTGCTGGCGCGCCTGGGGATCCCTATGTCAACTGCGATTGACATTTATTTGAATCAGATCGCAATGACCGGGGGCATCCCGTTTTCCCTCACATTGCCCAGGATGCCCCAGCAGCCAGCCGATATCCCGGCGGCTAAAGAAGGCTTGCCCGTTCCCGGCATGGAAGCTGGGGACAGGCAAGAGAAAGAAAAATCGCAGTAACGGTGAGTGCAAAGCCGTTGCAAATCATAACAGAAAGCAGGTGAAGCTTGTGGTTGAATTAGACCAGTTCAAATTTACGTTAGGAACGTATGAAAAACCATTAGTGGAAGTGAGGGATTCACTTTGACTTAGAAAATAAGTTAAGGCGGATCGACGAGCTGGATAAAAGCATGGAGGAGCCGGGATTCTGGGACGATGCCGAAAAGTCTACCCGGCTGATGAAGGAAGCAAAGAATTTAAAAGATACGGTGGAGGAGTACAAAGAGCTGGAAACGGCTTATGAAGAGATCGGCCTGATGATTGAGATGGGCAACGAGGAAGGGGATCCGGAGATTGTCCCGGAGATCCGCCAGATGCTGGAGGAGTTTGCCGGGAAGCTGGAAACCTTAAGGCTTCGCACCTTACTGACCGGGGAATACGATAACTGCAATGCGATTCTTAGGCTTAATGCAGGAGCCGGGGGCACGGAATCCTGCGACTGGTGCAGTATGCTCTACCGGATGTACTGCCGCTGGGCCGACAGCCGCGGCTTTTCCACAGAAGTGCTGGACATTTTGGACGGTGAGGAAGCCGGGATTAAGTCAGTGACGGTTCAGATTAACGGGGAAAATGTATTTGGTTATTTAAAGTCAGAGCGGGGCGTCCACCGGCTGGTGCGCATCTCGCCTTTTAACGCGGCGGGAAAACGCCAGACTTCTTTCGTTTCCTGTGATGTGATGCCGGATATTGAAGAGGATTTGGACGTGGAGATTAACGCGGATGATCTGCGGATCGATACCTACCGATCCAGCGGCGCCGGCGGCCAGCACATTAACAAAACCTCTTCTGCGATCCGGATTACCCATATCCCTACAGGGATTGTGGTAACGTGCCAGAATGAGCGCTCCCAGTTCCAGAACAAGGATAAGGCCATGCAGATGCTGAAAACGAAGCTTCTTTTGCTGAAGCAGCAGGAGAATGCGGAGAAGATCTCCGATATCCGGGGGGATGTTAAGGAAATTGGCTGGGGGAACCAGATCCGCTCTTACGTGCTCCAGCCTTATACCATGGTGAAGGATCATCGGACGGGAGAGGAAAACGGGAACGCGGACAAGGTGCTGGACGGCGGGATAGACGGCTTTATCAGCGCTTATTTAAAATGGCTGAGCCTTGGCTGCCCGGACAAGCACGCCCAGGATTAGTAAAAAGCGGGTCAAAAAAATAATGCTTGCAAGCCCTCTGGAATTATGCTAATATCTTCCTTGCGTATACAAATGTTTTCCGAAAGCGGACAAATGGCTTTTCGGAGGGAGCCTTCCCCAAGGGAGCTCCCGGAAAATAGCGGAGGAAGCCGTGGAAGAAAAGAGTAAATATTTTGTCGTGAAGCAGAAGGCCGTGCCGGAGGTGCTTCTCAAGGTGGTGGAAGCAAAGCGGCTCCTGGAATCAGAGCGGGCGATGACCGTCCAGGAGGCTGCCGATAAGGTGGGGATCAGCCGCAGCTCCTTTTACAAATACAAGGACGATATTTTACCCTTCTATGACAATACGAAGGGGAAGACCATAACCCTTGTGGTCCAGATGGATGATGTGCAGGGGCTGCTGTCGGATCTGCTTCATGTGGTAGCCTTGTACAAGGCGAATATCTTGACCATACACCAGAGCATCCCGGTTAACGGGATTGCCACCCTTACCTTAAGCGTGGAGGTGCGCTCCGATACGGGGAATGTATCCCGTATGGTGGAGGATATGGAAGAGATGAAGGGAATCCACTACGTAAAAATATTAGCCAGGGAGTAAAGGATTATGATGAATGCAGCAATTATGGGATACGGTACGATTGGTTCCGGCGTGGCCGAGATCCTGGAAAAAAACAAGGAAACGATTCGTAAGGCGGCAGGACAGGAAATCGCCTTAAAATATGTGCTGGACTTGCGGGAATTCCCGGGAAGCCCTGTGGAAGATAAGGTGATCCATGACTTTTCTGTGATTGAGCAGGATCCGGAGGTGGAGCTTGTGGTGGAAGCCATGGGCGGCTTAAATCCGGCCTATCCCTTTGTCAAAGCCTGCCTGCTGGCGGGGAAGCACGTAGCGACTTCCAATAAAGCTTTGGTGGCGGCATACGGCTCTGAGCTTTTGGAGATTGCCAGAGAAAAACAGGTGAATTTCTTTTTTGAGGCCAGCGTAGGCGGCGGGATTCCCATTATCAGGCCTTTGTACAACTGCCTGATGGGGGAAGAGATCCGGGAGATCACCGGGGTTTTAAACGGCACGACCAACTTCATCCTTACCAAGATGGACGAGGAGGGCTGGTCATTTGACGCCGCCCTAAAGGAAGCCCAGCGCTTAGGCTATGCCGAGCAGGATCCCACAGCCGACGTGGAAGGCCATGATACCTGCCGCAAGCTTGCCATCTTAACGGCCATGGCGGCAGGGAAAGAAGTGAATTATGAGGAGATCTGCACGGAAGGGATCACCCGGATTTCCGACAGGGATTTCCAGTACGCGAAGAAAATCGGGATGTCCGTTAAGCTGGCCGGGCTAAGCCGGCTGGGGAAGGACGGTAAGGTCAGCGCCTGCGTAGCGCCATTGATGATTGACAAGGCTCATCCTTTGTACACGGTAAAGGATGTGTACAACGGGATCCTGGTGAAGGGGAATATGCTGGGAGATACCATGTATTACGGAAGCGGCGCGGGAAAGCTGCCTACGGCCAGCGCCGTGGTAGCTGATTTAATTGAGATGGCAAGGCATAAGGATGAAAACGTTAAGATGGGCTGGACTTTAGAGAAGCAGGAGCTAGCGCCCATGGGAGCGAATGAATTCCGGTATTTTATCCGGGTGTCCGGCCAGCCGGAGGAAAGGCTTGCGGATCTGATGGCCTTTGGCCCAAGGGAAATTATCTCCATAGGCCAGCCGGAGGAATTTGCCATCGTCTCCAAGGTGATGAGCGAGGCCGATTACCAGGAAACGGCCTTGGGCTTGGAGGGGATTTTAAGCGTTATCCGGATGCTGGCGTAATGCATGGCTTATCTTAAAAAATGTGATAGGGTTATTTTTGCCTACATTTAATAAACAGATGTTGAGGTCAAAAGGTCAAAAATCTTTATGCAAGCAAGCCTGCAACAGATTTTCGGCCTTTTGACCCTGGTATCATAAAAATAGAGATATCCCGCGGCAGGATTTTAGGGCTGCTTAAAAAAGAGGAATAACAGATGTTAGTGGTGAAGAAATTCGGGGGAAGCTCCGTAGCGGATAATGAACGGATCATGAATGTGGCCAGGCGCTGCCTTGAAGATTACCGGAAAGGCCATCAGGTGGTGGTGGTGCTGTCGGCTATGGGGAAAACTACGGACGGGCTGATTGCCAAGGCTCATGAGATTGACCCTAATCCGCCGAAAAGAGAGCTGGATATGCTGTTAGTAACGGGGGAACAGGTTTCGGTATCGCTAATGGCTATGGCCTTCCATTCCCTGGGCGTGCCCGCCGTATCCTTAAACGGCGTCCAGGTTCCCATGCAGACCACCTCCGCCTATGGGACAGCCAAGCTAAAACGGATAAGGACTGAGCGGATCCGCAATGAGCTGGAAAGCCGGAAGATTGTGATTGTCACCGGTTTTCAGGGAATTAACCGATATGAAGATATGACGACCTTGGGGAGGGGCGGCTCAGATACCACGGCAGTGGCGCTGGCGGCTGCCCTCCATGCCGATGTGTGTGAGATTTACACGGATGTGGAAGGCGTTTACACGGCAGATCCTCGTATCGTGCCTCATGCAAGGAAGCTGAAAGAAGTTTCCTATGATGAAATGCTGGAATTCGCCTCCGTAGGCGCGAAAGTCCTCCATAACCGTTCGGTGGAGATGGCGAAGAAATACGGTGTCCGGATGGTTGTCCTTTCCAGCTTAACCAGGGCGGAAGGAACAGTGGTGAAGGAGGGCGCAAAGATGGAGCGTATGCTGGTAAGCGGCGTGGCTGCCGATAAAAATACGGCCAGGATCTCGGTAATCGGAGTGAAGAACGAGCCGGGGATTGCGTTTAAGATTTTCAATATGCTGGCCAGGAACCATATCAATGTGGATATTATCATCCAGTCTGTGGGGAGGGAAGACCGGAAGGATATTTCCTTTACGGTGGCAAGAACCGACCTCCAGGAAGCCATGACCCTGCTGAATGAGAATCAGGCGGCAATCACGGCTCAAAAGATTACCTGTGAGGAAGGTGTAGCCAAGGTATCCATCATCGGGGCAGGGATGTTAAGCAACCCTGGCGTGGCGGCGAAGATGTTTGAGGCGCTTTATAGCGGCAATATTAATATTAAAATGATCGCAACTTCTGAGATTCGCATAACCGTGCTGATCGACGAGGAAGATGCGAACCGGGCGGTGCGGATGGTGCATGATGCGTTTGAGCTGGCGGATTAGGGATGATGGTTCGAGATGCCTTTGCGTTAGCGGGTTAGGGATGGATGGTGCGAGATGTCTTTGCGTTAGCGGGTTAGTTAGCGGGTTAGGGATGGATGGTGTGCGATGTCTTTGCGTTAGCGGATGGGGCTAAATGCTTTGAGGTTTGTTGTGATCCGTTCGCGGAACTAGGCCATATTCCATCGTCACCGCGCTTGCGCTCCGCTTCCAACGCAGCGGACGCTAGGTTCGTGAAAGACCTCACCAAGCGCCGGCGTTTCCAGAGGGGTTCCTCATGGAATATGGCCTGGTTCCGCTGCTTTGCTGGCTAGATGCAGGCAGTGATTTTTGGTTGTGGGGATTATTCGTGTTGTTTCGGCGTTTGGTGTGTTTCATATAGCGTTAGGTATGGTAATAATCAATAGGGAAAAGATTCGATGATGAAGTTGGTTGGTTTTATGAATTGGATGGGATTCGTGTTTGACGGGCAGGGGCTTCCCTGCCTGTTCCATTTATTTACTGGGTTTTACTGTCCTGGCTGCGGCGGTACAAGGGCGATTCTCCTTTTGCTTAAGGGGGATGTGGCGGGAAGCATTAAGTATCATCCTTTCGTGCTTTATGCGGTCCTGGTGCTGGCTGCCGAGCTGGTGATATTTCTGCGCAGCATGGTAAAAAATGATCTTCGGGGAAATGCCCGGAAAATGGAAAAACGATACCGGCTTTGGACATCCATAGGCGTCGGTATCGTTTTGGTAAACTGGGGGGTGAAGAACATTTGCCTTGTAATGGGGCTGGATCTCTTGCCTCCGATTTCTCTTTAAGGAAGGCAGATGGGGCGAAATACCCTGCTGCTTTGTAGTGCTGCGAGTGTGATGGGGATGTTGCAAAACAACGATTTGCGCAATATGTGGTATGATATTTGAGAATATATCTGCCATAGATTGTAATAATTCTGTGTTTTGCAATATTTCTTTTGGTTAACATAAATTGATTAGCATAAGCTAATTGACATAAGTTGTAATGCTGCAGTGCGGTTTTTCTTAGTTTCTTTCTGAATTTTTCTGGATTTTAAGTATCTTTGTATTTCTATTATTTTCCTAAGAACAATGGATTAAGCGGGTTAAGTATTGTGCGGTATAAATTTGACCACGGTGGGCCATGTCCTATTGTCAATAGTGTGAGAGTTGAGAGTGGTTAGGAAACATTTAGGAAGAGTGATTGGTGGAACGGAATCGATTATGATCCATAATTTTCATCAGATCGATTAGAACCTTTTGCTCATCGAGATTTAACGCATGAAAAAGCTCCAAGAATTCCTGCTCTTGAGCCGATAATTCGATTGCCGTATCGGTCGAAAAAAATTGTGCTAGAGTAATCCCTAAGCCATTGCATATTTTTTCCAGGGAAGAGATGGTAGGCTGCATCTTTTTCCGATACCAAGTGGAGATGGTGGATTGTGCGATTCCGCTGTTAAGCGCTAGTTGATATTCGCTCCAGCCCCGTCTCATGCGTTCTTTGGTGATTTTTTCCAGAACATCAAACATATAAAATCCTCCTTATATCGTGATTTCATAAAATTATATTTAAAAATGTCGTTGCAAACAGTGTATAAAAGTCGTATAATTATTTTTATAAATATCGTTAAAATGGAAAGGGGGGGGAATCAGGAAATTGTAGAAAGGGGGTATATAGTTAATATGGCTTAGAGTATAAGAAGGTATGTGCATTGTATGCAATATTAAATAATGAGAATTGGTTATGCAGAGATGGGGTTTTACTGTAATTTCTGGACTTTACCGAAATCTGGTTATTTCATGTAGTTCATTACAGAAGAGATGGGTATTTAATGATAAGTGAGTAAGGAGAATAGCGATGAAAAAAGGAAGAAAACTTCTATTGTTATTAGCAACAGGGATAGTGGTTTCGGCTTTTTCTTTTCCGATGACAGAGGCAAAGGAGAAAGTGGGGATAGCTTCCGTCAGCAATGCAGAAAGAGAGGAAGAGGATGAAATTGTGTCAGAAATGCCGGGACTTACGGAAGAGATTCAGGAGACAGCGGCATTTGCTGTGCAGGAAGGAAATGAGTTTGCAGCGATCGAAGATCTAAAATTAAATATTATTTATCCAGAAAAGAAAGAGGTAACTGTGGGAGAATTGCCGCGATCGATTCGGCTGTTTGTCTTTGCAGATGATTTTAGTTGGGGTATTAATACGCAAGCGACTTTGAAACAGCTTAGGGCACAGTTGAGGGGAATGGATGCGGATGTTTATTTTTTAGCTGTTGGAAGTGGAAGCCAGGAATTAATTTTCAATATAGGAAAATATACTTGTTGCACATCATGTGAAGATCGGAATGGCACATACAGAGATGTCGCAGAACGATTGTTTGGAAGCGACAGTTTTACAATGCCAGCAGCTTTTGTGGTTGGCAAAGAAAATGAAACTATTTTATTGAAGACTTTTGCTCAAGAAACAGATACAGCAGAAACTTTTGCACAGGATATAAAAAATAGTATTCTTGAATTATATCCAGAGGAAGAAGAGGTAAATGAACAAGGGCAAGTAATAGTTCATGCAGATACGGTTGAAGAATTTTTAGAAGCACTCCAATCAGATACCAAGGTGATTTTAGAAGGAAAAACCTATAATGTCAGTAGACGGGAGATACTTAACTGGGGAGATGGTACGAGCGATGTTTATGATAAATCAGAGATAGAACTACATGATATAGAGAATTTAACTATTCAGGGTCAGGAAGGAACACGCATTGTTTCAAATTCGGGTTCGGATGTTATATTTCTTATTTATAGGGGCAACAATATTGTATTAGATAATCTTTTTATAGGGCATGATCTATCACAAAGACCATATGTCGGATGTGATATAGGTATTGGTGTTATATTTTCTATGGGTGCTGATATAATAATTAATAATTGTGATATATTTGGCTGTGGCTGGTATGGAATATTCGGTTTGGATACGTCTTTTACAGTAACAAATACGAAAATACGTGATTGTTCAAGCAACATTATGGAAATTTTTTATAAAGAAGAAAAAAATAAACGAAGTGTATTTAAAAATTGCCAGTTTTATGGAAATGGTTATGCAAAACCATTTATTGTAGCCATTAATTATGGTGGAGATACTGAAAATTTAATTTTTGAAGATTGCGAATTTAATAATAATAGTAATCCATATTTCTGTGGAACAATAACAGGTTATTGGGAATTTAAAGAATTTGATGGAAATGATGAATATATAATGACAGGAGATCCGATATTCTTTGAACCGACAGTAAGGAACTGTACATTTTCCGATAATGGCTGGGATGCTAAAGAAGATTCGACTAAATTGATCAATTCAATTACGATAACACCTTCAGAAATTACATTAAAAGCAGGGGATAAAGAAACCTTGTCCAAAACCATTGTGCCAGAAGATGCAGACAATTTGTCTGTAACCTGGCATAGTACAAATATTGACGTGGCGACGGTGGATGATCAGGGGGTGGTGACGGCAATTTCGGAGGGCACGGCAGAAGTATACTGCACGGCTCAGGATGCAGGCAAAGCAGAATCGAATCGCTGTAAAGTAACCGTACAGAGTGGTGCAGATACGCCGGGAAATGGCGAGGAAAACCCGGTAAATCCAAATGAACCGGGAAAGAAACGGGTAGAATCCATTACCATAACGCCCGCCGAAATTACCATGAATGTTGGAAGCAGGACAACGCTGTCCAAGGAAACGGTTCCGGCAGAAGGTTTAGAAAATCCATCCGTAACCTGGCATAGTACCAATGCAAGCGTTGCAGCAGTAGATGATCAAGGAACAATAACAGCAATTGCAAAAGGGGAAGCAGAAATCTATTGTGTATCTCAGGATGGAGGAAATGTAGAATCAAACCATTGTAAAGTGCGGGTAATTGCACCTTCTGGAGGCGGAAGCAGCGGCGGTTCCGGAGGCGGAGGCGGCGGTTCTGCAAGGAGCAGCAGATCCGATCGAACTTCCGATTCAAGCAGCACATCATTACCATCATACGTTGTTAAGGGCACTTGGAAGCAGGCAGAAGACGGAACTTGGCGTTTCACTGATTCCGCGGGAAAGGTGTACGCAAATGTATGGGCAGCGGTACAAAATCCATACGCAAATCCATCTGCCGGGCAGCAAGCCTTTGACTGGTTCCGCTTTAACGAAAACGGAGATATGTTAATTGGATGGTATTATGATGCCGCCGAAGGTTTCTGGTATTACTTGAATCCGATTTCGGATAATACGCTGGGCAAGATGATAACCGGATGGGTAGTGATTGACGGGTATTATTATTACTTTAACGAAAAATCAGATGGGCATAAAGGGCGAATGTATCGGGATGAAATAACGCCAGACGGATATCAAGTGGATAAGAACGGTGTTTGGATCATCAATGGAATACCTCAAGCCCAATAAATTGATCAGCTCAGAAAAAAGAAGAACAATTTTAATGGCCTGAGATGGCATAAACAAAAAATTAAGAAAACAACGGTGCTTAGTGAGGGCTTTTCCAAACTTAGCACCGTTTTATTTTTGCTGGGAAAAGCCCGTTTTCGTATGAGCCATCTCAAGCGATGTAATTGTCAATCAGAGAAATTCTTTATTATGGCAAGTCTGCTTTTAAGGAAGGCACAGCTTACCAATACAGAGGAGGAATCCGATCATATTCCATAAGGAATCCCCTATGGAAACGTCAGTACTTAACGAAGTTCCTTGCTAATTTCCATTATAATACTGCCGAAGAATCTCATTAAACAAAGCCGCATACTCCGGATCCTTCATTAAATTGGCCGTAATTACATAACAAATAAAAATAAACAAGCTTCCGCAGATTCCCAGGATGGAAAGCACCAATCCGGCGATAGCGTACCCGGAAAACGGCTTTCCCTTCTTTGAAAGAACGGCCAGGACAAGTCCTCCCATCCCTAAAGCAAAGCCGATAATAAACCCTACGGGGAAACAGCAGCAGCTTACCAAAAGGGAAACAATCCCTAAAACCATGGAGGTAACTGCCATATTATTAGCGGGCTGTTTCGGCGGCGGAGAAGCAGGCTGCGGCTGTCCGCCAGGCTGCCCGTAATAATACCCTTGGGGCGGAGCCTGGTAATACGGGTTTGGCGCAGAGCCGCCCTGGGGATAATTAGGGTTTGGCATTTGCGGATTTTGCCCTTGCTGCTGCCAATTCCCCGGCGTCTGCGGCCCTTGTCCCTGCTGCCAATTCCCCGGCATCTGCGGCCCTTGTCCCTGTTGTTGCCAATTCCCTGGCGCTTGTGGCTCTTGCCCTTGCTGCTGCCAATTCCCCGGCATTTGCGGATTCTGTTCTTGCTGCTGCCAATTCTCCGGCGTCTGCGGTTTTTGCTCCGCTTGCTGCCAAGGAGCCTGTTGCTGCTGTTGGTTTAGATCCGGCTGCGGCGGGAGCTGCTGGTTTTCCCCATTGCTGTCATTTGCCGCGTCAGGCATATTATCTTCCGCCGGTTCCGTAAAAGTTTCCCGCTGTTTTTCTTCAGCTATATCCTTAGCGGTATTTTCCGAACCAGCCATTCCTCCATCTCGTAAAATTTCATCACCATCTTGTTTTTTTTGACCAAAATCATCCATATAGTACCCTCCAACACAAAAATAAACAGCTATATCAAGGGAATTCGTTCGATATCTAGCCTAGGCATTACTGATAATTGTATGTGTACATTTTTCTTATAATAGTTTTGCTATTCCGCTGCGCCAGGCGATATTCCATCGTCACTCACGCTTAGCTCCGCCGGTGGCGTAGCGGACGCTAAACTCGTGAAAGACCCCGCTCGGCGCCGACGTTTCAGGAGCGTTCCTCATGGAATATGGCCTGGTTTTGCTGCTTTATTGGCAAGCGTAGAATAGCATTCCGTCAATCAACTTCTGCCGAAGAAACACTGTCATTAAGCCAGTACCTAGCCGTCTGTGGTGCGTGTACACAAAGAAAACCGTATAAAACGGCGGCACTTAGCGAGGTCTTTTCGAGCTTAGTGTCCGTTCCGTTTTATGTCGAGCGAGAGCGCGTTTTCGTGTGTACATCCACCACAGGCGGCGAACTCGTCAGCCTACGTGTCTTATCTAAGCTAGTAAATTCATCGTAAGAAACACCAACTTCCTCTATCCATTCCTAAAATCATCTGAAACAACCCAGTGTCAAAATTTATCTTACCAGTTATCCAAGTTGACGAAGCATTAATGCTTCCCTCAGCTATCCAAGTTGACAAAGCATAAAATTATTACCCAAGCCGCCAAAACATAAAGCTATTGTCCAAGCTTCCCAAGCATAAATTTTCCGCAGTAAGCTCTCTTACTCCATCAGCCCGCGCCACACGCAAAACCGATTCCCGCAAACTAAGCGTTGATCAATAAACTGCAACGACCATTGTAACACGAATTTCCGCCAATGTCCACGACAAACGCAAGAGTAAATGAATCTGCCAAATAAATCGCCCCAACAGATCTGACCAATAAACCATAAACAAACAATGTCAAACCGCGATTGACAATCCATCCCCATGCATATATACTATACGTATATACAAAAAGGAGGCGCAGTATGCTGATAGCAAAAGTATTCCAAAGCGGAAACAGCCAGGCTATCCGGATTCCCAAGGAAGCCAAAACCGATCAACAGGAATTTTTTATCCGCAAAATCGGAAAAGGGTTTGTCCTTTTCCCCACGGATGACCCCTGGTATCCTCTCAGAGAAAGCATTGGCATGATCCCTGAGGATTTCATGGAGGAGCGTTCCCAGCCCTCCTGGGATAATCTGCCGGAAAGGGAAGGGCTATGACCTATCTTCTCGACACAAATATATGTATCTATGGATTGAAAAATAAATACCCGTCCCTGACTCAGAAATTATTCCAGATTCATCCAGATGAGATCGCTGTCTCGGCTGTTACCGTAAGCGAGCTGGAATATGGTGCGGCAAAAAGCAAATGGAGCCAGCAGACGAGCTTTCGGATGCATATGTTTCTTTCCGCATTTACGATCTTGCCATTTTCCCAGCAGGACGGGGTAAAAGCGGGGCAAATACGAGCCTTTTTGGAAGAGCAGGGCAGAATTATCGGCCCTTATGATATTCAGATTGCAGCGCAGGGCGTTTCAAGGGGATTGATCGTTGTCACCCATAATACCAAGGAATTTAACCGTGTGCCAGATATTTGCCTGGAGGATTGGGTATCCCTTTAAGATGGCAGCAGAAATCCCAATATCCCAATATCTACACAGGCTTGCCAAAGCTAACCAGATGAATTATAATGGAATTCAGTCTGGCCGCCTTTCTAACCCAGAGGGGCAAGCCGTATTTCATACAGAATGAGAGGTATTCCATGGACATTATCCAGGCATTGCAGGAAGAACTGCAGATTGGCCGGGGCCAGGTAGAGGCTGCGGTAAAACTAATTGACGAAGGAAACACTATTCCATTTATTGCCAGATACCGGAAGGAAGCCACCGGCTCCTTAAACGATGAAGTATTAAGGGAGCTGGACGAGCGCCTGCGGTATTTAAGAAACTTAGAGGAAAAGAAAACCCAGGTAATCGCCACCATCCAGGAGCAGCAGAAGCTGACTCCTGAGCTGGAAAAGCAGATTTTGGAGGCGAAAACCCTGGTAGCCGTAGAGGATTTGTACCGGCCGTACAGGCCAAAACGCCGCACCAGGGCCACGGTGGCCAAGGAGAAAGGGCTGGAGCCTTTGGCTGACTGGATTATGGCCCAGCAGGCTCAGGTTTCGGCTGAGGAAAAAGGCGCGGAATTTATCGATCCGGAAAAAGGCGTGGAAAGCGGGGAAGCCGCAGTGGAAGGCGCGAAGGATATTATCGCCGAGCGGATTTCCGATAATGCAGAGTACCGGACGTACATCCGCCAGATTACCATGAAGGAAGGGTTTCTCCAGTCTGAGGCCAAGGATGACAAGGCCCAGACGGTATATGAGCAGTATTATCACTATGAAGAACCTGTTGAAAAAGCGGCAGGGCACAGGATCCTGGCATTAAACCGGGGGGAGGGGGAAAAAGTCCTTACGGTGAAGGTATTTGCCCCTCAGGAACGAATTTTCCGGTATTTGGAAAAACAGATCATCACGACGGACAACCCATACACTGCCCCGGTGCTGAAAGAGGTTATCCAGGACAGCTACGGCCGTCTGATTGGCCCGGCCATCGAGCGGGAAATCCGCAGCCAGCTGACGGAAAAGGCTGAGGACGGGGCGATTAAGGTGTTTGGGAAAAACTTGGAGCAGCTTTTGATGCAGCCGCCTATCCCCGGCCAGGTGGTGCTGGGCTGGGATCCGGCTTTCCGCACCGGCTGCAAGCTGGCGGTGGTGGATCCCACCGGCAAGGTGCTGGACACCGTGGTGATTTACCCCACCGCGCCCCAGAACAAGGTGGAAGAGGCGAAGGCTACCTTGAAGAAATTAATTGAAACATACCACATTACCTTGATTTCCGTGGGCAACGGCACGGCTTCCAGGGAATCAGAACAGATTATCGTGGAGCTGTTAAAGGAGATTCCCCAGAAGGTGGCTTACGTGATCGTCAATGAGGCGGGGGCTTCGGTGTATTCCGCCAGCAAGCTGGCTACGGAGGAATTCCCGGAATTTGACGTAGGCCAGAGAAGCGCCGCTTCCATCGCCCGCCGCTTGCAGGATCCTTTGGCGGAACTGGTAAAAATCGAGCCTAAGTCTATCGGCGTGGGGCAGTACCAGCATGATATGAACCAAAAGCATTTAAGCGAAACCTTAGGGGGCGTGGTGGAAGACTGCGTAAACAAGGTAGGCGTGGACTTAAATACGGCATCCTACGCCCTTTTGGAATATATTTCCGGCATCAGCAAGGCGCTGGCAAAAAATATTGTGGCTTACCGGGAGGAGCACGGGGCGTTTACCAACCGGAAGCAGCTGCTTAAGGTGGCAAAGCTGGGGCCAAAAGCCTTTGAGCAGTGCGCCGGTTTCCTTCGGATACAGAATGGGGATAACCCTTTAGACTGCACCGGTGTGCACCCAGAAAGCTACGATGCCGCCCAAAAGCTGCTGGAAAAGGCGGGGATGGATCCGGAACAGATGTTAAAGGGAGCCCACAGCTTTTACATTAACGACTATGGCAAGATGGCTCAGGAGCTGGGAATCGGGGAGCCGACCCTGCGGGATATCGTTAAAGAGCTGTCAAGCCCCGGCAGGGATCCTAGGGATGAGATGCCAAAGCCCATCCTGCGCACAGATGTGATGGAGCTTAAGGATTTAAAGCCGGGGATGATCCTTAAAGGCACGGTGCGCAACGTGATTGATTTCGGCGCCTTCGTGGATATCGGCGTCCATCAGGACGGCTTGGTGCATATTTCGGAAATGACGGATCGGTTTATCAAGCATCCCCTGGAAGCGGTAAGCGTAGGCGATATTGTGGAAGTCCGGGTGCTTGGGGTGGACGCGGCGAAGCAGAGGATCAGCCTGTCCATGAAGCTGGAAGAATCCGGGGACAAAGTTAAGGCCGGGGAAGCAGGGCAGGGAAAGCGCCAGGGAGACAGAAAAGGCCAGGCCAGGCTGGCTGGCAAAAGTATTCTTAAAAACCAGGCTGGCAAAAATCCCTCCGGGGAAAAGCAAAGCCATGAGGGCAAGGGCCAGTCCCAGGGAGGAAGGAAGCCTTCCGGGGCAAAGGCTTCCGGAGGGGTGAGGATTCCCAACAGCGGCATTTTTGCCGGGAAAACGTTTTGATGGGGGAACGGTAAAAAGCAAGGAAAGTAAGAAAATACAGTCAACGGCAAGGAATAATTTGCCATCGGCGATACCATTGCGCAGAATATTATGCAGAAAGGATGAAAGACGTATTTCGATTATGGAAGACAGCAAGAGAAATTTTTCCTTTACCACAAAACCTACGGCGAAAGAGCTTTGGAAATTCTCCATGATTTATGCCAATAAAGGATTCCGGGGTCTGGTGAATCTGATCCTGGTAGGCGGAGCCGCGTTCCTTCTGCTTACCAGGTGGGGGATGCTGGCCGTGTCCCAGAGGATGCTTTTGGTGGCCGTTATCCTTTTGTTTGTGGTTTGGCAGCCGGCAATGCTTTACCCTAAGTCACTGCGCCAGGCCAAGGAGCTGGAAAAGCAGCCGCCCCTGGTGCTGACCTTCTCTGATGAAGGCGTGGGAGTGATGCAGGGGGAACAGGGAGGAACCATTAGCTGGGCGGATTTGAATAAAATTGAAGTGGTGGGCGGCATGGTGATCGTGTACGGTGATCGGGCTCATGCTTCTCTGATCCCCCTAAAGTCGTTAGGCAGCGACGAGGAAGCCTTTCGGAAGCTGATCCGGGAAAAGCTGCCTAAAGCCCGCCGCAAAGGAGTATGAAGGGGGAGAAAATGGAAGGAAATGGAAAAAAGGCGAGGACGGTGATCACCAAGGCTCCCCAGGAAACCTTTGCCCTGGGGGTTGAGCTTGGAAAGAAGGCAAAGCCGGGGCAGGTATACTGCCTGAATGGGGATTTGGGCGTGGGAAAGACCGTGCTTACCCAGGGGTTTGCCCAGGGGCTTGGGATCAGGGAGCCGGTAAACAGCCCCACCTTCACGATTCTCCAGTCCTATGAGGAAGGGCGTCTGCCCCTCCACCATTTTGACGTGTACCGCGTTGGCGATGTGGAAGAGATGGAAGAGATTGGGTATGAGGACTGCTTTTACGGAGCGGGGGTAAGCCTGGTGGAATGGCCGGGGCTGGTGGAGGAAATCCTGCCGGAGGATGCCCTTTGGATTACCATCGAGAAAAATCTTGAGATGGGATTTGACTATCGGAAGATTACGGTGGAGGGTGAAGATTAAGATGAGAATATTAGGGATAGAAAGCTCCTCCCTGGTAGCCAGCGTGGCGGTGGTGACGGACGGGGTTTTGACTGCCGAATATACGGTGAATGACAAAAAGACCCATTCCCGGACGCTGCTTCCCATGCTGGATGAGATGGGGAAGCTTTTGGAATTGGATTTGCATACTATAGACGGGATTGCGGTATCGGCAGGTCCCGGTTCATTTACCGGCCTTAGGATTGGCTCCGCCACGGGGAAGGGGCTTGGACTGGCGTTAAATAAGCCGCTGCTCCATATCCCTACACTGGAGGCGCTTGCCTATAACCTGTGGGGGATCGGCTGCCTGGCCTGCCCGATTATGGACGCGAAAAGGAACCAGGTTTACACCGGGCTTTACTATGTGGAGGATCGGCTGATTTCGGTGAAGGAACAGTGCGCTATGGATATGGGACAGCTGATTGGCCAGTTAAACGCCAGGGGAGAAAAGGTGATTTTCTTAGGGGACGGCGTGCCGGTGTTTCGGGAGCTGATTAAGGAAAAACTTACGGCTCCTCATGCCTTTGCCCCGGCTCAAAGCAGCCGCCAGAGGGCGGCGTCCGTGGCGGCTCTGGGCCAGATTTACCTGGAGGAAGGGAAGGGGGAAACTGCGGCGGATCATAAGCCGGAGTATTTAAGGAAGCCCCAGGCAGAGCGGGAGAGAGAAGGGATTAAGCTGTGATTATCCGGCCAATGGCTAAGGAGGACTTAGGGCAGGCGGCATGGCTCGAGGCCTCCTGCTTTAGGGAAAGCTGGTCAGAAGAAGTCTTAAGGGAAAGCTTTGGAAAGCCGTGGAACCTGTTTTATGTGGCGGAAGAAGGAGGCGGGCTGGCGGGATACGGCGCGGCCTGCGCCATTGCAGGGGAAGGGGAGATCCAGCGGCTCGCCGTGCTGCCGCCCTTTAGGCAAAGGGGCCTGGGCAGGGAACTGCTGGAAAAACTGGAAGAGGCTTTAAGGGAAAAAGGGGTAGGGGCGATTACCTTGGAGGTGCGGGAATCGAACATCCCGGCCAGGAAGCTTTATATTTCCGCTGGTTTTCAGGAAGAGGCCCGGAGGAAGGATTATTACCGGAACCCAAAAGAGGACGGGATAATTATGTGGAACCGGGGGCGTCCGTAAGCTATGCAACATTTACCACTTAAAATCGACAAAATTTGCGTTATACTTGAACCAAGGGAAATGGTGAAATTTCCTGCTTGATGCCCCCGCTGCTTTAAGCGGGGTTGTTGACTTTAAGAAAGGTGAGGATGTTATGAGACGTTTCGGTAAGAATGGGCAGCTTGAGACAGTGATCTGCAACAAATGCGGAAAGAAGATGGTCGTGGAGAGGGGGATCCTTCGGGAAGGCGGCCTGATGTTTGACCATACCTGGGACTTTTTTTCGGAAAAAGACGGGGAGATCCATCATTTTGATTTATGCGAGGATTGTTATGACGACTGGGTAAACCAGTTTAAACTTGAGGTAGAGGTGGAGGAGCAGAGGGAATTCCTTTGAAATTTCTTTAAGGCGGCTGTTCCTCCACAGGCTTAAAAGAGAGGCGATTGTATGTTAGATATATGCCTGTTGGGGACAGGCGGGATGATGCCGCTGCCCTACCGCTGGCTTACGTCCATGATGGCCAGGTGCGGGGGAAGCAGCCTGCTGATTGACTGCGGGGAAGGGACGCAGATTGCGTTAAAGGAGAAAGGGTGGAGCCCAAAGCCCATTGACTTTATCTGCTTTACCCATTACCATGCGGATCATATCAGCGGGCTGCCGGGGCTTCTGCTGACCATGGGGAATGCGGAGCGGACCGAGCCCCTGACGGTAGTGGGGCCGAAAGGATTGGAAAGGGTAGTGGGGGCGCTTCGGATGATTGCGCCGGAGCTGCCCTTTGAACTGCGTTTTGTGGAGCTGACGGAAAACCGGCAGCAGATGAAGCTGGGTCCTTACCTGCTGGACGCATACCGGGTGAACCATAATGTTACCTGCTACGGCTATGCCATATCCATTCCCCGGATTGGCCGGTTTGATGTGGAGCGGGCCGTGGAGCAGGGGATTCCCCAGAAGTTCTGGAGCAGGCTGCAGAAAGGGGAAGCCATAGAGGACGGAGGCAGGCAGCTGACGCCGGACATGGTTTTAGGGCCTGCCAGGAAAGGGATTAAGGTGGCTTACTGTACCGACACCCGGCCGGTTCCGGTGATTGCCGAGTATGCAAAGGACGCGGATCTGATGATCTGCGAAGGGATGTACGGGGAGAAAGAGAAGGAGGCCAAGGCCAGGGAATATAAGCATATGACCTTTTACGAGGCGGCAAGGCTTGCCAAGGCGGCAGAGCCGAAGGCCTTATGGCTGACCCATTACAGCCCGTCGCTGACCAGGCCTGAGGAATATATGGATGAGGTGAGGGCGATCTTTCCGGCGGCGAAGGCGGCCAGGGACGGATGGAGCGCGGAGCTGGGCTTTGATGAAGAGTAGAGGAGAGTATGATGAAGGAAGACGTTTACATTTTAGCGATTGAAAGTTCCTGTGACGAGACCGCGGCTTCCGTGGTGAAAAACGGCCGCACCATCCTTTCCAATATTATCTCTTCCCAGATCCAGCTTCATACCATTTATGGCGGAGTCGTGCCGGAGATTGCCTCCAGGAAGCATATTGAGAAAATTAACCAGGTGATTGAAGCGGCATTGGACGAGGCAAAGATGGAGCTGGAACAGATGACGGCCATAGCCGTTACCTACGGTCCGGGGCTGGTAGGCGCTCTTTTGGTAGGCGTGGCGGAGGCAAAGGCCATCGCTTACGGGGCGAAAAAGCCCCTGATCGGCGTCCACCATATTGAAGGCCATGTTTCGGCAAACTTTATTGAGCATCCGGATTTGGAGCCGCCTTTTGTATGCCTGATTGTATCCGGAGGACATACCCATTTGGTGATTGTGAAAGACTATGGGGAATTTGAGATCATCGGCCGCACCAAGGATGACGCGGCAGGGGAAGCTTTCGATAAGGTAGCCAGGGCCGTAGGCCTGGGATATCCGGGAGGCCCGAAAATTGATAAGGCGGCAAAGGAGGGAAATCCCCATGCCATCGAATTTCCCAGGGGGAAGGTAGATGGCGCTCCCTATGATTTCAGCTTCAGCGGCTTGAAATCCTGCGTGCTGAATTACATTAACCATGCGAAGATGCTGGGTGAGGAAATCTGCGTGCCGGATCTTGTGGCTTCTTTCCAGAATTCCGTGGTGGATTCCTTAGTCAGCCGGGCGGTGTCGGCGGCAAAAGAATTTGGCTACCTGAAGCTGGCGATCGCCGGCGGGGTTGCGTCCAATACGGCCTTAAGGGCAGGGATGGAAGCCGCCTGCCGGAAAGAGGGGCTTTCCTTTTACTATCCGTCGCCGGTTTTCTGCACGGATAATGCGGCGATGATCGGAGTAGCCGGGTATTACGAATGGCTTAAGGGCAATGTAAGCGGCTGGGATTTAAACGCAGTCCCCAACTTAAAGCTGGGTGAGCGGTGAGATTTTCCCGATGGGCAAAAGAAGGGCGAGGCCAGATTCCTGATTTAAAGCTGGGGAGCAGTGAGTGAAGATAGCGGCCACGTTCTACAGGAAAGGAAGCAGGAAACGGATGCTTAGGCAGTTGGGGTTAGATCCGCTTTGGCAGAGCGTTGATGAACAGAGGAAAGAAGGGTGGAGGATGGGAAGACAGATAGGCGCAGTGATCTTGGCTGCCGGGCAGGGAAAGCGGATGCATACGAAAGTAGCCAAACAATTTCTGGAGTTAAAGGGAAAGCCGCTGCTTTGCCATACACTGGAAGCTTTTGAGAAGAGCAGGGTCGATCATATTGTATTGGTTGCCGGTGAAGAGCAGATTTGCTACTGTGAGAAGGAGATTGTGCAGGCTTGGGGCTTTTCTAAGGTAAAAGCAGTTGTTCCGGGAGGAAAAGAACGGTATCATTCCGTTTACGAAGGGCTGAAGGCCCTTTTTCCGGTGTTTAAGCCTGAGCCTTCCGGCTGTGTCCATCCCGTGTTTACGCCAGGGCTTTCCGGCTGTGTCCGTCCGGTGTCCAAGCCTGGGGCTTCCGGCTTTGTTTTTTCGGGTGGAGATGAGGACGGGCTTTGGCATGATGATGCTGCGTTTCTTAAAGGAGGAGAGGATGAGGAATGGTATGTGCTGATCCATGACGGAGCCCGCCCGCTGGTTTCAGAGGCGGTAATCCAAAGGGCTATAGAAGGGGCGGTGAAATACCGGGCCTGCGTGGTGGGGATGCCGGTGAAGGATACGATTAAGGTCAGCAGCCCGGAAGGATTTGCGTCAGGAACTCCGGATCGGAAAACCCTTTGGCAGATCCAGACCCCCCAGGCATTTGATTTCGGTCTGCTCTTTAATGCCTATGGAAGGATGCTTAACCAGCCGGGATGCCAGGAGGGCATTACCGATGACGGAATGGTGGTGGAAGCCATGACTTCCTGTCCGGTAAAACTGATAGAAGGGGATTATCGGAATATTAAGGTGACGACTTGGGAAGACTTATTGGTGGCGGAAGCGTTTTTGGAGCAGGCATCTCATCTGGCATAGATGGGGGCGCGCTGTTTGAATGGCGTTCCCTTCGTGGAAACTGATAGATGAAAATTCATACAGGCAGGATTTTTATCTATTCGGTTCTCGCTGGCTGAACGGTTATGGGAAAATGAAGATAAACCATCGGAGTTTTAACTTATCAAGGAAGTCCCCCGCTTCTAAGCTGCAAAGACGAAAACGGTTGGTTGGGGGACTTGCCCCAGTCAGGTGGGGGCAAGCCCCATCTGACAATCTGCGACAGCAGCATAGGGAGATGAGGAAGCAGCACAGCGGAGACTCTGCCCCGCTTTACCGGGCATTCCGAATTTCCTTTGACTTGGCGAAAAACATTAATGAATGAAAAACACAGATGAAAACATAGGTGAAAAACACAGATGAAAACATAGGTGAAAAACATAGATGAAAATATAGGTGAAAAACATAGATGAAAATATAGGTGAAAAATATAAATGAAAAACATGAAAAAAGTGGTTGACAGATGTTGGCTCTTGTGTTAAGATAATCAAGTCGCGCTGAGATGGAAAGCGATAATTGATGAGCTTCTAAATCAGCAGTTGCTATTTTGCTTTTCTTTGGCATAGTTGACTTGGATAAAGAAATTCAGGCTTAGAAAAAGAATTGAAAGGTTGGCAGTGCTTGGAGAAGGGTGTAAAGGCAGATGGAAAAAGGTAAAAGAAGATATTGAAAAAACAAAAAGAAAATAAAAAAGTTCTTGACAAATGATGCTTTATCTGGTAAAATCGAAAAGCACGTTTGGAGAGATATCGAAGTGGTCATAACGAGGCGGTCTTGAAAACCGTTTGTCCGCAAGGGCGCGTGGGTTCGAATCCCACTCTCTCCGTTTCGGACAAATGTAGGTAAAAACATATAGAAAATTTTGCGTCAGCCATGCAGAAGTACCCAAGTGGTTGAAGGGGCTCCCCTGGAAAGGGAGTAGGTCGTTAATAGCGGCGCGAGGGTTCAAATCCCTCCTTCTGCGTTGATATCGGTAAGATATCAGAAGAATGAACCTTGAAAATTAAAGATCGAACAATACACAAACCCTGAAGATTCTAAACACAAGGCCGGTTTTGGCCTTGGATTTGAGAAGAATTCAGAACAAAACCAAAGTAATGAAGGTTTAAAGCGATTAGCCAAGCTAATAGTCTAAAGCAAGAGCAGACATTTCAATTTGAGAGTTTGATCCTGGCTCAGGATGAACGCTGGCGGCGTGCCTAACACATGCAAGTCGAGCGGAGCGGTCTTGATGAAGTTTTCGGATGGAATCAGGATTGACTTAGCGGCGGACGGGTGAGTAACACGTGGATAACCTGCCTTATACTGGGGGATAACAGCCAGAAATGGCTGCTAATACCGCATAAGCGCACGGCGCCGCATGGCGCAGTGTGAAAAA
>CAJTFL010000011.1 GCA_910575565.1 Lachnospiraceae bacterium | reverse complement strand
GTGGAAGCGCAAGCCTGATTTTTTGTAATACCAATATTTCACTGACGGCAGCCATTTTTATGACTGCTTTATCATGATGCTTCCATGATTGTTGAAAACATTTGTTGTCAAGGTTCAGTTCTTGGCTACGAGTTTTATTTTCGTAGCAAGGGGAATGAGTAATTTTATAAATGCATGAAACAGGCAGGAAACCCAGGGGCATAGCTGGCCGTCAGGGTTTCCTGCCTGTTTTGCGTATGTTCATTCCGGTATCTTGATCGGATACTGGAATAGGCGCGGCTGCGGCAGGCGGCTTAGGGAAAGTAAGTGCCATAAACATTTGGGAAAATGAGTAAGGTTTTGTTGCATATTTTATGGATTTACGGTAGAATAGGGGCTAAGAAAGCTGATTTCCAGAAGAAGCAGTTGTAGACGGGACAGGCATCTTAGAACGTGTTTGGAAATTTATTCCTGTTAACGCCGGCCCCTCTTGTGGCATTTAATATTAACAAAGGGGTATGCGCCGGTCAGGAGATGATTTTCAGGCGCGTTTTCATATTTTGGTTTACCGTATTGCCGCGGTTTGCCAGGCGTGCTTCGTGGCTGCTGGCTATGGAGGAAATGGAGATTTAAAATGGAGGAAAAACCGATTAGGCACAAAAAAACCCCAGGGGTTTCACTGCTTTTATCCATTGTTTTGGTTTTTTGCATATTAGGGACGGTGGTGTTTTCCGTGGCGCAGAAAATCTCCCGGGAAATGTCCGCTTCAGCAATTCAGAACTTAAGCGAAAGCCTGGATTTGATCCAATATGCCATTGAGGCCATCCTGAACAATGAGGCGGAATTGCAGGTGCTGCTGGCGAAGGAAATCGGGATGTCGGAGGATCCGGAGGAATTTATCCATGCTTATGAAAAAAACGGGATTATGGCAAAGCTTTCCCTGATTCCCGCGGGAAAAGAGGAAGGGATCTCCAGTACAGGGGAGGCTTTCACGGAGGAAGGGCTGGATTTTTCCTCCGGGGGAAAGATAGGTGGGCTTCCGGTTTCCCAGTCCTATGTAAACTATATGGGAGCGTGGGCTTACTCCATTAAATGCCCGGTGGAAAGGGACGGGAAAGAGATTGCCACCCTTTACGGGGAATACGTTTATGATGCCCTTGACCGTTCCTTGCTTGATGGGCTTTATAACGGACGGGCTACTTTGTATATTATGGATGCAGAAAGCGAGCGGTTCGTGATGAAGCCAAAAGGGATGGGCCAGCGCAGCGCCGGGCATTTGAATCTGGAGGATTTTTACCGGGCAAACAGCATCCAGAATCCAGAGCTGCGGGCAGAGGTTAAAGAATGCCTGGAAACAGGAAAAGATATTTTATTTTACCATGATATCCGGGAGGTAGATGCCTTAAACTATATGTGGGCGGTAAACGGCGGAACCATCTTTCTGGTAGGGTACGTGCCGGTAGAGGCTATCCAGCAGGAAGGGCGGACGGTCAACCAAAATATTTTCATCGTGGTTGCCGTTATGCTGATTGCATTTTTCCTGTGCTGCATGGTGTATTATTTTAACCAGAGGCAGCAGCGGAAGCTTCAGGAGGAGCGGGAGAAGGAGCGGGAGATCCATAACCGGGAGCTTGCCCAGGCTCTGCAGGCGGCGCAGATTGCCAATAATTCCAAAACTACTTTTTTGTCGAATATGTCCCATGACATTCGGACGCCCATGAACGTTGTCCTTGGCTTTACCACCCTGCTTGCCAGGGATGCGGAAAACCCGGTGAAGGTAAGGGAGTATACGAAAAAAATCATGGCATCCGGCCAGCATCTGTTAAGCTTAATCAATGATGTCCTGGATGTTTCCAAGATTGAAAGCGGGAAAGTGGTGCTGAATTTTGAAGAGTTTACGCTGAATGACGTGGTGTCGTCGGTAGATGCCATTATCCGTCCTATGGCAAAGGCAAAGAGGCAGAATTTTTCCGTTGAAGTAACCGGGGTGAAGCACGAGTACCTGGTGGGCGATGAGACCAGGCTTAACCAGATTTTAATCAACCTTCTGTCCAATGCCGTAAAGTATACGCCGGAAGGAGGGAATATAGGTTTTCGCATTATCGGGCTTAGGCAGCGTTCCAGCCAATATGAGCATATTCGGATTGAGGTGGAGGACGACGGGTATGGGATGACAAAGGAATACCTAAAAACCATATTTGACGCCTTTACCAGGGCGGAAAACAGCACGACCAATAAGGTGCAGGGCACGGGGCTTGGCATGGCGATCACCAAGAGCATCGTGGAGCTGATGGGGGGAACCATAGAGGTATCCAGCGAAGTGGGCAAGGGCAGCCTTTTTGTGGTAGAGTTAGAGCTGCGGATCCCAGAGGGGCAGGCAGACAAGGAATTTTGGGAAAATAACGGGATTTTGCGGATCCTGGTGGTGGATGACGACCGGGAGAACGGCAAAAACATCCAGATGCTAATGAAGGAGGTCGGCGTAGAGACAGACACGGCCTGCAGCATGGAGGAAGCCTTGGGGCGTTTAATGCAGGCAGGCGAAGCCGGGGAAGGGTATTCCGTGGTTTTGCTGGATTGGGATACCTCTGGCATTGGATGCATCCAGGCGGTAAAAAGGATGCGGGAAGCCCTGCCGGATACGGCAGCGGTTTTGCTCCTGGCGGATTATGGCGCGGAGGGGGTAGAGGAGGCTCTTCAGATGGAGCGCACCCAGTGCATTGCCAAGCCCTTTTTTGTTTCCGCCTTTAAGGAAAAGATTTCGGAGATGCGAAGCCAGGCAAGCGGCAGGGAAGAAGAAAAAGAAGATGAGGACAACGGCCTTCAGGGCCTTCATTTCCTTGCCGCGGAGGATAATGAGATTAATGCGGAAATCCTGGCGGAGCTTTTGGAGGTGGAAGGGGCAACCTGTGAGGTGGTGGAAAACGGCCGTTTGGCGGTGGAGCGCTTTGCAAATGCGGCAAAGGGCGAGTTTGACGCGATCCTGATGGATGTCCAGATGCCGGTGATGAACGGCTATGACGCTACCAGGGCAATCCGGGAGCTAAACCAGGGAAAGGGGGCAAGGATTCCGATTATCGCCATGACGGCAAATGCCTTTGCAGAGGATGAGAAGGCGGCCTTGGATGCGGGAATGAATGCCCATGTGGCAAAGCCCCTTGACGTGGAATTGTTAAAGAAGGTAATTCGGCGGTATATCCGGTAGGCGTACCGCTGGCAGAATGGAGGAGAAGATGAGCAAAA
The DNA here is from genome assembly GCA_910575565.1 of Lachnospiraceae bacterium. Classification (GTDB taxonomy): domain Bacteria; phylum Bacillota; class Clostridia; order Lachnospirales; family Lachnospiraceae; genus Caccovicinus. The sequence goes on along the minus strand of CAJTFL010000011.1, from coordinate 129,861 downwards.
ACAGGATGCTTGTGGGGATGGCAGCTTTTGTGTGCGCTGTGGGGCTTTTGCTGGCATCATGCGGCAAGGGCCGGGAGGATCCGGGAAAAAATTTGCTTCCGTCAGAGGAAAAAAACGAAAGGGTAGTCAATTTGTTCAGCCCTATGGAAAAGACGGCTCCCAATATGGAGAATGCTGCCAGGAGCGCATCGGAGAAAACGGTGATTATGGCAGAGGAAAAGCTGGGGGTGAAGGTAGAATATATTACGTATACAGCGGAAAATTACAAAGAAAAAACGTATGATCAGGTCTCCATCGAGCGGGCAATACACCGCATGGATGATCTGTATTTGCTGAACCCGGACGCAATCCGGGCGCTGGGGGAAGAGGGAAAGCTTATGGATCTGTCTGGCCTGGAAAATGTAAAAAATTTGCGGGACGTGATCCGGGCAGCAAATGAAGTGGATGGAAAGCTGGTGGCCATTCCCCAGGAGGTGGTGGCATACGGCCTGTTTATCAATAAGGATATGTTTGACCAGTATGGGCTTGGTCTGCCAAAGACGCCGGAGGAGTTCCTGGAATGCTGCAGGGTATTTAAGGAAAACGGCATTGAAACGCCGGTGGGGGCAAATCGCTGGTGGCTGGAAACCTTTGTCCTGGCTCAGGCTTATGCGGATTTGTATAATGGAGGAAACACAGAGGCGGAAATAGCGGCATTAAACAGCGGGGAAAGCAAGTACAGCGACTATATGCGCCCAGGCTTTGAATTCCTTAAGGAGCTGATGGATCGGGGGTATATTGATGCCGAAAAGGCTCTTGTCAGCGAAGCCATAGAAGGAGAGGGGCCGGATTTCCTGGCGCAGAAAACGCCTATCGTTATGGCGTACTGGGGGGCGGCAAACTCAGAGACGGCATACGCCAAAACGGATTTTGAGCTTTTGGTTATCGGGTTCCCCAGCAGCCGTGGCCAGATGCCGGTGGTGTCCATAACCGGATTTGCCGTCTGTACGGGCGCGGAGCACGCAGAAGATGCCATGGCTACCTTGGATGCCATGATTTCCGATGAATCCCTTCAGGTTTATACCGAAACCAACAAAGTGATTTCCCCGTCAAAAAATGTGGAGGTGGACTGCGTTCCGGCCTTAAAGCCCTTAAATGACCGGATCAAGGAAAATGTGTACGTGCTGGGGGCTAACGCCGGGATGAATTTGGAGCAGTGGGGAAATACTTGCTTAGTAGTCAGGAAGCTTTTGGAGGGCGCTGCGGTAGATGAGTGCATGGCGGAATTTGACCGGCTGCAGGCGGAGGCGTTAGGGAAATAGTTTAGGCGGCGAAAATTCGTGATTTAAGAAGCGCAGGGATGGAAGTCCAGGCGCTTTTTTCGTTTCATAGGAAGGCACGCCCTGAATGGGTAAATACGCACAAGCGATATCTGCCTATCCTGCGTTTCTGTTGTCAAATCGATGGGTAAGCTATGGGTTGGCGCGATAATCTTATTCAATAAGTACAATATAGTTTGAAATTTTCTGATTCACGTCAATCGAGAGGTAGAATTGCTTTTTTGGATATGGTACAGTTTATTTATAGAAAATGCTAAAGCGCTTTCCAGTTTTTTCGGAAATTTACTGTACAATATGCATAAAATCACCATGGAATTTTATGTGGATTGCAGGAAAGAAAAGGAGAATGGTAAGATGAAACGTTGGAAAAAAACGCTTGGAATTGCGGTAAGTGTTGCGGGCGTCCTGATCGTTGGGGCAACCTTTTTTTCCGTAGCCGGGACAGACGGGGGAGACGTGGTGGAAATCCGCCTGGCCCATAACCAGGCAGCCGGTTCGGAAATCGCAGGTTCTATCGCAAAGATTTCGGAGTTTGCGGCGGAAGATCCCAGCCAGAACCTTAAGGTTTCCATCTATGCAAGCGGGGTTCTGGGGACGGAAAAAGAGGAAATCGAGATGGTGCAGGCCGGAGTGCTGGATATGGCGAAGGTGAGCTCCAACACTTTGGGGCAGTTTAAAGATGAGTATTCCATTTTTGCCGTGCCTTACTTATTCCAAAGCCAGGAACACTACTATGAAGCCTGTGAAAACAGCGAGAAGGTAAAGGAGCTGTTTAACTCCACGGCAAAGGACGGCTACATTGCCATCGGCTACTATGCCAATGGTTCCCGGAATTTCTACTTAAAGGAAGATATCCCCTGCACCGATCCTTCTGTGTTAAAGGGCAAGAAAATCCGCTCCATGCCCAGCTCTACTTCTATGGATATGATTGAGCTGATGGGCGGCTCCCCCGTTCCCATGGCCGGAGGGGAAACCTACAGCGCCCTCCAGCAGGGAATCGTGGACGGGGCGGAAAATACGGAGCTGGTGCTGACGGTGGACGGCCATGAGGATCTGGTAAAGGCTTATACCTACACGGAGCACCAGTATTCCCCGGATATTTACATCATCAGCACCAAAACCTGGAACCGGTTGACGGACGGGCAGAAAAACCAGCTGGTTACGGCCATCCAGAAGGCTAACGATAACTTTAAAAGCCTTTACAACGGGATGATGGCCGAGGCGATTGAGGAGGCAAAGGAGCACGGGGTATCCATTTACTATGATATTGACAAAACCGCCTTTATCCAGGCGGTGCAGCCGGTTCATGAAGCATACTGCGCCAAGGGGGAAAGCTATCGTGCGCTGTATGAGGATATTCAGAAATACGCACAGTAGGAGGGTACGATGAAGATATTGGATAAGATTCTGGAAACCGTGTTAGGCCTTATGGTGGCGGTGATGGTGCTTGGCTGCTTCTGGCAGGTATTTACCAGATTTATTTTAAACAGCCCCAGCAAATATACGGAGGAGCTTCTCCGCTACCTGTTAATCTGGATGACCATGATCGGTGTTCCCTACGCTTTCGGCAAGGATCGGCATCTGTCGATTAACCTGGTGACAAGGGGATTTAGCGAGAAAGCTTCCCTGATGACGAAGGTGGGGATTGAGATCCTGGTGCTGTTCTTAAGCGTCTTTGTGATGATCGCCGGGGGATGGATGGTAACGATGAATTCCGCGGGGCAGATTTCCCCGGCCCTCCATATGCCTATGGAGCTTTACTACGCCTGCGTGCCTATCGGCGGGGTACTGATGGTGCTTTACGGCCTGAACCATTTGATTACGTATTCCAAGCAGTGGAAGGAGGCAAAATAAATGCAGATACAAGCCGCGATTGTCCTTGTGATTGTGTTTTTCCTGCTGCTGGCTTACGGCACGCCCGTATCCTTCAGCATTATCAGCGCAGCGCTGGTAACGATTATCATGTTCTTAAGCCCGAATTTCGGGATGTTTATCTCTGCTCAGAAGCTGGTAGGCGGCATTGACAGCTTTTCCCTCTTGGCCGTGCCCTTCTTTATCCTGGCAGGCCTCTTAATGAGCAGCGGCGGTGGGGAAAACCATCTGGGAAGCTGTTCCCAGCCTGTTCTTAATCGTAATCATTATCGGCGGCATCCTGTCCGGCTACTTTACGCCTACGGAGGCTTCCGGCGTGGCGGTGGTTTACGCCTTTATCCTGTCCGTATTCATCTACCGCAGCATTAAGCCCTCGGAAATCATGGGGATCCTGACGGAAACAGCGGTCATGACCACCATTGTAATGCTGATTATCGGCGCTTCCTCGGTACTAAGCTTCGTCCTCTCCTTTACCGGGCTGCCCCAGGCCATCAGCGCCATGCTGTTAAGCGTTTCCAGCAATAAAATCGTGATTCTGCTGATTATCAACCTGATCCTGCTGATCGTGGGAACCTTTATGGATATGGCTCCGGCCCTGCTGATTTTCACCCCGATTTTCCTTCCGGTAGTGAAAAGCTTAGGGATGGATCCCATTCAGTTCGGCATCATGATTATTATGAACCTGGCTATCGGAACCATCACCCCGCCTGTGGGGAGCGTGCTTTTCGTGGGCTGCAGCGTAGCCAAGCTTCCGGTGGAGGATGTGATGAAAAAGCTGGTTCCCTATTTCCTGGTGATTATCCTAGGGCTGATGCTGGTAACGTTTATCCCGGCCTTTTCCATGTGGCTGCCGGGCGCGCTGGGGCTTTTATAGGGCCTTTAAGGATGCTGGGTAAAGATTACCGTAGGCTCATTGGTATAGGTAACGGTGTTTAAGGTTTTCCGGTATTTCAGCGGGGAAAGGGTCATGTAAGTTTTAAACATCCGTTCAAAGTAGGTCAGGCTTTCATAGCCCAGGGCATGGGCAATCTCCGAGATGCTCATGTCCGTTTCCTCCAAATACCGTTTGGCCTTGCGGATGCGGTGGATATTGGTGTATTCGCTGATGGTGTAGCCGGTAACTTCCTTGAAAATCCGGCAGATGTAGGATTTGCTTAAGTAAAACTGTTCCACCAGCTCGTCTAAAGTAACTGGGCGTTCGCAGTTTTCCGACAGATAGTCGGCAATCCCGTAAGCCGCCTTGTACTTGGGGTTTTCGCTGTCGCTGGGGATCTCCTGCCTTTGCTTTCGGATAAAAGCCATCAGCTTAAACAGCCAGGATAAGATCTCTAGGTCGATTCCGGTTTTATAATTGTGATCCCGGGAAGTCAGGGCATGGCGCACGCTGCGGAACAAGGTTAAAATCAGCGCCTGCTGCTCCCGGTCTAAGTGGTAGACGCCGTAGTAGTCGTCAAAAAAACGCACAAGCTGGAGCGTGGGGTGAAGCTTATCGTAAGCTTCCATCTTCCACCGGGATACATACAGGATAATCCGGTTATGGCCTTCATTGGAGCCGGTGACGGACTTGGTCATATGGATCAGGTTGGAATTTACCAGGATCAGATCCCCGGCCCTGGCGATGTACTCCCGGTTATTAAAGAAGAACACCCGCTCCCCTTCCACGATGTAGAAGATTTCGTATTGGGTATGGAAGTGCTTCACCCGCATATTAAATTTCCCGTAACGGATCATCTGTTCTAAGAAAATGCCGTCCGTTTCACCGTAATACGTTACTTTCTCCATAACGAACCTTTCTTTGCCTAAAGATAAATAAACGAATGGGAAAAAATTAAGGGCAAAATGCCATCAAAAAGAAGCAAAACATACGGCAAAATGCCGTGAAGTTCTGAAAAAATAAGCAGCCGGGCAATCCGGTTTGATTTTCATTATAACGTAAATGGGGGAAAAAATGAAGCAGATCAATCAAAAAGAATTAGAGAAGAAATTAGATTTAGTGATTAACAAGCTGATGAACTTAGGCGGCCCGGAGGATGAGCAGGAGCTGGCGGAGGGCGGCGAGAAAATCGGCTTTTTCAAGCGGGACTTCGGGATCCATGAGTGGGACTGGCCCCAGGGAGTAGGGCTTTACGGCTTGCTGAAAATCATGAAGATCCAGCAAAAGGACGATTACCAGGATTTTTTGTACCGCTGGTTTAAGGACAATATCAGCGCCGGCCTTCCCTCGAAAAACATTAACACCACAACCCCGCTGTTAACCCTGGCTGAGCTAAACGAAAGCTACCATGACGAGCAGTTTGAGCAGCTTTGCCTAAAATGGGCCGACTGGCTGATGTGCTGCCTGCCAAGGACGAAGGAAGGCGGGTTCCAGCACGTCACCAGCGCCAACGGCGACCGCCAGGGAGTCAGGCTGAATGAAAATGAGATGTGGATCGACACCTTGTTCATGACCGTGCTTTTCCTCAATAAGATGGGGCAGAAGTATAACCGGCAGGACTGGATCGACGAGACGATCCATCAGGTGCTGATGCATATCAAGTACTTGTTTGACAAGGAAACCGGCCTGTTCTACCATGGCTGGACGTTTAACGAGTACAATAACTTCGGCGGGATCTTCTGGTGCAGGGGCAACAGCTGGTTTACTTTAGGGATCCTTGACTATATTGATATGTTCCAGGGAACCATGAACGCAGGGCTAAAAACCTTTATCATTGACACGTACAAGGCTCAGGTGGCAAAGCTGAAAGCCCTGCAGGATCCGGCAAGCGGCCTGTGGCATACGGTGCTTTTAGACAGCACCAGTTATTTGGAAGCTTCCGGTACGGCGGCCATTACCGCAGGGATGATTAAGGGGATACGCTACGGGATCCTGGATGATTCCTACCTGCCCTGTGTGATTAAGGCCGTCCAGGGGATTTTGGAGAATATCGACGAGGACGGGACGGTGTTAAACGTATCCGGCGGAACGGGGATGGGGTATAATGCGGAGCATTATAAGAATATCCTGATTGCCCCCATGGCCTATGGCCAGTCCTTAACGCTCCTGGCGCTGGCGGAGGCGCTGACGCTTTAAATGCCGCTTATGGGCGCTCTCGGAAATTCTTTGTGCCTGGATTTGCTGGGAGAACACGCCCAGGCCGTCCGGAAGGGGAGCTTCTTTTGCCCCTGCTTCCGGCTCCAGCTCCGGCTCATTCCTCGGGGAAAAGAAGGTTTTGTCCCTCCGCCGGATCTTTGGGAAATATTTGGGCAGGGGCAGCCAGCCGGTAAAAGAAAAGGGACGCCTCCCCAGGGCAAGGAGCAGTTTGACCAGATGGAAAAATCCACGGCCGGGCTGCTGGAGATGATTGCACAGGCAAAAAACGCTCATTAGGAAAGGATTGCGTATGAAGATAGGTGTTCGTGCCCATGACTATGGGAAACGGGATATAGAAGAGCTGGCGGCGCTCCTCCATGATGAAGATTACAGTGCCGCACAGCTGGCTTTGCCGAAAGCCTTTATGGGAATTGATCGGTATGAAGACATTACTATGGGGCATATTGAAAAAATCCGGGAAGCCTTTGCCCGGAATATGGTGGAAATCCCGGTATTCGGCTGCTATATGGATCTGGGGAACCCAGATCCCCAGGTGCGGGAATATGCCGTGAAAACCTTAAAGCAGTGCCTGTTCTGGGGGAAGGAGCTGGGGGCAGCCGTAGTGGGGACAGAGACCGCATATCCTCACCTGGATCCGGAAAACCGGCAGAAATGGAAGCCGTATATGACAGACAGCGTGCTAAGGGTGCTGGAGGAAGCCCAGCGCATAGGGATGAAGCTGGCTATCGAGCCGGTATACTGGCATCCCCTTGCGGATCTGGAAACCACCCTGGAAATCATCCGCAAAGCAGATGATCCCAGCCATCTGCGGCTGATTTTTGACGCCTCAAATCTGCTGGAATTCCCGGAAAGCACGGATCAGGGTGAGCTGTGGGAGGCCTGGCTTAAGGCTGTGGGGGAGTATGTGGATGTGATGCATATCAAGGATTTCAGCCTTGGCAAAAACCGCTTCTACCAGCCGGAGCCTTTGGGGCAGGGGGTAATGCGCTATGAGGCCGTCAGCGCGTGGCTCAGGGAGCAGGAGCGGGAGATTTACCTCCTTCGGGAAGAGATGAACCCGCTGTTTGCCAAGGATGATTTGGCCTTTATGCGGAAGCTGTAAACTGCAGAGGGCTGCAGATTAAGCGGGGGAGCGTTCGCATAAAATGAAACCGGAATGTGCACCCAACATCATGTCATACAATTAAACCAGTGCGTCGTTTTGCAATGTTTCATTCAAGTCACATTGCAAAAGACGCCTTCCGCCAATATAATAAGCAAGCGCGACAAACAATACAATCGCAGCCGCGAAGATTAAAATCGGCAGAATCGGGGCTTCCGACCAGAATACCATCGGGTCTAAATAGCTTGCGGTTACGGCAAATTTCACAAACAGTACGGTAAGGGGCAAGGTAATCAAAATCGGTTTCCCTGCTATCACAAACGCTTCCATGCAGAATATTTGCCTCATTTCCTGCGGTGTCAGTCCAATGGATATATATTGGGCGAATTCCCGCTTCCTTTGACATAGAAACCCTAACGTATGGAAAAAAACATTCGCAATTCCGATAATGGCAAGCAATACGCAAAAAGCTCCCCAAATCATTGCCATGCCTTGGATTAAACGGTCATTGGACAATCTCTCCTGTATTCGGTTTTCACTTTCAATTTCATGCTGTTCTGATACAAGCTGCACGATTTCCTGTTCCAGGCCATTTAAATCCTCAAGATTTGCAGTGGACTTTGAAAGAATACGGATATAACTGTCGGATTCCGCTTCACATACATCCCGTAAAGCTTTATTCCACATGGTAAGCGGGATGAAATGTACAAGGGCATAATCATCATATTCTTCCCTCAGCGCAGGAACCGTCTGTGTATAAGATAAAACAGGGATTTCTACGGTTTTATCGTCTTTATAAAATGCTGTTTTCTGATTATCCTCCCTTACAAAGGGAATATATTCCGCATAGCGGAAATTGCTGTTTATGCTATCCCAAATCTGATTTAATACGATTGCGCCGTCAAGACCTGGCGTAATCCCAATCTGTGAACAGAAGTTTAAAAAGCTTGCGTCATCCAAGACAACAATCGGTGCGGATACTTGAAACTGTCCGTCCGCCTTTGGCATTTTCGCAACCGATTCAAGCCCGCCAAGTGATGACAGTTCATTGCTCTGTAATCCTTCTGGCAGGAGCGTCATTGCTTCTGCCTTTTGATATACCGTGGCATCTTGTATCTCCGAAATATGCTGCAATTCATCGGTTAAGCCAAAATCTGCAATTCCCGTGTTTTTTAAGGTTATCATAATATCCCACTTATCCTGATACCGTTCAAAATAAGTATATCTGGTACTGATATCTGCAAGGGTAGTGAAGCAAAGCATGATAGAAAAACCCAGAAAAGACAGCAGTAATGAAATGGACGATATCCGTAAGTGTTTCTTTTGGGCTTTTAATGCGTTTCCCGCAATCTCCCCTTTTATGCCAAAAATACAAGATAAAAACCGGGAATGTTTCTTTTTCTTTAGCGGTAAAACGCCTGTAGTTCTGATTGCTTCAAGCGGCGTCATCCTGCTTAATTTTCTTGCGGGAATCCACGCAGAAAAAATGACGGTTAAAAACGAAACGAAAACAGCAGCCGCGAATATGGACGGACGATACTGAAAAACTGCTTCGTGGCGTCCAGATACGTCCGCAGCGAAATAATTGATGGCTTTTATCACGCCATAGCTTATTAAAATTCCCGGCATACTGCCAATCAGCATTGGCAGTATGCTTAAAGCCAGTGCTTCCTGCAGCAAACAGGTCCGAATCTGCCTTGGCGAGGCTCCAATACTCGAAAATATGCCAAATTGATGGACTCTGGCATTCATGGATAATTCAAAAGAACCTCGGATAATTAAGATTAACGATACTGCCACAATAACCAGTATCGCCACATAAAAGGTCAAAAGCATTGGCGGTGACTCATCCTTGGGGTCGTGTATAAAATAGCGGGATAGGAGCAATTCGTTATATTGGATGGAATCTTCAGTTAGACCAAGCTGTGATGCAATTAATGGCAGATCACGATAAATCGTTCGGACATTTTTGAAATAAATATCTGCCGCTATTTTTCCTTTTTGGGATAATTTACCTGCAGGAACCGCCTTTTCTACATTCGCAAATTGACATACCAAAGATAATAAATTATCTTCTGATAAATCATCTGAACCTAATGTTTCACAAATAATGCGTCCCTGCCAGTCGCCTTCCTCCAGCACGATTTTTTCAATATCATACGCCCAAAAATTGTAAGCTATGCTGCAAATAAAAGACAAAAACATGGCAGCAACAAGAGCAGCCGCCATAATTGATATACTGGATGCACGGTTATTTTTAATATAGCTTTTGGAGTAATCCTTCCACATACCGCTTACCTCCGCTTCTGATCGCTGATAATTTGCCCGTCTTCAATGGCCACAATTCGATCAGCTTCCAATGCAATTTTTTCATCATGGGTAATCAGGAGGATTGTCTGTTTTAAATTTCGGTTTGACAGTTTTAAGAGGTCAATAATTTCCTTTGAATTTTTTTGGTCAAGGTTTCCTGTGGGTTCGTCAGCAAGAAGGATGGCAGGGCGGTAAATCAAAGACCTTGCGATTGCGACCCGCTGCTGCTGCCCTCCGGATAGCTGGCTTGGCAGGCTTTCCAGCTTATCCTCGATCCCCAATGTTTTTACAATCATTTTAAAAAAATCCCAATCCGGCGTTCTTTTGTCAAGCAACATAGGCATAAGGATATTTTTTTCTGCTGTAAGAGTGGGAATCAGATTGTAAAACTGGTAAACCAATCCAACCTTTCTCCTTCTGAAAATTGCGGCATCCGTAGCATTTAGCCTGTCAAGGTCAACACCGTCTATTGTTACAGTGCCTTTTGTCGGCTTGTCCACGCTGCCCAGAATATGCAGGAGCGTTGATTTTCCAGAGCCGGAGGCCCCAATGATTGCGACAAAATCACCTTTTTCAATAGATAGGCTGACTCCGTTTAAGGCGGTAACTTGGTTATCGCCTTTTCCAAATACTTTTTCGATGCCGTCACACCTGAGTATTTCCATGTTGTCAAGTCCTCCTGTTTGTTATTTCTTCATTGTTGGCGCGTCCCCCACGCCATAGGGGTATTTTCTATATTATAACAAATGAAAGTGACATCTCGGTGACTGTGCCTGGGGATTCTCATCGTTTATGCGCTTCGCAGGATTTTCACGAGGGATAAAAACGAATCTCAAAACAAGCCCCGCCGCTTGGAAGATTAAATGCACGGATGATTCCGTTCTGCATTTCTATGATTGCCTTTGAAAAGGAAAGGCCTATCCCGATTCCCGTGTTTTTTATTCTTTTCCCACGATAGAATCGCTCAAACAAATGCGGCAAGTCCTCTTTTGCAAATCCCTCCCCCTCATCCCATATCCGTACCTGCACATAAAGGGGATTTTTTTCATAGGAACAATGGACAGCAGTGCCTGTTCCTGCTGCTTCCATACAATTTTTCATTAAATTCATGACCGCTTCCATCGTCCAGTTTAAATCCACATGGATATTCATCCCGCCCATTTCTGGAATATCGATCAGAACGCCCTTCTGGATGAACAATTCATATAAATTGTCCGATGCCAGAGAAAGGATGGTATAAACATCTGTCGGTTTCCTGTCAAATGCAAGCGTTCCTGCATCGATGCGGGACAATAGCAATAATGCTTCTTCTAAGTGCATGAGCCTGTTTATCTGCCGTTCTATATCGTTGATATTGGCGTGTATTTTATGTGCCATAGAGGTATGGCCTTGCGGCGTTTCTGCGGCATGAGTATCGCCCAAATGTTCTTTCGCCATCTGGACAGTTAAGGAAATAGACGTAATCGGTGTTTTAAGCTGATGGGCAATATTAGAAAGATTTTCTGCAAAATTGTTTCGCGCCCTTAGGGCTTCTTCCCTTGTCTGGTAAAGTTCCGTTACCGTTTTATATAGTTCATCCTGCAGCTTTGAAAATTCATCATCCGAAGGTTCAATCACCAATCCTTGAACGCCTGTGTTTATTTTTTCCAAATATCTCGTCAAAGCCTGGATGCGGGCATCCGATTTCCTATGCCAATACCAGAAAGAGAAAAGGAACAGTATGCCGCCTGCCAAAAAACTAAAAGCGGCAATCCAAAAAGATGGCGTGTCCGCAATCCCTAAATTCGATGGATCATAACCAAAGTTTGACAATGCATTTTCGCCTGTCATCCGGAAGCCGCGTGTTTTCAATACTTCCAAAACAGCCTGTCTGGCATCTGGATTTTTTTCAATCATGCTTTCACAAAATCCTCCCAATAGATGAAAACACACATGGCGATAGTAAATGGTAAGAAGGTATGCAGTCATCGCCGCTATAATCAGGCTGACTGACAACACAAACAAAACCGTTATTTTTAAATTTGATTTTTTGCTCATATCTCATCCTCCATACGGTAGCCAAAGCTCCGTATTGTTTTCAAGCAGGACGGATGATGGAGTTTTTCCCTAAGCCGTTTCATTGTTACGGTCAACGTATTATCATTAACATAATTCCCATTATTGTCCCAAATTTCAGTCAACAGCCGTTCTCTCGTGACGGTTTTTCCCTTATTTTCCATCAAAAGCTGCAACAGCTGGTATTCTGTTTGGCTGACCGTAATTTCTTTTTTATCACAAAATACTGCCGTTTTGTTTTTGTCAATAGAGATGGAGCCGCAGAAGAGATACTGGCTCTGCATATTCCCTGCCCTGCGCAGCAGCGCGCAGATGCGTGAATGCAGAATTTCCAGGTCAAAGGGTTTTGTCACATAATCATCCGCACCATATGCAAAACCAGAAATAATATCACGGGTATCATCTCGGACAGTCAGAAAAATAACTGGAAGTTCCTTCCATCTTTCGCGTATCCATCTGCAAAAGCCGTTTCCCTCGCCGTCTGGCATATTCCAGTCAATCAGGGCAATGCTTGGAATATGGTGTTCCAATGCTTCCTTTCCGCTTTCCAGCGTCCCAAATATAGAAACTGCATACCCTTTTCGGTTCAGATATTCTTTTACGGCCATTGCAATATTTTCGTCATCTTCAATATAATAGATTTCCGTCATTGTTTATTTCCTCCTGATTTATCCGGCGCAGACGGGGCATCGGAATATGCTGCAAACACGGCCTAAAACCGGAGCCAAAGGATCAAAAAAGGACTGACATCAAGCACGATGCCAATCCTTTCCCTCAAAAAGCAAACCCAAAATTACTTTAAGGTAACTTTAGCGCCTTCCGCTTCTAACTTAGTCTTGATTCCTTCAGCCTCTTCCTTAGCGGCGCCAGCTTTAACTACCTTCGGAGCGCCGTCTACTACGTCCTTAGCTTCCTTTAAGCCTAAGCCGGTAACTTCGCGTACAACCTTAATTACTTTAACCTTGTTGGGGCCAACCTCGGTTAACTCTACGTCGAACTCGGTCTTTTCCTCAGCAGCCTCTGCCGGGCCTGCTGCCGCTACAACAACACCAGCTGCTGCAGATACGCCAAACTCCTCTTCGCAGGCTTTTACTAAATCATTTAACTCTAATACGGATAATTCTTTAATCGCTTCGATAAACTCAGCGGTAGTTAATTTTGCCATGATAATTTCCTCCTATTTCATGTTATTCAATATGTGCAGTTCGCTGACGCCAATTAAGCCTCGGCTGCGCCGCCCTTGCTCTCAGCAATCTGATTAAGCACACGGGCGAAATTGGTAATCGGGGACTGGATGCTTCCAAGGAGCTTGCCCAGCAGCTCTTCCCTGGACGGGATAGTTGCAATTACCTGGATTCCCTTTGCATCGTAATAGGTTCCTTCAACCACGCCTGCTTTTAATTCCAGCTTATCTGCTGTCTTTGCAAACTTGGCTAATGCCCTGGCCGGTGCAGTGGCATCCGTTTTGGAAACAGCTAATGCGGTCGGCCCTTCCAGATGGGGATCAAGGGCTGCAAATGCCGTGCCTTCTACAGCACGCTTAATCAGGGTATTCTTATAAACCTTGTAGGTGATCCCTGCTTCTCTTAACTGTTTTCTCAGGATGGTATCCTGTTCAACGGTTAAACCACGGTAGTCTACGACTACTGCGGAAGCCGCACCGTCCAATACCCCGGCAATCTCATCCACAATCGGCTGTTTTAATTCCACTTTTGCCATGACGTTTACCTCCTTATCAGATTTTTGCACTTTTAGGAAGAATTCCCAAAAGCACTTTTCTGACTGCGAAAAAGAAGCCTCCCTGCCACAACGACAGAGAGGCTTTACAAAATTCTCTTTTGAGCTTTGTAGATTCCTCGGCAGGCGTTTTCAACTTATGCTTTACAGCACCTGCTGTCTTCGGCAGTCAATACGTTTCATACTTTAGCATATTGCCGAAGTTTTGTCAATAGGCTTTTTGCCAAAACTTAACACGGCTGCTTCCTCATCTCCCTATGCTTATCGCAGCTTGATAGGTTAAAAAGAATGCAGCTTCCGCTCCAGCCTGCGGCAAAATAAGGTTGCGGACAGGGTAAAAAAGATTTCCAAGGCGCTGCTTACGATCCCGGCGGCAATAAGCAGGATAAGACCGAAGAAAATAATCAGCGCCAGCCCCAGGGAATAAGGCCAAAACTGGCCGGGCCGTGCGCGGTGCAGCTTCCAGACTACCAGGATCAGGAAAAAGGCTAGGCAGACGGCGGACAGGAAGGCGAAGATAACGTGAAGGAAGGATTTAAAAGGAAACTGTCCAGGCAGATAAGGCGTTGTGATGGCGCAGGTTAGCAGGAGGAGGGCCAGGGGGATAAAAAAGGTTTCCTTAGGCGAAAGCACCAGATATTTAGAAATTATTTCCAATATTATAAAGAAATAAATCCCTACCAGCAGCCCCCAGAATGCGAAAGCATTTTGCTTTGCCAGGCCGCTGCCCAGGACGGAAAAATTCGTGGTAAACCAGTTGCTGCCCTGAACAAAATAAATCGTAAAGCCAGGGATCAGCCAATAGGCGGATAGGTTTAAATAAAAATAGATAAAACCGGATTGGGGAAAGCGGGAATTTAAGGGTTGCTGACGGGACATAGTTCCTCCTATTTTGCAGTGCTGCGCGGCTGTGTGTGATAATGATTATGGGGGCTTAAATTAATCGTGCAAAAGGTGTGTGGTTTGCCTGGTATCATAGTATTAGGAAGTTAAAAAAACAATATTCATGGAAAAGTTCATCCATTTTTTTGCTGAAAGAGCGCCAATTTATGAGTAAAATGTATCGGGGTTACAGTAAATTTTTTGCATCAAGGATTGACAAATCCAGAAAAAACAATTATGATAAGTGAAATTTTCAGAAAACGAGGAGGTAAGTACCATGCAGAAGTTAAGCAGCAAGCATTTGCCACAGGCACAAAAATATCTGCTTCCAGAGCCGGAGTTTAACCTATTTGCCATCGGGGATTTGGAGCGGTTTGGGATGGAAGGGGATCATGTTTCCACCTATACTGCCGATGACTGGCGTGAGGGCATGGGCTTCCCTTATTTTTTGCTGGATTACCGGGGGAATTTTTTGGTGTACAGCCATGATCCGGACTATGACGGGAAAGCCGTGGGGGAATTTTTGGCAGGGAAAAATCCAAGGAATATCAGCGGGGCGGATTCGGTGATCCGAAAGCTTCTGCCGTATCTGCCGGGCAGGGAGCCGGTATCCACATACCTGGCTCGTTTAAACCAGGTGACGGAGGAGCAAAGGAGGCGGGCAGGCAAGCTGATGGGGCAGGTAAAGCGGCTGACGGAGGAAGATATCCCGGCGATTTACCGGCTGTATCTTAAGATTGAGGAGTTTTCCGCCAATTACCAAAACAGGTCAGAAAAGGAGTGCCATGAAGATATCCGGATGAATGTGTCAAAGCTTGGGCGCAGCTATGGGATCTTTGAGGGGGAGCGATTGGTTTCTATCGCCCAGACTTCGGCGGAGAACCAGGTATCCGCCATGGTGATCGGGGTGGCGACCCATCCGGAGTTTCGGCGGAAGGGGTATGCCCGGGCAGTGGTATTGGCGCTGTGCCAGGATTGCCTGGCGGAGGGAAAGAAGTTTTTGTGCCTGTTTTACCATAATCCGGCGGCAGGCAAAATCTATCATTCCATAGGGTTTCAGGACTTAGGGACATATACGATGCTGCAAAATTCCGGGAAGTAGAAAAACAAAACTTTACATTAGGCTGTATTTTTGCTATACTCGTTTTGCATTGGAAATCGGGGATGTTTTTCTTGCCCCGGACTGGTTCGAGAACTTCCCAGGATAAAAAACTAAGGATAGAAATGCAAAAAGGCGCTTAAAGGGCGTCTATTTGGCTTGCCGTGTCCTTGGTAGGGACACGGCTTTTTGATCGTAGGAAAGCGTATCCCATAAGGCAAAACGGGGCTGTCACAAAACAGCAGCGTTCCACAATAGATAAGGATGGATTTGGGGTAAGTTTTGCTGTATGTTGTGGAAACGCCAGGTTTTGCAACAGCCCCTATGGCAGAGGGGAAAGATGCCATAGACTGCTGCAGGCAGAGAGTCCTGCGGGAAAGAGAGGAAAAATAAATGGAAAGACGGACAGTGATCATTGACTGCGATCCAGGGATTGATGACAGTTTGGCACTAATGTTGGCGCTGGCTTCTCCGGAGCTTGATGTGGCCGGGATTACGACGGTCAGCGGCAATGTGCCTTCAGATCAGGGAGGAAAAAATGCCTTGAAAATCCTGGAATTTATGGGGAGAATGGATATCCCGGTTTACCAAGGGGCCAAAGTGCCCCTAAAGCGGGAATATATCAGCGCCCAGGATACCCACGGGGAAGATGGGCTTGGAGAGGCAGGCATAAAGGAGGCAGAAGGGGGAAAGGTTTTGCCTGACGGGGTGGAGTTCATCCTGGATACCTTAAGGCGGGAAAAGCAGGTGTGGATTATTGCTATCGGGCCGCTGACCAATATAGCTTTGGCGTTGGAAAAAGACCGGGATGCGTTTAAAACCTTGGAAATGTTTATTTCCATGGGAGGAAGTGATAAAAGCCATGGGAATTGTTCACCGGTGGCGGAGTATAACTATTGGTGCGACCCGGACGGGGCGGCTTTTGTGTATGAAAATCTGGGACGCCCTATCCATATGGTAGGCTTGGACGTTACCAGGAAAATCGTGCTGACGCCGAACATCCTGGAGTATATGAAGGTTTTAGACAAGGAAACGGGGAAGCGGGTAGGAGCGTTTGTAGAAGCGATTACCCGGTATTATTTTGATTTCCACTGGGCACAGGAAAGGGTAATCGGCTGCGTGATAAACGATCCCCTGGCGGTAGCATACAGCCTAAAGCCAGGCCTTTGCGGCGGTTTTGCGGCCTATACGGCGGTAGAGACGGAAGGGATTTCCAAGGGGCAGTCCGTGGTGGATCGGATGAATATCTGGGGAAAAACGCCCAACAGCTATATTTTGGATCAGGTGGATGAAGCAGGATTTTTTGCCTTGTTTTTGTCCAGGCTGTATGGCTGTGAGGAGGAAAAAATTAGGCCGGTATTAAGACAGATTATGGTAAGTGAATCCTAACAATTACTTTTAGCCAAATGACGCAGGACAGCGTGCCCCGCTTTATCGGGCATGAATTTTCCGTCTGCAAGGCGGCGGAGGGAGGCGATACCCCCGCTTCGCTGGGGCAGGCTCTGCGGTGGCGTCGTTGACTGACAACAACGCAGCAGATGGACATTCAGGCAAGTCATTTGGCGAAATGTAAACGTGTCAGTACACTGGTAATGGCAAAGGAATTAGGCGGCCGCGGGCAAAGGCTCCTGGAAAGGGCAAAAGCGTTGGATGGCTGCGAATAATAAAGGAAAAGAGGAAGAATGTCGATGTTTAGTGAAGGGAACAGGAAAAAAAGAGTGGGAGATGAACAAGGTAAAACCGGGAACAGGCAAAGGGAAACCGGGGGAAAGAAGGGCAAATCCGGTACTATGCGGTTGACCATGGCGGCTTTCTGTGTTACCTTAAATTTTGTAGGAGCATACATTGCCCTCTGCCTAAAGCTCCCGGTGTATTTGGACAGCATTGGAACGATCCTGGCAGGGGCAGTGTTAGGCCCCATGCAGGGTGCGGCGGTAGCTATGGGAAGCGGGCTGATTAGCGGGGTAACTTCCGATATTTACGCCATTTACTTTATGCCAGCAGGGATGATTACCGGGGCATTGGCAGGCTTTATCTTCCGCTTAGGGCTGATGGATAAGAAGAAGTTTCTCCTGGGAACGGCGTTGATTACCTTGCCGGGGACGGCGGCCAGCGCATCGATTTCCGCCTTTTTATTCCATGGGGTGACTTCTTCCGGCTCATCGATTTTGGTGCAGCTTTTAAGCCGCCTTGGATTCGGCCTGGTGGCCAGCGCCTTTGTGGTGCAGCTGGTGACAGATTATGCAGATCGTCTCCTCTCTGCGGTGCTTGTGTCGGTACTGATGGCCTGCATGACGGCGGAGATGAAGCTTATGCTGAAAGGAGGGCAGTCCCGTGGAGCGGTATAATGTGATTCGGAACAAGAATCCCAGGGAGATTGTTTTACTGAAAAGCTTCCCCTGTGCCTGGGGGAAGTGCAGGTTTTGCGATTATATTGACGATAATTCCCGGGATGAACAGGAAATGGCGGCGCTAAATTCCCAGGTGCTTTCCCTGGTGACAGGGGAGCTTGGCGTCCTGGAGGTGATTAATTCCGGGAGCTGTTTTGAGCTTCCGGGGGCGACCCTTAGGGAGATCCGGCAGGTGGTGAAGGATAAGCAGATTTCCCGCCTGTTTTTTGAATCCCACTGGATGTACCGTGGCCGGCTGGATGAGATGAGGGAATTTATGGGCGTCCCCATCACCTATAAAATCGGGGTGGAAACCTTTGATTACGGGTTTCGGGAAAATTACTTAAATAAGCACGCCGGTTTTAGGACACCGGAGGAGGTGGCGGCGTACTTTGACTCTCCCTGCATTATGGTGGGGATTAAAGGGCAGACGAGGGAAATGATCGCGGAGGATATCCGTTTGGTTAAGGAGCATTTTAAGCTGGGAACTGTCAATGTGTTCACGGACAATACCACTGACGTGAAGCGGGATCCGGAGCTGGTGAAGTGGTTTATGGAGGAATACGGCTGGCTTAAGGATGACCCGGCGATGGAGGTCCTCTATGAAAATACCGACTTTGGGGTTGGGGATTAAAAGGAGGGAGGAAAGATGCCGTACACCATTTATGCGAAGATGAAGCGGATGGGCAGGCAAAGGAAAGAGGAATTGACGCCGGTTCGGTTTGAACTGGAGAAAAAGCCGGATACGGTCAGGGAATTCTTTAGCGCCCTGGTGGAGCTGGGGGTTAAGGAGTATAATGAGCGGAAGGATCAGGGGCAGATTGTAGGGTATTTAACGACCCAGGAGCTAAAGGATCAGGCTGCCTCGGGGAAGGTTTCCTTCGGGCTGCGGGGCGGAAATGACGGAGATCCCGTAAAGGCGAAAGAGAATGCCATCCAGTCTTTTGAGGACGGCATTTACCGGGTATTTGCAGGAGAGGATGAGGTAACGGATCTGGATCAGGCGTTTTCCTGGCCGGAGGGAACCGTATTTACATTTATCCGCCTGACCATGCTGTCAGGCTGGATGGGCGGATGGTAAGGAGGAGCTTGTGGCGGAATATACATACCAGACCAGGAGGAAGTTAAGCGAGGAGTGGGTAGGGCAGGTAAGGGAAAAGGGAAAGGGCAAAGACTTATCCAACACGGAGAAAAAGCTTTTGCCGGAAACTTCTTACTACTCCATGTCAACGGAGGCCTGCGATTGGATCAGGGAGCTTTTAGAAAACGGCACATACCGGCGGCTAAGTGACGTTTACCGGGAGCAGCTTCCCGGCCTGACGGCAGCGTGCGTGCCGGAAGGAAAAGAAGAGGAATTTTACTATGCCTTAGATCAGATGAACCAGTTCCAGATGACTGCCGGATGGTACAGGCGCAGCCTGCGCTCGGAAAGCTACGCGCCCTTTGTCTGCGAAAGCGTCCAGCTTCTCTGGGGCTATTCACGGCTGGGATTTTACGGGGGCTCTCTGGCTCAGGTGCTGACCGGGCGGGTATCCCCGGAAAGCTACGACCATGCCAGGACGGAATTTTGGAGCTATGACGGGATCTTAGCGGCACAGATTGACGCAGGGAACCAGGAAACCATCCAGGCGGTCAAGGATGTCCTGCTGGGGGAGGCCAATACCATGATGATCAGCCATGAGCTGATCCGCGGGATAATAAAATGTAAAAATAAGGAAATGCACCAGCTTTTGGGCCGGTTCCTTTTAGCTGCCAGGCTTCAGGAGGGAGCCAGGCAGGCGGTCTGCGAGACGATGGACGCAGGCAGGCCGGAAGCCTTCCTTCATCTGTTTTCCGTGATTGAGGAAAACGACCTGGTGCGGTATTCCTCCGTGAAGCGGGCGGTGAGCACCTGGATCGGGATTTTTAATGAGAAAAGCGTGGATCGGATCACCGGGAAGCTGGTGCGGCTGATGGGGCAGTGCTTAAGGGACGAAGATTTCTGCCGGGAGCAGCTTGCCTCAAATGATTCCGTGGCTATCAGCTGCGGCCTGTGGGCCAAGGGCTTTTACGATGCAGGCCAGGCGGTGGAAGCGGAATTAACGCTGATCCGGGAGGGGACGAAAAACCAGAAGATGACGGCCTCGTATTTTAACCATTCCCTCCAGGAGCCAAAGCTTAAGATGCAGGCCGCAAAGGAAGTGATCTTAAAATACCCCGATGATCTGGAATTGGTGGCCTGTTTCCTCCCCGGGTTTTTAGGGGATGCCAGCTATGAGCTGCACAGGCTGGTGGAGGATAAGGGAAGGGGATACTGGTCTTTGCGGGATGCCCCGGCCAGGAAGCCGGATACGGGGGATCTGGCCAAATGGTTTAAGGATAAGGAAGAAGTGAGGAAATTTTACGGCCTTCTAAAGGGGATCCTAAACCAGATGCCGAAAAAGGGCATTGTTTTAGACCCTTGTATTTTCCCGTGGCACAAGGTAGTGATGTATCCGTCGGATGTGGCGGTAAGGCTGTGCCTGCTGGCGTGGCTGATGCAGGATGAGGCCTGCCTGGATGAAGCGGCGGCCTTAATCCCGCTGATCGGCCAGGGGAACAGCTACGGCTCCCGGGCGGCAGCCGCCAGGGTTCTTTTATACCGGCCAGAGTCCAAGGCCAGGAAGGAGATCCTGTTTGAACTGCTCCACAATCCGGAGGAATACACCATGCGGTCGGCCTTTTTCCTGGTGGAGGAGATGGAGCTTACCGGGGAGGATTACGGGAAAATCGCCGGGAATTTAAAGTATAAGACGGGGCGGAAGGGGATCCTTTCCCTGCTAAGGAAGCAGGGGAATAAGGAGCTTTGCGCCTGCATCGGGAAGTTAGCCCAGTCCAAATCGGAGGAATGCCGCATGGGAGCCTTGGATCTGGCTCTCCAGATGAAGAAGGACGACCAGGAAAGCTTTTCCTCCTTAAGGCCGGTACTGGCGGGGATGGATAAGGTTTCGGCCAGGGAGCAGGTGCTTTTGGACGAGCTTTTGGGAGAAGAGAGCCAGGCGGAAAACATTTTAAAGCTTCCGGGCTACGGCCTGTACGACGTGAAAAAGCCCTGGGTTCTGCCCCAGATTCTGCAGGACATAGGGGATGCCGGGGAGCTGTTTGCCTTTGGGGAGAAGGAATGTATCCGCATCCTGTGGGCATTAAACCGCCTGATTGAGGAAAACAAGAACCTGGAATATAAAACGGTTTGGGACGAGGAAGTGCTGCTGGGGAATAAGCTTACCACCAGCCGCCGGATTCACGGGGAACCGGGCGCAGTGCCCTTAGATGCTTACCCCTTCCGGGAAATGTGGGAGAAATTTTACCGCCAGGAGATAAAAACGCCCCAGATGCTTATGGAGCTGTACCTTTACCAGTGCTGCCGTGCCAAAAGAGGGCTTTACCAGGGGAACCTTTCCCTGTATAAGCAGGTGTTTGGGAAAGGGCTTCTGAAGAAAGCGCCATTTGGCGAATTGATCCAGGGGCTTTCCCATGGGGAACAGGCCAGGACGGTAATCGACGTGCTGTTTCGCCAGTTCGTTTCTGATGCGTTAAAGCTTCGCTGGGGGCTTTTGGGGACGGCCAAGCTTCTTTTGGCACTGGATGAGAACAATTCCCTGTGTGAGCAGAAGGAAAAACGATGGGGCGACCAGGTAGAGGTCTACACGGTTCGGGCGACAGACTACCCTATTTTCTGCGAGCTTTTAGGGTTTTTAAACCTGGCGGAGGGGGAAGAGTGGAAGACGGCCTTTGTCTTCCGGTTCCGGCTACAGGAGCATTTTGGCCGCTTAAAGGATAAGGAAAAGCTGAGGCGCTACAGCAGCGGCCACAGCGGCTATCTGCGCCTTTATGATTTCGTCCGCTGCTATACGGAAAAGATCTGGGATAAGGATTTGTTTTACAAGGCCGTATTTACCTTCTTAAACTTGGGCAGCATCCTGGGAGCGGTCAGCACCGTGGAGCAAAAGGGGATTGTTCCCTACCGGAACGCCAGGGTAGGGGACTTAAATGCCTTTTTCGGGAACCAGGCGATTAAGCCGGTGGAAGGAAAATACCGCTTTGACGATATTGGTGAAGAGCTTCCCGCCATGGCCTTAGCCCATGAGCTGTACCGGGAGGTGGTTCCTAAGGTGCTGGCGGTGGAGTTAAAGCGAGGGGAGCAGCCTACGCCCTTCTCCGGCTATGCAAGGAATATCCAGGTGATTTACGGCATTGACTATATGATCCAGATTTTAACCGCCCTGGGGAAGGATACGCTCCAGAGGGGCTACAGCTACCGGTTTGGCGGGACGGATCGCCGGATTGTGTTAAGCTATCTCCTTAGCGTGTGCCGCCCCAAGCCGGGGGAAGGGGCAAAGGATCTGAAAAAGGCGCTGAAGGGAACGGATGTCACGAAAAAACGGCTGGTGGAGCTGGCCATGTATGCCCAGCAGTGGATCGGCATCGTGGAAGAGTATCTGGGGCTGCCAGGTTTCCAAAGCGGCTGCTATTATTTTATGGCCCATACCAGCGAAAGCATGGACGAGTACACTACCTCCATGGTGGCGAAATATACGCCCCTCTCCCCGGAGGAGCTGCGGGACGGGGCTTTCGACGTAAATTGGTTTTCTGAGGCCTACGGGAAGCTGGGAGAAAAGGAATTTAAGCTGCTGTACGATGCGGCCAAGTATTCTTCCACCGGCACGGCCCATGCCAGAGCCAGGAAGTATGCCGATGCGGCTCTGGGAAAGACAGGGAAGGAGCAGCTGAAAGGGGAGATCGAAGGAAAGCGGAATAAGGATCTGCTGATGAGCCTGGGGCTTTGCCCCCTAAGCAAGGAGAAGGCGGAGCGGGAGGCAGATCTTTTGGATCGCTACCAGTTTATCCAGAAATTCAAGAAAGAAAGCAGGAATTTCGGGGCGCAGCGCCGGGCCAGCGAGGGGCGGGCAGTGGATCTGGCGCTTAGGAACTTAAGCGTCAATGCAGGCTTTACCGATGTGACCCGCTTAACCCTCCGGATGGAAAATAAGCTGGTGGAAACCATGGAAGCTTACTTTGGCTGGAAGAGCCTGGATGAGGGAGAAGGGAAAGCTTCCGCCTCAGGAGAGATGGTGCAGGTAAGGGTTTTCGTGGATGAGAACGGGAAGAGCGCCCTCCAGTGCCGCAAAGGGGAAAAGCTGTTAAAATCCATCCCGGCAAAATACAAGAAGCACGAGCTGGTGCTTTCCTGCCAGGAGATGAATAAAAAGCTGAAGGAGCAGTACAGCCGCACCAGGCAGATGATGGAGCAGGCGATGGAGGATAGGACGCTGTTTGAGGTCTGGGAATTTTTGGAATTAATGAAAAACCCGGTGGTGCGCCCAATCCTGGAGCCTTTGGTGATGGCGGCAGAGGATAGAGACGGCTGTCGGATGGGATTTTTGTCGCCGGAGGGCCTTACGGATGAGACCGGGGCGGTGACGAGGCTAAGGCCGGAGGACTGCATCCGGATCGTCCACCCCTACGACCTTTACCAGGCAGGCTGCTGGCATGAATACCAGAAGCTTTTGTTTGACAGGAAGCAGAAGCAGCCTTTTAAGCAGGTGTTTAGGGAACTGTATGTTAAGCTTGAGGAAGAGCTGGAGAAGGAACATTCCTTAATGTTTGCCGGGAACCAGATCCAGCCCCAGAAGACGGTGGGAGCCCTTAGGAGCCGCCGCTGGGTGGCCGATTATGAGGACGGCCTTCAGAAGGTTTACTATAAGGAAAATATCGTGGCCAGAATTTACGCCATGGCCGATTGGTTCTCCCCCAGCGATGTGGAAGCGCCTACCTTGGAATGGGTGGTGTTTACGGATCGGAAAACCTTTAAGGCCTTGAAGATTAAGGAGATCCCGGAGATTATCTACAGCGAAGTGATGCGGGATGTGGATCTGGCGGTCAGCGTGGCTCATGCCGGAGGCGTGGATCCGGAAACCAGCCATTCCACGGTGGAGATGCGCAAGGCCATTGTGGAATGCAATCTGGAGCTGTTTAAGATCAGGAACGTGAAGTTAGAGGGAAGCCATGCGCTGATTGACGGAGCCTTTGGGCAGTACACGGTGCATTTAGGAAGCGGCGTGGTGCACCAGATGGGCAATGCCATGTTAGCTGTGCTTCCGGTACATTCCCAGCACAGGGGAAGGATTTTCCTTCCCTTTGTGGATGATGATCCGAAGACGGCGGAGATTTTGTCGAAAATCCTGCTGTTTGCGGAGGATAAGAAGATCAAGGATCCCAGCATCCTGGCGCAGATTCGGTAGGAGGAAGGGGAGCGGGGGCTTAGTGTTTGTCCCTTCTCCCCTTTCCTAGTCCCTTTTGATGGCCGCCGCCATGACCGTGATGCCCGTTTTTTTCGGGATTGGGAGATGGGGAGCCATCCTCGCCGTCATCTAAGCAGTGGTCAATCAGTTCCCGGATTTCCCTCATGGTCATTTCCTGCACTGCTTCTGGGTTAATATCCGGGTTAAGCTGCTGCAGCTCTAAAAGGGCCTTATATTTTCCACATGAAAATCCCATTTCGTGGGCTTGGGCAACCTCTTCGGAGGATGCGTAGTAGCAGTAGGTGTTATTCTGTTCTGCCGCATACGCCTCAACCCCCGAAAGGATTTTGGCGGATTGTTTTTTGTCCGGGCCTGCCACGGTAATCGTCATAATCTCATTATCGGACAAAAGCGCCGCGATGGCCGCGTTATTTGCGATTTGCTCAAGGGCGTCGGCGTAATTTTTGTATTTTACGTCCAGTGCATGGGAAAGTGTCCGCCCGTCCTCGTTAAAATCTTTCACCAGGATTACCTGGTCAAACCGGTTGATGCTAAGCTCAATGGAAGGGTTGATGTCAATGCTGATTTGTGCCATGGGGGTAAAGTAAAGCCAGTGCCCGCCAAACAGCGCAAAGAAAAGGCACAGGCATACTGCGGCAAGGGAGTATCTGCGGCTTGGAGCCTTCGCCTGGGCATATCCTTTGGTCTTTTCTGACAGAAAGGCTTTGGTTTGGTTCTTTAATTCCTCCTCCGCCTGTATCGGGCCGAAGAGTTCCTTAAACGTCTTATTCATATTCATAGCTACCTCCCAGCTTTTCCCTTAACAGCTGTTTGGATCGGGTAAGGAGCGTATAAACCGTATTCACGTTTTTGCCTAAAATACGGCTGATCTGCAAGGCGGTGTAATCCTCAAAGTAATGGAGATACACCACGTCCCGGTATTTCTGGGGAAGGGAAAAGACGGCTTCCCAAACATCCCGGTAATCAGGAGGCAGCGCTGACGCCTGCTGGATAACGGCGTCCAATGAAACCGTATGGCTGCGAAAAAAGCTTTTCAGCAAATCCTTGCAGGCATTGATGGTCACGCGGATAAACCATGCCTTCTCATGTTCCTCGCTTTCAAAGGAAACAGAGCTAAGGACATACTTCAAAAACACGGTTTGAAATATGTCCTCGGTATCCGCGTAATTCTTCAAATGTACCATGCAAAGCCGCCGGACGGTGTGGGAATGCCGTTCGATGGCCTTGATTGTCTCCTCTTCGCTCCGCATAACGCTTCCTTTTTGACTTCCGTTTTATCTCCCATGGCCGCAGTGGCCGCCGTGACCCCGCCGGTGTCCCTGTCCGTGGCCGCATGGCACGTTATCCCCATAATTGTCACAGATCCCGTCTCCGTCCTCGTCCACAAAATATCTGCCGCAGCCGGCCCCGTCCGTGGCGCACCAGTGATGGATCCCGCAGTTGTCGCAGATCCCGTCTCCGTCCGCATCTGCAAAATATCTGCCCCAGCCGTCTTGATCCGCGGCGCACTGACGGTAAACCCCGCAGTTATCGCAGATCCCGTCCCCGTCTGCGTCGATGAAATAATGTCCGTCCCTGTAGTCTGCCGCAAATGCGGTTGCAGTGCCTGCCGATAACAAAATAACCGATGTGAGAACGCCTAAAAATGCTCTTTTCATGATTTTCCTCCATTAGCGATCGCGTTGCCGCGTTTTTTGACTTCACCACTAATACGACTGACGAGGCAGGATCCATTCAAAAATTTAAAATTTTTTCTTTTTCTTCCCTTACATGGAAATCCACCCGAATACATTGGCTACGGAACTAAGGAGGATAACAATGATGCATACCGGAGCCAGACAGCGCATAAACAGGTTATACATTTTTTTGCGCTTGAAGGCGGATGACTTCTCCACTTCCTCTTCAATCCGCCTAAGCCCCACCACGCGGGTGACGAAGAAGCAGGTGGCTAGGGCGGCGATGGGCATCATCAGGGAGTTGGTAAGAAAGTCGAAAAAGTCCAGGATGGACATTCCTAAAAGAGAGACAAAGTCCAGGACGCCGAAGCCAAGGGCAGAGGCGGAGCCGAGGAAAAAGATGATCACGCCCATTACCGCCGTGGCCTTATAGCGGCTCCAGCCGAATTGATCTTCAAAGGTGGAAACGCTGGATTCCGCAAGGGAAATGGCGCTGGTGAGAGCCGCAAGGAGCACCAAAAGGAAAAACATTACCCCTGCTCCCGTGCCCAAGCCCATGCTGGCAAATACCTTGGGGATGGTAATGAACATCAGGGAAGGGCCGGCTTTTAAGGTGTCCGGATCCCCGCCGGAAAAGGCGAAAACTGCCGGGATGATCATCAGCCCTGCCAGTACGGCGATGGCGGTGTCAAAAAGCTCCACCTGCGCCGTGGACTGCTCGATATTCACATCATCCTTCATGTAGGAACCGTAGGTGTATAAAATTCCCATGGCGATGGACAGGGAGTAAAACATCTGCCCCATGGCGGCCGCCACGGTCATCCAGGAAAAGTTCTTGAGGTTGGGGACGAGGAAATATTTTACCCCTTTAAATGCCCCCGGCCTGGTCATGGAATAAATGGCCACCACGATGGCTAAAAGGACGAGGAGCGGCATCATGATTTTGGAGACGCGCTCCACCCCGTGCTTTACCCCGGCAAAGAGCACGGCCACGACGGCCAGGCTGAAGATCATAAACCAGGCAACGCTGAGGTTTCCTGCGATAAACTGGGTAAAGTAGCCGTCCTCTGCCAGGGCCGCCGTGCTTCCCCGCAGGTATTCAAACAAGTATTTTGTCACCCACCCGCCGATTACGCTGTAATAGGGCACAATCAGCATGGGAATGATGGCGTTTATCCATCCGCCGAAGGTAAAGGGGGCGCTTTTGCCGAAAGCGCGGAAAGCTCCTACGGGACTTTTTTTCGTCATCCGGCCCAGGGCCGTTTCCGATACGATTAGAGCGTAGCCAAAGGTGAACATAAGCACCAGGTAGACCAGCAGGAATATCCCGCCCCCGTATTTTGCCGCCAGGTATGGGAAACGCCAGATATTCCCAAGGCCTACGGCAGATCCGGCCACGGCCAGGACGTACCCCAGCTTTCCGGAAAAGCTGCTGCGGCTTTCCAGGGGCTTTTGTAGGTTTTGCGTAGGTTTATCGCTGTTCATTAGGTTCTCCTTTTCTTTTGTCTGTGTTTTTGGTGATTAAGCACTGCAGCCAGATCAGTTTACGGAACGGGACGGCAGGCGATCCCAATCCCTAGCGCCCCCTGTCCGGTATGGCAGGATACGCCAAGGGACAAGTAATCGCAGAATACCTTCATGTCTGTGAAGGCTTCCTGGATCTCCATCATCCACTGGACGGTTTCCTTTTTCGAGGCGCTGGTAGCGGCCATCAAGGTAATCCGTCCCTCTTGGTATGGTTTTTGGAACCGGGTTTCCAGGTCATGGCGAATGGCGTCGATCATGGCGTGCTTCGCTTTGGCGAAGCCGCGGCACTTCTTATAGGCATCCAGCTTCCCCACGTCCAGCTTTAAGACCGGCTTAATGTTTAGGAACGTCCCCAAGGCTGCCGCCGCCGGGGTGATCCGCCCGCCTTTTTTTAGGTATTTCAGGGTTTCCACGCCAATGTAGATGACCATCTCATCCCTTGAGCGCTCAATGATTTCCTTGATTTCCCTGGCGGAATAGCCGGCGCGGATAAATTCCAGGGCGTCTAATATGGAGCGGTGCATGGGGGTGGAAACTCTGCCGTTATCCACCACGAATACCCGGTTTTCGTAAGGCTCATCCTGGGCTAAGGCCGCTGCCGTGGCGCAGGAGCCGCTAAGGCCGCTGCTGATGGGGAAATAGAGGATGGTTTCATATTCCGCTAATCCCTTATCCCAGGCGGCCATCACCTCCGCAGGCGAAGGCTGGGAGGTGGTGATCTGCGCGCCGGATTCCAGCTTTTCAAAAAATTGTTCACGGGTTAAGGTAACATCTTCATAATAGCAGTTGCCGTCAATGTAAAATGGCGCAGGCAGGACGGTAATCCCCAGTGTCTTTGCGGTGCTTTGGGATATGCTGCTGTGGCTGTCTGCAATAATTCCGATGGATTTCAAGATTATCTCCCTTTCATCTGCTTGTGTTTTTTCCGGCGTGCCGGTATGCTTAATCTGGATGTGCCGCAGGCCAGTATAGTAAAGTTTTTGCGGGTTGTCTGCGGCAGTTTGGTATTATTGCCGGTTAAGGGCAAAATTTACCAGATTTGCTTGTGATAATAAGCAACGAATATACTGCCTGAATACGGTGCAGACAATACATTAGTACCGATTGTAACTCGGGAGGCAGGGAAAGTCAATGAAAAATGTGTCTAAAGATGTTCCATAAACGGTGGAAATGCAGCCGGATTTATGCTAAGATAATGGCAGAAAATTAAGCAGAAAGGAAGGGAATTGATTATGATTTTATCCTCATTGAACGCTGTAGACTGCCCCTTTAAGTATCCGGAGGCTCTTCAGAAAGGAATTGACTGGCTAAGGAATAATGACTTAAAAGCCATGGAGGCGGGGACTTATGAGATCGAAGGACGCGACATCTATGCCATGATCCAGGAGGTTACGACGAAGCCGTTTGAGGAGCGCCGCGCGGAAAGGCATGATCTGTATCTGGATGTACAGTACATTATCTCCGGGACGGAGCGCATGGGCTATGTGCCTTACACCGGCTCCGAGGAGATCTTGGAGAACCCGGAGGGGAAGGATGCCTGTTTCTATAAAAATTTAACCGGCGAGAATTTTGTGGATGTGAGCGAAGGCTCCTACTGCATCTTCTTCTCCAATGATATCCATCGTCCCTGCATTGCCGCGGGGGAACCGGCGGCGGTGAAGAAGGCGGTGCTGAAGGTGAAGGAATCGCTGCTGTAAGGTGAGGACTCTAAAGTGAGCGGTCTCGGAAACTCCCTTGCACCCATCTTTGCGGATGATTTTCCGCCAGAAGAGCTCAAATTTAATCGACGTACACTCCATGTACGCCTCATAAATTTGTGCACTTCTGACAAAAAATCATCTCACAAATCTGGGCACAAAGAGTTTCCGAGACCGCTCTAAAGTAAAGGATGGAGGAGCGTATGTTAGGCCGATTGGAGATGAAGTTCGGAGCGTCCATTCGGCCATCCTTCCCATGGAATATATCCAGGTGAAGCAGCGGAGCGGATTCTGGATTTCCTTTGACACGCTTTTATCAATCCTGGAAGTAAATCTTTCCTAATATTCTATCCTCAGCCGCGAGAAAGGTATTAGCGGACTTGTGCGCAATTTGGCGGGCGGTGTATTCCTTTGGACGGTTGGCAAATCTATGTTTTGTGAATGGCTTCAATTTGCCCATCTATAGCTTAGAACACGCTCTAGAGCAAGTATAAATGAAATTGCAATAAGGAGAAAATCTAATGATATAGTGAGGCGAGCTTGCCAAGGGCGCATAAGTGTGTTAAGATTAGGAAATAGATAATTTCTGGGAGGAGTATATATGGCGATTCGCTATGACAGGTTATGGAAACTATTGATTGACAAGAAAATGAACCGTACAGAATTGAAAGAAGCATCAGGGATCAGTTTTAATGTGTTGGCAAGATTAGGGAAAAATAAGCCCGTTTCTTTTGAAACGATTGAGAAGATATGCTTTACTTTAAATTGCGATATAGAAGACGTAGTTGAAATATATCGGGATGATTCTGTAAAAAATCTTTCCCTAACTTATTCAACAATTGAATTATTTGCTGGAGCGGGAGGGCTTGCGCTGGGTATTGAAAAGGCTGGGTTTGATACGTTAGGACTTATTGAGTTTGATAAGGATGCTGCGGACAGCCTGAAATTGAACCGTCCCAACTGGCGGGTTATAAATGATGATATTGCAAATATTTCGTGCTTGGATTTGGAAGAGTATTTTGGTATAAAGAAGGGTGATTTGGATTTACTGTCAGGGGGTGCGCCTTGTCAAGCTTTTTCCTACGCTGGAAAGCGGCTTGGGTTAGAAGATGCAAGAGGAACATTATTTTATCATTATGCTACTTTTTTACAGAAATTACAGCCTAAAATGTTTTTGTTTGAAAATGTACGTGGTTTACTGACCCACGATAAGGGAAGAACCTATGAGACAATTACACATATTTTTGAACAGGCTGGATATACGATACAAAAAAAAGTTTTGAATGCATGGGATTTTGGAGTGCCGCAGAAGAGGGAACGTTTAATTACTATAGGAATCAGGAATGATTTAATTGGCAAAATCACATATCAATTTCCGAAAGAACATGATTATAAGCCTGTTTTGCGGGATGTTTTATTGGATTGTCCAGATGGGCCAGGCGTCCCGTATGGAGAAAATAAGCGAAAAATATTTGAACTTGTGCCGCCAGGAGGGTATTGGAGAGACATTGATCCGAAGATAGCAAAAGAATACATGAAAAGCTGCTGGGACATGGAAGGAGGAAGGACCGGAATATTAAGAAGGATGAGTTTAGATGAACCATCCTTAACCGTCCTGACCTCTCCGTCTCAAAAACAGACGGAAAGATGCCATCCGATAGAAGCAAGGCCTTTTAATGTGCGTGAAAATGCAAGATGCCAGACTTTCCCGGACGAGTGGCAATTTTGCGGAAATGTGCAATCTCAATATAAACAGGTAGGGAATGCCGTTCCAGTGAATCTGGCATATGAAATTGCATTGGAAATATATAAATCGTTGGAGGGGCTAAAATGATGGATTGGAAATTAAATTTTATATCCGAAGAAGAGTTTAAAAATCATGTCCGTGCAACGATTATGAAATATGGGGAAAAGTTAGAGTCATATGATTTAAAAAGATTTAACAGCAATCTGATTGATCCGATAAAATTGCTTTTCGATAAATCTGTATACCAGACGAGTTGGGAGGAAATTGTAAATAATGAGATTTTTCGGCAGAGGGACAAATCAAATAATAACGATATAGGATATTTTCATCAGAATATATTTTCTTATTTCAAAGGATGTGAAGTGCCCCAGGCAGGATGGGATGTAATCTATAAAAATCCTGATGGGATAAAAATGCCAGATGGGGATGTAGTCCATACGTTGTATGTGGAAATGAAGAATAAGCATAATACGATGAATTCTGCCTCTTCTGCGAAAACATACATTAAAATGCAGGGACAAATTCTTGAAGATGATGATTGTGCCTGTCTTTTGGTGGAAGCTATTGCAAAGAAATCTCAAAATATAAAGTGGACAACGAAAGTTGATGGGAAGAATGTTCAGCATAGGCTGATACGCCGTGTTAGCATGGATCAGTTTTATGCAATCCTTACTGGCGAGGAAGATGCTTTTTATCAGATGTGCATGGTGCTTCCCGAAATCATTAATTCGGTTGTAAATGAAGAAGGCAGTGTTTCTGTTCCGCGGGATACGGTGGTTCAAGAGCTTAAAAACGTTGCCGTATTGTATGCTGAACAGGCAGAGGATTTGGCAATGGCAATGGCGGTGTATATGCTTGGGTTTAATACATATATAGGATTCAGTGATAAAATAGAATGCCAATTTGGAAAAAGAAATACGGAAATGTTAAAGTGCATTTATGAGTATGCGAAGAGGCTTAAGTAGGGTAAACATTTAGATTTGTCTGCTTGACGATTGAAAAGAAATTATGATGTGTAAATATAGATGAGTTAACAATATCAAGGAAGATGCATTTTGATAGGGAGCTTGATAAAAATTTATGGATATACAGGAGGGAAAACGTATGGTTTGCATTAAACTAACGGATAAGTCGGGAAATACCTTGGCGGTAGCCAGAGGGGAGCGGGAAGTAAACTTAATCAGCGCAAGGGAATACCAGGAGGGGGATACCGTCTATGTGGAATCATCGGAAAAACCGGGATATCTTTGGCTGCAGTTAGACGATGCCTTGGGAAAATCTTTGGTGTACCTTACCGGCGATATCGCTTACCCGGTTCCTTTCGGGGATCGGCGGATTCATCTCTCGCCAAAGGCGTTTTCTGGCAGCCAGCATTTGCTGAATGTGCGGGTGGCGGAAGATTTTGAGGTGAACGCTTACAGGAACCTGGCCTTTAGCCGGTATGATTTCCACGGAAACCAGGCCTTTTTCCCTCACGCGTCGGCGAACGTGGAGACGCGGGGAGAGATGGTTTTTGCCGCCTGCAATGCCATCGACGGGGTGACGGCGAATGAAAGCCATGGGCGGTGGCCTTACGGCTCCTGGGGGATTAACCGGAACCCGGATGCCGAGATGAAGCTGGATTTCGGGCGCACGGTGGAGGCTGACCGGATCCGGATATATCTCCGTGCCGATTTCCCCCATGATAATTGGTGGAAGAAAATGTCCGTTGCTTTTTCTGATGGTGAGGTTAAGGAGCTGTCCTTGGAAAAGACGGGAAATGCGCAGGAGTTTGTGTTTGAGAAAAAGCGCATTCAGTGGCTGGTGATTTCCCATCTGATTCAGTCGGAGGAGGCGTCGCCTTTCCCGGCCTTAAGCCAGATTGAGGTGTACGGGGCAGGGTGATAGGCAGTGCTAAAGTGTGTTTGCAAATTTCTTTTCGTCAGATGCGCCTTCTGCTAGTGTGCTGTCTTGATTACTTTCAGCCAAATGACTTGCCTGATTTTTATCAGGGATAAATTTAGTATCCGGATGGAGAAGCCGGGACGTTTCAGCGTGTGAAGGCACTGCCTGGCGTTCCGGTTTTTTGTTTCAGCATTGGAGCGATGGCAGGTTAAATGGTCATTCGGCAAATTTAACGTGCCATTGGTCAGCTTTTTGGAAAATGTCCCGAATTTATGCTATACTTACTAAACCAAAGGCAACGGAAAAGTTGGAAGCAGCAAGGCCTTGATGCTTGATAAGGGGGAGAAGATGAGTCAATTTAAAG
This sequence comes from Lachnospiraceae bacterium, assembly GCA_910575565.1. Taxonomy (GTDB): domain Bacteria; phylum Bacillota; class Clostridia; order Lachnospirales; family Lachnospiraceae; genus Caccovicinus. Next base: position 96,828 of record CAJTFL010000011.1, on the reverse strand, counting down.
TTAAGCTGGATAAAATGGAAAGTGCATTAGGGGAGATAGATCAGCTTATGCCGGTTTTGCAGCAGGTGACTGCAGGGATAACGCTGGTAAGGATCCAGATGCGGATGGAGATCCGCCAGAAAGAGCGGATTAGCAGCCGGCTGATGATGCTGGCCAGAGAGCTGGAAGGCGAGCATAACCGGATGAGGCAAATGCAGGAGACAGGGCATTCGATTGTGGAGCTTTACCGGGAAAAGGAGCAGTGGCTAGTGGATGCTGCCCTGGAATTCTTAAAACGGCTGGGCATAGGCAACCTGGACGGGCGTTCCGGCGTTTTCGACGGCGAGGGTGGATATGGCGGCGATCAGGGTGATTTGATCCATAACAAGTCCGGGAAGAAGACTTTGTTTTTTCGGGTTGGCGCAGACGAGGAGCTGTTTGATTTTGTGCGTCAGTATGATGCCTACCGGGACTACTCGGATGAGGAGATTATCAATTTGTATGGGCGGATCAATGAGGAAGGGTGCGGTTACGTTGCCTTCGTCAACACCGTGATGACAAAGTATGAGGGCCGCGAGGATGCGTTTATGCGGGATTTCGGCTTTCCGCTGTATGATGAAAACGGGGAATTTAATTTTAACCGCCTGCTGATTGATTTTTATGCCCATACGGATGATCAGTATTTTCTGAATCGGGAGAGTGGTGCGGATGCTTTAGTGAATGACAAACTATTATCGTATGAGGGAAAAGCGGATGAATTCAGGGAAAGATACGGCGTTGATTTGTACGAGAATGATGGGGATACATGGTCGGACGAGGCTCGCCAGGCAATTTTAGATGAGTATGAGGGGCAGGATACGGCATCATTTGAAAGCGGGGGAATGACGATTCTTTCAATGGAAAACCGCATCAGTGAATATATAAGTACGAAGGAAGGCGTGAACTGTGAAAATAAGAAAGTGTTTCCGGAAAGGCCGTTTTCTAAAAATGAAATTGACGGGTACATTAATAAAGGGGATGTGATTAATATCCTGGCTGCGGATTTTAATTTATATCGCGAAGACGGCCAGCTGGCTCAGGGAGATGTGGGAGGCCATTGGATGAGCATAACCGGAACTACGGAAGATGGCCGGTATATTGTTTCTTCCTGGGGCGAGAAATATTATATCGATCCAAGTGAACTGGACGGCAATTTTTGTTTTTTGATTAATGAAATTACGGTTAACCCATAGGAAAGGATGGAAAATGAATTACATGAGCGTGCTTGCGCTGGCTGTTGTCCTTTGCATATCGGGCGGCGGGCGGCAGTGGTTAAATTGTATTCCCTTAATCGTGCAGGCAGGGATTAATTTGGAATCAACCGGCGGGAAAGAGCTGGAAAATGGGGAAGGCTCACAGGAGGAAGGGCAGATGAAAAGAGAGTTTTGCAGGGTAGTGGAAGTAAACGATGGCTATCTATTGCTGAAAAATACCCGGGAGGAATTTTATCAGCTGGATCGTTCTTACGATCAGGGCTTTGCTCAGGGGGAGCGGGTAGTGTTAAGCTACCGGGAACGCACAGAAATAGCGGAACATACTTTCCAGGTAGTCCCGGACAGCCTGTTCCGCTCGGATAATCGGGTGATAACCCCGTATTAGAAAATTCTATCATCCATAATCAGGAAATTATGCGGGAACGTAGCCGCTGCAGTTAACGTGCATTTGCTTTCCGTTTCTGATAGTCCAGCTCGATTTCCTCTTTCCAGGATGGGGAAAGGGGCTGGCTTTCTCTTAAGCAGGAGATTGTTTGCCCTAATACCCGGCAGTTTCGCTGGGTTCCCGTGGGAACGCTGTGGCAGTTTGCTGCCCGGGACGAATGGATGCCGAAATTCTTTGTGGTGGCGATAGCGTCGATATTTGCACCCAGGAATAAGAATTCCCAGCCGTGCTTTTCTTTTTGGCGCTCTGCCATACGTTTTATCTGGTGATAGGAATGGCGTTGGCTGGAGGCAAGCTTGGATAAAAGTGTATTTTGTGTTCTGGCATTTAAAGAGCAAAAGCGAAAGAAAGTTTGTATTTTATTTGCATCATCGCGAAAATGTAAAAATATTCTGAAAATAATAAGGGAATCGCCTGGAAAGGCCGGTGAATTTATCGGAATAGTAAGAATAATTAAAATAATTATATACAAATTCATATGGATTAAAAAAATAAAAGAAAAAATACAAAAAAGTGTTGACAAAACGAGGGTTATCTTATATAATAAACCTATCAAAAAAAAGAAAGAAAAGGAAGGTAAATCCCAATGTACAGTTAATTGGAATGCATCATCCAAATCTAAGCAAAGGAGGTACGGACCGCCAAACACATAATGCTCGCTTCGTTACAATGAAAATCCCATTTGTGCATGATGGAAAGATTTTCGGAAAGTTGTAATTGGGGCAATAGGACAAACCTGATTTTGGACAAATCGCTCAGGTGGCTCAGAGGCGGCAGGTTAGGCCGTGGCTGGAAATTACCGTAAAGGTTTTGGCGAAGAGTAAGAGAGGACAGAAAGATCGGTTTAGTGATATGACGAGAAAGTATTATTAGAACGAAAAGGTTTCCTCACCATATGGGAAAAGGCGTTAAGGCTGAAGCGCAGTTTGTTCCAAATAAGGATTACAATTAAATATAGAGCGTATCAGTGAATGCACGAAGGGACGTTAAGTCCAAACTTTGAAATTCAAATTGCATTACGAAAAACCAATAAATGAATAGAGAGGTTACGGTCCGATGGATGAAATAGCATAGGGGCGGATATCGAGAAGGAAAAATCGATATCCGCCTTTGTTTTTTGTCCTTCCTTTTTGTGAAAAATAGCAGTTGTAAATTTGCGGATTTTCCGTTAGAATGTGACAATGATTTATTGTTTCGGTATTGTTGCGTTTTGGCATTGCGGGATGCCCGCGGAATGGAGGGAATGATGAGCAAGTCGGTTTCAACGTCAGCTGTAAAGGACATGACTGTCGGGAGCCCGGTAAGGCTGATTCTGGGGTTTGCCATACCTATGCTGCTGGGGCTTTTGTTCCAGCAATTTTACAGTATGGTCGATGCGGTGATTGTGGGAAGGTGCTTAGGGGTGGATGCCCTTGCCGCGGTAGGCTCAACCGGGGCGGTTAATTTTATGGTCAATGGTTTTGTGATCGGGATTTGCTCCGGGTTTGCAATCCCGGTGGCACAGCAGTTCGGGGCGCAGGATTACTCGAATATGAGGCGTTTTGTGGCCAATGCGGCGTGGCTGGCGGCAATATTTGCCTTGGTGATGACCGTGGGGATCAGTTCCCTTACCTGGAATATCCTGGTGTGGATCAAGACGCCGGAAGATATTATCCGGCAGGCGTATCTGTATATCGTTTATATTTTCTTGGGAATTCCGGCGACGCTCCTTTACAACCTTTTGGCCGGGATCATCCGTTCCCTGGGGGATTCCAAGACGCCGGTGTATTTCCTGGTGCTTTCCAGCATCTTAAATATCGGGCTGGATTTGGCGTTCATCCTGGGGTTAAAGACGGGAATATCGGGAGCGGCTTACGCCACGGTGCTTTCCCAGGCGGTGTCGGGCATTCTCTGCTTTTTTTACATGAGGAAGAAGTTCGGGATTCTGAAAATTGAACGGGATGAGCTTCGCTTAAGCAAAGGCCATGTGGGAACCCTTTGCGTTATCGGCATTCCTATGGGCCTTCAGTATTCCATCACGGCCATCGGTTCCGTGATAATCCAGGCGGCCATTAATTCTTTAGGCTCCGTGGCCGTGGCTTCCGTGGCCACAGCCCAAAAATCATCCCTGCTGTTCTGCTGTCCCTTTGATGCTTTGGGGGGAACCATGGCTACGTATACAGGGCAGAATGCAGGGGCGAAAAAGTTTGAACGGATCGAGCAGGGGGTAAGGTCGGCGACTTTGCTGGGAAGCGTGTATTCCCTGGGGGCGTTTATCCTGCTGTTTTTCTTCGGGGAAATGATTCCCAGGCTGTTTGTGGATGCATCGGAAACGGTGGTAATCCGCCAGGCGCATCAATACTTAGTGATTAGCGCAATGTTTTTCATCTTGCTTACGTTTGTCAATGTGTGGCGGTTTACGATCCAGGGTTTGGGCTACAGCGGCCTTGCGGTGGTGGCAGGGGTGTGCGAGATGATCGGAAGAGCCTTTATGGGCTTTGTGCTGGTTCCGATTTTTGGATTTAAGGCAATCTGCCTTGCATCGCCGGTGGCTTGGTTTCTGGCGGATCTGTTCCTGGTTCCTGCTTTCCGCTTCTGCATAAGGCGGCTTAAGGCACAGCTTGATTGCGAGAAGGCGTGCGGATCGGCAGCACACAAGGCGGTTTGCAGGGCGCATGGCGCGGGCTGAACGGACTGTAAATTTCCCCATAAAGTGACCGTATAACGAAAACAAGAAGCTCATGGAGTATATTTGGTGGGCTTCTTGTTTATTTGTGGGCGAGAACCTGCTTGATATACAGGAGGCTCAACAGTTTTCCAACGATTTCGGACAGCCTGGCCAAGGTTTCTATACTTTCCTCTATGACCGGAACGCCCGGCGCAATCTCTTTTCCGCAAGCAGTAATCGTGCAGTGGAAGTTCTTGGAAAGCATCAAAAAATTTGGGATTCGGAGCTTTACGCATCCAACCCTTCCAGATTAAAAGGCGGCGTGTATTCTTCTTTCGCGCTGCTTTTTTCCTGCATAAACCCATGAGTCAGCCCCAGGCGGATGGCCTCGTCCACCACCTTGCGGTATTCGTATGAGGTGATCCGGCGGTTGATTTTTGGGTGGCTTTCGGCGTGGTAAAAGGGAGTGTATTGGCTGAGAAGGCTAAGGAGATACCCGCCCGGAGGCAGGCTTTCCTTCATCCAATGTAATAATTTCACCGAGTCCTCCTTTGCGCCGGGCAAGACCATGTGGCGGATGATAACGCCCTTTTTCATCAGGCCGGATTCCGGCTCCAAAATAGGCGGCCCGGCCTGGCGGATCATGCGGAGGATGGCCTGGGAAGCTTTCTGGAAATAGTCCTTGGCCTGGGAATATTCCCGGGAATAATCGGAACGAAAATACTTTAAATCCGGCAGATAGATATCCACGTATCCGGCCAGGGCATCGATGGTTTCCGGGCGCTCGTAGCCGCCGCAGTTGTAAACCACGGGAATGGTTAAGGCAGGGCGGGCCTGGCTTAGGGCGTCCAGGATATGGGGCAGGAAATGGGAGGGCGTGACCAGGTTAAGGTTATGTGCTCCCTTATCCTGGAGGGATAAGAAGATGCGGGCAAGCTGGGAGGCGGACAGCTCCCGCCCGAAGCCTTCCTGGCTTATGGAAAAGTTTTGGCAGAAGCAGCAGCGGAGGGTGCAGCCGGTAAAAAACACGGTTCCGCTGCCGGATGTTCCGCTGATGCAAGGCTCTTCCCACTGGTGCAGGGCTGCCCTGGCGGCTGTCAGCTGATCCCGGCAGCCGCAGAAGCCTGGGGTGCGGGTGCGGTCAACGCGGCACATACGGGGGCAGAGGGTGCAGTTGCGGTAAGTTTGGTAAGTAATCGGCTCCATGGCGTCTCCTTTTCTGGGAGTTTTAGTATTATGATATCTGCCTTCGGGCAAAAAAGCAACGTCTTCTTTTGCAGTTTTCATCCCGACTTTCCGGGAATTAGCCAAACCTGGAAAAGGGAATTTCCTTAACTAATTCTCATTTCTTCCGTCTTTATTTGTATCATGGCCGCAGATAGCCGGGCGGCTTTGGGGAATGATGGGGTACTGGAGGAAGGCTTTAAAACCACACTTAAGCTTACGGGAGGAAAAGGGAGGAAGGGAATGAAGGTGGCGGTATACAGCAGCAGCGCGGAGTGGAAGCAGTATATGGAAGCTTGTTTCCGGTTATGTGAAGAAGAGATTCAGCCGTTGGAGGTGGATTTTTTAACTTCAGCCAATAGCTTTTGGTCGGCTATCCGGAAAGGGAAGTACGACGTTGTTTTGATTCACGGGATGCCGGGGATGAAGGTCAGCCGGGGATCAGTGGTAAACGGTGCGAAGCGGCTGTGGGAGGAAATGACAGGGGACGGGGCCAGGTATATTTGGCGGTTTGGGAATCAGACGGTGGCATTGGAAGAAGATGAAATTTATTACATTGGCTCTTTTCGGAAAGCGGTAAGCATTTATACGGTGAAAGGCCAGTACCGGGTCAGCACCAGCATGAAAAGAGAGGAGGAGCGGTTCCGGGGGAAGGAATTTGTGCGGATCCACCGGAACTGCTTGGTGAATTTAAGGCACGTTAAAGAGGTGGAGGGAACGTGGCTGAAGCTAGACAATGGGAAACGGCTTCAGGTAAGCACCAGGAGGAGAAGGCAGGTAAGGGAAGCGTTTTTAAATTACGGGAAAGGCAGATAAGGGAGCGTCCGCAAGAAGCGGGGAATGCAGGCAAGGACGTATCTGCAAGCGGCAGAGAGACGCAGGCTATGAAAGGGAAGCGAAAGGGGGATTAAATGAAGCAAAAGGTAGCCGGGCGTTGCGGCTTTTTGGGGAGTATGGTAAGGTTTTCCTATCCGACAGCCATTCGGCTTGCCGCATGGTCTCCGGTGTTTATATGGGGCACCGGAGAGCCTTCCATGAAAAAGGCGGCTTAATGCCGCCCTTCTTATCCGGCGCAGGCAGGGGGATGCCATGCTTGAATGGCTGCTTTTTATTTTTAGGAAGGGATTGGCAAAAAGTGTTGGCAAAAAGTGTTGGCAAAAAGTTTCTCCTTAAATTAAAGAATTGACAAGTGGGAAAGCCTGTGCTATAGTTTAAGCCGTGGGCAAGCGCCAAGGCTCAGTTAACGGCATCTCCAGCCGCTGCTTAGTCTATGGTGGGAACAGAAAAGCAAGGAGGAAATAAGCATGATTTCAAAGGAAAAGAAAGCAGCGATTATCAGTGAGTATGGCAGGAAGCCTGGGGACACCGGTTCACCGGAAGTCCAGATCGCCATCTTATCGGCCAGGATTGCCGAGTTAACGGAGCATTTAAAGAGCAATCCCAAGGATCATCATTCCCGGCGTGGTATGCTGATGATGGTAGGCCAGAGGCGTGGTTTGCTGAACTACTTGAAGAAAACCGATTTGGAAGGCTATCGTGCATTAATTGCAAAGTTAGGCATCAGAAAGTAAAGGTTTGCTTAAAAAGTAGGGTGGAGTTTTCTCCACCCTATTATGCTTGCAAAAGGAGATAATTTATGGCGAAAGAATATAAGAGTTATAGCATGGAATTAGCGGGCCGTACTTTGCGGGTGGATATCGGCAGGGTAGCCGCCCAGGCGAACGGCGCTGCGCTGATGCATTACGGGGAAACCGTGCTGCTGGCTACGGCCACCGCATCAGAGAAACCCAGGGATGGGATTGATTTCTTCCCCCTGTCCGTGGAATATGAGGAAAAGATGTACTCCGTTGGGAAGATTCCCGGCGGTTTTAACAAGAGGGAAGGGAAGGCGGCGGAAAACGCGGTGCTGACCTGCAGGGTCATTGACCGTCCTATGCGCCCCCTGTTTCCTAAGGATTACCGAAATGATGTTTTGCTGGATAACTTGGTGCTTTGCGTAGATCAGGATGCGTCACCGGAGCTTTTAGCGATGCTTGGGTCGTCCCTGGCTGCCTGCATTTCCGACATTCCCTTCGACGGGCCATGTGCCGCAACCCAGATGGGGCTTGTGGACGGCGAGCTGATCGTCAATCCCACCAATGCCCAGAAGCAGGTTTCGGACTTAAATTTAACCGTGGCCTCTACCCGGGAGAAGGTGATCATGATTGAAGCCGGGGCGAGGGAAGTTCCGGAAAAGATCATGATTGATGCGATCTATAAGGCTCATGAGGTAAATCAGACCATTATCGCGTTCTTTGATCAGATTATTGCAGAGTGCGGCAGAAAGAAGCATGAGTATGAGTCTTATGCCGTGCCGGAGGAGCTTTTGTCCCGGATCAAGGAGCTGGTTCCCCAGGAAGAGATGGAGGAGGCCGTATTTACTGATGAGAAGCAGAAGCGGGAGGAAAATATTGCCCGGATTACGGAGCGCTTAGAGGAAGCATTTGCTGAGGATGAGGAAGCCCTGGCTATTTTGGGGGATGCGGTGTATCAGTATGAGAAGAAGACTGTCCGCAAGATGATCCTAAAAGACCATAAGAGGCCTGACGGCCGCCGCATCGATGAGATCCGTCCTTTGGATGCGGAGATTGACATTCTGCCCAGGGTGCACGGCTCCGGGATGTTTACCAGAGGGCAGACCCAGATTATGAATATCTGTACCTTAGCTCCTTTGTCGGAGGTCCAGAAGGTAGACGGCTTAAATGAATTGGTTACGGAGAAGCGGTATATGCACCATTATAACTTCCCGGGCTATTCCGTAGGCGAGGCGAGGGCCAGCCGCGGACCGGGACGGCGGGAGATCGGCCACGGGGCATTGGCGGAGCGGGCGCTTCTGCCGGTGCTGCCTACGGTGGAGGAGTTCCCTTACGCCATCCGCACCGTATCGGAGACGATGGAGTCCAATGGCTCCACCTCCCAGGCGTCGGTGTGCGCCTCGTCCCTGTCTTTGATGGCGGCAGGCGTGCCCATCAAGGATATGGTGGCAGGCATTTCCTGCGGCCTGGTAACGGGGGATACGGATGACGATTACCTGGTGCTGACGGATATCCAGGGGCTGGAAGATTTCTTCGGCGATATGGACTTTAAGGTGGCCGGAACCCATAAGGGCATTACGGCCATCCAGATGGATATTAAGATCCATGGCCTTACCCGTCCCATCGTGGAGGAAGCCATTGCAAGAACCAGGGAAGCCAGGATGTATATTATGGATCAGGTGATGGCTCCCGTTATCGCAAAGCCCAGGGCGGAGCTGAGCAAGTATGCGCCTAAGATTGAAACCATTACCATTGATCCGGCGAAGATTGGCGATGTGGTGGGCAAGCAGGGCAAGGTGATCAATAAGATTATCGAGGAGACCGGCGTTAAGATTGATATCAGCGACGACGGGATTGTTTCTGTGTGCGGGACGGATGCGGAGATGATCCGGAAGGCTATCCAGATTATTGAAAGCATCGTAACCGATATCGAGCCTGGGGTGATTATGACCGGGACGGTAGTACGCATTATGAACTTCGGTGCGTTTGTGCAGCTGGCACCCAATAAAGACGGCATGATCCATATTTCCAAGCTTTCCGATAAGCGGGTGGCCAAGGTTGAGGACGTGGTGAATATTGGCGACGAGGTTACGGTAAAGGTCATCGAGGTAGACAAGATGGGTCGGATTAACCTGAGCATGAAGCCGGGGGATTTGGCAAAATAGGCTGTAAGGCATGGTTTTCCCTAAGGGGGCTGCTGCATGGAAGAAATTTCAAGCGGCAGCCATTTTTTGTAACAGTTCAGACGTCGGGTGGTTTTGTAAGAAAGTTGTAATGACGTTTTGGGGGGAAATATGATAGAATAAAAGGCGTGACAGAAATACGGGATCAGGAGGATATCAGGATGAGAAATTACTATAGATGGGCAGCTGTGGCCGGGGCGGCGATCTTGGCGGCGACGAATGTATCAACTGCCTGGGCAGAGGAAGGCGCCCAGGCCGGGGCAACCTTTGAGACGGCTGTGGAGGTTCCTGCGCCTGGCGGGCAGGCCGGAACAGGAAACGGGATGCAGGGTACGGCGGGAAGCGGGACACAGGATACGGCAGGAGGCGGGACGCAGATGCCCGGCGAAGTGATATCTTCCGGGGATGGCGGCCAGTCAGCCGCAGGAACAGTGGAGGGAGCCGTCCAGGCTCCGGCGGCAGGAGATGGAGGGCAGGCATCCGTGCCGGATGCAGGGGGAAACCCGGCGTCTCCCCAGAGTACCTCTTCCACCCGGGTGATCCGGACGGGAGGGGATGGCGGCGCAGGGGACGGAGCGGCATCAGCAGGGACGCCTGCCCCGGAAGGCGGCGCAGGAAGCGGGAATATTGATTATTCCAGGGGGCCTGGGTTTGCCGGTCAGGAACAGGAACAGGATCAGGGGCAGACTCCGGCGCAGCCTCCTCAGTTAGACCAAAGCGGGCAGGCAGGGCAGGACGCCAATGTGCAGATATATGATGTGGTAAATCCCGTGGTGAAAGTGGTGGATAAGTATTCTTATGACCAGATGGTGCAGGATATTGCCATTCTCCAGCAGAATAACAGCAGCCGTATGCAGGTCAGCACCATCGGGACATCCTTAGATGGGAGGGCAATCTATGACTGCATTATCGGCAACCCGGCGGCTGCAAAGCATATCCTGATTCAGGGGGGGATCCATGGCCGGGAGTACTTAAACCCCATGCTTTTGATGCAGCAGATGGAAATGATCCTGGCAAATTATGATACCGGTTCCTTCCATGGGCATTCCCTTCCGGAGATGTTTGCGCAGGTGGCGATCCATTTCGTTCCCATGACCAATCCGGACGGGGTGACGATCAGCCAGTTTGGGCCGGATCAGATCCGTTCCCAGCAGCTTAGGGATGTAGTCAATACCTGCTATGTGACCGATACGGCTTCAGGCAGAACCAGTGCGGATCCGGCCTCCTATTTTAGCCGGTGGAAGGCCAATGGCCGGGGCGTGGACTTAAATGTGAATTTTGATGCGCTGTGGCAGGGCATCACTTCCCTTGCCTTCCCTTCCTATGCGGATTATAAGGGGACTGCCCCGGGAAGCGAGCCGGAAAGCCAGGCGCTGATTAATCTGTATCAGGCACAGTACCCGTGGGCTGCGGTGATTAGCTATCATTCCATGGGAGATGTGATTTACTGGGATGTGGCCGGAAATAAATCCCAGCAGAAGTCGGCGGAGCTGGCTAATTTAATGTCGATGGTGACTGGCGGATACCGGATCCTTCCCTCCAATGGGGGCGGCGGTTATAAGGACTGGATCCAGCTGGGGAATAACCCGGTTCCCAGCGTGACCATTGAAACCGGGAAGGTATCCTGCCCAATTCCGGTGTCGGAATACAGCACCATCTGGAGCCAGAACCGCCTGACCTGGGCTTATGCCATGGAGTGGGCGGCGATGCAGTGAGGATGATGACAATTCTTTCTGCCGGCAATGAGCTAAATGCCGTGCCTGCGGCAGGGTATTTGACCGGCTTTTTTGCCAAAAAGGAAATGAAAAGAAGAAAAGGAGCGTGTAAGCCATGTGCAGCTTACACGCTCTTTGCAGTAGTTTTGCAGTGTGTTACTTTGCAGTTTTTCTTATAGCAGGCAATTCCGAATTTATGGATTGTCTGCATCCCTTCCTGTTTTAGAACCGTTTCATAGCTTTCGTCCTGGATCTGCTTCATTGCTTGGCTGCATACGGAATCAAAAGCACCATTTTCTGCGTATTTTACCTCCATAATGCAGCCGATTTTTTCTGACGGAATCATAATCATAATGTCTGTATATCCGATGCCAGATTCTGCGTTTGATTTTACGATCCAGCTTCCTTCGGCTTTTATTAATCCCAGCAGCATTCCATGATAGAAGTTCTCTTTCATCCGTTTGTTGATATAAGTATCCCGGATGCTGATGGAATCGCTCATAAAGAGGTTGAATAATGATTGGATGGTTTTACCGTCACCTTCTTTTACCGCTGTGCAGAATTTTTGCCAGTGTTCTGTGTTGCTTAGTGTTTTTGCCTCAAACCATGCGCGAACCCGATCCTCATAAATTTCAAGGATTTCCCGGTTAGGGATGATTAGCTTATGGATTTTTCCGGCAGGTTCTGCCGCATCGGTAAGGTATCCGGTTGCGAAAAGAAGGCTCCACAGGTAAGTTTGCCTGTTTTGCGGTTCTGTGCTGTTAAAATCGGAATAGGTCAGTCCTGAGATTAATGGTTTTTCTACCCATTCCCCGGAAATCAAGGTTTCAATTTCTGCTTTTGTCGTTACGGTGGAATGTTCCAGGATGTCTTTGATAATATGATTACTGCTGCTGTTTTCCCAATGAGATTCCATAGGGGCATTTATTGATTCGCGAAACTTATCGCATTGGTTAAGCACGTCCCAAGGGCAATAAATGTGGGTATTTCCAAACCGATATCCGTCATACCATTCTTTAAATTGTTCAAATTTTTCCCCTAAGCCATAGTAATTAAGCAAATCAGTTACTTCGTCATCGGTAAATCCGAAATATTCTGCAAATCGGATATCGGATACCGTTCGGATTTTAAAATTATTCAGTCCGGTAAATATGCTTTCTCTTGCGATTTGGAGGCAGCCGGTGATCACTGCAAACTCAAGGTTTTCATTGGTTTTGAGCGCTTGGCTGAATAAGGAACGGATTAAGTTTATCATTTGTGGATAGTAACCGTTTTGGTACGCCTTATCTAAAGGTACATCGTACTCATCGATTAGGATAATAACGGATGTGCCATAGTGCTTGCGCAGCAGCCGTGTCAGCATTTTCAGGCTATTGTGGAGCTCAGAGGGTTTTTCTAATTGATTTTCCACTAATCTTTGGAATTTGGTCTTATCGTATGGCGTTAGCCTGCTGCTTTCCAGAAGAAAATCTAACCGGGCAGCCTCTTCGCTGATAACGGTGCACAGTGTTTCATAAGCGGTTTGAAAATCTTCCCCTTCAATGTCTTTCAGGCTGATGAAAATAACCGGGTATTTTCCCATATGCTGTTTGCATAATTCCCTTTCCTTGGCAATCTCCAGGCCTTCAAACAGTGCGGCATCTGTTCCAATTTCAAAAAATGCTTTGAGCATATCAAGGTTTAAGCTCTTGCCGAAACGCCTCGGACGGGTAAACAGATTTATGCTGCCTCTGGTTCTTAGGAGTTCACTGATAAAGTAGGTTTTGTCTACATAGTAAAATCCTTTAGTTCTGATGTTGCTAAAGAATTCTTCACCTATGGGAAGTTTTTTCTTGTCCTTCATTATCCAGCACCTCTTTTCGGGAATTTCTTTGGACAATTTCTGCTTATAGTTTATCATATGTTGAAGGGCAACTCAATCAAATTTCTGAATTCTGTTTTCGTAGCGGGAAAATAAAGGGATATGTTCGGGAGTTGACTTTTTTGGCAAGCTTATTGACGATATTCGGAAAAATGCGTATACTATAGTTACGATGCAAAGAAAGCGACAATAAAACCATACCAAATTCCCTAATGATGGAGTATTACCATAATTAAAAGGCAGAAATCAGGAATCAAGAATTTGTGATTTGGCGGAACAAACTATAGGATAAGAACAAAAGGAGCGTGTAAAATGAACCGGAAAAAAAGAAACAGGCGGATAGCGGCGGCAGCGATGGCGGCAATGTTTTCCTTAAGCGCTTTTGGCGCCGCATATGCCGGGGAATGGAAGCAGGAAGGCGGCAGATGGTGGTATCAGAATGAGGACGGCTCCTACCCGTCAAAGGGATGGCAGGAGATAGGGGGAAAGCATTATTACTTTGATCAGGACGGCTATATGCTTGCCGATACCACTACGCTGGACGGATACCCGGTAGGAAAGGACGGGGCGTGGATTACGGAAGATGCAAAAGCAGCCGAAGCGGCAGCCGACAAGGCTCTTCATGATAATGACGCCAACCGGGCGGCGCTGGAGGCTTACCGGGCGGAATTGTTAAACGGCTCCTATCAGCTGGCTATCAGCCAGTTTGCGGTGTTAGACCTTGACCAGGACGGGATCTATGAAGTGCACTTTTGGGGGAGCCATGAGCAGCGTTTCACCCAGTATTTCATGTATTACGATAACGGGGTGAAAAAAGAGGAGTATCTTCCCAAGTTTGCGTTTAACGGGGTAGGAAACGGACGTTACATGATCAGCGGCCTTGAAACAGGCGTGATGACGGGGATGGTTTTTGAGCTTAAGGACAGGGTGGTAAGCCCGGTGGATTCCTTTGGCTACCTTACCGCCGCGTATCAAGCGGGTAATGTGGATGAGCAAAAGGAGCAGCAGTACCAGGCGCAGATGGTATCGTATAATGTCGTAGACGCGTCAGAGGAAAACATTAACCGTTATTTAGGCGGCAATGGGGAGAGCACGGGGCTTTTTGAGGAGCAGTGATAGTCTTTTGCGGACAATGAGCCAGGGAGCGTGTCTGCGCCCCCTTTGGCGAATTGTAATCGAGGCAGTGCACTGGTTTAAATTAAGAAAGGAAGTGAGCAGAGGATGGAAGGCCGAAGTAGCAGGATGGGAACAGAAGACCACAGTCACGAACAGAACCGAATATCCTCTGCATACCTTTTTCTGCGGTAAAGTCTGCCGCCTTGCAAGGCAGCAAGGTTGTTTTGTCGCCCTGCCCTTGCTTTGCAGGCGTATTGTGGATAAGATCCTTGGGAGCCTGCTTAAAGGCAGGAGAAGGCAGAACTTTAGCGGCTCGCCAAAGGCAGGAGAAAGCAGGGTTTTAGCACGCTTTAAAGCAGTGTATTTTCGGCATCCGTTCTGTGTTTATGGCTGCTGTTATCCATCCGGATTAGCGGAGGGATAGCAGCTTTTTTGTTTCCATCTTGGAGCGTATCTCGGCGTTTTCCCGGTTTTTGCAGCAAGGCGAGTTAGTAAAAACCATGGAGCTAAAGACCGGGGAAGGCGTCAGGGCGCGGTTAGAAACGATGGAAAGGAGCGCAAGATGCAGAAGGTATTAAATATGGAAAAGCTGGTGGAGCTGGCGGAGGAGAGGAAATTCCGGCTTTTAAAGGAAATCCTGTCCATGATGAATGAGGTGGACACGGCGGCTTTCTTACAGGAATTAAGCAAGGAGCAGATGGTTCTGGTATTCCGCACCCTGCCCAAGGAACTGGCGGCGGAGGTGTTTGCCAACTTGGAGCCAGACGAGCAGGAACATATTATTAACCGGATTACGGACAAGGAATTAAGCAATATTATCGAGGAATTATACGTGGATGACGCGGTGGATCTTTTGGAGGAGCTTCCGGCGGCTTTGGTGAAGCGGGTGTTAAAAAACGCCTCGCCGGATACCAGGGATCTGATCAACCAGTTTTTAAACTATCCGGAAAACAGCGCGGGAAGCATTATGACTGCCGAGTATGTGGGGCTGCAAAAGGATATGACGGTGGAGGAGGCCTTTGGCTATATCCGCTGCCATGGGATGGACAAGGAGACGATTTATACCTGCTACGTGATGGATGAAAAGCGGTATTTGGAAGGGGTGGTTACGGTAAGGGATCTGCTGATGAATCCTTACGAGGCGGTTCTCGGCCAGATTATGGACGGCAATGTGATCAAGGCGGTGACTACGGAAGATCGGGAGGCGGTGGCGGAGCGGTTTTTAAAGTACGATCTCCTCTCCCTCCCGGTGGTGGACAGTGAAAACCGGCTGGTGGGGATTGTCACCATAGACGATATTGTGGATGTGCTGGAGGAGGAGGCCACGGAGGATTTCCAGAAGATGGCCGCCATGCATCCCAGCGAAAAGCCGTACTTAAAGACGGGGGTTTTGGAGCTGGCAAAGAACAGGATTTTATGGCTGCTGGTGCTGATGGTCAGCAGCATGATCACCGGCGGGATCCTGGCCCGGTATGAGGCGGCTTTTGCGGTGCTGCCCATCCTGGTCAGCTTTATCCCGATGCTGATGGATACGGGAGGGAACGCAGGAAGCCAGTCCAGTACCTTGATTATCCGGGGGATGGCCATCAATGAAATCCAGCCCGGGGACGTGCTTAAGGTGCTGTGGAAGGAGCTTCGGGTGGGGCTTTTGGTGGGCGCCGTCCTGGGGGTGGTGAATTTTATCCAGCTAGATCTGCGCTACCCGGGGCAGAAGATGGTGTGCTTTACGGTGGTGGTAAGCCTTTTGGTGACGATCGTCATCGCCAAAACCATCGGGGGCCTTCTTCCCATGGCGGCGAAGCGGTTAAGGCTGGATCCGGCGATTATGGCGGCGCCTTTAATCACCACCATCGTGGATGGGGCCAGCCTGGTGGTTTACTTCGGGCTGGCGGTCAGGCTGCTTCATCTTTCGTAAGGCTTCTTGCATTTCCACAGGCGGTTCCCCCTTAGGTGCAATCTTCTACATGGTTGTCTGAAATTTATTTGCCGGCTTTGAGCAGCGGAGCGGATTCCGAAATTCCTTTGACTCGGCGCACAGGGCGATGCCATCCGTGAATCGGTTTCCATCCTGGGCGGAATGGTTATCGGCGCGGTATCGGCAACGTGGGTAAGCGTTACCACCTCGCTGAAGCTTTTGAATAAGGCGGGTGAGCCTTACCTGGTGCTGCAGGATAACCAGGAAGCCATCCTTTTGTTTGTTTTATCCGCAGATTTGCAGGATTCCTATTGTATTTTTCCCCATCCTGGTATAAGATAGGATGCAGTGTTTAAGCTGATGAATAAGGAGGGGCATTTTCGGGAGCGTCCCTTCTTAGAATGGAGGAAAAGATGAAGGTAAGAACCAGGTACGCACCCAGCCCCACCGGCCGGATGCACGTAGGGAACTTAAGGACGGCGCTGTATGCTTATTTGATTGCAAAGCATGAAGGCGGGGATTTCCTTCTCCGCATCGAAGATACGGATCAGGAGCGGTTCGTAGAGGGAGCTACGGAGATTATCTACCATACCCTGGCGGAAACCGGGCTGATCCATGACGAAGGGCCGGACAAGGACGGAGGATGCGGCCCCTACGTCCAGAGCGAGCGCCAGAAGGCCGGGATTTACTTAGAATATGCGAAGCAGCTGGTGGAGAAGGGGGAGGCCTACTACTGCTTCTGCACCCAGGAGCGGCTGGAAAGTTTAAAGCATGAAGTAAACGGCGAGATGATTATGAATTATGATAAGCACTGCCTGCGTCTGTCCAAGGAGGAGGTGGAGGCCAATTTAAAGGCCGGCCTTCCCTACGTGATCCGCCAGAACAACCCCACAGAGGGGACGACCACCTTCCACGATGAGATCTACGGGGACATTACCGTGGATAACGGGGAGCTGGACGATATGGTGCTGATTAAGTCCGACGGGTATCCCACCTATAATTTTGCCAATGTGGTGGACGACCATTTGATGGGGATCACCCATGTGGTGCGGGGAAACGAGTATCTGTCCTCCTCGCCCAAGTACAACCGCCTTTATGAGGCCTTCGGCTGGCAGGTTCCGGTTTACGTCCACTGCCCGCTGATTACCAATGAGGAGCACCAGAAATTAAGCAAGCGCAGCGGCCATTCCTCCTATGAGGATTTAATTGAGCAGGGCTTTTTGACGGAGGCCGTGGTAAACTATGTGGCTCTCCTTGGCTGGTCGCCGGAGGGAACCAATGAGATCTTTTCCCTGGAAGAGATGGTCAAGGAATTCGATTACCGCCGGATGAGCAAATCCCCGGCAGTTTTCGATATGGTAAAGCTTAGGTGGATGAACGGCGAATATATGAAGGCTATGGATTTTGAGGCCTTTTACCGGCTGGCCCTGCCCTATATCCGAAAGGCGGTGCATAAGGATCTGGATGCCAGGAAGCTTGCCGCCATGGTGAAAACCAGGATCGAGGTGTTCCCGGATATCCCTGGGCATATTGATTTCTTTGAGGAGATGCCGGAGTATGACGTGTCCATGTACCGGCACAAAAAGATGAAATCCACGGAGGAAACCTCCCTTCAGATTTTAAGGGATGTGCTGCCGATTTTGGAAGCCGAGGAAGCTTATGACAATGACAGCCTGTACAAGGCGCTGATGGGCTACGTGGAAGAGAAGGGCTATAAGACCGGCCTGGTGATGTGGCCTGTCCGCACCGCCGTATCCGGCAGGCAGATGACGCCTGCAGGGGCTACGGAGATTATGGAAGTGCTGGGCAAGGAGGAGTCCCTAAAGCGGATCCGAAAGGGAATCGAGAAATTAGCGGGGGATGCAGATGCCGTTTAATGAAGCCCAGTCCCAGGCAGTCTGCCACGGCAAGGGTCCCATGATGGTGCTTGCAGGGCCCGGCTCCGGGAAAACTACGGTGATCGTAGGCCGGGTAAAGCATCTGGTGGAAACCTTGAAGGTTAACCCGGCCAATATCCTGGTAATCACCTTTACCAGGGCGGCGGCCAGGGAGATGGAAGAGCGTTATCTGGCTTTGGGGCAGGAAAACGGGGGTGGAAGGGTCAGCTTTGGAACCTTCCATTCTGTGTTTTTCCGGATACTAAAGCTGGCCTATCAGTATGGCGGGGACAATATCGTCAAGGAAGATCAGAAGGTTCAGTTTATCCGGGAAGGGATGGAAAAGCTTAAGCTGGATGTGGAGGACGAGGGAGAGTTTATCCGGGGCGTTTTAGGGGAGATCGGCGCGGTAAAGGGAGAGATGATCCCCTTAGATCATTACTATGCAAAGAACTGCTCTGAGGAAATTTTTAAGGCGCTGTACCAGGGCTATGAGGAGCGGATGCGCCGCCTTAAGCTTTTGGATTTTGACGATATGCTGGTGATGTGCTACCAGCTTTTTCGGGAGCGGAAGGATATTTTATCTGCATGGCAGAGGAAATACCGGTACATACTAATCGATGAATTCCAGGACATTAACCGGATCCAGTATGAGGTGATCCGCATGATGGCCCTGCCGGAAAACAACCTGTTTGTGGTGGGGGATGACGACCAGTCCATCTATCGGTTCAGGGGGGCGAAGCCGGAGCTGATGCTGGGATTTCCCAAGGATTACCCGGAGGCAAAGCAGGTTCTTTTGGATGTAAATTACCGCTCCACGCCCCAGATCGTGTACCGGGCGGGGCTTTTGATTGAACAGAATAAAACCCGTTTCCCCAAGGCGCTCCGTGCCCAGAAAGGGCCAGGGAAGCCGGTCGTCACCCGGGTGTTTCCTGACGGCGGGGCGGAGGTGGCGGCCATCTGCGGGGAGCTGCGGGACTACCGCCAGGCGGGGATGGCCTATGGGGAGATGGCGGTTTTGTTTCGGACGAACCAGGGGGCAAGGCTTTTGGTGGAAAAGCTGATGGAGTACAATATCCCCTTCCAGATCCGGGATATGCTGCCTAATATTTACGACCACTGGATTGCAAAGAATTTGCTGGACTACATTATGGTGGCCAGGGGGCATATGGAGCGGGCCAGGGTGCTCTCCGTAATCAACCGCCCTAAGCGGTATATCAGCCGGGACGCCCTGGAAGGCCGGGAGGTTTCCTGGGAAAGGGTGAAGAGTTTCTATCAGGATAAGGGCTGGATGGTGGAGCGGATTGAGGAGCTGCAGTACCATCTAAAGCAGATAGGCGGGATGCCCCCCGGGGCGGCAGTAAACTATATCCGAAAGGCCGTGGGATACAATGAGTACCTTGCGGAGTACGCAAAGTTTCGCCGGATGAAGCCGGAGGAGCTTTTGGAGACTGCCGACCAGATCCAGGAAAGCGCAATGGAGCACAGAACCTTTGAAGGCTGGTTTTCCCATATCGAGGCCTACAGGGAGCAGCTGAAGGAACAGGCAAAGGACAGGGAGAAGAAAAAGGAAGGGGTAGCCTTAATGACCATGCACAGCGCAAAGGGCTTGGAATTTAAGGTGGTTTACCTCCCGGATGCCAATGAGGGGGCAACGCCCCACCACAAGGCCTTCCTGGAGGCGGATATGGAGGAAGAGCGGCGGATGTTTTACGTAGCCATGACCAGGGCTAAGGAACGGCTCCATGTGTATTACGTGAAGGAGCGCTACCACAAGAAGCAGGAGGTTTCCCGGTTCGTGCGGGAGTATCTGGGAAGAGGGAAATTGTAAAAGAAGCAGCCAGAAGCAGTTGAGGGGCGGCCATGAAAAGGAAGGCGCAAAAGGGCATGGTTCATATGGATAAGGGAGCAGAAAGCAAAGGGAAAGAGGCGTTAAAAGGCCGCATCCATATCTACTGGGGCGATGGGAAGGGAAAGACCACGGCGGCCTTAGGCCTGGCGCTCAGGGCGGCCGGAAGGGGAAAGCAGGTGGTAATCGCCCGGTTTTTAAAAACGGAGGATTCCGGTGAAGTTTTCCTATTAAGGCAGGTTCCCGGCATCCGCCTTTTGCCCTGCGCCAAAAGCTTCGGTTTTACCTTCCAAATGGATGAGAAGATCCGGCAGGAAGCCGCCCTTTTCTATGGCGGCCTGTTTTCCCAGGCGGTGCGGGAGGCAAAGGGAGCGGATCTGCTGATCCTGGATGAGATCCTGCCCGCCTGCCAGGGGGGCTTTGTGGGAAAAGAAAAACTGGAGGATTTTTTGGCCTTCAGGGATCCGGCGCTGGAGGTGGTGCTGACCGGAAGAAAGCCATGGGAGGAGCTTATTTTAATGGCTGACTACATTACCCAGATGAACATGATCCGCCATCCCTACCAGCAGGGAATTTTGGCCAGGGAAGGAATTGAGTATTGAATGCGCTTATCCGCACGGACAGTATATTAGGCAAACGCGATGAAAAGGCTTGCTTTTTAAAAGGCAGTCTGGTACAGTAATTAGGAATGTAACTGTTCAGCAGGTCTGCGCATTTACTGCGCTGACCGTAAGATAGGCTGGGCCAGAGGGCAAAATCCCATCGCGTAAGCGATTTTCAATGGATTTTTGCTCGTAACGGTGAAGGTACTGAACAGTTGCTTAGGAATTTAATTCCCAGGAGGATAAACAAATGAAGGAGAGACAAAGCGTAGGCTGTAATTTAGACATAAACAGCGAAGAAGCGGAAGAAACGACAGTCACCCTAACCTTAGATGATGATACCACGTTAGAGTGCGTTGTGATCAATATCTTTAAGGCTATGGACAAGGAGTATATTGCGCTGCTTCCGTTAGAGGGGCCTGCTGCGGAAGAGGGGGAGGTTTACTTATACCGTTACTCTGAGGATAAGGACGGCCAGCCGAACCTGGACAATATTGAAGACGATGATGAGTTTGAGGCAGTATCCGACGCTTTCGACGAGATGCTGGATGCAGCGGAGTATGACGAGATTATCAGCGAGGATGAATTGGAAAATTAAGGGACGGCGCATCAAAGCTTATTGAGAATCGCCGCTTCCATGCAAAAAAGGGGCTGCCGCAGTTTGCGGACAGCCCCTTAAGCATTTTCTTTTACACATTAAACCGGAACAAAATCACATCCCCGTCCTTTACCACGTAATCCTTCCCCTCCAGCCGCACAAGCCCTTTTTCCTTCGCGGCGGCATAGGTTTTATTATCCAAAAGATCCTGGTAGTTCACCACCTCGGCCCGGATAAAGCCCCGCTCAAAATCGGAATGGATTTTCCCCGCAGCCTGGGGAGCCTTCGTCCCGGCCTTGATCGTCCAGGCACGAGTTTCCGTGGGTCCTGCAGTCAGGTAGCTAAGCAGGCCTAAAAGCCGGTAGCTGGCAGCAATCAGCTTGTCCAAACCGGACTCCGACAGCCCCAAATCCTCTAAAAACATGGCCTTTTCCTCATCCTCCAGCTCGGCGATCTCCTGCTCAATCTGGGCGCAGATCACAAACACTTCCGAATGGTTTTGGGCGGCAAACTCCCGCACCTTCTGCACATAGCCATTGGAAGCCCCGTCATCCGCCAGATCCTCTTCTCCCACATTGGCGGCAAAGATAACCGGTTTTGCGGTCAAAAGGTTTAATGACTCCACAAACGCCGCCTCATCCTCGTCGGCAAACTCCATGCTTCCAGCCAGCGCCCCATTTTCCAGATGCTCCTTTATCTGCTTTAACAGCTCCACCTCTTTGGCCAGTTCCTTATTATTAAAGGCGCCCTTGGCCGTTTTCGCGATGCGCCGCTCCAAAATCTCCAAATCCGAAAAGATCAGCTCCAAATTAATGGTCTCAATATCCCGCATAGGATCCACGCTGCCGTCCACATGGATCACATTAGGATCCTCAAAGCAGCGCACCACGTGGACGATAGCATCCACCTCCCGGATATTGGAAAGAAACTGGTTCCCCAGCCCCTCCCCCTTAGAAGCGCCCTTAACCAGCCCCGCGATATCCACAAACTCAATCACCGCAGGAGTAATTTTCGCCGAATCATAAAGATCCGCCAGCAGCTTCAGCCGCGGATCCGGCACGGCCACCACCCCCACATTGGGGTCAATCGTACAAAAAGGATAATTAGCCGACTCAGCCCCGGCCTTCGTCAAAGAATTAAAAAGGGTGCTCTTCCCCACATTCGGCAATCCGACAATCCCTAATTTCATAACACGTACCTTCCTATTTTCCCGTTTTCCTATTTCTTTTCACATTTCTACAACGCAGCATTAAATTTTATAGCGCAGTACTAGAATAACATACATCACCAAGAAAAGAAAGAAAAACTTACGCCGCGCCAGCAGCATCCCTTCCGGTAAAGCACCCCCCTTCCCCCTTGTCGAAATCCCCCGCATCCTGTCAATCGAATTTCGTTGATTTTTCGGGAGTTTAGGGTTAAAATGTAAAGAGCTCAAAGGTAGAGAGGAGTATTACATATGTCAAATGGAGCGGATTTGAGTTTCGTAAATCTGGGAATTACCATAGGGCATCTTGAAAATGGGGTTACGGTATTTGGGTTTCGGATTGCTTTTTATGGGATTATCATCGGATGCGGGATGTTAGCCGGGATTTGGCTGGCCAAATGCGATGCGATAAGGCGGGGACAGGATCCGGAGCTGTACCTGGATTTTGCATTGTATGCGATTATTTTTGCGATTGTGGGGGCCAGGGCGTATTATGTGCTGTTTGAGTGGGATGCATATAAGGATGATTTGCTCCAAGTATTTAACCTGAGGGCTGGGGGTTTAGCAATTTACGGTGGGGTAATCGGCGCGGTAGTTACCCTGATTATATTTACCAGGATTAGGAAACAGTCTTTCTTTTCCATGGCGGATACCGGCGTTTTGGGGCTGGTTCTTGGCCAGATCATAGGGCGCTGGGGGAATTTCTTTAACTGCGAGGCATTTGGCGGCTATACGGAAAGTTTGCTGGCGATGCGGATAAAGCGTTCCCTGGTTAATCCGTCTATGATATCCCAGGAGCTTTTGGATCACCTGATCGTGGATCAGGGCGTGGAGTATATCCAGGTACATCCCACTTTTCTCTATGAATCGTGCTGGAATCTGTGCCTGCTTATCTTTATGCTGTGGTATCGGAAACGAAAGAAATTTAACGGTGAGATGCTTTTCATTTATTTGCTTGGTTACGGATTAGGGAGAAGCTGGATTGAAGGCCTTCGAACGGATCAGCTTCTGCTTTTCGGAACAGGCTTGCCGGTTTCCCAGTGCCTGTCCGTTATTCTCGCAGCAGGCGCTGCCTGTATCCTGATTTGGAAACACAGACAATTGGGAAAAGGGAAAGAGGAGAATATATGAACAACCTATCGAAAGACGAATTAATCAGACAAATTGAAGCAGCTAGGGAGGCGTTAAACTCCAGCATTGATTCAGGAAAAGATTATCAGCAGATTTATCAGTACAGCGTAGCGTTAGACCACCTGATTGAACAGTACATTGCGGCAGGATATTAACTTAGGAGGGCATTCGCCCTCCTTTTTGCGTCCCCTCTCTTTCTTTTGCGCTTTTAGGTAAAAATACCTTGCTATTTTATGGTGAATGTAATAAAATGAAATTACAAGTGGTGGAAAGTGGTAGAATGTGGGGCAAAGGGGTGGCCGGGTGGATCTTTAAGCCAGTAGGCACAAGAAGGTTTTGGAAGGCTGATTGTATGGAATGGATGCCAGGTGATAGCTATGTTCATGGGTGAATACAATCATACAGTAGACGCGAAGGGACGGCTGATCGTACCTTCCAAGTTCAGGGAGCAGCTAGGAGATGAATTCGTTGTGACGAAGGGATTGGACGGCTGCTTATTTGTGTATGAAAACACCGAGTGGAAAGCCCTGGAGGAAAAGCTCCATGCCCTGCCCCTGACGAATGCCAATGCCAGAAAGTTCTCCAGGTTTTTCCTGGCAGGCGCCACCTCTTGTGAAGTGGACAAGCAGGGAAGAATCCTTCTCCCGTCAGTTTTAAGGGAATTTGCAGGGGTGGAGAAGGAGGCGGTACTGGTTGGCGTAGGAAGCCGGATTGAGATTTGGTCAAAGGAGCGCTGGTTGGAAGCAAATTCCTATGATGATATGGAAGAGATTGCAGAGAATATGGAGGGGCTGGGAATTTAATGGAGTTTCAGCATAAATCGGTCCTCCTTCGGGAAACCATTGACAGCCTGAAGGTAAAGCCCGGGGGCATTTACGTGGACGGCACGCTTGGAGGAGGGGGCCACGCCTTTGAACTGTGCAGCCGGCTTGGGAAAGACGGAAGACTGATTGGAATCGACCAGGATGAGGCCGCGATTTCGGCGGCGTCAGAAAGGCTTTCGGAATATAAGGGCCAGGTAACGATTGTGAGGAGCAATTATTCCCGGATGCCCCAGGTTTTAGATGAGCTGGGAATCGGGAAGGTAGACGGCATTTACCTGGATCTTGGTGTTTCTTCCTATCAGCTGGATACGCCGGAGCGGGGATTCACTTACCGGGAGGATGTTCCCTTAGATATGCGGATGGATCAGAGGAAGCCCATGACGGCCGCAGATATTGTGAATGCCTACAGCGAGGAAAAGCTGTACCGGGTGATCCGGGATTACGGCGAGGATAAATTTGCGAAAAACATTGCCAAGCATATTGTGAGGAAGCGGCAGGAAAAACCCATAGAAACTACGGGGGAACTGGTGGAGGCCATAAAGGCGGCTATCCCGGCCAGGGTGCGGGCCACAGGCGGCCACCCGGCCAAGCAGACCTTCCAGGCCATCCGCATTGAGCTTAATGGGGAGCTTGAGGTGCTGGAAAGTTCCATTGACCGGATGATTGAGCGGTTAAACCCTAAAGGAAGGCTGGCGGTAATCACCTTCCATTCTTTAGAGGACAGGATTGTAAAGCATAAATTTAGGGAAAACGAGCAGCCCTGCATCTGCCCGCCGGATTTTCCGGTATGTGTCTGCGGACGGGTAAGCAAAGGCAGGGTGATTACCAGAAAGCCCATTATCCCCACAGAGGAAGAAGAGAAGGAAAACAATCGCGCAAAAAGCTCGAAATTAAGGGTTTTTGAGCGGGTATAAAGCAGGCGCTAATCATAAAACAATAAGGGAGGATACCTGGACATGGCTGAAAAGAGGAAGGCAAACCACATGAGGGAATATGTTGACGGGAATACTGTTCGGAAGCTGCGTCCGGATCAGGAGCCTGATGGAAAGAGGGAAAAGAAAGTACGAAAGAAGGTGGATTATACCGTCAGGAGAAATCAGGATAAGGCGCTTCAGATGAATCTGCCTTACCTTCTGATGCTTACGGTTGCTGCTGTCTGTACGTTATGCTTATGCGTAAATTACCTGAAGGTACAGTCTTCGATTACCACCCGGATGCACAATATTGAGCAGTACGAGAAGGATCTGGAAGCCTTAAAGTCGGAAAACGACGCTTTGGAGACCAGCATTAACGCGTATGTGGATCTGGATTATGTGTACGAAGTCGCGACGAAGGATTTGGGTATGGTGTATGCCAATAAGGATCAGGTCATTATGTATAACAAGACGGAAAGTGAGTATGTAAGACAGTATGATGACATCCCAAAATACTAAGCGGCCGGGAAAGAAAAACCAGAAAAGCGGCCCGAAGCTGTTTGTGACGTATATGCAGGAAAAGCTGGCGGTTACTGTAATGGTAATTACGCTGGCTTTATTTGCATTAGTTGCCGTGCTTTATCATATCATTAAGACGAAGCAGGATGATTATTCCCAGATTGTCCTGTCCCAGCAGGAGTATGACAGCCGGGTGATCCCTTACCGGAGAGGGGATATCGTGGATCGGAACGGCACGTTTTTAGCCACCAGCGAAAAGGTCTATAACCTGATCCTGGATCCGAAGCAGATTATGTCCAGCCCGGAAAATTACTTAGAGCCTACCTTAAGCGCCTTATCCCAGGTGTTTGATTACGATCTGGCGGAGATCCGCGCCCTGATTGAAAGCCACAACGATTCCCCGTATATCCGCTATGCCAGGCGCCTGCCCTACAAGCAGAAGGAAGCGTTTGAGCAGATAAAGACCCAGATGAATGAAGCTTACAGCAAGAACAGCAGCAAGGAGAGGGTGAAAGGCGTCTGGTTTGAGGATGAGTACCGCAGGTTTTACCCTTACGGCTCCTTGGCCTGCAATGTGGTGGGCTTTACCCAGGGAGACGGAGCCGGAAGCGGCGGGATAGAGCAGTATTATAACGATTTTCTGAAAGGGGTCAACGGGAGGGAATACGGCTACTTAAATGAGGAGACAGATCTGGAACGGGTGATTAAACCGGCGGCAAATGGCAATACCATTGTATCCACCATTGATGTGAACGTCCAAAAGATCGTTGAGCAGTACCTGGATCAGTGGGAGCAGGAGACCGGGAGCGATATGAGCGCCGCCGTAGTGATGAATCCAAATAACGGAGAAGTGCTGGCTATGGCCAATAAAAACCGGTTTGACTTAAACGATCCCCGGAACATGGAAGGCCGCTATACGGATCAGGAGATCCGGGCCTTTGGGATCCAGGAGGCCATAGATGATTACCACCGGAAGAACCCGGACGCGCCGGCCTTAACGGAAAGCCAGGTTTCCCAGCATTACAGCAGCGATGAGATCAAGTCTTTGGGAACCCAGGTGGCATGGAATAAGACCTGGCGGAATTTCTGTGTCAGCGACACGTATGAGCCGGGTTCGCCCCAGAAGATTTTTACGGTGGCTACCTGCCTGGAGGAGGGGATTTTAAACGGCAATGAAACCTTCGTCTGCGACGGCTACCAGGAGGTAGGCGGCTGGAAGATTAAGTGCGTGAACCGCTTTGGCCACGGGGAGCAGACGATTCCAGAAACGCTGATGAATTCCTGCAACGACGCCATGATGCAGATGGCTGCCATGATTGGGAGAGAGCGGTTTGTCAAGTACCAGAAAATGTTCGGCTTTGGGGCAAAGACCGGGATTGACCTTCCAGGGGAGGCAGACACGGCAAGCTTAATCCACCAGGCAGAGGATATGCGGTCCTCTGATTTGGCCACCAATTCCTTTGGCCAGAATTATAACTGTACCATGGTTCAGATGGCGGCTGCCTACTGTTCCGTGATCAACGGCGGCTCGTATTACGAGCCCCATGTGGTAAAGCAGATTTTAAATGAGCATAATTCCGTGGTGGAAAAGATTGAGCCTAAGCTGGTGCGGGAGACGGTTTCCGAAAGCACGGCCAATTACATTAAAGATGCCCTGTTCCGCACGGTGGCAGAGGGCACGGGAAAGGCAGCCCAGGTAGAGGGGTATAAAGTGGGGGGGAAGACCGGGACAGCGGAGAGGCTCCCAAGGGCAGATAAGAATTACCTGGTATCCTTTATCGGCTTTGCCCCGGCGGACGATCCCCAGGTGCTGGTCTATGTGATTATCGACGTGCCTCATGTGGCAAAGGCTGATCAGCCCCACAGCTCCTACGCCACAAAGGTGGTTCAGCAGATTTTAACGGATGTGCTGCCATATTTGAGTGTATTCCCGGATCGGGAGCTGTACGATACCCCGGAGGAGATCGAGGGTCAGCTTCCCCAGGAGGAAGGGATTGCCCAGGGAGGCGGGGCGCTGGAGGAGTCTTCGGCAGAGGAATCCGTGGAAGAGACGGAGCCTAAGACCTACGCTACTGATGAGTATGTGGAGCCGGAGGAGGGCACAGGCCTTCCGGAAGAAGGAGGCGAAGGGGAAAGCCCGCAGGAAGAGGGCGAATCTCCAGGCGGTGAGGAATCTGGCAGCGAAGAAAGCCAATCCCTTAGGGAAGGGCTTCCCGGCGCTCCTCCCGGCCAGGGGGAGCCGGAAGGATAGGGCATAAATCGCCTGGCCTGTTCATATAATGAACAAAAAGACAGGAGCCAGGCATGAATGAAAATCAAACCTGTCACAGAGGAAAAACAGCCGTCCTCTATTTCCTGTTGTCGCTTATGATGATTGGATTAGGGGGACGGCTGTTTTATCTGATGATCTGCCGCTCCCAGTACTATATGGCGGAGGCGGAGGATTTGCACCAGAGGGAGCGTTCCATCAAGGCTGCCAGGGGGCGGATACTGGATCGGAAAGGGATTGTCCTTGCGGATAACCGGACGGTATGCACCATTTCCGTTATCTATAACCAAGTAAAGGAGCCGGAGAAAACCATAGAAGTGCTTTGCAGGGAGCTGGGGCTTAAGGAGGAAGATGTACGAAAAAAGGTGGAGAAGCGCAGCTCCAGGGAAGTGATTGCCGTCAATGTGGAAAAGGAGGTGGGGGATCGGATAAGGGGCTACGGGCTTTTGGGGGTGAAGGTGGATGAGGATTATAAGCGGTTTTACCCTTATGACAGCCTGGCTTCTAAGGTTTTGGGCTTTACCGGAGGGGATAACCAGGGGATTATCGGACTGGAGGTAAAGTATGAACCGTACTTAAAAGGAACCAGCGGAACTATCCTGACCATGACGGATGCCGCCGGGGTGGAGCTAAAAAACGGGAAGGAGGAGCGGGTTGAGCCTGTTGCGGGAAACGATCTGCTGACCAGCCTGGATTTGGATATCCAGCAGTATGCCCAGCAGCTTGCTTATGAGACGATGGAGAAAAAGAACGCCAAGGGCGTATCCATCCTGGTGATGAATCCCCAGAACGGGGAGATTTTGGCCTTGGTGAACGTGCCGGAATTTAACTTAAATGATCCCTTTACCCTGGGGCAGAACCTAGCCAGCGAAAGCGCCAGGGAGAAGGCTGCCAAAGAGGAAGCCTCAGGGATGGATAAGCAGGAGAGGAGAAACCGGATGTGGAGGAATAGCTGCGTCAGCGATACGTATGAGCCAGGCTCCACCTTTAAAATCATTACGGCGGCAGCGGGGCTGGAAGCGGGCGTGGTGGGCCTTGAGGACAGATTTTCCTGCCCGGGATTCCGAATCGTGGAGGATCGGAAGATCCGCTGCCATAAGGTAGGGGGGCACGGAGGGGAAAGCTTCCTCCAGGGGATGATGAATTCCTGCAATCCGGTGCTGATTGATGTGGGGCAGAGGCTGGGGATTGACGGGTATTATCAGTATTTTGAGCAGTTTGGCTTAAAGGGGAAAACCGGGATTGATATTCCCGGCGAAGCTTCAACCATTATGCATAAAAAGGAAAATATGGGGCCGGTGGAGCTGGCTACCGTTTCCTTCGGCCAATCCTTCCAGATTACGCCGGTTCAGCTGGTGGCTACCGTCTCCTCCATTATCAATGGGGGAAAGCGGGTTACGCCCCATTTCGGGGTGGAGGCAAGGTCGGCAGACGGCACATGGATCCGGAGGTTCTCCTATCCCCTGGGAAACCAGATACTTTCGGAGGAAACCAGCGAAACTATGCGGTTTATCTTAGAGCAGGTAGTGGCGGAAGGGAGCGGGAAAAAGGCGGCGGTAGAGGGCTTTCGCATCGGGGGAAAGACGGCTACTTCGGAAAAGCTGCCCAGAAGCTTAAAGAAATATATTTCGTCTTTTATCGGCTTTGCCCCGGCGGATAATCCCCAGGTAATCGCCTTGATTACCATTGATGAGCCGGAAGGAATTTACTACGGAGGAACCATCGCGGCTCCGGTGATCGCAGATTTATTCCAGAATATCCTTCCTTTTTTGGGGATTTAATTGAAACGTAACTTACTGTTGATTATTCCCGGAAAAAGACGTATACTACATAATGACGTTACATAAGAATTTGAGGTGTCCTATGATTAATGAAACGATTTTAGCCATTATTATCGCCTTTGCCGTAAGCGCGGTTTTGTGCCCGGTGGTCATCCCTTTCCTCCATAAGCTGAAGTTCGGCCAGCAGGTTCGGGAGGAAGGTCCCCAGGCTCATTTAAAGAAGCAAGGAACGCCTACCATGGGCGGCCTGATGATCCTGACCAGCGTCATCATTACTTCCCTGTTTTATATTCCCAGGTATCCGAAAATCATCCCGGTTTTATTTGTCACCGTAGGCTTTGGCATTATCGGGTTTCTGGATGACTATTTGAAGATTGTGATGAAGCGGTCGGAAGGGTTAAAGCCAGGGCAGAAGCTTTTCGGCCAGTGTGTGATCACGGGAGTGTTTGCCTGGTATTTAGTTACCGGGAAGGAAACAGGGTGCGGGATGCTGATTCCCTTTACCGGCGGCTTTGAGGACGGAATTTATTTAAATTTAGGGATTTTATACGTTCCGGCGGTGTTTTTTATTGTGCTGGGCACGGATAACGGGGTGAATTTTACCGACGGTCTGGATGGGCTTTGCACCAGCGTGACGATCCTGGTGGCTACCTTTTTAACCATTGTCTCCTTGGGGGAAGGAAGCGGGATCAGCCCCATCACTGGGGCGGTGGTGGGAAGCCTTTTAGGTTTTCTGCTGTTTAATGTGTATCCGGCCAAGGTGTTTATGGGAGATACGGGCTCCCTGGCTTTAGGCGGCTTTGTGGCATCCAGCGCCTTTATGCTGCAGATGCCTTTGTTTATCGTAATCATCGGGTTTATCTACCTGATCGAGGTGCTGTCTGTGATTATCCAGGTGGCTTATTTTAAGAAAACCGGCGGGAAGAGGATCTTTAAGATGGCTCCCATCCATCACCATTTTGAGCTGTGCGGATGGTCGGAAACCCGGGTTGTGGCGGTGTTTGCCATCATCACTGCCATTCTCTGCATGGTGGCATACTTAGGATTATAGGAGGGTGTTAGCTTGAGCAGTCAGAGAGTTTTAGTAGCAGGTACTGGGATCAGCGGGATCGCAGCGGCAAAGCTTTTACTGGCCATGGGCGGCGAGGTGGTGCTGTATGACGGAAACGAAAAGCTGGACGAGGAAACCATACTGGGAAATTTTGAGGAAGGCCAAAGGGTCGCGGTAGTGCTTGGGGAATTAGAACGCTCGGATTTGTTTGGCATAGAGCTGTGCATCATCAGTCCGGGGATTCCCTTGGAGGCTCCTTTTGTGGCCATGGTGGACGAGGCGAAAATCCCTATCTGGGGGGAGATCCAGCTTGCCTACCAGTGCGCCAAGGGACGGCTGGCGGCCATTACCGGAACCAACGGCAAGACCACGACCACGGCTCTTGCAGGGCAGATTGCAAGGGATTATTTTGACCAGGTGTTTGTGGTGGGGAATATCGGGATCCCTTATACGGAGATTGCCCTTGAGACTACGGATCAGTCGGTGACGGTGGCGGAGGTTTCCAGTTTCCAATTGGAAACGATCATGGATTTTAGGCCCCAGGTCAGCGCGATTTTAAACATCACCCCGGATCATTTAAACCGCCATGGAACCATGGAACGGTATATCGGGGTGAAAAAAAGCATTGCCGTAAACCAGACGGAATCGGACACCATCGTGTTAAATTATGATGCCCCGGTGCTTCGGGAATTCGGGCTGAAGAAGAAGGGGGAAGAGGGCTTCGGGCAGGAATTTCCCCTGAAGGCTAAGGTGCTTTTTTTCAGCAGCAGGGAAAAATTAGATGAAGGGCTTTTCCTGGAGGGGGATGAGATTATCCTAAAGGAAGGGGAGCAGCGGGAAGTGGTGGTGAATGTCCATGACTTAAAGCTTTTGGGCCGCCATAATTACGAAAACGTAATGGCTGCCGTGGGCATCTGCCTTACCCTTGGCGTGCCCTTAGCGTCTATCAGGAAAACGGTTACGGCCTTTGAGGCGGTGGAGCACCGGATTGAATTTGTGATGGAGCGCAGCGGCGTAAAGTACTATAACGATTCTAAGGGGACGAACCCGGATGCGGCCATCCAGGCCATTAACGCCATGCCTGGCCCCACCCTGCTGATTGCCGGGGGATACGATAAGAATAACGAATATGACGAATGGATAGAAGCCTTCGGGACGAAGGTAAAGTACCTGGTGCTTATCGGGCAGACCAGGGATAAGATTGCCCAGTGCGCAAGGGAGCACGGCTTTACGGAAATCATGTATGCGGAGGATATGCAGGA
Organism: Lachnospiraceae bacterium; assembly: GCA_910575565.1. GTDB lineage: Bacteria > Bacillota > Clostridia > Lachnospirales > Lachnospiraceae > Caccovicinus. The sequence goes on along the minus strand of CAJTFL010000011.1, from coordinate 65,035 downwards.
GGCGGTAAAGGTCTGCGCCTCCTATGCCAACATGGGGGAAAACGTGCTGTTAAGCCCTGCCTGCGCAAGCTGGGGGATGTTTAAGGATTATGAGGAGAGAGGGCGTATTTTTAAGGAATGTGTAAGGAACCTTTAAGCTGCCGGGAAGGAAAGGATCCTGTGTTTTTCTTGTATCAAGGTTAAGGAGGATACTGCATGGCAAATGAGCAGAAGCCAGGAACGCCAAGTAAACGTCCGGCCAAGAAACCAGATAATATCCGCCCTATGCCTAAAGCCAGGCAGAATGGCAGCAGCCCGAAAGGGGAGCGTTTTAGGCAGCATGGCGGAGGGCAGGAGGGACGCCAGGGTAAGGCTCAGCCTTCGCCAGGGATGCGCCAGGGCGGAGGGCTTACGGGGGCAGGGGGCAGGCAGCCAGAAAGGGGGTATCCGCCCAAGAGGGAGGAAAGGCAGGTTCAGGCTCCTAACCGGAAGATGCGGGCCAGGCGTTTTTATGATTACTGCCTGCTGTTTTTGATTATTTTCCTGACCCTTTTCGGCTTGGTGATGATTTACAGCTCCAGCTCCTATTCAGCCCAGCTAAGGTACGGTGATCCGGGGTATTTCATGAAGCGCCAAGGGTATCTTGCCTTGGGCGGGATTGTGATAATGCTGGTGGTTTCTAAGATTAACTATCATTTTTTTGCACGGTTTGCCATCCTGGCTTATGTCCTTTCCTATGTGCTGATGCTGATGGTGATGTTTACTCCCCTGGGGATCGCGGCCAATGGCAAGAAGCGGTGGCTTAAGCTGGGGCCGGTTCAGTTCCAGCCCACGGAGTTGGTTAAGGTTGCCTTGATTTTGCTTTTGGCAGTGGTGATCACACAGATGGGGGCGCAGATTAACCGGGTTAAGGCGCTGTACTGGATTGCGGCCATTACCCTGCCTATCGCAGGCCTGGTGACGAAAAATAATTTAAGCTCCGGCATTATTATCGTGGGCATAGCCTTTGTCATGTCTTTTGTGGCCTGTAAGCTAAACTGGCCGTTTTTGCTTTGTACGGCGGCGGCAGGGGTGGTGATTGCCTTTGCAGGGCCTATCGCTACAGTCCTGGAAAAGATCGGCCTTATGCAGCCTTACCAGCTGATGCGGATCCATGTATGGCTGAATCCGGAGGCTTACCGCCAGGAGGGCGGCTACCAGGTGCTCCAGGGGCTTTATGCCATCGGCTCCGGCGGCCTGATGGGCAAAGGGCTTGGGGAGAGCATCCAGAAGCTGGGCTTCGTGCCCGAGGCCCAGAATGACATGGTGTTTTCCATTATCTGCGAGGAGCTGGGGATTTTCGGCGCGGTGGGGATTATTTTTATCTTCCTGTTTATGGTTTACCGCCTGATGCTGATTGCCAGCAATGCCCCGGATTTGTTTGGGGCCTTATTGGTGGTAGGAGTGATGGGGCATATTGCCATCCAGGTGATTTTAAATATCGCGGTAGTGACCAATACCATCCCGAATACGGGGATTACCCTGCCTTTTATCAGCTATGGGGGTACGTCCGTGGTGTTCCTTTTGGTGGAAATGGGGATGGTGCTGAGTGTGTCCAACCAGATTAAATTGCAAAAATAGCTTAATCTTAAGTTACGGGAAAAGCTCCCGGATCATATAGTGTAAGAGAAGAAAAAAGCCGCGTGGCCAAAGAGCCGCTTGTCTGGAGGGAGCTTGATTGTCGGAGATTCGCATCTGCGGTTACCGGCCTTTATCGGGTGAGATAAAAATCCAAGGTTCAAAAAACGGGGTGCTGCCCATGTTAGCAGCGTCGGTGCTCCAGCGGGGAACCTTAAAATTTACCAATGTGCCCATCATACAGGATGTGATCTGTATGGTGGGAATTTTAGAATCTATCGGCTGTAAATGCCAGCTTGAGGGAAACTGCCTTAAGGTGGACGGGGCCGAGGTAAAGGATATCCAAATCCCCCGGGAATACGTAGGGAAAATGCGTTCCTCCATCCTGGTGATGGGCGCTCTTTTAGGCCGGGAAGGCCGGGCTGTCACCTGGCATCCGGGAGGCTGCTCCATCGGCAGCAGGCCGGTTGATCTGCACCTTAAGGCTTTTAGGCAGCTGGGAGCCAGGATAAAAGAGGAGGAAGGGCGGATCGAAGCGCGGGCAAAGGAGCTTTCAGGCAGCGAAATTTCCTTCCCCTTCCCCAGCGTAGGGGCTACGGAAAACGCCCTTTTGGCTGCCGTCCTGGCTAAGGGGGAAACGGTGATTTTGGGCGCTGCCATGGAGCCGGAGATTATGAGCCTTTGCCGGCTGTTAAACCAGATGGGCGCCCGCATACAGGGGATAGGAAGCCCTGTCCTTCGCATCCAGGGCGTTGATGAGCTTTACGGGACGGAATTTAACGTTCCGGGGGATCGGATTGCCGCAGGAACCTACCTTTTGGCAGCGGCGGCGGCAGGCGGGAGGGCAAAGCTTCTGGATGCCCCATGGGAGGAGATGCAGGCAGTGGTGGGGGTGCTTAGGCGCTTGGGGGCCAAGGTAGAGCCTTTAGGGGCGGAAGGAAGCTCTGGGGCTGGGGCAGCCGGGATGGAAATTAAGATGGATGGCCGCCCAAGGCCCATATGCCTTTCCACCGGGCCTTACCCGGGCTTTCCTACGGATCTGCAGTCGCCCCTGCTTTCGGTGCTTGCCCTGGCGGAGGGAGTCAGCACTGTGGAAGAGACGGTGTTTGAGGCTCGGTTTAAGACAGTGGGAGAGTTAAGGAAGATGGGGGCTGGGATTGAGGTTTCCGGAAGGCGGGCGATAGTCAGCGGGAAGGATCATCTTACAGGGGCATCGGTAAAGGCTTGGGATCTGCGGGGCGGTGCGGCCTTGGTGGCGGCAGCCTTGGCGGCTCGGGGAGAGACACGGATTTCAGATTGTATTTATATAGAAAGAGGCTACGAGGACATTTGCCGGGATATCTTATGCGTAAACGGGGATATTCGATGGATTGGTTCTTAGATCACGGTTAATCGGTTAAGGAGCCGTGAGGCTGCCAGGTTTAAATTATGGGAAACAGGAAAGAAAAAAAGCAGAAAAACCGTATGGGAGCCTGGATTGGGACCGCGCTTGTTTTGCTGGGTGTCCTGATCCTGCTTTCGGTGAATATTACGGAAATTAAGGTGACAGGGAATAGAAAGTATACCCCGGAGCAGATTGAAGATTTGCTGTTTGAGGGCAGATGGGGCAGGAACAGCTTGTACTGTTACTTTCGGGAGCATTTTAAGCCCCATAAGCAGATTCCTTTTGTGGAAGAGTATGAGATTGTTTTCCGGGATGCGCGCAGGGTGGAAGTGATTGTGTATGAGAAGCGGGTGGTAGGCTATGTTTCGTACATGAGCAGCAATATGTATTTTGATAAGGACGGGATTATTGTGGAAAGTTCATCCAGCCGTTTAGATGGAATCCCCGAGGTGACAGGGCTTGACTTTGGGAGCATCCGGCTAAACCAGCCGCTTCCGGTGGGAAACCAGGAGATTTTTGAGCAGATCATGAATTTGACTCAGGCGCTTTCCGTAAACGAAATCCGGGCGGATCAGCTGCGTTACGACGATCACGGCGATGCAGTGCTGATTATTGGGGATATTGTCGTGGTTTTGGGGAATAACAAGGATATGATCGGTAAGGTGACGGAGCTGCACGATATACTGCCCAAGCTGGAGGGGATGGCTGGGACGCTGTATTTGGATCGGTATGACGAGACAAAAGGGAATGTGTGGTATTCGTTTATTCAGGAGTCGGGCGGGTGAAACGGCGGGCGCATTCCACTGGCTGAACTGTATAGGTGAAATCTGCCGTCCGTTCAGCCGCGCCCATTCGCAAAATCGTGCCTAACGGCACTATCCGCTGCTGCGCAGCTCTTTTTGCTCATAAGCGGGCGCTCCCTCAGTGGAAAGCGATAAAGGAAAAATCGTGCGAGCACGATTTTCCTTCATGCGCATTCCACTGGCTGAACTGTATAGGTGAAATCTGCCGTCCGTTCAGCCGCGCCCATTCGCAAAATCGTGCCTAGCGGCACTATCCGCTGCTGCGCAGCTCTTTTTGCTCATAAGCGGGCGCTCCCTCAGTGGAAAGCGATAAAGGAAAAATCGTGCGAGCACGATTTTCCTTCATGCGCATTCCACTGGCTGAACTGTTTGGTTAAAAATCAAAAAAAATGGTTGATATTTTTTTAAAAATCAAATATGATATTACTATGAATGTTTGCCGCCTTTTAGGCGGCTTAAATTCAGGCGTGCCGAAGGCTTTGCAAAAGCTTGCGGGGCTTTCGGCAGGGCGGCAGTGAAATGGATTAGAACTCAAGCTCTATGAGTATACTATACAACGGTAATATAGAAGAGTACAAATCAGGGAGAATAAGGAGGAGAGCATCTTGTTAGAAATTAAAATAAATGAATCAGAGAGCGCCGCACGGATTATTGTAGTAGGTGTAGGCGGCGCAGGAAATAATGCAGTGAACCGGATGGTGGAAGAGGATATCATTGGGGTGGAATTTATTGGAATTAATACGGACAAGCAGGTGCTTTCCACCTGCCAGGCTCCCACGACCATGCAGATAGGAGAAAAGCTGACCGGCGGCAAGGGCGCTGGGGCGAAGCCAGAGGTAGGGGAGAAAGCGGCTGAGGAGAGCGCGGACGAGATCGCCCAGGCTATCCGGGGCGCGGACATGGTGTTTGTTACCTGCGGCATGGGAGGCGGCACAGGCACTGGGGCGGCTCCCGTGGTGGCGAAAATCGCAAAAGATGCGGGGATCTTAACGGTAGGCGTAGTGACCAAGCCCTTCCGGTTTGAGGGGAAGACCCGTATGGATAATGCTCTTAGGGGTATCGAACGCTTAAAGGAAAGCGTAGATACCTTAATTGTGATTCCTAACGACAAGCTTTTAGAGATTGTGGATCGGCGCACCACCATGCCGGAATCCTTAAAGAAAGCGGATGAAGTGCTGCAGCAGGCGGTGCAGGGCATCACGGATTTGATTAATGTTCCTGGGCTGATTAACCTAGACTTTGCGGATGTGCAGACGGTAATGACGGACAAGGGCATTGCCCATATCGGCATCGGCAGCGCCAAGGGCGATGACAAGGCCATCGAGGCGGTTAAGCAGGCAGTGTCCAGCCCTCTTTTAGAGACGACCATCGAAGGGGCGTCCCACGTGATTATCAATATTTCCGGCGATATCAGCTTGATCGAGGCCAACGAGGCGGCAAGCTATGTGCAGGAGCTGACAGGAGAGGATGCCAATATTATTTTTGGCGCCATGTATGACGAGCAGTCCCAGGATGAGGTGACGATTACGGTTATCGCTACCGGGCTGGACAGCCAGAGCGGTGCGGGCACAGCCCAGGCGGCTTCACGGAATGCAGGCGCTTTCCAGGGAAATAACGGCTTTAAGGCAGCCCAGAAGCAGCCTCAGCCCATGCCTGCCAGGCCCGGATACAATGTGCCGCCCCAGCAGCAGATGAAGGCTAATGAGGAAGCGGCGTCTACGGTGCAGATGGGCTACGTTCCGCCTACCCCTCAGCCCACATATCGCCCCAGGAATCCGGAAGTGCAGATCAATATCCCGGACTTCTTAAAGAATAAGCGCTAAGTTCCTGACGGAATTTGACGATCAAAAATAAGAATCAGGCCCCTTGGATTGACAAACTTTGAAGCCTTTCCTGCCTATAATGGACTTATAGGCAGGGAGGGCTTTTTCTTATGGAAATCACATTGTACCTGGATATATTTTTTATGGTAAATTTCTCCATGGATTTTTTCCTCCTGTGGCTGTTAAGGATGATTCTGAAGTTAAAGGGAAGCGGCTTAAGGCTAGCTGCCGGGAGCGGCATAGGCGCCGCGCTTTCCGTCCTGGTTTTTGGCCTGTGGCTTGCCATGGGCAGGGCAGGGATGGCTGCGGTTTGCTTCTGGGGCTTCTCCGTGTCCGCCATCAGCAGCCTGATGGTGTTTGTGGCTTTCCGTCCCAGAAGCGGGGGTGAGTTTATCCGCATCGAGGCAGGGCTGCTTTTTGGCGCCGCCCTGGTGGAGGGGATCTTGCAGTGGGGCAGCGGAGCATGGCTGTTCTTGGCAGGAGCGCCTCTTGGTTTTTACGGGATGGGGACGGCTGGCAGGCTGTTTTTCCTGGCGGGGGGACTGCTTTTGGCAGAAGGAATCTGGCGGCTGGTGCAGGAGTCTGCAGCGGAGCGTTCCTGCCGCTACCAGGTTAAGCTGTTCTGCCAGGGCCGCCAGGCGGTGGCGGAGGGTTTTTTGGATACGGGAAACCGGCTTAGGGATCCTGTTTCCGGAAAGCCCGTCCATGTGGCGGATCGGAAGCTGCTTTTGGAGCTTTGCCCCAAGGCCGGGAAGGTAAGCATGATCCCTTATCGGACCATCGACGGCGGCGGAGCGGTATTAACTGCCGTAACCCTAGATCGGATGGAGGCAGTGCAGGGGAAGCGCAGGCTGGTGTATGAGCATCCCCTGGTTGCCGCAAGCCCGGTAAAGCTTCAGATGAAAAACGGCTGCCGCGTGCTTTTGCATGAATGAAAGCCATGCCCGGATTTGGGAGGCATGGGAAGAAAATGTTGAGGAGGAGTTTCCATGATATTAAAAGTTTCCGTACCAAGCCGCTTCCAGTTTAAGACCCGTCCCAGCTTCTGCACCATGCTGATGCAGCGGGAAGGGGAGATTCATTACATAGGGGGAGCCGATATCCTTCCCGCGCCTTTAGACGGGGAGGCGGAGCAGGAGCTGATCGGCAGGCTTGGAGGGCCGGAGGAGAAAGAAGCACGTTCCCGCCTGATTGAACATAACCTGCGCCTGGTGGTGTATATCGCCAAAAAGTTTGACAATACGGCAGTGGGGGTGGAGGATCTGATTTCTATCGGAACTATCGGGCTAATCAAGGCCATCAATACCTTTAACCCGGAAAAAAACATTAAGCTGGCAACGTATGCCTCCAGGTGCATTGAAAATGAGATTTTAATGTATCTGCGCAGGAACAGCAAGACGAAGATGGAGGTGTCCATTGATGAGCCGCTGAATGTGGACTGGGATGGGAATGAGCTGCTTTTGTCGGATATTTTGGGGACGGATGAGGATGTGATCTATAAAGACCTTGAGACGGAAACGGAGCGGGGGCTGCTGAATGCGGCGATCAGCCGGTTAAATCCCAGGGAGCGCAAGATCGTGGAGCTGCGGTACGGTCTGACCAATGAAGATGGGGAGGAGATGACCCAAAAGGAGGTGGCGGATCTTTTAGGGATTTCCCAGTCCTATATTTCCAGGCTGGAGAAAAAGATTATGAAACGGCTGAAAAAGGAAATTGTCCGGTTTGAGTGAGGAAGTGTTGAGCATCTGAGCGTTTGTGACGGCTTTGTGATAAGCTGTGATAAGATTTCAAGAAGTTTAAAAGAAGATTTAAAAGAAACTCTTGACATTGCCGTATTTTTCGTGTATACTTTGTTACTGTCAGCCGCAGGTAAGCAGTGGCTGCAGCAAGAGTCTGTAGCTCAGCTGGATAGAGCAACGGCCTTCTAAGCCGTGGGTCGGGGGTTCGAATCCCTTCAGGCTCGTTGCCGTATCCATAAGTTGAGGGTACGCGATTATATATGGTGGGTATGGCGCAGTTGGTTAGCGCGCCAGATTGTGGCTCTGGAGGCCCAGGGTTCGAGTCCCTGTATCCACCCTGCTGAAACCGTTAAGCCATGGCTTGGCGGTTTCAAGTATTTTGAGCTTGTTTTTGCAAGCCGTACAGGCAGTGGGCTATCGCCAAGCGGTAAGGCACAGGACTTTGACTCCTGCATTTCGCTGGTTCGAATCCAGCTAGCCCAGCTTGAAAAACCTGATAAATGGGGCAGGCGCCTTGTTTATCAGGTTTTTTTGGTGTGCTTTTCCGTTCAAAATTTATGCGTTGTCAACTTGGATAGCTGGTGAGGGGGATTTTGGCGCTGGGTTGTTTCGGTAGATGTTGGGGCGAATGGAGGAAGCTGCGTTTCTTGCGATGAGTTTATTGGTTAAAATGAGACGCGCAGGCTGACGAGTACGCCGCCCGTGGTGGATGTACACACGAAAACGCGCTTTCGCTCGACATAAAACGGAACGGCACTGGAGCGTGTTGGAAAATTCATTCCCGCCATCTGCACCTCCCACAAAGTGGAAGGCACATCTGACGGAAAGCAATTTTCCAACACGTTCCAGCTCGAAAAGACCTGGCTAAGTGCCGCTCGCCTGGCGCAGCGGAATAGCAAAACTATTCGCATAAAAAAAGATATCATCAAGCTTAACGCCCCTGATATCCGACTGCTTTAAAACTATCTTTAACGTTCATAATGACCTGTCCGGGAATCGAACCCGGGTTTACGCCGTGAGAGGGCGTCGTCTTAGCCGCTTGACCAACAGGCCTTTGCTGTTTAACAGCACTGAATTAATATACCACGGATTATGGAATTTGTCCAGCATTTTTTTCTTTTGTTTTTTGATTTTTGATTTAGGTCATTTTACAAGGAACTACACGCAGACCGTGAAACGGGCTGCTGACAACAAACAGGCGCTATGCTCCCGGCAAGGGGCATAGCGCCTGTTTGTTTTGGGGGTATCCAAAGGGGGCAACGCCCCATTTGGCACACGACTTTGCGAAGCAAAGTGTAGTGTGTTATACGCTCTGTCGGCGTTGCCGTGAAAATGCCGTTGCCGCCGGGGAGGGCAAGGGCATTTGAAGCGGCAGGAAAGCAGGGCTTTGTTTGGGGCTGGCAAGCCGGAAACAAAGGGCTGGTTTCATCAGCAGACAGGGCGTATATGCCCCGTCACTCGTCCCCAGCCTATGGGACAAAATATCCCAAACCTCTGGACACCGTGACTATATGTGTGGCCGCACTCATTTATTTTAGGAGCCGTTCTTTTCTCAAAATTGAAATGGGCGGGAAAGCCATTTTAGGGCTTTCCCGTCTTGATTACCCATCAGCAAAGACGGGCGAGACTGTCAACGGCGGCGCTGAAAGCGCCGTTCATCTTGACCGTTGACTGGCTCGACTGGCTTTGCTATTCCCCCAGCAACTAACCGTTGTAATATTAAGAGTTTTTACAGTTCCACTAAATTGCTACTTTGTCAGCCGAAGCGGAATGCTATGCGTTGACATATAAATGGCAACCCATTACATGGTCGTTGACCATCCCTATTGCCTGCATATACGCATATATAATTGTACTGCCTACAAATTTGAAGCCAAGTTTTTTTAAGTCTTTACTAATTTGATCCGAGAGTTCGGTCTTAGCGGGTATATCGCTTTCGTTTTGGAAATGATTGAGAATTGGCATATTATCAACATAAGACCAGATAAATAAATCGAAGCTGCCGTATTTTTCTTGGATTTTTATAAATTGTCGGGCATTCGTGATTGCTGATTTGATTTTTAACCGATTGCGAACAATTTTTTCGTTTCCCATCAGTTGTTCAATTTTGGCTTCATCATATAGCGCTACTTTGCTACAGTCAAAGTTATCAAAAGCAATTCTGAACGCCTCTCGTTTATTCAGTATGGTCAGCCACGATAGTCCTGCTTGCATACCTTCAAGAATTAGCATTTCAAATAGTTTACGGTCATCATGGACGGGTCTGCCCCATTCATTGTCATGATAATCTTTATATAAATCTGTAGTTGCCCACGAACATCTTTTTGTAAGCTTTTCCATAAATTTCCCCTTTCCATAAATCATGTTTTTGCTTTTTTATTTTCGTCCCCGCTGTGGGATTGGATTTTTCAGCAAGTCCGATTTCCCCGCAAGCCGTTTCAGCGCCGCTTTGTCCTCACTGCTCAACTTGCCGTAATTCAGCCGGAGCCGCTTGCAGATAAACATCATAGCCGCCTGCTCCGGGTCGCTGTCCTTTTTGGTGGTTTCCCCGGCGGTCTGCAAAAAATCTTTCAGCGGGTTATCTTCCGGGACACTGAAAAAATCGTTCTTATGGGCTTCCCGCAGGTCAAGGGCTATCCCGTTTATGTCCCGCTGGATGACATAGCGGCAAAATTCGTCCTCATCAAGATGGGCGGTGATAAGCTCTCTTAACTCCTTATCGCTTAAACCGGGATTGTGCTGTTTCATAATGGTTGCGCTTACGGTGTCTACAATGGCATTTGCGCCCTGTACCTGTCTGACCGCCACACCGTTTACATAGATTTCAAGGTCTGCCAGCAGTTTAACAATATCCGGGTGCGCCGCCAATTCGCACAGCAGAGAATTATCCACCCGCCCGCTTTGTAACAGTTCAATCATATCATCACTCAAACGTAGGTCTGCAAGGTCGGCGTTTGGGTGATTTTTTGTTTCTGCCAGCCCCAGCAGATAATCAGCGGTCACACCATAAAATTTTGCCAGCTTGATAAGCGCATAGTGGCTGATGTCCTTGAAGCCCTCCGCTTCATAGCTGCCCAGCGCAGACTTGGAGAGGTGCGTCTGCTCCGCAAGCTGTTCCAGCGTCAAGCCACGCTCTACACGCAGGTCTTTCAAGCGTTCTTGTATGGATAAAGACATTCACATCCCTCCTTGTCTGCTCTATAAACTGGAATTGTTATCTTTCTGTCCAAGAGTCAAATCTTGTTGAAATTTGTGGGTCATATAAAGGACAGCCAAAATCAATTAAAATATCCATAAGAGCGTTCATATCAGCTTCTTGCATACCATAGCAATCAAATCTTACGATTTGCGAAGTCGTAAAAATCTGAAATGCACCATGTCCTTCTTTTTCAAAATCCCTGCCTCCGTCTTGAATCGTCCAGTCGGAAAAAGTAGTGATCACTTTCTTCAAAATATCATCAATCGGAAGAATTTCTAATACTTCCATTACCTCTCCATCACAACACGCTGTCTGATATACAGTTGCATGGTCATGTGCGGCATTTTCCTTGTACTTCCAGAAATTCAAATCCATACTCATCACACAATCCTCCTGTAAAAAAATTAAATTCCGATTTCTCGTTCTGTGCTTTCCCATTATACCACAATTCCGAGAGCGTGGAAATAGCGAGTTTTCCGGGCTGATTTCCTACCTTATGGATATACGGCACAGGCAATCAAAAAAGTATACACTTGAGATAGTTCATCGATGGACAAGCCCCTTGAAAACCGAATGACCGTCTGAAAAGGAATACCCCGGCTGGGGAAGTGTGCTGTGACCCCGCTTCTGGACACCGTGACCAGAGAGGGTGAGCGTACCAACGCCGGAACACGCCGCAGGAATGGGGCAGGAAGCCTTTTCGGGAAAAACGGCAACAAAAAGAAAAACGGAGGGACTGCATGAAAGAAAGACCCTATCAACATTTGCCGCCGCTGGAGCGCAAGCCGGACGGTTCCCCCTACCGCATGACCTCGGCGCAGAGGAAGCGGGCCAACAGCCTGATACGCCGGGAACACGATTTACATTCACCAGCCGGAGAAAGCTATCAGCTTCACCCGGCTCCCCAATTTCCTCTTTGAAGCCCCCTCATTCAAGCCCTTGTCCAACGAAGCAAAGGTGCTGTACGCCTTTATCCTGCGGCGGGCGGAGTTGTCCCGCAAGAACGGCTGGGCGGACGAATACGGGCGGGTTTACCTGTATTACCCCATCTGCGAGGGGGTCGCCCTGCTCCACTGTGGACGGCAGAAAGCGGTCAACACCCTGCGGGAGTTGCAGTATGCGGGGCTGGTGGAGATACAGAAACAGGGCTGCGGAAAACCTAACCGCATTTATCCAAAATCCTATGAAGCGGTTCCAAACACCGACTTCAAGAAGTCCGGCTGCGGTACGCCGGAGGGCTGAAAACCGTACTTGACAAAGGTGATTTTATAACGAATATCAGATACAAAAAGGAAACCGAAATCGTGACTTTTCAAGGGAAAGAAATCACGCTGGAAAATCTCTCCCCGGTATTCACGCCGGAGCAGGAAGCGGCCAAACGCCGGGAACTGGAACAGCAGCTGGCGAAGATGGCGGAGTTGACCGTGGAAGCCATCAGCCCGGAACAGGTCAGCCAGATTTCCGGCTACCTCGACACTTGGAAGAACGTATCCTTTGACGACAAGCGGCGGGTGGTGGATTTGATGATTACCACCATTGCCGCCACAAGCGACAGCTTAAACATCACATGGAAAATCTGACGGGCATATCAGCGCCCGTCAGACCGTTACCTTGTGTAGTCCCTTGTAAACTGTACTTTGTTTTTATAATAAGATTTTTTTCCTTTGGCCTTAAGTGTTAAGCCTTGGCGTTAAGCGAAGCTGCGCAGGCACAGAAAAACGCGCCAAAAGCGCGTTTTTCAAGGAATGGTAGGTATAAAATAAGAAAATGTTAAGGGGGGTCCGGATGGTTTTCACCATCCGGTATGAGTATGAAAAAGTTTGTTAATCAGTTGCTGTGTTAAGCAACTGTCATTAGTATAAGGGATAATTGTGTCCGAAGTGTGTCGCCAAGCTTTAAATTTTATAAATTAATGAAAGAAAATCTTACCAAACCTGACGGGAAGCTTACGGATCAGCCAAACAGCTTCCACAGGGCAATGAGGATGGAAAATACGCCGATGCCCTTTTTTAGGAGAACCTGGTTAATCCTGACGGCGTTTCGGCTTCCGAAGGTTACGCCGATGCCGTGGGAGATAAGGGCGGCGGCCATTACCGGAAGGAGCTTCATCCCAGAGCATTGAGACAGGTAGCCGATGCAGGCAGGGATGCCGATAAAAATGGAGTTAAATAAGGCAACGCCTACGGCAGTGCGGACTTCAATCCCGAAAACCACCAGGAGGGGCATGACCAGCACCGGCCCCCCTGCCCCGGACATGGAGCAGATAGCTCCGGTGGCAAACCCGAGTCCTAAGGTGGCGGGAAGGTTGGAGGAAATCCCGATGCTTTTGGGAGCGGCTTGGCCTTCCTGGACGGCTTGGCTTTCCTGGGCGGCTTGGCCTTCCTGGATGGTTTGGCTTTCCTGGGCGGCTTGGCCTTCCTGGATGGCTTGGCCTTCCCTGGGGAGATTTTTTGTTGCTTTCGTTTTTTCCTTCCTGAGGAGGATGGAAATTCCGGATAGGAGCACCACTAAGTACAGCAGGGTTTTTACCGCTGCCTCCGGGATGATTAAGTTTAGCCCAACGCCTAAAATGGCTCCGGCCAGGCTGCCGATGCTTAGGCGGATCCCGAAGGCCACGTCTAAGCTGCCTGCTTTCCGGTAATTAGCCGAGCCAAGGGCGCCGGAGAGGATGAAGGCGGCAAAGCTTAAGGCCAGGCCCTCCGTCACCTCCATTCCCAGGGGGCCGGTATAGACCAGGGGAAGGAGGAAGCCAGCCACGCCGCAAAGCCCCACCAGTGCTCCTACCACCAGGTTTGCGGCGGTTACAATGATCCAAAATCCCATAAAACAGGGCCTCCTTTTAGCAGCCTGGCTGGCTGTTTAAATTGCTTTCGGCGTATTTCCTGGATTCATACAGGATCCGCTCTTCATCCAAAGACAGTACGTTCCGGTTGTTCATCAGCAGCTTCCCGCCGACCACCATATCTGCCACGTCCCCGGCGTTTACACATTCCAAAAGAGTGTGGATTAAGTTCCCGGAGGGGCAAAGATGGGGCTGATCCAGGTTGATGCTGATTAGATCCGCCTTGTACCCGGCTTCCAGCCGCCCAAGGCTTCCTGCTTCCCCTAAGGCCGTGGCGCCGCCCTCAAAGAGCATTTTAAAGATGGTCTCGGCGGGCATGACCTTGGGGTTTTGGTTGGGGATGCCGTGGAAGATATTCATGACGGAGCGGAAGATCTTGATCTCGTTCCACAGGCTTAAGCCTCCATGGGCGGCTCCGTCCGTTCCCAGGCCCACAGGGATTTCCGTGGTTAAAAGTTCTGGGGTATCCGGCACGGCCTTTCCGCAGTTGCTGAAGGGGCAGTGGCATAAGCTTGCCCCTCGCTCCTTAATCAAGGCCTTTTCCTGGGGAGATAAAATCAGGCTGTGGGCTCCCAGGAAATTAGGGCCAAGGACGTGGAGGCTTTCTAAGTATTCATAAGGAAGCATCCCTTCCCTCGCCTGGATTCCCTTTACCTCCCCCATATATTCATTCATATGGGCCTGGAGCATGGTGTTTCTCTCCCTGGCCCGTTCTGCCGCCAGCAGGGTAAGCTTGGTGGAGCAGGAATTTAAGGCCCGCAGGGAGTAATATACCTTTAAGTTCCCTTTTCCGTGGAAACGGTCGTACAGGGCGTCGGTGCGGGCGATGGACTCATCGGCATCCATGGCAATGGAAGGGGGAAGGCCTTCCTCGTCCATGGTGGAGAAGGACAGAGCCCCCCGCAGGCCGCTTTCCTCGTAGACGGCAGCCGCTTCTTCCATATAGTAGCTGCCTGCGTCGATAAACCCGGCCGTGCCGGATTTGATCATTTCCAGGGCGGCGGCCTGGGCGCTAAGGCGCATTTTCTCCGGGGTTAAGGTGCTTTCAAAGGGAAGCATGATCCTGGTCCAGATAATCGGCTTTGCGTCCAGCACCAGCCCCTTTAGCAGCTGCTGCCCGGTATGCATATGGCAGTCGATAGGTCCTGGCAGAAACAGCTTGTTTTTTCCGTCAAGGGTTTCCTTTGGGGCGTATTTTTCTCCTAAATCTTTTCCGGTTTCCTGTATTTTTCCGTCGCAGACGGCCAGATCCCTATGGTGTTCCAGCTGGTCACAGCGGATGAGAAGGGAAGCGTCTTTTATCAGCAAATCACATTGTTCCATGTTGTCCTTCTTATCTTAAATCACTCCGGCCAGGTTAAGAAGCATCTGATCCCACAGGCAGGAGCCTAAAAATGTCCCGGTCATTACGAAAATCCCCACGATTAAGATTTTTAAGCCCTGGCTGACAAAGGTTTTCAGCTGATCACTGATGGCCAGCCCGGCAAAGGCTAACGCGTAGATTTTCCATTCTAGGATAAACCGTTCCTTCAGGGAGCCGTAAACATAAGTTTCTTTCTTTCCGCTCATTAGAGCCCCTCCTTTCCGGCAGGTTTCCCAAATATTTTCCTGTTTCCCGCCGTTACAATCACCTTGTATTGCATATTTTATCGAAAATACGGCGGATAAAAAAGGACAAATGATCACTTTTCACAAAAATTGCGCAAAAAAGAGGAGGAAATTGTTGATCTGAATAATAAAAAACGCTATACTGGTGGGGATTAGTACAGCCTTGAGCATTAACGGTGAAGTGTGACACCTGAGATTTGTGTCAGGGCAAGGCGTAAGATGGCGCAGTATGCCAAGGAGGAAGGGATGACACTTACTAAGCTTGAGCAGGCCGTGCCGGCCCTAAAGGAGTATACGAAGCATATGCCGGAGGATATCCGCAGCCGCTGCACCGTGCGGATCCATAAAGCCGGTTCCATCATCCATCAGAAAAATATGGAGCTGGAGCATTTTGGGATTGTTGCAATGGGGGAGAACCGGGTGATCAATGAATTTGAAAACGGCAGCGTTTATATGATTGAAGGCAACCGGGCCATAGATTTTATTGGAGAGGTGACAATTTTAGCCGGGATGAGGCATACGTCGGTGACGATTGAGGCGCTGACGGATAATGTGGTGGCGTATATCAGCCGGAAGGATGCGGAACGCTGGCTGGCCTGCGACCAGAATATCCTGGGGCTGGCTGCCCGCCATACGGCCTTTAAGCTGTACCGCTCTTCCTATGACAATGGGGCAAAGTTGTTTTATCCCCCGTCCTATCTTTTGCTGGACTATCTGGTGCGGTTTGGGCGGGAGAAGGGCATGGAATCGGAGTGCCCGCCCAAAAGCCTTACCGTAACGTGCACCCGCCAGATGCTGCAGGAGGAGATCGGGGTCGGCGTAAAGACCTTAAACCGGGCGGTGCGCCAGCTAAAGGAGGAAGGATTTTTTGAGCTGCTAAAGGGGAAGATTACCTTTAACCGGGAGCAGTATAAAAGGGCGCTTTTGTGGCTGGAGGAGGCGAAGGATAAGTAGCTTGTAACCGTTTTCTGAGAAACGAAAAAAACGCACCCACAGTGCGTTTTTTTGTTTAGGAATGGTAGGTATAAATAAGAAAATGTTAAAGGGGGGCCGGACGGTTTGCACCGTCCGGTATGAGTATGAAAAAGCTTTGTGTTTTCAAGTGTGCACTTGAAACAAAGGCCAGTTGTTCTTTCGAACAACCATCTATACTATAGCAGTAAAATATGGCTAAAATATGGACATATCATGTAAAAATTATAAAATTTATAAAGAAAATATTATGTTTTGCTGGAATTTACCCTTTTAAAGCCTGCTCATAAAAGAAAATGAAAAAAACCTTTGAAAACTGCCCAAATTCGTATATAATAAAATGGATGCAGTAGGTTTTGCAGCAGGATAACAAACGAATGATTAACAGACGGGTTTTCGTTGAGATAGAGCAGAAAGAAGCGTTCCAGACAGGAGGAAAAAGAAATTATGTTTACCATGATGTCCAATGACATTGGGATTGATTTAGGCACGGCCAGTATTTTGGTGTATATTAAGGGAAAGGGCGTAGTGCTGAAGGAACCGTCCGTGGTCGCCATCGACCGGGATACGAATAAAATCATGGCTATCGGCGAGGCGGCCAGGCTGATGATTGGCCGTACCCCCGGCAATATCGTGGCGGTAAGGCCCCTGCGCCAGGGGGTAATTTCCGACTATACCGTGACAGAGAAGATGATGAAGTATTTCATCGATAAGGCGGTGGGAAGGAAGACGCTGCGCAAGCCGCGGATCAGCGTATGCATCCCCAGCGGAGCCACGGAGGTGGAGAAGAAGGCGGTGGAGGACGCCACTTACCAGGCAGGAGCCAGGGAAGTGACCATTATCGAAGAGCCGGTGGCGGCAGCCATCGGCGCGGGGATTGATATTTCAAAGGCCTGCGGCAATATGATTGTAGATATTGGCGGCGGCACGGCGGATATCGCCGTGATTTCTCTGGGGGGCACGGTAGTGAGCACCTCCATCAAGACGGCAGGAGATGACTTTGACGAAGCACTGGTGCGGTATATGCGCAAAAAGCATAATCTGTTAATCGGCGAGCGGACGGCGGAGGAGATTAAGATCAATATTGGCGCGGCTTCCCGCAGGCCGGAAGTCTTAAGCATGGAGGTAAGGGGGCGGAACCTGGTGACGGGCCTGCCAAAGACCATCGTGGTGACTTCCGATGAGACGCTGGAGGCCTTAAGGGAACCGGCCATGCAGATTGTGGATGCGGTGCACAACGTTTTGGAGCGCACTCCGCCGGAGCTGGCGGCGGATATTTTCGACCGGGGCATTGTGCTGACCGGCGGCGGCTCCCTTCTCAGCGGACTGGATACCTTGATCGAGGAGAAGACCGGGATCACCACCATGATCGCGGAGGATCCCCTCACTGCGGTGGCCATCGGCACAGGAAAATTTATTGAATTTACCCACGGAGACGGGAAGGATGAATTCCAGTAGGAAAGCGCAATATGGCAGTAGTGACAGGCTTTGTAGAGCGAATCAAATACCGGAACGAGGATAATGGCTATACCGTTTTAAGCTTAAATGTTAACGGGGAGGAAACGGCGGCGGTGGGAACCTTCCACTACATCAGCGAAGGCGAGCTGGTGGAAGCCTCCGGCCAGATGACGGTGCACCCGGTTTACGGGGAGCAGCTTACGGTAGAGAGCTATGAGATAAAGACGCCGGAGGATACGCTTTCCATGGAACGGTATTTAGGCTCCGGCGCGATTAAGGGCATCGGGGCTGCTTTAGCGTCCAGGATTGTCCGGCGGTTTAAGAAGGACACCTTCCGGATCATGGAAGAGGAGCCGGAAAGGCTTTCGGAGATCAAGGGCATCAGCGAGAAAATGGCCATGGCCATTGCGGAGCAGGTGCAGGAAAAAAAAGAAATGCGCCAGGCGATGATGTTCCTCCAGGAATATGGGATTTCCATGAACCTGGCGGTGAAGATCTACCAGCAGTACGGCCCGAAGCTGTATTCCGTGCTCCGGGAAAACCCATACCAGCTGGCGGATGATATCCCGGGGGTGGGATTTAAGGCGGCGGACGAGATAGCCCAGAAGGTGGGGATATTCACGGACTCGGATTTCCGCATCCGGTGCGGCCTTCTTTACACCCTGCTCCAGGCGGTGGGAAACGGCCATACGTACCTGCCCCGGGAGGAGCTTCTCTGCCAGGCGGCGGAGCTGCTAAAGACGGATCTTTCCCTGATGGAAAAGCATCTGATGGATATGCAGATCGATAAAAAGATTGTGGTGAAAACCCTTCAGGAAGGGGAGCGGCAGGCGGTTTATGCGGCGCAGTACTATTACCTGGAGCTGAACACGGCCAGGATGCTCCATGATTTAAATATCCGGGGGGAAGTGCCTTCCTCACAGATTGAGAAAAGGCTTTCAAAAATCCAGAGCCAGGAGGAGTTTCCCCTGGATGAGCTGCAGGCGGAGGCGGTGCGCCAGGCGGTAAACTGCGGCCTTTTAATCATTACCGGCGGGCCAGGCACGGGGAAAACCACCACCATCAATGCCATTATCCGGTTTTTTGAGCAGGAAGGCATGGAGATCCTTTTGGCTGCCCCCACAGGGAGGGCGGCAAAGCGGATGGCGGAGACTACCGGGTGCGAGGCCAGGACCATCCACAGGCTGCTGGAATTAAGCGGCGGCGTGGCGGAGGAAAAGGGAAAAACCTCCGGCGGTATGCGGTTTGAGCGGAACGAGGAAAACCCTTTGGACGGGGATGTGGTGATTATCGATGAAATGTCTATGGTGGACATCCATCTGATCCATGCCCTTTTGCGGGCCATTACTGTAGGGACGCGGCTGATCTTAGTGGGAGATGTAAACCAGCTGCCCAGCGTAGGGCCGGGGAATGTGCTGCGGGATATGATTGAAAGCAGAGCCTTCCCGGTGGTGAAGCTGACGAAGATTTTCCGGCAGGCGGCGGAAAGCGATATCGTGGTGAACGCCCACCGGATCCATGGCGGGGAACGGATCGATCTGGCCAAGCGCAGCCGGGATTTTTTGTTTATCCGGCGGGACAGCCCGGATGCCATTATAAACGCCATGCTCACCCTGGTGCAGCAAAAGCTCCCTGGGTATGTGGATGCCAAGCCCTTTGATATCCAGATTATGACCCCCATGCGGAAAGGGGCGCTGGGGGTGGAGCGTCTGAATGGGATCCTCCAAAGCTTCCTTAACCCTCCTTCCCCGGATAAGAAGGAAAAGGAAGTGGGGCAGACGATCTACCGGGTGGGGGACAAGGTGATGCAGATCAAGAACAATTACCAGATTGAATGGGAGATCCGCAACCGCTTCCAGATCCCGGTGGATAAAGGCATGGGGGTATTTAACGGCGATATCGGCATCATCCGGGAGATCAATGACTTTGCGGAGCTGGTGACGGTGGAGTTTGACGAGGGAAAGCTGGTGGAGTATAGCTTTAAGCAGCTGGAAGAGCTGGAGCTGGCCTATGCCATTACCATCCACAAGTCCCAGGGAAGCGAATACCCGGCGGTGGTGATCCCGGTATATTCCGGCCCCAGGATGCTGATGACCAGGAACTTAATCTACACGGCTGTCACCAGGGCCAGGAAATGCGTGTGCCTGGTGGGGCTGGCCGGGGCATTCCAGGAGATGGCAGGCAACTGCATGGAGCAGAGGCGCTACTCCGGGCTTAAGGCCAGGATTGAAGAGTTAAAAGATTGAGAAGCAAAATTATTGAGAAGTTAAAGAATTGGGAAGCTAAAGGATTGAAAAGTGCAGTTAAGGAAGGGTAAATGAGGGAAGGGCTTAAAGGTTTACTGGAAGAAAAGCTGATCACGGTGCTGTTTCCCAGGCGATGCCCGGTGTGCGAAGAGATCGTGGTTCCAAAAGGCCGAAAGATCTGCCCTGCCTGCCGGGGAAAGCTAAGCTACGTATCTGGGCCTTTCTGCCTAAAGTGCGGGAAAGAGCTGACGGATCCGGAGGGGGAGTATTGCTTAGACTGCAAAAAACATCGGCGCACCTTCGATAAAGGGATGGCGCTGTTAAACTATAATCAGGCATCGGCTCGTTCCATGGCCAGAATCAAATATAAGAATAAGCGGGAATACTTAGATTTCTATAGCGAGGAGATCCTTTCCCGGCTGGGCAGAAAGCTTTTGCGCCTTCACGCGGACGCGTTAGTCCCCGTGCCGGTCCATCCTTCCAGGCGGAGGGCCAGGGGCTATAACCAGGCGGAGGAGCTGGCTCTCAGGCTTTCTAAGGGCATGGGGATCCCGGTATGCGCCGATGTGCTGGCAAGGAGCAGGAAAACCGCGCCCCAGAAGGGCTTAACGCCCCAGCTTAGGCTGAAAAACCTGGAGCAGGCATTTTCCGTAAGGGAGGAAGGCCTTTGGCCGGGGATGGACTGCGCGCTTTTGGTGGATGATATTTATACCACCGGCAGCACGGCGGAGGCCTGCGCCCGGGTGCTGAAAAGGGCGGGAATTAAAAAGGTATACGTTCTTTCCATCTGCATTGGGGGAGATCGGTAGAAGCATTGCGGCTGAAGGGAAGGAAATCGGGAAGGAGCTGCCTTGGAAAAGCTTGCTGCACAAGGCTGCGAAAAAGGAGTAAGATATGGCAGAAGGATGCTACAAAAACCGGGAAGAAATGGTGTATGAAAGCCTTAAGCAGGATATATTGAATTTAGAGTTAAAGCCAGGGCAGCTGTTAAAGGAAACGGAGCTTTGCGAACGGTTCGGGGTATCCAGGACGCCGGTGCGGGATGCCCTTAGGATGCTCCAGGAGCAGGGTTTTGTGCTGACCGTTCCCTATAAGGGGATTTACGTGACGCTGTTAAGCTTAAGCAACATTAAGCAGATGATTTATATGCGGGTTGCCGTGGAAACCATGGTTCTTAGGGATTTTATGGAGCAGGCGGCCACGCCCCTGGTGCTGGAGGATATCCGCTACGTGATACGCAAGCAGCAGGCCATTATCCTGGAAGCGGATTTTAAGCCGGAACAGTTTTACCGTTTGGATGCCCAGATGCACGCCATATGGTTTGAGGTGATGAAGAAGCAGAAGCTTTGGGAGATTTTGCAGGCCCAGCAGCTCCACTATACCCGGTTTCGGATGCTGGATTTTGAGACGGAGACGGATTTCCCCCGGATCATCAAGGAGCATAAGCGCATCTTTGATCTGATTGAGGCAAAGGATATTTCCAGGATGGAGGAAGCGTTAAAAGACCATCTGTATTACAGCATGAAGCGGATGCGGTATCAGATCGACGTGGAATACCGGGATTATTTTGAAGAAGAGGAAGAAGAAGGGAAGTTTGACATTTAAGATGGAAAGAGAAACGGTGAAGAACATTGCCCTGATCGGCTTTATGGGGACGGGAAAAAGCGCCGTGTCCCGCTTTCTGAAGGAAAGGTGCGGATACCAGGAGATTGACGTGGATCAGAGGATTGTCCAGATGGAAGGGATGCCTATTGCGGAGATTTTCCGCATCCAGGGAGAGGAATATTTCCGGGACTTAGAGAGCCGGGTGATTGCAGGGATTAGGGGGGAGAATCTGGTGATTCCCTGCGGCGGCGGGGCCGTGCTCCGAAAGGAAAACGTGGAAAATTTAAAGAAGATCAGCCGGATTGTGCTGCTTCTTGCCACCCCAAAGACGGTTCTTGGGCGGATAAGGCATTCTTCGGATCGCCCCCTTTTAAAGGGAAAGATGGACGCGGGCCATATAGCGGAGCTGATGGAAAAGCGGCGGGCTTTGTATGAGGAGGCAGCGGATCTTGCCGTGGTGACGGACGGGAAAACCGTGGGGGAAGTGAGCCGGGAAATCGTGGAGCGGGCAGGGCTATAGGGTAAGCCTGCCTTAAGCTTGGCAGGCATCCGCTTATGGCTCTTTTTTAGCTAAGGTAATTTCGCATAATCTTTAAGGCATTTTTTTCCAGGCGCGACACCTGGGCCTGGGAGATATGGATCTCCTCCGCCACTTCCGTCTGGGTCTTCCCTTCAAAGAAGCGCATATCGATGATATGCCTTTCCCGTTTGGGAAGCTTTTTCATGGCTTCATTCAGGGAGATGTCCTCTACCCAGTTTTCCTCCAGGTTCTTTTTATCGCTGATCTGATCCATGACAAATAAGGGATCGCCCCCGTCGGTGTAAACCGGCTCGTAAAGGCTTACAGGGCTTTGGATGGCGTCCAGGGCGTAAGTTACCTCTTCCTTTGTGGCTCCCACTTCATCGGCGATTTCCATGATGGTAGGCTCTTTCATATTTTTTTTCATCAGCGCTTCCCGGGCGTAGATGGCCTTGTAGGCGGTGTCCCTTATGGAGCGGGAAACCCGGATGCTGTTATTGTCCCGGAGGAACCGCTTGATTTCCCCGCAGATCATGGGAACGGCATAGGTGGAGAACCGTACTCCCTGGGTAATATCAAAATTATCCACGGCTTTCATCAGGCCGATGCAGCCAATCTGGAATAAGTCGTCTACATTTTCCGCATTGTTTGCGGCAAAGCGCTGAAGCACGCTTAGAACCAGACGAAGGTTTCCTTTAATGTAAGCTTCCCGGGCTTCTTTGTCGCCCTTAAGGATTTTCTGGAACAGCTCTTCTTTTTCTTCGTTGGTTAACAGGGGGAGTTTGGATGTGTTCACACCGCAGATTTCTACCTTGTATATAGACATTTTCCTAACCTCCGCGTTTGTTTCCGGTGCGTTCCCCAGAAGGGATGGCAAATCGGTATAAGAGAATGATGGACGGTTTGGGGAGGTTTTATACCGGGGCGGAAATGAAAAAATTTTCCTGTAAGGATATGGATGGCATTGGCTGCAAAACGTTATTTTTGCTTGAAAGGGGCAGAGCAGATGAACTATCAAAATGAGTGGCTTCTTTTAGAGGCAGAGGATGAGATTGACGAGGTGGAGCACAGGCCGCCTACAGAGGAATTCCTGTTTTACCAGGCAGTTACAAACGGAGATGTTGAGGCAGTCCGGAAAAACTGCGAACAGAAGCGGTTTCTGGATGGCAAGGGGGTAGGGGTGTTGTCACGGAATCCCGTCACAAATTTAAAGTACCATTTTGTGATTACCACGGCGATGGTTACGCGGATGTGCAAGCAGAAAGGGATGGAGCTGGAGCAGGCTTTTCGGATGAGCGATTTTTATATTCGGAAACTGGATGATATTCATTCCGTGGAGGGGCTGCGGAGCCTGCATGACGCAATGGTGCTGGATTACACGGAAAAGATGCGCAGGCTCTGCCGGAACGATACGAATTCCCGGCATATTAATATCTGCAAGGAATATATCTATTCCCATGTGAAGGAGAGGATCACGGTGGAAGATTTGGCGGAGGTGCTTGGCGTGTCCGCCAGCTACCTTTCACGTTTGTTTAAGAAAGAAACCGGGGATTCGGTTAGCATCTATATCCGCAGGCAGAAAATTGAGATGGCAAAACATCTTTTGCAGTACAGCGAATTTTCCATGATTGAGATTGCAAACCGTTTATCCTTTTCTTCCCAAAGCCACTTTATCCAGCAGTTCCGTGAAATCGTGGGCATGACCCCGAAGAAATACCGTGATTTAAATCATGCGATTCAGTGGGATATAGAGATGGGAGAAGCCGGGAATGGGGCAGAAGGGAAATAAGGAAGCAGTGAGGCGTGAAAATAGAAGGGGAGATACAAAGAAATAGGGCGTGGATCAGTTGGCCACGCCCCTAATTTTTGCGCTTTTTTGCCTTTCTGGCTGCGGCAGCATCAAAGGGTCAGGATAATCTCATTTTCTTCCAAAAGAAGGCTGGCAGGGATGTGGCTGCCTTCAAGCTCTCTGCCGTTAAGGATAAGCGTTTTGACGCCGGATTCCCGCTTATCTGGGTTTTGGATGGTGATGTGAAGCCGTTTTCCCCGGAAATCTTTTTGGATTTCCAAGCTCTCCCAGGATTTGGGAATGGATGGCTCCAGGGTTATTCCCGTTAAATCAGGCCGGATGCCCAGGATGCCCTCCACACAGCCCACCATCATGGTAGAGGCAGTGCCGGTGAGCCAGTGGACGTGGGAGCGGCCTGGATGTTTGCTGGCCCGGCCTTCCGTAAACTGGCCGTAGCAGTAAGGCTCCAGACGGCGGATCTCAGCCCGGTCATTCTGCGCAGACGGCGCGTTTTCCATAAAGTAGGCAAATGCCCGTTCTCCGTGTCCCATAAGGGACTCCGCCAGGATTACCCAGCCTTGGGACTGGGAGAATATCCCGGCATTTTCCTTCGTCCCCTGGTTATAGATGACGGCCAGGGCTCCGTCGAAGGCGTGGGAGTGGTAGGGCGGATCCATTAGGAGGACGCCGTATTCGGTATTCAGCCGTTCATATACCTGGCTAAGGGCGGCATCCGCCTGCCTGGGCGACGCAAGGCCGCTGATCACGGCCCAGCTTTGGGGATTCAGCCATAGATTAGCCTCAGGATCCGCGGCGGCGCCAATGCGCTCCCCGTTTTCGGCATACCCTCGGATGAAGCGGTCGCCGTCCCAGCATAGCTTTTGGATAAGCTGCCCGGCTTCTTTTTGTTTTTCTTCAAAATACGCTTTGTCGTCCATATTGCCCCTACAGCCAGCAAACTCTTTTTGGATGGATAAGGCGTAGTAAAACTGCATAGCCACGAAGGAGGATTCGCCTTTTGCCCCAAGGCGAAGGCAGTCGTTCCAGTCCGCATGGAGCCCGGCGGGAAGGCCGTGGGGGCCAAGGCGCTCTAAAGAAAACCGGATTGCCCGTTTTAAATGCTCATAGACGCTTCCTTCTTCCTTATCCGCAAAGGGAATGGGCTCATCCAGGAAGGCGATATCCCCCGTTTCGGCGATGTATTTATAGACGGTGGGGAACAGCCACAAAGCGTCGTCTGCGCGGTAGGCAGGGTGGCCGGTTTCCTGGCGGTAGGATGGATCATCCGGCGTATCTTCATGCCCCGGGCAATGGGTAAACTTTACCAAAGGCAGCCCGCCGCCGTTGCTCACCTGGGCGGAAAGCATAAAACGGATTTTTTCTTTTGCCATTTCCGGCGCAAGGTGGATGATTCCCTGGATGTCCTGCACCGTATCCCGGTAGCCGTAGCCATTGCGCAGCCCGCAGTAAATAAAGGACGCGGCCCGGGACCAGATAAAGGTCATAAAGCAGTTGTAAGCGTTCCAGGTGTTGAGCATGGTGTTGAATTCCGTGCTTGGGGTATTTACCTGGAAACGGCTGAGTTTTTTCTCCCAGTCCGCAGCCAGGCAGGACAGCTCCTTGTCGGTTTGTTTTTTTGGCTCCCCGTAGGAGCTAAGGATATGGGCCGCCTCGCAGGAAGTTCCTGCGCCCAGGACGAAAGCAACGGTTTTTTCCTCTCCGGGCGCTAAGGTGACAGAACAGGACAGGGCGCCGCAGGAGTTTTCGTTGTAGCTTAGCACATTTCCCAGATCGCCGGATGCAACGCCCTGGGGATTGCCGTAGCCGCGGTATTTCCCAAGAAACTGCTCCTTATCCCCGCAGTAGGAGGAAACATCAGCTCCGGCAAGGCCGAAAAAGCGTTCCGTTACATTCTTTTCATCTACCTGTTTATCCTCAGGAAGGGCATCTAAGTTGCCATGTATCTGCTGGACGATCCGGTTTTGTTCAAACAAGGTTCTGCCAATGAAAAGGGAATACTGGAGGTTTACCTGATCTTGCTCGTAGTTGCTGTGGTTGGTAAACTCCGCGTAACCGGTTAAGGTGAGGGTTTTCGTCTCTTTTGAGCGGTTGAGCACGGAAAGAGACCACACTTCGTAGCGCTTCCCCATAGGGACGTAGTACAAGGCTTCCGAGCGGATGCCACGGTAGTCGGACTGGATCCGGGTATAGCTTAAGCCGTGGCGGCATTTGCTGCGGTAATCGGTTAATTCCTTGCCTACTGGCTGCCAGGAAGCTGACCAGTAATCTCCTGAGGCATTATCCCGGAGATAGAGATACCGCCCAGGCTGATCGAAATGGTTGAACACATAGCGGAGAATCCGGCCGTTGGCTCCAGACTGGGCAAAGCTGTAGCCTCCGGCATTATTGGAGATGATTGCGCCGTATTCCGGGGAGCCTAGGTAGTTGACCCAGGGCATGGGGGTATCTGGCTGTTCAATTACATATTCGCGGTTTTTGTCATCGAAATATCCATAGTTCATGGCGTTTGTTCCTTTCTTCTTTTTTCATCCACCCTTTTTCGCTCATCCTTTTCCCGGATTTCCCAGCAAGGTTACGGTTATGGTATGCGCGCTGCCTGGCAGGGAGGCAAGCTGCTGACGGGGAATGAGGACGAAGGAAGCGTCCCTTACCGGCAGTTCTTCTCCGTCACAGGATACAGAGCCGATAACGTAGCTGCCAAAATCCTTTCCCAAAGGATTTTCATACCGGATCTTTAGGGATTTTCCGGCAAAGGGGATGCTTACGGATGCCGTCTGCCGTTCATCAAACTGCTGGGCTAAAAGCTTTGGCTGCAGGAGAAGATCCCCGGCTTTGCCGCGCACGCCGAAAACTTCCGTGATCATGGTAAGCATCAGCCAGCTTGCCGCCCCGGTAAGGTACGAGTACATTCCCCGCCCGTCTGCGCGGAAATATTCAGGGATGCCGGGATAGATGTGGCTGACCGGGAAGTTTTGGGCGGTATCCGCAAGGGTCTTTAAAGCCTTCCAGCCCTCTTTCACAAAGCCGCGCCGGTACAGGGCATTGGCATACATGACGGTCATATGGGAGAATACTGCGCCGTTTTCCTTTTCCCCGTAAGCAAACCCGAACATTCGCCCCATATCGAATTTCAGCTCGCCGAAATCGGTATTTAAGCGGTATCCGCCGGATTTTTCCTGGTAAAGGTAATGGTCAGCGCTTTTTACCATTTGCCGGATGTGGCAGTCTGTGGCTACCCCGCTCATTACCGCAAAAACCTGTCCGGTCAGCATCATCCGCACATGATCCGGGAAAATTCCTTCTACGGCCCGGCTGTGGTTGTCATAGTAGCTGTTGAACCAGCCTTCCCCTTTACCGCCGTCAATCCATTCCTGCCCGCGGATGAAATCCATCAGCCAGTTTGCTTTCTGTGTCAGGTTTGCGGCTAATGAAGCAAGGGAGAAGCTGGTTTTTCGTCCGCTCACCGTATGCCTGCACCGCTCTGTGTAAGCCGCTAAAATTTCCTGTTTTTTGCCGGTGTCGCCGAATAGGTCAGGTTCATTGTCCAAAAGGAGAGAAAGTTCTTCCATAAGTTCTGCAGAATGGAGGGAAGTGTGGGTTTCCAACAAGCGGATCATCTGTGCAAGATCCAGCAGGTTCCCGGCATAGGCACAGGTAAAGGCTACGCTTTCCCCGTGTTCGGATGCCATATCCAGGGCATCATTCCAGTCTGCGTCCCGCAGCCGGCAGAGATTATGGGCTCCGGTTTCAAAGAAAGCGGTAAGGTTCTGGATTAGGAGGTGCTCTAAGATCGTCCCATAGTAAATCTCATGGTTTTCTGTGCGCTGCCAGTTTCCTTGGCCCGCGTCCCAAAGGGTGTCCTTTGCCGTTCCGCGCATGGACGAGCTGTCCTTAAAGTAAGGAGCCGTCTGGTTTAAGATCTCTGCATCCCCTGTCTGATCGATATAAAGCTTTGTGGTCATTAAAGGCCAAAGCCCGTGATCCATCCATACGCGGCTGATCCCGTTCCGATCGGCAATAAAGCTTCCGTCATCCTTTCCGATAATCGTTGCGTTTGTGCCGTCAATGCGGACGCCGCCGTAGTTGGCGGTGATCATTTTCCCTATGTTGCGGGGATCAGTCAGCAGCAGAGAAAGGCAGTCCTGCCACAAATCCCGCCATCCCCTTCCGCCGCGTCCGTAATCATGGTGGGGCAGGAAGGAGCAGCCAAACAGCCTGCGCAAAAATGGCTGGAAGCAGACCCATTTCATCCAGCAGTCAAAATCCCTGTTTCCTGTGCAAAAGGTGGCGGCAGCCTGGTTCTGCCAATAGCGTTTCGTATCTTCCAGGGCGTTTTCCACAGCATCGGCGCCGCGGTAACGCCGGATAGCCGAGCGGATTTCTGCTTCATCATCCTCTACGCCTATAAGGAGGATGTAGGAGCTTTCCTCGCCGGGGGCAAGGGAAATGTCCGGGAAGCGGAATGCGCCCATAGCTTCTTTTCCGGCAGCTGTGCTTTCCGGCGGGCAGCCGGGGGATTGTTCATAAACGGCTCTTGGATGGAGGAAGGTTCCCCCTTCCCCGATAAACGCTTCTACGGTGGGATAGAACTCTTTTGGCGCTTTCCCGTCCCCGGTGCAGCCGGAAACGTAGTAGATGTGCCGGTTTGGCCGGTGTCCTTTTTCATCAAAGGCCATGGTGGGGGAAACAAAAACGCCGTACTCCACGGTTTTGATCCGGTGGAGCATGGAGGTAACGTTTCTGTGGTCACGGAGGTTATCCGCGCTGCGCCCATAGATAGGGACAGCGGCGTATGCCCTTAGCTTCCGGGGGGTGTCCGCCTGGTTTTTTACGGTAATGTACATGATTTCCACATTGGCGTCCCAGGGAATAAAAGAAGTAACCCTGGAGGAAAGGCAGGATTTTTTGGAAGAACGGGTTACGGACTGCCACATAAAACCGGCGGTCAGTTCGCTTTCGTCCTGTGAGGAAGAGAATTTGGCGGCTTCCTGCTCCGCTGAAACTCCCGTGACGGAATATGGGCGCATACCGTCAGCCACGAGCCAGAAATTCCTGGACGAACGGTTATTGTGGAGGTTTTCTGCGCTTACCGGTTCCAATAGGAAGGTTTCCTGATCGATTTTTGCATCTCCGCCCAGGTTTGGGGTAACGGCGCTTTTTAAGCCTTTCGCGGAAGCCAGGGGAAAGTACAGATAGCTTGTATTTTCCGGCTGCAGAAGGCGAAAGCTTGCGTGTTCATCGATAAAGTTTATGTCCTTCAATCTTTGTGCTCCTCTCTATATTATAATTTTGTTGTAACAGTTCCGGCGGCGGGGAAAAATGCCCCGGCTTTTGTCCGGCGTAGACGTCACGAAGACACCTTATCTGAACTGTTACATTTAATAATAACGTTGGGGTCAGAAGTTTTTTGACCCTGGTATCATAATAATGTAATCATATAAAAAATTTACGGAAAAAAAAATAAAAAAGACGCGAAAAATATCAGAATGATGACATGGTTTCGGCTGGTGTCTTGGGGAAAGCTGTATTGCACACCGAGAAAACAGAAGCGGGAGACGCTGCAAAATGTATCATGAATTTGACATTTTGTTAAAATCTATAATATATCTCCCGAAGGATTTGCGCTATAATTCGGCCATAAGCAACGTAAAGAGACATCACAAAAGGAGGATTTTAAAGTGAAAAAGAGGACAGTGAGTATCTTATTAGCTGCGGCAATGGCCACCGGTTCGCTGGCAGGCTGCGGAGGCGCGAAGAACTCGGAAGGCCAAGGTGCGGCAGAAGGCAAGGTGATTAATATTTATTCCTGGAATAATGAATTCCGTGAGCGTGTGGAGGCGGTTTACCCTGAGGTTGCGGAAACTTCCAAGGACGGCACGGTGACGACATTAAAGGACGGCACAGAGATCCACTGGATTGTCAACCCGAACCAGGATGGGGTTTACCAGCAGAAGCTGGATGAGGCTTTGTTAAAGCAGGCGGATGCGTCTGCAGATGACAAGGTAGATATCTTTTTATCAGAGACGGACTATGTAAATAAATATACGGATGCGGATGCCGATGTGGCTATGCCCCTTAAGGACTTAGGCATTGACCCGGATACGGATCTTGCGGATCAGTACACATTTACCAAGGTGACGGCTTCAGATGTAAACGGAGTACAGCGGGGATCTACCTGGCAGTGCTGCCCAGGTCTTTTGGTTTACCGTCGGGATATTGCCAAAGATGTATTTGGCACGGACGATCCGGAGACTGTAGGCGAAAAGGTAAAGGATTGGGATACGATTAAGGCGACTGCCGCAGAGCTTTCGGCAAAGGGGTATTTTACTTTTGCTTCCTATGCGGACACGTTCCGTTTATACGGCAACAGCATAAAAGAGCCTTGGGTAAAGCCAGGCGAGGATGTGATCCGCGTGGATCAGAAGATTATGGATTGGGTAAACGATTCCAAGGAATGGCTGGATGCAGGATACCTGGATAAGACGGTTAAAGGTCAGTGGAATGCGGACTGGAACCAGGCCATGGGCTCAGCCTCCAAAGTGTTTGCTTTCCTTTTCCCGGCATGGGGGATTGACTTTACCTTAAAGCCTAACTGGGACGGCGATAACGGGATGTGGGGCGTGACCAACCCGCCGCAGGAGTATAACTGGGGGGGTTCCTATGTCCATGTGTGCACCGGAACGGATAACCCTCAGCACGTTAAGGACATTATCCTTGCCGTGACGGCAGACAAAGAAAACCTGTTAAAGATTTCCAAGGATTTCTCGGACTTTACCAACGCCCAGAGCAGTATGCGGGATGCGGCGGAGGATGACGCAAACTTTTCATCTGAGTTTTTGGGAGGGCAGAATGCGTTTAAATATTTTGCCCCGGTTGCAGAAAACAT
This sequence comes from Lachnospiraceae bacterium, assembly GCA_910575565.1. GTDB lineage: Bacteria > Bacillota > Clostridia > Lachnospirales > Lachnospiraceae > Caccovicinus. Next base: position 34,544 of record CAJTFL010000011.1, on the reverse strand, counting down.
CGTTATGGCTCCTTTATCCTCCTATGACCAGGGCTGCGTGGAGCTGATTCAGAATTCGTTCAGCGATTACCTGCAGGGGCAGGTGGATTTTGACAAGGCGAAATCGAACTTTGAAACGGCAATTTTAGAGCGTTACCCTGAGATTACCCAGGTTCAATGGCCGGAATAAATTAAGGTGGGGATGCTGCGGAATACAGATGCTTTGCAGCATCCCCATACAATGAGGAAAGGATGGCGAGCGATGAAAGCAAAACGCAAGAAAATCGACTATTCAAAATGGGGATATATCTTTATTCTTCCGTTCTTTTTATGTTTCTTTATTTTTTCCTTTATTCCCCTAGTGGATACGATCCGGTACAGCTTTTTTGAGTACTACCGTTCGGGGATTAAAGAAATCGGGCCGAATTTTGCGGGCATGGAAAATTACTTCAATTTATTGAAGTCGGATATGTTAAAATACGCAGGGAATACCTTGATTTTATGGATTATCGGCTTCATTCCGCAAATCGTTGTCGCCCTGGTGCTGGCGGAATGGTTTGTGGATGCCCGTCTGAAAATTCATGGGACGCAGTTTTTTAAGGTGGTCATTTACCTTCCGAACTTGATTATGGCTTCTGCCTTTGCTATGCTGTTTTTCACCATGTTTTCTACCAACGGGCCGGTAAATTCCATTCTTATGTCAATGGGGCTGCTTAAGAAGCCGATAGATTTTTTAGGTTCCGTGCTGGGAACCAGATCACTTGTGGGGCTGATGAATTTCCTGATGTGGTTTGGAAACACGACGATTATGCTGATGGCAGCAATTATGGGCATCAGCCCGGATATCTTTGAGGCGTCAGATCTGGATGGCTGCAACAGCGTGCAGCGGTTTTTCAACATCACCCTTCCGCTGATCCGGCCTATCCTGGCATATACGCTGATCACCTCCATTATCGGCGGCCTGCAGATGTTTGATGTTCCGCAGATCTTAACCAACGGCCAGGGAACTCCGGACCGTACTTCCATGACATTGATTATGTTTTTAAACAGCCATTTGAAAAGCAAAAATTACGGCATGGCTGGGGCGCTGTCTGTTTACCTCTTTATTGTCAGCGGCATCCTGTGCTTCCTTGTTTATCGGATAACGAACAATGAGGATCCGGATGGATCCAAGGCAGCAGCAAAAAAAGCAAAAAAGGAAAAGAGGGGATAAGCTTATGAGATCAAAAGGACCTAATTATTTTCGGAGCATTCTTGCCCATGTGGTGCTGGTTATCCTGTCATTTATGTGCTTGTTTTTCTTTTATATCCTGTTTGTCAATGCGACACGCTCACACGCCGATCTCCAGAAAGGCTTCTCAGCCCTTCCCGGCACATACCTGTGGAAAAATTTGTCCAGCGTAGCCAATGACGGGAGCTTCCCCATGTTTAAGGGGATTCTGAACAGCCTGCTGGTTTCCGGCCTTAGCGCGGCGATCTGTACCTATTTTTCGGCTCTCACGGCTTACGGGCTGTATGCCTATGACTTTAAGCTAAAAAAGGCGGCATTTACCTTCATCATGGCAATTCTGGTTATGCCGACTCAGGTTACGGCTATGGGTTTCCTGCGGTTGATCACGAATATGGGAATGTATGATTCCCTGCTTCCGCTGATTATCCCCTCCATTGCGTCGCCAGCCGTATTTTACTTTATGTACAGCTATCTCCAGTCCTCCCTTCCCATGTCACTAGTGGAAGCGGCGAGAATTGACGGCTCCGGGGAATACCGCACATTTAATACTATCGTCATTCCGATTACCAAGCCGGCAATCGCAGTGCAGGCCATCTTTACCTTTGTGGGTTCATGGAATAATTACTTCGTTCCCGCACTGGTGATTCAGTCGAAGGATAAAATGACGGTTCCGATTTTGATTGCGACCCTTCGAGGCGCAGATTACATGAATTTCGATATGGGAAAGATTTATACCATGATCATGGTGGCAATCGTTCCGATTATCCTTGTTTACCTCTTCCTCTCTAAGTACATCATTGCAGGAGTGACACTTGGGGGCGTGAAAGAATAAAAAAGGGCTGTTGCAAAACAGCGGCGCTTTACAATATATAGGACGGGTATTTGGATAAGTACCGGTATATATTGTGGAGGCGCCAAGTTTTGCAGCAGCTCCTTTTTGTTCATTGGATATTCAGGAATTTTTTTAGCAGCCGGGTAATCTCCCGCACATCGATAGGCTTTGCCGTGTGGGCGTTCATGCCGCAGTCCAGGCAGTGCTTGATGTCCTCGGAGAAGGCGTCGGCGGTCATGGCGATAATGGGGAGCTGGGCATCCGGCCGGTTTAGCTTTCGTATGGCTACGGCTGCCTCATAGCCGGTCATTATGGGCATCCGGATATCCATGATAATGGCATCGTAAAAACCTACGGGGGAGGCTTTAAATTTCTCCACACACATCTGGCCGTTTTCCGCCCGTTCCAGGATTAGGTTTAGTTCACTAAGCAGCTCGTCTGCAATCTCCCAGTTTAAGTCGTTATCTTCGGCCACCAGGATATGCCTGCCTCCCAGGTCTTCGCCCGACTCTGGCATAGCTGTTTCCGTGAGAACGGGGGCATCGGCGGCGTAAGCCTTCAAGCTGTAGAACAGGGTAGATTTAAACAAGGGCTTTGCGATAAAGCCGTTGATGCCTACGCTGCGGGCATCGGTTTCAATCTCACTCCAGTCATAGGCGGAAATCAGCAGGATGGGGGAGGATTCATCGATCCGCTTGCGGATTTCCCTGGCCGTCTGGAGGCCGTCCATCCCGGGAAGCTTCCAGTCCAGCAGGATGATATGGTAGTCATCATGCTTTTGGTGGCGTTCCTCTACCATTTGGACAGCAGTCTCCCCGTCCAGCGTCCATTCCGCGTTTACGCCGATGGAGTGGAGGGAAGCCGCCGCGCTGCGGCAAAGCTGCTCGTCATCATCCACTACCAGCATATTCCACTGGGGCAGGAGCATATCCTCCTCCATAATTTCAGCTTTTTCCAGATCCAAAGTAACCCGGAATTCCGTGCCTGCGCCCTGCTCGCTCCACACATCGATGGTTCCGCCCATGGCATCCACGATGTATTTGGTGATGGTCATCCCCAGGCCTGTCCCCTCTGTCTTGTGGACGCGGGTGCGGTCTTCCCGGGAAAAGGACTCGAAGATCTTATCCTTGAATTCCTTCGTCATGCCAATGCCCGTATCCTTTACGGTGATATGGACACGGATAAAATCATCTCCTTTAGGGGATGTCTCCTCGAAAAGGGAAAGGTGGATCTGCCCGCCTTCCGGAGTAAACTTTATCGCATTGGATAAGATATTTAACAGGATTTGGTTCAGCCGCACACTGTCGCAGCACACATTTTCCGCGGAAATATCGTGGATAAATACGTCGAACCGCTGTTTTTTCATCTTGATTTGGGGCTGGGTGATGCTGACGATGCTGTCCATGACCTCTCGGAGGGAAACCTGATCCATGTTAAGGCTCATTTTCCCGCTTTCGATTTTGGACATATCCAGGACATCATTGATCAGGCCCAGCAGATGCTTGCTGGAAAGGGAAATTTTTTTCAGGCAGTTTTGGATCTGCTGCGGGTTGTTTAAGTTGGTAATTGCGATAGCCGTCATTCCCACAATGGCGTTCATGGGCGTCCGTATATCATGGCTCATGTTAGAGAGGAACTCGCTTTTCGCCTTGTTGGCCTGAATGGCTTCCTCCTTGGCGGCTAAGGCATCGTGCTGAGCCTTTATGGCCTCTGCCTTGGCTTTTTCCAGCTGGCGGATCTGCTTCTGGCTTAAGGTTAAATATTTGACAAAGATAAGAATCAGCAGCGCCAGCACCATGCCGCAGCTGATAAAGGTCATTATCCCCCACTGCCAATTTAGGCGGTTTACCACCAGGTTTAAGGAATTATAAGGCATGATGGTGACTAAATACCATTCCGAGTAAGCCAATGGAGTGCAGTAAACGTGACGCCGTTCATTGCCAAAGCGGAAAATATTGGAATAATTTTGGCAGGCGGCCATGGCGGCGGATAAGTCGCGCACACTGGCCTCGGCTTCCTCGCGGAATTCCTCGCCGAAGATCGCCCGGATCCGGTCAAAGTAAGACTCGCGGACAACATCACTGCCCCGGATGACGAAAGTCCCGTCCATGCGGATAATATAAGAGTAGGCCAGGGAGTCGTCAGTCTTGTCCAGGGATAAGGTGGTATTGATGTAGTCAACCGGAAGCCCGGCCACCAGGGCGATGGAAGAGCGTCCGCCGCTTAAGGAGTAATTGCAGGGGAAGGCAAGGAGGACGATCTTTTCCCCCGCGCTGTTTGTGGCAACGGCAATTTTCTCCTTTTTTTCACATATGGATGCGTAAAACGGATCCGGATCAATTATCGTAGCCGGCTGGCCGTATATGGTATCCAAGGTCTGATCCTCTAAGTAAAAGCCCAGGTAGTCAAAGCCCCTGGCCTGGGCGTTAAAAGCAAGGTTCTGCCGCAGGCCTTCTTCCTCTAAATTCTGTTCCGGCGGCGTGGTGGTTGTCAGGGCCTGCACCTGGGATAGGCGCAGATTCATGGTCGTCTCAAAATGAAGGGAGATTTGCTCGCTCATGCTGGACATATAGATTGTGCCCACTTCATTTAGGGTATTGCGGCTTTGGTTTCCCATGAAAAAGGCCAGAAAGCTGAAAATAAAAGCGCAGAGGATGGAAACAAGGATAAGACTGGCGGTTAAAAAACGGATGGTTTTATCCTTAAAGTTTATCCTCACCCTATACCACCCCGTTCTCTGCCTGGAAAGCCTGGATGGCGTCTACCGTCTGCTGGTAGTCTGCCTTTACCTGGCCGATGAGGCCCTCCGCCTCCGGGCTCCAGCCGTTCCGCAAAGCCTCGGTTAAGGCGTGGCTGGACTGGTAAAGCTTGGTAAAGCTTAAGTTTTGGCATACGCCTTTGATGGTGTGGGATGCGCGGAAGGCTTCGCCGTAATCCTTTTCCTCCAGGGATTTGCATAAAAGGTCGAAGCTGGGATCATTTAAAAATTTCAATACGAACTTCTGAACCAGGCGTTCGGTGCGCAGCCGTCCGATCACATCGTTGTAGTCGCCTTCTAAGGCTATGTAGCAGGATTGTAAGCTCATGGCAGTCTCCTTTTCTGGTTGGTTTGTCCGGTCTGGTTATTTATCCAAAACCTCTTTTACGATATTTTTCATGGCCTTCTTGTTGGCATAGTTGGGCGTGCTGTTTTGCAGCTCCTTCTGGATGGTGTCTGCCGTGCCGGATAAGCATTCCAAAAGCAAAGGGTTAAACGCGCCGCACTGCCCGTCTAAGATCATCTGGACGGCAACTTCATGGGTGAAGGCTTTTTTGTAAACCCGCTCGCTGGTTAATGCGTCATAAACATCGGCCATCGCCACAATCTGGGCGGAGATAGGGATTTCATCGCCCTTTAAGCCATCGGGATAGCCTTTCCCATTGTACCGCTCGTGATGCCAGCGGCAGATATTGTGGGCCATCTTCATCAGCGGCTCATCCTGATAGGCGGGAATGCTTTTCAGCATGGTGGAACCGATGGTGGTGTGGGTCTTCATAATGGCAAATTCTTCATCCGTCAGCCTGCCCGGCTTGTTTAAGATCTCGCCGGGAATCCCGATCTTCCCGATATCGTGGAGGGCGGATGCGGTGCAGATTAAGTTAATCTCGGTCTGAGTCATCGGATAGCGATCCGTAAAATGAATCAGATGCTGCAGCATCAGCTCCGTAAGGATATGGATATGGAGGATGTGGAGCCCGCTTTCGCCGTTGCGGAATTCAACGATATGGCTTAAGATGTTGATCATCATATCGTTCTGCTTTTCCTTTTCATAAATCTGCTGTTCCACCAAATCGATTAGCTTTTTCTGCTTGGCGTACAGGAGAATGGTGTTGACCACCCTCCGGTGGACAATAACGGCATTGAACGGGCGGCTGATAAAGTCCGTAATCCCCATGGCATAAGCACGTTCTACCTGGCTGGCCCCGCTTTCTGACGAGATCATAATGACTGGGACATTTTCAATCCATTTTTTCTGGTTCATGATTTTAAGGACACCGAAGCCATCCATATTCGGCATCACAATGTCCAATAAAACCAGGGAGATTTCCTCCGCCTGGTGCTCCAGGATATTTACTGCTTCCTGGCCGTCTACTGCTTCGATGATGTTGTACTCCCCTTCCAGCATATCGGTTAAGATCGCCCGGTTCATCTCGGAATCATCAACGATCAATATGCTCGGCTTGTACCCTTTGCTTTCATTCATAAGATTTTCTTCCTCACATTAATGAAATAATCATTTAAAAATATATGGAGCAACCCCACTATGTTCATTATAGGGAATAGCGAGGAAAAAGGCAAGAGATTCTTTCGTTGATTGTGGCGTTTATTGTAAAAAACTTACTTAAATTGGGAAAATAAGGAATTGTGTCTCTCTCGGCAGAAAGCCAGCAGACAAAACATTTTTATAAAAGCTTCTTGAGACTTTTTGACAGGTTAGGTATAATGCAAATAATGACGCAGGAGGAAAACAGAGAAAAGCAGGGGAAAGTTAGCGGAGGTTTTGGGATAAACGGGAGTTAAGGGAATGTTATATCAGATTATGGACGGGACGGTTTCGGCAGGAGGAAGGGTCATATTGTCCCATATTGATTTTGAGGTGAAAGGCCGGGAAAAGATTGGCCTGGTGGGGGAAAACGGAGCCGGGAAAACCACCCTCCTTAAGGTTCTCGCCGGGGAGTGGGAGCTGGATCCAGATGATAAGCGGCAGGGGCCGGGGATAAGCTCGTCCCGGAGCGTGACGGTGGGGCTCCTTAGGCAGGAGGCCGTCTCCCTAGAGGAGCGGGGGCGGACGGTGGAGGAGTATCTGCTTAAAGGGTGCGCCCAGAAGGACTTGTTTTCTGGGGAAAGGTTTGCTTATGAGACGGAGTTTGACAAGCTGTTTACCGGGTTTGGCTTTGGAAAATCGGAAAAGACGCGCCCCATAGCCGCTTTTTCCGGAGGGGAGCAGACGAAGATTGCCTTGATCCGGCTGCTTTTGGCAAAGCCGGATATCCTGCTCCTTGACGAGCCCACAAACCACCTGGATATGCCTGCGGTGGAGTGGCTTGAAGGGTATCTGAAGGATTACGGGAAGGCGGCGGTATTCGTCTCCCATGACCGGTTTTTCCTCGATCAGACGGCGGATGTGATCTGCGAGCTGTCCGGGGGGAAGATTTGGCGGTATCCGGGGAATTACACCCATTACCGGGAAGAAAAGAGAAAGCGCCTGGCGCTGCAGGAAAAGGCTTATGCGCGCCAGCAGCAGGAGCTAAAGCGATTGGATGATTTGGTGGAACGGTTTAAGCATAAGCCCAATAAGGCGGCCTTTGCCCGGTCAAGGCGTTCTATCGCTAACCGGATTTCCCTGGTGGAAAAGCCCGGCGGGAAGGAGGCCAGGCTGTTTACCGGGGAGATTACGCCGGCGGTTTTAGGGGCTAAGTGGGTGGTTGAGGCCAAGGAGCTGAAGGTAGGGTACGATAAGCCCCTTTTCCAGCTGTCCCTAAGAGTAAGGAGAGGGCTAAAGATCGGGATAATCGGGGATAACGGGACGGGGAAAACCGCGTTTTTGCAGACGGTGGCCGGGCATTTAGATCCCCTGGGAGGAAAATGCATTTTGGGAAACCGGACGGTAATGGGGTATTTCGGCCAGCATTCGGCGGAAATATCCTCCGATTTGTCTGTGGCGGAGCATTTTCACCGCCTGTACCCGTCCATGACGGAAAAGGAAGCAAGGAGCGTTTTAGGCGCTTACCTGTTTGGGGGGAAGAGAGCCGGGGTGAAGGTAGACCGCCTTTCCGGCGGGGAAAAAGCCCGTCTGGTTTTGGCGGAAATCCTTCAGGGCCGCCCCAATCTTTTGCTCCTTGACGAGCCCACCAACCATATGGATATCCAGGCCAAGGAGGTTTTGGAATCGGCATTTAGGGCCTATCGGGGCACGATCCTTTTCGTGTCCCACGACCGGTATTTTATCCGCCAGGTGGCGGACGCCCTTTTGATCATTGAAGAAGACGGGGTGATGTATTATCCTTTCGGGTATGAGCACTACCTGTCCCGCAGCAGGATGGGGAAGGGGGAAAGCCTTTCGGCCCAGGTTCGGGCGGAGGATCAGGCGCTGATTTCCGGGCTCCGGGCAGTCCCTAAGGCAGAGCGCCATAACCTGCGGGAGCCGGGGACGGAGGAAGCTTATTTAGACTGGAAGCTTGGGCTGGCTGAAAAGCAGCTGCTTAAGGCGGAACAGGCGGTGGAAGAGCTTTGGGAAGGGGAAAGAGGCCGGGAAGAAAGGCAGCGGGAAAGGGCGTATTTGGCTTGGCTGGAGGGAGGTTCGGTGAATTTTTGCAGCGATGAGCCGGGGGAAAAGGAAGGGCTTTTGGCTGCGTGGGAAGAGTGGACTAAGTGCTGCCTGGAGTGGTACGATATCTGGGCGGGGGATTTGCGGTAAAGGAAACGAGGGAAAGGATTAAGGAGGAAAGAAATGAAGAAATTAGGTTTTGGGCTTATGCGGCTTCCGCTTTTGGATGCCAGTGACGTGACGGCGATTGACGAGGCGCAGCTTTGCCGGATGGTGGATGCCTTCCTGGAGCAGGGCTTTACGTATTTTGACACGGCCTATCCCTATCATAAGCAAACCAGCGAGGGGGCCATCCGCAGGGCGTTGGTGGAGCGGCATCCCAGGGAATCGTATTTGCTGGCGGATAAGATGCCCACGTTTCTGGTAAAGGAGCCGGAGGATTACCCTAAGTTTTTTCAGGAGCAGCTGGAAAGGTGCGGCGTGGAATATTTTGACTATTACCTGCTGCATACTTTGGGGCGGGATTTGTACGGGAAGACGAAGGAATACGGCGGGTTTGACTTTGTGCGGAAGCTGAAGGCGGAGGGGAAGATCCGTCATATGGGCTTTTCCTTCCACGACACGGCAGAGGTTTTGGATCAGATCTTGACGGAACAGCCGGATATGGAGTTTGTCCAGCTGCAGATCAATTACATTGACTGGGACAGCGAGCGGGTGCAGTCGGGGAAATGCTATGAAGTGGCCAGGAAGCATGGTAAGCCGATTATCGTGATGGAACCCATAAGGGGCGGCGCCCTGGCATCCCTTCCGGGGGAGGCCGAAGCTTTGATGAAGCAGTGCCAGCCTGGTCTTTCCGTTCCTTCCTGGGCTGTCCGTTTTGCCGCTTCCTTAGATGGGGTAATGATGGTGCTCAGCGGCATGGGAAGCATGGAGCAGCTTCAGGATAACACCGGGTATATGAAGGAATTCTCGCCCTTAAGCGAGGAGGAAAAGGCGGTGCTGGAAAAGGTGGTGGAGGCGATCCAAAATTCGGTGGCCATCCCCTGCACATCCTGCCGCTACTGCGTGGACGGATGTCCGGAAAACATCCCGATCCCGGAGTATTTTTCCCTGTATAACCGGATGGAGCAAACCAGGGACAAGGGAGCCGAAAAGGAAAAATATGAGGAGATGGTAAAGGACGGAAAGCACGGGAAGGCATCTGGGTGCATCGGGTGCAGGCAGTGCGAAGAGCATTGCCCGCAGCATATTGAAGTGGTGCAGTGGATTGGGAAAGTGGCGGAGGTGTTTGCGTGATGGTGGATATGGAAATCAAGGTTCCTGCCGGGGCGAGCAATATGTTATGATGGATACGACGGAAAAATGCGAAATGCATTGTTGCTTTATCCGAGCATAGCAAATGACACCATATCCCATGATGCCAGGGTCAAAAGACCTTTTGCCCCCAACATCATTCCATAGAAAGGCAAGGCAGATAGCGCTATCTGTCCTTGCCTTTTCTTTTTGGACGAAATGGCTTACAAGGAAGCCTGCTTTCGCCTCCCGGCTGCAGAACTGGTTAAATTCAAAATGCTGCTGCGCCTGGTCAGGGAAGTGCGGATTTGGATGGTAAGGATCTCCTGGCTTTTCCGGCTGATTTTTTCAATCAGCCGTTTTACCGCCAGCACGCCCATCTGATGCTTGGGGACGTGCATGGTGGTCAGGGGCGGATCCATCAGCACGCAGGTGGGCATATCGTCGATCCCGATGATGGAGATATCTTCCGGTATCCGGTAGCCCTTTTCCTTCAAGGCACGCATGGCGGACAGGGCGATAATGTCGTTGTCCGCGAAAAAGGCCGTGGGCATTTCCGGATCCTGGGCAAGGATTTCTTTCATGTCGCTGTATGCGCTGTCTACAGTGGGGGTAAGCTTATACTCGAAAGCAGGCGAAACCTCCAGTCCGTTCTGGCGCATCTCATGGTAAAACCCGTCCTTGCGTTCAGAAAAGTTATTGATATGGAATGCGGAATGGAGATAACCGATTTTCCTGTGCCCATTTTCGATTAATGTCCTGGTGGCGTTCCTGGCGGCCTGGCTGTTGTTGATTACGATGGTGTCGATGGGCAGCTGATCAAAATAACTGTCCAGCAGGACCATGGGGCAGCCAAGGGACATAAAGCCTGCCGCGTCCCCGGCGGACATCTCCGTAGCCAGCAGGAGAAGTCCCTTGCACTCTGTGGAATGGATCAGGGGGAGGGTGGAGGATACGTTGTTTCCCTCGTTGAAATAGGCGATCTGCAGGTTGTAGCCGCTGGCCTTGGCGGACTGCTCGATGCCTTCGATCAGCTGGGAGAAAAAAGGGGTGTCGCCCACCACCTTCCCATGTTTTTTGTAGATGACGAAATAGATAAAGTCGATGGCCTTGGGGCTGGCGGCATGGGACGGCAGAGGGGAACCAAGCTCGGTGAGCTTATCAAAGATCATTTTTCTGGTGGCGTCGCTGATGCCGGGTTTATTGTTCATTACCATGGAAACGGTGGAGGGGGAAACTCCCAGTAATTGTGCCAGATCCTTAGCTTTGATTCCTTTTTTCATCGGGGAACTCCTTTTTCAGATTGTCAATAGCATATCATTTACGTTTCATTATAAAAGATCCGAGGGGAATGGTCAATAAAAATTTAGTAAATTTAATAAATTCATCTAACTAAACAAGGAAAAATATGGAAACAAGAAAAAATTAACAAAAATATATACAAAATATTATGCATTAATGCCATTGAAAATAGCAAAAAAGTCTAGTATTATTAAATAAAAACTGAATAAGCAAAAATAATTTAATAAAAGCAATATAAATTTAATAAATTTTATAGCGATATGGATGGGCAGGGGAGGTTTTGGTTTTGGGGCATTGCACGAGCCGTTTGGAAGGGGGAAGCAGTTCCTGGGGAGATTAAAATCCCTTTGATCTATTTTCTAAAAATTAAAGAAAAGGAGAAGAAAGGTATGAGAAAAAACGTATGGAGTTTCTTGGTTTGCGCCGCCATGGCAGCCGGTATGTTAAGCGGATGTTCCGGATCGTCAAAGCCGGAGACAGAAGGGGCGAAGGCGGAAGGCACATCGGCAGGGGCAGCCGGTGAAGCAGAGACGAAAAAAGAAGAGGCGGGGGAAGCTTCCCAGGCTGAAGGCGGGGAGGCGGTTGAGCTTACCTTCTGGTCGTTGGCTAACCGGAAAGAATTTGAGGACAAGATTATTGCGGCGTTTGCGGAGAAAAATCCCAATGTCACCATCACGCCTACTTACTATTCTACAGATGACATTAAGGCGAACCTTAAGGTGGCAGCGTCCTCGGGGACGATGCCGGATATGTGGTACAACTGGGGCGGGAGCCTGGCCAGCTATTACCCGGCCAATGGGCTGACCTATGATTTTACGGAGTACGCCAAGGAAAATAACTGGGAAGAGAAGTATTTAGGCTCCGCTTTGGAATTGTGCACCCTGGAGGGGCAGCTTAGCGGCATTCCCCAGAGCATTGCCATGATGAATCTGTGGTACAGGAAGGATATTTTTGAGCAGCACGGCCTGGAAATCCCAAAGACCTTTGAGGAGCTGGAAACCGTGTGCGAAACCTTAAAGGCTGACGGGGTAATTCCCTTTGCCACAGGCGGCCAGTACGGCTGGCACGTAATGCGCTATATCCAGGATCTGATCGAGTACTACGGGACGAAGGAAGAACATGATGGGCTGAATAACCTTACCGGCGACTGGGGCTCCTCCCAGGCGGTTGCCAAGGCTTTTGAGAAGTTTAAGGAATGGGAGCAGAAGGGGTACTTTAACGAAGGCTTCCTGACGGAGGATCCTAACGACTGCCGGATGTATCTGTATAACGGAACCTGTGCCATGATTATTGACAGCCCTACCATGGCATCCCAGATTGTGAATGCGGAGCAGGATACCAGCCTGTACGGCTATTTCGCCTTCCCCACGGAATCTAATGGGGACGGCACGGGGCGTATGGCGGCGTATGTGAAGATGACCCAGGTGAATAAAAATGTGACGGATGCCCAGCTGGATGCAATTGTAAAATTCTGGGATTTCTATTACAATGGGGATGAGAATCCGGAATTTTCCAAGATTGAGCAGCCTATCGCCTTAAAGGATGCCAAGCTTCCGGAATCCCTCGCTGTAGCGGAGGGCGTGATGGAGCTGATGGATGGCTGCGGGATCTACACCCAGACGGATCAGGCTCTCCCTGCCCAGGTGGCTGACCAGCTGTTTGCCGCCCAGGACAGCGTGGTGATTGGCGATATGCAGCCAATGGAAGTTGGGGCAGCGGTCCAGGCGGCGATTGACACTTACCTGGCAGAAAATTAGCGTTTCCGTTAATCAAAAAGCAATTTTCTAAACACGTTCCAGGACAGGGCGCGTGCTGACCTGATTGCTTTCAGCCAAATGGCGCCAGGTCGCTACACTAGAACAGGGCATTGGCTGACGGGCGGCCTAAGGGCAGGCGTGCTTTAAGGGAGCCGGTAAATTCATGAATTATCCGGTTCCCTTTGTGCTTATCACAAAGGCCAAATAAATTTGCCCTTTGCCAGATATTCAAACACGCCCTGAGCCTGTCCGGGGGATGGCGCGGTTTTTGCCGGTAAAGGTGAAGGCGCTGGACAGTTCCTTAAAAAGAAATTGGGGAGGGATAAATTGAAGAAGAAACCGTTAGACTGGAAAGCTTATTTATTTCTGCTTCCTGCATTTGTGATTTTTAGTTCCGTGGTGATTATCCCTACGCTGTATTCGCTGTATTTAAGCTTTTTTAGCTGGAACGGGATTGCGGAGAAAAAGTTTGTGGCTTTTAAAAATTACGTGAATCTGTTTGCGGCGGATCCGGTGTTTCTCACAGCCTTAAAAAATAATTTCCTGTGGATGCTTTTGACGATTTTCTTCACCGTCAGCATAGCGCTGCTTTTGGCGGTGATCTTAAACCGTTCTTTCCGGGGCAGGGTGGTTTACCGGGCGGTTTTTTATATCCCCTATATGCTGTCCTGGGTAGTGGTAGGGGTGATCTGGAAATGGATGTACAATCCGAATATGGGATTTTTAAACGAAGTGCTTGAACTGGTCGGTTTGGGGAAATTTAAGCTCACCTGGCTTTCCAACCCGAAGATTGCCCTGTACTGCGTTTACGGGGCGGCGCTCTGGCAGGGGGTGGGGCAGCCCATGATCCTGTTTTTGTCCGGTCTGCAGACGATCCCCTCGGATATTTTGGAGGCGGCCACCATTGACGGGGCGGGGAAGATTACCTTGTTTTTCTGCATTACGATCCCTATGCTGAAGGAAACCTTTGTGGTGGTGTTTGCCACGCTGATTATCGCGGCCATGAAGGTTTACGACATTATTAAGGTAATGACCGGAGGGGGACCGGGAAATTCCACGGAAACCCTGGCTACGTATATGTATTCCCAAACCTTTATGTACAATAACTTCGGCAAGGGAAGCGCGGTTGCCAGCGTTATGTTCCTGATGATGATTGTGATTATCGTGCCTTACGTATTGTATACCGCAAGGGAAGATTAAAGGCAGGGATAGCATAGCAGCCGGTATGCTTTCTGATGAATGGGCGGATGCGGCAAAGCAGCTTGTGCCGCTGCCTTGGTATTTAGGAGGTTCCATGAACAAAAAGAGAAGAAAGATCGTATTTTATGTCCTGCTGACGTTGCTGGCGCTTATTTGGCTGATCCCGGTGATCACGGTGTTTATTACGGCGTTAAAATCCCAGGGGGATTTTTACTCCGGGGAAAGCCTGTTTTCCCTTCCGGAAAAGATGAAGTGGAGCAATTTTGCCGATGCCTGGACGAAGGGCAGGCTGGGACAATATATGAAGAACGGGCTGGTGATCTGCCTGATGAAGGTTCCCTTAGGGATCCTGGTGGAATCCATGGCGGCCTTTGCCATCACCCGCCTGCAGGTCAAGCATAAAACGGGGATTTTCGTCTTTTTCCTGATGGGGATGATGCTCCCCCACCAGATGGCCTTAATTCCCCTAAACCGGTTTTTCTCGGCCCATAACCTGATAAACCAGTATGGCGGATTGTTTGTGGTTTATATCGGGTTTGGGATTGGGTACGGGGTGCTGGTGTTCAGGGGCTTTATGCGGACGATCCCTAAAGATTTAGACGAGGCGGCTTATATCGACGGCTGCGGCGTGGCCAGGCTGTACTGGGACATTATCCTGCCTAATGTGAAGCCGGCATTGGCTACGGTGTTTATCATTGACTTTTTAAGTACTTGGAATGAATTTTTGCTCCAAAGCATCCTGATAACCAAGGATTCCCTGCGGACGGTTCCCAATGGGCTGATGAGCTTTATTGGGGAGTATGGCACGGATTATGGATTGCTGAATGCGGGGGTTTTGATCTCAATTATTCCGGTTTTGGCGGTGTATTTGGCTTTTCAGAATTACTTTGTGGAAGGGATGTCGGGGGCGGTGAAGCAGTAGGGGGAAGAAGATTGATGCTTTGTCAACTTGGGTAGCTGGTAAGATTGGTTTTGGTGCTGGGTTGCTTCGGAAGATGTTGGAATGAATGGAGTTAGTTGGTGTTTTTTGCGATAAGTTTGTTGGTTGAGATGAGACGCATAGGCTGACGAGTTCGCCGCCTGTGGTGCGTGTACACACGAAAACGCGCTCTCGCTCGACATAAAACGATCCAGCTCGAAAAGACCTGGCTAAGTGCCGCCGTTTTATACGGTTTTCTTCGTGTACACGCACTACAGACGGCTAGATGCTGGATACTTGAAAATGCCATTCTTTGCTTGCCGGTACAGCTAAGCGTAAGTGACGATGGAATATGGCCCGGCGCAGAAAAAAGCGCTGACGCATATCGCCTGATACAGCGGAAAAATACTAATGTATATCGCCTGATACAGCGGAAAAGCAAAATAATTATCAGAATATCTGCTATTAAAAATGAATTATTTTTAAGAAAAAATAAACGAATAAACAAAGAAAAGGAGAAGGCTGCATGATTTACGATCAATATCATTTTCGGATTCCAGAAGGCAGACGAGTAAGGCTGATCATTAACAGTGACGCAAAGAATGAAGCGGACGATCAATATGCCATCGTACAGGCGCTGTTAAGCCCGAAGTTTGACAACAGGGGGATTATCGCCGCTCATTTTGGTACGGAGAAAAGCCCGCACAGCATGGAGGACAGCTATGAGGAGGTAGTTAAGCTTTTGGGTTTGATGGATTTTCCGAAAGAGCTGGCTTACCGGGGGGCGGATCGTAAGCTGGAGGACATCTTAGTTCCGGTGGAATCGGAGGGAGCCAGGCTGATTATTGATGAGGCCATGAAGGAAAGCGAGGATCCGCTGTATGTGATTTTCTTAGGGCCTCTTACGGATATGGCAAGCGCCTGCCTGATGGAACCCAGGATTACAAACCGGATGACCTGCATCTGGATTGGGGGCGCCCAGTACCCGGAAGGGGGCTATGAGTATAACTTAAATAACGATATTTTGGCGGCTCGGTTTGTGATGAATTCCGCCCTTCCGGTGTGGCAGATCCCAAGGGATGTTTACAGCCAGGTGATTGTGTCCTTGGCTGAGCTGGAGTACCGGGTAAGGCCCTGCGGGGAGCTGGGGAAATATTTGTTTGAGCAGCTGGAGGAGCACGGCCATACGTCTTTTGCCATGGCGACTGCCAGGACGGGGGAATACTGGTGTTTGGGGGATTCTCCGGCAGTAGGGGTTTTGCTGTTTGCCCATATGTACAGTTACGATTGGGTGCAGGCTCCGCTGATTACCGACAATATGGCTTATGTGAATAACCGCCAGAACCGTCCTATCCGGGTATACCATCACGTGGATAACCGGTTTATCCTGGAGGATTTTTACGCCAAGCTGGCGCTGTTTACGGCCAGGCGGGAAACGGGCGGGCAGGAGCGCTAAGGATATCCGAAAAGGGGATATCCAAAAAGGCGGGTTTGCCCCTATAAAAATGCGCGGAAGTCACAAGCCCAGGGAAATTTAAAGATTTAAAAAAGCGTATGCATCAGGAAACGGAGGAGAATATGGGTCAGGTAAAACTAGGGTTTGCCCCTACGAGGAGGAGTATTTTCAGCGCTCCCGACGCAGTGAAATATGCGGGCCTTACCAGGGATAAGCTTAAGGAATTAGGCGTAGAATTTGTGGATATTGACGATATCAATGAGGAAGGGCTTCTCTACGACGAGGGGGATCGGGAGAGGATACGGGATAAGTTTAAGCGGGAAAAAATTGACGGTTTGTTTTTCCCCCACTGCAATTTCGGCACGGAATATCTGGTAGCCAGGCTGGCGAAGGAGCTGGATGTGCCGGTGCTTTTATGGGGACCTAGGGATGAGCGGCCGGACGAGGAAGGGATCCGCTTAAGGGACAGCCAGTGCGGCCTTTTTGCCACCGGCAAGGTGCTTAGGCGGTTTAAGGTTCCCTTTACCTATCTGACCAACTGCCGCTTGGAGGACGAGGCTTTCCGGCGGGGGATGGAAAACTTTTTGGCGGTCTGCAATGTGGTCAAGGTGTTTCGGAAAACCAGGATTTTGCAGATTGCTCCAAGGCCCTTTGACTTTTGGTCTACCATGTGCAATGAGGGGGAGCTTTTGGAGCGGTTTAATCTCCAGTTAGCCCCTGTTCCCATGGCGGAATTAACGGCTGAGATGAGAAAGGCCAAGGAGGAGAAGGCTCAGGTAAGGGAAGTGATGGCGTACTGCCGTGAGCATATGACGGTTAAGGTAAAGGAGGAAGCGCTGGAATCCATCGGGGCGATGAAGGTGGCTGTCCGAAGGCTGGCGGATCGGTACGGCTGCAACGGGGCGGCCATCCAGTGCTGGAATGCCCTTCAGGAGGAGGTGGGGATTATGCCCTGCGCGGCCAATTCCCTGTTAAACGAGGAGGGATTCCCGGTGGCCTGTGAGACGGATGTCCACGGAGCCATTACCTCCCTTTTGGTGGAGGCGGCAGCCTTGGACGGAACCAGGAGCTTTTTCGCGGACTGGACTGTGCGCCATCCGGACAATGAAAACGGGGAGCTTTTGCAGCACTGCGGGCCGTGGCCCATTTCGGTGGCTCAGGAAAAGCCCTCCATCGGCTATCCCCTGGCGTTTAACCATCCGGGGGCGGTTGAGGCTTTGGCAAAGTACGGGGAAGTGACGCTGGCCCGTTTTGACGGCGATAACGGGGAATACTCCCTTCTTTTAGGCAATGCCAGGGGCATAGAAGGGCCGTATACCAAGGGCACATACCTGTGGGTGGAGGTGGAAAACCTAAAGCGGCTGGAGGAGAAGCTGGTGTGCGGGCCGTATATCCACCACTGCGTGGGAATCCATAAAAATGTTGTCCCTGCGCTCTACGAGGCTTGTAAATACATAAGGATCAAGGCGGATCTGTACGACCCGGTGGAGGAAGCGGTTAAGGCATATATCCGGGGAGAGTAAGCTGCCGGAAAGGAAAGGTGCATTCGTATGGATGAATTATCGGTTTTGGCGTATGAACTGCGGCTGGATGTGCTGGATATGATCTACGGCGGGAAAACCGGCCATATCGGAGGGGATTTCAGCGTAATGGAGATCCTGACGGATCTGTATTTCCGTCAAATGAATCTTTCGCCTGAAAATTGGGGCGGAAAAGACCGGGATCGGTTCGTCCTCAGCAAAGGCCATTCCATGGAAAGCTATTATGCGGTTCTTGCCAGGAAAGGCTTTCTGGATATCGCGGAGGTAAAGGAGAAGTTTTCTGCTTTTCAGTCGCCCTACATAGGCCATCCAAACAATAAGCTGCCGGGGATTGAGATGAATTCCGGCTCCTTGGGCCACGGCCTGCCAGTGTGCGTGGGGATGGCTTTGGCCGGGAAGATGGACGGGGAAAATTACCGGGTATACACGGTTATGGGAGACGGAGAGCTGGCGGAAGGCTCCGTTTGGGAAGGGGTAATGTCGGCCTCCCAGTACCGGCTGGATAATCTTTGCGCGGTGGTGGATTTAAACGGCCTCCAGATTTCCGGGACTACGGACGAGGTGATGAACCACAGGAATTTAAGGAAACGTTTGGAAAGCTTTGGGTGGAACGTGGAGGAAGCTAAAGGGAATGTGATCTTATCCCTGGATCGGGCCTTTGACCAAGCAAGGACGGTGAAGGGAAAGCCTACGGCGGTGATTGCCCATACCACGAAAGGCTGCGGGGTGTCTTTTATGGAAAATCAGGCCGGATGGCATCACCGGGTTCCCACGGAAGAGGAATACAGGCAGGCAAGGGCGGAGCTGGAGGAAATAATCAGGCAGATGAAGGGAGGAGAAAGATGAATAAGGTTCCAAACCGCCAGGAAATCTGCAATGTGCTCTTGGAGGCGGCCAAGACGGACAAGGATATTGTGGTGCTGTGCAGCGATTCCAGGGGCTCCGCTTCCTTGGGGGCGTTTGCAAAGGCGTATCCCGGCCAGTTCGTGGAGGTAGGGATAGCGGAGCAGGATTTGGTAGGGATAGCCGCAGGGCTGGCAAAATGCGGGAAAAAGGCGTATGCGGCTTCGCCAGCCTGCTTTCTGTCCACCAGAAGCTTAGAGCAGGCAAAGATTGACGCCGCCTACTCCGATACCAATGTAAAGCTAATCGGCATCAGCGGCGGGATAAGCTACGGGGCTTTGGGGATGAGCCACCACTCTGCCCAGGATATCGCCGGGCTTTCGGCCATCCCCAATATGCGGGTATATCTGCCCAGCGACCGCTTTCAGACTGCCTGCTTAATCCGCGCCCTTTTGCAGGATGAAAAACCGGCCTATATCCGTGTAGGCAGGAATGCGGTGGAGGATATTTATGAGGAGGGGAATGTGCCCTTCACCCTGGATAAGGCAAATGTGCTGGGGGATACGGAGAAGGGAAAGACAGAGGCAGAGGTGCTCCTTGTGGCCTGCGGCGAGATGGTTTATCCGGCCTTGCAGGGGGCGAAAAAACTGCAGGAGCAGGGAATCGGGGCAAAGGTGGTGGATATGTACTGCTTAAAGCCCTTTGATGAGGAAACGCTGGTAAGGGAGGCAAAGGAAGCAAGGCTTGTGGTAACGGTGGAGGAGCACTCTCCTTACGGCGGCCTTGGAGCCATGGTCAGCCAGGCGGTTGCCAGGTGCTGCCCTAAAAAAACCATTAACCTATCCCTTCCGGACAGCCCGGTGGTTTCCGGGCGTTCCGGGGAAGTGTTTGCCTATTACGGATTAGACGGGGAAGGGATTAGCAAAAGGGCAAAGCAGGCTTTGGAGGATATGGGGAAGGATGATGGAAGATAAACGTAAGTATATGCTTTCCGTAGATCAGAGCACCCAGGGGACGAAAGCCCTGCTGTTTGATCGGGAAGGGCGGCTTCTTATGCGCCGGGATATGGCTCACCGGCAGATCATTAACGAAAAAGGCTGGGTGGAGCATGATCTGGAGGAAATCTGGGAGAATACCAAGCTGGCGGTAAAGGGAGTGCTGGAAGAGGCCGGGATAGGCTGGGAGGAGCTTGCCGGAATGGGCATCAGCAACCAAAGGGAAACCATAGGAGCCTGGGACAGGATCTCCGGAAAGCCGGTTTACCATGGGATTGTATGGCAGTGTGCCAGGGGCGAGGAAATCTGCGCAAAGGTTCGAAAGCAGGGAAAGGCAGAGCTTGTCAGAGAGCGGACGGGACTAGCCCTCTCCCCCTACTTTTCCGCGGCAAAGCTTGCCTGGATTTTTGAGAATGTGCCGGAGGCGGCAAGGCTTGCGGATAAGGGGCAGCTGTGCTGCGGAACCATAGACGCCTGGCTGATTTACAAGCTGACAGGGGGGCGTGTATTTTCCACGGAGTATTCCAACGCTTCAAGAACCCAGCTTTTTAACCTAAATACTTTGCGGTGGGACAGCCAGGTGTGTGAAATATTCGGCATCCCTTTAGCCTGCCTTCCCAAGGTGCAGGATTCAGATTCCCTTTTCGGGATGACGGATATCGGAGGGATCTTAGATCAGCCGATTCCGGTGTGCTGCGCCATGGGCGATTCCCAAAGCGCTCTTTACGGCCAGGGCTGCCACAGCCCGGGGATGGCAAAGGCCACCTATGGGACTGGCTCCTCGGTGATGATGAACGTAGGGGAGAAGCCGGTATTTTGCGGCGGCGGTCTGGTTTCCTCCATCGCCTGGGGCAGCGGGGGGAAAG
This sequence comes from Lachnospiraceae bacterium, assembly GCA_910575565.1. Taxonomy (GTDB): domain Bacteria; phylum Bacillota; class Clostridia; order Lachnospirales; family Lachnospiraceae; genus Caccovicinus. Next base: position 14,022 of record CAJTFL010000011.1, on the reverse strand, counting down.
TGTGGTATGTGCTGGAAGGCAATGTTAACTATACGGGAGCCGTCGTTACTTGGCTTAAGGACAAGCTGGGCCTTATCGCAGATGCAAAGGAAACGGAAAGGCTGGCCATGGAGGCCAGCCCGGAGGATAAAACGTATATCGTCCCGGCCTTCAGCGGCCTGGGGGCGCCTTACTGGGACAGCGAGGCCACGGCGCTGATCACCGGGATTACCAGGCTGACAGGCAGGGCGGAGATGGTGCGGGCGGCTTTGGAATGTATTGCCTACCAGATTTATGATATTGTGTCCAGGATGGGCAATCCCTTTTTCCAGGCAGAGGGGGGAGCGGACGCAGCTTCCCGGGCAGAGGGGGGAGCGGACATTGCTCTCCAGACGGGTGAAGGTGCAGGCGTTGTCTTCCAGGCAGATGAAGGTGCAAACATTGCTTTCCGGACAGATGAAGGTGCGGGTATTGCTCTCCGGACAGACGAAGGTGCGGGTATTGCTCTCCGGACAGACGAAGGTGCGGGAATAGTTCTCCAGGCCGACGGGGGCCCGGCTAAAAATTGCTATCTGATGCAGTTTCAGAGCGATATCTTAGGACTTCCTGTGGCAGTTCCGGAGCATGAGGAGCTTTCAGGGATAGGGGCGGCCTATATGGGGGGAATCCGGTTGGGATTTTACCAAAAAGATAAACTGTTTGAGCGTCAGGAAAGGATGCTGTATTGCCCGAAAATGGCGGAGGAAGAGCGGAAAAGGCGGATTGAAGGGTGGGAGAGGGCGGTTAGGCAGGCGTTGGAGCATTAGGCGATAGGAGGGGGATGGCATTTGCAAAATTAGATAAAGACGGACTGGGAAGATTTTTTTCTTATGATGAATTTCTCGAATGTTTATCGGTGTTCTGGAAAGAGATTGATAAATATTATGGGCAGAATGATGTATGTATATCTATATTAGGCTCAGGACTTACTCGTATAGGTGACACATCTTTTACTAAACAAGAATTGCTTGATATAATAATTGGGTCGTATAAATTAAGCCGTCATAAAATAAAATTTCCCAATAAGTTGCGTATTGTATGCAAAAAGAGCGAAGATTTTTCTTTAAAAATTAGATATGAATTTTGATTATCTTTTTAGAAGTTCTTATATGCCGGTATAGCCCGTATTTACAGGCTTTTCCGGCATTTTTCGTATCGGAAGAAACTCACATATATTTTTATATCCGCTTAGGTTTTTGCTTTCAAAAGTAGTAAAGAAGTAGTAAAACCTTAATTTACTACTAAGCTGCTATCCGCAGCATTTCAGCTTTTGCGCTGTCGAAAGTAGCGTGTGCGTAATAGTTCAGCGTCATAGTAATGTTGGAATGTCCCATAATGTACTGTAATGCTTTCGGGTTCATTCCGGCATTTGCCATGTTGGTACAGAACGTATGACGTAAGGTGTGCGGTGTCATTACTTTCGGTAGAGCTTCCTCATGGTACTTGTTGTAATTCTTTGCAAGCCCCCTAAACATACCGTCATAATTGGTAGCTGTTTTCGGGTAGCCGTCCCGGTTGAGGAAAAGGAAGTTGCTGTAACCGTCAATAGTAACAGCTTTTGCACCCCTGCGCCGTTTCAGCACTCGGTTAAATGCTTCATATACTTTTTCGCTCATTGGAATTTGACGAATACCGCTTTTCGTTTTTGGTGTTTCAATGTAATATCCTGTTTCCGCACTTCTTAAAAGTTGGTGGTCTACATTGATTATCCTATTCTCAAAGTCAATGTCAGTATCGGTCAGCCCGCAAAGTTCAGAGATACGAAGCCCTGTCCCAAGCAAAATAATAAGCTCGTCATAATACTTCTGATAAACTTTGTCATTTTGAGCAAAGGACAAAAAACTTTCTTCCTGCGCTGGTGTTAGCGGAACCTTTGGTTCTGTATCATCTTCAATGACAGTGTTTAACTGGAAGTCAAAAGGATTTTTCCTTATGCAATCGTCCTGTATCGCTGTGTAAAAGGCAGCTTTCAAGGAACGCTTGTCATTACTGATAGTCTTATAGGAAATTCCTTTTTCTTTCATGCGGATTGCCCATTCTTTCGCGTCGGACAGCTTCACGCTGTCAATCGGGCAGCCCCCAAGTTTATCTTCTTCCAGTAGCTTCATCAGCCGCTTGCGTCCGTTTTTCGTATTGTACCTTACATTTCCCCGGTGGCGTATCTGCTTTGCATAAAGTTGGCAGACCGTCATTTTCTTGCCTATGGTGTCTATCCCGTCGTCAAGGTCTTTCTGTATCTCTTTTACCTTTTCCCGTAGGGATATATCCTCACGCTTTCCGGCAGGGGTCTTGTCCGTAGGTACTAACTTCCACGCATACACAAACTGCGGATTACCAAAGGTATCTATATATTTGTAAGCATATCTTCCGTCTTTTCTCTGGCTCTCTCCCGACCGTAAAACTCGATTTTTGCTGTCACGTCTTTTCTTTGACATTTTTCAATGCTCCTTTCCAAGACGGAAAGAGCCTTGATATGCTTATCCCATTATAGCACATTCAAGGCTCAATTTCACTATCAGATTGTGTCTATGGTATCAATCATTTTTTCAAACTGTTTGCGCTTGATTTGAATACGGTTGCCGTTCATAATAACCCACCCGGCGGCAGGATTTTCCTCGGCTAATTTACGCAGCTTGTTTTCTCCGATACGGAAGTATTTAGCTGCTTCATCTATCGTAAGCGTGTATTTTTCCCAAATAGGTACGTCGGCGTTACTCATAGTATCGTCCCCCTTTCAATATTAGGAAAAGTGAATAGTAAAAGGGGCTTTAATCGGACGGCTGTTAGCACAACCTCGCGGGAGTTCCACCCCTGCCCGTTAAGGCAGCTCTACCCAATGCCTGCGACGCTTTTAACGCTCGGACTATGGCTATAAAGGCTTGTCTACCCTTAGTGCGTGTCGTCGCCCACAAGCCGCTACACTTGTTCCCCGGAGTGGTGGTGGTCGCTCGACTTTCTCCAATAGAGGAAAAGCGTCATGGCGCACCCGCCGTATGGCTCAACGCAAAAAGGACGTATCCGATTTGCCCTATACTGCGTCGCCGTTATCTTGCGTCGCTTTCTTTGTCAAAGAGCAAGCAAGGTCAAGTCAACAGGCAGCGGAAAGGGGGACGCTGCTTGTGGTTATCTCAAACCTTGAATGAAAGGACAGCCCGCATAAGACGCGAACGCAAGCGGTCGCGTATATCCTCATCTATGCCCCAATAGATATTTCCGCGCTCATCACGCAGCTTTCGCATAGACAGGGACGCTATGTAACTTTCGTAATGCTGTACGACAATGTTCATAGCTTCCGGGTCGCCCTTAGTAGCGGCTATGATTACCGGGTAAGGCAACAAGCCGCGTTCGTCCTGTTCTGATTTACTAATCTGTGCAGTCATAGGCTCTTTCCTCCAAATAGCGTTTTAACAGCTTCATTGAGCTTGTCCGGCGGGACTGTACCGTTGTCCTTGACAGATTACAAAACTTTGCAATCTCGCGTTCGCTCATGTCAAAGAAATAATATAGCAGTACGGTTTCCCGCTTTTCTTCCGGCAAACTGTGCAGGGCTTCGGCAAGCAGCTTCGCAGTAATTTCTTTGCCGCCAACAACGAAAGACTGTTCCGCTTCATCATCTGCAAAATATTTGTCGCAGACATAAAGCTGATTTTCTTCCAGTGGCGACAGGTCGGAAAAAGTAACCTCGCGTAATTGCCGTTGCTGAAATGTCCCCTTTCGTAAACCCTCAAACCGACGGACTTCAAAATGGACGTTGGTTTTTAGAAATTTCTTGAAAAAATTTTTGGAGAAAACGCAAAATGCGCCCGTCTGCAAAACGCAGACAGGCGCAAAGGAATTATCAAAAGTATATGTGTGATTTGTGAGTTCATCTATGTAGCCGGAATAGCCCGTTGGCGGGTAATGGCTTTTTTTGATAGTAACCCATTAGGGCATAGAAAAAAGGACATGGCGATACCTCCTCAATACCGCTATATCCTTGAAAAAGGGTAACTTTAACACACCCTCTGTATTCTTGCTTTTGAAAAAAGAAAACAGCGGCTTTGATTGCTATTTCAAAACCGCTGTTAAGTCCCTTATATTCTGTTAGGCGCATGAAAACTTTGCCGCCAAACAACGGTTTTTTTTATTTTCCGTTGGGCGGTCATTGTTTGAAAGTTAATCAAACAGATTTAATTGGATAAGACTATTCTTTTCTTCAAAACTGTATAGATACTCAAATATTTTTGAGTTGTCGTGCATAATACCGCTGTCCTCACATATTTGATGAAATAATTTCATAAGCTCATTGTGTTTTGGACTACTTAGTTGATATTGCATACCATAAGTACAAATATACTTTTCTTTCATATGTGGGAACAATCGGTCTAACTGGCTATAAAAATACTCTCTGTTTCCCTCCCGAAGCGTCAAACCCATTCCAAAACAAATAACGCCGTAAACTTTTGCTTCAATGCAATACTCTAAAATTCCTGTGATATTTTCTTCTGTATCATTGATGAAAGGAAGAATAGGGCAAAGCCAAACAATAGTTGGAATACCTGCTTCATTCAGCTTTTTCAGAGCTTCAAACCGTTCTCTTGTTGTACTTACATTTGGCTCGATTTTTTTGCATAAATTCTCGTCATAGGTGGTTAGCGTCATTTGCACCACGCATTTTGTTTTGTCGTTGATAGATTTTAATAAATCTAAATCCCGTAATATTCGGTCGGATTTAGTTATCAAAGTGAAACCAAACCCATATTGATTTGCTAAAGCCAACGCTTTGCGAACATTCCCAATTTTACTTTCAAGCGGAATATACGGGTCTGTCATAGAACCTGTACCTAACATACACTTTTTACGCTTTTGTTTAAGAGCATTTTCTAACAGTTCAATGGCATTTTCTTTGATTTCAATGTCCTCAAAATCATGCTCCATGTGATAACACTTGCTTCGTGAGTCGCAGTAAATACAACCATGAGAACAGCCGCGATATAAATTCATTCCATTTTTGGCTGATAAGATACTTTTCGCATTTACATAGTGCATAACTATATCCTCGTCTAAAAGTTATTTTACCGCATAGCGTAAAATGGTTTTAAGTTTGCTTTTTTCTACTCAGTTAGCATTGTTCAAATAAATTTCTCTATGGTAGCTTTTTGCGCGTTCTAAATTATTAGATAACATAAATTGCTCCATTTTCTCAAAAGAAATAGGCTCATCATCAAATGCGCCGATATGCAATATCTCCACACAATTTCCGTCCTGCATTGTGCCAAAGCTAATTTCGTTAAATAGAGGATTGGGTTTCTTAACTTTTACTCGTTCCAATGCAACGTTTACCATATCTTCACAAATAAAGTCCGGCTGTCGTATCATAATGGTATATTCCAAATTCTCTTTGACAAGTTCTGTTTCTTCGATTTTCTGCCAAATTCCCTCTAAAGGAAAAACTGTAAAATCGTCAAATTCATTTTGTATGGCAGTAGCCTTATATGCCATTTTGATTGCATACGCCAAAGAGTACAATGCCGAAACACGATTTGAAAAATCAATATCGTTTGGATTGCCTTTTCCACTTATCATAATATAATTCTGTGCTGGAACAGTTACTAATGACGGAGATTTTTTCGCTCCATAAAATTCTTTCTCCTGCTTTTTCCATTCATATTTCATAAAAGCACCTCCTTACAATGATAGAATATCACAAGTAACTTGACAACCTATGTCATGTTATATACTTTTCCAACATAAGAGCTAATTTTTCTTTCATACTGTGCCGCAAATAATCAGGCTCTAAAATTTCAACATTATCCCCAAAAGAGAGTATATAACTAAACAAAGTTTCATTATCCGGCAAATCAATATTCACATATAAATTTCCTTGATTATCTTTCGATACATTGTCAGTAAATTCATCATATACACGAAATGCAACCTTTGGAGAAAACTTCAATTTTGCATGGATAAAATTTTTATTTTTAATTACCGTTTCTATTTCGTGGCTACTCTTTACTTCGCGTATGAATGTGTCTGATGAAATTTCCAAGTCTTTTATACGGGTCAGCTTAAAAAAGCGAAAGTCATTTCTCAAAAGACAAAATCCATATAGATACCAGTCCTTATTTTTGAAAATCAATTTTATAGGTTCAACGGTGCGGTTTGAGTAATTTCCCTCTCGTGCAAAATAAGAAAAGGTAATCGTGTATTGATTGAAAATTGCATTTTTAATTAAATTGAATACGTCATAGTTAGGTGTGTTTTTATACCATTCTGAAAAATCAACTTCAATCCAATTTGTAACTTTGGATTGGAAAAGCCCACTTAATTTCATAAGCAATTCGTCTGTTTGGTTATGTTCTGTGGCAGAGATACCTTGTAATGCCATTAAAATTTGTTCTTTTTCCTGTTCCGATAATAAGGACTTATTTAACACAAAATCCTGCATTATGAATATACCGCCGCCTTTTCCTTGTGTAGCATAAATCGGAATACCTGTGGCACTAATCGTGTCTAAATCCCGGTATATTGTCCTTATTGAAACTTCAAATTTTTCAGCCAGTTCTGGGGCGGTTGATTTTCCTTTTTCCAATAAATGATACACTATCTTGAATAATCTGCTCTGTTCCATAAAAATCTCCTCTCAATTACATTATACTACATAAACATGACAAGCAAATGACAGGTTTTAAATTTTATGAGTTATTAAAAAAGAAACCGGCAGCGGCTTTCCCCTAAAAATGCTTACTTCTTTAGTTGGTAAAAGTCATAAAATGCAGCGTGTTTAGCAATAAGCGTTTCAAATGTACCATGTTCAATAATTTTCCCGTCTGCCATAAAGATAATCTCGTCGTAGAGTTCAAGAATATCTTTGCTCATATTGTGCGTAATAGTAAGTAAAGTTAAATCGGATATTTCCAACAACCTACTTTCAATGTCATACGCAGTCTGCATATCAATAGCAGATGTACCCTCGTCTAAAATTAACAGCGGCTTTTTACGAATTAAAGCTCTTGCTACCGCAATTCGTTGTTTTTGCCCGCCGGAAAGGTTATTACCGTTTTCCCCAACATGATATTCAAGTCCGTTTGGTACTTGCTCAATGAAATGCAATAAGCCACTATCAGACAATGCAGATTGTAATTCTTCTTTGCTGTAATCTTCGTGTAAGCAAATATTGTCTAAAATGCTTTCGTCAAACATATAAACGTTCTGATGAATGACCGACGACAAGGCGGTTATTTTATCAATATCCACAATGGAAAGATTATCTTCATCATACAGAACATTACCTTTGAAATCAGAATAATATCCGGCAATCAGTTTGATAAGCGTAGATTTTCCGCAGCCACTTTTACCAACAAAGGCATATTTTTTCCCTTTTTTAATGGATAATGAAATACCGTTTATGACTTCATTTTCTTTATCATAGGAAAAATGCAAATCCTCCACACAAATCATCTCATTGAAAGTAGGGGATTTTTTTGTATCTGTGTCTTGCTTTCTGTAATCTGAAAATTCATTTAGCTTCTGTGCAATCGGCTTTATACTCTTGATTTTAGGAATATTACTAAAAATGATTAAAAGCGGATTTGCAAGATTACTGCTAACCTGCACCATGCCTAATAAGGCTCCTGCGCTGATACGTCCGATAATAATGAAATATGCCGAAAGAAAAACAACAACAACTTGAACAAGAAGCGCAAGAACCATAGAAACCGCTTCATTTGCAGCAATCGCTTTGTCAACTGAATATTTTGCTTTTATCGTGTCCTCATTACTTGTTTCAAATCGTGAAAGGACATATTTTTTCATTCGGTACGACTTGATAATTTCAAAGCCGGATAACAGGTCTTTTACATGATTTGTAAAAGAGGATAGCATATCAGAATATTTGTCCTGCCGTTTAGAGAGCAGTCCTCCGAACAGACTGGGGACGATAAGCATAATGGCGATTGCAATAATTACGCATACCGTAACGATAATGTCGAAGTAAATCATTACAGCAAGGGACGCTATGAAAATAATCGTGTATTGAATGACTTGCAGGAGAGGAAGTAAAAAATTGTCCTCAATCATTTTTACATCATTCGTAATTGCAGATAAATAATCTGCGGTATTGTTTTTAGAGTAATCCTCAATCGTGTGTTTCTCAATTCCCATAAAGGTTTTAGAACGAACAGCTTTCATAATCTTGCAGACAAATTTTTTGCTGAACAAAGATTGTAGGTACATAAATACTCCCATAAGCGCAAAGTAGGCTAAAGAAAAGAGTAGTATTTTGATGAAGCCGTCCATACCGCCCATATCTACAATGTCCATAACCTGTTGCAACAAGATAGCGATAAACACATAGGATAGAGAACTGATAGCAGTAAATAATACGGTAAGGAAAAGCAGAAATTTGTATTGTTTTAAGTATCGTATCATATAGCGGTGTCCTCCTATTTTCTGTTAAATATCAAATCACAAACAAGCCCTGTCGCACCCAAAGCAAACAGACAAGTAGCTGTTGATTTATAGCCTTTTTCAGATAAATGTGCAGCACCTATCATCAGTCCGATTTCTGCCGCAGCAGATACCGATTTAGATACAATGCGGAATGAACGCTTTTTCCACGCCTTATTTGCGGCAACTTCAATCTTGTTTGCAGCGTTTTCGATTTTTTGGTCTAAGTTAGACATAATAATCTCCTTTCATACGTTAAAACGGTATGTATAAGTTCAAAAAATAATACCTTATGAATGAATGTATTGGATTGAAAATAAAACTGCCTTTCTCAAGGCAATTTTATTTATTTGCCTACGTTTAGATGTTCAAGATAGTTTTGCACTATACCAAAAATTTCATCATCAATAATTGGAAGTTTCATACTATCCAACAGGTATTTGATAAATGCAAACTTTGAAATCAGTTCTTCCGGTGTGGCGGGATAGACAGAGGGAATTAACCAAAAGTTTGTAAGTAAGGGCAAAAGTTCGGATAGTTCTTTTGCATACTCGGTCTGGATAGAACCGTCCTCTATCCCCTCTTGAATAAGCTGTAACCAAAGAGGGGCAATCAATTTTCTATTTGTGTCAGCCAGTTCTGCTAACAAACGGGGGTTTTTCAAAAGGGGAATACTTTGTTTGCCAAGCTCTGTCCTATCAATATCGACATGGTTTAGCTTAATAACTTCTCGCATTTTCTGTAAACCATTCAAGTTCTTCTGCTTCTGAACGGTAACGAACGGGTTATTATCAAAAAAGAGTTTTTCCCCCAATGCGTCGATAATTTCCTCTTTTGATTTGAAATGATGATAAATTGCTCCCTTAGTCAGTCCACCAAGCTCATTTACAATATCTTGAATAGTTGTATTGTCATATCCCTTTTCCATGAATAACCGCTGTGATACTTCTAATATTTTCTCAACAGTTACTTCGGGATATTTATTTCTTGCCATAAAAAAACCACCTCCAACCGTTATTCATTCGTTCGGTATGTATTTAGTATAATCTTAATTCTCAATTTTGTCAATATACATTCCAAAGGTATTTATCCTGTCCTATCGAAGCGCTCATAATATGCTCTATTTCAGTCAATACTATGCTATGTGTAATCATATCTTGAAAGAAAGATGAAATATAAAATGTAGTTGGGTGAAATGACTATGAAGCAGAACAAAGAAAAATTTGATTTTAAGGCTTTCGGGCAAGCCATTAAAGCAGCAAGAAAAGCAAAGGGAATATCACGCAATCAGTTAGCCGATACGCTGAATATTGCGCCCCGATATATCGCGTCCATTGAAAACAGCGGGCAGCACCCAAGTTTACAGATTTTATATGAGCTTGTAACCCTGCTTGATGTATCAGTAGACCAGTTCTTTTTCCCGGAACGGGAACAGGAGAAATCCACGCGCCGCCGTCAGCTCGATACCATGCTTGACGGTATGAGCGAAAAAGATTTGAAAATCCTGTCTGCTACTGCAAAAGGAATAGAGGAAGCCAACAACGACGAAACGGGGGAATAAAGTTCTCTCGTTTTTGTTTATATAGAGTGATTGAAACGTCGCAGATTGCGGCGTTTTTCTTTTGGGAAAGTTCGTCAAATTTGCCGTTCCCGGTGTTGTAGGTAGTAAGGGATAAAGTTTCGTAGCAAGCATAGGAAAAGAGTACCCTTTTCCGTATTTTCGCCCTCCCGTCCTGCGGTGCGTCGGTTGAAAATTGCTTGTTGGGAAGTGTCCCAAACCCTCGGAATGGAAAGGAGCGATTGCATGAACGGACGCAAAAGAAAAATACAAATCAAATTCTATGTAACAGAGGAAGAAAGGGCATTGATTGAACAGAAAATGAAGCTTGTCCCTACCCGGAACATGGCGGCGTATCTTCGCAAGATTGCCATTGACGGGTATATCATTCAGACAGACCATAGCGATATAAAAGGCATGACAGCAGAGATACAGAAAATCGGGGTCAACATCAATCAGATTGCAAAGCGTGTCAATGCGACAGGCAGCGTTTACCAAGAGGACATAGAGGAAATAAAGGGGGTGCTTGCGGAGATATGGCGGTTACAAAGATTAAGCCTATTAAAAGCACGTTGAGCAAAGCCCTTGACTATATTCAAAACCCGGATAAAACAGACGGGAAAATGCTTGTGTCCTCCTTTGGGTGCAGCTATGAAACGGCAGATATTGAGTTTGGATTTACGCTTGCACAAGCCATAGATAAGGGAAACAATCTCGCCCACCATTTGATACAGTCCTTTGAGCCGGGAGAAGTAGATTATGAGAAAGCCCACGAAATCGGAAAGCAGCTTGCCGACGCGGTAACAAAGGGACAGCATGAATACGTCTTAACTACCCACATAGACAAAGGGCATATCCATAACCATATCATTTTTTGTGCGGTCAATTTTGTTGACTACCATAAGTACAATTCCAATAAGCGCAGTTACTACGGCATACGGAACATGAGCGATAAGCTGTGCCGGGAAAACGGGCTGTCTGTTGTCGTTCCGGGTAAAGGCAGCAAGGGAAAAAGCTATACAGAATATCAAGCGGAAAAGGTCGGTACAAGTTGGAAAGGCAAGCTGAAAATTGCCGTTGATACGCTTATCCCCCAAGTAGCAAGTTTTGAAGAATTGTTGCAGCGGTTACAGGCAGCGGGTTATGAGATAAAGCCGGGAAAATATATCTCCTGCCGCGCTCCCGGACAGGAACGCTTTACCCGTCTGAAAACTCTCGGTACAGATTATACAGAGGAAGCCATAAGAGAACGGATAGAGGGCAAACGCACAAAGGCAGCAAAAGCTCCCAAAGAGCAGCGCGGCGTATCGCTGCTTATCGACATTGAAAACAGTATCAAGGCACAAGAAAGTCGGGGCTATGAACAGTGGGCGAAAATCCATAATCTGAAACTGGCTGCAAAGACTATGAATTTCTTGACAGAACATAAGATTGGAGAAAGCTGTTTTACCCAGTTGCTGAGTGTGCTCCGGTTTACGCCATATTCACGTTCCAGTTGTGGATACGAAGTTCCTCCGGCATTGTACAGATCCACGATCTGCTGCTTGAATTCCGGAGTGTAGGATTTTTGGTTTTTCGCCATGCTGAACATCTCCTTTGCTCTTTCATTTGATAGTATAGATTGTTCAACTTTTTCTGTCCACACTTATATACTAACACCAGTCCCGCTGCCATTGAGCGTACGGCATATTTTAACTGCCCCATACCGCTGCTTTGAATCTTCATAAGCGTCTTTTACCTTCTGGCTGAATTCCTTATATTCCTTCTGCCGGTTTGAGGGTACACAAACCAGAGCTTTGTAATAGGTACTCCTTGGGAATTTCAAGGCGCTGCAAAGCTGGGATACCGTATAATGGGCTAAGTTTTGCTGAATAAAAGAAACAATCTCAGCTATTGTTCTTTTGCGAATATGGCGGTCGCTTTTTTTAAGATTTCATTTTCAATTCTAAGGCGCTGGATCTCTTTCTGGAGAGCCTTATACTCTTTGAGGGTAACGGTTTCCTCCTCGGACACATTGATAGGAGAAAGCTGTTTTACCCAGTTGCTGAGTGTACTCCGATTTACGCCATATTCACGTTCCAGTTTTGGATACGAGGTTCCTCCGGCATTATACAGATCCACAATCTGCTGTTTAAATTCCGGAGTGTAAGATTTTTGGTTCTTCGCCATGTTGAACATCTCCTTTGCTCTTTCACTTGATAGTATAGATTGTTCAACTTTTCCTGTCCACACTTATATACTAACACCAGGAATTATAATGGACGGAAATACAGCCGCAGTCCTCGCAGACGCTTACATTGACACCAAATGCGCCGGTTTTGCAGTTCATGATGTGATAAACTGCTGTCTGCTGTGCCGCAGACAGTTCATGGGTTTTCTCATAGTCAGGATAAAAGCGGTTAAACACATCCTGTATCGTGCAGTTTTCGCTCATGACCCACCGCCTTCCAAAACATCAAAAGGGCTGCGGATTCCAAGCAGCGTTTTGTTGCTTACATGCAGATATACATCTGTAGAGCGGGGATCGACATGGCCAAGAAGTGACTGGATATATTTGATATCCACCCCGTTTTCGAATAAGTGACTGGCAAAACTGTGACGGCAGGCGTGGGAAGACACGCGGCGTATTATGCCGGCCTTTTTAGCGCTTGCTTTGAAAAACTGGTTAACGCTTGAAATGTCGAGGTAATCCCCAGTCCATGAACTCGGGAAGAGAATGCCCTTTGGTCTGCCACACTGAAACCAGTATTCGGTAATTAAGGTTATCAGTCGCTTCAATGACAGCATGGATCTCCTGTGGCGTAAGCACAGTTGGAAGATTCCGCTGACGCTTCATGGCAGGGACTTCCTCGTCATCCCAGGTAATCTTCAGGACTCTTTTGTAGAGAAACTTGATAGAGGAACGATAGTGATTATGAGTTTCAGGTGATCTGCCCTCCAGACGTTTCATGGTAAGAAAGGCATCTGCATCCTCAAGCGTGAGGTCAGTAACAGGCTTATTGGTGCAGCGCAGGAAATAGCTGACATCACTGCAATACAGTTGAATTGTCCGTTCTCTAAGGTTGCGTTTTTCCGCAGCATGGCGGATGGATTCAAAAATATCTTCGTACATAAAAACCTCCATGATAAGTAGTATTGAGTGTTTAAAGTGACGTCTACTTACCAGGGAGGTGCATTGGGATCATAATTCCGGTTGCGGAAGACACCAAAAAATGTTATTGTATTCATAGGCAGTGGAGGTCTCCGTATTTGATTGTTTTGTGTGGTAACTTAACAATACCGTATTGCGGAAGATTTTTCCACTGCTTTTATTTAGAGGAACGTAAAAACTGCGCCACAGCCCTGGCAGGCCATCGCGCAGCGATTTTGTTCAATCGGAAGTTGTAGAGGAGGAAACAAAATGCTAACCGTTAAACCAACAGCAGAAATGCTTGCAGAGTGGAAACGAATTTTTGAAGCACACCATGCAGCGATGAAGCCAAACCGAAAAACAGGAACAGAAGTAGACCAATATTTCAGAAATAAATATGCCCATCAAGTATTTAACGATGCAGCTTTTCAAGAAATAGTTGCACTCAATATCACAGAGAATGCATTCTCTCGCAACAAATTGCCCAAAGGTGTGCTTCCTAATATAAAAAGCTATAAGACAGGCAATGCTCTTGTCGGCATTGATTTAAGCACAGGAGAATTTCATATTGAAAGCGAAAATATCGAGGAAGTAATGCCACTGCACGATGATTTGTTTGTCTACCGTGGATTAGATGAGGAAGATTTGAAAAACATCTTTTTGGTTGCGGAGTATGTAAAACTCAGTCTTGCGTGGCAGTCAGTAATGGCTGGTGCGAAGCGTAGACAGCGAGCAAGCAGGGCTGCAATGCGATTGAGCCTCGAAATGTTGAAGTTCAGAGGGCTGACGTCTTAACTGGTGCGGAAAGCAATATCGGGCAGTTCGTATAAGGCGAGAACTGTCCGGCACTGCGGGGTCAAAGAGCCAGTCATGCTTGACATTGTGGTTA
>CAJTFL010000010.1 GCA_910575565.1 Lachnospiraceae bacterium | reverse complement strand
TCATCCTTTCTTCGAGTATAGCACACCTTACACAGAAAAATAAAGCGTGCTGTTAGATTTGCTGTATTTCTAAACTTACACACTTTATTTTACACTCCCGGCAGAAGATGTATTCGACTCCCATCTTCTGCATATCTTTTAACAGCGGGAAGCTTAAATGTGCTTCCCGCTGTTATTTTTGCTTTTTCATCGTTTTACTTTAACCGGTCGAGGAAGCCCCCGCTTCTAAGTCGTAAAGACGAAAGCGGTGGGTTGGGGGCAACCGCACTTTTTCTCACCGCAGCCGCTTCCCAATCCCCGCAGCCACCCTCCACACCTCATCCGCTTCTGCCGCCAGCTTACAGCCGATACGCCCGGCAAGCTCCCGGTACTGCCGCTCAAAGGCATCCGCCGGGACTATTCCACAGCCGATCTCGTCCATGATCAGGATCCGATCCGGGCAGCCTTCCACCAGCTGTCTTGCCATGACCTTTTCCAGCTCTTCCCCATCCTGTCCTGCTTTAAGCTTCCTCCATATCATGGAGTGGAGGCCGCAGGCATACTTCGCCTTGCAAAACACCTCCCAGGAAACCTCTCTTCCGTCCGCAAACCCATCTTTGCCCGCGGCTCCTTCCCCTGGATTCCCCTCAGAAGAAGCCATAAACCGCCTTGCCGCAAAATCCCGTTTTCCCTGAAATGCACCGCCTACAATCAAGATCATGCTTACGCCGCCCACCTTCCGTATAATGTAATTACCGCCAATGCCCCCAGCTCAAATACCTGCAGGAACCATCCCGCCAAATCCCCGGTAATGCCCCCAAACTCTTTTATGCACATCCTCCGGTAATATCCGAAAAAGCCGCCTCCCGCTGCTAAAAGAAGCAAGGCCAGCGGCCCATTAAGCCGAAAAAGAGCCAGGAAGCCTGCCCCTATCCAGCAAAACAGCGAAAGCCGAACGCTCTGCCTATGCGCCCCATCGGCAAAGGCATAGGCAAGGCCGCTTGTTTTCGCACAGGGAAAGCTGGCCACGGATAAGCCGCTAAACGCCCGCTCTATAGGGAAAACCAGGAAAAAAGCGGCTAAATTTTCCCTGCTCCCATCCGCATAAAGCTGGATAAGCAGCCCTGCATAGGCCAGAAAATACACGCAGGCTCCTATAATGGCAAAGGCGCCGGCATGAGGATCCTTTAAGATTTCCAGCTTTTTCTCCCGCTCCCCGTAGGAGCTTCTGGCATCCAGCGTATCCAAAAAGCCATCCAAATGAATCCCGCCTGTCACAAGAACCGGGATCCCCGCCCCCAAAAGCCCTGCCGCAGCCGGGTCAAGCCCCAGCCTTTTCGCCAGCCAAAGCCAAAGCCAAAGCGCCCCGCCACAAGCCGCGCCCACTGCCGGGAACCAGCACATGACGTACTTAAGCCTTGGCTTCGTCCACTCCACCATAGGAAGCGGCAGCTTGGAGTACATGGAAAAGGCAATCAAAAGGCCGTAAACCCCATCCATTTAAACCACTCCCCCTATATCTTATCATTTCCGCAGCCGTTCAGACGGGGTATCTTCTTGGCGTCTGAGCTGTTACTAAATCCTTAGAGCGTGTTTGAAAACTGCTTTTTGCCGGATGCGCCTTCCGCTTTGTGAAAAACGCAGATAGCCGATTAGCTTTAGGGGAAAAGAACGTTTAGCCCCCGCCATGCCCAGGCCGCGCCCCAGCAGCAGCCAAGAGCCAGTATTTCCGTGGCCACAGCCAGCTTCCCCGCCCTCCTTATATCCTCTGCCTGGACGGGACGGCCATCCTGGCCGATATAGGGCTTTTGGCAAAGCTTCCCAAAATACCAGGCAGGGCCGGCCAGACGGATATTTAAAGCTCCCGCGCAGGCTGCCTCCCCATGAGCCGAATTAGGGCTTGGATGAGAGCGTTTGTCCCGGCGGTAGACGGCCCACGCCCGCCGCCCGTTATAATCCGGCGAAAAGCAGCCTAAAATCCAGGCGGCGCACACCATCAGGCAGCCGGTTGCCCTGGCCGGAAGGTAGTTGCAGAAATCGTCCAGCTTTGCCGCAGCCCGCCCGAAAAACAGATACCGCTGGTTGCGGTAGCCCACCATGGAATCCATGGTATTCACCGCCTTGTAAAAAAAGCCTCCTAAAATCCCGAACACAGCCATATACATTAAAGGCGCTACAATCCCGTCGGAGGTATTCTCCGCCACTGTCTCCACCGCCGCCCTGGCAATCCCCGCCTGATCCAAAACGCTGGTATCCCTGCCTACAATCATAGAAACCTGTTTCCTGGCCTCCTCCAAATCCCGGTTTTCCAAAGCCTTCCTCACCTTCCCGCTTTCCCGGCACAGGCCCCTGGCGGCAAGGAGCTGAAAGCTCCAGAATGCCAGAATGCACCACATCACCGGCCCTGGCCCCTTTTCCAGGAAAAAAACCGCCAAAAGGACGGCTAAAGGGAGAGCCGTGCTGACAAAAACCACGGCACACACCAGCAGAATCCCCGCCGTCAATTCCCTGCCTGAAAGCCTCCTGCGAAGATACTCCTCTGCCCCTTTTATCAGCTTTCCCATAAGCACCACCGGATGGGGAAGCCATGAAGGTTCCCCAAAGATCCAGTCTAAAACCACTCCTGCCGTCAACGCACTTAAGCCAAACATCCCAACCTCTTTTCGCCAGCCATCCTTCACTTCACCAGCCATCTTTCATTCATCCGCTGCCTTTAACTCCACCGGAATCCCGTAAACCACTTCCGTCACCTGCCTGGAAAGCCTGGAAAGCCTCACGTTTACCTGGCCCAAAAGGCGAAGGTACTCTTCTGTCTCCAGCCCGTAATGGATCCCATCGGAAAACACCTCATTCGTCACCACCACCAGCAGGCCGCACTGGGACTTAAGGCTTAAAATCCCCGCCATAATCCGCGAGAAAGCCTGCTTTACGGCGAAATTTCCGGCAAAAGAAAAGGCTTCGCCTGCGAAACCTTTTCCCTGGGCGAAGACATCGCCCTCCCCTGTCCTGCCGCCTGCTGCACTGGGCATTTCCGGCAGATCCCCTGCCCCAAACAGCTCATTGGCCGCTAAATTTGCCATACATTCCACTAAGACGGCCCGATCCTTTGCCGGGCATCCGCCCTCCAAAGATAGCTCTCCAAGGCATCTGGGGCATTCGACGGTGCGAAACCCTTTCCCCGCCCTAAGCCGCCTGTGGCGCAGCACCTTCTGCCTTTCCTCTTCCCCCCACACTTCCATGGTGGCTATATAAATCTTCTCCCTTGCCCCGGATTCCAGGATCAGCTTTTCCGCGTACTGGGATTTCCCGCTGCCGCTTCCTCCCGTAACCAGGCGCAGTTCGCCCGCCGCGCCCCGGCCCATTAAAATTCCTCCAGTTCCTCTAAGAATTTCTTAAACTCTTCCTTTGCCTCTTCAATCAGGCCGGCATCATACGTATCCAGCGCCTTTTCGTATTTATGGAGGGCAGCCTCCACGTAGTGGCGCTTCTCCCCTATGCTCTCCTCATAAATCCGCTCGCCCCGCAAAAGTAGGAACTTATTTTCCTCCCGATCCCTGGGATGGATTTTTAAGTAAGATAAGGTTTCAAAGCGCTCCTTAATCTCCTCATCCGTCATATCCACATCCCGCCCCCGGAACACTTCCTTCGTCACCTGGTTGGTGGAAAGCACCTTCACTTCTACTTCCAGGATGGAGTTAATGTCATACGTGTACGTCACATCCACTGCCTCTTCCCCTGCCTTTCCCGGGGGCACGTCGATCATTAGCTCTCCCAGGGACAGATTATTGGATGCAAAACGGCTTTCCCCCTGGAGCACATTTACCCGGATTTTCGACTGGTTGTCATGGGCGGTATACAGCCTTTCTGTCCGGCTGGTGGGGATCACCGTGTTCCGATCGATAATCGGGCAGAAAATCCCGTTCTCAAAAAATCCCTTTTCCCACTCCCGGACCACCTCCGTGCCCAGGGTAAAGGGACAGACATCCGTCAAAACCACTTCCTTGATGGCTTCCCTCCGCTCCTTCATGGCCGCCTGGATGGCCGCGCCTAAAGCCACCGCCTCATCCGGGTTAACATTCGTATCCGGAAGAGCCTTAAATAATTTCCCCACGAAGCGGCGAATCACCGGGCTTTTGGTCGCCCCGCCCACCAGCACCACCTTGTCAATGTCTGACAAGCGGATATGGGCGTCTGAAAGGCTTCGCTTAACGGGCTGGCGGATACGGCCAAGCAGTTCCTTGCAGGCTTCCTCATACCGGGAAAGCTCCACCTCAAGGGGAAACAGCTCCTCCCCGATTTTACAGTTCATGGAAGAAACCCTGCCCTGGGAAAAGCCTATCTTGCAGGCTTCCGCCTGCCGGTGGATATGGCGCAGGGTTTTCTCGTCCAAGGTAAGCCGGTCAAACTGAGGATATTTTTCAAAAAACAAATCCTCCAGCACCGCCGTAAAATCTTCCCCGCCCAGGAAATTATCCCCAGCTACCGCCCGCACCTCCAAAATCGTGTCAAACAATTCCAGGATGGACACATCAAAGGTTCCGCCGCCCAGATCAAAGACCAGGAACCTGGCGGACTTCGGGCTTTGGTACAAGCCATAAGCAATGGCCGCCGCCGTAGGCTCGCTGATGATCCGCTCTACCTTAAGCCCCGCCAGCTCCCCCGCTTTTTTCGTCGCCCGTCTCCTGGCATCGTTAAAGTAAGCTGGCACACTGATCACTGCCTCCGTTACCGCTTCCCCCAGGTAATGCTCTGCGTCCTCTTTAAGCGCCCTCAGCACAAAAGAAGACAATTCTTCTGCGGTAAAGGTTTTATGGAGAAGGCTGAATTTCTTCTTGCTTCCCATATCCCGTTTAAATACGCTGGCCGTGCTTCCCGGGTAAAGGAGGTTTCTTTCCACAGCGGAATCCCCCACATAGATCTGCTCTTCCTCGTCCATGCTGACCACTGATGGAGTCAGCCGCTTCCCTAAACGGTTAGGGATAATCTTCGGCCCCTCTTCCGAAAAATACGCTGCCAGGCTGTTTGTGGTTCCTAAGTCTATTCCTATAATCATTGTTTTTCGTCCTCTTTATTCCTTCTGCCTTCACTTGTCTTGCGTTCATTTCTGTCCGCACGCTGCATTTTATTTTTGCCAGCAATAAGCCAAGCACCATGCCTGCACCAGCTTTTGGCAATAGCCTGCCTCCAGCTTACGGCGGGGTTATTGCCTTTCCCCCGCCTAATAACCGTTCCTTCAGCTTTTGGGCTGCACACCTTGATTCATTATGATCCGGGTTTAGCCTATAAGCCTTTTCAAACTGCTCCAAGGCTTTCTCCCATTCTCCCTGGCCGAAATAAACGTAGCCCATGTAGAGGAAGCTTTCAAAACAGTCCTGATACTGGCAGCTTTTGCACCGGATTACCTGAGTCATCCCGCCAAAAAGCTTTACCGCCTTTTCCTGCTCTCCCAGGCAAAGGTAAATCCAGCCAAAGCTGGCCATCCTGGCCGGTGCATACGCCTTAAATGCCAGGTAATCTTCCTCGTTCCGCCCGCTTTTCTTAAAATACTCCAGGGAACGCCTGGCGTACTTCTTCGCTTCTTTTTCCTTCCCCATCATATAGTAAGCCCTGGCCAAATACCGCTCATAATCGTAAAGCTCATAAGGATCGCTTTCTAACTCCACCGCCTGCTTATAGCATTTTACCGCACGGCTAAAGTCCCATAATTCTTCCAAATACAAATCGCCCAGACTGCTTATCCGGCTTACCTTTACGCTGCCCTCAGCCTCTGCGATCCCCTGCTTGTAGCAGGCAATGCATTTCTTAAGTTTCCCCCGCTTCAGCCACACATCGCCCACATCGCTGTAATGCTTATTCCTCTCCTTCGTATGGCTGTAAGCTTCAAGGGCTTCCTCAAACCGTCCCAGCTCATAGTACAGATCACCGATCTCTTCCCAAAAGTAAGCGTAATCCGGGGTGATTTCCAACCCCTTTTTATAGCACGCGATGGCCTTTTCCTTATCCCCCAGGGCTTTATAGCAGTCCGCCAGGTTCCGGTAAGGCATCCTGTCCTTCTTTTCCCCCATGATGGCGATTGCCTTCCTGCAGCACTGGATGGCTTTTTCATACTGCTTTAAGTACTTATAGCTGCAGCCCATATTGTTCCACACAATCCATTTGTCCGGAGAATATTTGGCCGCCTTTTCATAGTCTTCAATGGCCAGCTCCTGTTCCATGGCCACATCGTAAATCAGCCCCCGGCAGATTAAGTAGTAACAGTTCTCCTTAACCTCAAGCTGCCGGTTAATATAGTAAAGCGCCCGTTCGTAATCTTCTTTCCTGCCAAAATCCTCATACCGATCCTTGTAGTAATCGGACAGCTTTTCATTGGCATCCTTATATCCGTTTTGAAGCTCCACCACCTTCTTGAAATGCTCCACCGCCTTTTCCATGGCGTTTAAGCCTTCCTGGCATAGCCCTCTGGCATAGTGGATCCCCGGGCGGCTGCCATACTCCGGCTCCGCCGCGTCATACTCCAAAAGGGCATCCTTATACCGCTTCATCTCCAGGTAAACATCCCCCCGAATCAGGCGGTACTGAAGACGCTCCTGGTTCTCCCCAATGGCCAGCCCCAAAAATTCCAGGGCCTTTTCGTATTCATTGTCATCCCACCAGAGAAGCCCTGCCTCATAATTTACCTCGGAAACATCCTCAATATCGCAGTCATCCTGACCAAGCTCCCCTTTGATTTCTTCCAGGATCTTTCGGGGAATGTCCCGCTCTGCCTGGCTTTCCGCCAGGTTCCGCAGGATTTTCACCTGGTAAAGCTTTAACTCCGGGGAAAATTCCACTTGGTTTTCCTTCGCCCTCTCGATTACGCCTTTCGCGTCCTCGTATTGGTCATGAAAGAAAAACACCTTCGCCGCAAGCAGATACGGTTTATAGTACCTGGGATAAATCCCGATAGCCTTATAGTAATCGTCAATCACCTGCTGGGCCTTACGCAAATGGTAGCAGGCTTCCTGGCGGGTTAAGTATGCGGGAAAATACTGGTCATCCTCCCGGATAATCGCGTCACACACATCGATGGATTTCTCGTACTGCTTAGACCACATCAGGATATTGGCCAAATACTGCATATATTCCAGGCGATCCCTGTCTGTGCGGGCGTTCTCCACCGCCTCCGAAAGAGCCGCTTCCGCCTCCGCCTGCTGCTTTAAGGCGTAATGGCATCCGGCTAAAATATAGCAGGCCCCGCCGTGCCTGGACATCCGCTTCCTGGTCTCCTCCGTCCCGTCGTCTGTAAGGTCTTTAATCAGCGCAATCCACCGCTGCAAAAGGGGCAGGGCTTCCTCATGACGGTCAAGCTGATACAGCACCCGCCCGTATAAGTTATCATACAGGTATTCCTCCTCCGGCAGGGGAGAAAAGCTTTTTAACAGCTCCACCGCCTCTTCCATACGCTCATTCTGGAACAGACACCAGCCCAGCTTAATCTGCAGCTCATGGCCCGGCAGCCTCTCGTCCTCCCGGCCTTCCTTAAGCGTCTCTTTAAACTCTTCAATCAGCGCTTCGTTCGCCTTGCAGATCATGGACTCCACTTCCTCGTTCCGTCCGCTGTCCAAAAGCTCCAGCATCAGCTCCCTGGCCTGGTAGCAATCTCCCCGCTCCATCAGGCAGCGGGCCACTCCCAGCTTTGCCGAGTAGTGATCCGGGTGCTCCGCCAAAAGATCCTTCCAGATCCCATAGGCCCTTTCCTTGTCTCCTGACTGCCATTTCGCCTCGCCGCTGTAAAAACGGATATACTCATCATCCGGGTATTCCGCCAAAAGCCGATCCGCCAGCTTTGATCCTTCCTCTGCCCTTCCCATCCCGCAGTAAAGCCGTATGCGCTCCACATCCTCGTAAGGGTGGTACAGGTCAAAGGCTTCCAGCTCATCCAAGGCTTCCAGGCATCCTTCCCTTTCCCCGTCATCAATCTGGTGCTTAACCTTTAAGTAGCCGTCAATATAGCCGTCCCCGTTAACCGGCTCTTCCTTCAGGCTGTCATAGCGGAAATATCCATACGGGATAAAGGTTGGATTCTCAATATAGTAAGCGATATAGTTGAGGAAATCCGCCGGAAAGCGCTGCTTTAAATCCTCCATATCCTCCAAAACTTCAAATTTTTCATCAATCAATTTCCAGATATTATGGGGCAGGCGGATATGGTTTAACAGGTACACAAAAAGCTTTTCCTTCGCTTCCAGAGCCGTATCCAGCTCCTCGCATACCGGATCGGAAAGCACCTTATCCCACTGCCCTTCATCCGCCCGGGACATTAAATCCTGGTACAAACGGTCAACCCGGCCAATCCAAAAATCCACCTCCGTCTTAGGACCTTCTTCCTCCTGTTCTTCCTCCGGCTCCCTGGCAAAGGCTGCGGCCTCCTCGTAAGCCTGGCGCAGCCGCTTAAACCCTTCCGCGTCATCCTCCGGATTCGTGGATCTTAACTTATCCATGTAGGCTTTTTTGATCGCCCGCTCATCCTTGGTCTCCGAGATCCCAAGGATATGGAACATTAATTCTTTCTCCATCGCTCCCACCCTTTCTTCCCGCCTTTCTCATCCCCTTTACGGCTCAAAAGGCTGATACTCCTTAATTTGGATCTGGGAAAATGTGCTCATCCGATTGTAAACCGCCGCCGCCATGTCCAGCACGGGAAAAAGAGCTACCGCCCCCGTGCCTTCCCCCAGGAACATATTGCCGTAGATTAACGGCTTAAGGCCCAGGGCATCCAGCACCAGCTCTCCCGCGGCTTCTGCCGAGGCGTGGGAGGCAATCATAAAATACTTCGCCATAGGACAGATAGTCGCTGCAGCCAGCGCGGCAACCGATGAAATCAGGCCGTCCACCACCACGGGAACCCGGTAAAGCGCCCCGCCTAAGTATACCCCCACTAACCCTGCCAAATCAAGCCCTCCAACCTTCGCCAGCACATCCAGGCCGTCTTCCGGGTCAGGCTTCCACAAGGAAAGCCCCTGGTGGATCACCTTCCGCTTCCGCTTAAGCCCCTCTGTGCTTAGGCCCGCTCCCCTTCCCGTGACCATCTCCGGGGGAACCCCTAGGAAAGCGGCGCTTACGGCGCTGCTGGTGGTGGTATTGCCAATCCCCATCTCTCCGGTGGCAATTATCTGGTAATTCCGTTCCTTTAACAAACCGACTAACTGGATCCCGGTCTCCACAGCTTTCACCGCCGTATCCCGATCCATAGCCGGTTCCTTTGTAAAATTCCTGGTTCCTGCCATCAGCCTTCGGTTCCAGATGGGGTAACGCACCTTCCCTCCCCTGCAGACCAAATGGTCGGCGCCATCCACAAACTCCCCATACCCAAAAAGCAGCTGCTTTACGCCGATATCCACCGGAAAAACCCACGCTCCGGCCTGCTCCGCCATAATACAGACACAGCTTTCCCCCTTTGAAAAATTTTCCGTCACCACAGCCGTCACATCCTGCCCCGTCTGGGTCACGCCCTCCTCCACGATACCGTTGTCCCCGCAGAAAATCACCACTGCTTTTTTCTCAATCTGAATCTTGGGATCGCCTGTAATCCCGGCAATCTGAATCAGGGCATCTTCTAAAAACCCCAAACTTTTTAACGGTTTCGCAACGCTGTCCCAGCGTTTTCTTGCCTGCTCCATGGCCGCAGTGTCCGGCCCATTGATGTTTCTCGTAGTCTCTTCCAATAATGTCATGATTTTGTCCTCTTAAACTGCAAATTCTCATGGCTTTTGGCCGCCCATCCGGCCTTATTGATGCTAATCCTATTATAAATGCATCCCGTGCAAATTGCAAGAGCGCCAAAATAACTGTTTCCCGGCTGCAGGCATCAAATGGCGGCTTAGAACGTGTTTGAAAAATCATCCCTGCCATCTGCACGCCCCGCTTTGCGGTATATTCAGCCCATTTCACACTCCCGGACAAACCGCCTGGAAAATTCAGGGAACGAGGGATAGTAAAGGTGGGGGAACCCGGCGAGAACCCGGTTTTCCTGGCGCATGCACAGCCAGCGTTTATTCCCCGCAGGCTTTCTTGCCTCCATCATGCTGCCGCAGCATTCCGAATCCCAGTAATGGAATTCATGAGCCAGTATCCGCTCCCCCGCTTTCAGGTAAAGACCGTCCTCCTTTCCCCACAGGGCAATATACCCAAACCGCCCCAGCTTCCCCCCGTTGCGGCTTCCCCCGGAAAATACCCCGGCCATGGGATAGGCCTTTCCCGCCCCATCCTCCAGCCATTCCTGAAGGTACAAAAAGCCGCCGCATTCCCCTAATATAGGCATCCCTGCCGCCGCGGCCTGCCGGATTGAAGAGCGCATGGCATTATTTTCACTTAGCTGCCTGGCGTAAAGCTCCGGGTAGCCGCCCCCAAATAAAAGCCCCCTTGCCTCCTTCGGGACAGCCTTGTCCTTTAGGGGGCTGAAAAAAAGAAGCCTGGCTCCTGCCCGGCAAAGCTCCCTTAAATTATCTTGGTAATAAAAGCAAAACGCCTCATCCATGGCAACCCCGATCGCAGCCTTTTGCCCCTTTTTTGGCAAAATGGCAGCTTCCGGGGCAGGCACGCCTCCCAGGACAGGCACGCCTTCCCAGGCAGATACACCTTCCAGAACAGACACGCCTTCCCCTGCACCGCTTCCAAGAGAAGCTTTCGGATATCCTTCCTCCCACTTTTCCGCCAGGGCAAGCACTTCATCGATCTGGATAGTTTTTTCCAGCTCCTCCCCCAGGCGGCCAAGCTGTGCCTTAAGATCCTTAACCTCCCCCGGAAGCTTCAGCCCCAAATGGCGGCTTTCCAGGGAAAGCCAGTCAAATTCCGGCATATAGCCCAGCACCGGGACGGGAAGGTGCTCTTCTAGCACAGCTTTAAGCCCCGGATATCGCCCTGGGGATACCCGGTTTAAGATTATCCCGCCAATCCCGTTCCATTTCCTCCTGCCATGGCCGGGAAGAGTCAGCCCAAATTCCAGGAAGCCCAGAATAGACGCGGCCAGGGAAAGGCCCGCCCCTTTCCCCTCCGCCACAAGGATCACCGGGCAGCCAAGCCTTAAGGCCATCTCATAGGTGCTGGCCCTGCCCTCCCCGCCAATGCCGTCAAAATATCCCATCACCCCTTCGATCACCCCGATATCCCTATCCTTTGCACCGGCAAGGAAGCTTTTTGCAGACTGCCTTTTTGTCTGGAAAAACCCGTCCAGGTTTTGACTTTCCACCCCCAAAATCTCCCTGTGAAACATAGGATCAATATAGTCTGGCCCGCATTTAAACCCGGATACCTTAAGACCATGGCGTCTAAACACCTCCATCAGGCCGCAGGCTGCCACCGTTTTCCCGCAGCCGCTGGAAAACGCCCCGATCATCAGCCCCCGAATTTGCTTTCCTTCCATAATCCGCCTCCTCTAACCCTGCAGCGTAATGACAAACACCGGGTTTGTCCCCATCTGCAAATGGTATTTTCCTCTTTTCTCAAGCCGGGAAACGGATACCTGGATGATTTCCTCCTCCCATGCGCCCAATTCCCCGGAAGCTTCCATGGCCTGGAATAATGTTTCCGGGGTAATGGCATTAATCACCACCCTGGCCCGCCGATTCTTTCCAAACACCACAGACAAAATCTCCTTAAGCCTTCCCCCTGACCCGCCGATGAACACATGGCTGGGGGAAGGAAGGCCATTTAAGCACCCCGGCGCTTCCCCTTCAATTACGTGAAACCCTAAAAATCCGGCAGCCAGCTTCTCCTTATTTTCCTGAATTAACCGAATTCCCTCCGGCTCCCTCTCCACCGCATAGATCTGCCCCTCCCCTCCTGCCTGGCAAAGAAGCCTGGCCGCCTCCACCGATACGGAGCCGGTTCCTGCGCCCACATCCCAGAAAACCGCCCCCGGCACAAGTTCTAATTTCGATAAGGAAACTGCCCGCACTTCGCTTTTAGTCATCGGCAGGCTTCCCCTGGTAAACAATTCGTCCTTCATCTTTTCTCCGTTCCAGGCGCGTTTTAATGTGCGTCTTTCCATGCGTAACGACGTTTAATGTATGCCCTTTAATCCTTTATGATATCTGATTGCTTTTCTGATGCTCTCTTAATAATCTTAAAATGGCTTAAATTCATTCATTTTTATACAGCAATAATCGAGCTTAGTACCGTTCCGTTTTATGTCGAGCGAGAGCGCGTTTTCGTGTGTACATCCACCACAGGCGGCGAACCCGCAAACCTGCGTGTTTCCTCTAAGCCAGTAAACTCATCGTAAGAAACGCAGCTAACTCCATTCACTCTCAATATCATATGAAACAACCCAGCGCCAAAATCCCCTCACCAGCTATCTAGTACTGCGTTGACAAAGCATCAATTCCTCCTCAGCTACCCAAGTTGACAAAGCATTAATTTTTTAATAATAACACAGATTTTTCAAAAAACCATAACTGCCGCGGATTTTTTGTGCTATACTTAAAGAGCTGTAAAAAAGGAAATCGAAAGGAAAAATTTACCATGGAACTCTTTGGAAGAAACGACCTCTGCTGGTGCAAAAGCGGACTGAAATATAAGAAATGCCACCTGGCATTCGACCAGAAAATCGAATCCTACCGGCGCAGGGGCTGCATCGTCCCCACCCGGAGCATAATCAAAACCCCTGAGCAAATTGAAAAAATCCGGGAAAGCGCCAAGATCAATATCGCCGTATTGGATTATATCAGCAGCCACATTAAGGAAGGCATTGCCACGGAACAAATTGACCAATGGGTCTATGACATTACCACCCAGGCCGGGGGAATCCCCGCCCCGCTGCATTTCGAGGGCTATCCCAAAAGCGTCTGCACCTCCGTAAACAATCAGGTATGCCACGGCATCCCTTCCCCCGAGGTTATCCTCCGGGATGGGGATATTGTAAACGTGGACGTTTCCACCAATTACCAGGGCTATTTTTCCGATTCTTCCCGTATGTTCTTAATCGGCAATGTTTCTCCTGAAAAAAAGAAGCTGGTAGAGGTAACGAAAGAGTGCGTTTCCTTAGGCCTGGCCCAGGTTAAGCCCTGGGGCTTCTTAGGGGACATGGCCCAGGCAGTCCACGATCACGCGGCAAAAAACGGTTATTCCGTAGTCCGGGAGATCGGGGGGCACGGGATAGGGCTTGCCTTCCACGAGGATCCATGGGTAGGGTATGTCGCCAAAAGAGGTACGGAAATGCTTATGGTTCCCGGCATGATCTTTACCATCGAGCCAATGATCAATATGGGCCGGGAAGGCATTTTCGTGGACAGCGAAAACGACTGGACCGTGTACACCGAGGATCACTCCCCCTCCGCCCAGTGGGAAATCCAGGTATTGGTCACGGAAACCGGCCATGAAGTGCTGTGCTACTAAAGGCCGTTAAGAAGAAGCGGGAATTACCCAGGCCGCCAGCAGCGTGCCAAACTCCAGGTCAAGGAAAATCTCCGGCTTTCCAGATATAAGCCGCTCCTGGGGATAGGAAAGCCGCTCCCCTACCCAAAGGAGGGCGTTTTCCTGTCCCAGCCTGATCAGCTCCCGGCACAGGAAGCGAAGCCTTTCTGTGCCGTCTAAGAGGACAAACCGCTCCCGCTGATCCCTAAGGCTCCAGTCCTCCTCCCCATCCCGTCCGTGAAGGCTGACTGCCTTTACCTTATCCCAGCTTTTTCCGATTCTTGCCCCAAAATAAGACAAGGCGGAGATCCCAGGGATGATCCGGCAGCGGTAAGGCATCCCCTTGCCCTTAAGGCATTCCATAAAAGAAGCCGCCCCGCTGTAAAAGCCGGGATCGCCGGAGTACAGCACCACCGGCCTTTTCACCTCCGGGTGTCTCTCCAGCCAGGCAAGCATTTCCTGGGGATGATACGTGATGCAGGTTAAGCCTTCTTTTCGGCCTTCCCCTTCCCTTATGGCCATAGCGTCTTTCACCATCCTGGCCGCGCCTAAAAGGCCGTCGCTGCCTAGGATTGCCTCTATCCCTTCCCAGGTTATCGATCCTAAGGCTCCCATCCCCATCCCCACAAGGAGGATCTCCCTTTTTACTTTACTTTCACCTTTACTTTCACCCTTACTTCCACTTTTACTATCTTTTTCACTTCCAGCTGGTTTTTCCTGTCCCTTCCACTCCTTTTCCAGCTGTTCTTTAATCTCTGCCAGGCTTTTTCCCTGCTCCCTTTTCGGCCTTCCCACCACAATCACCTGGCAGCCCAGATCCAGGGCGGCATCCACCTTTTCCTGAAAGCCCCCTGGGCGGCCGGACTCCTTGGTCACTAGATAGAAGGCCTGGGTATGCCGGAGGATGGCGAAGTTCATTTGGTAGGAGAAAGGCCCCTGCATACCGATGATATGGCTTTCCAAAATCCCTGCCTCCCTGCAGGCCTTAAGCCCCTCCGGCGAAGGGAGCACCCGGGCATACAGCCTGTCTGCCCCTTCCTTAATCCGGGCAAAAGAAAAAAGCTCCTTGCTTCCCGTAGTCAGAAGAGCTTTCCGTTCCTGATGGCAGGCCAATTCCCTCTCCAGGAAAATGGCAGCCTCCTCCACGGAGCCCACCCAAAAAATTTCCCCTTTTAAGGAATCGCCCGAAGAAGAGCCGCCTCCCCTTCCGTTATCCTGCTCCTTCCCCTGTTCCTTCCCTTGATATTGGCTTTCTTCCCGCAAAAGCCGCTGGTATGAAACCCGCAAAGCTTTGCAGGCTTCCCGGATGTTTTCCGATGCCTGCCCGGCAAAGGGATGGGTGGCATCGATAACCTGCCGGATTTGGTTCTCCTTGATCCACCGGCACATGGCCTGGCCGTCCATCCTTCCGGCATGAACCGTTAAATATTGATCCTCCCGCAAAAGCCTGGCCCCATAAGGAGTGGCTACAGAAATAACCGCCAAAAAGCCCCTTTCCTGGCAAAACTCCGCCAGCTGCCGCCCTTCCCAGGTTCCCCCAAATATCCCCAGCTTCTCCAACCTAATCTCTCCCGTCTCCGAAAAATTTCAATCCCCAAACGTTCCATAACCTTTCCATTTGCCCGAAAACAGCAAGCAGCAGCGAAAGCGGCACATCCAAAGCTTCAGCCCTCCAAAGGCTCCTCCCGCTGCAAATACCCCCTGGGCGTTACCATATAGCCGCCCAATGCCTTCGTCTGGGAATTTCCCACAAACACGGTGGTAAACATATCGACTTCCTTCCCTGCCAGCTGATTTAAGCTTAAGATTTCCATCTCCTGTCCCTTCCGCCCGATGTTTGCCACCGTGCCGCAGACCGTATCCCCGCTCCGATACTCCCCGATCAGCTCACAGGCCATCTTTAAATACCCTTTCCGCTTTTTGCTGGAAGGGTTATAAAGGCAGATCACAAAATCCGCCTGAGCCGCGGCCCGCAGCCGCGCCTGGATTTTTTCCATGGGCGTCAGCAGATCGCTTAGGCTGATCACCGCAAAATCGTGGCATAAAGGCGCGCCAAGCACGGCGCCGCCGGCCAATGCCGCCGTCACTCCGGGGATCACCTTCACCTTCACCCCGGGATACTCCGGGAGCAGCTCCAAAACCAGCCCGGCCAGCCCGTAAACGCCGCTGTCCCCGCTGCAGACTAAAGCCGCAGCCCGCCCGGCCATGGCCAGCCTTAACCCTTCCCGGCATCGCTCCTCCTCCCGCCTCATGGGCGTGGAAACATATTCCTTGTCCGGGAAATACGGCCGGACTAAATCCAGATAAACCTGGTATCCTGCGATCACCTCACAGCCAGCCAAGGCTTTGGCTGCCTCCGCCGTCATCATCTCATAAGAGCCCGGCCCTATGCCTACCACCAGAAGCTCCGCCATGCCTTCCTCCCCCTTAACTTTTTTAGTTAAACGCCTTCCGCCTTCCGGAACCCGGTTTCAAACTCCGGGCTGTACAGCTTGGAGCGCAGATAGCCTTTCTGGGCCGCTGCCTCCCCTACGATAATCAGCGCCGTCTTTGTGATGCCTTCTTTTTTCCCTGTTTCTTCCAGCTCTCCCACGGTGCAGCGCAGCACTTTTTCCTCCGGCCAGGTCGCCTTATACACCAGGGCGGCAGGGGTATCCTCCCTGTAGCCTCCGGCCAAAAGCTCCTCCTTTAGTTCCCTTAGCATCCCCGCGCTCAGAAAAATCACCATCGTGGCTTTAAGGGCGGCAAAACGGCGGATCCTTTCCCTCTCCGGCACGCCTGTCCTGCCCGCCATCCGGGTAATTACCACGCTCTGGGATATCCCCGGCAGGGTATATTCCATTTCCAGGGCGGCTGCAGCCCCACAGAACGAGCTTACCCCTGGACAGATCTGATAAGGGATCTGCCTTAAATTTAGTTCATCCATCTGCTCCCGGACGGCCCCGTAAAGGCATGGATCCCCCGTATGCAGCCGCACCGTCATCAGCCCTTCCTGCTCCGCCTTCTCTATCTGAAAAAGCACGGCCTCCAGGGTCATCCTGGCGCTGTCATATATCCGGCAGCCAGCCTTCGTTTCCCGTAACAGCTCCCGGTTAACCAGG
This sequence comes from Lachnospiraceae bacterium, assembly GCA_910575565.1. Taxonomy (GTDB): domain Bacteria; phylum Bacillota; class Clostridia; order Lachnospirales; family Lachnospiraceae; genus Caccovicinus. The sequence continues at coordinate 134,534 of CAJTFL010000010.1, read as the reverse complement.
GAACCGGCATAGATTACCACATCCGCCTGCTGCAAAAGCTTTAGGCCCCTAACCGTAATTAAGTCGGCCGCCCCCGGCCCCGCCCCTACGATATATACCATGCGCTTCTCCTTCCCGCCTTATTTCCTTTCTGCCTCTAATGCCACTGATAAAACGCCTAATCTACAATCAGCAGGGAATAATACCCCCCATCCTCGCGGATTTCCTCCGCATTCCGGTAAAGCCGCTCCCCCTCCATGCCGCAGCGCTCCACGCCGCAGGCCGGACGGTTTTCCTTAAGGAGCGTCTGCCGGACAGATGCCCCACAGCTTCCCATCTTCATCAGCACCTTGACGCCGGGAAGCATTAACCCTTCTTCAATGGGGTAGGAGGCAGGCAGGATATGGAGGGACTGGCTTCCGCTGACCAGCGCCCGGTCAAGCCTTGATGCCGCCGCGCAGAACGAGGGCACGCCGCTTACCAATTCCCCCTGGCCCCCTGCCGCCTTTACACGGCTGTACAGATACCAGCAGGTGGAATACACCGACACGTCGCCTAATGTCAGCAGCGCCACGGACTTTCCTTCCTTAAGCTTCTCTAAAATCCGCTCTGCCCCTTCCCTGTGGCTTTTTTCCAGCCGCTCCTTATCCTTCGTCATGGGCATAGGAAGCGCCAGGCATTCCTTCCCGCCGATCTCCGGCACTGCTTTAAGGGCAATCCCGTAAGCCACGCAGCCCTCCTTGCTCCCGCTGGGAATGGCGATCACCTCCGCCTCCCGGATAGCCCTGGCTGCCCGGAAGGTCATCAGCTCCGGATCCCCAGGGCCTACGCTTACGCCGTAAAGCTTCCCCTCGCTCATTTTCTCCCTGCTCCCTTCTCCTACGCTTTTTATCCCGGGCAGCTTCAACTCGATGCCATCTTGCCCACCAAGGCAATGGCTCCCGGTGTAGTTCCTAAGATTCCCCGATCATTGGTAAACAAGATCCCTTCAATTAAAAGCCCCTCCCCTGCCCTTTTCCTAAGGCAGGCATAAATCCGATCCATAGCCATTTCCATTACCGCGTCCCGCAGCCCCTCCGCCTCTTCTAAAATCCCCAAGGCTTCGTCTACGGTCACACAGGATAAGATTTTACAGACCATTTCCCGGGATGCCCCGCAGGCCGCCCCGTAAGCCGCCAGGCACTCCATGCGCCCGTCGGCCACCAAGGAATGGGTGTTCATCACCCCGGCAGCCACCTTAAGCAGCTTCCCGGCATGGCCTACCAAAAGCAAGCCCTCCATCCCGGCCTCAGCGGCCATATCGATGGCATTTCCCACAAAGTTGCTGCACTTCACCCCGTCCTCCAGGTGCATCCCCATATAGTCTTCCACAAATCTCTGCCCGTAATTTCCGGGAACCACAAGGAGGTTTTTCGTCCCCAGCGCCGCCTTCTGCTGGATTTCCAGGCGGAGCGTTTCCAGAAGGGCTCTCTCGCTCATCGGCTCCACCACGCCGCTTGTCCCAAGAATCGATAAGCCTCCTTCTATCCCCAGCTGAGGATTCATGGTCTTTTGGGCCAGTCCTTCCCCTCCCGGGATGGCTATCGTGATGTAAACCTCCCCTTCCACGCCGCACCGCTGGCAGACCTTAGCCACCTGGCCAAAGATCATTTCCCGGGGAACCGGGTTAATGGCCCACATCCCGGGAGGGCAGCTTAAGCCTTCCCGGGTCACGATGCCGATCCCTTCCCCGCCTTTAAGGAATAGGGAAAAACGGCCTTCTTCCCCATCCTCTCCTTCCGGCCGGTATTCGTACCATTTCCCCCCTTTTTTCGCCTCCTCCCCCCTTTCATCGTTTCCATCTCCTTCCGGCATATCTTCCGGAGCCTGGGTAACAGAAGCCCAAACCTGGGCATGGTTCGTCACATCCGGATCGTCTCCGGCATCCTTAATCACCTTGCAGGATGCCGCCCCGTTCTCCAGGACAGATTCCGCGATTTCAATCTGGAAGGCCATCCCCTTGGGCGTAGTCACGCTAACCTTAAGCAGTTCCTCCCCCTCAAAAAGCAGCGCTGCCGCCGCCAATGCCGCTGCCGCCCCGCAGGTCCCCGTGGTAAATCCGCACCGCATTTCTTTCTGATTTTCATAAGTGTACTGCTCTTCCACTTGTCTCTCCTTTATCCTTTCTGTCAATCATGCTCCCCTTCTTCCCTGGGGAAACAGTCACAGCTATTGTAGTAAAGATCACCTTATTTGTCAATGCGGCAGCGGCTTCCCCACGACAAATCCATTTGCCGCTCATCTTCCCTGCATACAAAATTAAAGGGAAAGGCCACCTCCCATTCCCTCACCGCCGCCGCCAGGGCAACGCCGTCCAAAACCTGTTTTCCAAAAACCAGCCGCGCCCCCTCGCCGCCGCTTCCAAGGATAGCGGCCCTCTCGCATACATTGCCTACCCCCACAGTTTTCTCCACGAAATCCGAATGGGAAAACTCCCCGGGAAGGCTTCTCAAGCTGTCCGCAGCGTAACTGAAAAAAGGCCATCCCATCTCGTGGCACAGCTCCTTTAGCCCAGGCTCTTCTTTTTTCCGGTCAATGGTAGCCGCCTGGCAGACCGCATGGCGGGAAATCCCATGAGCCTTAAGGCAGGAAAACACCTGGCTTTTTAGCTTTTCTTTCCCAATCCCCCTCCGGCATCCAATCCCTATGGTCAGGATTTTCGGGATTAAATACAGCGTCTCTTCCCCCTTTCCAACGTCCTCCTTCTTTTCCTCTCCCAGGGAAATCCGGATCCTGCGCCCTTTCCTTTCACGAAAACAGGGAGCGCCCTGGCAGGATCCCTCCGAAACTCCTGATACTTTCCGCAACGATTTATCGTCCCAAAAACAGCCGGCCGGCAGATCTCCCGCCACCGGAAAAGCAGAGGAAAATCCCACCGGCCTCCCTTCCAGGATATCGGCCGAGATTTCTTTCGCAAGCCGTCTGTCGGATATCCAAAGCCCTCTCTCCCTGGCAAAATCATCTACCGCAAATTTCCCCTGCACATCCGTAGCCGTGGTAATCACCGGGACGGCCTGAAGATATTCCGCCAGCTTAAGGGCCAGGGCATTAGCCCCGCCTCCATGGCCGGATAACAGCGGGATGACAAACTGCCCCTTCTCATCCACCACCACCACTGCCGGATCCCGAAACTTATCCCGGATCCATTTCGCCGATGCCCGGACGGCAATCCCGGCGGCTCCGATAAAAATCAGCGCCCCCTTTGGCGCAAATCTTTTGCCTACCCAGTCCGTTAAAGGCTCCTCCACCACAAACAGACCCATCCCTTCTTCAAATTCCCTTTTCCCGCCGCCCTCCGCTATGCGGCTTTTTATGTACCCGCAGCTGCAAATCCCATCCTCTTGCAGCCTGCTTGCCAGCCTTTTTAAAAGCCCTGCCCCTGTGCGGGTAAAGCAAATCAGGGAAACAGGGCCGTCAGGTCTCCATCCCATGGCTTTCCTTCTTTTTCTCTTTTTTCTTTTTCGTCATCAATCCGCCGATCCTCCCGCTTTCCTTCGCTGTCAGGCTGCGCCACCCTCCCGCGATCACCTTATCCGCCAGGCCTAATTCCGTGGCAATCTCAAATTTCAGCATTTCCTCTGGCTTAATATTGGCCGGATCAAACGAATGATTTCCATTTTTGCTTTTTGGCATACTTCATACGCTCCTTTTATGATAAAATCTACCGTCCGTTCAGCCCGCGCCATTCGCACTGCGCAGCGTCCTTTAGGGGAAACCGCGCCTTATGGCGCTTTTTGCTGCTTGCGCAGCTAACTTTGCTCATAAACAGGCGCTCCCTCGGTGAAAAGCGATAAAGGAAAATTCATGCGAGCATGATTTTCCTTCATGCGCTTTCCACTGGCTGAACGATTACGATAAAAGTTTCGTAAAAAGTATGCCCCCTTTTTTCCCGTTTATACGGAAAAATCCACCAGAATCGTTCCGGCGGAGCTTTCCAGCTCCATTGTCCAGAAAGCGTTATTCATAATTTTCCGCTCGAAGGCCAGTTCTCCCAGCTTAAGCTCCCCCACCTGGATGCTGCCCCCTGCCCCTTTAAGCTCATAGTTAAACTCATCTTCTCTCTGCTGCAGGCTAAGTTCAATATTCCCCATGGCACATTCTCCATCCACGTCCCCTTTAATCCTGCCGGAATAAAAAATATTCCCGGCAACACACTGGAAATCGGCATCAGAAGCTTCGCAGCCTTCAAACTCCACATTTCCGGCAGCAACGTCAGCCTCCAATTCCCAGGCGTTCAATCCGACAGCCTGGAAGTTCCCGGCAGTAAGGGAAACTTCCGCTGACTGGAATTTATGCCCGGCCGGGACAAGGATCTTTACCTGGAGATAACTGCTGTCATCCCGCAGCTTAAAGGGCTTTTTCACCCGGATTTCCAGTTCATCCCCATCGTCATCTAAGACCGCCTTCACCCATTCCTTCAGGCTCTCCTGATCGTAATAAATCTGAATTTGGGTGATGCCTTCCGCCGCCTCCACAACCACTTCCCCGGCCTCCACGGACAGGCTTAATTCCTCTGCTGCCGGAAAGCTGAAAACCGGATCCCCTTCTGCCGTCTGCACAGATGCCATCCTGGTAGCTTCAATCTCTTTCTCCGGAATTTCCTCCGCTATATCGGGAAGCGCCTCCTGCTCCAATGCCGTTTCTTCCCTTTCTTTCTCCGACGCTTCCACATAAACATCCTCCGGCTTTATCTTCTTCCCATGGTCATGACGGAAAGAAAACAAGGTCATGGATGTGCCGAATATCTCTTCCCCATGCCAGCGCCCTCCGTTTAACCTGGCTGCCCAGGCCGTCCCGAAGCCGAGAACCGACAGCACCGCACCGAAAATAGCCGCGTATTGGATAAATTTTTTCATGCATGAACTCCTTTCCTGGAAAACAGCCCGCTAACCAAGCGGACGGACGAGGTTACAAGCCACGGCAGGAACTTTCCGTAATACAGGCCGCACAGGGCCAGGCATAAAAGCCCAAGGCCGAATATCCCCACGCCCGTCCCGATATACAAAATCCCCTGAACCGGCAGGGCCAGCCGGGCAAACCCAAAAATCACCATCAAAATACCTGCCAAAAGAAGAGCCAGTGTTGCCGCCCCAAGGGCAATCGTCGCACTCACCAGGATTCCCACCAGAAGGCCCAGGATGCCGAAGGCAAGCCCCAGCGCCCCTCCGCCCACTCCTAAAACCAGGGGAAGCACCACCGGAACCGCCAGGCAGGCAAGCACCACTGCCCCTGCTACCTTCCACCATTCCCACTGCCTTCTTTTTTCCTCCGGTTTCCTGGATCCTGCGCTTTCCCCTGATCCGTGCCCGGCTCCGTCCTTTCCCCCTCCTTCCGGCTCCTTTTCCTCCGGAAGGTCAAGCCGCCTTGCCAGCTGAAAATTCGGCTCCTTAAACCGCTCATCCCCGTAACCGGACTCGGTAAATTCCCCGCCTTCCTCCAAATTTCCGTTTAAATCCGCCCGGATAATGGCCGCAATCCGTTCCGGGCTGCCAAACTCCCGGATGGCGGCTTCCTCCTTATCCGCCCCCGCCTCCTCTAAATAATCCCGGTAATAGGCAATGGCATCCTCTTTTTCCTCCTCAGGAATATCCTGGAGCAGATACTCCAGCTCTCTCATAAATTCTTCTTTCTTCATACCATAGCCTCCTCAAAAATGCGAGATATTTTCTGGGAATAATTCCCCCATTCGCCTCGGTACAAATTCAGCTGCACCCTTCCTCTCTCCGTAATCTTGTAATACCGCCGGTTCCTGCCGTCTATGGCCTGGTCATAAACCTCCAGGCACTCATCCTTCCAAAGCCTGCGCAGCACCGGATACAGGGTAGACTCCGAGATCTCGATCACGGATCTTACGTCCTGGGTAATCTTATACCCGTATGTCCCCTTCATCTCCTTGGAAACTACGGCCAAAACCACGGCATCCAGGAGGGCGGCTCCCGTATTAAAAACCATATCCTCACTCCATCCTCTCTAATACTATATCCCGTATAATATCTAAGCAATACTATACAATATATAATATTATGTGTCAAGTATCTTTTGTGCCAAATTCCACATCGGATGGACATCCCATCTTCTTGTCCGGCGCAAACGCCAGGAAGATGCCCCGTCTGAACTGTTGCAATACAGAACATCGGACGCAAAAAGGGCCGGATGCCAAAAGCCCCGATCCCTTTATCCTTGTCCCTAACTTTGCCTTTCTTTAATTAGCTGTGCCACAATCTTTACCCGGGCATCCAGCCCCTTCCCCTCCGGCTCAAAAGGCTGGAACATCACATGGAGGGCCATTCCGTCATACTCCTCCGTATGCCATTCCCGGTTAATTTCCCTGCCTCCGGCCGCCAGCACCGATAAAAACTGGGAATTTTCCCGGGCAAATACCGCATTTGCCTCCCTTGCCTTCTGGGAATCCGCCAAAACCTCCTCCAAAATCTGCAAAAACTGCTGGCTAAAGAGGGAGCCGCCTGACTGAAACAGCTTCTCAAGAGCCAGCGCTATCGTGTAGCAGCTGTTTTTATTCAAGGCTGCAGTAACGGCAACGCTTATGCCCGTCACCCGCTCCCGGTTCAGCAGGATCTTATAGTTCGCCGCAGACTTAGTGATACATTCTGGAATCGAATAGGAACGCCAAGCATCTACCTCGCTTTGCAGGGCTTCCTTCATCTCCTCCAAGTCGGAAAACAAGTTCACCGTACCTCTTGAAATCGATTCCCTGGCATATTGGGAAAAATGGCTTTCCGTATCCGGGATATAGTAGTAAGTCCGAAGAGGGTTATACCGGCATGCCCTGAAGGCCTCCATCAGCGAAAGCGCACTCATCTGCTCATCCAGCACGTAAATGCTAATCTCCTTCCCTCCAGAAAGATCGTAATCCTCAATCCCTAAATCAAAATCCGGCCTATCGGTATAAACCTTTAACATCTTGCATATCCTCCTTCATTCATTGGAACGTTTAAAGGGAGCGCTCGTCGGTTTTCACGCCCCAGCAGCCCTCCCTATAATCATATACCAAAAAAAACCAAATGAAAAGCCCTAAATTTATCTCTGCTCCTCTTTAATGCTAATCCTATCCCCTTCCCTAAGCACCTGCTGGAACCGTCCCTCTTCCCCGTTTACTTCCAAAAACACCGCGCCCTTGGGATGATCCAGGTCAATCCCGGAATACTGGATTAAATCCATCAGGTAATACGGCCTTCCGTCCTTTTTTAAGGGAAGGTTAAGGGGTGCGCCGTTTAATTCAAAATACAGTGTCCTTGTTTCCTCCTTCGCAGCTTCTTCCAGGGCAGGCCGCCCTCCAGCTTCGCCTTCCCCTTCCTGTTTTGCGGCATCCGCTCCTGCATTTATGGCTTCCTGCCTTATCCCGGCAGTTTTTTTATTTTCTTCCGGGATTTGCGGCCTTTGCCCCAAGGCCTCTTTATTCTCCATAAGGACTTTTGCCTTTTTCCCTAATGCCTCTTTATTTTCTTCCCAGATCCCCGGATCCGCCTTCTCTTCTTCGCCTTTGGCCGCATTCGGATCTGCCTTTTCTTCTTCGCCCTTGGCTGCCTCTGGCTTCACCTTTTCTTCTTCGCCTTTGGCCGCCTCCGGTCCGGCCTCCTCTACAGCCTGCCCGGCCTTTTCCTCATCCGTCCCGGCCTTCCGGCCAGCTTCACTTTCCTGGCTCTCTCCCCCGGAAACCGGCGCAGCTTTTTTCGGCATCCGGATTACTACCGTATCCCCTGTCTTTAATTCCGTATCCAAGGAAACGTGCCTTCCGTTCAGGGTAATCTCCTCGCACTCCCTCGCCCCTTCAATATCTCCCAGGCAGGCCTTGGCCGACACTCCCCGGCTGGCCGGGATGAATTCAATCTGATCCCCGGCATGGATAACGTCAGAAAGCTTACCTTCCCTCTGGTTAATAAACAAGGATGCGGGATCGGAGGCCGTCCCCAAAAATACCTTCCGGGTCCCGTTCACCATCACCGTCAAGTTAAGACCAGGACGTCCCATAATATCACGGAAATTATAGCCATTCATCATCAGCAGGTTTAACGCCGTAAAGCTGCCGCTCCTAAACAGCTTCGCCGGCTTATTATTTAACGTCACCCGAAAACTGTCATTAATTAAATTTAACCCGGAGGAAATCAGGATCCCCAAAGGCGTAGCGTATTCCGGATTGTTCAAATCGTATTCCTCAGAGAAGGCATTGGTCTGGAAATAATTTCCTGCAATCGTCACCCGATTCCCATCCATCCCCAAAGCTTCCGTAATCCCGTCCTTAAGGCCTGCCAGCTTACAGCCGCCCCCCACTAAAAACAGGGCGGACGGCGCTGTGCCGTTGATCTCCACCACCTTATCTGCAATCTCCTTGGAAAGAGCCTCGAAGGCTCCCCGGATGCTTTTTGTCACCTCGGCAGCGGAAAGCCTTTTGGACATCCCCAAAATGTCCTTAAATTCAATCTCCTCCTGCCGGTCAAGCTGCATCTTAATGGATTCCGCAGTCTGGAAATCAACCAGGTACTGCTTCATAATCGTCTCGGTAATCTCATCCCCTGCCATGGTCGCCATAGTATACCCGGTAACGCTGCCGCTGGTGCAAGCCGCAATATCCGAAGTCCCCGCGCCGATATCCACCATCACCAAATTCAGCAGCCGGATATTCTCCGGGATCGCCGCATTGATGGCGGCAATAGGCTCCAAGGTCAGGCTGGCTACCTCAAGGCCAATCTTATGCATGGTGGTATACAAACTTTCCACAACCTCGCTGGGAAGGAAGGTAGCAATCAAATCCACCTTCAGCTGCCGCCCCCGGTGATCCTTTAAGTTGGAGATCATATATTGATCCAGGAAATACTGGCATACGGTATAACCTACCAGGTAAAACCGCCTGAAATCCTCCTGAGCCTCATTCTCCGCGTCAAAGGCTTCCTCCGCCCTGCTGATGGCCCCGGCCTCCAGCCTGCTGATAATCTCATCATCAATCAGCTGGGTTCCCGGGAGCTCCAGCTCAAATTCGGCCCGTTTGGTTTTTAAGGCTCGTCCCGCCGCGGCCACGCACACCCTAGACAGCTGGACGCGCGCCTTATCCTCCAGGCGTTTCTTCACCTTCTCGGCAAGAACGGACACCTTCTCGATGTTTTCAATCTGCCCGTCCATCATCGCCCGTTCCGCGTGCTCCTCCTTTTCCACCGCGATAATTTTCACCTTGCCGTCTTCAACGATCCCTACCATCCCGATAATGCTTCTGGTTCCGATATCCAATGAAAATACAACATTATTCGCCTGGGCCTTCATCGCTGTTTTCGCCTGAACCTTCGCCCTTGCCTGAACCTGAATTCTCTTTCCTTGTCCTCTGGCCATATTTTCCCCCGTACTATCTGCTGCCTGCAGCTTTTTATTCTCCTTGCCGATACATCGCATCTGGCAGAAAATGGCTTTCACGCCCGTCCTGCCGCTACCTACCATTATATTAAAAATATAATCCGATGTAAATCATTTTTCTTGCAAACTGCTCCTTAATCCACCTCCAATGCGCCCCCATTTCCTGCCGCCAGGGATGGCAGATAATTTTTTGCTGTCCGCACACATAGTGCAGCGGCATGGCTGCCGAAAAGCCAGGCACAGCCATATAGCGATTTATAAGGTATGTTTTATGTCAAATAAGAGATTTTAAATAGAATATTCCTTTCCGGTCTGCCCTTATACTAAATACGGATGACGATTGTAAATCGCGCAAATCCCGTTCCAAAGAGATATAACATATTTCCAGAAAGCATTTACAGGAGGGCGGCATACAGGATATGAAGAAAAACTACATCGGCGAACGCATTACCTCACTCCGCATGGAAAAAAATATTTCCGAATACACCCTTGGCAAAAACATCGGCAAATGCAACAGCTACATCAATAAAATATCCTCAGGCATAATGAATCCCTCCATAGATACCCTGTCCGCCATCTGCGACTACTTTGGGATTTCCTTAAGCCAATTTTTCGACAAAGAAACCCCTGAGCTGTCCCTGACCGCCTTAAGGATCATCTCCCTCCTCCCCAAGCTGACCGAAGAACAGCTGCAAATCCTGCTGTCGGTAATCACCTCCATGCGGATAGAGGATGATTGAGCGCATACATGACCCTCGCGGCAATAAATTAGACGGTATAGACCCGATTACAAGGTCTATACCGTCTTTTGTTACAAATGCTTTATTAATCTTTTCCAAAACCTGCCGTCCGTACAGCCGCGCCACTACCTAAACAATTAATGCAAATACGGATGCTGATACGGCGCCGGCTCTGGCCCGCAGTAAAGGCCGAAGGCATCGCAGATCCAATACGTCCCGTTTACATTCACCCTGCACCACTGATGGGAGTACTGGTTTTCATTGACGTGCTCATAAGGAATGCCCAGAATATTTAAGCACATCCCCGTAGCCCTGGTGCACCCGGCGCAGGAAGCCGATCCCAGGATAAAATACCCGTAAGGATCATTGTAATGGGAAGCGGACATGGAGTACGCCAGACCATTGTCGCATATTTCCCGGATAGCCGCCGCAATCCCATAAAGCTGATCCTCCCTGCTCTGGCCGATATAAGGCGTCACAATCTGCACCGCAACGTTATACGCCTGCAGCAGTTCCGCATCCGTCATCCTCTTGCGGATGCTTGCCAGGTTCGCCAGCTGGTTCACCGGCACGATGCCGCCGGAAGCGGCAGCTACGGCTCCATCCAAATCTTCCAGGGCTGCCCCGGGCGCGGCTCCCTCATAAGGAATTCGTCCCTCGTTCATCCCGTAAAGCAGATAATGGTTTAACAGCGCCTGGCCATCCGTTCCCACAGCCGCCGCCACATCCGGATTTGCCGCCGCGTAATAAGCCGGATCAAAGGTTTCCGCCCCAAGGGTTGGAAACGCCGCCACCCCTGCCAGCAGGCTTACCGCACACAATAGGGAGCCTGCCTTACACAAAGCTTTTTTTCTTTTCATCATCAATCCCCCTTAATTTTTCATTCTTTTATCATGGTGTTGGAACCAAAAGGTCTTTTAACCCTGGTGTCTTAATTATACTATGGGAGCTTTTAATTTACAAGCAACGCTGATAAATCTTAAGGTTTTTTTCCTGCTTTTTTATTGATTTTCGGCAGAATAAGTAGACAAAAACGCAAAAACGCTTTACAATATAACCAAAACCCAAAGGGGGCAAAATCCCTTTTGGCTCTGGCATCACAGAACAGCATAAAGAAAAGGGGAAGACAATTTTGGATAAGCTTGTGTGGAATGAACGGTTTAACATCGGTGTGGAGGTTATTGACAAGGCCCATGCCAATCTTTTCCGGATCGTGGGGAAGATCGCAAAGCTGGCGGAAAACGAAGCAAACTGCCAAAATGCCTGCAAGGAAGGGCTTAAGTACCTGGAAGATTATACCATAAAGCACTTTTCAGAAGAAGAGGCCCATATGCGCTCCATCCGTTACCGTGGATACGCAAAACACAAACAGCGACACGACACCTTCCGGGATCAAACCCTGGTTTCCCTGAAAAAAAACCTGGAAGCCTCCGGGTATTCCCAGATGGCCGTACAGCGCTTTCTGGGCACTTTGTTCGGCTGGCTTACCGGCCATATTATGACCGAAGATCAGGAAATCACCGGGGAAGCCCTCTCGGCCAAAAGCCATGACCGTTCGCCAGACACGGAAACCATTGCCCAAGCAGTCAGCCATGCCATGCAGAATGCATTCCGAATCGACGCATCCTTAGCTGACGCGGACTACAGCGGCCAGAACATCGGCCCGGCATTTTACTGCCGCCTGTGCTATAATATGGATACCGGAGGAAAGGTGCAGCTTCTTCTGGGCGTAGAGGAACGGCTGATCCGGCGGGGGATCGGCCTGCTTTTCGGCCTGCCTGCCATGCACGACGATACCATGGTGCAGGAAGCTTCCCTGCAGATTTTTGAACAGTTTCTCCACCACATGGGCAAGCTGTTTGATTCTGAAGGTTCTTACCGGCTTTGCAAGGAAGAACGGCTGACCGATGACGAATTCCGCTCCGACTTTATGACCAGGTATTCCTGCTGCCTGCTGTTTGGGACACGGCTTGGGCATTTTATCTTCTGTTCCCGTAAATGGGAGATAAAAAAGAAAAAGCCCGCCTAAGGCTGCTTGGCGCATTGCCCGCGGGAATCAACGACTAAATCCATAAAAGAAATCAAGGAGGATCAAATCAACATGAAAAGCATCCGAAAAAAAATCACCATATGCCTGATGGCAACCGTCCTGATTGCCTTACTGGCCGTAGGGGCATCCAGCATTGCCTTAAACTACCAAAGCACCATCGCCACTGTAGGGCAGATGATGAGCGAGACGGCCGTCTTAGCGGCGGAGCGCATCGAGCAGGAACTGACCGCCTATAAAAACGTAGCCATCGACACTGGCTGCATCTCCCAGCTCTCCGATCCGTCCGTGCCCGTTGCGGAAAAACAGGCCATTATCGATGAGCGGGTGAAGATGCACGGCTTCCAGCGGGGCAACATCATCGGCAGCGACGGCTACAGCATTTTTGACGGCAAGGATTACTCCGACCGGGAATACGTAAAACAGGCAATGCAGGGACAGGTTTACGTGTCGGAACCCCTGATCAGCAAAATCACCGGGGAACTGTCCATCATGGTCGCGGCGCCTCTTTATTCGGACGGAAATCACGGCTCTTCCATCGTGGGCGTAGTCTACTTCGTGCCGCCGGAAACCTTTTTAAACACCATCGTCTCCTCCATTAAGATCGGCGAAAGCAGCCGGGCCTACATGATCAACCGCGCTGGGGATACCATTGCCGACATTACCCTGGACACCATCACCACCCAGAATATTGAGCGGGAGGCGCAAAGCAATCCTTCCTTAAAAGGGCTGGCAAAATTCCATGAAGATATGCGCCAGGGAAATAACGGCTTCGGCAGCTACAAAAGCGAGGACGGGATCCGCTTTACCGCCTATGCGCCGGTAAACGGCACAGACGGCTGGAGCGTTGCCGTTACCGCGCTGAAATACGAATACCTGGCCAATACGTATTTCGGCATTTTCATTAACCTGGCAGTTATCGCCGCCTCCATCCTGGCTTCCATCGTGGTCGCCCTAAAGCTGTCTTCCAATATCAGCGTGCCCATGCGTGCCTGTGCAGAGCGGATGAAGCTGCTGGTGGCAGGCGACTTAACCTCCCCTGTCCCCCAGGCAACCGGAGAGGACGAAACCGGGGAGCTGACCCGTTCCACCGCGGACATGGTAGTCGGCTTAAATACCATCATCCGCGATATCAGCTATCTGCTGACCGAAATGGCTAATCAGAATTTTGATATCCAGTCAGCCAACCGGGATGCCTACGTAGGCGAATTCCAAAGCATTCTGACCTCCATGCGCGGCCTGAAGGTGGAGTTAAGCAACACCATACGCCAGATTGACAATTCCGCCACGCAGGTTTCCTCTGCCAGCGGCCAGGTTTCCACCGGCGCCCAAACCTTAAGCCAGGGAAGCATTGAACAGGCCAGCGCCGTGGAAGAGCTGGCCGCCACCATCAGCGATATCTCCGCCAGCGCAAAGAAGACCTCCGCCGCCGCTGAGGAAGCGGGCCAGTTCGTGAACCAGGCAGGGGCGCAGCTGGGCATCAGCGTGGATTACGTAAAAGACTTAAATGCCGCCATGGAGAAGATTTCCGGTTCCTCCCAGGAAATTTCCAGGATTATCGCCACCATCGAAAGCATCGCCTTCCAGACCAATATCCTGGCATTAAACGCCGCTGTGGAAGCCGCCAGGGCAGGCTCCTCCGGCAAAGGCTTTGCCGTAGTCGCGGATGAGGTACGCAATTTAGCGTCCAAATCGGACGAAGCCGCCAAGGCCACCAAGGAATTGATTGAAAGCTCCATCACCGCCGTTGCCGAGGGAAGCCAGGCCGTGCAGAACGTAACGGATTCCCTGGAGCAAACCAGCGTTTACGCCTCCCATGTAACGACCCAGATGGATATCGTAGTGGAGGCTGTGGGAAACCAGACCATGGCCATCTCCCAAGTCACCGAGGGCATCGACCAGATCTCCTCCGTAGTCCAGACCAACAGCGCCACCGCACAGGAAAGCGCCGCTGCCAGCCAAGAGCTGTCCGCCGAGGCTTCCAGCTTAAAGCAGCTGGTGGAGCACTTTACCCTGGCGAAAAGTTAACGGAGAATGTTGCTCATAAACGGGCGTTCCCTCATTCAAAATCGATGGGCGAAAATTCGTGCAGGCACGATTTTCACCCATGCGATTCTGACCGGCTGAACTATTTTTTGCAAAACCAAGGGCAGGGGAAGGCTGCATTTGCACCGTCCCCTGCCCGTTTTCATTTTCATCTTGCTTTTGGGAAAAATTAAGAAAAATCATTCATCCCAGTTATGGTAAACTGCCTGCACGTCATCATCCCCGTCCAGCAGATCGAGAATCCGGTTCAGCTTTTTAATATCCTCCTCGCTTGACAGCTCCACCCAGGTCTGGGGAATCATGGTAACGCCCGCCTCCAGCATGGGGATATTTTCCTTTTCCAGAGCCTCCCTCACCTTGCTGAAGCTGTCCGGATCCGTATACACCTCATAGCTGTCCTCTTCCTCAGAAAAATCCTCCGCCCCTGCATCCAGCGCCAGCATCATCAGATCATCCGCATCCATCTCGCACTCTTCCTTGTCGATAATGATCTGGCCTTTTTTATCGAACATATAAGACACGCTTCCCGGCGTCCCTACATTGCCGCTGCCCTTGGTGAACGCGCTCCTTACATTGGCCGCAGTGCGGTTTTTATTATCCGTTAAGGTATCCACGATAATGGCTACCCCGCTTGGCCCGTAACCCTCATAGGTCAGCACCTCATAATTTACCGAATTGGCATCCCCCGCCGCCTTTTTAATCCCCCGGTCAATGGTGTCATTAGGCATATTATTGGCCTTAGCCTTAGCAATCACGTCCCGCAGCTTGCTGTTATTGGCCGGATCCGCGCCGCCCTCTTTTACCGCCACGGCGATCTCCCGGCCAATCACCGTGAAAATCTTCCCTTTCGCCGCATCATTCCGCTCTTTCTTGTGCTTAATATTGGCAAACTTAGAATGTCCTGACATAACTATACTCCTTTTCTTCACTGGTTGATTATGTTCATCATTTTATCACTGTTTCCCACGCCTGGCAAGCATCAGAAGATGGCGGGAATAAATTTTCAGCCACGCCCTGACCCTTGCCGCGCTTAAAGCCGCCTGGAAAAACGGCGGCCATCCACAAGCTTTGCTGCCCGCAAGCTAAAGCTCCACCGCCAGGTTCCGCAGCCACTTCTTCTGGCGGTATCGCCAATATCCCAAAATCATCTTGTAAATTTCTTCCAGCATTACCAGGGCATACACCTGGCAGATGGTAAGCTTCCAGACCAGGCCCCCAAGGAAGGCTAAGGGAACGCCGATAAACCAAACGCCGCTGGTATCCAAAAACAAGCACATCTTCGTGTCCCCGCCGCTCCTGAGCACGCCTACCACATTAACGTAATTAAACATTTTCGCTGGCATATATGCGGCAAAAATCAGGATCAGGCGGCTTACGTTCTCCGCAACCTGGGGCGTAACCCGGTACAGGCCAATCACCTGCCATCTTCCGGCCACAATCACTGCCGCCCCCGCCAGGGTAATCAAAAATTGCAGGAGGAAAAAGTAGGTGGCGTATTTTTCCGCCCGCTTAAGCTTCCCGGCTCCCATCTCATTGCCCAAGATCACGGCGGTGGCCGCGCTTAAGCCCTGGAACAGCACCACCGCAATGTCCTGTATGGTGGTGGCAATGGTAATCGCCGCCACCGCCTCGTCACCCATGCGCCCGTAGGCTAGGGAATACATGGTGGTTCCAAGGCCCCACATAAATTCATTTAAAATCACCGGGGTTGCTGTCTGGAAAAACTGGAAGATAAAGGCCTTTGAGTAGCCAAACATCTCCGAAACCCTGGCGGCCACCGGCCATTTTTTCCGGTAAGTAATCAAAAGCAGCACGATCATCTCCAAAACCCTGGCGCTTAACGTAGCCATAGCCGCGCCCGCCACCCCAAGGCCAAGGCCGGGCATAATCATCTCCTGCCCAAAAAGGATCACTGCCCGCTCTGGGAAAATAAAGAAAAAATTCAATACGATATTGGTGATAATCGCCATACAGCTGGTAAACACGGAAACCTTTACCTGGCCTACCGCCCGCAGCATGGCAACGTACACGTTCGTTACTGCCGTAAAGGGATAGGAAAGCACCGCAATCACCAGATAGGAGGCTCCAAGCCCGATGCTGGCCTCGCTTTCCGTAAAGATCCCCATCACCCCCCGGGGGTTTATTAAACCTGCTGACGCAAAAACAAAGGCTCCGCCCAGGGCAATCATCAGCCCTAATCCCAGCACCTTCCGGATATTTTTCACATCATGGTTTCCCCAATACTGGGCGGCCAGAACCCCGCCCCCGCTCACTACCCCAAACACCAGAAGGGTGAACACAAAAAACACCTTATTGGCCAGGCCAACCGCCGCAATGGCCGTCTCCCCCAAAGTGCCGATCATCAACGTATCCGCCAGGTTGACAATGGTATTTAACATCCCCTGCATTGCCACCGGGCAGGCGATTTTCAATGCCTTTCCCAGGAATATCCGATCATGGAACATATCCCTGGCATCCTGAACTAACTGCATGATTTCCTCCATTACTTAAATCAAACTGGAACTGCCGCAAAACCCTGCATTTTTGCCATATACTGCCTATGCGCTTACGAATCCGCGAGTTTGCCGCTCTTCTCTGCCTCCCAGTCCCCTTCCGCCTCCAAAAGCCTTTCCGCCCTGACGGAATGGATCATCTTATTCTCTACGGACATCACCTGAAAATGGTAGCCCTGGTAATCCAGCTCTGGGCATTCCCCCTCTTCCGGAATCCGGTTAAGCCTGGAAATAAGAAACCCGTTAAAGGTATCGTATGTATCCAAGTCCTCCTGATCTAAGTCAAGGGACAAAGCCTCCCCCACTTCCCCCAGCCGCGTCATGCCGTCGATTAAGAAGCTGCCGTCGGGACATCTTAAGAGCATCTCCTCATCCTCGTCGTACTCATCCAGGATATTGCCTACGATTTCCTCCAGAATATCCTCCATGGTCACAATCCCGGCCGTCTGCCCATACTCGTCCACCACAATGACCATATGGGTCTTCTGCTCCTGCATCTGGCGGAACAGCGTATCAATGCTGCGGGTTTCCGGGATAAAATGGGCCTCCCGCAAAAGCCCGGGAATGGCTGAAAGCTCTTTCTCCCGGTTTTCTTCCCGATCCGCATAGAGAAGGGCGTCCTTCATATGTAAAAGGCCGATCACATTGTCCAAATCCTTCTCATATACCGGATACCGGGAATTGCTGCCCTCCTTCAGGATAAAATCAGCCGCTTCCCCCAGGGTCATATGGCAGTCCAGGGCATTTAGGTTTGTCCGGTGGGTCATGATGTCGTGGGCTTCTTTATCATTTAGCTGGAAAATATTGGTAATCATTTCCGCCTCGTCCGCTTCCACCACGCCCTGCT
The DNA here is from genome assembly GCA_910575565.1 of Lachnospiraceae bacterium. GTDB lineage: Bacteria > Bacillota > Clostridia > Lachnospirales > Lachnospiraceae > Caccovicinus. Next base: position 116,963 of record CAJTFL010000010.1, on the reverse strand, counting down.
CATGCCCTTCATTGACCATGGACATAATCCCTTCTTCCGTAACATTCTCTTCCTCGCCGTTCATCTCGATCCCCAATGCCTTAAGCACCAGGCGGCAGAAACCGTTCACCAAAAAAATCAGCGGGAAAAATATCCCGGTCACTGCCATTACCACGGGAAACAGGGCATAGCTCCACTCCTCCGGCTTCCTGACCGCGCACCGCTTGGGGATAATCATCCCAAAGCTTACCATAGCCACCAGAAGGAAAAACCCGGCAAGCACCATGGCCAGCACATGGCGGAGCATCTCCTGCTCCATAAAGGAAAAGCCGCTCCAGGCAAAGATCCGCTCCAGGCTGGCCTGGAAATTCATCATAATATAAGCCCCGGTGGTAAGCCCGATTAAATGGGTCATGATCTGGATGGCATTGACAAACCGGCCCGGCCGGTTTACCACACGAAGAAGGCGGCCTGCACGCCCCCTTCCCTTTTCCAGATCCTGTTCCAATTTTCCCGGGTTCACATTCTGGATAGCCGCCCCGAAGCCGTAAAAACAAGCCTCCAGCCCAATAAACCCAATCAGCAGCAGCATACTAAATGGCGAATAACCATCGTCCATGTAAATCTTGGCACTCCTTTTCTCTACTTAAAGTACTCCCGGAAGCCTCCGGGAGTATCCGCCCCATCCTATACGGCAGCAAAAACCGCCATAGCTGCCATCATATCATTTTCCGCTCCATTCGTCAAGGTTCGTCTATGTAGGAATTTCAAGACTTACCATCAACGCAGCATTCACCTTTTCCAAAAGGCCGTCATCAATATGACAAATCTTTTCCTTTAACCGCATTTTGTCAATGGTCCGAAGCTGCTCCAAAAGGATCACTGAATCCTTGATCATGTCGCTTCTTCTGGTATCCAGCTCCACATGGGTAGGCAGCTTGGCTTTATTCATCTTTGAGGTAATGGCCGCGCAGATTACCGTAGGGCTGTGGCGGTTCCCCACATCATTCTGGATAATCAGCACCGGACGTATCCCTCCCTGCTCAGAGCCTACCACCGGCCTTAAATCTGCATAAAATACATCTCCACGTCGAATCATCACGTTTTTTCACTCTCCATATCATAACTTCCTGACGATAGTATCACCCGTTTTTTCCCACTTATACATTATGATATGAAGAAACTTCCCAACGGTTCGGAGGCAGCCCGCTGCCACTTGCCCACCCGTGATTGAATGGGCTAATGGGCTAAGAGATGGGGAAGAACACCTGGTAGGTATCCTGGAAGTAATCCTTCGTGCCGATCACCCGGCCTTCCAGGAAGTATACCCGGGGAACCCGCTTGCCGATATCGCAGACAATCTCATAATGAAAGCCGCCTCCCGCCTTCGCCAAGTCCTCCACCAAGATCTCCTCATCCCTGTCCCTTCCAATCAAAGTCACCGGATCCTCCTCCGCGGCTCCCTCAATTTCCGTCACGTCCACCATGAACTGATCCATGCACACCCGCCCTAAAATCGGCGCTTTTTTCCCCCTGATCAGCACCCAGCCCTTCCCGGACAAATTTCGGGGATAGCCGTCCCCGTAGCCTACCGGGATGGTGGCGATCCGCATCTTTTTTGGCGCGGCAAACGTCCCCCCATAGCTCACCTTCGTGCCAGGCTCAATCGTCTTAATGTAGGTAATGAAGCTTTTCAGACCCATTACCGGCTGCAGGCTTACCGGCTCCTTCTCCACCTCGTCTGAAGGGTACATCCCGTAGATGGAAATGCCCGCCCGCACCATATCTAAGCCTGTCCCAATGGAGCGGATGATCCCAGCGCTGTTGGCGCAGTGCTTTATGGGGATGTTTACCCCCCGCTCCTCCAAAAGCCTTACAAAGTGCAGATACCTTTCCATCTGCCCCTTTGCGTCCAGGATATCCTCCTCATCCGCCCTGGCAAAATGGGTAAACAGCCCTTCAAGGATGATGCCGGGAAGCTCCCCCATCTCCTTGACCAAGTCCGCCGAAGCCTCGTCCGGCATCATGCCAATCCGGCTCATGCCCGTATCCACTGCCAGATGGATGGGCGATTTCTCCCCCATCTGGCAGGCAAGGGCGCTAAAGGCTTCCATCTGCTCCCTAGTAAACATCGTTGGCCGTATCCCCTGGGCAATCAGCTCAGGGTAGCTTTTTTTCGGGGATACCCCCAGCACCAGGATCGGCTTTGTGATGCCGTGCCGCCTAAGGATCAGCCCCTCCTCCGCCGTGGCTACCGCGTACCCGGACACATAAGGGGCGATGGCATAAGCGATGGGGACGGAGCCGTGGCCGTACCCGTCCGCCTTAACCACCCCGATCATCCCCGTTTCTTTCGGAAGGTTTTTCTGCATTGCTTCCATATTGTGCTTTACCGCATCTAAGTCAATGGATGCGTATACTCTCCTGTACTGTTCCATTTTCCCCTAATCCGCCTTTCTTTACCGGAACTACCCGATATTTTTTAACACCAGACCTACGGCATCCGCCAGTTCCCCGGCCAGAAGGCTGTAAGCGCCCTTTTCCCTGCACCAGCAATCCCCGGCCAGGCCATGGAGGTAAACCCCCATGGCCGCCCCTTCCGTCTCATCCATCCCCTGGGCAATCAGCCCGGCCATAATGCCCGTAAGCACATCTCCGGAGCCGGCCTTCGCCATGGCACTGTTGCCGCTGGCATTGATCAATGTGCGCCCGTCCCTAAGAGCCGCCACCGTCACCGCGTCTTTCAGCACGCAGGTAATCCCAAACCGGGACGCATACTCCTGAGCCGTCAGAATCAGATCCTCACGGATCTCCTGGATGGTTTCCCCCGTAAGCCTGGCCATCTCCCCCAGGTGGGGGGTAATCATGATATTTTCCGTAAAATACCCCGTCATATGGGGATTCGCAGCGATGATGTTTAACCCGTCCGCATCTACGATCACCGGGGTGCAGGCGGAAGATAATACCATCTCCACCAGGTATTCTCCCCAGTCCTCCTGCCCCAGGCCTGGACCTAGGACAACCACGTCCGCCCACTCACAGTCCTTTTCCAAAATCTCCCGGTAAGCCTCCGGCTCCTGAGACAGCCTCAGGCAGTCATACGTTTCCAGGATGGCTTCCGGAAGCCTGGCCTGAAGGAAGCTCCGGTTTTCCTCAACTGTCAGGATCTTTACTAAACCTGCCCCCGTCCGGTAGGCGGCCAGGGCGCTAAGGTAAGCCGCCCCGCCCATGTTTTTTGACCCGGCAACAATAAGCGCCTTCCCGAAAGTCCCCTTGTTGGAATAGGCCCTGCGCTTAGGAATGCGGCTTAAATCCTCCCTTCCGTAAGCAAAGGCCCTTATCCCCTCTGGGCCGCCCTCCGGCCAGTTCCTCCTGGCCGCCTCGAAGGCCAGCCTGGGAAACCCGATATCCGCTACCACCACTTCCCCTGCGTACTCCTTTCCCGGGTACAAAGCCGTTCCCAGCTTTTCCCAGCCAAACGTAACCGTAACATCCGCCTTAAGGGCCGTCCCTAAGATCCGGCCGTTGTCGCTGCTGATGCCGGAGGGAACATCCACCGCCACCGTAAGCTTGGGGCCTGCCTGCCCTAACATCTCCAAAAAGGCCTTATATTCCCCCTCCACGCTACGGGAAAGGCCTACGCCAAAGACGGCATCCACCAGGATATCGCAGCGCCCCGGGATAAAATCCCGGTATTCCACCAGGTTAAGCCCCAGCTTTTGGGCAATGGACACCTGGCGGAGAAACTCCCTGCTTCCCCGCTCCCTGTCCCCTACGGTGACAATCACCACGTTCATGCCTGCCCCAGAAAGGAGCCGGCCTACGGCCACCCCGTCCGCCCCGTTATTGCCGCAGCCGCAGGCGCACCAAACTATGTCCTCCTTCCCTGCACGCTTAAGCACTTCCTCGGAAACCGCCATGGCGGCCCGCTCCATTAACACCAGGGACGGGATCCCGATATCCTTTATGGCAGCCTGGTCAACCTCCCGCATCTGCTGCCCGGTAAGCAATTCCCTCATCTCATCCTCCATTTTTCAACTTGAGCGGTCTCGGAAACTCTTTGTACCCAGATTTGTGAGATGATTTTTTGTCAGAAGTGCACAAATTTATGAGGCGTACATGGAGTGTACGTCGATTAAATTTGAGCTCTTCTGGCGGAAAATCAGCCGCAAAGATGGGTGCAAGGGAGTTTCCGAGAATGCTCAACTTTTCCTGAAACAGAAAACAGCCAGCAGGCGCACAGGTTCTTCTTCCCTGGCCTGCCGACTGAGCCGTATGTTTGCCGGATTAATTTTCCCCCTTGCCGTCCTTAGCGCCGTCCTTGGCATCCTTGGCATCCTGCATACTGCATACCCGGTAAGACAGGCGCATCAGGCTTTCGGACAAATGAACATTTTCCACCACCACGTCGTCAGGAACAACCAAATCCACATGGGCAAAATTCCAAATCGCCTTAATCCCTGCCCCCACCAGGCGGTCCGCAATCTCCGGCGCTTTCGTCTTAGGGATGGTAAGCGCCGCAATCTGAACCTCGTTCTCTACGATAAAATGCTCTAAATCCTCCACACCCCGTATCTCAATCCCCCTGACCACCAAGCCAATCAGCCGTGGATTAATGTCAAACATCCCTTTAATCATAAAGCCCCGCTTTTCAAAATTCGCATAATTAGCGATAGCCTGCCCTAAGTTTCCGGCTCCGATAATGATGATATTGTGCTGCCGGTCAATCCCTAAGATTTTCGCAATCTCCGTATACAAATACTTTACATTGTATCCATAGCCCTGCTGGCCGAACCCTCCGAAATTATTCAAATCCTGACGGATCTGGGAGGCGGTGACTTTCATCCTGATGCTCAGATCATTGGAAGAAATACGCTCCACCCCATCCTCCAGCAATTCCCCCAGATACCGGTAATACCGGGGCAGCCGGAATACCACTGCCTGCGAAATCTCTTTCCGTTCCAATTTTTACAACCCCTTTTCCCTTTAATCGGCTCTTGGAATCCCTTTACTTCCCCATAAAAGCCTTCCAAAAATGCCTTATCGTGCTATTTAATTAATCTTAACACCATTTTTATTATAAAGTTATGTTAAATCATTGTCAAACGAATTTTCACTTCTTGCAAAAGTATAATGTATATATTATACTATTACTGCTGTTTTATCAGAGTATTTTTCGTCTTGTCCTTCTTTCGTATACAACATACATAAGTCAATCATCAGGAGGTTAACATGATTTTATCCTGCAGCAATATCGCAAAAACATTCGGCTGCAATGCGGTACTGGAAAACGTATCCTTCCATATCGAAGAACATGAAAAGGCTGCCATCGTAGGCATTAACGGGGCCGGGAAATCCACCTTGCTGAAAATCATCATCGGCCAGCTATCCCCGGATGAGGGGGAAGTGGTGATCGCAAAGGGAAAAACCTTGGGCTACTTAGCCCAGCACCAGGAGCTGGAAAGCTCCCGCACCATCTACCAGGAGGTCCTGGAAATCAAGCGGCCCATTATCCAAATGGAACAGCGGATCCGGGAACTGGAGCGTTTAATGAAATCTGCATCAGGCCAAAGCCTGGAAACCCTCCTGTCGGAATACAGCCGCTTAAACCATCAGTTTGAGCTGGAAAACGGGTATGCCTACCAAAGCGAAATTACCGGCGTGCTAAAGGGGCTTGGCTTTACGGAGGAAGAATTTTCCAAGCCTGTTGTCACCCTTTCAGGCGGCCAGAAAACCCGGGTCTCCTTAGGAAAGCTCCTGCTGTCCAAGCCGGATATCATCCTTTTGGACGAGCCCACCAACCATCTGGACATGGAATCCATCGCCTGGCTGGAAAATTACCTGCTGAACTACGGCGGCAGCGTGATTATCGTTGCCCACGACCGGTATTTTTTAAACCGGGTGGTGAAAAAAATCGTGGAGCTGGAAAATGGCCGTTCCCAGGTCTACTTAGGCGATTACGAGGCCTACAGCCAGAAGCGCTCCATGCTCCGCCAGGCTCAGATGAAGGCCTACTTAAACCAGCAGCAGGAGATCAAGCACCAGCAGGAAGTGATTGCAAAGCTGAAATCCTTTAACCGGGAAAAGTCCATCAAGCGGGCTGAGAGCCGGGAAAAGATGCTGGCAAAAATCGAGGTTTTGGATAAGCCGGCCCAGGTAAACGACGCCATGTCCATCGCCCTGTCCCCCCGGACGGAAAGCGGAAATGATGTGCTAACCATACGGAACTTAAGCAAAGCCTTCGGCTCCCTTTCCCTTTTCTCTCATGTGGACATGGAGATTAAACGTGGGGAACGGGTAGCCATCATCGGCAATAACGGGACAGGGAAATCGACTTTGCTAAAGATTATCATGGATCTCCTTCCCGGCGACACCGGCCAAATCCGCCCCGGCGCAAAGGTTCATGTAGGGTACTATGACCAAGAGCAGCAAGTCCTGCACCCGGAAAAAACCATCTTTGACGAGATCCAGGACGAATACCCAGATATGGATAATACCAGGGTCCGGAACGTGCTGGCCGCCTTCCTCTTTACCGGGGACGACGTATTTAAACGGATCGCCGACTTAAGCGGCGGGGAGCGGGGACGGGTTTCCCTGGCGAAGCTGATGCTGTCCGAGGCGAATTTCCTCATCCTGGACGAACCTACCAACCACTTAGACATTACCTCCAAGGAAATCCTGGAGGACGCCTTGTCCCACTACACCGGCACGGTGCTTTACGTCTCCCATGACCGGTACTTTATCAACCAGACGGCCACCAGGATCCTGGAACTGACAAACCAAACCTTTATCCAGTATCTGGGGAATTATGACTATTACCTGGAGAAAAAAGACGAGCTGACCAAAACCCTTACCGGGCAGGCCCCCACTGCCGCCATGCCCTCCAAGACCTCCAGCCCCCTCTCCGGCCTGACCGCTTCCCTCTCTGCCTCCCTGGCGGCAGAAAACGAAGCCGCCAAGACCTCCGCCGGGAAACTGGACTGGAAAGCCCGGAAGGAAGAACAGGCAAAGCAGCGGAAACGGCAGAATGACTTAAAAAAGACGGAAGAGAAAATCCACTTGCTGGAAGAACGGGATAATGAGATTAACGGGCTGCTGACGCAGCAGGAAATTTACACCGACGTAAGCCGCCTGATGGAGCTAAACCGGGAAAAAGAGCAGATAGGCCAGGAGCTGGAAAAGCTGTACGAGCTTTGGGCAGGGCTGGCAGAGGAGGAGGAAACGCAATGAAGGGCAAATACAGAAGGCCCCTGGCGGTGATCGGCCTGATCCTTATGGGGATCCTGGCGGCAGGGGCCATAATCCTGGCGGTGATCGGGGCAGAATGGGCGCTGCGGCTTTTAATGGCGGATTTATTCTGCCTGATGATTATTCCAGCGATCATTTACGGCTACCAGATATTTTTCACCATGATCAACCGGAAAAACCAAGGCAGCGAGGCAAAAGATCCCCCCCATACAACAACGGATTAATCAGGCGATCACTATCCGCCTTTGGATTGCCCGAACCTGGGTAAAAGGAAATTCGGAATGCCCGGTAAAGGGGGGCTGATCCTCCGCTTTGCTGCTTCCTTGATAGGTTAAAAACTCCTTAAATGATAAGGGATAAGGGCGCAGAAAATCCACCTTGAAAAGCTGCCGGATAAAACAAACGCAAAAAAGGAGCCGCCAGAAAATGCTGCTTGTCCGCAAGCTATTGCTGTAGGTATGGCAAAACAAACAATACACAACAATAGTTTGCAGCGTGCAGACATTTTCCGGCAGCCCCGCCTTGCTTATCTCTCTTACGATTTCCTTATATTTTCCCTCTTTAAGAAACTCCTCTGCTTTTCCTTCTTAAGAAACGGCAGCCTTAACGCATAATAATATCATCCCTGCCCGGCCCGTTGGATACCATGGAGATCCTTACCCCAATCTCTTTCTCCACAAATTCAATATAATTTTGGCAGTTCTTTGGCAGCTCTTCATACGTTTTAATGCCGCGGATATCGCAGTTCCATCCGGGAAGGGTGGTAAATACCGGCTTTGCCTTCCCCAGCTTAACGGTGGAGGGGAAATCTTTCGTCACTTCCCCGTCAATCTCATAGCCTACGCACACCGGGATTTCCTTCAAATAGCCCAGCACGTCCAGCACCGTAAAAGCAACCTCCGTGGCTCCCTGGATCCTGCAGCCGTAGCGGGTGGCCACCGCGTCAAACCAGCCCATGCGCCTGGGGCGTCCCGTGGTGGCGCCAAACTCCCCGCCGTCGCCGCCCCGGCGGCGCAGCTCATCCGCTTCGCCGCCAAAAATCTCGCTGACGAAAGCGCCGGCCCCCACCGCGCTGGAGTAAGCCTTAACCACGGTAATAATATCCTTAATCTCATAGGGCGGGATCCCTGCGCCGATAGCGCCGTAAGCCGCCAATGTTGAGGAAGAAGTCACCATAGGGTAAATCCCATGATCCGTATCCTTTAAGGAGCCAAGCTGCCCTTCCAAAAGGATGGTCTTCCCCTCCTTGATGGCCTGATGCAGGTAAGCGGACACGTCGCACACATAAGGCGCAACCATATCCCGGTACTGGCGGCAGGTCTCCAAAAGCTCTTCCGGATCCAAAAGGGGCTTATGGTATAAGTGCTCCAGCAGCACATTCTTCGTCTCGCAAACCCTTCCTATTTTTTCCTTTATCACTTCATCATCAAACAGCTCGCTTACCTGGATGCCAATCTTGGCGTATTTATCGGAATAAAAGGGCGCAATCCCCGATTTGGTGGATCCGAAGGACTTCCCGGCCAGCCTTGCTTCCTCATACGTATCAAACAGCACATGGTAAGGCATCAGAACCTGTGCCCGATCGGAAACCAGGATGCGGGGCTTGGGAACGCCTCTTTCCACCACGGAATTAATCTCATCAATCAGATACGGGATATTTAACGCCACCCCGTTGCCGATAATGCTGGTGGTGTGATCGTAAAACACCCCAGACGGCAGCAGATGGAGGGCAAATTTACCATAATTATTAATAATCGTGTGACCGGCGTTGCTCCCTCCCTGGAAACGGACGATAATATCAGACTCTTTTGCAAGCATATCGGTAATCTTGCCCTTGCCTTCATCTCCCCAGTTAGCACCAACGATAGCTCGAACCATGTTAATTCCTCCTTTAGGGTTAAATTACCCAGCGGTATTTTTCCTACCTTACTAATTTACAACAAAATCTGCCATAAGTAAAGGAAGAATTGCAAAAGCCGCGGAAAAATCACAAAGCTACAAAAGTATCCGAATGTCCCTGGAGGATGCGCCTACGGCAATCCTGCTTCCTTCCGGGTTTTCCTCCAGCTTCATGAAAACCATCCGGGATTCTCCCGGATCCAGTTCCACCTTCTCAAAATTTTTCAGTTCCTGGAATATCCCTGGCCCTCCATCCTCCGATTTTTTAAGCGGGCGCACGTAAAGCTGCACCGTTTCCGCCCCATGGCGCTTCCCCACATTCGTTACCAGGCAGGAAAAATGCCAGTCGCCGTTCTCCTCCACCAGCCTTCCGTCCTGATAAGAAAAGTCCGTGTAAGACAGGCCGTGGCCAAAGCAAAATTCCGGCTCAACCTGGTAAGCATCCAGGTAACGGTAGCCCACATAAACGCCCTCCCTGTACTCTGCCTGATCCGGCTTGCCAAATTCCCCTATGGCGTGGGCAGGGCAGTCTTCAATCTTCCGGTAAAAGCTTTCCGGGAGCTTGCCTGAAGGATTGGTAAGGCCGTAAAGCACCTCTGCCAGGGCAGTTCCGCCTTCCATCCCGCCATACCAGCACCATACCAGGCTGCCTGCATTGCCAATCCACTCCCCCATCTCCACCGGGCTTCCCCCCATCAGCACCACAACCGTATCCGGCCTTGCCTTAAGAAGCCCGCTAATCAGCTGATCCTGGCCGTAAGGAAGCTTCATGTCTGCCCGATCCTGTCCCTCGCAGTCATACTGGTGGTTTAGGCCGCCGATAAAGATTACCTGGTCATAGGAAGAAGAGGCCGCCGCGCTGATGGCCTCCTGGCGCAGCCTTGCCCTTTTTTGCTCCAGGTCTTGCTTTGTTTCTTGCTTTGTCTCTTGTTCCCTTTCCTGATCTCCCGCAGGGCGGCCGCTCCCCAGGCTTGCCGCCTGCCAGTTTATTTCATCTTCTTCCGGCTTTTCCTCCATATCCCGGCAGTACCCAGGAAGGAAGTCTACCCGCGCGTTCCCGCCCAGGCATTTTTTGATCCCCATAAGGGGGGAAATCTCATACAAAGCCTTGATCTCCGCACTGCCGCCGCCATTTGAATGGATGCACTCCCCGTTCTCCCCGATAACCAAAACACGTTTTGCCCCTTCCCGGGAAAGGGGGAGCTGGCCCCTTTGGTTTTTTAACAGCACCACCGATTCCCTGGCTACGGCAAGGGCTGACTGCCTGTGCCCTTCCGTGTTGTAAGCGCCGCTCTTCCTCTCCCCGTCTAGCATATGGAGCCGCATCATTAACACCAGGATCCGCGTTACCTTTTCATCCACCGCCTTTTCCGGGATCCTCCCCTCTTCAATGGCCTTTTTCAGGGGATCTGCCATATGGTATTCATCAAAATCACTGGTCACGGACATCTCAATGTCCAACTGGGAATTCGCCGCCGCTTCCGTGTCGTGGACGCCGCCCCAGTCGGAAATCACCACACCGTCATACCCCCACTCTTTCCGCAGGATATCCCCTAACAGATACTGGCTCTGGCAGCAATGCTCCCCGTACAGCCGGTTATAAGCCCCCATCACCGTGTAAGAGCCGCCTTTCTTTAACGCATCGTAAAAAGCGGGAAGGTACAGCGCCCGAAGGGCTTCTTCATCAATCTTTACCTCCATCCAAAGCCGCTCCGTCTCCTGGTTATTCACCGCGAAATGCTTGACACAGGCCGCCACATCCCATTTCTGAATCCCCTTAACCAGGGAAATTGCCAATTCCCCGGTCAGGCAGGGATCCTCGCTTAAATATTCAAAATTGCGCCCACACAAGGGACTGCGCTTTAAATTAATGCCCGGGGCTAGGATCACATCCTTCCCTCTTCCCCTGGCCTCCTCCCCCAGCACGCTCCCAAGCTCCTTCGCCAGCTTCCGGTTCCAGGTAGCCGCCAGGGCGCTGTTGCAGGGAAGGTAAGTGACATAATCATCCGTATGGCCAATGGCCCTCCACTCATCCGGCTGGAATTCCTGGCGCACCCCCATGGGGCCGTCAGACATCACCAGCGGGGGAATCCCAAGGCGCTCTACCCCTTTCGTCTGGAACAGCTGGGCCCCGTGGATCATCCCAATCTTTTCCTCCAGGGTCAGGGAGGCGGTAAGCTTCCTGGCCCGTTCCCAAAACTGCCCTTCACACTCCCCTGTCCATTCTCCCGTCCATTCCCCTGTGGGGCTTTCCGCCTGTTTTTCCTTTTGCCAGATTCTCTCGTCAGCTATTTTTTCCGCCATAATCATTCCTTCCGTATTTTTCCCGCCATTTTCCTTATCTCGCTCTTCCTGTCATTCCTCCTGCCTTACCCTGCCTTACAAAATCAGGTTCTCAGCTTCCCCTTAAAGCTGGCAGTTCACCGTCCTGACCCCTCCAGGCAAAGTAATCAGCGTATCCTTCCCTTCCCTCTCTATGGTTCCGCAGTCGGTTTCCTTTACCAGGCAGTTAACCAGGCGGATCTTTAAGGAGTTGCCGGGCGCAGGGCTCCCCTCCTGGTTCTCCTGTCCATGCCCATTCTTTCCTTCCGCCAAAAACCTTAATGCCAAACCCTTTTCCTGCGGCTCCGCTTCCAGGCTGTAAACCGCCCTTCCCTTTTCATATACTGTTCCCCGGGATTTTCCCTTACCTAAGTAAACCTTCCATTCCAGATCTTCCATGCCGCCCTCTGCCCGGAGACGGCCAGGGGCTGTGGGGATCACGCTTCCTTCCCTTACCCACAAGGGAATGGAGCAGTAACCGTGACGCTCCTTCCTCCACTTTCCGCCTTCCGCCTGCTCCCCGGTCAGATAGTTCGTCCAGATCCCTTCCGGCAGATAGTATTCCGCCGTCCCTTCCTCATTAAAGATAGGCGCCACTAAGAAGGAATCCCCCAGCATATACTGCTTATCCAAGTAACCGCAGTTACGGTCCTGTTCAAATTCCAAAGCCATGCTGCGCATCATGGGGATGCCGGTGCGGGAGGTATTTACCCCGCTGGCGTAAAAATAAGGCAAAAGCTCCAGCTTTAAGCGGGTAAAGAACCGCACCACTTCCACCGCTTCCTCATCATAAGCCCAGGGAACCCGGTAGGAGGTGCTCCCATGCAGGCGGCTGTGGGTGGACAAAAGGCCGAAAGCTGCCCAGCGCTTATACACATCCGGGGTGGACTGGCTTTCAAAGCCGCCGATGTCATGGCTCCAGAAGCCGAAGCCGCTGCTGGTTAAGGACAGGCCGCCCCGCAGGCTTTCTTCCATGGACTCATAGTCCGACCAGCAGTCGCCGCCCCAGTGGACGGGGAATTTCTGCCCTCCCGCCGTGGCCGAACGGGCAAAAAGTACCGCTTCTTCCTTTCCCTTACGTTTTTCCAATACCTGGTATACCGCCTGGTTGTACAAATAGGTGTAGAAATTATGCATTTTTACCGGATCCGCCCCGTTATGGTATACCACATTTACCGGAATCCGCTCGCCAAAATCCGTCTTAAAGCAGTCCACGCCCATATCCAAAAGCATTTCCAGCTTATCCTGATACCAGCGGCAGGCCTCCGGGTTGGTAAAGTCTACGATAGCAAGGCCGGACTGCCACATATCCCACTGCCATACATCGCCGTTTTCCTTTTTCAAGAAATATCCTTTTTCCATGCCCTCGTCGAAAAGGGCTGACTCCTGTCCGATATAGGGGTTAATCCAGACGCAAACCCGGATCCCTTTTGCCTTGATCCGCCGGAGCATCCCTTCCGGATCCGGGAATACCCGCTCATCCCAGGTAAAATCCGTCCAATGGTATTCCCGCATCCAGCAGCAGTCAAAATGGAACACACTTAAAGGGATCCCCCTTTGCTCCATGCCGTCGATAAAGCTCATCACCGTTTCTTCATCGTAATTCGTGGTAAAGGAGGTGGACAGCCACAGGCCGTAAGTCCAGTAAGCCAGGCTGGCCGGTTTTCCAGTTAGATCCGTATACCGCATCAGCACTTCCTTCATGGACGGACCGTTAATGACAAAATAATCCATACATTCCCCCGGCACGCTAAAGGCTGCTTTCGCCACCTGTTCCGTGCCGATTTCAAACTCCACCTTCTCCGGATGGTTCACAAACACCCCGTATCCCCGGTTAGACAGATAAAACGGGATATTTTTATAGGACTGCTCTGTGCTGGTTCCCCCATCCTCGTTCCAGATAACCACGGACTGGCCATTTTTCACAAAGGGCGTAAAGCGCTCACCCAGGCCGTATATCAGCTCGCCTACCGAAAGGCCAAGCTGCTGGCGCATATAAGCGCTGCCTTCCTTCCCAATGTCATAAGCCAGGCCTTTCCAGTCCGTCTTAATGTAAGCCAGATCCCCTTTCCCGCTTTTCGTCAGAAGCGCCCCGTCCCGCTCATAGCGCATAGACCAGTTTTCCTTGTCAATCACCAGCCTTAAATGGCCGCTTTCCGCTATAAGGAGGTTCCCCTCCTCCATTACCTTAAGGGGCTGGGGGTTTAAGTTCAGATCAAATTCCGGCCCTTTCTTCCTTGCGCCTTTGTGGTGGATCACCTGCACCCGGATCACCTCCGGCATAGGGGCCGTAATGCGCACGGTCAGGTTCACCCCGTCTAACGTATCCCCTTTCTTCGCGATATGCCTGGTAGGCGCACAAATCTGCACTTCATATTCCTGCTTCCTGATCTCATACGCTTGCTGCGGGGAAAAGCTCCCGTAGCCTTCCTTCAATAACCAACATCCATTGTGGAATTTCATCATGATCCCCTCTCTTTGTCTCAAAAATTCTCATTGTTTTTCCAAGTTTTTTCCAATCCGATAAAAAAATTAACGCTTACAGGCTCATCCTACCATACCGCTCCCCAGAAAAACACCTTACTTTTTTTACATGAAAGCCTAAATAATCTGTACTTTCACCACTGCCGGAAGCTTCTTTTTTCCCGGCTCCCCTTCTACGTAAAGCCCGTCCGGAGCCTGATGCCATACAGGCGGTTTTTCCTGCCCAAGCACCAACACCTGGCGGATAAGGCCGTGGAAGCCCAGGCGATCCGGGTTGGCACACTGGGACAAGGAACCGATCTTTACCCTCCCATCCTGGGGATACTGCAAAATAAACGCATAAATGCTGTCCCCCTTAACCGTAAACCGGATATCCTCACTGGTGTAAACTGGTTCTTCCTGATCCATAAACTGCCCTTCCGGCTCCTTAGCAGGCCCTTCCTTCCATATTTTCCAAGGGCGGCTTCCATAGATGGCCTCCCCGTTTACCTTCATCCATTTCCCAATTTCAGTTAAAATCTCCCGATCCTTTTCCGGGATGGAGCCATCCCCCTTAGGGCCTACATTTAACAGCAAATTCCCATTCTTGCTCACTGCCCCAATTAAATCGCAAATAATCTGCCGCGGGGTTTTGTATTCCAGGCTGTCGGTATAGCACCAGGAATTTTTGGCAATGGCCGTGTCCGTCTGCCACAAAAAAGGCACTGCCGTCCCCAGGCCTCCCCGCTCCACCTCCGGGATCCCGCTTCCAAACATCATGGCGTCATGCTTGTAACAGATGGAAACCTCCTTCCCCCACTCCGCTGCCCGGTTATAGTAATAAGCGGCCACCAGCTTTAACCCTTCCTTAAAGGCCTCATGCTGGATCCACCAGTCAAAATAAAGCAGTGAAGGCTGATATCGGTCAATCAGCTCCCAGGTCCGGTAAATCCAGTCCTCCACAAATTCCCTGGAGGGGTAGGGGCGGCTCCTTAAATCCTGGTGATCCGGCTCCGCCATGGCGGGCCAATAGAAATCTCCCCGCTTCATCGGCTCCTTAACGTCGCTTAAAAATTCCCGCCCATGGCCCATAAAAAACCAGTGCTCCGCCCTATGGCTGGACGTGCCGAAAACCAATCCTTCTTCCCTGGCTGCTTCCTTCCATTCCCCTAAAAAATCACGCCCCGGCCCCATGTCCCAGGAATTCCACTTAGAAACCTGGCTGCAATACATCTGAAACCCGTCATGGTGCTCCGCTACCGGGATCAGGTACTTTGCCCCTGTTTCCCCAAAAAGCCTGGCCCACTCCTTTGCATGGAAATTTTCGGCTTTAAACATCGGAATGAAGTCCTGGTAGCCAAACTTGTCCTGGGGGCCATACGTCCTTCGGTGGTAATGCCATTCTTCCTTATCCTGGATATACATATTCCGGGAATACCATTCATTGTTGTGGACTGGGATGCTGTAAAGGCCCCAGTGAACCATGATCCCAAACTTAGCCTGCCCAAACCAGGCCGGGGCCTGATGCCCCGCCAGGGATTCCCAGTCCGGGGCGTATGGGCCTTTGGAAGCTTCCTGCAAAAAAATGCTTAAATCATTCGGTTCCTGCATTTTCCATTTCTCCTCGCTTTTTCTTAACACATCTTGATTCCTGAATTTATAGCCATCCTACCATACTCTTTTCCAGAAAAATACCGTTATTTTTTGACATAAAAATTTTGCTTTTCCGCTGCGCCAGGCGATATTCCATCGTCACCGCGCTCTCGCTCCGCCTTCAACGTAGCGGACGCTAAACTCGTGAAAAACCTCGTTAAGCGCCGACGTTTCAGGAGGGGTTCCTCATGGAATTTGGCCTGGCTCCGCTGCCTTAATGGCTAGCGAAAAATGACTTCCCGTAAGCTAGTACCTAGCCGTCTGTGGTGCGTGTACACAAAGAAAACCGTATAAAACGGCGGCACTTAGCGAGGTTTTTTCGAGCTTAGTGTCCGTTCCGTTTTATGTCGAGCGAGAGCGCGTTTTCGTGTGTACATCCACCACAAGCGGCGAACTCGTCAGCCTACGTGTTTCATCTATACCAGTAAACTTATCGTAGGAAACACCAACTTCCCCCATCCATCCCAATATCATCCGAAACAACCCAGCATCAAAATCCCCCTACCAGCTATCCAGGTTGACAAAGCATTAATTCCCCCAGCTACCCAAGTTAAATTTACTGCTTTGTTAACTTGGGTAACTGGGGAAAATACATAATCATACTCGCACAATGTGTCACCCTCTCCACAAAGAATATATGCTTTATTTAAGTCAGCAAAATTATTGATTTTTTTACTGATATTTTATATACTATAATCAAAGAGGTGATATTGATGAGTTCCATCAGAAGCGCAATAGAAAGCACGATCCCCATTTCCCTGTTCAACCGCGGGCTGGCTGGCAAAATTTTTGATGAAGTAAAACACTGTGGCGCGAAAGTTGTGATGAAAAACAACACGCCGGAATGCGTCCTTCTTTCCCCGGATGAATATATCCGGCTTTTGGATGAAGTCAACGATGCACGGCTTCTCGCTGCCGCTACAGAGCGTATGTCCCATTTCAACCCCGCCGCTGTAATCTCCCAAGAGCAGGTGGATCAGGAATTTGAATTCACGCCGTCCGATTATGAATCCACGGACGATATTGAATTTGAATGAGCTGGAATGTAGCTGCGGGGCGCTGGTTTGCGCATTGTATACCAGCTTATCCGCCAAGGCAATAACATACTGGTAATCGTCATCGGTATGCGTGAAGATGAGGAAGTTTATGAGATTGCCCAAAAGAGAATTTCCAGACATCGTTTGTAACTTATCAAAGAAAATAATATATCTCGGTTTTATTAAAAAACCCCTGCCGGAACCAATGCCAACCCGCATTGCTTTCCCGGCAGGGATTTTCTTTACTGATTGATTGGAATATCCAATCTTCTCACTTAAACTTACTGCTTAACCTAAACGCTTCTAAAAATTCTAATCTTTAAAAGCCACTACCGCTTCCTCTTCCCCCTCCGCCTGGCGGCTATGAGCAGGATGCCTCCTGCCCCGCTGAGGAAGAATAAGGTTAACCAAAGGACGCTCCCGCTCCTGTCCCCCGTCTTGGGAAGATCCTTTCCGCTTAGGGGAATTTCATCCTCCGGAAGATAGACAAAGGTTCCTGTTTCCGGATCCCATACCTTGCGGTAAGTCCTGGGAACACCGTCTTCCCATATGGTAATCGTCTCCGGGCTGTTAGGATCCTGGGGATCCGGCAGCCCGCCAGGAGCCGTAGGCTCAGGCTCAGATGGGGCTTCCGGGGATGGCGGCTCGGTCGTCACTTCCAGGGACGGATCCGGGGCCGAAGAAGGGGTTCGATCCCGTTCCCCTCCTCCCCCGCCCCCTCCTGAAGGCCTGGCAGGCCTTTCCGGCTGGGGTGGGGCAGCAGTTTCCGGCTCCTGGGGTTTCTCCGGCTCTTCTGGCTTCTCCGGTTCTTCTGGCTTCTCCGGCTCTTCTGGCTTCTCCGGTTCTTCTGGCTTCTCCGGTTCTTCTGGCTTCTCCGGTTCTTCTGGCTTCTCCGGCTCTTTTGGTTCCTCATCGCCGCGGACATACCGCAGGATAATGATTTGTTTCCCCTCCGGTGTAGACGTAACAAACTGCTTATCCCGTATACTTGTATAAGGATAAGAACCTTCTTCTGTCATTTCGCCGTATTCAGGGTATTCAGATCCAGCATGATAGTAGGTGTATTTATGCTTTTTGCCATCTTTTGAAAACTCCTCTTTTTTCCCGATCTGATCCGCAGTCACGGTAGTGTTCTTCGGGGCGATTATCTCCTCGATCTCGGTCATCCCCTCAAAAGTATCCGAGTATCTGGGATCCTTAGGCATCGTGCCGTTAAAGCCATCCTCTTCCCCTCCTTCCGGGCCATCATCACCAGGATATCCATCATCCTCTTCGCCCGGGGCATTATCCCCCTCTTCCTCACCGGCCTGACCGATATCCGCCTCTTCCCGGTAATAATACTCATGCACTACCCGATATGAGCAGACACTGCTGGTGGTATCTTCCTCCTTTCGGTAGTAACGCAGGACAATCATCTGGTCTCCCGCCTCTGTATCCTTAACACCATTCAACGTGGTATCTGGCTGGTAAACGTCGCCAAAAATATACCACTCGCCATTAGGATCAGGATCGCCTCCTGAAATCACTTTTCCATATGAATAGCCAAAATACGTATACTCATACTTATGGACATTTTCCACCGCCTCATCGCCTAGGCCGGCATCCGGCAGATAATATTCAAGAGGCTGCGGTATCTGATCTTCCGAACTCGCCGTATGTATATACTCCCTGTTCGCCTCGTTCAGCTCAATAAGCTCCTTATCGATTACCTGACTGTTTCCTTCCCGGTGATCGCCATCTTTGTCCCGCAGGTAATACATATGGAGGACTTTATAATTGCCTACCGGGTATTTCCAGAAATACCGCAGGATAATCACCTGGTTCCCTTCCTCAGTGGCCGTGACGTGATCCATGCCTTCATCCGGCGTATAAGCTAAGGTTTTCCCGCCGCTTGTCACAACGCCCCTGCTGATAATCCCCTCATCATCGGCCTCAATTTCATCGGGATCAACGCCTTTATCGTTAAGCGGGGACGCTGCCTCCCTGCCTAGGGAACCCTTTACCGAGCTGGACCTGGAAGCCCTTCTGCCCGCCAAATCCATCTCTTCATCATCTGGCAGCTCCCTTTCCCCGTCAGAGGACGAAGCGATGGAGACGGCTTTTGCCCCATTGGCCCCTATGCTCCCGTAAATCCGTATGCCGCCGGATGATTCTTCCCTGGATGGGCGGGAAACCCTGTTTGCCCGTGCCTTCCCATTGGAGCGTGTGGCAATATTTGACCCTGTAGCCATACGGAACTGCACCGGCTCGCTGGACAATTCCGCTTCTTCAAAGCCAATCTCCTCTGCTGTGCCGTAAGCCGACTCAAAATAAGCATAGGCCGGGCTTATCTCACCGGGCTTACTGAACATAAACTGCCGAATCACATTATCCTCGGTATATTCACTGCCCAGCCTCCGCCCGGTTTCGCTGGTCATGATGCTTGTTCCTTCACAATGGTAATCCCCGTACTTATCCTGGAAATAATACTCATGGATCACCCGGTAAGCGCCTTCCTCCTTGGAAAAGCTGTTGGTGAAGGTTACTGTGGATGTATCCGGCTCCCCTTCCCCGGCTCTGTCAAAGAAGCTTCTGGAACTCCAGGCTTTCGTAGTGGTCATCACTCCTACGGTTCCGCTGTCGGTATAGCTTAATTCAAAGATTTCGCTTCTGTCCAGTTCTTTCACCGTATACTGGCCTTCTCCAGGCAGATCTACCTGGGCGCTTTCCCCTGCCTTTAGGGTCACTTCATCAATGAATTCGCCTTGCTTGGCACTCACCTGGAAGGCATAAACCAGATCCGGCATCTCCTCGCCAGGGCGGTCCTCATCCCGCTTAATGGTAAGGGTGCGGGGACCAAGGATTTCCACATCGACTGCGCTGGCAGGGCTTATGGTGCTTTCCGTTTCCTCCACGGCCATCTGGAATGCCGCCGGCTCGTCGGCGTCAATGGTTTCCATGATCTTATAGCTTCCAGGCTTAAGGCCTTCCAGCCGCACCGTATCCCCTGCTTTTATCCTGACTGCAGTGCCTTCCCTGTCCGTCATGTCGCTTTCGGAAACCGGCACGCCATTGATGACGGCTGAATAACCGGTAATGGGCTGATCATCCTTATCCAGTATGGTATAGTAATAATAAATTTCCCCTTCCGGGGTATCATCCACAGCCTTGCTGATCTCCATCCAGTCCTGGCTTATGGTCTTGGCGTAAAGCACGTCGGAATCCTTGCAGGAAGTTTTCATCTCGATTTCCCGATCGTAATAAAACTTCACCACAACTTCAGAAATGCTTCCGTTTCCGTTCCAGTTAAACAAAATCCGGCTGCCTGGAAGCATCTCCCGGGTCTCAATCGTCCTGGGCGTTCCCACCTTACAGGCGTAACTCCAAAGCTTTTCTTTGCTTGGCTCATCATCCCAAGTCCCCCCGATGCCAAATTTTACCGATGTGCCCACTTTCGGCCCCTTAATTTGGCTGATCTCCACCTGGGCATTGGAAACAAGATCCTCCGGCAGGCTGTCAACCCAGCGCCATGTGTTAAGCTTGGACTGGTTGACCTTCTTGGTAAGCGTCTTCACACGCCCGTCAACGTTCACCCCTGTGACCGTAAATCCCTGGGTTGGAGAATAATTGTGCTCCTTCACCATAAACCGCCCCCGGGGCAAATGATCCACCTGGTACTCCTCCCCGGCTTTTACCGGACTTGTGGTTCTTTCATACAGCTCCTCCCGGTCATTTCCATTCTCGTCCTTTACGATGGTTTTCCCACTGATGACATAGTAATACTGCTCGCCACCCCCCCGTACTCCCGGAGCCGTGATGGTCAGCTTGCCGTAATTTCCGTTAATATATACCGTTCCTTCCCCGCCTTTGGGAACATCTACCTTCCGCTGGCCCACATGAACCGAAAAGCCTCTTGCCCCCTCCATTTTTTCAATGATGTAGGAGCCTCGATCCAGGCCGTCCCATTCTGCATATTCCCCAGGCCCAATCGACTTTATGGGAAGCCCTTCCCCAGATCGGCCAGATTGCTCCAAGGAAGAACCGGCAGACGCTTCCTCTTTCTTCCTGGGTCTGAAATAACCGACTAATTTTGCGTTTTCCGGCTTGGAAACCTTGATCTTCCCGCCGTCCTTGCCAATATTAATGGTAAGATCCCGGCTGCCGCCTGTTCCCATATTTGTGCCATACACCAGCTTCGTAGGCATACTGGCGTCACAGGTGGTTTCGCTCATGTTCCAAACGTTTTTGCCATCATCATACTTAAGGCCGTTTGTCACCTCGCTTACCGTAGCGGCAACTGCAGTGCCAAAACTAATCATCCGGGATCCTTCGCCTTTGATCGTCACCAGCAGGGCATTGTCATTGCCTTCTACAAACCTTACCCCTTCCGGCATGGAATCCTTCAACAGCTCCCTAAATGACTTAACCTCTCCTTTCACGTACCCAAAGCCGTCGATCCGAAAGGTATATTCCTGATCCTTAGCCCATTTCAGCACGTCTTCCGGAAGGCCGTTTTCATCAATCTTCTTTACAATCGTCAGCGCATAGGAATCCGGCGCGTCCGCGAAAACCGCCACCCCCACCGCCAGCACAGTCATCAGGGCGAGGATCACCGCGGCAAAAATTCTTTTCCTTTTCCTCTCCTTCCCCACATTCATTTCCAGAAATCCCCTTTCTCAAAAATGATCCTTTGCCGCCTGGCTGTTTGCCCTGCGGCCTGTATATAAAAATGCGCCCTGGGGCATCTTTAGCGATTTTAAACACACCCCCGCATTGATTTTTCGCAGCTGTTTTCTTAACCCCTAACACTCCATAACGGTTCAGCACCTTCACTGCTGCGCTTCTTCCTCCCTATCTTTCGCCAGCCGCTCATTCACCGCCGCGGCTATCTCCACCATCCGGCTCTCCAAGTAAGGGCCGGGGCATTCCGTCTTATCGGAAAACATCTTATGGATCGTTAAGCTCCCTTCCGGGTTCCCGGTAAAATCAAGCCGCCAAATCCCATTGCGCCGGCAGATATCCGTGCACAGGGCAATAAGAGCCTCATAGGCCTCATCGCTTACGTGCCAATTTCCGCCCGTCTCATCATTAGCCACCTCGATGGTCACGGCCTGATCGTCATTTTCCTTGCTGCTGGAAGTCCAGGCCCGGTTGCTTTCCTCCACGTAAAGGGCGATCCGCCCGCTGCTGTCGATGGCGTAATTGGAGGAAGCCCGCCTGTCCCGCTGGGAAAAATTCGCCCCGATCATCTCCAGGCCAAAATCCCCTGCCATATGGTGGATCGTAAGCTTCTTAATGGAATCTCCCCGGGGAAAATCCGCATTGGGGGACAGGAAAATATAGTCGATAAGAGGGCTATTCCTGGCGGCCACTTCTGCCCGCTCCTCATCCGTAAGCTTTCTCCCCACAATATCCGGCCGTTTCATGGAAGACCAGAAACACAAAGCCAAAACCATTGCCGCCAACAGGCAAAACCCAAGCAAAAGACACCAAATGCCGCGAAATCCCTTTCTGTCCGGCTCCACTTCCATCCCTCCTACATCTTCATGCCAGCGTACAGGCCATAGGCATAGATTAGGGCTGCTGTGCCAAAAAAGGCTTTCAGCCAAAAACCATTTACCCGCTTCCCGCCATGCCCAGGCATACCCGCAAAAATCAGGGTAAATGACATAATCCCCAGGTAAAAGAATCCTGTATCCATCAGGTTATGGACACAAAACGCGGTGAATCCCCCCTTTTGGGGGAGGCTGGACTTTTTGGCATATCCCCTGGCCGCCAATACCGCCAGCATTGCCATGGCTATCCAGCCAAGCTCCACGCCCACATGGATCAGCACATTGTGGATATGCCACGTATTAAAATATTTGTCGCTGTCAGCCAGGTTAAGGAACCTCCACCGGTAAGGCCCTACCCCCAGCAGGGGAGACTGCACCAGGTAATGGAGGCCGTTTTCCATCATTTCCAGCCTCTCCGCAAAGGTTGCAAGGGAACTGGGCCGGACAGCCACCGCGGCAGCCGCCACGAAAATCCCCCCGGCGGAAATAGCCGCGGCCATCCAGGGGTACGCATCCAAAAACGCCCCCAGCCGCTTCCAGCACAAGCTTAAGACGGCCAAATACCCAAACAAACCTAGGGAAATCCACGGCACATCGGTCCTGGCCGCCGCCAGATACAGCAGTATGCCCCATCCTATCCCCAGGCTTGCTTTGGCTAAAAGCCCCTGGGCGTACCGGAGCGTTTCCCTCCATGGATGGGGCAGGCGGGCACGGGAAGCTTCCCTTTTCTTTCCCCCAATGAGCACGCATATCCCCGCCGCCATAGCCACAAAGCTGCCCATGGACAGCGTAAGCCCCAGAGCTGCCAGCAGAATCGGTTCCATTGAGGACAGGAGGAAATGCCCCTGCCCTTTCCCATCCCCTTCCTGCCCTTCCAGGAAGTAGCGCAGCGCAAACCAGCCGATTACCAGGAAAATCCCCATGGCATTAGGATTGCCGATTACCCCGCCCATGCGCCTGGCGCTGCCCAAGAATGCGGCGCGGTATGTAAACTGGACGACGCCAAGGAAAGCCGCGGCGCCTGCCCATCCCAGGCAAAGCCATTTCAGCAAAAGCTGCTCCCCGCCGCTTAAGCAGGCCATCAACAGGTAAACCGTAGGGAAAACCAAATGCGTCACCCCATAGCCGTCTGCAATGTTCCCGTATGCCGCCCAGGAAGACGCCATGGCGAACAGATCATAGATGACCAAGGGGACAAAGATCCAAAGATCCACCTGGGCAGACTGCTGGATAATCCCCACCACGCACAGCAAAAGCCCCAGCATACTGACTGCACGCATATCCCCAACCCCGACCATTGACAAAATAAACAGGGCCAGCAGCAGGCACACTGCCATATAGTGATCCACCAGCCAGTCTATCTTCTGTCCTGCTTTACCCAACATCGTTCCTCTCCGTCCTTGCCGCCAGCCATACCTTTAAACGCCCTGATTAGGCCAAAAGGTACTTTGACCCATGGGGTTCTAACTAGCTGAACTATTGATATAGAATTTTACCACATTTCAATAGAAAATTCCACACCAGTTTTTATTTTTTCTATGCATTTTTATTCCACATT
Organism: Lachnospiraceae bacterium; assembly: GCA_910575565.1. Taxonomy (GTDB): domain Bacteria; phylum Bacillota; class Clostridia; order Lachnospirales; family Lachnospiraceae; genus Caccovicinus. The sequence continues at coordinate 93,270 of CAJTFL010000010.1, read as the reverse complement.
TTTTCATATTTTTCATTTCGATTACATCCAGACAGTACACTAAGCTTGGCCGATGTCATTTTTTTCATGGTTTTTATCACCATTTTCCACAGTTGGATTTTCCCGTTTTTCCGATTAAGATAAAGCAGTACACTTACTGTATCCGCCTTTGTCCTTACAGGGGCGGGAACCCTTAAGATTAGAGCACTCAATTAGATTAATGGAGGAACCTTATGAAGTTTGGATATTTTGATGATGCGGCTAAAGAATACGTGATTACCACGCCCCAAACCCCCCAGCCCTGGATTAACTACCTGGGGAATGAGAACTTTTTTTCCTTAATTTCCAATACCTGCGGCGGCTATTCCTTTTATAAAGACGCGAAGCTGCTCAGGCTTACCCGTTACCGTTACCGCAATATCCCCGCCGATACCAACGGGCGCTACTATTTTCTGAAGCATAACGGCACGGTTTGGACTCCGGGATGGCAGCCGGTTAAAACTCCTTTAGACCACTACGAATGCCGCCATGGCCTGGGCTACAGCCGGTACTGCTCCCGGCTGGGGAATCTAAGTGCCAGCCTTACCGCTTTTGTCCCCCTTCATGAAACCTGCGAGGTAAACCATCTGGTAATCACTAACCTGGGAAATTCTCCGGAAACCCTGGAACTGACTTCCTATGTGGAATTTTGCTTCTGGAACGCAGTGGATGATTCCACTAATTTCCAGAGGAATTTAAGCCTTGGGGAAGTGGAAGTTACCGACCGGGAAATTTTCCATAAGACGGAATACCGGGAACGGCGAAACCATTACGCATTTTACTCCGTAAATGAACCCTTTGACAGCTTTGACACCGATCAGCAGGAATTTTTAGGGGCTTACGGAAGCATGGAACACCCCAAGGCTGTATGGGAAAGCCAGCTCCATAATTCCATCGCCAGCGGCGGAACTGTGATCGGGGCGCATCATTTCACCATTACCTTAAAGCCTGGGGAATCCAAAAGCCTGATCTTCCTTTTAGGGTATGCCGAAAACCCGGCGGATGAAAAATGGGAAAAGCCTGGGGTCATCAATAAAACGCCTGCCAGAAGCATCCAAAAGCGCCTTGCCACGGATGCCCAGGTTAAAGACGCCCTCCAGGCATTAAAGGACTACTGGGATAAGCTTCTTTCCGCCTACACCCTGGAAAGCAGTGATGAGAAATTAAACCGCATGGTCAATATCTGGAACCAGTACCAGTGCATGGTTACGTTCAATATGTCCCGATCCGCCTCTTACTTTGAATCCGGAACCGGCCGGGGCATGGGCTTTCGGGATTCCTGCCAGGATCTTTTAGGCTTCGTCCATCTGATCCCTGAGCGGGCCAGGGAACGGATCTTAGATATTGCCGCCACCCAGTTTGAGGACGGCAGCGCTTACCACCAGTACCAGCCCCTGACCAAGCGGGGGAACGCCGATATCGGAAGCGGGTTTAACGACGATCCCCTGTGGCTGATTGCCGGGACGGCAGCTTACCTAAAGGAAACCGGGGACTTATCCATCCTGGAGGAAATGGTTCCCTTTGACAATGACGCTTCAAAGGCCCAGCCTTTGTTTGAGCATTTAACCCGCTCCTTCCGCTATACCGTAACCCACTTAGGCCCCCACGGCCTTCCCCTCATTGGCCGTGCAGACTGGAATGACTGCCTGAACTTAAACTGCTTTTCCAAGGAGCCTGGGGAATCCTTCCAGACCTTTGGCCCGTCGGAAGGTCCTGTGGCCGAATCGGTATTTATCGCAGGGATGTTTGTCAAATACGGGCAGGATTACGGGAAAATCGCCAGGATGCTGGGAAGGCATAAGGAAGCGGCTCTGGCGGACGAAGAAACAGCCAAGATGGTTCAAGCCGTCTTAGATGCCGGATGGGACGGGGAATGGTTCCTGCGGGCCTATGATGCCCATGGGGATAAAGTGGGATCTAAGGAATGTGACGAAGGGAAGATTTTCATCGAGCCACAGGGCTTCTGCGTGCTGGCGGATATCGGGATAAAGGAAGGGCTGGCCGAAAAAGCCTTGGCCTCCGTAAAGGAATACCTGGATACGGATTACGGCATTATGCTGCAGCAGCCTGCCTACAGCCGCTACTACGTAAACCTTGGGGAAATTTCCTCCTATCCAGAAGGCTATAAGGAAAATGCCGGGATTTTCTGCCATAATAACCCCTGGATTTCCATCGCGGAAACCAGGGTAGGCCACGGGAACCGGGCTTTCCAGGTCTACCGCAGGATCGCCCCGGCTTACCTGGAAGAAATCAGCGAGATCCACAGCACGGAACCTTATGTATATTCCCAGATGATCGCCGGGAAAGACGCGCCAAAGCACGGGGAGGCCAAAAACAGCTGGCTGACGGGGACGGCAGCATGGACGTTTGTAAACATCTCCCAGTATATCCTGGGGATCCAGCCGGATTACCAGGGCCTTATCATCGATCCCTGCATCCCGGAAACCATATCCCAGCTTACCGTAAACCGGATTTACCGGGGCTGCCGCTACCATATCCATATCGCTAACCCTAACGGGGTGCAAAAAGGCGTAAGCCAAATCTCTATAGACGGCTTAAGCATGGCGCCCGGCCAGCCGCTCCCTATCTTCCCCGGGAAGGAATGCCAGGTGGAAGTGGTGATGGGATAGGGACATTATCCCACAAAAATGTGCATCCAGGCGGAGCGCTTTTGCTCCGTTTGGATGCACTTTCTATAAACAGACAAGTCAACTTTCTTTTCCCTGACCGGCAGATTCCATTTCCTTTATTGCAAAAGACCGAAAAAATCAAACAGCCGCCCGAAAAATCATCACCCCTTTTGCGGGAAGCGCCGCCGTTTCGCCTTTCCCATAAGCTTTCCCATCCAGCAGGCTTTCCCCGTCCAGCTCCATGGCAAACGCCGCCTCCTCTTCCTTATGGTTTAAGAAAAACAGATACCGCACCCCCTCTTTCCTCCGCTCCGTAATCTCCACGCCTTCCACTGGGTTCCATACCGGCTTTAGCCCAATTTCCCCGGCGATATGGGAAATCAAATCGTGGTAAAATTCATGGCTGCTTCTGGTTCCGATATACCAGGCTTTCCCTTTTCCCAGCTGATTGCAGGAGATTACCGGCGTCCCGGCGTAAAAGTCCAGCTCATACACGGCCTGCTCCCTAGCCGTTTCCATATGCATAATATCGCACAAAAGCTCTGCCGGATAAGCTTTCCCCTTCCAGATAAAGCGGTTTGCCGCTTCCTTAGGCAGGGCGTCCGTCTCCTCCACCCAGATTCCCAAAATGCTCCTAAGCCGTCCCGGATACCCTCCCAGGGCAACCAGATCATGCTGATCCACAATCCCGGAAAAATAGGTGGCGATAAGGGTTCCGCCCCCTTCCACGTAAACCTTAAGCTTATCCGGAATCCCATCCTTCACCAGGTAAAGCACAGGGAGCACCACTAAACCATAACCGTCCAAGGGATCTTCTGAGGAGATAATGTCCACCGGGATATTCTGCTCATAAAAAGCCGTATAGTACCGTTCCACCTCATCCAAATATTTTAAGTCACAGCTTGGCCCCGCAGAATATTCCAGGGCCCACCAGTTCTCCCAGCTTACCAGGATTGCCGCCTTTGCAGGCGTCCTGCTTCCCATAGCCTGGCTGCCAAGGGCCTTTAATTCCCCCCCAAGGGCCTTGATTTCCCGAAATACCCGAGTATTCCCGTGGCCTGCGTGGTCGATAACCGCCCCATGGTACTTCTCGCAGGCGCCAACCGTCCGCCTCATCTGGAAAAACAGCACGGAATCCGCCCCGTGGGCCACGGCCTGGTAGCTTAACAGGCGCATGACCCCAGGCCGTTTTAAGGCATTATAGGAAAGCCAGTTGGTCACACTGGGGGTCTGCTCCATTAAGGCAAAGGGCTTCCCCCCGCCGATCCCCCGCATTAGGTCATGGTTCATGGCCGTGACGGCAGGCGGGGTTTCATTGGCCGGGTAGTTGTCCCAGGAAATAAAGTCCATGTACCGGCCCCACTTTTGGTAATCCAGGGGCTTATAAAATCCCATCAGGTTCGTGGTAATGGGAATATCCGGTGTATGCTGCTTAATGGCCTCATATTCACCGCGGAAGTTTTCCAGGAGGGAATCGGAAAAAAACCGGCGGTAATCCAGGGAAATCCCCTGGAACATGGTCCTGTCCTCCCCAAAATGCTCGCTAAGGAGGTTCGGGGCCACAATCTCATCCCAGTCGTAAAAGGTATGCCCCCAAAAGCTGGTATTCCACGCCCGGTTTACTTCCTCCAAGGTCTTATACTTTTCCTGAAGCCATAGCCGGAATGCCTTCTCACAGTTCTCGCAGTAGCATTCCCCGCCGTATTCATTATTCACGTGCCAGGCAATCAGGTTTTCATATTCCCCGTAACGCAAAGCCAGCTTCCCGGCCAGCCTGGCCGAATATTTTTGGTACACCGGGCTGTTAGGGCAGGAATTATGCCTTCCCCCGAATTTCCTCTTCATCCCGTTAAACTCCACCCTAAGAACCTCCGGATACCGCCTTGCCATCCAGGCCGGGTGGGCCGCCGTGGAGGTGGCTAAAATCACATGGAGACGGTTCTCTCTGGCCATGTCCATGATTTTATCCAGTTTTTCAAAGGAGTACGTCTCCTCATCCGGCTGCAGGGCGGCCCAGCTAAACACGTTTAAGGTAACGCAGTCTATCCCGGCCTGGCGAAACAGCCTCATATCCTCCTCCCAGATTTCCTCCGGCCACTGCTCCGGGTTATAATCACCGCCGTAAAGGATTTTTGTAATATCCCCATGGTTAAAAATATACGAAGATGTTCTTTCCATGTTTTTCTTTCCTCCTTTTCCTTCCGCGCTTTATCCTTTCCGCAAAACAACAGCAAAAAGGGCTGCTGCCAAATTACGATTTTGCGGCAACCCCTTTGCCATGGCATGATTTTAGTGCAATTCCTATGCTGTGTGCCAAAACATACGCTGTAACAGATTAATCCTCCACTAAAGCCACCTTATCTTTAATCATGTCCGTAAGGATGGCCTCCGCCTCTCCCATACCGATGCTCTCAAAGCTGGCAATCATGGCATCGTAATTCTTATCAAACTCTTCCGGCTTCCCGATAACGCAGGCTATCAGGCTTGACCAGGCCACCTCGTCTAATTTATTGCCGATATCATCTAACTGGGCAGGTTTGATGTAAGCCCACACCGGGGGATATTTGGGGATCTCAAACTCTTCCGGCTGAGGGAAGATATCCAGGAGAAGATCCACTCCCCAGGCCTCGCAGGCGGCCTTCTGCTCCTCGTCATACTCGGCAATTACCGCTTCCTTGCTGGCCGTGGTATACGGATTCCCGGTGGCGTCCAGCACTCCCGCCCCATAAGTGGGGAATGGGTACGCATAAAAGCCTACGCCGGTATTTTTCGCGTAATCCTTATCGGAATTTGACCGATCGATCTCTTCCTGTGTGCGGTAGCGCTTCCCGTTTTCATCCACCTCATAGTTGATGCCTTCCACGCCCCAGTTTACCAGAACCTGGCCCTCATCCGAGCAAATATAATCCAAAAATTTGATGGCTTCCACCGGATATTTGCAGGCAGTGGTAATCCCTACACCCTGGCCCGTCACCAAGCCCTGGGACATTAAGGTAGGGCATTTTACTTCCTCGCTGATGGTCACGGGAAGGGGCGCATACGTCTTATCCAGCTTGCCGTCCGCCTTCAGCACCCGCTCTGCGTCTAGGTAATCCCAGTCCGTGTCAAACAGCGCCAGCACCCTTCCGGAAGACAGCTTGGCAATGTAATCCTCATGGGTCTGGGTGGCAAATTCCGGGTCTAAGATCCCCTCGCTGTACATCCGGTTCAGCCACCGGAAGTACTCCCTCTCCTTCTCCGAGCGGAATTTATATATGGCATTGTAATCATCATCAATAAGCCACTGCCCATTGTCCGGCGCCCCGTCCGCGATAGAGGTAGCCGGGTTTCCCAAGGTAATCATCCAGTGCCAGTCGGAAGCCGATAAGGTAATCCCGATGGTGGGAAGGCCGTCTTCCGTGGTGGGATGGGCAGCCAGGTAATCCTTAAGCATATTTTCCAGCTCCTCCAGCGTCCTGGGAACTTCATAGTCATTTTCCTTTAGCACCGCCCACTGGATCTGGGCAGTTCCCGCGCTTTTATAAATTTCTCCCCCCATGGCGTAGGAGGAAAGCTGGTAGATAGAAGGATCCTCTTCCGAGTATTTCAGCTTGTCAAATTCATCCCCGTACATCTTTTTGATGTTTGGCCCATACTCCTCAATCAAATCGGTCATATCGATCAGCGCGCCCGCGTCAATCAAGCTGGCTACGTCGCCCTTGGCATAGATTAAATCCGGGAAATTCTGCTCCGCAATCATTAAGGCCACCTTTAAATCCTGGGAAGCCACCGGGTAATCAATCTTTAACCGGACTCCCGTAGCCTCGGTAAGAGCCTGGGCCACCGGGTTAGACCAGGCGTCCTCCTCCCCATCCTTATTGAAAAATTCCAGCTCCAAAATTCCGTCCTCGCCTATCTGGCTTTCCTCTTTGCTGCTACATCCATATACCCCCCCAGCACACAGTAAAAGGGCCAGAAGGAGAGCGCCTGCTTTTGCCTTTTTCCTCATCACACGTTCCTCCTTTCCATCAATCCTTAACTGCGCCTAAGGTCATGCCGCCTACGAAATACTTCTGTAGGAATGGGTAGACCAGCAGGATGGGCACAGTAGCAATCACCGTAACTGCCATACGGACAGACATGGGGGAAACCGCGTTCTTCACCTGTCCTAATGCCGCCGCATGGGGATCGATTTTAATCTGGGCATTTTCAATGATCTCATACAGGATGTACTGCAGCGTAGGCAGCTCCCTGGCATATAAGTAGGTATCCATAAAAGAGTTCCACTGGCCTACCGCCACGAACAAGGCTACTGTAGCCAGAACCGGCTTGCACAGGGGGAAGATAATCTTAGACCAGATGATGAAATCATTGGCCCCGTCAATCTTTGCCGCCTCCTGGAGAGCCATAGGCATACCTTCGATAAAGGAACGCATCAGGATTACATTGTATACCCAAATCAGGCCCGGGATAATGTAAACCCAGAAATTATTGCCCATCTTCAAGGTCCGCATAATCAGAAGATATTCCGGGATCATGCCGCCGCTGACGTACATGGTAATGATGAAAATAATGGTAAAGGACTTATAGAAATAGAAATCCTTCCTGCTTAATACGTATGCCAGCATGGACGTGCACACCACACCGATTCCGGTTCCCACCAAGGTCTTTAACACGGAAAGGGCGAAGGGCTTGAGCATATTATTAGAGGTAAACACATACTGATAATTGCTTAACGTAAACTTCCTGGGGATAATAAAATTAACGTTTCTCATGGTATCCATAGGATCGTTTAACGAGATTGCCAACACATTTAAAAAGGGATAAACCGTAATAAAAATCATCCCGCAAAACAGCACCAAAAGCACGTAATCAAACACGCCTTTTTTCTTTTCCAGCATTCCTTTTCCCTCCTTACACCAATTTGCTTTCGCCAATCATGCCTGCCACTTTATTGGCGATAAACAGCAGGATAATGCCTACTACCGACTGGAACATCCCGATAGCCGTACCAAGGCCGTAGTTGTTGGAGCCGATGCCCCGGATGTACGCAAACCAGGAAAGCACCATGGCGTGATCCTGCACAATGCCGTTGCTTAACAGCATCTGGCGTTCCATGCCTACATTCAGGGCGCTGCCTACGCTCATGATCAGCAGGACGATGGCCGTAGGCTTAATGCCCGGAAGGGTGATATGCCACATCTGCTGGAACCGGTTTGCGCCGTCCACCTTGGCCGCTTCATAGATGCCCTGATCGATTCCCGCCATGGCCGAGAGGTAAATAATCGCGTCCCATCCTACCTCTTTCCATGCGTTAATCAGGCAGACCACAACCCAGAATAACGGGGAATTCGTTGACATGAGATGCAGCTGCACCCCGAACATGGTCTCGATGGCGCCGCCGTCGTTTAAGAGCATTTTCGCGATGCTGGCGATAATTACCCAGGATACGAAGTGGGGAAGATAGGATACGGTCTGGGTGATTTTCTTAAAGCCCTCCATCCGGATCTCATTTAAGAAAAGGGCAAAGATCACTGCTGCCGCCGTGCCGATGACAATCCCTAAAATACTGATTCCGATAGTATTAATCATGGTCTGGGCAAAGAGCCGATCCGTAAACGCGTCGATAAAATTCTTAAACCCTACGAATTTCCTTTCCCACATAGGAAGGGCAAAAGATTTTGGAACCACCTCCTGGAAAGCCATGGTCCATCCCCACAAAGGCACATACTTAAAGATAATCAGCCAAATCAGGAAAGGGACGGACATCATCAGCAGATACCGCTGCTTCCACATCAGTTCCATGGAAAATTTTTGCTTTGCTTCTTTTTGTTTTTTTGGTTTTTTCATCCTGCATACCTCCCGTTTTTATTTCCGCAGGCATTAAGCTAAATGCCGTGCTTCACTGCTTAAATACAATTATAAAAACGGTTGGGCAAAATAAATACCCTTAAATTCAGAGGCTTTTTCCCCCTATTTTTAGCCACTTTTACCTATGGGCAGGGAAGCCCAATTGCCGGAATCCTGATGGTTACTCTGGTCATTTCCCCTTCAACGCTGCTGATGCCAAGCCCATACTCCTCCCCGTATTTCAGCCGTATGCGCTGGTGCACGTTGCAAATCCCAATGTGGCTCCGGTTTATGCCCCGGCGTCCCAGCTGGCGGTTAACCTCCTCAAGGCGGCTGACGGAAATCCCCAGCCCGTCATCCTCTATGGTAATAAAAATCCGCTCCCCTACCTGTTCCACCCGGATAAGGATATGGCCGATCCCTTCCTTTTCCTCCAGCCCATGGATAATGGAATTTTCCACAATCGGCTGCAGGATCAACGGCAAAATACGGCACTCTTCCAGTCCCTCATCCACCTGGATCCGGTAACGGATCCTATCCCCAAACCGATACTGCTGTATCCGTAAATACGATTCCACCATCTCCACTTCCCCGCGGATGCTTACGTCCTCATCCCCGGCACGGATATTTTTCCGCAGGATCTTCGCCAGCATTTTCACCAGCTCCTCGATCTCCGACTGGTGGTTCACCCTGGCCTTCATCCGGATGGTTTCCAGGGTATTATACAGGAAATGGGGGTTAATCTGGCTGGCCAGCACCTTAAATTCCGCCTCTCTCTGCTGGGTTTTCAGCTGCTCCGCGTGGAGCCGTTCCTGATAAATCTCCGCAAGCAAACGCTGGATATCGCAGATCATCCTGCCTAAATAGCCGTATAAATCGCTAATCTCATCGTTGCCTCCCAGGCTTGGCTCCAGATCAAAATTGCCGGAGGCGGCTTTCTGCATCTGGCTGCGGAACCGGCTTACCCGGTTCCCAAAAGACCGGGAAAACCAGACGATCAGCGTCACGGACACCGCCACGCTGACCAGAAACATCAGCATACTGCCAAGGCTCTGGCGGTTGGCATGATGCAGGATATCCTGGTAGGATTTCATGCTTACCATCTGAAGGATATCGTCAGATTCCCCTAGGGCGCAGCTATAGCAGGTCACTACGTATTCCGTCCTGTCAATCCTGATATTCTTCTGGAAGATCCCTTCCTTTTTGCAGGCATTTAAAAAGGGACGGATAAGGGACAGCTTTGGCCCCTCCTGGTTAGAAGCAATCTCCTTCTCCCCATTCAACACTATCCTGGTACAGCTCTCCCGGCTGTTTACCTGTTCCTTTAACCGTTCCGGCCTTAGATACATCACCAGCACGCCTACGTCCTGACTTTTCCTGGTTTTTAACAGCCTGGTCAGCGCCAGCGTCTTGCTGTGATCTAGGGCCAGCGGCTGGGGCATATACTGCCAGGAAGCCCCGCCGCCCCGCTCTACGGCGTTTTGATACCATCTTTCTTTTACCGTTTCTTCCCCGGCTTTTTTAAAATGGGCATTTTCACTGATAGTATCGTTATCCAGATACACGCTGATCCAGGATATCTGGCGGCTGTAAAAGTTCCCAAAATCCTCAAAAGCCGTATAAGCCCGGTAATCGTTGACAATCTCCTGGTATTCCCGATACTGCTTCAAGGCGATGGATTCTAACTGTTCATCGAAATAAAAGGTTTTCGATGCGGTATTGATGGTTCGCAAAAGCTCTTCCGTCTCGCTTCCCAAAAGCTCCAGTTCCGTCATTTCCGCCTTCTTGGCCTGATCCACCAGCATCCGGTTTGTGCCGATAATCAGATATATGCCGATCAAGATCATCGGGACGGCGCCGCCTGCAAGGTAAAGAAAAACCATCCGGGCCTGCAGCCGTGTTCCTAATATTCGGTTTAAAAGCTGGATCAGTTGGTTCTTTTTCGCGTTCATTTTTCCTCCGTTTATTGATCACCTGATTGATAAGATAATCATACCATATCCGTTCATCCCGCGGAAGATGCAAAAGCAGCCAGGAATTCTGCTTTACCGAATCTTCCTGGCTGCTCACGCCTTACGGCGCTTTTTGCTGCTTACGCAGCTTACTTTTGCTCATAAACATACGATTCCACTGGCTGAACTATTCTGCCAGAACGGCTACATAATTGTCAATATCGTAGCGCTCATCATTAACCTTCACATTTTTCCCGCTTTTTTTCACTTTGCCATTACGGCTGACGAGCACGATGCTGCCCTCCGGAATAACCGGCTGGGCGGATTCCTTCAGTATGCCTTTCGTATAATCGCTGGACTGGTAAATATCGCTTCCTACGGTGACGGCCTCCCAGCTGTCACTGTCCGCGTGAAGCATAGTCCCGTCTTCCTGGTAAATCGCGCCTTTCACCATGGCATTCTGGTAGGCGCGCCCCTGGCTGTCCAGATAGTACGTATAATCATCATAGGAATCCCCTAAGCACAGCTTCTTATCTGCCTGCAGCTGGCCTAATGTCCCTTCTTCCTGGCTTAAGTAATAAATCCCGGCGGCTTTTTTGCCGTTCCCTTTCCCGATATCGCCCCTTAAGGAGGAAAACTCGCTTTCCATATAAGGATTTCCCTCTAGGTCCGTACCGTTGGTGCTGATTAAACCGGTAATCATATGCCCTTGATCATCGAAGAAGTATGTCTTCCCGTCAATCCGCTTATAGCCTACCTCCTCATCGCAGTCCTTCCCGCCTTCATTGTAAAGGAAGCCTTTGTTTTTATCACAGTAGAACCAATGGGGATCGCTGTTTTCATCATCCGGATCGTAAGCGTAAATCCAGCCCTCTGCCCGTTTTCCCGTCTCCTCATCATAATAACGGTTTACGCCGAAATCCCCGTCATGGGGAGTGATTCCCGGGCTCCAGCCTTTATGCATCACGCCGTTTTCATCAAACAGGAAATGTTTTCCGTCCACTTCAGACTCATCGGAGCGGCTCATCTTCCCGTCCCAGCCAAAATAGAACATTTCATAGGAATCATAGTCATGATCCCCGGCCAGCATATCCTCATCCGGCTCCAAATACTGCCACTGCTTATGGACATGGCCCTGGTTTTCATCCCCCAAATAGTAAATATTTTTGTCCCCGTTTTTATTGGTGATCTCCTGCCAGCCGCTTAGCATATGCCCATCGCTGTCAAAGAAATAAACACGCTCCGCCGAACCTTCCTTCAGCTTAACGCCTTTCCCTTCCTGGGTCTGGGCTTTCCCATCCTTTCCGAAATAGTACCAGACAACATCCACATCCTGATCACAAAGGGAATCCTCATTAGGCTCAGAAACCCACCGGTTCTTCACCCTTGCACCATTCTCATCGGTATAGTAAATCTCATCCCCGTCCTTAATGATGGCATTTACGGCCATATATCCGTCCTCGTCCAGATAGTAACGCGTGCCGTCCTGCCCTTTTTTCCAGGTACTGGTTACACGGTCTCCATTTCCGTCCAGGAAAACCCAGCGTCCATCTTCCATCTGCCAGCCCCGTTTCGGCGAGCCTTCCTCTGCCGCTGCCGGAAAAACCGCAGCTAACGCCAGCACGGTCATCACACTGGCTGCCTTCAGAAGCTTTTGATTCTTTTTCATCTGCTAAATCCCCCTTCCTGCCCTATGGTTAATTGGCCTGGCCTGACATCGGGCATGGATGCTTTCCGCGCCCCAGACTTTAACTGCCCCTTATCCTCAGGCGCTGAGGGTTCTTCTTCGGATTCTTCTTTTGCCGGATCTTCTTTTTCCGACCCTTCCTTTCCCTGTCCTTCGGTTATCGGTTCTTCCGGCTTTCCTTCTTCCGCTGATCCTTCCTGGGAATCTTTGTCTTCTTCCGGTTTGCCATCCATATCCTCTGCCTCATCCGAAGAACCAGCTTCCTGGGCAGTATCTTGGTTTTCATTTTCCGCCAAGCCGGTAATCTCATCCTCATCGGTGTAAGGCTGATCATAGTAAACGTCCATGGACTGTACGCTGCACTTTAACCCCTCAGCCGTAATGGATAGCCTGGGAGCTGCCTCTGCCTTCCGTGCCTCTTCAAACACTTTTTCCAAAGCCTTCCGGTTCTTTTCCGTAATGATGTATACATTGGCTCCTTCGGGATTTACTTCCAGATTGCCAGCCAATACAATGCCTTCTTCCTTCCAGCTTCCGGCTTCCCGGTCATAAACCTTGGCCGTAAGCTTGACGCCAGCCTCCTTAGCCTGTGCGTCTTTCTGCGCTTCCTTCTCCCCGTCTTTAACCTCCTCATCAACTGACCATGTATAGGAGATCGCCGCTGGGATACGGTAGTCCGGAAGATCGAAAGCACCCTCTTCCTCATCGGCTGCCTTGGCCTCCTCGCAGTTCCAGTATAAAACGGTTACATTCCGCACCTTCTGGCCCTTGAAGCTTACGCATTCAATATTATCCCTTTCCTCTTCGGTAAACAGGTAATATGCCTTTCCGTTTACCGGGGTTACTTCTGTCTCCTCATCCCCCTGGTTCCACAGGAAGGTAACGGCTTTTGCCTTGGAGGAAAGCTCTGCACGGATTCCCATGGGCTTTATGCCGCTTCCCTCAGGAAGCTTAGGAAGGTAATAATTTCCATCTGCGTCATGGTCTGCCAATAATTCGCCGGTTTCATCAACAAGGACATCCTGGAGCCTTGCCGAACCCTTTCTGGGAGTGCCATACGTAACAGCAGCGGCAAGGGAAGCGGCTTCAGAAGTATCGCCATAAATAAAGATCATTTGGCTTACTTCCACCTTTTCGGATGAATTAAACTTAAGGTATTCAAATGTCACGCCCTCTTTAAACGTATATGTTGTCTCTACATTATCGGTAAAACCTACCCAGTTCTCGCTGCCATCCAGCCATTCGTTTGTCGAATCGCATAACGCCAGGCTTGCTCCGTATTTATTATTTGTTGAAGCGATAAAACGTATGGCCTTTGGAATCCCATAGCCTTCCGGGATGTAAAACCTTCCGTTTTCATCCGCCTCTACTTCCACTTCTTTCGCGCTTGGTTCCGGTTCCTCCGGCTGCTTATCTGCAAAAATAAATGTTACTTCTGTTACTTCACCGCCATTGCCCAAATAAAATGATACATATTCGACTTCCATTCCTTCATCGAATAAATATTCCTGGCCAGCCTGAACCGATTTCCAGTATGCTCCGTTAACTTCTGCATTCGCTGTCCACTGGGCATTTCCTGTAGCGGTGTATCTCATTCCTGTGGGATATCCTTTTCCTTCCGGAACATAGAACTTCCCATCTGCATCCGCCGTTACCGATACCTCTTTTTCATCCGGCTCCTCCGGCTGCTGATCCGGGTAAACAAACACAACATACTGGATTTTTGCTCCTTCATCCGGGAAAAATTCCAGATATTCCACTTCGGTTCCCGCATCAAAGGCATGGATCTCCCCGCCTTTTTTCCAGCCCCAATAATCATTGTTTACATTAATATTCACGCCTTCTGCGCCAGTGACTGCAAACCGCATTCCGCTGGGGATACCTTCTCCTTCCGGCACATAGTATTTTCCGGCTTTTTCCACTGCCAGCTTTTCATTTTCCTTCAGCTCAGGAAGTTCCGGCTCTTCTCCGCTCTTCTTTACTTGATGCACCAGCTTCGTGATCCTAAAGGACTCATCCCCCAGATACCAGCAGGCCATAATCACGCTGTCCGCCTTCTCACAGGGATACCAGATATAGGAAGCTCCGTCGCCGTCCTGCTTTACCGCCCACTGTTCATTGCTGTAATCCCAGTCTCCATTGACAATCAGGTTTGCGGAAACGCTCTTTACCTCCCCGTCATACTCACAGTAAACCTTAAGCCCGGATTCCTCCAAATCCTCAGCCTCTTCTTCCTCAATCAGCTTAGAGGCAAACTCAATCCGGCTTCCTCCGGTAATGTTCTGGAATTCACCGATTGCATCCCCTTCCAGGCTCTCCACCTGGATATCCGTTACCGTGTACCCGTCAGACTTTGAGTCGTCATTTACCTTAAACGATAAGGCGGAATCCGGGAATATGCCGATTAGGGTATTGGAGGTGTTTCCCGCTCCGTCCCCATTTACCTGGGCCACTACCTTTGTGCCGTTTGCGTCAATCCCGCTGGCTTCCCCGCCAAAGGCGTCCTGGGCGCTTACCGCCACCGTTACCTTCACCCGGCTGCCCTTATCGATCCCATTCTTTTCCATCAGCTCCGCCAGGGAATACCCTTCTGCCGGCTTATCCTTCGTCACCTCAAAGGATGCAAACTTATCCTCTTCCGCGGTCTTCTTTGCCTCATGCACCAGCTTCGTGATCCTAAAGGACTCATCTCCCAGATACCAGCAGGCCATAATCACGCTGTCCACCTTCTCACAGGGATACCAGATATAGGAAGCTCCGTCTCCATCCTGCCTTACTGTCCACTGCTCATTGCTGTAATCCCAGTTCCCATTGACAAGCAGGTTTGCGGAAACGCTCTTTACGTCCCCGTCGTACTCACAGTAAACCTTTAATCCAGATTCCGCTGAATCCTCAGCCTCTTTTTCCTCGATTAACTTAGAGGCAAATTCAATCCGGCTTCCTCCCGTAACGTTCTGGAATTCACCGATTGCATCCCCCTCCAGCTTTTCCACCTGGATATCCGTTACCGTATAGCCGTCTGCTTTCGAGTCATCATTTACCTTAAAGGACAATAAGGAATCCGGGAACACGCCGATTAAGGTATTGGAAGTGCTGCCCGCCCGATCTCCATTTACCTGAGCCACTACCTTTGTGCCGTTTGCATCAATCCCGCTGGCCTCTCCGCCAAAGGCATCCTGGGCGCTTACCGTCACGGTGGCCTTTATCCGGCTCCCTTCCGGGATTCCCTTTTTGCCCATTAATTCCGCCAGGGAATATCCTTCTGCCGGATGCTCCTTCGTTACGTCAAAGGAAGCAAACCCTGCTTCTGCAGATTTAATCCGCACCACCTGATTTACCCTGAAGGAATAGCCGCCGTTATACCAGCAGGCGAGGATAATATTGCTTGGGGAATCGGAAGGCCGCCAGATATATTGCCCTCCCTCATCCTCCCGGATCT
This sequence comes from Lachnospiraceae bacterium, assembly GCA_910575565.1. Taxonomy (GTDB): domain Bacteria; phylum Bacillota; class Clostridia; order Lachnospirales; family Lachnospiraceae; genus Caccovicinus. The sequence continues at coordinate 77,715 of CAJTFL010000010.1, read as the reverse complement.
CCCAGGCGTCATTGCCCAGGCTCCAGTCGTTATTCACTACCAGGTTTGCGGAAAATGCTCCCGCGTCCTTAACGTCTTCACCGTCAAAACTAAAATAAACCTTATATCCGCCTTCTTCTCCCTTAGCCCCCTCTTCCTCCTTAATCATGGCAGAGGGAACCTCGATCCGGCCTTTGCTCTGCAGTTCGCCTAAGATGTCCGCATCCTCCTGCTGCTCGGCCCGGATGCTGTCTACGTGAAGGGACGTGCCGCCTGCCTGGCCATTTGCTTTTCTAGCCGCCTGGCCGCCTGCTGCCAAAGCCCCGGCTGCCATGGCTCCAAATTTAGCCGCATCCGCCCCGTCTCCGCCATCCTTTAGGGTAAAGATAAGCTTCCCATTTTTGGGAATCCCAATAAGCGTTGCCACAGGGCTTTCCGGGCCGATATCCCCGGATACCTTTACCCCGTTTACATCCGTAAACCACACCTCGCCCTCAGCATAGTCCCCATCTGCCGCCGCGCTGGTCCTTACCGTTACCTTAACCCGCTTCCCGGCTTCTACCTGGTAATCCGCAAAAACCTGGCTTAAATCGTAGGCATACCCTCCGTCCTCGGTTTCCTCCATATCCTTATCCACATCGAACCCGCCGAATACCGGGGCCTTTTTCACGATTTCCACCTTTACATTAAACATCACATAGCTGCCGCCCAAGTACCAAAGGTAAATCGCTGCCATCCCATCATCCGGGGTGCATTCCCAGGAAAGGTTTTTGCCGGCATCGGGGCTCCAGGAATCGGAATTAAGCCAAGTGGCGTTTTCCGTAGCCTGGAGAGCGAAGCTGTAGCCGCCGTCTGCCAAAGGCTCCACGGTGATCTTCACCGTATCCCCCACTGCATACCCCGGGCAAATCTCCGCCAGGTTAAGCCGCTGCACGCCGGTTTCCGTATCTCCTTCCGGTGCGGAAGCCCGGTCTGCCTTTAAAATGTACTGGTAATCTTTCGTTCCCCCGTTGGAGTCCCCTCCTCCCGGGTTCGTGGAGCCATTGGGGCTGCCGCTCCCGCTGCCCCCGCCGGAGCCGCCTGCGCCGCCCCCTGCCGCCACGGACTGGCCAGGCACGCTTAGCCGGTCATTTTCCCCGTAGAGTAAATACACCAGGTTATCTTTGATAGATAACTCGTCCCTCCGGTTTCCTCCCTTGGACTCGTCCGTCCACCAGATGGCTACCGAAAGCTGATCCTTAATCCTTGCCCGCTCTTCCTCCGTAAAGATATGGACAATCTCATCATACACGCTGTTAAACTGATACTGGATGGTATCATCCCAGCTGTCGATATAGATGCCGCCTCCGCCGTAGCTGTCCCAGTCACTGGCACATTTTACAGAAAAGGCAACGCCTAAGATCTTGGAAGGCTCATAGGATGCCAGGGACACCCAGCCCCCTGCGTTTACCGGGACGGCTACCCGCTGGTAATTAGGAAAATTAAATTCCTTTTTCCCAATCTGCCCGGAAGCCTTCCTTTGCGCCAGCTCCTGGTAGTTCGCCTTAATCACCGGATCGTAAAATTCCCCCGTCACCCGCTCGATAAACTTCATGTCCCCTGCGTTGCTGGTATCCCAGAGCACCGGGCACATCCCGTACTGCATGATGATCTCCGGCACAGTTTTAAGATACCTCCGAATACTTTCCGGCTCTTTATTGTCCTCCGTCAAAACACCGTACTCGCCGATAATCACCGGGGTTCCCTTAGACAGGAAACGCTCCGCCAGGATATCCAAATCCGCTTCCACCGCCTGGATATCCTCCGCCGTCCCCCAGGTAGTCTCCGGCACTGCCCAATCTACGTTATGCTCCGCCACGCAGAAGGGAGACGGGCTATAATAGTGGATAGACAGGATACAATGGCCTGCCGGATCTTTCGGCATCTGGTAACGCCTGTCGCAGGTTTTCTTGATATCCGTGTTGTACCCGGGGATCAAAAGATGGCGCATGGCATTATTGCCCCCCGTATTCCTGACCGAATCCACAAAAAGCTGATTCATGGCGTTTAAAATCTCATACTGGCGGGACATACTGGGAGCATCCGGAAACTCCACCTCATTCATGCCCTCAAAGATCAAATGATCGCCGTAACCCTTAAAGTTTTCCGCGATCTGCGTCCAAACCATCCCGTATTTCTTCGTCGTACCCTCAAAATCCGTGGCCGCATTCCGGATCCAGGAGGTGTCCGCCGCCCCGCTGTCGTGATGGATATTTAAAATCACGTACAGATCCTCTTCCATGCACCAATCCACCACCGTCTGCACGGCGCTCATATAGCCTGGGTTAACCTGGTTATTCCCGTCAATCCAGTGTGCCCAGCTCACCGGAAGCCGGATGGTCTTAAAGCCGCCTTCCTTCACCTTCTGGATAAATAACTTTGAGACAGGCTCATTTCCCCATCCCTTCTGATACTCCCACGGATCGCCCGCCTGGATAAAGGAACCGATGCTGTCAAAGGTATTCCCGATATTATACCCCAGACCCATATCCTCCACCAGCTGCTGCGAGGTGATGTCACGGACGATACCATTTTTCCCGTACCCTTCTGCACGGGCCGTAAAAGCCGTGCCGGATAAACAGGATGTTGTGGTTAGCACCACGGTAAGTAACTTGGCCGCTGCCTTTATGGCGCGGTTTTTCCATGCTCTATTCATCGCTGCCCTCCCTACTGTATTTTTACGTTTATTTTAACATTTCTGTCCTTTTTCTTAATACCTGGAAAATCAGTGCATAATTCCCCGGATTTTTAGAGGTGACCGCAAAAGTCTGGCCGGTGAAAATCCCATAGAAAAATGCCTTTCGCCAGGATCCGCCTTTTTACAGGTTGTTCTGGTGAAAGGCATTTCTCTGGCCTATCCGCCTCTATGGCTTATTCTTCCATATTCACATTTTTCCGATATTCCTTGGGGCTGATCCCCACATATTTCTTAAATTTCATGTAAAAATAATCAATGCTGCCATAGCCTACCCGCTCTGAAATCTGGTATACTTTTAAATCGGTTTCCTGCAAAAGCCGTTTCGCATTGTCTATCCGGATCCTGTCCAGGGAATTATTAAAGTTCTCCCCTATCTCTTTGCGGAACAGCTTCCCTAAGTAAGCGCTGTTATAGTTAAAGGTTTTGGCGATATTTTCCAGTTTTATGTCTTTATCGTAATTTTTCTCCATGTAATAGTACACCCGCCGGATAATATTGCCTCCCCCTTCCGCCCCGATTTTCCGGCTTAAGTCCATAAGCGCCTGCTCATAGCACCCTAAAAGCTCCTTTAGGCCCTCCGCCGCCATCAGCATTTTTAACAGCTGCTCCATCACCTCATCGGACAGCGCCAGGGAAGCGTATTTTTTGCTAAGGCGCATCTGAAGCTGAACCACATCCTGCACCAGCATAAGCTTAATCTGGGATTCCGTAAACAAATTCCAGGTGCAGTAATCCCGAAACATCCCGATGGCCCGCTTAATCCCCTCCACTTCCCCCACTTCAATCAGCATTTCCATCCACTGGATAGTCACAGCCTCCCGGCTCCCTTCCAGGCCGCAAATCAAATCAATGGTGAGGATATCTTCCTGGTCGAAAATAAAGGCCTGCTCCATCAGGTATTTGGCGCTTTCATAGGAGCAAAACAGCTCATGCCAGCTTTTCACATTATTCCCGATGGCAATCTTTAACCGGTTTTTGCCGTAGCTTTCCATCCGCCTGCAGCGCTTTTTAAACCGCTCCTTCCACTTCCCATAGGGAATTGACCGCCCCACCAAAACCACCTGATCCTCCATGGAAAACATCCCGATGCAGGCGTTATCCCCCTCCGCCAGCCGCCTTACCTGGTCATAAAAGCTTTTATCCTCTTTCTCCCTTCCGCCTTCCTCCTGCCTGCACAGGGCTACGCAGAACATATCCCCCTCCAGGGACAGGCGGTATAGGGAGATATCCCTTTGCCGCTCGTTTAAGTCCCCTTCATTCAGCACAATCCGGCGCAAAAGCTCCTGCCTTGCCTTGTCTTCATTTTGGCTGTGGTACTGGTTTAAAATCGCCTTCTCCTCCAGCTTTTTCCGAATCTTTTCCACATACTCCAGCAGTTCATCCTCGTCAATGGGCTTTAGCAGATACCCCTCCACTCCCATGGAAATCGCCGCCTTGGCGTACTCAAATTCGGAAAACCCTGTCAGGATAATAAAATGACCCGAAAATCCCTGGCTTTTCGCCTCCTTAATCACCTCCAAGCCATTTAGCCCCGGCATCTTAATATCCACCAGGACTAAATCCGGGTTTTCCCTCAGGATATTGGCCAGGCCTTCCCGCCCGTCCCTGCCGCTGCTTCCCAGGCGGTAGCCCGCTTCCTCCCAGTCAATCAGTTCCTCAATCCCTTCCCGGACAATCTGCTCGTCATCAATGATCATTGCGGTAAACCTCATCGTCGCCCCTCCAAAACGGATTTATCTTTTCTTCCTAAATCATATCCTTTACCGCACCTCTTGTCAACTCACCTGCCTTCCGCGCAACAGAGAAAAAGTAATCCAAAAATGTTTAGCATGATTAAAAAATGATTGGCATATTGGCATAATTGACATTTTTTTCTTCTTGTAGTAAAATTCCCCTATTACCTAAACTTAACTTTATATTTAGCTAGGTATTCACCACATAACACATAAGCGAAGGATATCTTTAATGGAGGAAAATCCTATGTATACCATTGGACAAGTGTCAAAAATGTTTGGCCTTCCCCTGTCTACGCTGCGCTATTACGATAAGGAGGGGCTGTTCCCCGATATGCAGCGCAGCTCAGGCATCCGGATTTTTGGCGAAAAGGAAATCGAAGCCCTCCGGGTAATCGAATGCCTGAAAAAGACAGGGATGGAAATTAAGGAAATCAAAGAATTTATGGGCTGGTGTCAGCAGGGGGCAAGCACCTACAAGCAGCGCCGGGAAATGTTCCTGCAGCGGAAAAAGATCGTGGAATCGGAAATCCTAAGGATGCATCGGGTATTAGATATGATCCGCTATAAATGCTGGTATTACGAACAGGCCATCTTGGATGGGGATGAAGAACGGCTGCGGCAAATGTCCCCGGAGGATATGCCGGAAGAAATCCGGATAGCCTATGAAAACGGGCATCGGTAGCAATCCGGGTTGATTATGAACATGGCCGTCGGCGGCAATCCGGCTGGCTTTTGAAAGCGACCGCTAATGACTTCAGCCGGAAAAACATAGCCGGTAAACCTTGGGCTATCCCGTAGGTTTGCCGGCTTTTTGCTAGCTGTGGGCAATAATCTTTCGTAAACTGCCCATTATCGAAAGCCAATAGGCTTCCTGCTTCAAAAGCATTCCGGCATTTCTTGATTCAACCAGTCAGGGAAGCCCCCGTTCCTAAGACCCAAAGGCTAATCCAGCCTGCGGATAGTAATCGATGAATTGGAAAACGAGCCGTTTTGATTATCGGACACAAGGGTAATCGTGGCTGGTGCGCTGGTCACGTTTACAATCGTCGTTCCCGATAATGCCACTGTATCATTTGCCGCCGTAATGCTGGAAGCGGCTGTCGTGCCGGGAATAGCAACTCCTCCATTAGCCAAATGCACGCTGACCGTCACAGGCGGCGTAACGCCTGTTGCATTTGTCGCAACCGTATTATAATAAATTTGGTAATGTCCATTGGCAAGCAAAGCAAAATTGCCAGTGTTTGGCGAATGGAATACCTGTGTGCCTGCAGCCACCTGATCGTTGTCAAACAGCAGTATCCCATTGTCCACGGCAGGGATCTGGGCCGCTTCATTCGTTGCCGTAACCGCGCTCAGTTCCGGAACCGTTCCGGCTGGGCCTGTTGGACCAGTAGCTCCCGTTGGGCCGGTGGCTCCCGTTGGGCCGACTGCTCCCTCTGGGCCGGTGGCTCCCGTTGGGCCGACTGCTCCGGTGGGGCCAGCGGCTCCCGTGGCTCCATTTATTTATGCAAAACTTAAATGGGAAATTTAATCAGGGAACCCTGCCATCCTAAGATACGGATCCGCAAAATTAAATTCTACCGTAATCCCGCCGCCCCGATGAACATAAATATTCTTTACCAGCGCAACTAAAATTCCTCTGTTCAATTCACCTATATTCCTATTTTTAAGAAAATCCTCCAAATAAGGATTATTCATAGAATCGTTTTTTCCGATCAGCTCATATTCTGCCTGAATATTTTGAATAACCTTTTTCTGCTCTTTGGCCTGCAAAGAATACTTCTGCTTTAAGCGGCCATACTCTTCTTTTGAAATATCGCCGCTCTTCCAATCGCCATAAAGCCCGTCCGCAATGCTTACGGTTTTTTCCCACTCCCTTTGGCGAAAATGAAGCATAGCCGCCAATCGCGCCGCTTCATTCCCTCTGGAAGGCGATTTATTGATTTCCTCCACTACTTTATCCATGGAGCCGATTAAGGAAATCTGTATCCGAAGCGCCCATAAAACTGCCTTAACCACCGTCTTTTCCTTAACCGTATGCTTCGTACAGGCGCTTTTAGACTTTTCCCTAAAGGTACGGCAGTAATAATAAACAATATTTTTTGTCTTCTGCCTCGTCATCGCCTTTCTGCAGTCCGCACAGCGAATAAAGCCGGATAATAAATGCAGTTTTCTTTCTGACGGTGCTGTCCGGGTATCCCTCACCTGAAGCGCAGCCGCCCTTTTAAATAGTTCCTCCTGGATAATCGGCTCATGGGTATCTGGAACCATATACCAGTCTTCCTTCGGGACAGCACGCCTTTGATGCACCTTATAGCTGACCACCGCTTGCTTCCCTTGAACCATAATCCCAAGGTACATCCGATTATTTAAAACAAGAGAAACGGCGCTGGGCGACCAAAGACCGTCATTTTTCCCGCTCTGGGGACAGCAGAAGTTTAATCCCTTGTTCTTCTTATAGGCCGCCGGGCTTGCTATCCCCAGATCATTTAACCGGCGGGCAATTCCGTTCTTGCTCATCCCCTCATAGACAAACCACTGGTAAATATTTTGCACTACCTCTGCCGCCTCATCGTCAACAATCAGGGCATTTTTATTTTCCGGATCTTTCTTATACCCATATGGGGCAAAAGCTCCGATAAATTCACCTTTCCTGCGTTTCGTCGCAAAGGTGGCCCGCACATCCAAAGAGGTTTTTGCCGCAAAACGGTCATTCATCAGGCCGTTAATGGGGACTTCCAGGCCATGAATGGTTTCCGGGTGAAGATAGCTGTCCACTTTCGGATCGCTGACGGTAATGAACCTGACATTGTGCAAGGGAAATACCTTTTCCAGAAAATAACCCTGATCCGAATAATTCCGAAACATACGGGACAGGTTCTTGCAGATAATGCAATTCACTTTTCCGGCCTCCATATCATGAACCATCCGCCGGAAATCCGGACGATCATAATCCGTACCGGTTAGACCGTCATCGACATAATGATCAACAAGCGTAAACTCTTCTTCAAAAAAACTTTCCAAGTACTCATTGATAATCTTTTTCTGATTGGTGACGCTTAAGCTTTCATCATTTCCATCTTCCCGCGACAGGCGAATATACACGGCAATACGCCATCTGGGATGAGAATCTTTCCCCTGAATGCAGCCTTTTGCCGACTTCCTAATCCTGGCCATCCAGCCTCCCAATCTTCCTATTCTTCCTATATTTTCATCTTCCTATAATCTTAGTTCTTCTTTTTTGCCTTCTTTATCTTTTCTTTCATCTTTCTTTTTTGCCTTTTTACTTTAATGTGCAAAAATAGTGAATTAGTACTGTTGAAAGTTCCTGCTGTTCATCAGCAAAAGAAATACCTACCGGGGTATCCCCGCAGAGAAAACAATAGGGATTGCGGATCTGCTCTAAATACCGAAACATACGCTCAGAATCCGTCAGGGCGGAATCAATTTTTACCGTTTGAATATCAACCAAATCGCTTTTGGAGACATTTTCAATGGAATATGTGGTTTTATCCTTAAACTGTTGGGCATCCATTTAGCTAATCTCCCGCTTTGTAAGATTTCATCGTTTCAGTTTATGATCCACAGATTGTCTTTTATGCGATTGCCTTTTATGCGCTTACCCCAATATTTCTCACCGATTAAACGATTATGTGAACGATTATTTCAAAGCTACTTTACAGTTCTTTTTATAAAAAGCGATTCCGTACTTGACAATTTTCTTCATGCCATCCCTGGAAAGAGCCGTGTCATACTGCCTTTCCTCAATCTGTTCCAATGCCTCCTTACAGCTCTTTTCTAAATTCCCATCTTCCGCATACTTGACTTCAATAACAATCCCTATCCTATTTTGCGTTTTTATGGAGATATCACAGTATCCCTCACCAGCTTCCGCATTTGATTCAATTTCCCAATTATTCTCATATTGCAATAGCCCTAAAAGCATCCCATGATAGAAATTTTCTTTCATCTCTTTTTTTACCGCAGTATCACGGATACTAATCGATTTCCACAAATATTCGTTAAGCATTTCCTCCGCCGTTGATGCATCACTATTTGGAAATGCCTTACAAAACCCCGCCAGCTTCCCCGTATCCGTTCTGGTTTCCTCCTTAAACCATTCCTGAATCTGTTTTACGAACAGCGCCCGAATTTCCTGATTTGGGATAGCTAAACGCCATTGCCCTAATGTTTTCCTCCCTCCCTGCGTCAAATACCCTGTAGTGAACAGCACGCTCCAAAGATTATCAATGGAATCATCCAGATCGCTATAGGTCAGCTCCTGGTTAATCGGCTTTATGATCTCTTCCCCGGCAATCAAACGTTCAATCTCATTCCTGGTCTGCCGATCCGCCTTTCCGATAAAACGCCGCACCATGGCATTGCCGCTGGTGTTTGCCCAATAGTTTTCCGGCTCCGCGTCCCTGTCCTTAAGCAGCGCCTGGGTGTATTTAATCACATCCCAAGGACAGTAAATGGATGTTCCGCCAAATTGATAGCCATCATACCAATCCCGCATCCTTTTCGATGCATCTTCTAAGCCGTAATCCGCCAGCAGCTTTTCCACTTCACCATCCGTAAACCCAAACACCTCATTAAAATATGAATCGGTAATCGTCATCACATTCAAATTGTTCAGGCCAGTAAATATGCTCTCCTTGGAAATCCTTAAACATCCAGTCAAAACGGCAAAATATAAATGCTCATTCGTTTTCAATGCATTGCCAAACAAATTTCGGATCAGGGAAACCATTTCCTGATAATACCCCATTTGAAACGCTTTATCCAAAGGAACATCATACTCATCAATCAGAAGAATTACCTTGCTGCCATAATGCTTGGAAAGAAGCTGTGAAAGCGTTTTTAAGCTGGTCAGCAGCACTGCATCCTTCATGGCAAAAACCGACTCCTGATCCTGGCTTACCTTTATCAGTTGAAGATACATCATCCGTTCTTCTGCTGATAGCTTACTGCTGTCCGCCAGGAAACGAAACCGCAGCGCCTCCATCCCAATCACCGAACGCAGCGCCGCACAGGCTGCCTGATAATTTGACCCCTCCACACTTTTCAAGCTAATCCACACCACCGGAAATTTCCCCATATATTTCTCGCATAATTCTTCCTCTTTTAGGATGTCTAATCCGTCAAATAATGCCTTATCGCCGCCGATTTCAAAGAACGATTTCAGCATACTCATATTCAAGGATTTGCCAAAACGGCGAGGACGGGTGAAAAGATTTACTTCCCCCCAATTATGCAGCAATTCGGCAATGAACCTGGTTTTATCCACGTAGTAAAAGCCATTCATGCGGATTTTTTCAAATCCGTCAATGCCAATCGGAAGTTTTTTTCTCATCCCACACATTCCTCCTTTAATGCATTTAGAGTGCTCCATTTACTGCCCTTATCAGGCACACGCCGCTCCACGCGCATATGCAAATCATACTTCAACCAAAGCTTTGCAATCGTCTCCATCATCGGCGAAGCGTGATGCTGATCAACGGACTCCTGAGCTTTCCCGGCAGCTTCCCTCCTGCTTTTTCCTTTTTCAATCATACCACAATAATCCGGCCATTAGAAGGACTTCTACCGTTATTTTATACAAATTGGGCTTTTTTAAGCCTTTCATGAAGCTATGCCGTTTTCACCACGATTTCATTATATTTAAAAAAATCTTTTTTTCAACTTAATAATCAACAAGCATAAACTCCTCTTCAAAAACCATCTTTTGCTATTTTAGTTTATGAGCCGCCGATTATTCTTTATGCGATTCCCGTGCTGTTTACGCAGTTTTCTTGCTCACATTCAGGCACTCCTTCAGCGAAAAAATTGGTAAAGTTTTGTTTTTACATAATTTTCCATGTAAATTATTGACAATCATTATCGGATATGCTATTCTTATTGCAAAATAATTTCTAAATTTTTACAGCAAGGAGCTTATGGAATGGATCGAGTAAAGGGAGGCATGGAATGCTTAAACTCCATGCAGCTTACCGCAGACATGGAAGGTCTGGATGCCCAGAGCAAGACGGTTTTGCAAAGCAAGGAAGTATTGGCGGTCATTTTACAGGAAACGGTTGAGGAGTACAGCGCCTACAGCCGGAAGGAAATCATAGGGTTTATCGAGGCAGATTCCATCACTGATGAAAAGGAAATATCTGCAGGCAGGACGAATACGCAGCTTGGGGGCGACAGCCCTGAGTTTGTCCAGCTGAATGAGAAAACGTCTAATTTTGATCTAATGTTCCAGGCAAGGAATCCCATTCTTTCCGACGAGAATGTATGCGTCAACCTACATATCGATCTGGAATCCCAGAAAACCTACCGCCCAGGCTATCCGGTAGAGAAGCGGGGGATGTACTACCTGGCACGGAGCTTGTCCTCCCAGCTTTCGGTCATTACAGGGCAGACGGATTACCGCCAGCTGGAAAAGTGCTATAGCATCTGGATTTGCCGGGAGGACATCCCCCAAAGAGAGCATTACAGCGTATCCTTTTATGAAATGGCTAATGTAAGGAATATCGGGGAAAACCATGTGCCAAGGGAAAACTTCGACTTGATGAAATTGGTGGTTATCAAGCTGGGGAAAACGGTGTATAATGGGGGCAGAGAGGATGAAGGGTACGAGCTTTTCCGTTTTCTTAATGCCATCATGTACCCTCACCAGGACGATTTTATGGAAATCATATCGGAATATATTGATTTCTCGGCAAACGAAGAGCTGTGGAAGGAGGAAGAGCAGGTGAACGGGCTTGGGCTAAGCATATTTAAAGAAGGGTTTGAGCAAGGGATTATACAAGGTACAATCGAAACTTGTCAGGGTTTCGGAAAATCGAAAGAAGATGCTGTTTCTTGGGTTCAGGAGAAATTTTCCATATCCCGAGAGAATGCAATAACATATGTAAATCAATATTGGATGTAATCCTCGAAAAATCCTGACTCCCATTAAAGGCAAGTTAAATTGCCGGGACTCAGGATTTTTGCGACAGGATAGCCTCTTTTTCCTTATCTCATTATCAAAACAGCTTTCCATAACTTATGTACTAATGCGTTTAAAATCGCTTCTCTAACTGCTTTAATTGGATATTCCGGTTTATCCTTTCTCTTCCCATTATCATCTATAATGGTCTTAGTTCGACTATTCTTTCGTACAAATTCAACTGCTTCTTCCAACATATCTGGTATTGCACCTGTAATCCGCTTGTTATCAATGAAGCGTTCTCCACTTTCTCCCACTGTTCCCATCTCTGTTCCAGGCAAGCATACTGCAGTAATGCAGAGCTGAGGAAAATATGTTTGAGGGTATTTGGAAAACGTCATTATCCCAGCTAATGCAGGAACATTACATACCGTAACTGCCATCAATTCCAAAATTTCTTCATCTGATACATTTTCCGAAAGATTTCTTCTCTCCTGTTTTACCATAGTCAAATAATCATTTAGACGCTTTTCATCCAAAAAATACACTTTTGCTTCATCTACTGTACGAATAGTTTCTGGAATAATAAAAATAACCAACCAAATAAAAAGTTTTGCATAAACAAATGCCTCTGTAGCTCCTGTTGGTCCTTGCGCTCCTGTTGCTCCTGCCGGGCCTTGCGCTCCTGTTGCCCCCGTCGCTCCCGCCGGACCCTGCGCTCCTGCCGCTCCCGCCGGGCCTTGCGCTCCTGTTGCTCCCGTCGCTCCTGTCGCCCCGGCTAGTCCCTGCAATCCCTGTGGACCTTGAGGGCCAGTGGCTCCCGGAGCGCCTTGTGGGCCTGCCGGACCCTGGATTCCCTGGGGACCTTGAGGCCCTTGGGGTCCTACAGGACCCTGCGCCCCCGGTGCTCCGGCAGGACCGGTAGCCCCAGTAGGGCCTGCCGCCGTTATCAGGGAGAAATCTGGCGATATCCCCGGGACACCGGCTGGGAAATTTGTGTTTGCCCGGTAAAGCGCCCCGTTCCAATACACCAGATCGCCTAAGAGATACTGCCTGCCTGGTTCAAAAACTTCCGCTTCGCTTAACCCCGGACCCATAGGGCCGGCAGGGCCTTGCAATCCCTGGGGACCTTGTGAACCCATAGGGCCTTGCAGGCCTCTTGGCCCTGCCGGGCCTTGAGGCCCCCTGGGTCCTTGCGGACCCATAGGGCCGGGAATCCCCGGGCAGCAGCAGCCCGAACCTGGACGGCACGGATCCGGCCTCCCTGGGCAGCAGCAATTTCCCCCGCAAGCCTGGCTCACGCCGCAGCACCGGCTCCCTCTGGAACCCGCCTGATCCCTGCATCCCGGATTTCCCACGAAGCTCTGCTCAAACGAATCGTAACACATATGCTCACCTTCCGCAGCTGCCTGGTTTCCTTACAGCTACGTCCTTTCCTTTTTACGCCGCAAGCCTTGGAAGCATCGTGCCTTTTTAATCCCGCACCGCTTCTTTCCCGCTTCCGGTTTATTGTATTATATGTCCCACTTTTCCCGTTGGTTCGTCCAGCGCCCGGCGAATTCCCCCCCGTATCCCGACCTTTCCCCTGACTATCCTTTCCCCCGACTGTCCATTCCCCCGACTATCCTTTCCCCTGACCTTTCTTCTACTCTCCCACTAAGCCCGCGTCCCCTCAAAATACTGCTCATTCCACTTTACCGCTTCCGCATCCGGCTTCCTTTCCCTGGCCTTTAAATGGTATGCATACGCTTTTTCCCTATCCCCCAGCCGGTCATAGCACACGCACAAATTGATTTCCGGCAGATATCCGTAATAATCCCAGCGGATAAATCCTCCGCTTTCTGCGGGAGGGGACAGCTTAAGCGCCGTCTCATACCAAAATATCGCTTCCTTCCATTGCTCCCGCTCCTGGAAGTACCTTCCCAGCCCAAAGCAAGCCTCCCCGCGGGGTGCGCCGTACAGGAAGCTTCCCGTCAGCGCCTTCGCCCCCTTTTCCTTCTGCCCCAGCGCCTGGAAGCATTCCGCCAGGTTTATACAGGCCTCTATTTTATTTTCTGTCCAGCCCTCCCCTTCCAGGAATGCTTCCAGCGTCTTTATCCCTTCCGAATACCTTCCGTGAGCCATTAACTCCCTTCCATAATAAAACCGGCTTCTCCCGTCAAAGGCTTCCCCCTCTTTTTCCATCTTCTCATAAATCCGCAGATTCCGTCCCGGATCTTTCTGCCCTTCCTTCCGGTGGCTGATGGTTATCTCCGAATAAACGACCTTGCCCTCAGGCGATATGGCTTCATGGACGCGGCCTGCCCAGAGAAATCCCCGCTTATTTTTTACCAGCCTTTCCCGGTAATAGGAAAACAGGGCCTTTCCGTCCTGGGTTTCCGAAATCGCGTACTTCATCATCACCATATCCGTATCCGGATCCAGCCTTTCTTTCAGCACCTTAAGCTTTCCCTGGTTTTCCTCCGTCACTACGTCGTCCGCGTCCAGCCACATACAATAGTCCATGGAAGCTTTTGAAAACGACTCATTCCTGGCCGCCGAGAAATCATCCTTCCAGGAAAAATCGTAAATCTTTTCCGTGTAAGCCCTGGCAATTTCCTTCGTCCTATCCTGTGAACCGGTATCCACGATAATGATTTCATCGGCAAAGCCTTTCGCTGATTCTAAGCACCTGGCCAGCACCTTTTCTTCATTTTTTACAATCATGCATAAACTTATGGTAATCAAAATGTCCGCCCCCGGCATATCTTTTTATTATGCTATGAGCGGACGGTTCAATCCGTTAAACTGCAAATGTGGCCACCCATTGTCTAAAGCTAATGGGTGGCCACATTATTTCAATAAAACAGGCGCATGGCCTAGTACTGCGTTGCGTAAATTCCAGTGAATATGCACCCGCTGTCTACGTCATCTGTAAATCCCACGAAACTCGACGTAGCACCACTACGCCTTCGTTTCGCGGGATTCACATCTAACGCAGACATCAGACGCCTATTCACCGTTATTTACGCAACGCAGTACTAGCGTGCTTGAAAAATGCTCTGACAGACCGAAAAATCCGAGGCTCTGCCCCGGATTTTCCTGTGCGCCACAGCCGTCTGCCATGCCGCAAATTTACTCGTTAATTCCGTTTTGCTCCTCCGTCCCAGCTTCCGTCTTGCCTTACGTAATAGCCGTCGGGAGTCGTTTCGTTGCTGTACATCGCGCCAAAAGGCTTTCCTGATCTTCCTGTAGCGTCAGGGTTTAGGTAATACCACAGGCCGCCTACCATTACCCAGTCGGCCTTCATGCCTGCATTGATATCCACGTAATACCATTTGACCGCTGCCGCGTCATATACCCAGCCGTTCTTTGCATTGGCATCCGCGCCAAAGGCATACCAGGCGCCGTTAACCTTTTCCCAGGCTACCTGCTCGTACTGGTTTCCTGCCCCGTCAGTCATCATCGCGCCTGCCGCATAAGAGCCGTCTGCATACTGCAGTTTCCAGGAGTCCTGGGCCGCGCCCTGCTGCCAGTGGCTGTAGCCGTCCCCGGCACTGCCGTTTATGCTTCCCGTAATCACGCCGGTTACGGAATTCACCTGGCCTTTTTTACTGTCCGTGGTCACGGAACCCTGGGAAGATGACGGGCCGCCGGAAGTCCTTCCGCCACCGGAGCTGCTTCCGCCACCGCCGCCAGAGCTGCTTCCGCCGCCACCGCCGGAGCGCCTCGTGCCGGTCTTGATGGCCGCCTTAAAGGCTTCCGTAGCTTCATTTAACTGAGCCGCAACCGCCTCATCTTCTTCTTTTGTCAAAGGATGATTCCTGGCTTCTTCCGCCTTCCTAAGCACTTCCTCAAAGCGGTTCATCTCCTCCGTGGAAACAAAGCGTGTTCCATTGGATACGCTGCTGGGATCCTGGTCGATAGCCTGAACGCCTTCTTTCGCCGCCTTCGCGTTTTCGATTGCCGCATTTACGGCTACCGGCTCATACGGGATGATATTTGCGGTAACATCGCCGAATTCTCCGGTATAGTTTGCCGCATCCTTGCCGGTAAAATTAGCCGTCAGGTTCACTGCCTTGCCCTCGCCCGGCATTGCATCGGCAAACGCGCCGGTTACGCTCTCTAAGGATACCTGGTCGCCGGATACCACCTGGCCGTCGTCCATCTTGGCGGACGTTACCTTTATCTCTGCCGTGCCATCGTAAACCTTGTCTTCCACGGTAACGGCAATGTCAACGGGCTTTTTCCCGATGGTGAATTTCGCCCAGGCCGTGCCCTGGCACACATCTGCTTTCGCCGCCGTTATGGTGACAGCCGCTTCCCCGGCATTCACATTCTGGGCATATTTTACCGTATACCAGCTCTTGTCAATCGCCTGGTCTCCAAACTTCACCGTAACCGCAGGAGTTTTTGCCGTCTTATCGTAAACATATCCGTCCTTGGGAACGGATAATTCCACCTTGGCATTGGCTAAATTTGCCTTCGCAATGGTAAATTCGATGGTCTTTGCCGTCAATGTGTAGTTTCCGCCTGCCTGGTTTTCCACCTTGATGGAAGCGGTTCCCATATCGATGTTATTGGCATACGTTACCTTATACTCGCTTTCCGGGATCACCGTATCCCCATCCTTTACCGTCACCTTTGGGGTAATGGGATGGGCCGTATAGTCGTATGTACTTGACGGGATGGTAATCACCGGATCCGCAACCGGCTTGGGCGCAACCGTAACCGTAAGGCCGATATTCTTTACCGACTTGTAGGTTTCCGGATCCGCCGGGGTAAAGTCCGCGGTAAACTGGCGCTGGCCTGCGTCTCCCACAGAAGTATCCGCCGGATCCTGCCATTTCCAGGTTCCTGGCGTATTCTTGCTGGAATTCTCAATGGCAACTTCTCCCAGCTTCTGGCCGTAAACGGCTTTGGGAGCCGGGTACTGATTGAAGGTGGGGGCGATCTTTGGCTTATAGTTAGATGGAGCCAGATTTAAGATATCGCCGTACATATCGATGATTTCTTCATCAAAGGCATATTGGATCCGCATATTTCCCATGGGGAAAATATAGGCGCTGTCCGCGCTGCCCTCATCCGTTCCCACCAGGAACAGCCATTCTGAATAGCCTTTTTCTCCCACATCATCACAGTTGGTTATGTCCACCATGTAATTTTTCCCGTTTTCCATAGTGACCACATTCCACATATGGGGGCCTGGCTGGGAATCGCCTACCTTGCGCATATCCCCTGCTACCGTATAGCAGGCAAGCTTTTCATCCTCAAAGCCAGACAGATCGCAAAGGTACTGGAACGCTTTGGAATATCCCTCGCAAACCACTTTCGTATTTTCGTTCCCGTCAAATACATGGACAATCTGCCATGGATCGCCGTAAGGGGTATCAGGCTTCCTAACCGCCTCATAATCATAAGAAACCAGGCCGCAGATTTCCTCTAAATACGCGTGCAGCTTCTCATAATCATCTTCCCGGTCATAACGATCCACAATCGCCCGGGCATTATCCGCCGCCCTCTGGGCCGCCCCGGTTTTTTCGCTGTTTGTGGTGTATTCATTGCTTCCCTGATAGGCCTTTGCAACTTCCATCTGGTAGGTGATTTCACTTTCCCGGAAAGTAATGCTGTCTGCCGAAGCAGATTTTAACTTAAGGCCTGCTGTCGCCGTCCCCTCTGTTTTATCATACCAGTACATCTCATAAGGGCAGTTAACCAGCAAATACGAGATCACGATATCCAAATCCGGCATGAATTTTGAAAATATTGCATCAATGGCTTCCTGGCTTACATTTCCCCTGCTGTCTAAGATGGAGGATACCCCCAGCTCTTCCGCGCTCCAGGTCATCTTACCGGTTACGCCTAATTCATCCAGGTTGGTTTTAATTTCTGTGGAAGTCCTGGCGCCGGACGCAATTTCTATCGCTGCGTTTTTCATCAGCCAGTAAGCATTCCGTTCTTTCCCTTCCAGCCTGTCCTCGCCGAAATTGCCATACGCTACCGAGTCGTCCACCTCGTAGAACACCTTATCCACGTAACCGGCAAACATCTCGTCGCCATCAGGCAAATCGGAAGGCAGATCGCCATCGTCAAAGGATACCCGGTAGGTAAGGACGATATCCGTCTCGCCGCCCAGGCAGTCTTCCGGGCCTGCATTGTCCGCGCCGCATACCGGGCAGCGCTCGTTCATATTATCTTCCGTACATTTGTCTTTGCAGATACATTCGTCTGGAGCAAGCGTAGTCTCCTCCTCTGAAACAGGCAAAGGCTTGCTTTCCTCGGCGGCTTCGCTTTCCGCCGGGCTGCTTTCCGGTTCCTCTGCTTCGCTGGAAGCCTCAGCTTTCGTCCCTTCTTCCGTATCGGCTTCATCCGCAGCGCTGGTTTCAGCCTCTTTCGTCTCTTCGGTTTCGTCCTCTCCTTCGGATTCCTTGGCTATCGTCTCCTTTTCCGTTTCCGTCTCGCCGGTTTCCTTTTCCGGCTTTGCCGTCTCCGTCTCTTTTTCCGGTTCCTTAGCCTGGGTTTCCCTTTCCGCATCGGAAGAACTGGCCGTCTCTACACCAGCGCCTCCACGGCCTGATCCCGCCCCTTCACCGGCTGAAACTGAGAAAGCGGCCATGTTCAATGCCATGCTGGCGGCCAGAACTATGCTCAGCAGCCTTTTTCTTTGCATCTTCAATCTTATCCCTCCGTCACATGATGAAATTAAAGGAAGCTTTCACGGCATTCTTGTAAACTTTGCCCTGTTTCCTTCCGGCACATGGATAACCAAAATCCTGACTTGCAAAGCCCCCTGCTTACACCATTCCCCCCCTTTCCAAAGCAGTCTGTGCCGTACTATAAGAATACCATATCCAGCCTGAAAGTCAACTTTCCCCTAAGAATAAGCCAAATATCTTCCATCTAAATTTAGGCAATAACCAGTAACCATTTCCTGGCTTTCCAATAAAATGTATTAGTAACCTTTCCATCAGGAGGAAAATAGGAGGAAAATCATGAAACTATCCCGCACATCAAAAATCGTTCTGTCCGCCCTGGCCACCGCCAGCTTAGGCCTAAGCCTGGCCGGATGCCAAAAGGCGGATACTCCGGCCAGCCTTACCCCCGTCACCTTAAATGAAGTGGCCCACTCCATCTTTTACGCCCCCCAGTATGCCGCCATTGAACTGGGCTATTTCCAGGAAGAAGGCATTGACCTGACCCTGGTAAACGGCGCAGGGGCGGATAAGGTGATGACCGCCCTGGTCAGCGGCGAGGCGGATATCGGCTTTATGGGCTCGGAAGCCAGCATCTACACCTACGCCAACGGCTCGAAAGACTATGCCGTCAATTTCGCCCAGCTAACCCAGCGGGCAGGGAATTTCCTGGTAAGCAGGCAGCCGGAAGAACATTTTGAATGGAGCTCCTTAGCGGGCAAAAAGGTAATCGGCGGGCGGAAAGGCGGCATGCCCCAGCTGGTGTTTGAATACATCCTGAAAAAGCACGGACTTGACCCAGCCAAGGATCTCTCCATCGACCAAAGCATCAATTTCGGCCTTACCGCCGCGGCCTTCCCTTCCAGCGACGCGGACTATACCGTGGAATTTGAGCCATTCGCCACGACTTTGGAGCTGGAAAACAGCGGGTACGTGGTGGCTTCCCTGGGAGAGGAATCCGGGTATGTGCCCTACACCGCCTACAGCGCCAAAAAAAGCTACCTGGAAGCCCATCCGGAGATTATCCAGAAGTTTACCAATGCCATCCAGATAGGATAGAACAAAACACCACACTCTGAGCAATCTGGAAAAATAGGTGACACTAAACAAAACGAAAAACTTCAAAAAGAATACATTAATTTCTTCAGGGCTTATTTAAGGGAACACCATCAGGAGCATTTTAAAACTGGCCTATATCACAGGTATTTTGCCCATAAAGAAATACGGCACACAGTCAGCACTGAAGCGGCAGGGCATATTTACAACCCTAATTCAGTAATGGGGGCAATAAACGGCAGAGAATTCGGGAATTACTTGTTCCGCACGGAAACTTATGAATCCCTGAAAATATACATCGCAATGGATTTCCATGGATTAAGACAGTTGATTGTAGATATGCTGCCCATCAAAAAACTGGCGCAAAGGCCGATTCCCAAACATAGGCACATCTGCTAAAATCTTCCCCTATGCTGCCGAATCGCCATATTTTGCGCCAGCTATTTTTATTTCCGCAGGCAATGAGCCAAGTGCCGTGCTTGCATAAGCATTTGGCGTGAGCCTGCCCCGCTGCTTGCGGCGGGGAATTTGACTCGCCCAGGAGCTGTTACAAAACACTATGTTTACACAATATATAACGGGATTTACGGAAACATCCGCCTATATACTATGGAAATCTGCTGTTTTGCAACAACCCCATAGTTTCTATACTGCCTGGCGAATCATTTTTTACCGCCTGGCAAAAAATTTCAGTTCCTTTTCCCTCTGCCGTCCCAGCTTCCGTCTGCTCTGACGAAATATCCGTCCGGCGTTATTTCCCCGCTGTACATCGCACCAAAGGGCTTTCCTAAGCTTCCTGTGGAATCCATATTTAAGTAGTACCAAAGACCGCCAACGATTACCCAGCCTGCTTTCATTCCCACATTAATATCGATATAGTACCATTTAGCAGCTCCCACATCGTAAACCCAGCCATTCTTTGCATTGGCATCCGCGCCGAAAGCATACCAGGCTCCGTTCACCTTTTCCCAGGCAATCTGCTCATACTGGTTTCCGGCTCCGTCGGTAATCACGCTTCCAGCCGCATACGTTCCATCTGCATACTGCAGCTTCCAAGAAGAATCATTCCCGGCCATCGTCTGCTGCCAATGGCTGTAGCCATCCCCGGCACTGCCGTTTATGCTCCCGGTAATCACGCCAGCAATGGAATTTATCTGGCCTTTTTGGCTATTCCAAGATACTGATCCCTGGGATGGGCCTGCAGATGAACCAGATGAAAAACCACTGCCGCCGGAAGTGCTTCCGCCACTGCCGCCGGAGCTGCTTCCGCCACTGCCGCCGGAGCTGCTTCCGCCACTGCCGCCGGAACCGCTTCCGCCCCCGCCAGGCTGATCCCCGGCATTCCCGCCGGAACCGCTTCCGCCCCCGCCAGGCTGATCCCCGGCATTCCCGCCGGAGCCGCTTCCGCCCCCGCCAGGCTGATCCCCGGCATTCCCGCCAGAGCCGCTTCCTGAAGTTTCCTCCTGATACGTACCTACTTTTATTGCTGCTTTAAACGCCTCCGTTGCCTGATAAAGCTCCGAAGCCAGCTTTTCATCCTGTTCTTTCGTCAAAGGATCCTTTCTGGCATCTTCCGCTTTCTTAATAGCGTCATTGAACTGCTTCAATTCCTCCGACGAAACGAAGCGGGTTCCCTTTTCCACAGCGCCAGGATCCCTATCGATTCCCTGGATCCCTTCTTTCGCCGCTTTGGCATCTTCAATTGCCCGGTTTAGCGCTGCCGGATCATAGGGATTAATCGAAGCGGTCACTGAAGGCAGCTTCGCTTCGTAATTTGCCCCATCCTTCCCGCCAATGCTTACCTGGACATTAACCTTTTTCTCCTTGCCGGGATTTGCATCCCCAAAAGAACCTGACGCCTTGGTCAGCTCCACTTCATCGCCTGCAATCACCTGGCCTGCGTTTATGGATGCCGCCACCTTCGCCTGGACTGTGCCGTCATAAACCTTATCTTCTGCCTTTACCGTAATGTCAATGGGTTTTCTTCCAATAGCAAACCTTGCGCTGGACGTGCCAAAGCACACATCATCCCTTTCGGCAGAAATAACCACTGCGGCATTCATGCCGGCATTCACATTTTCACGGTAAGATACCGTATACCAGCTTGGATCAACCGCCTGGCCGTTTAGCTTCACCGTAACGGAAGGTTTCTTTGGCGTCTTATCATACACATAACCGCCCTGAGGGATTCCTAATTCTATCTGTGTATCGCCCAGGCTCAACCGCTCAATCGTGAATTTAGCCGTCCTGCTGGCTAAGGTATAATTTCCCCCTGGCTTATCTTCCACTTTAACGGCAGCTTCCCCTATACTTACGTTATTGGAATACGTTACCGCGTATTCGCCGGAAGGAATCACTGCCGTTCCATCCTTTACGGTAATTTGGGGCGTAACCGGCTTACCCGTATAGGCACAGGAAGCAGGCTCAACAATAACCGTTGGATTCAGCACCTCCTTTGGAGAGACATTGACCGTAAGCCCTACGTTTTTAACCGTTTTGTACTTTTCCTGATCCGCCGGGGTAAAGGTAGCCATAAACACATTTTTGCCTGCATTCCCAACCGATGTATCGCCTGAAGCCTGCCAGCTCCATGTGCCCTTCGTCTGGCCGCCTGAAGGCGTAATGACAGCATCCTTCAATCTTTGGCCATAAACCGCGGTTACGGCTGGATACGGCTGGATAATCGGATTTTCCTTTGGCTTGTAGTTGGACGATGCCAATGTTAAAATATCGCCGTACAGGTCCTTGGTATCCTGATTGTATTGATATACCGTGCTGCTTGCCAAAAACCGGTATCCGTTAGCCACGCTGCCAGATATTTTTCCAGCTAAAAACAATTTATCCGGAGCGCCAACCGTGCCGGTGTCGCAGTTAGTTACATCCACCAGGTAATTTTGTCCGTCTTCCATGGTAACGATATTCCACATATGGGGGCCGCCTGCGGTTCCCGTTACCGTATAGCAGACAATCCCTTCATCGGAAAACGACGATAAATCGCAAAGGTATTGGAATGCCTTGGAATAGCCCTCGCATACTACATTTGTGGACGTATTTTTGTCAAACACGTAAACCAGCTGCCACGGATCCCCGTAAGGATAATCCTTCGTATCCGCCGCCTCATGGTTGTAGGAAACTAAGCCGGTAATTTCCTTCAAATACGAATACAGCTTATCATAATCATCCTTTCCTGCATTCTTATCCACAATCGCCTGGGCATTGGAGGCGGCAGTTCCGGCTGCTTTCGTTTTCGTGCTGTTTGTGGCATACAAGCTTCCGCCCTGGTAAGCTTTGGCAACCGGCATTTGAAAAACAAACGGTTTTGAAACCCAGATTGTTGTGCCGCTGACGCTAAAGCTTATTGTTCCAAACCCCGTTTTCTTTGTCTTATCAAACCAGTACAATTCATAAGGACAGTCTGCCCGCAAGCACTCCAATGTGGTCTTTAAATCGGGAAAATATTTTTCCTTTACCGCCGCCATCGCTTCATTCACGGAAGAAGCACCCAGCTCGCCAAACGTCCATTTTGTCTTATCCGCCCCAAGATCCGCTAAGGTCATTTCAATCTGGGTAGATGTCCTGGTTCCTGCCGCAACCTCAGCCGCTACGCCTTTCAGCAGCTGATACAGATTAAGCTCCGCCCCTTCCAGCCGATCTTCCCCAAAATTGCCGTAAGGCGCTATCCCGCCGTCGCCGTAAAACACCTGTTCCACGTAACCGGCGAATAATTCCTCATTGTCCGGCATATCAGAAAATAAATCTTCCGGAATGACCGTATAATCCTCAAGAACCACCTCAGCTTCCCCGCCCAGGCAATCCTCCGGCCCCGCATTATCTGCGCCGCATACGGGGCATCTCTCGTTCATGTTATCTTCCGTACATTGGTCTTTGCAGATGCATTCATCTGGGAAAAGGGAAGTTTCCTTTTCCGGTTCCTCTGCTTTAGTTTCCTCCGGCAATACCGCATCCGATTCCCGTTCCGCATCGGAAGCGCTGGCCTCATTCCCACTGGCTGCCTCCCCAAACCGGCCTCCTGATATTCCCCCGTCAGCCAATGCAGGGAATGCCATCACATTCATCAGCATACTTACAGCAAGAAGCACACTAAGCCGCCTTTTTCCTTGCTTTTTCAATCTCATCCCTCCATTATGGTATATTTGCGGCATTCCTTAAGGATTCAGCCGCATCTTAAGGATACCATATTTTCCCCTAAATGGAAACCTTAAACCATCCCGTCCGCTTAACAATAAATGCTGACAATAATATCCTCCCACTTATTTTTTGCCACCCTCCTGCCGCTTTTCTTACGATAACGCACCGCATCTTCATAAGTCAGCTTTATCGTTTTTGCCAGCTTCATCATTTTTACTTCTTTATGCCAAGGATTTTCCCCTCTCCCCAGTTCCAAACCTTCAGCCGGCGGGGCATCACTGTTCAGGCAGAGGGCAAATTCATGATCAGAAACATGAACTAGCCGGCCAATCCATCCATCTACGATTTCTCTGTTCAATTTCGGCTGCGAATAAGCGGTTATCTCTTCCAAGGCTACCTCTATTTCCATTCTCTTGCCTGTATGTTCAATTTGCATATTCGTTAACCGGCCAATTTCCTCCTCGCATTCCTTCCGCTTCACCTCATACTCTTTTCTTGTAATTTCCCCGTCTGCCCTCATATCCAGAAGCCCCTGCCTCCTCTTTTCCATCCGGGCAAGCTGCTGGCAGATCGCCTGGCTTTCCGTCCTGTTAACGCCTTCTTCCTGGAAACACTCATTAATCACTGCTGCCGCCTGGCGGATATCCTCATCCTTGCTCTCCCATATGCCCTCAATGGCACAGGCGGCAATCATGTCCAATTTCCATTCCATAACGGTCTTTAATGAACATTGCCCTTCTGCTTTCCTTCCGCCCGCACACTGCTGCCAGCAAGTAAACATAAATTCTCCCCTGCTTGCTCCTTTCCGCACCGTGCCGCAGCCGCAGCCGCAAAAATATTTCCCGCACCAGACACTTTTCGGCGTTCTTTTCCCCCTCCCCCTTTCCTCCTCCCCCTCCCTTTTCCTCTCCCCCTCCCCTTCCTTCCAACTTTCCCCTTCTTCCCAACTCTTCCCTTCTTCCCAACTCTTCCCTTCTTCCCAACTCTTCCCTTCCTCCCAACTCTTCCCTTCCTCCCGCCTTCCCTCCTTCCCCTTATCCAAACACTGCCTTCCCTCCCGGATCTTTTGTGCCGCCGCAAACATTTCCTCGGAAATAAGCGGCTCATAATCTCCCTGGATGTATTCCACTTTATCCGGGCTGTTTCTCACCCGCCTTTGGGTTAAATATCCGTCGGAAATCCGCCATAGCTGCCTTTGCCGTCCCACATAAAAAGGGTTGCTTAACACATTGGAAATGGCCTGAAGCTGCCAATTCCTGTTCCCTAAGGCTGTCCGGTATCCTTCCGCCTCCAGCTTTTTCTTAATCGTCCGGATCCCGTCCCCGCTTAAATACCACTGGTAAATTTTCCTCACCGCCGCTGCCTGTCCCGGGTCGATTTCGTACTGGTTTTTCCCAACCCTTCTGTATCCTAAGATATTCCCCGTCCCCCTGAGGATGCCCTTCTGCCTGGAGATCCGCTGTCCTGCCCGCACATTTTCGGAAGTCTTCCTGCTTTCCTCCTGGGCAATGGTAGCCATAATGCTAAGGCGCAGCTCACCGTCATTATCGGATATGGTGCGGATGGCATCGCTGACAAAATAAACTTCAATCCCGTATTGCTTCAGCAGCCGTACATAGGACAAGGCATCCACCGTATTGCGTGCAAACCGCTTCGTCTCCCTGGTGACAATCAAATCATACCGATGAAACCTAATGCCGTCCTCAAGCATTTGCCTAAAACCTTTCCGCTTGCGGACGCTGGTTCCCGTTACCCCCGCATCTTCGTATTTTCCCACCATCTCCCATTCAGGATGCAGCAGCAGCAGCTGATCATACCAAGTCATCTGATTGCCCAGCGCCTTAAGCTGCTCATCGCTTTGGGTGCTTACCCTTCCGTAAAACACTACCCGCTTCTTTTCCATATCAATCTCTTCACTTCCCCTTCTCACCCAAAAGCCAAGGCCAAACCTTGGGCAATGCGCCCCCAATCCCATACTTCTTTTTCACCGCGCAGTAAGTTGCAAAATTAATGACACCGCTTTTGTATGCAGCCCGGACAATCACTGCCGCTCCATAGCTTACCTTCATCTTCCCACCGCCTACACAGCACTTTTTTTATCTATATGCAGCACTGCCTTGTCCTTTTCCTGTCTGCAAAACAAAATTCCATCACATGGAAATTCCGAAAGATACTTGACACATAATATTATATGGTGTATAGTATTTACATCAACAAATTTCCGTAACCAAAGGCTCTCGGATTATACCATGAAAAGGAGAGAAACATTATGTTAAATGGGAAGAAATTATACCGCTCCCAGGAAGATAAATTTTTACTGGGTGTCTGCGGGGGAATTGGGGAATACTTTGGAATTGATCCTACGATCATCCGTTTGCTCTGGGTGCTGCTGGCCTGCTCAGGAAGCGGGATCCTTGTCTACTTTATCGCCGCTATCATTATTCCCCTGCCTCCTGCATAGGCCGCATACAGCCTATGTACCCTCTTTGTTCCATCCCATCCAGAAGGGATTAGACTATGTAAACTCCCATTCCTCAGAAGAGATCGCTAAGACCATCCAGCCCCAATTCAAAGAAACCGATCCCCAGGCATTGGCGAAGATCGTGGAACGCTACAAAACCCAAAACACCTGGAAAGCGGACACGGTTTTTGAGGAAGAAAGTTTTCTGCTGCTGGAAAATATCCTGGAGGAAGGCGGAGAGCTTCCTGCCCGTGTTCCTTATGAAGACCTGGTGACAACAGAATTCTCTAAAAAAGCAGCCAAATAGCCATGCCTGCGCAAAGGCGGCGCTTAGATCATTGCTGGCGGAAATAAAAAACCGCCAGCATTAACCAGCGATTTTTACATCCCCCTTCCGATTCACCACATAAATCCCCAAACAAACCAAAATCAATGCCACGAACGTATTCCAAGTCAGCGCCTGCCCGCTCTCTCCTAAGAAAATGGCGGATAAAACCACCCCAAACATCGGGTTCATAAACCCGAAAACCGTCACCCTGCTTACCGGGTTATATTTCAGCAGCACGCCCCAAAGGGTGTACGCTATGGCGGATAAAAAGCCCATATACAAAAGCAAAAGGAAAGCCAAAGGGCTTACCGCCCCGGACAGGGAACCGCCCCAGGCCAGCCCCACTGCCGCCAGCACAAAGCCCCCTGCCATAAACTGGTAGCCGGACAGCGTTACCACATCGAATTTTTGGGAATGCTTCTTCACCAGTGAGCCGGAAAGGGCGTAAAAAATCTGTGCCAAAAGCACAAAACCCTCCCCCAAAAAAGACACATCAAACAGCCCCTCCGCGCCGGCGCCGGACAGGTTCACCACCACAATCCCTAAAAATCCCAAAGCGCACCCGGCTATTTTTTGCATATTCAGCTTCTCATACCGGAAAACCAGGCTGGCGCACAGCATGGAAAAAAATACGTTTGTGCCGGTAATCACCGCGCTGTGCACGCCGGTTGCATGGGACAGGCCTACGTAATAAAAGATATACTGAAAAACCGTCTGGGACAGCCCAATGCTTGCGATAGCCGCCCCTGAGCCTTTCGGCGGCATAATCCAATGCCCGTCTGCAGCGCTGTGGAATGCGATGACCAAAATGCCCGCCATAAGAAACCGGGTTCCTGCAAACAGCAAAATCGAAGCCGTATCTGCCGAATCAATCTGAAACAGCTTATACCCGATTTTAATCGCCGGGGTGGCGCTGCCCCACAGAAAACAGCAAATGCCTGCCAAAAAAAGCACCACATTCATTTTCGTTAAGTCAATTTTTCCCTTCATCGCTTCTCCTTTGTTTAACTAAACGCCCAAGAAACGCTTTGTGCCTGGATTTGCAGGATATTTTTCACAAAGCTTACAACATTCCCTGCAACTGTTAATTTTCTATGAAAATATCATAAACCCTCTTTATTTTTTCACTTTTTCTGCTATAATCATGATGGTTTATCCCCATATTCCGCACCGTTAACCGATTAATCAAGCGAGGTACATAATGAATATTTTTCAACTTTTAATTCCAAAAAACGAGGCAAGCTTCCTAACGGAAAATACCCCTGTATCCGCTGCAATTACGCAGCTTCGCACCAGCGGATATACGGCCATCCCGGTAATCCGCGAAGACGGAACCTACGCCGGGACGGTAAGCGAGGGAGATTTTCTATGGGCATTTACGGATGATAATGAACGGGAAAACACAGGCAAGTGGCTGTCCACGCCGGTAAAAATGATTATGCAGATTAGACGGAACCCTGCCGTGAGGACGGATGTGGATCTGTCCCAGCTGTTTTCCGAGGCGCTGAACCAAAACTTTGTCCCTATAGTAGATGACCGGGATATGTTCATCGGCATCGTCACCAGGAAACAGGTGATCACCTTCCTTATGGAGCATTTAAAATCGCTGCTGTAAACGCATAATTCCCGGGCCAATCACATTTGCCGGCAATCATATTTACTGCCAGTCTCCCTTGATGGCAGCAGCACTATCCCTTAAGCCTCCCGCTAAAATCGCTCATGGCTTCCGAAATCTTAATCTGCTGGGGACAGACAGCTTCGCAGCTCCTGCAGCCGACGCAGGCTCCGGGGCGTTTATCCTCAGCCACGGCCATTAACGCCATAGGCGCGATAAACCCGCCTTCCGTAAAGCAGTGCTCATTATACAGCGCCAGCAGCGAGGGAATATCCAGTTCCTTCGGGCAATGGCTGGTGCAGTAGCGGCAGGCCGTACAGGGAAGGGTTTTCTTTTCCAGCATCTGTGCGGCAATCCCCAGCAAAGCATCCATCTCCTGGGCATTTAACGGTTTTTCCTCCTGGAAGGTGGCAATGTTTTTCTTCAGCTGCTCCATATTGGACATCCCGGAAAGGATCATGGTCACTTCCGGAATGGACTGGAGGAAGCGGAATGCCCAGGCTGGGATCTCTTCGCCGGGACGCAGGGCCTTTAGCTTATTTTCCTCTTTCTCGGCCAGGGAGGCCAACCGGCCGCCCCTTAACGGCTCCATCACCCACACCGGAATGCCATGCCCCTTTAACAGCTCAAGCTTGCTCTTGGCATCCTGGAACGACCAGTCTAAGTAATTTAACTGGATCTGGCAGAACTCCATATCCTTCCCGTAAGCCTTAAGGAAACGTTCCATCACCTCCACGCTTCCGTGGGCGGAAAAGCCCAGATGGCGGATTCTCCCCGCCTGTTTCTGCTCCATCAGATAGTCATAAATCCCGTAAGAGGGATCTAAGTATGCGTCAACATTCATCTCGCA
The DNA here is from genome assembly GCA_910575565.1 of Lachnospiraceae bacterium. Classification (GTDB taxonomy): domain Bacteria; phylum Bacillota; class Clostridia; order Lachnospirales; family Lachnospiraceae; genus Caccovicinus. The sequence goes on along the minus strand of CAJTFL010000010.1, from coordinate 49,214 downwards.
TACATTGTGGAACAGGTAAAAATCAAAGTATTCCGTCTGGCATTTCTCCAGCTGCCGTTCAAAAATTTCCCGCACCTTGCCCATGTTGGAAAGGTCATAGCCTGGGAATTTCGTCGCCAGGCAAAAGCTCTCCCGGGGATAATCATGGAGCAGCTTTCCCATCACCAGCTCTGACTGCCCGTCGTGGTAGCCCCACGCCGTATCATAGTAGTTAATGCCCTGCTCCATGGCATAGGCCACCATCTCCCCCGCCGCTTTTTCATCGATTTTTCCATCGCTTCCCTCCACAGTGGGAAGGCGCATGGCTCCCATCCCTAATGCGGATAAGGTTAACCCCTGAAATGTTTTTCCGATCATCTGCATATCTCCTCCTGTCATTAGATTTCACGGTTTCTGCCTATAAGCCCGCCCATATCCGGCTGCCCGCTGGCTTCTTCCCGTTACTGCCATCATACAGGATAAACCTTACTTTAAGTCAAGAGCTTTTTCCATATAGTAAGGATCCGTGTAAATTTCCACATCCTGGGAAAGCTCCAGCCTTGCCTTGCCCTCCTTATCTATGCATACCAGCTCCAGCTTTTTTAACCGGCTAAGGGGAGAAAAATCCCTTATCCGGTTCTCCTGCAGGCTGCATACCCGCAGGTCTTGAAACTCTCCGATGAACGAAATATCCTCCAGTTCACATCCGTCCAGGTACAGCCGCCTCACGTTAGGGTAACGGGACAGGAACCGAAAATCCACCGGCTCCCCTGACTGGTTTTTCGGATAACAGTTTCTAAGGCTTATGTCTGTCAGGCTTTTATTCTCCTGCAAAAGCTCTTCGTCCATCACCAGGTTTACATCGTTAGCTACCCCATTGCCAAGGGATAAGGACGTTAACCCCGGCAGATTAAACAGCTCCTCCCCGCCGAATAAATCGCACTCCCAAAAGCTGTCTAGATGGAGACGCTTAAGGCCCAAAAGGGCGGAAAGGGGAGAGAGGTCAATCCCTCTCGTCCCTGTCTCCTCATCATATTCCGGGATAGCCAGATGCAGATCCAAATCCTTTAGGCCGGTCATCTTAATAAGCTCTGCCAGGCTTTCCCGCTCATTGACGGAAATCCGCAGTCCTTCCAGTTTTTCCGCCCTTTTAAGCACAGCAAGCTGATCCGGCGGGATATACTCTCCGTCCAGCAAACAGAGCCGTTTTAAATCCGGCAAAGAAGCCAGAACTGACAGATCCCCGCCCTCCCCGGCGGAAATGGAAAGCTCTGAAAGACCTTTAAGCTCTCCTAAAAACTTACATTCCTTTAAAGGAACACTGCTTAAATAAAGGCTGTTTAACTGCGAAAGCTTTCCGATCTGCTCTAAGCCGGTATAATCACCAGCGCAGTTAAGCCGCAAGGTTTTTAACTTGCCGCAGGCACTAATCCCGCTGACATCCACCGTCTGGTGATCCAGGTTAGTATCCACTTCCAGCTCTTCGAGGTTGGTAAACTGTCCCACCTGATCTAAGTTATTGCCCATAATGCCGATATGCAAAACCTTAACGGCCTCCGGATCCAGCACGGATGTAACCGTGTCCAGCCGGTCATCCGTATCCACGTAGCTAATCCGGCTGTCCGGAGAAAAGGTCAGCAGGGAAAGCCACACCGTATCCATAGTGTCGATCCGGGTAAGCCCGGTAAATTTCGTATAATCGGAAGGCCAGCTTACTTCTTTCGTCCGATAGTACCACTTCTTAACCGTTTCCTGGAATTCCTCCTCGCTGGCACAGTCCTGATAATCGGTAAAGCTGTACCAAATGGCGTTAAAGCTTTCGCCGCCCTCCCGCTGGTAGCCGCACCGGATATATTTGATGCTGGCAAATTCCTCCGCCGTAATTTCCTTATACGGCTTCCCAAAAACATCCTCGCAGAAAATCACCAATAGCTGCCCGTTACCATCCGCCGGGATATTGGTATCGGAGGAAGAAAACACCGACTTCCTGGCAGCGATGTTAAAGCCAAAAATGATGGCCGTCACTAAAAGGGCAATCACGCCCACCGCCAGCAAAAGCCTTTTGGTATCCTCCAGTGCGCTGCGTATTTCCCTGCTGCTGCCGTCCACGTGGATTTCAATGACCGTCCCCTTTGCCTCGTCAATCAAATACTTTTGCCCGCAAAAGGGGCAGACGGCATGGGTCGGATCGGTTAGCTCAAGGGATGCCCCGCAGTTTTTGCATTCCATTTTTACCAATTCGGCAGTTTCATTCCCCACAGACGTATGAATTGTGTAGGAATCTTCTTCTTTTTTCTTCATCGTAAGCCTCCATAATCCGATACGCGTTCTGATGACAGGCATCGCAAAAACGCCTTTCTCCAAAATCCCATTGCAGGCTTTCGGAAGGTTAAAGCTTAGAGCATATTTGAAAAATCGTAACAGTTCATCAGACGGGGCATCTTCTTGCCCGTCTGTGACGGCCAAGAAGCATCGGATATTCATCCGATGTGGAATTTGACATGAATTTGGACTTACAAGCAAGCTTGACGTTCCAAATTCATGTCAAATTCCCCGCCGTCTGAACTGTTACGAAAAATCATTCCCGTTCTAAGCGAATCCTGCCGCCGAATTCCCGCTCCAGCTCCTCCCACTGCCCGTCGGTAAGATACCAGGCAGCCTTCCCCTTTATGGATAAAGACCGGAGGGAGGGAAGGGACAAAAATGCTTTGATTATCCCATACGCCTTATCCTCATCCATCTCCACATACTCCAGGGAAAGCTCTTCCAAAGCGTCAAACCCGGCCAGCAAATCCTGATCCTTAATCGCCGCCTTTTCCAGGGAAAATTTTTTAATTCCCCGAAGATGCTCCAAAAACGAAAAATCCTCCAGGTGCTGGGCCTCCAGGATCCCCACTTCCTCCAAGGTATCCGGGTTTATCCGGGCAAAAAACTGGGGCGTCCCATACTTAGACAGGCCGTCGGTGCAGTAAATGCCCCGCAGCACATTTTCTTCCGGAAGGGTATAATTTTCCCAGCCGTCCACATAGATTTCCAGCCTGGTAAGGCCGGAAAAATACTGTACATTAGAAGGGGAAAATTCATCCTTTGACGCCTTCACCGTAATCTGCCTTAAGGTCTTTTGGTAACGCTCCACATCGGGATACCGGTAGCTGTCCTCAAATCCGTAAGTAAAGCAATATCCGTCCTTCTTTTCGATTTTTAGATACTTGATCTTTGCCAAATCCTCCTCGCCTATCTGGGCTATCGGCTTTTCATAGGCCTCCATCAGGAAATCCCGGAAAGCAACACAAAAGCGGCTGGCCGACAGCACCATCCGCCCTGTATAATACTGATACCCAATCACTGCCAGAAGGATTGCCACCGCCACTGCCGCCGCGCAGGCGGCAATCGTCTGCCCTACGGACAAGCGCAGGGATATCCTATGGGTACGGTTCACGGAAAGGTAAAATTCCTGGCCGCAGGATTCGCACCGGCAGGTGTACCGATCCCTTTGAGCCAGCTTCCCGCCGCAGGAAGGACAGATTTTCTGGCTTTTAGCCAGCTCACTTTTCTGGTAAGTCATCCGGGCCATAGGCGAAATCCTCTTTATGCTGCAAAATCAGTTGGTATGCTTCCGGGTAAGGCAGGCCGCTCTCCTCACACAGGCGGAGGACGCTTTCATATTCCGGGTAATACCGCTTGCGGTTATCCACCTGGCAGATCTTTACCTTCGCCTCCCCAAAGGGCGTGCGCACCGTGGCCTGCTGCCGCTTTAACACCGTCCGATCCATCAGCTGGCGGCGGATCCCAATCGTAGTGGTTTCCCGGAAAATCAGCTGCTCCAGCCGCTCCCGATCTTCCTCCTTACAGATTACATTTAACTGCCATGCAGGGCGGTTTTTCTTCATGTACACCGGCGTATAGTGGACATCCCTTGCTCCGGCCAAAAAAAGCTTATCCATCACCCTGCCCAGCATCTCGCCGCTGCAGTCGTCGATATTTGTTTCCAGCTTGCAGATCACATCCCGCTCCGTCTCTTTTGGGCTAATCAGCATCGCCCTTAATATCCCCGGGCGCTCATATTTGCGCTTCCCTGCCCCAATTCCGATTTTTTCTATGGAAAATTCTTCCGGAAGCTTTCCCTCCGTCCGTATAGCCGCCGCAATCGCCGCCCCTGTGGGCGTCACGAATTCCCCCTCTGCATCCACGATCTTAAGGGGAAGGCGGTACGCCTGGACAATATTTGCCACTGCCGGAACCGGGATCGGCAGGATGCCGTGCTGACACCGGATCGTCCCCTGCCCCTCGCACAGCGCCGGGATCACCGCTTCCGTAATCTGCAGGCTGTCCAGGCAGACCGCGGCAGCGACAATATCCACGATGGAATCCACCGCCCCCACTTCGTGGAAATGGACCTGATCCACCGGCACACGATGGGCCTTGGATTCCGCCTGGGCAAGGATCTCAAAAATCTTTAGCGCCAAGCCCCTTGCCCCCTCAGTCATATCCGCCCTGCCGATAATCTCCCGGATCTCCTTCATGCCCCGGTGCTCATGAGGACGGGCGTGGGAATGAGCATGATCATGCGTATGCTCATGAGCGTGGCCGTGAACATGAGCAGGATCATCATGAACAGAATCGTGGGCATGATCATCATGATGGATATGAGCATGCGTATCGCCCTGGTCATGCCTATGCACATGATCGCCATCATGGATACGCTCCTGCCCTTCGGGATGTCCATGAAGGTATTCCATATCATGATCCCGGTTTTCATGGGCAGCATCCAATATCACATGGAAATCACAGGCATCGATCCCGGATTTTACCACCCTGGTCACTTCAATCTGAAATCCCTGCACCGAAAGGCTGTCCAGCGCCCTTTTAAGCACGTTTCTGTCCGCCCCCAAATCCAAAAGCGCCGCCACAGCCATATCCCCGCTGATCCCGGAATAACATTCCAAATATAATTTACGTCCCATCGCCCTTTCCTCCATTGTCCTTTCGCTAACCGCCCCTTTAGACGCCTTTGCCTATAATCCCTCTATCTGAAAACGCCATCCGGCGCATTTATCCTTCCTTTTATCTTCCTTACTTAATCTTCCTTGCTTAATCTTCCTTGCTTAATCTTCCTGCTTATTTTCCTGTTTATCTTCCCTCTTAAGGCTCCTTCCCACCTGCCAGGCGGTTAATCTGCGTAGCCATGTAGCCTGCCCCATAACCATTGTCAATATTTACCACGGCAATCCCATTGGCACAGGAATTAATCATGGTCAAAAGCGCCGACAATCCATGCATATTTGCCCCATAGCCTACGGAAGTGGGAACCGCAATCACCGGCTTCTCCACCAGGCCGCCAATCACACTGGCCAGCGCACCTTCCATCCCTGCCACCGCGACCACGCAGTTCGCCTGCCGGATTACCTCCAGCCGGGACAAAAGGCGATGCAGGCCGCTTACCCCCACATCATACACCCGCTCCACGGATGTCCCGAAAAATTCCGCCGTCTGGGCGGCCTCCTCCGCTACCGGGATGTCCGCAGTCCCGGCAGTACAGACCGCAATCTTTCCCGTCCGCACTTTATCCCTTTTCTCGATTTTTAAGATCCTTGAAATGGGATCATACTGAACCTTGGGAAATTCCTCCTTCACCAGCCTGTACTGCTCTGCACTGGCTCTGGTTCCTAAAACCTCCCCTTCTTTCTGGTAAATCCTTCCATAAATTTGGAGCAGATGGCTGTCCGCCTTTCCGCTGCAGAATACCACCTCTGCGAATCCGGTTCTGGCCTTCCGATCCGTATCCAGCTTTGCGTACCCCATTTCCTCAAACGAATCCTGGCACAGAAGGGCTTTCGCCTCTTCCACCGTCAATGTGCCCTTCTTTACTTCCTCCAATATCCTTACGGTATCCATCGCCAACGTCTCCTTTTGCAAAAACAGCGCATCTTTAATCTTGGATTTCCCACGCCCTTTTCAAACGGCTTAACCCTTCTTTTATCTCCCCTTCCGCCAGGTTTGCATACCCCAGCACCACCGTGCTGCGGTAAGGGTTATGCTCCGGGTGGATAAAATACCGGGACAAGCCGTATACGCAGACGCCTGATGCCTGCGCCCTGTCCACCAGCTCTTCCTCCCTCAATCCCTTTTTATGAGCCAGGAGGACGTGAAGGCCTGCATACTCCCCCGTCACCGAAAACGTCGCCTCAAAGGGCTTTAACCCGCTCATCAGGCAGTCATGCTTTGCCCTGTACACGGAGCGCATCCGGTTTAAATGCCGTTCATAATGCCCTTCCGTTAAAAACTTGTACAAAATATTCTGATCGATCCGGGACACCGTGGAGGAAAAGAACCCGGCTTTCCGCTTATATTCCGCCATCAGGGCAGGAGGCAGCACCAAAAAGCCTATCCGGATTGCCGGTGCAATGGACTGGGAAAAGGTTCCGATATAGATTACCTTCCCCTCCCGATCCATTCCCTGAAGCGCCGGGATAGGCTTGCCCTTATAGCGAAACTCGCTGTCGTAATCATCCTCGATGAGATACCGCCCCTCTTTCCTGCCTGCCCAGGCCAAAAGCTCCTGCCTGCGCTTCACCGGCATGACGATGCCTGTAGGGTGCTGGTGGGAAGGCATAACATAGGCAATCTGCGCCTCTCCCGCCTGGGAAAGCCCTTTCCTCTCCCTTCCCTCCAGCATACGGATATCCATGCCGGATTTATCCATATCCACCGGAATCACCTGGTAGCCCTGGCTGACAAATACCCGGTAAGCCTGCCGGTAAGTAGGGTTTTCCATGGCAATCACCTTCCCAGGCCCCAAAACCAAGGAAAGCAGCATCAGCAGATATTCATTGCCCGCCCCCACGATAATCTGATCCGCACTGCACCGGACTCCCCTGGCCGAATGGAGGTAATTCCGGATGGACTCCCTGAGGGCGTACTCCCCTTGGGGATCCCCGTTTAAAAACAGAGCCTTATTGTCATCTACCAGGATGTTTTTGCTGATTTTCCTCCATGTGTTAAAGGGAAAGCTGTCCAGATCTATCCCCCTGGGAGAAAAATCTACTGCATCCCCCTTCACCTTTTTTTCTTCCAAGGCCACGAACGTTCCAGGGAAATTCTCCTGCACCTCCACCAGCTCATCAATGGCAGAAACAAAATAACCCTTGCAGGGAACCGACTCAATATACCCTTCCGACAAAAGCTGCTCATAGGCTAGCTGCGTGGTGCTCCGGCTTACTTTAAGATGCTCCGCCAGCGCCCGGGTGGAGGGAAGGCGGCTCTTCGCCTTTAAATTCCCCTGGCGTATCTCCTTTTTCATGTACCGGTAAATCTGCTCGTACATTGGGGTTTTCCCCTGGCCGTCCAGGGGGATAATCAGCTCCATTTTCCGCCTCCCTTTCCGTTTTTCCTTCTCCCCCTGCGCACTTTAAACGCCTGCCCTATTTCGGAAGCCGGAAAGAGCTTTTTAGGGAGACAATCCGGTTAAACACCGGCTTTCCTTCCTGGCTGTCCTTACAGTCCACGCAGAAATATCCGTTCCGCATAAACTGGAAGCTGTCATAAGGCTTTGCGTCAAACAGCGCAGGCTCCACAAAGCAGCCTTCCACCACGGTCAGGGAATTGGGGTTTAAATTCAGGCTCCCGTCCTCGTTCAGCTTCCCTTTTTCCTCATCCACAATATTCTCATAGAGACGGCACTCCACCTGCTTGGCCGTGCTGGCCTCAACCCAATGGATCGTCCCCTTTACCTTGCGCCCGTTAAAGCCGGAACCGCTCTTCGTCTCCGGATCGTAAGTGCAGTGGACTGCCGTCACCTTCCCTGACGGATCCTTCTCAACGCCTGTGCAGGTAACAAAATAAGCCCCAAACAGCCGAACCTCATTGCCGGGGAACAGGCGGAAATACTTTTTCGGAGGCTCCTCCATAAAGTCTTCCCGCTCGATATAAAGCTCCCTTCCAAAGGGAATTTTGCGGCTTCCCAGGGATTCATTTTCCAGGTTATTAGGAATCTCCAGCTCTTCCGTCACGCCCTCCGGATAATTATCGATCACCAGCTTCACCGGATCCAATACCGCCATCATCCTGGGCCTTTTCAGTTTTAAATCTTCCCGGATGCAGTACTCCAGCATAGCGTAATCCACAGAGCTGTTTGCCTTGGCTACGCCCACCAGATCCACGAACATCCGAATGGCTTCCGGCGTATAGCCCCTGCGCCTTAGGGCGGCTATGGACACCAGCCTGGGATCATCCCATCCGTCCACAATCCTATCCTCCACCAGCTTTTTAATATACCGCTTCCCGGTCACTACATTGGTCAGATACAGCTTGGCAAACTCAATCTGCCGGGGCGGATTTTCAAACTCGCATTCCTTTACCACCCAGTCATACAGCGGCCTGTGATCCTCAAATTCCAGGGTGCAGATGGAGTGGGTAATCTGCTCGATGGCATCCTCTATTGGGTGGGCAAAATCATACATGGGGTAAATGCACCAGGCATCTCCCGTATTATGGTGGCTCATCCTGGCCACCCGGTAGATCACCGGATCCCGCATATTAATATTGGGGGAAGCCATGTCAATTTTCGCCCTAAGCACCTTCTCCCCGTCCTGGTATTTCCCTTCCTTCATCTCTGTAAACAGCTTTATATTTTCTTCCACAGAGCGGTTCCGGTAAGGGCTTTCCTTTCCCGGCGTAGTGAAATCCCCACGGTACTGCCGGATTTCCTCCGCCGTAAGATCACAGACAAAAGCCTTCCCCTTCCTGATCAAAAGCAGGGCGCATTCATACATCTGCTCAAAATAATTGGACGCAAAAAACAGCCGATCCTCAAAATCCGCCCCCAGCCATTTTACATCTTCCACAATCGAATGGACGAACTCCGTCTTCTCCTTAGTGGGATTGGTATCGTCAAAACGAAGGTTGAATTTGCCGTTATATTTTTTCGCCAGACCGTAATTTAACAGGATTGACTTCGCATGGCCGATATGGAGATACCCGTTAGGCTCCGGCGGGAAACGGGTCTGGACGTGACGGTAAACGCCCTCCGCCAAATCCTTTTCAATCTCCATTTCAATAAAATTTTTTGACAGGTTTTTCTCTTCCATCATCTGCCTCCTTAATTCTGCACATTAAACGCTTTCTGTCCCAAAGCGCCCTCGTTTCCCTATAATATCACATTTCCCTCTGTTGGGAAAGAGGGCGGGCGGATTTTCATTTGATTTTAATTAAATAGTTCAGCCAGTGGAAAGCGCATGAAGGAAAATCATGCTTGCATGAATTTTCCTTTATCGCTTTCCACTGAGGGAGCGCCCGTTTATGAGCAAAAGGAGCTGCGCAAGCAGCGGAAAGCGCCGTAAGGCGCGATTTCCCCTAAAGGGACGCTGCGCAGTGCGAATGGCGCGGGCTGAACGGACGGCAGATTTTACTTTAATCGTTCAGCCAGCGGAAAGCGCCGCAAGGCGCGGTTTTGCGAATGGCGCAACGTCCCTTTAGAGAAAAACGTGCGGCTATCGCCAAAGCCAGGCTTCCAAAACTCCCTGGCCCTAACCGGCGAAAGCCGCACAATCTTAATTGCTTACTCAGCGTTTCCCTAATCCAGCACCTTATCCAGCATATCAAACAGCTTGCTCACGTTAATGGGCTTGGCGATATGGCCGTTCATCCCGCAGCGCATAGCTTCTTTTTTATCCTCCTCAAAAGCATTGGCCGTCATCGCCAGGATAGGGATGGAGGATAATCCCTTATCTTCCAGTTCGCGGATTTTTTTCGTGGCCTCATATCCGTTCATCACCGGCATCTGCACATCCATCAGCACTACCTGGTAATATCCCGGCTTGGATTTTTTCAGCATATCCACGGCAATCTGCCCGTTGTCCGCAACATCCGCAGAAAATCCCGCATCCCCAAGGATAGCCACTGCGATTTCCTGGTTCAGGACATTATCCTCTGCCAGCAGAATCCGCCCGGCCTTGTGCTTCCTGCGCTTCCTGCGCTCCCTGCGGCTCTCCTCTTCCTCTGCAGTATCTATGCTGACTATGGAATGGAGGCAGCTTTGCAGTTCGGACAGAAACAGCGGCTTGCTGCAAAAAGCCGTAACCCCAGCTTCCTTCGCCTCATCTTCAATCTCCGTCCAATCGTATGCCGTAAGCACGATAATCGGTACGTTTTCTCCCATTTCTTTTCGGATCCTGCGGGCCACCTCCACGCCATTCATATCCGGCAGCAGCCAGTCAATCACGTACACACAGTACTGATCGCCGCGCATCATCGCCTGCCGGGTGCGGAGCACCGCTTCCTTCCCGGACAATGTCCACTCCGCACGCAGCCCAATCTGCTGGAGCATATAGGAGACGCTGTCGCAAGTGTTAAAATCATCATCCACCACCAGCGCCCTGCAGCCCTTAAGCTCCGGGATATCTAAATCTTCCTTTTTCCCGGAATCTAAGCGGAAAGTGAAGGAAACGATAAACTCCGTCCCCACCCCCAGCTCACTCCTCACCTCAATCCTGCCATCCATCATATCCACGATGTTTTTGGTGATCGCCATCCCCAGGCCGGTTCCCTGGATCCCGCTGATAGTGGAAGTATTTTCCCGTTCAAAGGGCTCAAAAATATGATCCACGAATTCCTCGCTCATGCCGATCCCAGTATCCTTGATATAGAATTCATAATTGGCATAACCGGCAGGCGCCCCCTTCTTTTCCGTGATCCGCATAGTGATAATCCCGCCTGCGCCCGTATACTTAACGGAATTGCCAAGGAGATTTAACAGCACCTGGTTCAGCCTCAGGCTGTCGCAGTAAATTTCTTCATCCACCACATCCACCGCGTCGATATACAGCTCCAGCTGCTTTGCACGGATATCCGACTGCAGGATATTCCGCAGCCCATGGAGGATATCCGGCAGGCGGCAGGACTTTTCCTCCAGGTGCATCTTCCCGCTTTCAATGCGGCTCATATCCAGCACGTCATTAATCAGGCTTAACAGATGGTTCCCGGATGCCATAATCTTTTTTAAGTATTCTTCCACCCGCTCCCTGCGCTCAATATGGGTGATGGCTAACGCCGTAAAGCCCACGATTGCATTCATGGGTGTGCGGATGTCATGGGACATATTGGAAAGGAAAGCGCTTTTCGCCTTGTTTGCCCGGTTGGCCTGCATCAGGGCATCCTCCAGAAGGTTTTTCTGCTCCATCTCGTTCCGGATTTCCTTATCCACGCTGCGGAAGCCCAAAACCACTCCATGGTTCCTGTCCCACTCCCCGGTGCGCACCACCTTCATCTGGTAATACTTCATCTCCCCATCTTTCGCCATGCGGTAGTTTACGTAATACTGCTTATTTTCCGCCAGCTCTTCTTCCAGCCTCTCCCTGGAAAATGCCTGCCGCAGCATATCCCGGTCTTCCTCATAGACAAAGTCCCGTATGTACGCCTCCATCCCGCCTTCCAGGGTAATTTCGCCAGAGAAAGCTTCCCCAAACATATGTGCGCTGTCCTCGTCTATCCGCAGAACCTTTCCCTTCCCCGTGTCCAATTCAAAACAAAACACCAGGTTATAATCAATGCTCAGCGCCTGGACAAGCTCCGTCTGCTTCCTTTCGCTTTCCATGCGTTCCTGATCTTCCTGCTGCTTCTGGGCCGTGCAGTCTAAGAGGAAACGCTGGTAAAACATCTTCCCATTTTCCTGTAAAAGTTTTACATTTCCCATAATATGCAGCATTTCCCCGTCTTCATGCTGCACACGGTACTCTACGCTGATGCTGTCCCCTTCCTTTTTCAGGCTTTTAATCCCCTTCCTGAGCTTTGGCTTATCTTCGTCCAGCACGGAAGGCGCAACCATGGCAAACCCCTGCTCCATCAGCTCCTCCTGGGACGAAAAGCCTAAGATCTTAAGGGCTGCCCGGTTAATGCTTAGGATCCGCTTCCCATCTATGGAATGGCAAATCACCCCGCAGTCCATAGTGGTGAAAATCGTTTCCAAGGTATGGTTTTTTTGGATGATCTCCTGTTCATAGGCCCGTTCCTGGGTCACGTCAATCGCCACTCCTACCGTCCCCATCACGCTCCCGTCAAGATCATACAAGGGGGACTTATATGTGGTAAGGAGCCTCACGCCATCTCCCGTTTTCACCGTCTCCTCAGAGATAAACGTCCTTTGCTCACTCATCACCACACGCTCGGATTCAACGCAGGCCGGATCATCCTGCTCCACATCCCATATGTACGCATGGCCCCGCCCCTGCACCTGCTCCATCGTTTTATTCACCGTCTTGCAGAAGCTTAAATTGACCTTTTCATGGCTCCCGTTTTTATCCTTATACCAAATCAGGTTCGGGACGTTATTAATCGTCGCGTCAAGAAAATGGCTGGTCTGCCAAAAATCCTTGCTCATCTTAAATGCCTGCTGCCACCTAAGGAAGCGGAACCTTACCTCCTCTTCCTCCATAGGGCACGTCCATACATCCTGAAGCTCCTTAAGAAAGCCCGTCAAAAACTGGATCTGCCCCTTATCCGCCAGCAGGATAACCTGGGAAGCCTCAGCCCTGCACGACATCAAAGGATGCAAAGCTTCCCCCACATCCTTATCCCGCACATCCGCCAAAATCACATCCGCCCTGGCTGCCAGCGCCATATCCAGCTCATCGCTTTCCCAGAATTCATGGGTAATGGGCAAGAGGGGCTCCATCCCCTTAATCACCCGAAAAATCCCGTCCCCGCGGCCTATCAAATAAAAATGAACATGGCAATGGTACATTCCAATATCCTCCTAAATTCTCCCAGCTGTCTATATGAACGTCTCTGCGCTGATCGATTTTACCTCTACTGCTATTCTAACAAGAGCTGGAAATTATGTCAATATTCAGGAAGCGTTCATTTTCGGCAGTTTGCTGTAAGGATGCAACCGTTTAAATGGGGCATCTTCTTGCCCGTCCAAACTGTTGCGCAGGGACTGCGATTTCCACCGGCCAAAGGATTCGCATGAACATACATCCCCGCGCCCATTCAAAAAATAACACGTGATTTTTGGAAAAATATCCGGTATAATCTAAAAGGAAGGAAGAAGCCCAAAATCCTGTCCGGCTAAATTCACACCAACAACTACCATACCTGCATAAGCCAAATGCTCGTGCAAACACGGCACTTGGCTCATCGCTCGCACAAATCAAGGAAAAGGTGCTCATCAATGAACCGTAAATCACAATCGCCATCTACCTTCTACCGGGATATGCTCCGCCTGGCATCTCCCATTGTTTTCCAGAACTTAATCACCACGGCAGTAGGCTCCGCCGACGTGATTATGCTTGGCTGGGTAAGCCAAACGGCCCTTTCCGCCGGTTCCCTGGCCAGCCAGATTATGTTTATCCTAAACTTGGTATACACCGGCATTTCCTCCGGAATTGGGATGCTGGCAGCCCAGTATTGGGGGAAAAAGGATACAAAAACCATCGAGGAAATCATGGGAATCGGCATGAAGCTATCCATCCCCGTATCCTTCCTCTTTTTCCTGCTGGCCTGCTTTTCTCCAAGGCATTTAATGCTGATCTTTACCGCGGAGGGGGAACTGGTGGAGGCAGGTATCCCTTATCTTCGGATAGTAGGAATTTCTTATTTGTTTATGGGAATTTCACAAGTATATTTGTGCACCATGCGTTCCATTGAACGGGTGATTTTCGCCACTTTAGCCAACGCATCGGCCCTGACCTTAAACATCCTTTTAAACGGCGTACTGATTTTGGGGTTATTCGGATTTCCGAGGATGGGGATCATTGGGGTTGCCTTGGCGACAGCCATTGCCCGTGGCGTGGAACTTTTGATCTGCATGGCGGATGCCTGTTGGTTCCCAGCAATCCGCTTCCGCCCCCGGCTGCTTTTTCACCATAACCCAATCCTTTTTGGGGATTTCATGAAATACTCTCTCCCAGCCTTTGGCAATGAGGTCTGCTGGGGATTAGCCTTCTCCACATACTCGGTGATTATGGGGCACTTGGGAAGCGATATGGTGGCAGCCAACGCGGTGGTCGTCGTGGCAAGGAATCTGGGAACCGTCGTCTGCTTCGGCATCGCCAATGCTGGGGCGATTATCTTGGGCAAGTCCATCGGCGAAGGCCATATGGAAAAGGTAAAGGCAGACGCCTCACGGTTCTGCAGAATCACCTTTTTCAGCGGGATCGCAGGGGGCATCCTGATTTTCTTCCTGCGTCCGGTATTTATGAATATGGCAGAATTAAGCCCTGTATCCAGGGGATATTTAAAAGGTATGCTGTACATCAATATGTACTATGTGCTGGGACAGGCCATGAATACCACTGTTATCTGCGGGATCTTCCGCTCCGGCGGCGATTCCCGCTGGGGATTTATCTGCGATGTGATTGATATGTGGCTTTTTTCCGTGCCCTTAGGGTTTATCAGTGCCTTTGTGCTTTCCCTGCCTCCCCTGACGGTTTATTTCCTGATCTGCCTGGATGAATTTGTCAAAATGCCCTTTATTTACCGGCATTATAAAAGTTATCAATGGCTGAAGGACATTACCAGGGAGTTTTAACCTATCAAGGAAGTCCCCCTTCCCCCTCGGCTTTTCCCTTTTGCCGGCTTTCCCATAAGCTTCAAATTCTCTTTACCGCACCTCATAGGCCTCCAGAATATGGATTAACGCACTTGCACTGCTGCTGTGGGAACGCTCCAGAATCGCATTGCTCCGCTCTGATTCTGCAACAGCGCATCGTACCATTTTATGGGATGCCGTCGCCGTGAAAAGAATCATCAGGTCTGGGGTTCCAATCTGGCGGCTTAAGTCCGCCCTCATCTTCGTAAAAATCTTGGGCTTATGGTGATAGCTTTTACAGATTTCCCTATATCGGTTTTCCATCCTCTCATGCCCGCCTATGATGACAACGCTCATCTTGACTCTCCTCCTTTAGTTAGTTTTTACTAACTTATAACCTTAAAGAAAATGCCTTGCGGCATCCCACTGCTTTTAGATGAATCGGTTCAGCCAGCAAAAAGTACCGCAAGGAACGGTTTTCCCTAAAGGACACTGTGCAGTGCCAATGGCGCAGGCTGAATAGACAGTATATTTTCATCCAATGCTTATTTTTCGCCCATAGTTAGCTTATGCTAACCAAATAATAGCACACCTTCCATATTCTGTCAAGGATTTTTCATTCACATCCGGCACTGTTTGTATTTCTGAATGCCAAACAACCAAAGGGGATCCCCTTGCTAATTGCCTAGTACTGCGTTGCGTAAATTCCAGTGAATATGCACCCACTGTCTACGTCATCTGTAAATCCCACGAAACTCGACGTAGCACCACTACGCCTTCGTTTCGCGGGATTCACATCTAACGCAGACATCAGACGCCTATTTACCGTTATTTACGCAACGCAGTACTAGCGCAAAAATCCCCTTTACTATCTAAACAGCAGACGCTATCCTTACGGAAGCTGCATCACGGTGAATCCCGTGTAATAGCCTTTAGCATCCATATCGAACAATGTCCATCTGTATATTCCGTCATGAGCATAATCATATTCTGAATTCGGAAATTCTTTCCTAATCCTTACCCCTGCAAAAGCTCTTCCTTCTTTTCAAGGATAGCCGCCACCGCCGCGCAGGCAGGGCAGTCGCAGTACTTCGCCCCAGCCGCCTTGATTTCCCTTCCGTGGGCAGCCACATTTTTTGCCATTTCCTGGCCAAACACCTGCGCCCCGGCCTCAGAATCGGCAAAGGCAATCAGACCGTCAACCGGCATGATATCCATCTCCAGCTCTGCAACTAAATTCTTCGCCTGCTCCGCCTCCCTATCCGTCCCCAAAGCGCCCAGCCAGCTTTCTGCCGCCGCCTTTGCTTCCTTACAGCAGGAAGGGGCAAGGATTAATTCCTTTACTTTTTCCACAATACCGTTTTTAACTGCCTGATCCATATTCTTTCCTTCCTTTCCCCGTTTACTTTTCGCATATCCTATATGCCTCTTACTGTTCAGTATATCCTGTGACGCCCATACCGTCAATAACCTTTTCCAAAAAATTACTTTCTCAAAATTTCCTTATTTGATTATCCCTATTCATCCCCGCACTACTCATACCTAAGGGCATCAATGGGATCGGACTTCGCCGCCTTTGATGCCGGATACAATCCGAAAAAGATTCCCACCACTGCCGAAAATCCCACAGCCAAAACCACTATCCCAGGCTTAATCACTACCGGAACGCCAAGAGCCAAGCCGCCCAGGCTGACTAAGCCTGCCCCAATCAAAACCCCGATAATCCCTCCCATGGCGGAAAGGGTAGCCGACTCGGTTAAAAACTGGATCAGCACATCCCGGGTTTTCGCCCCAAGAGCCTTCCGGATGCCGATCTCCCTGGTTCGCTCGGTAACGGAAACCAGCATAATGTTCATAATCCCAATGCCCCCTACGATCAGGGAAATGGCGGCAATCCCGCCCACCGCAGCCGAAAGGCCGCCCATCATCTGATCGATGGAACCAAGCTCATCCATTGCCGTATACATATAAATCTGCTCCGGCTCTCTCCCTTTGATCTTTGCAATATAGTTGGTAAAGCGGGTAAAAAAGTCGTTTAAATCCACATTGTCCGCCGCATAAATGTGATATACCCCAAAGTAATCGTTAGGCCAGGTTAAAATGGTATACGGGATAAGGGCGCTTCCTCCTTCGCCCGTATTTCCCATCATCAGCTTCTGGAAAGGGCTGATATCCTTCCGGTACACGCCCACCACCGTATAATCCTGAACTTCCCCGTAAACCGTCATCCGAAAGGATAAGCCCACTGCGTTTTCCGTGCCGAACATCCGCATGGCACTGTCCACATCCAGCACGGCATTCTTTCTCCGCCCCAAGATATCCCCTTGGTTTAAATAACGCCCATAGATAACATTAACCGGCTGCACATCCTGGTAATTATAATCAACCCCTGACAAGGAAAACCGCACCTTATTCCTGCCAAAGGTGGCATCCCCCTCAAAGACGGCATTGCTGTCAATATAAGCTAATTCATCCCCAAAAACTTCCTTTATCCGCTCCATCTCATCCAGCGTAAAGTAATCGCTTTGGCGGAAATCATCAATCATCCAGCTTCTGATCTGGCAGTACCCCTGGGTAATCCCCACATCCTTATACAAATCGGCAAACATACTCCGCATCGTATCCCCGATGGAAACGATAGAGATTACGGAGCCGATCCCGATAACAATGCCCAGCATGGTAAGGATGGAGCGCATTTTATTGGCTCGGATAGCCGAAAAGGCCATGGCCATATTTTCAAGTAACATCTTCCCCTTCTCCTTTCCTTACGTCGCTGAGGATCTGGCCGTCCCGGAAACGGATGACCCGCTGGGTAAACGCGGCGATATCCTCCTCATGGGTTACTACCACCACCGTAGCCCCTTCCCGGTGAAGCTGGCCGAACAGCTCCATAATCTCAATGGACGAAGCGGTGTCTAGGTTTCCCGTAGGCTCATCCGCCAATATCAGCGGCGGCTCATTGGCTAAAGCCCTTGCGATAGCCACCCTCTGCCTTTGGCCGCCAGACAGCTCATTGGGCATATGCTCATACCGCTTGCCAAGGCCCACCCGCTCCAAAAGCTTTAACGCCCTGTCCTGCCGCTCCCTTTTGGAAAGCTTGTGGGCATAGGTCATGGGAAGCTCCACGTTCTTTAACGCCGAGGTCCGGGGAATTAAGTTAAAAGACTGGAACACAAACCCGATCTTCCGGTTCCTCACCTCCGACAGCTGGTTTGGCGTAAGGGCCGCAGTGTCAATCCCGTCCAGGTAGTAATGTCCCATAGTGGGACGATCCAGGCATCCTAAAATATTCATCAGCGTAGATTTCCCGGAACCGGACTGCCCCATAATCGCCACGAAATCGCCCCGCTCAATGGTCAGGTTGATTTTCTTTAAGCCTAAAACCTTAATTGCCCCAGTATCGTAAATTTTTACCAGGTTTTCCAGGCGGATCAGCTCCTGGCTCACATTTTCCGTCATATACGCAGGCAGCTTCTGCCCTTTTCTCCGAAACAGCTGCCCCAATTTTTTATCGCTCATCTCAATTTCCTTCCTCCCTGGCATACTGCCCCGCTAATGCCTGCGCCAGCCTTACCGCCCCAAAGATTCCCTTGCCAGACTCTTGCCAGGCAGACATCCTTGCGCCGGCCGCCTTAATTGGCAGCATTGGACAGTACGGCTGTCCCGTCTTCCAGGAAGGCAACTGCATTGGTTACAATTAAATCCCCGGCTTTTAAGCTTCCTTCCTCCACAGGGATCACTTCAAGATCCACATCCCCCTCTACTCCCGTTTCCACAGGAATCCAGTAAAGGATCTGGTTCTCCACCTTCTGCACGTAAAGGCTCCCATCCTCTTTCTGCAGCAAGGCTGTGCCGGGGATCACCAGGGCATCCTCCGCTTCCTCCAGGATAATCTCCGCCCTGGCCGTGATCCCGGCAATCAGCTTCGTATTCGGATCGGCGATGGCAACGGTGGTAGGGATTACCCGCTCCGTAGATCCGCCTCCCTTTTCCTCTCCTGTGGGGGAAATGGAGGCCACCACGCCTTCAACCACTTCCCCATTTAAGATATCGGCGCGGATAGTCACCGGCTGGCCCACGGCCACTTTTCCGATGGAATACTCGCTTACCTTAATTTCCAGCTCCAGCTGATCCAGGTTCTCGATAATGAACATAGGCCTTTCGTCTTCCGGCTTATCGGCAAACTGGCCCACCTTGGTATTTACCCGCACTACCGTCCCGGCAATGGGGCTTTTCACCTGGGCGCTTTCCAAGGCCTCCTTCTTTTTCTCCAGCTCAAACTCCGCGTTCTTGATCTGAAGGTCGTAAGATTCATCCGCCGCAGGCCTTCCGTTAACCAGCGTATAGGAATTTACCTGGCGCACCGCATCCGCATATGTATTCTGAGCCTGCTCTAAATTCACCGGCGGCTCACTTCCCGCCTGCACCATAACCGCCGTCCGATCCAGGGCGTTTTTAGCTGCCTGGCAGTCCTGCATAGCCTTGGCAAAGCCCTGTTCCGCCTCCTTCTGGCGCTCCTTCTTCGTCACCACCGCCAGATCGTAGGCGTTCTGGGCCATCTCCACCTCTTTTTCCAGATCCGAGCTGTCCACGATTGCCAGCACCTGATCCTTTTCCACCCGATCCCCTTCCTTCACCTTAAGCTCCAAAACCTCCGCATGAAGGTTGGATACCACATCCACGCTGTCCGTCCCGGACACCGGGCCGGTGATGGCTAAACGGTTTTGGATGCTGCCCGTCTCCAGAACCTGGGTGGCCACAAAAGGCGCGGTCTCCTTTTTTCCGCCAAAAAGCGTTTTCCCAGCCCCAAAAAGCACCGCCAATGTGATGCCAGCCGTCAAAAGCTTCCGCTTTCTGCTCCACTTCGCTTTGCGGAGAGCGGATGTCTTCTTTTCCTTTTTCTTCTTCTTTTTCTTCCCTTTCCCCTCCTCCGGATCCGGAGCCATCATCCGCTCCAATTCCCGGTCAAACTCCAGTTCCTCCTCTGATTTCGGGCCGTTTCCTGCCCCCTGCCGTGATTTTGCTTCTTCCCCTTCCGTCAACTTCGCTTCTTCCCCTTCTGTTAATCTGGCTTCTTTCCCTGCCGTTAGTTTCGCTTCTTTCCCTGCCGTTAATTTCGCTTCTTCCCCTTCTGTTAATCTGGCTTCTTTCCCTGCCGTTAGTTTCGCTTCTTTCCCTGCCGTTAGTTTCGCTTCTTTCCCTGGTCTTATTTCCATATCCTGCTTCACTTTCTTTAAGATATTATAAATGCTGCGTTCAATCCGCGCCATCTGCAAAAAACACATCCCAGCATTCCCTGCCCGGCGAATAAGGACAAAAAATCCTCCCTCTGTTTTGTAAAACGAAGGAGGATTTCCATTTACTTCAAAATTCTTGCCGAAATTATGATCATGCCTTTTTCTTTTTCCTGCGCCTTCTTGACTTCCCTATAACAAGGACGCCTTCCCCACATAGTTTTATTATCCTTGCTTTGGGCAAATATAGCGCGGCAAACCTTTGCTGTGTTTCCCGTATTCAATCTTAACCATTATATCAAGGGCATCCACGAAAGTACTTTACATCGCCAGCACCTGATTCCACTTATCCTCAATAACCGGAATCCCTTTTTCCAGATTCTCCCGGATCATCAAGGCTTCCGGTTCCCCGGGATATAAGACCTTCCCGCCTTCCTGAATCGGCTCGGACGCTTTAATGTCCGCAAGGATATCATTGACAATTTGATCCGTCTGCTCTGCGGTATTGCCCTTAGAAGGATCTATGGCAATCATAATCTGGGTCAGGCCCACCTCATCTCCAAACGTGCCGATAGTATGTACGGAATTTCCATTGGTTAAAACGGTGGCGATCAAGTCCAGGGCGATGGAAATGCCGCTGCCCTTCCAGTAACCCATGGGAAGCACCCGCCAGGTTTTTTCAATCTCCGCCGGATCCGTAGTCAGATTCCCCTTGGTGTCATAGCCGCCGGGAACGGGAAGCTGGATCCCTTTAAGCTTGCAATCCTCAATCTTCCCATAGGAAAACTGGGATACGGCGCAGTCAATGACCACGTGCTGCCCGTTGCTCCTGGGCACGGCAAAGATAATGGGATTGTTCCCAATCTTCCTGTCTTTCCCGCCCCATGCAGGCATATTCGGGCAGGTGTTGGACCAGCAGATGCCGATACAGCCCTGATCAGCCGCCTGGAAGCCGTAGCTTCCGCCCCGCATCCAGTGGTTGTTATTCCCCAAAGCCACGATGCCGATGCCATGCTCCTTTGCCAGCTCGCAGGCACGATCCATCGCCAGCTTTGCATTCAAAGGCCCGAAGCCCCTGTGGCCGTCCCAGCGCTCCATCGCCCCCAGCTTCAGCTCGCAGGTCGCCACAATGTCCGGATCAATCTCCCCCTTCTCTAAATATTCCACCACCCTGGGAAAACGGTTTAACCCATGGGAATATACGCCCGCCAGGCTGTTCTGGGCAAAAATTTCCGCGGCGGCCTCCGCCCTGTCCTGGGCAAACCCTTTCTTTGCCAAAACCCGCTTAAATTCATTCACCATTGTTTCGTAAGGAACTCTCATCATTTTCTTTCCCTCCATAGATTAATTACTTTTGCCTTTTACTTTTTGTGCTTTTTGCTTCGCCTGTTAAATCGTCTGTTTAATTTTTGCAATCGATTGTTTTCTATATTTCTATGATAGCACACCATTTTTTCATTTTCAACCATAATCTCGCCGTTATTTTTCACTATTTTCTTTTCAATATTTTGTAATTTTCTTATATTTTGCCGGATTTTCCTGTTTTCAGACGCTTAATCCTCCTCCATTTTCCCTCAATCCATCGCAATCGATATTATTTTCGTGCAAAAACTGGCATATGCATGGCTCCCGGCTCATTGCCCTTATGTGCTTTCCCTTTCCACAATTTTTGAAAACAACATGATTTTTTCCGGATTTTTCCTTCCCTCCAAATCATCCAGAAGGATCCTGGCCGCTTCAAAGCTCATCTCCGCCAGCCGGTTGTCTAAGGAAGTCAGCCTGGGGAAGCAGATATCACAGTACCTGGAATTATTTACGCCGATTACCCCAACCCTTTTGGGCACAGGGATCTTATGGTCATGCAATACCCGCATCCCGCTTACCGCCGCCAAGTCCTCACCGTAAATCAGTCCCTCCACCTCCGGATGTTCCCTTAAAATCCGCTCCGTCACCTGCCTGGACTCCTCCAAGGTAGACGGCGCTGTATAAATCCACAAATCCTCCCGTCTCCAGCCCAAAGCCTCCATCCCGGCGGCAAAGCCTTTCTCCTTGGCTAAATTGCTGGGGGTTGGGTTAGGCAGGATGAAAGCCTGCTTCCTGTGCCCCTTCCTTGCCAATAATTCCACACAGGCCTCCACGCCCTCCTTCTCATCCACCAAAACCCCTTTCACATTAGGAAGCTCCAGATAGCCATTGGTAATCACTACCGGCTCCTTTTTAAAGCAGGAGGCCAGAGCCGTCTTTACGGCGTCGCACTGGAATGTGGAGCCTACCAGGATCACCCCGTCCACCTGGCGCTGGGAAAGCATTTTGATTGCCTGGACTTTTTTCTCATCTGAAAGGCCGGTGTTGACGATCAGGCTGCAATATCCCTGCTTTTCCATTTCCTGCTCAATATAATAAGCGATATCTACATGATGGGCATCCCGGATATCGGTGATTAAAATCCCAATCATCCTGCTGGATTGGTTCACCAGGCCCCTGGCCGTCTCATTTGGCTGGTAATCGTATTCATCCAGAAGCGCCTGGATTTGCCTCCTGGTTTCTTCCTTAATCCCCGGCTTGTTATTTGCCACCCTGGACACCGTGCTGGCGGAAACCCCGGCAAGCTTTGCGATATCGTAAATCGTCATTTCCCCAATTCCCTTTCTTTCCCCCTCATCCTACGGGGATACGCGCCACATATTTTTCCGCTAAAAACGCCGGATGGTAGGACTCTTTCGCCTTCCTTAAGTTTTCCAGGCCCATATCCTCTTCCCGGTTCAGCCACCAGGCCTTGGGAAGCCGTTCCTGGATCATCCTGGCCATCTGGCGGTTCACCATGGCATAAGCGCCGTGAATACCCGTGTCCGCTTTCTCAAAATGAACGTCAAACCCTTCTTCCCCAATAGGCTCCCCAAAAGAAAACCCCACGATCTGCCCTCCCGCGTAAAGCACAATGCCCTCCATGCCCAATTCCCGGTAATGCAAAAACGCCTTGGCGATAGCCGTCCTTTCAGCCCCCTGCATCTCATCCTGAGCCTCCTTATGGTTTTCTTCCCACTGGGCAAGCAGCTTTAAGCAGTCCGGAATATGGCCTTCCTCCAGTATTTCGCTATGCCAATCCGGATTTTCCCGTTCAAACCGGTTGCAATGGTTTTTCTTCCCATGAAACCGCTTCCCGGACAATGCCGCCAGCTCTTCGGTTTTGTAAATATAATCCGCCATGGAGCGCTTCTCCTGAAAAACAAAGCCCGGCATGGCAAGCTCCAACGCTTCCTTCTGTTTCCTGGTAACGCTGCCGATAACCAAATCCGCCTGATGCTTCCTGGCTTTCCTTCCCATCTCCAAAAGAGCTTCCTTCAAGCTCCCGCTGCCGTGGGGATAATAAAACCGAAGCTTATCTCCCGACCCCAAGCTGGCCAAAAGCCGGCCCCCGACGGCTGACACCCGCAGCCCGAAAGCATCTCCCCACAAATAGTATGTCCCAAAGCAGCTGTCCGTAGCAAACCCATCCTCTGCCAAAAGCATAGGATTCATCCATTCCCGGTCAGACAAGGCAATCCGTTTATACCCCTCCCTGTCCGGCAGATAAGGGTTATTTTTACACAACGCCGCCATATCCTGGCATAATGCAGCCTTCGCATCTGCCTGTGCCTGCTGATTTCCCATAATCTTCCTGCCTCCTCCGCCCCATCGCGATATAAAAACAGGCTGTCTTCTAACAGCCTGTTTCGTATTCTCTCTTTACTTTACCATAAACCCAGCCGTTTGGCAACCAAAAAACTTTAATGATTCTTCCTTGTTTTTTGCCTATGCCTCTTCCTTCACCGCCAAAAGGTCATGGTAAAACTCATCCATCTCTTTTTTCGTGCGGAACGTCCCCACATACATCTGGTTGCCCATGGCATCTGCCAGTACATCCGGGATCCTTCCCATCATTTTCAGCTGCGGGCCGTATTTTGCCATAATCTCTTCATGGCTTAACACGAAATGCTTCCCGTCCCGGCGTCCGCCGTAAGCGCAGTATTCGTGATCCCCCACCGGCTTGGTAGAACGGTCAAAGGCGATCATATCGGCCCAAATCTTATACACATCCGTATTGTGGGCATAATTGATCATATCCGGGGTAAAGCCGCCGCAGGGCCGCATATTTACCTCCAGCGCCACGATATCGCCTTTCTTCCCGATATGCTGATCCCTTAACAGGCGGAAAAACTCAAAATGGACGAAACGGCTCTTCACCCCAAAGCTTTTCACCGCTGCCCGTCCAGCCTCCTGGGTATCCTTTGCCAGCCGTTTTACAATATAGTATATGGAGTTGTCCCCGTTGTTCACAATATCCATAATGGAGTAAGGCGTAACATTCCCCGTCTCAAACATGGGATTTCCCTGGGAATCCACGATGGCATCATAGGAATTAACCTCAGCGTCAATAAATTCTTCCATGATAAAGGGAATATCCGCCTCCTTATCCCGGAAAAACAAATCCAGCTGCTCCTCATCATTCAGCTTAAAGGTATGGGAAGCCCCCACCCCGTTATCCGGCTTTACGATGACCGGATAACCTACTTCCTGGATAAACTTAAGGCAGCCTTCCTTATCGTCAACCAGGTGATAACGAGCCGTAGGGATCCCGGCCTTCTGGTAGTACTCCTTCATCTTTGATTTATACTTAATGCGGGGCACATCCTCCACCTGGAACCCGGTAGTAATATGGAAATCCGTGCGGAATCTTGCATCCCGCTCCAGCCAGTATTCGTTATTGGACTCCAGCCAGTCGATCCGCCCATGCTTGTAGGCCAAAAAGGCGATGCCCCGGTACACTTCATCCTCATTTTCCAGATTCACTACCTTATAGTACTCATTTAAGCTGTCCTTTAAATCCTGGCTCAGCTCATCATAGGGCTGATCCCCGATTCCCAGCACATTCATCCCATTTCCTTTAAGCTCCCTGCAAAACTGCCAATAATTTGTAGGAAAATTCGGGGAAATAAAAATAATGTTTTTCATACCTTACCCTCCCTTTATCTTTTTCGCGTCATTTGCCGGCGCAAGCTTTCTGCCTGCCATCCATTTTCCTTGCTTTTTGTTTGAACTATTGCCCCAAAAGGTAAGGCACAAAGTAGTCTACCTGCTTATACCACCAAATCCAGTCGTGGGAACAGTCATGCCCCCAGTAATCCACCCAGGCATTGATCCCTTTATCTTGCAGGATGCCATGGAGCTGCCTGGTGGAATCCGGCATCTCCCAGCTCCCCTGACCCACGCAGAGTACCATCTTCCGATCATTGTACATCTGGATATAAGGATGATCCCACGGCAAATTAGCCAGGCTGTGCACCGGGGAATTATAATACACCAATTCATTCATATAAGAGCCAAAGCCGTATTCCGCCGTATAGATCCCGCTTAAGGCCAAAAGGCCGTCAAACAGATCCGGCCTGCGGAAAAATAAGTTGGCCGCGTGGGTCGCCCCAAGGCTGCACCCAAAGGCGATGACGCCAGGATATCCCTCCCAGCCGTTGCGCTCATTAACCATGCCCCGGATAAAGGGAACCATCTCTTCCGTCAGATACCGGATCCACTGCTCATAGCGCCAGATCCTCCACCCCGGATCCCCGCCCCGGTCAGACCAGGTTTCCTTATCCAGCGTGTCCACGGCAAACACCATCACCTGCCCGGAATCAATCCAGGGACTCCAGGCATCCGTCATTTTAAAATTTTCAAAATCAAAAAACCGGCCATCCTGGCATGGAATATATAAAACCGGCCGTCCCCCGTGGCCATAAACCTTCCACTCCATGTCCCGGTTCAGCGCAGGGCTATACTGTTTAAAATATTGTGTTTCCATGTTATCCCTTCCTAAATCATATGATGCTGGGGCCAAAAGTTTTTTGACCCTGGTATCATCATATTAAGCTATTGCTTCTCACTTTTCATACATTAACGTATTCATAAAAAAGGGAATCTGCTTTTCCCAGCTGGCCTCGCAGTGCGTTCCCCCTGGGATAATCCGGCAGGTGAGCAAAACCTCCTTTTCCAAAAGCCTTGCCGATGCCCTCCCAAAATTTGACAGCATTCCCGGATGGTTCCTTAGTTCCTCTTCCCCGTAATCCATGTAAAGAACCGTGCCCGGCCTTATCTCCGACTGAAGGATCATCCGCTCAATCTGGGGGGCGGAAGCCCACAGCGACGGGGAAAGGGCAGCCGCCTTCCCGAACACCTGATTATACTGAAGGAGCGCATACAGGCTCATCAGCCCTCCCATGGAGCTGCCCCCTATCCAGGTATGCTCCCTGTCCGGAAGCGTCCGGTAATTTCGGTCAATCTCCCGTTTAAAGGAAAACGCCATCCAATCCATGGTCTTTTTCCCCAGCCCCGCTATCCTCCCTAAGTTAGGATCCAGGAATGAAAAGGGAGAATACTCCTTAAGCCTTCCGTGATCCGGGCTGTGGTTGCACTCCACGGCCGCCACGATCGCCTGGGTCCTGGTGGCATCCATATACGCTCCCATTCCCCAGCTCTTCCCATAAGTGGCATCCTGGTCAAAAAACACATTATGCCCGTCAAACATATACAGCACCGGATAGCGCCTGCCCTCATCCTCCCAGTAGGAATCCGGCAGGTAAAGGTACGCTTTCCTGGCCTCTTTCCCGGTAAGCTCCGGTATGGTTACATTCCAAGTCTCAATCATCATGTCCTCCACTGCATTTCTGAAATTCCCCCCAGAACCATTCTTCTCCCGCTTACCCCTTATCTATCCAAAAACCGCCTGTAAAAACGCGTTTAAAGGCCTTCCAGCTCCGATACGCCGCTTTTCCTAATCACTTCCAAAAAGCTTTCCCTGGTGCGGCTGGCAATCAGTTCCTTCGGAAAATGGATTTCCTCAAGCATTGCGGCTACCTTCCCAAACCTCCCCACATCGCACGACACATGGGCATCCGTCCCCAGGGATACTAAGACGCCCAGTTCCCCGCACCGGCAGGCAATCTGCCTGCAGCGCCTTACGGTGTCCCCGCTTCCCATATCAAAGCTGTGCTCATTCAGCTCAATCAGCTTATTCCTGGCCTTTGCCTCCAAAAGCACCGGATCCAGCTCAAATTTTACCGAAGAGCGCCCGATATGGCCTAAAATCAGCACTTTTTCCTGAGCCAATGCATTGATATACATCTTCGTCCCCTGGGCTGCCGGCATCCCCTCCGTATGGCTCGTCCCATGGATGCTGGCAATCATATAGTCCAGCTTTGAGGCAATAAACCGATCCAAATCCTGGACATTTTCATACCGCATCCCCACAATGTTTTCTTCCACTGGGATCCCATGGCCGAAGAGATGTCCCTCCCCGTCGATAATATCTGCCTCGCAGCCCCTAAGCACAGTCACCCCATGCCAGTGCCTGGGAAGCGCCGTCTGGTTAAACAGATACTGGTAATGGCGGATATGCACATCGGGATAAAGCATTTGGCTGTAATGGTCAGTTGTCGCTAAAAGCTCCAGCCCCCGCTCCGCTGCCGCCCTCACGTTTTCCTCAATGGTGGAATAGGCGTGGCGGGAGTAAAGGGTGTGGGTATGGGTATCGCACTTTATCCTGTCCATAGTCTCCTCCGTTTTCCATGAGCCTTTCCGCAGGCTCCTTTCCTTTTTCACTTTAAACCAAAAAAGCATCTATAGTTTAACACTATTTTCCTTTTTTGTAAAGCCGTCATTCCGAATTCCCATATTGCAACAATTCAGACGGGGCATCTTCTTGCCCGCCTACGCCGGACAAGAAGCATCGGATGTCCATTCCTGCATCCATCCCCACATCCATGCTTCCCGAACGGAAGCCTTCCAGATCCAAGGTAATGTAAAGAAGCCCCAGTTCCTTCAGCCGCCTTGCCACCTCTTCCCTGTGTCCAAGGAGCTTTTCCATATAAGCCGGATCCACCTCGATCCGGGCGATCTCCCCATGGATCCTCAGCCTTACGTTATAAAGGCCAAAGGCCTTTAAGGCTTCTTCCCCCAGCTCCGCCTGCCTTAGCTTTTCCGGGGTAAGGCAGGTTCCGTAAGGGAAGCGGGTCGCCAGGCAGGGGGCGGAAGGCCGGCTGGCGACGGAAATCCCCTGTTCCTTCGCCAGGGCGCGCACCTGTTCCTTCGTCAGCCCCGCCTCCATCAAGGGGCTTTTTATCCCCAGCTCTTTTAACGCCTTTAATCCCGGGCGGTAAGCCAAAAGATCGTCCGCGTTCGTTCCCTCCAAAACCGTCCCTGCCCCCAGGCGGGAAGCCGTCTCCATAATCTTTTGGAACAAGTATTTTTTGCAGCGGTAGCACCGATCCTTTGGATTATCCTGTATCCCGGCCTGTTCCAGTTCCTTAAGCCTAAGGACATGGTGAATCGCTCCCATCTCCCCCGCCACCTTTGCCGCCAGACCTTCGTCCCCAAGAGGGTGAAGCTCGGTGCTGGCCGTTATGGCATAAACCTGGCTGCCCTGCTTCCTCCCGTAAAGAACCGCCGCCTTTAACAGCAGAGCCGAATCCACGCCGCCAGAAAAGGCCACCGCCACGTCCCGGCTGGCATAGGCAGCCATCAGCTTATGCAGCGTTTTTTGCCGCTCTTTATCTCCATCCATTTCCATTTCTCCGTTTTATTATTAAAATCTACCGAATCACAAAATTTTCCCCCACCCGGCACAGCAGGGAAGTCAGGCGGCAGCCGGAAAGGTTTGCCTGGTTTTCCCGCATCTGCTTCACCACGCCGAAAATCGAGCTGGCGGCTATGTATTCCTGATAAATCCCCTCCGACTCTTCCCCGAAAGCACCGTCGTGGAAGATGCCGGAAAACACATCCCACATCCGCCAGTAATCCGCCAGCTGGGACTGGTAGCAGACCACCGGCTCCTTTCCCTCCCGGACAATCTCCAAAGTCTCCCCGTAGGTGATTTCCGGGAACGCATTCCTTGCGCAAAGCTCCGGCAGAAACGTGCAGCACTCCTGGGCCAGCGTCTCATCCCCGATTTCCTCCGCCAGCCTCTGCCCCAAGGTATCATACAATTCCTGGGTATTGGATTCATGGAACATCCTGACTGCCCGAGTCACAGCCTTTGCAAACCTCTCCCGTCCTTCCCGGCCGAAATACGGATAAGGCTGAATCGTGTCCTCATCCTGGCAGATAAAGAAAAACTGCTTATGGGAAGCAAAGGGAGAATCCTCCCAATCCTTAACAAAATCCGCCACCTTAGCGCTTAGCTCCTCGCTTTTCACATCATCAATCCGGCACTCCCCTGTCACCTGACCGTCAGCCTTTGCCCCGTAAACCTTGACAAAGCAAAAGGCCTGGTTCCCCAGACGCTTCCGGATATCCTCTTTCAGCATTTTCCAATATACATCCGGCGCCGTCCTGGGGGTATTTCCCATGCCTACAATATTGCTTAAATATACCTGGAACCGGTGATCCTTTCCCGCAAACCGGGTTTCCAAAAGCTTTGGCCGATCCTTGCTGGCCATGGCTCCCAGCCCATCCATCATGGAAAACATAAAGGAGCCGGATGCCATCCCAAAGGCCTGCTTTAAATCCTTCCCCATCCCGGCGGAGCACTCATAAATTTCCTTCCCCCATTCCGGGAAATACAGGTAAATATCCAAAACTACGCTCCTGTGGGTAATCTGGCCAATCTGGGGAGTCACCGCCACCTTCCAGCCGGGGATAATCAGGCAGTCTTCCTCCTCCCCTACGCTGTCCTTCGCCTCAAAGCTGCCGTGCATCACTCCATAAATCAGGTATTTGCGAAGGTAGGGGGCCAGCTCCTGATAATCCCTTTCTTCCTCCGGGATCCCTAACACTGCGTCAATGATTTCCGCATACCCCTTCCTCTCACAAATCTGATCCAGCTTATCCTGATAAACCGCTTCCATATCCATCCCTCCATTTTCCATGCCAGGCAGAAGCACAACCCCAAACCGAAAGATTCCCTGCCCGGTTCCATTGCTGCCTCCTTGGTTTTAATCCTAGTACCGCCTTGCGGAAATTCCGGTGAATTCAGCACTAGCATTCTGAATCTTATCATAGCATTTTCCCTTTTTTCCTGCAAGATAAAAAGAAGGGAAACATATCAGCATGGACATGCTGGCATGAATCTGCGAGACGCTGGATTGTGGCATTATGGACGTGATTGAGCTGGCTAGTGACGAGCCTTCCACCACAGGAGGGAACGACAATGGAAAAACCGAAAGAAAGAATCACAGAGAACGGCATTGACTATATTCTGATAGGCGACTGCTATATCCCGGACTTGAAGCTGCCGGAGGAAAGCCGCTCCATCGGGCGATATGGGCGGCTGCAAAGCGGGAAATTCAATTTGATGAAGATTCCCCGGAACTGTCCCTGGCAATGTTTAAGGCATTTAAGTGTACCGTAACACAGCGCAACAGAATTTTGCTTGTTGGGAAGCATCCCAAACCCTTTGAACAGCCCCTTGCCGGGGCTGGCTGCGCCTTCGGAAAACGAACACTGATAAAAAAGGAACAGGCGAATACCCCGAACAAATCAGAGGCTCCATATTGTGCGTGCCTGCTCAAAGAGCCATTTGGCGCGGGCTGAAATTTCGCTCTCGTCCCAATCCGCTTTCATAAGGACATCGTGGAGAGTACAAAGTCCACTTGCACACAAGGCAAGTCCTGGTTTTCCATTTCCATTTCCGGCCTTTTTCATATCCCACGCTGCGTCTCTGATGGAAGCATTCAGGGATTGCGTGATGATTGCCAGATTTCCAAGTGTCAAAAGGATGGAGTCCCGCCGTCTCTCCAAATCATCTGTAGCGCAAGGCGGCCAGTTGTTTCTCCACTTCTTTGGCATGAGATGTTCAAGGCTGTACTGGTTAAATCCCAATAACGCAACCGCACTGTTAGATGGGCGTATTTTACTTTCAATAAGATAAATGATTCCCTTGGACTGGAGATTGACCAACTTGGAATTTTCAAACCCGTTCCACAATTCATCGTCATCAGGCGTATATGTCGTGGCATCACCGGCATTTTTCAACCTCGTAAGCAGCGCATCGGCATCCAAAACACGATTCAGAATCAGGGACGTAAACAGGTTGTTATAATTTTTAGTGGGCGCATGGACAACCATCCTCCGCATGATATAGCTTTCGAGGATTCCATAAATTCTGTTTTTCTCGGCATCATCAGAAACATTCTTTGCGACAAAGAGGATATATGGAATCATGGTGGTATTCTTTAGGCCAAATATCACCACATTGATTCTTTCTACACCAAAGTTTGAGGGAACACTCCGTTCGCACTGATCCAGTTTGAATGTATTCATAAAGCAAAGAGCGTAATCATGCATTGCATCAAGGACTGCATTTTTATTCCCGCCACAATAGGTGTTGATAAAGTGCTGATATGACTGTGATAGACGATCCGCTTTCGCATACATCAGCTTATCTTCAGTTGCGATA
Source organism: Lachnospiraceae bacterium (assembly GCA_910575565.1). Taxonomy (GTDB): domain Bacteria; phylum Bacillota; class Clostridia; order Lachnospirales; family Lachnospiraceae; genus Caccovicinus. The sequence goes on along the minus strand of CAJTFL010000010.1, from coordinate 18,055 downwards.
TTGTAATTTCGATTCTGAATGAAAAGCTGGAAATAGGCGTCAAAAAATATGTCGATCATTGCCCGCTTGAGACGGCCCGTTTCCAATTCCGTGTCCCAGTAAGTTTTTGCGTCATCGTCCTTCTCAAATACAGATACCCATTTGTCTTCGTACTCCTGGATGGTTTCACGACTGAAAAAGTAGTTTTTCAACAGTTCCGCTGTAGTCAGATTCACGCCCAAGGAATTGATGGTATCAAAGATCTGCTGTTCGTCCTCATCCTCGTCCAAATCAATTTTGACAAACTGCGTATTTGTCATGATTGTCATAATGTCCAATTTCGTCTCGTCAAGATGATCGACAAAGAAATTGTACGCTTCAATAATTCTGGAACCTGGAGCCGGATTGTCAATCTGCTCGGCTGTTGTGGATGCCATCACTTTCTCAAAAGCGGCAATGTCATTTTTGCCGTGGCACAGTGCAAGCCTTTGTCCCATAAGCCTGAACTGCAAGTCGAACATTGTTGTCTGCCCGGTCTTTAAGCAGAGGACTTTCATAAAAATCAGAAAAGTGGTCAGTCTCTGCTGTCCGTCAACAACGGTTTTGCATACTGTAAATAAGTCGCCCTGTTTACGTTTCCGGCCGGCTTTCAGAATGATAGACCCAAAGAAATGGGGTTTTCCTGTTTTTACCACAAACTCCATATCGTCCAGCAAACGCTGCCAGAGGTCATCTTTCCAGACATAGGATCGCTGGAAAAATGGAACCTCAATCAAAGTACCGACATTAAAAACATCTTGTATCAATGCCTTATGTGCATCCATATGTATCTCTCCTATTAGTGTTTATTCAAGCAGTAATCAATGAAATCGTTGCCTCCCAATTCTCAGCCGGGCCTCATCGTTAGATAACACGAAAAACAATCATCTCATCAATTCCCACATCTTCAATCCGGCATTCAACATAGTCTCGCACATAGGATTGCAAATGGTAAAACCAGGTACATTGATGAAAATATTCCACTAACGCAGGGGATAGTTTCCTACAGCTTATTACGGGCTGTACTTACAGCAATCTGCTCCGCGATATCGTCCGGGAGTGTATCTAAATGCTGGATGCTTTCCCATGCGTCAAGACCAAGAGAATCACCATACATCTCCTCAGTATAGTAACTCTCAAAAATGGGCTTGGAAAGAATCTGCCGGTTGATAAGCTCCTTCAACCCAATTTGGTATGTGATGCCCACATCGCCGTGGACAACTTGACCGTTCTTGATACCGTCTGAATATATCTTGGCAAGAAGCCCTTGCTCATCCTCCGCAGTGCGGAACGGTGTGGCAGTCAGGCCAATTAGTTTCACTGCTGGAGCTTTTCCCTTTACATAGTCGATGACACGGCGATAAGTCTTGGCAGTGGAATGATGGGCTTCGTCCACAATCAGATAAATCTCCTTCTCGCCTTTCAGCCACGGATCCAGACGGTTTAGATTCCTGCCAATACTGTCCTTACTGACAATCAAAAGATTATCTGTAGACTTGATATCACTGGTGCGGTCATGGCTGGTTGAGCCAGAGACAATACGGAAACTGAAAGACGAGACGTGGGGAATCGTCTCTGTGTAGGCAAATTTCTGAAAAGATTCTGCCGCCTGATCCAGAAGCATCTGCCTATGGGCAATCCACAGGATTTTCTTTTTTTGGTCAATCGCATTTTTCAGCAGCCAAGTGGAGGCAGTATAGGTCTTGCCGCCACCTGTAGGCAAAACGACCAACGTACTGTAGGACGGGGACTGGTTTATCTTATCCAACCCAGCCATTGCCCTTTTCTGGTGTTCATAGGATATCCTGGTATTAGTGCCAGTCCGGGGAAATATATCTCCAAAAGACTTGACCGTGATAGTATCTGTTGCCATTCCGTTCTCCTGCCTTATCTTTGCCAGAGCAGACTGTGTATTACTCTGCCTTTTATAATACCACATAGCCCGACACATTTCCAGATAAACCTCGACAATATTCTATGCAGTTTCGCTGCTTGCAACGAATAAAGCATCAGAGGAAGACTTGCCAATGTCACAAGTCTCCCTCTGGTGTTCACATTCTATTGTCGATGTAAATAACGGGTACTATGCCAGTGCTATGCACAAATCAAAAATTCCGTATTTTTTACTTCGATCGCAAATGAAAAGTCTCAAATCTGTCATTTCATGGCAGACAAATTTGTGCATGGTTTCAAATTTGCTAATTTATCGTTAATTATCTGTTTCAACTCCAATCACATAACTTACAATATCGAAAAACTGTAATTTCTGCATAGCAACCCCTAAAATAAAGAATTTTCCCTATTTCTATGAGAATATAACAAAGGAACCGCTCAACTATCTACCTTAAATTTTTTATGGCATTACCTTCTTTTTCACAATTTCATCCAGGAAACGGCTCTGTCAGGCTGCTGCCCTCAGGGCCTGGCAAATCCTGTCCGTTCTCCGCCCCGGGAGGAACCAGGCTTACTTCCTCTTCCACCACCGGCGTACACGCCCCGTTTCCGTCTGCCTGATACCGCACCCCGTTATCTTCAAGAACCGTATTCGCCGCCATCTTCCCGGAAGCCTCCATGTAGTAACGCACTCCCCCGATTTCCTGCCAGCCGGTAGCCATCGCACCGGATTCCAGGAAATAATACCATGCCCCGTCAAGCTCCTTCCAGCCCACAGCCATCGCACCGGACGATTCCAAATAATACCAGGCTCCGTCAAGCTCCTTCCAGCCGGTAGCCATTACCCCGGACGGTTCCAAATAATACCAGGAACCGTTAACCTGCTGCCAGCCAGCAGCCATCGCACCGGACGGCTTTAAGTAATACCAGGCTCCGTCAAGCTCCTTCCAGCCTACGCTCATGGCCCCGGAATCCGCCAAATGGTAACGGCTTCCATTGATTTCCTGCCAGCCGGTTTCCATCCGCCCGCTTTGATCCAGGTAATACCAAGCGCCATCCGCCTGCTGCCAGCCGGTAGCCATCAGGCCGCTGTCCTTTAAATAGTACCAGCTGCCCCCAAGCTCCTTCCAGCCGGTAGCCATCCGCCCGTCAGCTTCATCCAGATAGTAGCTTCCCTCCGGCCTGACCATCCAGCCCTTTACCGCGCCGCCCTGATCATCCAGATAAAACCAGCCTGTCCCGTCATGGATCCAGTCGGATTTCTGCATCTGATGATTCTGATAATAGTATGTATTGCCGCCGATGGTGCGCCACCGATCGGAGGGGATGATGGAGCCGTAATCCGTAAAAAGGAAATTAATGTCCACATTGCCCTTTATCCCGTTTACGGAACCGGTATTGGTGGCCTGCCACATGGAGGGGTTTTCAAAGGTATACATGGCATTGTACCGCGCCACCCAGATATCATAATCCAGCAGGGAAAGATCGATTTTATTCTTCAGCCAATATTCATTGGCATACACCATGGGATAATAGCCCGCGTCCTCTATCCTTTTGCAGAACGCATTGATCACCTGGCTTACCTGGTCTGGCGGCAGGGTCCCCAGGGTATTATTGTCCTCCGCATCAAAGGCCACCGGATAGGAAATGGGGTAATCCTTAATCAAATCCAGGACAAAATCCGCCTCCTGCTGGGCCATCTCCACAGAAGTAGCATAAGAATAAATATACGCCCCCAGCTTGAGCCCGGCCTCATGAGCCTTTGGGGCATTAGCCAGGAAATAAGGATCCGGCGCTCCCCTAAACCGGGTGGCCAGCATAACGAAATCCACATCATCCGCCTTCACCTGCTCCCAGTCGATCTCCTGGTTCCAGTAAGAGGTGTCAATCCCCCGGGAAAGCACTCCCTCTATCGCCGTCCCATCCGCTGTCTGGTAAACATCCCCATCCCGCTTCCAGGCCGCCGCCGTCTCCGCTGCCGCCGCCGTCCCTGCCATAGGCCCCGCACACAGGCTGACCCCAAGGACACAGGCTGCCAGACGCTTCTGCATTGTTAAAAATGTATTCGTTTTCATCAGTTTAACCATTCTCCTTATTCATTGGCTGTTCTTTTTCCATTGCTCTTTATCTGCCGCACTTTACCCCTGATTATAGCAAAAACCTTAAAAGGGTTCAATTACGCCTGCCTGACTTATTCTTACGGTTTTCTAAAGGGAACGGAAACAAAGCATCCCCCAACGCCCCTGGCTATAGTTCATCTATTAACCATAGTCAATAGTACAGCCAGTACATAAAATACTCATATATAATGATTATCTAATACGGAGGAAAACGCACCATGATTCAATACGATCTCTTTTGGAAAACTTTAAAAGATGCCGGCGAATCAACCTACACATTAATTACCAAGCACCGTATATCCAGCTCCACCATTAACCGCATCCGAAAAAACCGCCCCCTGACCACCACTACCATTAACGATCTATGCAAGATCTTAAACTGCAATATCCAGGATATTGTTACCTACGTCCCAGACCACCAGGAACAATTCAAATAATGGCTGCATAACCTGCTTTTTAGTGTATGTTTAGGATACCGTTCAGCCAGTTTACAGGCTGACAAAACTGCTCTTACAATTAAGGAGGACATTTAAGGAGGACATTGTGGCAATCGAAAGGGTTAATGCATATTTCAGTCCTTACGGCATGGCAAACCGCATACCGGAATTTAAGGCATCCAGCGCCACTGTGGAATTGGCGGCTCAGGCGTTAAACTGCGAGCCATGCCAGATTGCAAAAACACTTTCATTTATGGCAGACGGCCATACGAAAAAACCAGACATCCAAATTTAACTGATGTCTGGTTTTGCTTGTATACGGAAAGCGCCATAAGGCGCGATTTTGCGAATGGCGCGGCTGAACGGATGATAGATTTTATTTGAAAAACTCATGCCCATCATGATGGAACAGATAGGTAAGCTTCCGGTCAAACCAGCTTACATTGCCGGAATAAGAAGCGCTCCGGTTCATAAAGTACAGCGCCCCCTGGGAATGGTCTTCCCCGTCCAAAGCCCGGTTTACGCATTCAATGGTATCCTGGCTGACCGTCACCCGGTTAATTGAACCGTCGCCTACCGGCGAAAACTGGGATCTCTCATAAACCACATCCGTAATATTATCAGGGAATTGGCTGCTGCGCACCCGGTTCATAATCACATTCGCCACCAATATTTTCCCGGTGCTGTCACACCCCCCTGCTTCCGCCTGGACAATCCTAAGCAGCACCTGGTAATCCTGCTGGCTGTAGGGGATCTTTAAAGCCGCCTTCCTTGCTTCCTCTTCCTTCTTTCGGATCTCCTCCTCCGCCTTCCTTGCGGCTTCCGCCACCTGGCGCGCACGGATTTCCCTCTGTGCCTGCCCTACCCGTTCCTTTGCAATTTTTTCTGATTCCTGCTTTTCCTTTGTATCCTGCTTAAGGACGCTTCCGATTAGGGCTCTGCCGCTTTCGGAAGAAGCATCCTTTAACGTAAGTTCATTTTGCTTCCCATCAATCTGCTTAAAGAAAGCCAAAGCTTCCGGCTCCATGGCTCCATCCGCAAAGGCCTCCGCGTTAATCTCCTGCCCCTCAAGGCTGTCTTTCCTACCTGCCCCAAGGATAAGCTCCTGTTCCTGCCAAAGACCTTTATCTCCCGGATAAACCTGGCTGTAGGCCGCCAGCACATTCCGTCCGCTTCCAAAGCCTGCGGAGGAAAAAGCCGCAACCCACGCCGCCATGCTCCCGGCCATAAGTACCGCTCCGTGTCGGTGAATCGCTTTTGATAGCTTAAGAATAACCATATGTGCTCCTCCCTTCAAAGCGCTTGGCACGCCCTTTTGCGCATTTACATCTGGCAAAGGGGAAACAGCCCACGCTAACTGTAAAAAGCAGGAAATCCCCACTTTTCACATCATTTCGGGGTTAACAAGGCACATTATATGGGACGGCATATAAAATTGTCAATGGCATCTCTTCAGTTTTGGCGTTTTTTTCGTTCCTTCAGAATTGACTTTTTGCTATTTGTGTGAATTCCATAAAAATAACCCGATTATCCACCATAATTTTATTCTATTTTAATGATTACTTTTTACAAAACTGTTACATTTTTGTTGCATTTTAATCCTTTCGACTTTTGTCGAATTTTATAGGCGCTAAGTTATGTAAATTATAAGGTCGATTTATCATTTATCAAGGCTATATTAATGGGGCTTTCAGATTTTCCCAATTTGCACAAAATTGGCCTGAAGCCCCACTTTTCGGCAAAAATCGTTTATGCTAAAAACGCATTTTCCACATTACTGGCAGATTACGGGAAAAGCGCATTTTTCCGCTCCGTCCGCAGATTAAGGGTTTTTCGCGGCAGTTTTCGTGATGTAATTCAGCAGTCCTCCGGCAGTAATGATTTTCTGCATAAATTCCGGGAACGGCTGGCTGGTGAAGGACTCCCCGGTGGTCTTATCGGTAATCACGCCCGTATCAAAATCCACCTCTACCTCATCCCCCGCCTGGATGGCTTTGGCAGCCTCCGGGCATTCCAGGATCGGCAGGCCGATATTAATGGCATTCCTGAAAAAGATCCGGGCAAAGGTTTCTGCAACAACGCAGCTAATCCCCGCGCACTTAAGAGCCAAAGGCGCGTGCTCCCGGGAAGATCCGCAGCCGAAATTTTTGTTCGCCACCATAATATCCCCTTTTTGCACCTTTTTTACAAATTCTTTGTCAATATCCTCCATGCAGTGGAGCGCCAGCTCCTCGCCCTTGGTGGCATTTAAGTACCTGGCCGGGATAATCACATCCGTATCAATATTGTCTCCATATTTGAACACATGACCATTTGCTTTCACAAGTATTTCCTCCTAGATATAGTCTGTTAAAAAATCCCCATCCCTAATGCTTAATTCAGCTCACAAGGGCAGGCGAGCCTTCCCAGCACTGCGCTGGCTGCCGCCACGGCAGGGCTTGCCAGGTAAATCTCCGATTTCACATGGCCCATGCGCCCCACAAAGTTCCGGTTCGTGGTGGAAACGCACCGCTCACCAGCCGCCAAAATCCCCATATAACCGCCCAGGCAGGGGCCGCAGGTAGGCGTGCTGACCACCGCTCCCGCCTCCACAAAAATTTCCAGGAGCCCTTCCCGCATGGCCTGCAGGTAGATGGCCTGGGTGGCCGGGATAATGATGCAGCGCACATTCTTTGCCACCTTGCGGCCTTTCAAGATCTCGGCAGCCACCCGCATATCGCTGATGCGCCCGTTGGTACAGGAACCGATTACCGCCTGGTCGATCTTTACCTCGCCGGCCTCATCAATGGTTTTCGTGTTTTCCGGCAGATGGGGGAAGGATACGGTAGGCTTTAACTGGGAAAGATCAATGGTATAAGTTTCCTCATATTCTGCATCCTCGTCCGCCTCATACACGGTTACTTCCCGCGTAGAATGCTCCTTTATGTACTCCATCGCCACATCGTCTACGGGGAATATGCCGTTCTTCCCTCCGGCTTCGATAGCCATATTGCAGATGGTGAAACGGTCGTCCATGGAAAGGCTGGCAATCCCCTCCCCGGTAAATTCCATGGAACGGTACAGCGCCCCGTCCACGCCAATCATCCCGATAATATGCAGGATCACATCCTTGCCGCTGACCCACTTGCCAGGCTTTCCCACCAGCTCAAAGCGGATGGCAGAAGGAACCTTAAACCAGGCTTTCCCCGTCACCATGGCCGCAGCCATGTCCGTGCTCCCTACCCCGGTGGAAAACGCGCCCAGGGCTCCATAGGTGCAGGTGTGGGAATCCGCGCCGATTACCGCGTCCCCGGCCACCACCAGGCCTTTTTCCGGCAGCAGGGCGTGCTCAATGCCCATCTCCCCCACGTCGAAATAATTGGTGATTTCATGCTTGCAGGCAAATTCCCGGCAGCATTTGCAGTTTTCCGCGGATTTAATATCCTTGTTGGGGATAAAGTGATCCATCACCAGGGCAATCTTATCCTTGTCAAACACGGTCTGGTTTTCCAGCTTCGCCATCTCGTTAATCGCCACGGGGGAAGTAATGTCATTCCCCAGCACCAAATCTAAATCCGCCTCAATCAGCTGGCCTGCCGTGACCTGGGAAAGCCCGGCATGGGCCGCTAAAATCTTCTGTGTCATCGTCATTCCCATGATTCTAATCCTCCTCAGCAATTCGTAACCGTTCAGACGGCGGGGAATTTGACCTGAATTTGGAACGTCAAGCTTGCTTGTAAGTCCAAATTCAGGTCAAATTTCACATCGGGTGGACATCCCAGCTTCTTGTCCGGCACAGACGCCAAGAAGATACCCCGTCTGAACTGTTACAACTATTCTGTCTGTGACTGCTTTACATTCTACCATAAATATTGTTATAATAAAAATACATAATACGAATAGGATGCATAAAAAATGGTTATAGCAAAGCACAAGGAGCGGTTATGGAACAAAATTTATCCCAATACAAGATTTTCTACGAAGTGGCAAAAGCCGGGAACATCTCTAAGGCGGCAAAGGAGCTATACATCAGCCAGCCTGCCATCAGCAAAGCCATCAGCAAGCTTGAAGACAGCTTAAATGTCACGCTGTTTACCAGAAGCTCCCGGGGCGTCCATATGACGCCGGAAGGGGAGATTTTGTTCCGTCACGCCGAGACGGCTTTCCAGGCGCTAAATTCCGGGGAAGAGGAATTAAAGCGGATCCGCGAGTTTAACATCGGCCATCTGCGGATTGGCGTCAGCAATACGCTGTGCAAATATATCCTCCTGCCCTATTTAAAAAAATTCATTGAGCAGTATCCCCATATCAAAATCACCATCGAAGGCCAGGCTACCGCAAGGACCATCTCCATGCTGGAACAGCACACCTTGGATATCGGGCTGGTGGCCGAGCCTGCGGGCCTGTCCGGCCTTTCCTTTATCCCGGTGATGGAAATCCAGGATGTTTTCGTCAGCACAAGGCATTACCTGAATAATTTATACTTAAGGGAAGGGAAGGATTCAGATTTATTCCAATGCGGAAACATTATGCTGTTAGATCAAAACAACATGACCCGCCACCACGTGGATGAATATATGGAAGAACACCGTATCATTCCGAAGCAGATCTTGGAAGTAACCACCATGGATCTGCTGATCGAGTTCGCCAAGATTAGCTTAGGAGTCGCCTGCGTCATCCGGGAACTGGTACAAAAGGAGCTGGAATCGGGACGACTGATCCAAATCCCCCTGCCGGCCCCCATTAAAAAACGAACCATCGGCTTTGCCTTTTGGGGCGGCAGCCAGTCCCGGGCGCTGAAAACGTTTTTGGAGTTCTTATATTAAAAGAGGAGAAACTTATGGGAAATTATCTGAAAATCGGCAACGACGGATTCAAAAGCATAACCAAGGGAATCTATATCGACAAAACGGAAATGATTGCGTTTATTAACGGCACGCTGGGAACGGCAGATAAGCTTACCTGCGTAAGCAGGCCTCGCCGATTCGGCAAATCTTTTGCCGCCAAGATGCTTTGCGCGTACTACGATAAAAGCTGTAATTCAGAAAGCCTGTTCGCAAATTATAAGATCGCGTCGGATCTGTCATTTAAAAAACACCTCAATCGATATGATGTGATTTATCTGGATATTACCTGGTTTATCTCCATTACAGGTTCCATCAAAGAAGATGGAGCGATCAGCCAGATCAAAACGAATCATTACCCAGAAGCGCTTCAAGATTATGGCAGAGAGATTCTCTTGGCAGGCATCAATTACGATGTAAAAAGCCAAAAGCATACCTGTAAAATTGAAAGATTGGGAAAAAGGATATAGGCGCTTCCGGCAAACCTATAAAAAAGAATCCTGCTCCGCAGGATTCTCCGCCTGCGGCGGGTCGCTTCAACGACATAATTCCTTTCCGCCGCAGTGCGATCCAAAGCGGAGCGTTTTTGTTTCATAGGACACAATTTCCTATGAAACAAAAAACTGCAGCAGCCTTGACGGCTTCCCGCCAAAGCTGCTGCAGTTTTCATTTTCTTTTCATTATGAATCAGCTAGAGCATATTTGAAAAATGCTCTAGTACTAGTTATTGATCAGCTTATCCCCGTCATTCCAGCTGTACAGCTTGCGAAGCTCCGCGCCAATCTGCTCTAAGGGATGCTCCGCCTCCAGCTTCCGCATAGCGTTAAAGTGCGGGCAGCCTGCCTGGTTCTCCAACAGCCATTCTTTCGCGAAAGAGCCGTCCTGGATATCCGCCAGGATCTTCTTCATGGTCTTCTTCGTCTCATCGGTGACAATCTTCGGCCCAGTGATGTAATCGCCGTACTCAGCCGTATTGGAGATGGAGTACCGCATCCCGGCAAAGCCGCTCTCATAGATTAAGTCCACGATCAGCTTCATCTCATGGATGCACTCAAAGTAAGCATTCTCCGGCGCATACCCGGCTTCCACCAGCGTCTCAAAGCCAGCCTTCATCAAAGCTGTCACGCCGCCGCAGAGCACTGCCTGCTCGCCGAATAAATCCGTCTCCGTCTCTACCCTAAAGGTGGTTTCCAAAACGCCTGCTCTTGCCCCGCCTAATGCCTGGGCGTAAGCTAAAGCCTTGTCCTTGGCCTTGCCGGTAGCGTCCTGATGCACGGCTACCAGGCATGGGGTTCCCCTGCCCCTCTGGTACTCGCTCCTTACCGTATGGCCGGGAGCCTTGGGCGCGATCATGGTTACGTCCACATTTGCGGGCGGAATGATCTGCCCGAAATGGATGGCAAAACCGTGGGCAAACATCAGCATATTCCCTTCCTCTAAGTTGGGGGCAATATCTTCCTTATACAGTTTCGCCTGCTTCTCATCATTGATCAGGATCATGATGATATCGGCCTTCTTTGCCGCCTCGGCAGCGGTGTAAACCTCAAAGCCCTGCGCCTCAGCTTTCGCCCAGGAACGGCTTCCCTGATAAAGGCCTACGATAACGTTGCAGCCGGATTCTTTTAAATTCAGCGCGTGTGCGTGCCCCTGGCTGCCATAACCGATAATCGCAATGGTCTTGCCCTCCAGAAGGGACATATCGCAATCTTCCTGATAGTAAATTTTCGCCATCTTCTTTTCCTCCATTTAACTGGTGCAAAGTTAATTTTTCGCACATATTTTCATTATGTTAAAGGCTATACGCCGACGACTCTCAGTCCGCCTCTGGCGAATCCTCTAGCTAACCACTTCACCCGGTAATCCGATTCACGGCGCAAGAGACGCCGCTTTATCCGGATTATATGATGATACCAGGGTTTCAAAGTCGAAAATCTGTTGCAAGCTTGCTTGCATAAAGATTTTTGACCTTGAAACCCGCAAAAACACCGAAAAGCAGCCATTTTTCGCAGAAAAATGAGCGGATTTGAGGTGTTTTAGGATTGCGGGAGCGCAAAGCGCGGAGCAATCCGTGTATCATAGGGGTCAAAAACTTTTTGCCCCCTATGGCAGGTAACGGATATCCTCCGCCCCCCGCTCAAGCCCGGTAAGACCCGTCCTGGCTAATTCCAGGATCTCATAATCTTCCAGCAGATTAATCAGCGCGTCCAGCTTAGACTGGTCTCCGGTCAGCATAACGGTAAGGGAATCCTTCCCCACATCTACGATGGTTGCCCGGAAAATGTCCGCAATGGCATTCACCGCCTGCCGCTGGCTGGCATTGGCCCGAACCTTGACCATGATCAGCTCCCGGTACACGGAGCGGCCTGCGGGAAGCTCCTTAATGTCCCGCACATCCTCCAGCTTCCTTAACTGATTTTCAATCTGAACCAATACCTCGTGATCCCCCAGGGACACCACCGTCATGCGGGAATACCTGGGGTCAGCAGTCACGCCCACGGTAAGGCTTTCAATATTGTATCCCCGGCGGCTGAACAGTCCCGCTACGCGGGCCAGCACACCGGCAGTGTTGTCTACTAATAAGGATAAAACTATTCGGTTGTCATTCATATTATCACTCGCTCTCAACTTATTGCCGACATTTCCCTTATGTCTGGTCTCTTTGCATGATGCCGCGCCAAAAGTGCGCCAAAGGGTCTTGTAACCCTTATGTCTTGTAACCCTTACATACACGGATTGCTCCGCGCTTCACATACTGTCTATCATAGCAACATGGCTATCCTTTGTCAAATGAATAATTTAAATGGTTATCATATCCTACAGTTATGGAATAGGCAATATTTTTTAGAAAATGGAAAAATATCCAAAAATCAGCCCATTTTCCCACTTAATTTTCTAATATTTTCCATTTTATTTCATAGGTTTATTAATAGCCCCATCGCGCCGTTCCCATTACATCTGGTGAAATTCCACAGCGTTCTCGTTATTCCCTTATCATAACCAGCTATGGATACTGTCCCCATTCTATCCGATGAAACTTTGCAGGGCAGCGCACTCCCTTTATCGGAGCATATTCGCCCCCCTGACCCAGCAAATGGGCAAACGCCCTTCCTCACCCCACACTGGGGATCTCCGGCCTCTCTTCCATAGGGGTGAATACAGAACATGGCTTCCACGCCTCCTCAGGGATAAACAGCCCTTCGATTATCCTTTCAATCGGTTCCCACTCCTCTTCCGATAAGGAAATTTCCGGCCAGCAAGGGCTTCCGTCATGGTAATAATCCCAGAAGGAACAGTACCATTCTCTCTCTGCATCCAAGCAGGGATCCAAATCCCCAGTCCCTTCCAAGGTTTCCGGGTTTTTCCCGCGCATCCCTGTACTGTAGCTTTTTTCACTTACGCAATGACCCCAAGGATCCAACCGTTGTATCCACCAGTCCCTGTCATCCCCATACCAATTCACGGAAAGGATCTTCCCATTGGCCAGGGGAAGCATATATCCATGGGAATCCGCTGAATGAAAAAACCCCCACATTTTCACCTTGCCGTCTGCATAGCGGAAAAACGCCGTATTATTTACCCCTTCTGGGTACAGCCGGATCACCATCTCCCTGCTGCCGTCCTGATCAAAATCCATCAGGAAATAGTCCCAATTGCACTTCCCATTTCCCTCTTCCAGGGCATCCTCATATTCCCACTGAAGGGCTCCCCACCGCTCATCATCCACCAGGGAAAAGTCTCCTTTAAGCATCCTCTGGTATAATTCCCATTCTTCCCCTTCCTCCTGGTTTATGGGAAGAGGCTTTGTCCCTTCCAGCCAGTACCTGGGAGGCGGCTGGCTGCCTGGCAGATACCCTTCTTCCCCGCCTTCGCCAAAACACACGGAAAAGGACATGGGATGGGGAGCCCTCTCCTTCAAATCAAAATATTTTCCATATAATTCCCGCCCAGCTTCCTCCCCCAGCGCAGCATCCTGATATTCGCCAACGGAGATTTGGTAAGTCTCATACCATCCCTCAGGGACAGACGCCATATTATTTTTGAGCAATATCTGCCGGACTCCAAGCTGAGGATCCGTCCATTCATATCCATACCGATAGCAGTACAGCCCATCCTCCCAGCCCTGATCCTCATAGAGCATCTGGCCGCATCCCAGCAAATTCCACCCTGGCTCCTTCTTTAGGAAAAGCTCCACCTGATCCTTGTCCGGATGGTATTTCAGCACGCAAGGCCCTTCCGTGTTAACGATCAGTTCCGGCAGGCCGTCACCGTCAAAATCCTGGTAAAAGTAATCGGAACTCTTAACTTCATTTAAAAATGCCGCCTCTCTTAACTGCCCGGCTTCCGGAAGCAGCTCCTGATAAAAGCAGGCCTTCCCCTTATCCGGGCATTGGATCGGCATTTTGTTGGTCACTGCCGCCAAAAACGCCTGCTTGTAACGCTTATCCGTCTCTTTGTCATACCGGCTTTGATCCACAGGCGATTCCCGGACAGAAAAATCCACAGCCTTTGCCAGGCGGCTAGCCTCTTTGGCGACTTCTTCACCGTTCTTTTCCTTCTGTGCTTCCTCTTGCGCTTCCTTTTGGGCTTCCTCTTGCGCTTCCTTTTGGGCTTCCTCTTGCGCTTCCTTTTGGGCTTCCTCCCGCGCTTTTTCTTCCTGTACAGCTTCTCCTTTTTCCCCTTGCGCGGCCTCTCCTCTTTCCCCGTCTTCACCGCCTGCCTTTGCTTCCTCCCCGGACATGAAAGCCGCGGAAAAATCCGGCTCTTTTACGCTGCTTTCGCAGCCGCCTAAAAGCAGGGCAAGCCCCAGGGGGAGGGCAAAGGCCATCTTCCATAGAGCACCACATATCCGCTTCATTCTGCATTCACGACATATTCGCTTCATCCTGCATCCGTCCTTTGCACATATTCTGCACTGCCATTGTATGGTTTACATAAACTTTATCTCTCCCGCTTGCTGCGAAAACCGCTGCAAACGCATATTAAACAATTATCAAATCCCAAAAATATGATGTTTTCCATTTCTTGCGTAATCTTGCGTAAATTCACTCAGGATTACGCAAGGTTTACTCAAGCTATTGCTTCAATACCCAATAAGGACGCTGCTGATTAGTTGAATCCGTATCAAAAATATTATTCTTTTTTAATACAGCCAGCAAATTCCCTATCTTATATTCCTTTTGCTTGTCTGATAACGCATCCGGCAACTTATCCCATAACAGCTCCCGAATATCTTTCTTTTTTGCTTTCCCATACTGCTTTAAATACTCAATAACCAAATCTTTATAATACTTATCGTCAAATCCCTTATTTTTAATGTAGCTTGTACTTTCATCAATGCTCTTAGCCGCTGATGCCGACAAATACAAACTCGTCAGCCTTCCCTCGACCAGCTTCTGACTGCGCAGTCTGTCTACATCTTCTTTTTCTACCAGCAAGCCTTTTTGTATCCGGTCAAGCAAAAATACTGTCTGTATGTCTAAGTCCTGATAATTCTTTTATTAAATTGAAAGCATATCTCTCGTGGATCTCTGTCATACATCCATTGAGTTTTGGCATTATCTACATTCTGCCCTGTGTACTGTTTTTTTAGTTCAAAAGCAAACACCGGAATACCATTTACAGCAAGCACCACATCCACCGACTTTTTTGTGTCTGCGAAATAATACCATTGCCTATAGCACTCTACTTCATTTTCGGCATATTGAATCCCTGCTATGTCATTCAATGCAGACTCCGGCTTAAAATAGCAGACTTTAAAGGTAGTGCCTCTATGCTTGAATCCGTTTCGCAAAACATACAACACTCCGTCCATATCGCAAGCATTGTTAAAAGCAACACAAAATTTGCGCACAGGGTCTATGTCATTCTGCCGTTCAAATGCCGTCCACTCCCTCGGTTGGGTACGCTTAATAAAAGAAATCAGTTTATCCGGATATAAACCTAGTGTACTGTCTCGATTATATTTAGCTAAACCAATTTCCTTGTTTACCAATAAATTATATGTGCTATTGATATGATAATTATGCTAAATATAATCAAGTCACTACACTAGAACTTAGCCCCGTACTTTTACATAAATCGCCTTTTTTCATACCCTTATCGATCAATAACTTCCATAGTCCGTTATAACTGATTGCCATAATATAGTTCCTCTTGCTTTCTACAAATCAGCGTTTCATAATTCATATTAAATCATATCATCATTATACCAAATATGCAATTTGAATATTCAAATATTGTAATTCAAAAATCAAATATCTGTTTATTTCAACGTCTCTATCAAAAGATTTAATGATACTGCGATTTCTTCATTTAATTTCTTTTCGCTTTCATTCCTAGCATGAATGTCCGCAATCTCATGCATGACATTTATAATAATATGCGCATCTTCTTTAGTCGGCTTATCTGCACTTCCATTATTTAGCACCAATTGCACGGATTTTAAGAAAATTATAGTAACCGAATATCGGTTCTCATCTACATCAAAATTATCTTTTATAAATTTGATTAAATATTCTGCTGACTTCAGCATTTGCGAAACTGTCAAATTATCTTTTCCATTTGTAGTAAGAACTTTTTTATTTTGTTCTTGCCACTTTTCATTCATAAGAAATAAATAATTTCCTCCCTCACAATCTCTTCCGCCCTCGCCCGAATGTTGTTCATTCTCCGCACCCAAAGCATCTGATCCTGTGCCTTTAACCGCTCCGTCACTCCCTCCTGTTTTGTCATCTGCTCCACAAGTAAGTCAAATCTTTCCTCTGCCTGTTCCTGTATCATAAGAAGATGCTTCTTTAATTCTCCAGATAACACTAATCCCGAATAAATACCTCTCCTATGGTTCTCCAAGTATGATTTCCGCATCAATCCAAACTTTCTCAACTCTCCCTCCGGCTCCGGATCAGGAATTAAGTTCGGCATCAAATAATCTCCACATTTTTCATATGTTATGTTCATAGCAATTTCCTCTCTCTTTCTTATAGACTCATTTTTTCTCCCTGATTGCCTCTTTCGTGTATCCTTCTCCGAAATTTTTTACACTGATATGTGTAAAGCGGTTTTGTCCTGATGGAATAATGACCCACAATCCATGTTCCCTGCACAGTTCGTCTGGCAAATTCCGTATCTTCCTGTATGTACGCTTACAGTCATTATATTTTTTATGCTCCACATTATCAGCCGCACAAAAAATAATATGATTATGACAATGCCCTTTGACAGATTATGCGATACCCTTTCTGTTTTGATACACCCAATTCCTGAGCGACATCATCAACAGTCATCATATAGTTTGTCTTTTCCATGCCAGTTCTCCTTTCGCATTATATTTTCTCCAATTACGCATTTCATATTATGATTAATCTAATATTACTACTTGTTGCTTATTATATCAATACTATTTTGAAATTATTTTTTGATATTTACGAATTGCGTAATGCATTGTGCAATGGTATAATACTGTTTATAAGACAGATTAGGAATTGGGGGCATTATCATGGAGGAATTGTTAGTTTATGCTATTTTGCTTTATGAGGAATTAGTAACAGAAACCGACTACAATAAACGGCTTGATGAATTATTTCTCAACCATCCCGAAAACGATGATTTTCTTTATTTGGAATGGGAAACAGACATTAAAAAAGCTATTATTTATATAAGGACACATATTGATTACAAAAAGCTTGACCTTGAACGGTTTGGCAGAATTTTAATGAGCAAATTAGAGACGATTTATGCAAACTGCTCGGACATTGAATATTTTGCAAATCGAATGTATAGCTTATGGGAAAGTCTTCCTGGAAATATTCAGGACATAGAACCATTTTGGACTCTATGCTATGCCGATGACCCTTTATCATGGGGAGACGAAAAACAGACCAGAAACATTTATGAACATATGTTAAGTTGCTATAAGGATTAAGTGAATATAACAAAAGATTGAAAAGCTGCGTAAAAGTGTTGAAAAGAAACATAATCATAAAAAGTGAATTCAAAAACCTCCAGTTTATTGTAAGAACACATTTATAAAAATGAAATAAAAAACATTTAACAGAAAGGAATGTAATTACATGGGTTATGGACAGAATTTAAAAGATATTTTGGACAACAAGGGAATGACTGTAAAAGAACTTGCACTAAAGGCAAAAATCGCGCCTACAACACTTTATTCGATTATCCAGCGGGACACTGCTATCCGTTTTGACACTGCGCTTAGAATTCATCTTCATAATGTCTGGCTCCTTTGCTATACTCTAACTTTCGCAAATCATCGCCCTTTAACTCCCGTTTTCTGTCACCGATACGCAAAAATACAGAACCGTTAGCGGTGCTGATTACTCTATCGACACTTGGATATATATGCAGCAACAATAGTCTGTCCAGTTGTCCTTCCGCATTTTCTATATCAAGAAATTCCTCTTGATATTCCGGTGTAGGATTACAGCAATCCATAGGAGCATTAATAAAATTATTAATTTTTTCCGCCCTACAGCATTGATTCCTTCCAATCGGCGCGTTTTATCACTGATACCAAATACTATTGTCCCTCCATCTGCATTTGCATATGCAGATATCTCATCAGCAATATCTGACGGTTTCAATTGTGCGGATTTTCGATCAAAAATTTTATTTTCATCCTCATGAATCATATAATCTAATGTAACTTAACAGTTAAAAGTTTGCTCAACTAACAAGCCGGTCAAAATCCTCTTGTTTAGCTGGGATTTGCCTGCTGAAAATTATTTTTGTTATGGTTAATCCATCC
>CAJTFL010000009.1 GCA_910575565.1 Lachnospiraceae bacterium | reverse complement strand
ATATACTACAATCTCCAAAATGCTTTTGCACATATCTGTAATGGCTCCATAGAGAATTCTCAGTAAAGGGAAAGGGTTGCTGCCTGTCTGGCGCTATTGCTATATGGATTTGCAGGAAATCTGCCGTTTTATTTCCCGTGGCAATTCTTGATTTAATGAATATTTTTCTTGGATTTCCCAAGTCTGCGAAGAGAAAAATCAAGGTTTTCTTTCCCTTAGAGAACCATTTTTTCTCCTGGTTATGGTAACATCGACGTAATTCTACCACACATCGCGAAGAAATGCTACTTCTTTTTTTCGGTTTTTTTGGAAAGACGGGAGAGAATTGGATAAAAACGGAAAATCTTGCCGCTTTTAGGGTCAGATTCGTGGTCAAAATCCAGGGAAGGGGGAGGAGCCTTATGGCAAGGCATGGGGAAAACATAAGGAAGCGGAAGGACGGGCGCTGGGAAGGAAGGTATCTGGTATATAGTGAGGAAAAAGGGAAAAAGCTGTACCGCTCCGTGTACGGCAGAACCTATGAGGCAGCCAAGGAAAAGCTGACCATGAAAAAAATCTCTCTGATGGAGACAAGGGGAATGCATACCGGGAATGCCGCAGCGGAAAAGGAAGGATCGGGAAATGGGAGCGGGAAAAAATCAGGGCTGGAGGGGCAAACCCAGCCAGAAAACCTTATGTTTTCCGAACTGGCGGCGGGCTGGCTTGGCGAGGTGAGGCAGACAAGGAAGGCCTCTACCTACGTGAAGTACAGCATGGTGTACCGCGTCCATTTAGAGCCGGTGCTCCGGGAGGTGAAGGCATCAGGCATCCAGGATGCCCTAGATGCCCTGGGGCGGGAAAAGATTTTTGACCACTTATCGGAAAGCATCCGAAAAAGCATCTGCTGCGTGCTGAACCAAATCGTGAAATTTGCTTCCCGCCAGCACCAAATAACAATACTAACGATACCAGTATGGGACAAGCTGGTTTTCCCTGAGAAGAAGGGGAACAAACCCGTCGAAGTGTTATCCTGGAAGGAGCAGGCAGGCCTGCTGCCAATCCTTTTCCAGAAAATGGATAAGGCCAAGATGGCCGTATTGCTGTGCCTCCATACCGGCCTGAGGCTGGGGGAGCTGTGCGCCCTGAAATGGAAGGACATTGATTTCGGGAACAGGATGGTCTCGGTAAACCAGACCGTGCAGCGGCTTTATCGGGAAGGCGGCAAAACGAAGACCGTTTTGCTGGAAACCGAGCCGAAAAGCGGGTATTCCCGGCGTGAAATCCCGCTGCCTGTAATGATTCTGGAATTATTTGAAAAGATCCGGCATGAGGGGAACTATGTCTTTGGCAAGGATAAGCCCATGGAGCCAAGGACGCTGCAGAACCATTTTAAGCGCCTGTTAAAAAAGGCAGGGCTGAAGCACAAGAATTTCCATGCCTTAAGGCATACCTTTGCCACGAACTGCATCGAAAGCGGGGCAGACATAAAAAGCCTCAGCGAGATTTTAGGGCATTCGGATGTGCAGATATCCTTGAACCGGTATGTGCATCCTTCCATGGACAGCAAGAGGAAGTACCTGGATGGCCTTTCGCGGTTCTATGGGCAGATCCAGGGGCAGACGCAGGGTCAGGGGAATGGGAATGAGATAAAGGCCGATTTATGGTCAAATNAATCCCGCTGCCTGTAATGATTCTGGAATTATTTGAAAAGATCCGGCATGAGGGGAACTATGTCTTTGGCAAGGATAAGCCCATGGAGCCAAGGACGCTGCAGAACCATTTTAAGCGCCTGTTAAAAAAGGCAGGGCTGAAGCACAAGAATTTCCATGCCTTAAGGCATACCTTTGCCACGAACTGCATCGAAAGCGGGGCAGACATAAAAAGCCTCAGCGAGATTTTAGGGCATTCGGATGTGCAGATAT
This sequence comes from Lachnospiraceae bacterium, assembly GCA_910575565.1. Classification (GTDB taxonomy): domain Bacteria; phylum Bacillota; class Clostridia; order Lachnospirales; family Lachnospiraceae; genus Caccovicinus. The sequence goes on along the minus strand of CAJTFL010000009.1, from coordinate 199,322 downwards.
CCTTGAACCGGTATGTGCATCCTTCCATGGACAGCAAGAGGAAGTACCTGGATGGCCTTTCGCGGTTCTATGGGCAGATCCAGGGGCAGACGCAGGGTCAGGGGAATGGGAATGAGATAAAGGCCGATTTATGGTCAAATTCATGGTCAAATCTATAGCTGAGTAAAAGGAAAAATCCTTGATTTGCTTGGTTTTCTTAGCGTTTTTCGCAGACTTGGGAAATCTGCGAAAATGGTCGCATCGAAATTTTTATTCCATGTTAACTACAAATAACAATATGTTATTTATAAAAATAAGCCACCCAAATATTCGGGAAAAATTGTGCTGCATGGAAGATAGCGAGTTTTACAATAAAGCTTGAGCATCTGCTTTGCTTGCCCATTTTTGGTATAGGCAAATACTGCAGTCTGCCTTAGTTGATTGAAAAGCATGAATGAAAACTTTGCCATCATGCCTGCAAGAATTCCTATTTTGTGGTTTCAAGTGAAAAAACTGCAAATATCTTTTTATTTTACCAAAAAAAGAGGGAACCGTGTGTTTAATTTAAAGCGGAGGGGAGCAAATGATCCAAGATTCAAATTTGCAAAATTCAATAGAAGGATTTATTGATTCCCAGGCAGTGTGCCGGGGGCTGGATGAGCGCACGGCCAAAGCATACCGGCTGGACTTGGAACTGTTTTTCCGGTGGCTGCAATCCGTTGAAGAAAAGGATAGGGATAACCGTGATCATAAAAACGGGCTTGTCTATGACCCGCCCCAATATGACTGGGAAGGGAAAATGGAAGAATACCTGAATTACCTTTCCAGGGAAAAAGAGCGCCGTTTTTCTACGGTCTGCAGGAAACACCTTGTGTTTGGATATTACCTGTCTTACCTGAAGGCTGAAGGTGTGATAAAGGGGAACCGGGAACTGGCGCTGCCAAAGCAGCTGAAAAAAGCCTCTGTGGATACCTTTTTGACTAAAGGCGAGGTAGATGCTTTTTTCCAGGCAATCGACCGGGAATATACGGAATTGGACAGTGATTTCCGGAGACGCGTATGCCTCCGGGATCAGGTGATGATGAAGCTGCTGTTTTACCATCGGATAGAGATAAGTGAATTGCTGCGGATGGAGGTACTGGACTATAACCGGAAAACGGCGGTTTTGGCAATACGGAGAAAGAAGGAGAAGGGCTGCTCAGTTTATCTATATTCCAGGGACTTACAGAAGCAAATGGGGCAATGGCTGGATGAACATGGATATTTTGAGCATGGCGGGATTTATGACAGCCGGATGTTTTTATCCAAACTGGGCAAGCCGCTGTCCATGAAAATGGTCACAAATATCTTTGATAAATATCGGGTGTTGGCAGGGATAGAGAAGGAGTGTACGCCGAAGGATTTGAAGAATAGTTTGGGGAGGTATGGGGAAGAGATGGTTAGGGAGAGGGGATGAAAAATAATTGCAGGATATTAAGAATGATTTAATTGTGATGTTAGATGCAGGATTAACGGAGAAAAGCAAATGAGGCATATTTTTATAATTGGTGCAAAGGGTTTTACTTATGGTGGATATGAAACATTTTTAGATAAATTAACTGAATACCATCAAAATAATAGAGAGATACAATATTATATAATGTGTAAGGCTAATGGTATTGGTATTACAGATGAGAAAAAGCTTAAAAATGTAAAGCATTTGTCTAATACAGAATATATTTATCATAATGCACATTGTTTTAAAATTAAATCATTGGATCTAGGATCTGCACAAGCAATTATTTATGATATAAAAGCACTTCAATATTGCTGTAATTATATTAAAAAAAATAATATTGAAAATCCAATTATATATGTTCTTTCATCTAGAGTAGGCCCTGCAATGAAATATTTTATGGAAAAAATACGTAAATTTGGCGGAAAGCTTTGGCATAATCCAGATGGATGGGAGTTTAAAAGAGAAAAATATAATTGGATAATACGTAAGTATTGGAAATTGTCTGAAAGTTTAATGGTAAAGAATGCGGATTTAGAAGTTTGTGATAGTAAAACTATTGAAAATTATATTTGCAAGGAATATGCAAGGTACAAACCTAAAACAACATTTATAGCATACGGTTCAGATGCTAGGCCTTCGAAATTATTAGATACAGATCTTAACTATATAACATGGAAGAAAAAGTTTAATCTCTTTAAATATAAGTATTATGTTAGTGTGGGAAGATTTGTTCCAGAAAATAATTTTGAAACGATGATTCGAGAATTTATGAAAAGCGAAACAGACAAAGATTTTGTGATTATAACAACAAAAGATCATAAATTTTTGAACAAATTAGACTGTAAATTGCACTTTAGTCAAGATAAAAGAATAAAATTTGCAGGGACAGTTTATAATCAAGAATTGTTGAAAAAAATCAGAGAGGATGCGTATGGATATTTTCATGGGCATTCTGTAGGTGGAACAAATCCTTCATTATTAGAAGCATTAAGCAGTACAAAATTAAATCTCCTCTATGATGTTGGGTTTAATCGGGAAGTTGCATATGACGCTGCATTATATTGGAATTTAGAAGAAGGAAATTTAGCTGAAGTTATTAATAAAGCAGAACACTTAAATAAAACTGAAATTGCTGAATATGAAGAAAAAGCAAAAAACAGAATCTTGAATATGTATAATTGGAAATTGATTTCAGATAAATATAAAGAGATTATAATGTCATGATTAATTGTATTTATGGTTTGGCAAAGTTTAAAAGAAAAAATGTTAAGAAGAAAATATTATTAATTTCAAATATGTATCCATCTGAAAAATATCCGCATTACGGAGTATTTGTGGAAAATACAGTGAATGTTTTGAAAAGTGCTGGTTTTAAGTTACATATTATTTCTATTAAAAAAGTGGATAACAAATTAAATAAATTATTTAAATATATTCTATTTTATACAAAATCGATCCTCTATATATTATTTGGAAATTATGAAATTATATATGCACATTATGCATCACATACTGCATTTCCTGTTTTAATTGGAAACTTCTTTAAGAGAAAAAAAGTAATTGTAAATGTACATGGAAATGATGTGATTCCTGAAACAGGAGAGGATATTAAGTATTTAAAACTAACGAGTAAATTATTGACCAGATCAGATGGGATAATTTGCCCGTCTGAGTATTTTAAAATGTACCTAATTAAAAATTATAATATTGATCCATTAAAGCTCGTAGTGTATCCATCTGGAGGCGTAAATACAAAATTATTTACTAAAATGAGTAAGAGTTTAGCTAGAGAAAAAATAGGTGTTGATTTGAATTATGATTATATTGGATATATCAGCAGAATAGAAAAAAATAAAGGATGGGATATTTTTTTAAAAGCGTGCAAAGAAATAATAAATACATATAAAAATATTAAAATAATTGTTGTTGGAGATGGAAGCCAGATAGATGAATACAATCGGCTGGTTGATGAACTTAATATTAGAAATTATATAATTAAATACGAATTACTTTCCCAAGAAAAAATAATGTATGTATATAATGCGCTTAATGTGTTTGTATTTCCTAGTAACAGAAAAAGCGAAAGTCTTGGATTAGTAGGATTGGAAGCAATGGCTTGTCAGGCACTTGTTGTTGTTTCAGATAAATATGGGCCATCAAGTTATAGTATAGATTTAGAGAATAGTTTTATCTTTGAAAGCGGAAATGAGAAAAGCTTATATAAGAGTATTAGCAAAGCATTGGACTATAAGGGAGAAGAAATAGGAGTAAATGCTAGACGAACAGCAGAATTGTATAATCATGAAAATACCGATAGTATTTTGGTTAATTATTTTAAAGAGTTTATAAGTTAAAGAGTTAAAGGTTAAGTGAACATGGAAAAAAATAGTAGTTGTTGCAGTAATGAATTGATTTCGATAGTTATTCCTATTTATAAAGTGGAGCAATATTTGCGAAGATGTATTGATTCTGTCATTTGTCAAACTTATAAGAATATAGAAATAATTTTAATAGATGATGGTTCACCTGACAATTGTGGAAAATTGTGTGATGAAATAAAGAAAAAAGATAATCGAATAAAAGTTATACATAAATCAAATGGTGGTTTGTCAGATGCACGTAATTGTGGGATTAATATAGCAACTGGGAAATATATTACTTTTATAGACAGTGATGATTATGTCACAGAAGATTATATTGAATATATGTATAGATTATTATCTCAAGAAAAGGCAGAAATAGCAGTATGCAAACTAAGAAAAACGATTAATGACAATGAATCATGCGCGATAAAAGATAATATATCGTTATGTATGAATAAGTATGAAGCAATGAGAGAAATGCTATACGCGGATAAATATTCTGTTGCAGCTCCTGCAAAGTTGTATTTGAAAGAATTATTTATAGATGTTAATTTTCCGATAGGAAAGTTTTCTGAAGATATTTTTACAACATATAAAGTGTTTGATAAAGCAAATAAAATTGTATATGGCAATAAAATATGCTATTTCTATTATTGCAGAAAAAATAGTTTAATTACATCGTCTTTTTCAATGAAAAAGTTAGATGTAGTTGAAGGACTTGAGCAATTTAAAAGGGATATTCCTATAGAAGAATATGGATTAAAAAAAGCATATGCGTCTCAAATGATTGAATGTATAATGACAATTCTTCAATCAGCACCAACATATAAGCAGATTATGGAGTTTGAACTATGGAACAAAGTAAAAATTTATCGAAATATAACAATATGTGATTCAAATGCTTCAAATAGAGTAAGAGGGTATGCAATTCTTTCGTATCTTGGGCCTATTTTAACAGTAAAAATTCTCAGGGTGTATTACAAAATAAAATGGAATCTATGAAATCAGAGTAAAATTATTTGAAATAACATAAAAAAGGTTATAAGTAATTGGAATTATCCCGAATAGATCCAAACGAACCATGAAGTTAGCAATAATATGAAATGGCACGATTAGAGGTATTAAATATGAAGATAAAAATAGGGTTGGATAAATTATTTTTCGAATATATTTTATGGTTTCAAACAATAAATATGGCATTAGGAATTGTAATGCCGAATATGAAAAATAAATCCTTTCTTTTATTTTTTGTTATAGCGTTTGCATATTATTGTTCTAAAACTGCAATAAATAATAAAGTAGAGTTTTTAATATCTTCAGTGTTATTGGTTTTTTATAGTATTTATTATGGATTACATAGTGGATTTAATCAATTGTTTCATCTTGATTTTTATAGTTATATTGCCCTAGCATATCTTTTTTTGATATTTTCAAAAAAAGATTTTTTGACTAAGTTTGAAATGTTTTTGAAAAAATCAGGTAGGCAAGCTTTGTATTCTATATATATCTATTGGTTTGTGATAATTATTTCTATATTTTTTTTTGATGGATTACAAATGGGATGGGGAGTATCTATTCCCATATTATATGGCCCATGTGAACTACCACATGAATTGGCATACTCAATTATAATTATCTACTGTATGTGTGCAGAAGTATATAGGGAAAACAAAAAAAATTTCATTCTTTTTTTGAAGGGTGTGTGTTTTTTTAGTATTATTCGGACAGGTGTAAGAAGTGCATTTTTGGCGTTTTTTGTAATAATGATTATTGATTTTTATTCGCTGTATAGTATTAAAAAAAAGGTAATAATTATTTCATTAGGATTATTTTGCTTGATGTATATTTCCGTGTTTACGGATTTAATTGTTAATAATCCTATTATTGCTAAGTCTATTTCAGCAGTATTTAATTCTGGTTCTATTACAAATCAAAGGGGATTATTTTCAAATGTTGTATTATCTGCTTATAACAAAAAGTCCACAATTTTGGAGTGGTTTTTTGGAATGGGAATTGATGGAGTTAGGGGAACCTTGAAAAACCATCCAGCTGTAGGAGTTGCAATACACGCACATAATGATTATGTTAATACATTATGCGGATATGGGATTGTAGGTTTGATAATAATAATTGCAGGTCAATATTCGGTATTAAAATTGTGGGAAAATAAATTTGTTAAATTTATGACAGAAATGGTTATAATAATTCTTGCTTTAACAAATGGCCTTGCAATGTACATATGTTTCACTCCATGTATGATAATTCTATTTTTGTTTTCGAAAAATTCTCAAAAAAGTAATAAAAAGTATAATGATGGTTTTGATATTTTGCGACTTTTAAATTAATCTGATATATAGGATGGATTGAAAATTATGAAAACACTATTATTTATAACACCTTGTTTGAGCTTTGCGGGAGCAGAAAAAATATTATGCTGGCTTGCCGAAAAGTTTTCTGAAAAAAAATATAATGTTCATATTTTAAATCTCCAACTTTTGAATAATGGTTCTGATTTTGAAATAAGAAATTTAAAAAACATAAAAGTTCATATTTTAAGCCCAATTAATGTTCGGGGAATGAATAATATTTATAGAATAGCAAAAATTGTTAATCTTGCAAAAGAAATTCATGCAGATCTTTTGATTTCATTTACACGCTATCCCTGCATATTGTCATCATTATCAGGAAAATTGGCACATATACCAGTAATTATTTCCGAGAGAGGTGATCCATATAAATACACTCATGGATTACGAAATAAAATTGGATTTCTTATTATGAATACATCAGATGGCTGTGTTTTTCAGACAAAAAATGCTATGAAATGTTATGGGACAGCATTGCAAAAAAGAAGTGTAATTATTCCAAATCCAGTATTTGAATCTAAGATACATTGTCAAAGCCCTGATAGGATTGAAACAGATATCGTTTCAGTTGGAAGAATTGAAATCATACAAAAACGATACGATTTAATGATAAAGGGTTTTGCAGAGTTTATTAAGATTTATCCAAAGTATAGATTAATAATATATGGAAAAGGTCCTGATGAGGATAAACTTAGGAAATTAATCGATAAATATAAGATTGAAGAGAATGTTATGTTGAAGGGATTAACAACAGACTCCCTAGAAACAATGAGTAAATGTGGAATATTTATTATTACTTCTGATTTCGAAGGAATACCAAATGCATTGTTAGAGGCAATGTCTATTGGTATGCCAGTTATTTCCACAGATTGTTCTCCAGGTGGTGCGCGATTTTTGATTACAGATCATGAAAATGGATTATTGATCCCTACGGGAGATTATCATTCTATTGCTGAGGCTTTAGTGGAATTTGCGTCAAATAATCAATTAAAAAAACAATGTGGTGCAAATGCAAAGCGCGTGAAGGATTTATTTGCTCCGAATGCGTTATTTAATGAATGGGAGAAGTATATACTAATGATTTCTAAATGAGATTTTTGTGTTAAAAAGTATGTATTTTAATCGAAAATTGATTAGGAAAATAGGGCAAATGAATGAAAAAAATATAAATAAACTAAAATTAAATACTATTACACCATTGATGCCTCAATTAGCTACAATAATTAGTGGTTTTTTGATTCCAAGGTTAATTTTGAAATACTTTGGAACAAATGTAAATGGACTTATACAGTCTATAACACAATTTCTATCGATTATTACATTTATGGAGGCAGGGGTTGGAAGTGTTATACGTTATAATCTTTACAAACCCTTATATGATAAAAATAATTATGAATTGAGTAAAATAATTGTTTCGGCAAGAAAATTTTTTAGGAGAATTGCTTTTTTGTTTTTAGGATACACACTAATTCTTATGTTCAGTTACCCTAGTATAAACAAAAATGAATTTAGTCATTTATATACAGCAATATTAATAGCTGCGATGTGTATTAGTTATTTTGCGCAATATTATTTTGGACAAGTTAACCAATTGCTGCTAACAGCAGATCAACGAGGATATATACAATATATTACGCAGGCTATTACAATAGTAGCTAATACTATTGCGTGTGCAATAATGATTAAAATGGGAGCAGGTATACATATTGTCAAATTAGCCACATCAATAATTTTTTTAATTAGGCCTATTTTTTTAGAATGGTATGTAAATAGACATTATCGGATAGATTTCAAAGTAACATATGAAGGTGAGCCGATTAAACAAAAATGGAATGGTTTTGCACAACATATTACAGCTGTTATTCTTGAAAGTACGGATATCATAATTTTAACTATATTTACTACCCTTGCTAATGTGTCGATTTATTCAGCTTACCATATGGTTGTTTATGGCATAAAGACGTTGATGGCGACTGCAACAAATGGAATAGAGGTTTTAATTGGCAATATTATTGCAAGCAATAATATTAAGAAACTTGAGAGTGTGTTTTCGTTTACAGAATGGGCGATTCATAGTATTGCAGGATTTGTATATGGGTGTACAGCGATACTTATTGTTCCCTTTATTATGGTTTATACAAAAGGAGTTTATGATATAAATTATAATGTTCCGATCTTTGCTTTATTAATTACCTTGGCTAATTTAAGCCATACATTGAGATTGCCTTATAGCATTATTGTATTATCATCTGGGCATTATAAAGAAACACAAAATAGTTATATCATTACTTCAGCGATTAATCTGGTGATATCAGTTATTTTTGTTAAGCGATTCGGGTTGATTGGGGTAGCGATTGGAACTTTAGTATCAATGGTTTATCAGATAATCTGGTTGGCTTGGTATAGTTATAAGAAAATACTTAAAAGAAATTTGTGGTATTTGATAAAACAATTATTTGTAGATGTTGTTTCTTTTTGCACGATGTATTTCATTGGAAGCACATTGGAAATTGACCAGAGTTCTTATTATGCATGGATTATATCTGCAATTAAAATCACAGTTATCTGCTCGATAGTATTGTTATTTATCAATTTTGCTGTTTATAGTACTAATATGAAAAAAATATATTATATATGGACAAAAAAACATAGTAGAGAAAAAACTAGATAGAGATGTAAGGAAAATAGAAATGGGTGTAAAAAATTTTATAGAAAATAACCGTAAAAATCCATGGCATTGGTTTTTAGCACTTTCAAATAGAAAAATGGCAGATTGGTTGCCTGATAGATTGTTTCTGCATTTAAAGTATAGGGCGATGCTTGGAGAAAAGTTGAATTTAAAACATCCTATTACGTTCAATGAAAAACTTCAATGGATAAAATTATATGATCATAATCCTTTATATACAATATTAGTTGATAAATATTTAGTTAAGAATTATGTGGCACAAGCAATTGGTAATCAGTATGTCATTCCCACAATTGGAGTATGGGATAATTTTGATGATATTGATTTTAATTCTTTGCCTAACAAATTTGTATTAAAATGTACTCATGATTCGGGGAGTACTATTATTTGTAGGGATAAAGAAACATTTGATATAGTTGCTGCAGGAAGAAAAATTGAAAAGTTATTGAAAACGGATTTTTATTTGCTATCAAGGGAATGGCCATATAAAAATGTAAAACCTAGAATTTTGATCGAAGATTTACTTGAAGACAATGTAGGGAACCAGATCTCCTTTGATGAAAGTATTTTTCCTGAAAATCCTGGTATTGTTGAGCTAGACGGGTTTGAGGATGCATTATATTACTCGCTGTTTTGTTATAAAGGTAAAGTAGTATGTTATCGATGGAAACAGAAAGACAGAAATTCGTGTTTGTATAATAGAAATCATGAAGTGATTTCGGGAACTTTGTTAGATAATATGACAGAAGTAGGTAGTAAGAATGTAATAGATGATTTAATAGCAGTAGCTGAAAAACTGGCTGAAGGACATTTGTTAATGTATGTAGGATTGTACTTTTATAAGGATAAAGTCTTTTTTGGAAGAATATCAATTCCGGATATGAAATCGACAGATGATTTTGAACTTTATAAATGGCTTGATATTAATAGTAGTGAGTGTAAAACAAATGAAAAGAAATGTATTCTTAATTTATTCCCGGATATAAAAAGTGATGAAAAACAAAAGTATGAAGCTATAATAGATTATAAAATATTTTGCTTTGGAGGAAAAGTAGATAATATAATGATTGTTGAAGATAGGGCATCTGGAGTACCTAAATTTTTTCACTTTTCAAAGAAATGGGAATTGTTGGATTATAATCGGATGGGTAGAATTCTCCCTAAAAATGCAATGATAAAAAAACCTGAGTTAATGGAAGAAATGATTAGACTTGCAGAGAGGTTGAGTGCAGGACTTCCAGAAGTTAGAATTGATTTTTATGAAGTAAATGGAAAAATTTATTTTGGGGAATATACATTTTTTCATGAAGGTGGGTATGAAGGTGGATTTGATTATGAAACCAATAAACATATGGGAGAACTTATAAAATTACCAGTAAAATTCATATAACTCATTAAGACATTAGATATATAATATAAAATGTGGTAAGAAAGGGATATCTATGAAAAGCCAAGTGTATAAAGACAACACAATGGGGTTGACAGTAAATGTCAATATCGGGCAATTAGAGCAAGGAAAATTATTGCATAATAAAGTAGTTTTTCTTACAGGTGCGACTGGTGGAATAGGAAAAACGATTGCCAGAAAATGTATAAGCCAAGATGCAAGAGTTATTCTTGCAGGAAAAAATAAGGCAAAACTAAATGATTTGCAAGCAGAATTAGGAGATAAAAGTGTAGCAATATGTTTTGATATTTGTGATTACAATTGTTATGATAAAGTGTTGAAACTTGCACATACAAAATTTGGTGATATTAACTGTATTGTTAATAATGCGGGGATAAGTCTTCACGAAGAAGATTTTATGGATGTTACAGAGAATGGTTGGGATATACAATTTAATGTGAATTTAAAGGGGCCATATTTTTTCACACAGGCATGGTTACGATATTACAGAATGCAGAAGATAACTGATGGCAGAATTATTATGATGGCTTCTGATACTAGCGGGATGGGAAGTTCAATTCCATATGGATTATCTAAAGCAGCTTTAGCTAGCTTAACCCATGGATTAGCAAAAAAATTAGTAACTGAAGGAGTTAGAGTTAATGCAATAGCACCTGGGACAACAATGACCCCAATGACAGAGGATCTTACTCAAGGGAAAATATGCAGAGAAACAACTCAAGGGAAAAGAACATTATTTCCTGAAGAGATAGCGGAAGTATGCATATTTTTATTGTCAGATTTATCAGTTTGTATTTCTGGAAATATTTTTGGATGTTCAGAGTCAAATATTTGTTTTGATAATATTAATAGAGAGCAAGAAACTAATCCATGAATTGAAAATACTTTAAGAAAAAGGATTTGTTAAATTTATTATATATTTTACAGATATGGAGGAAATAAGATTATGGGAACAATGGGATGGATATCATTAGTGCCAATAGCAATTGCAATTATTTTGGCATTATGGACAAAAAATACAGTATTTTCTCTTTCAATTGCTTGTATTATTGGATGCTCTATTGATAAAAAGGGAATTTGGGGATTTACAGATATACTTCAATCATCTTTAGGAAATACGGATTTTATATGGGCAGCTTTAAATATTTTACTTTTTGGTGTTCTTTGTAATTATTATGAAAAAAGTGGGGCGATCGAGGGGTTTACAAATATTGTTAACCGTAAGAAAATAAAAAGAAATGGATGCCAAGTATTAGCTTGGGGATTAGGCTTACTTTGCTTTGCAGATTCGATGTCGCCACTATTTGTTGGTTCCGTAATGAGAAAAGTTGCGGATAAGGCTAAGATTTCACGTGAAAAACTAGCGTATATTGCTGATTCTACAGCTGCACCTGTTTCTATTATATATCCGTTTACAGGTTGGTCTTCATATTTAACAAGCCTCGCTGTTGGAGTAGGCTGTATTGCTACGCGTGATCAAGCATATGAATTTATGTTAAAAGCTATACCATTTAATTTTTATGCTATTTTTAGTTTGGTTTTGGTTCTTCTTATTGGAATTGGGGGGGTTAAAGACTTCGGGCCAATGAAAAATGCAGAGAGAAGGGTACTGGAAGAAGGAAAAACATTAGATGATAGTAAAATTTTTATAACGAGGCCAGATGAAAGAAAAAATGTTGCTATCAAAGAAAGGATATTTATAAATTTTATTTTTCCAACAATATTGCTAATTATAATATCTATAGGGTCTTTTTTAGTGTCTGGAAATGTTAGAGTTCTCGAAGCCGTTACTCTTATTGTCATCCTTATGTCTATATCGCTTTTGGTTCAGGGAATAAGTCTTAAGGAATTGGGAGATATATTTGATGAAGGAATTAAGGATGCTATGCCTGCTGTAATGGTGTTAGCTGTTGCATATCCTTTAAATACAATAACGAAAGAGATGGGAGCAGCTGAATTTATTGTAAGTTTAATTCAATTCATGGCTCCTGCATTTCTTCCGGTTGGTATTTTTATTGTTTCGGCAATACTATCGTTTGCCACAGGGTCATCTTGGGGGACGTTTGCCATAGCTATGCCGTTAGCATTGCCAATGGCTTTTAGTGTAACCGGCGGAGAAGCTACATTATTTACTACATTATGTTTTGCGGCAGTAGCTGGCGGAGGGTTATTTGGAGATCATTGTTCACCAGTTAGTGACACTACAATTATGGCATCCATGGGCGCAGGATCGGATCATATAGCCCATGTAAAAACACAATTACCTTATGCGTTGGCAGTAGCAGGGATCAGTTCAGCCTTATATTTGATTTTGGGGTTTATTGTTGCATAGAAATATATTAGTTAATCAAAAGATTTTTATTGCTTTATAAGTATCCATTTAATGTTCTATAGTCATCATTTAGAAATTATAAGATGGTAATTATTTGTGAAAAATAGTACCTATTAGGAAAAGAATATGGAGGGAAAATGATATCTCTTATAATTCCCTGTTTTAATGAACAGGATGCTTTACCATATTTTTATTCGGAAATATGTAAAATATTAGATCAAATGAGAGAAGAGTATGAATTAATTTTTGTAGATGATGGTTCGACAGATAAAACTTTGATAACAATTAAACTATTTGCGGAGAATAATAAAAATGTTGTGTATTTTTCGCTTTCGAGAAATTTTGGTAAAGAGGCGGCCATGTATGCAGGTTTTTGTAATGCCAGGGGAGAATATGTGGCAGTTATGGATGCGGATATGCAGGATCCACCTTGCTTGTTGCCTGAAATGTTACATATTTTAAAAGAAAAAGAGGTTGATAGTGTTGCAACAAGGCGCATTTCACGTGATGGAGAACCTTTGTTGCGTTCATGGTTTGCTAAACAGTTTTATAAAATAATTAATAGAATTTCAGATGCAGATATTGTGGATGGAGCCAGAGATTTTAGGCTCATGAAAAAAGATATGGTTAATGCAATCGTCAAGATGGGAGAATATAATCGGTTTTCTAAAGGGATTTTTGGCTGGGTAGGTTTTAAGACATATTGGATATCTTTTGAAAATGTTGAAAGAATTGCGGGAAGAACAAAATGGAATTTTTGGAAGCTTTTTAAATATGCACTTGATGGAATTATAAATTTTTCACAAATGCCATTAAGCATAGCTTCATGGTTAGGGATAGGAATGACAGGAGTATCCGTTATTATACTTTTGATTTTAATATTTAGAAGGCTTTATTTTGGTGATCCCGTAGCGGGATGGGCATCGATTGTTTGCATTATTATTTTTTTAGGAGGGTTGCAATTATTTTGTCTTGGTGTAATTGGACAATATATTGCAAAACTGTATATGGAGAGTAAGAATAGGCCGCATTATATTATTGCCGATACAAATCAAGAGCAAATAGAAAAAATAGGATAGAGATATAGAAATTCAACAAAAAGGGGATAATGACATAATGATAAAGAAATGGATGGGTGATTTATATATATATTTACATACAGAAAAACAGAAATTTATGCAATTCATATGTGGAAATTTGCTTTTAATCGTAACAATTTTGGCTTTTATATTATTAGGTTATGGAAGTAAATATTTCTTTTATGCTGCTCAGTTTGATACTATTGATATGCTTCAGAATTACGAATGGGTGCTCAAGTGGTGGATATCAATTGGGCGTTTTTCCTTAGTGGCTATGAAGGCTATATTCGAAAATGGATTTTTAAATATTAACTTTTCAACGAATCATGAAGGGTTATCACAGCCTATAATGAAAATAAGAGGGGCTGGCTCCACTACTGTTTTAGCTTCCTGTCTTGATTTATAATAGTTTTAGGCAGGATTAAGTTTGGACGAACCTTGGAGGATCTGCACCCCGTTTTTCAACGTAAATGTTTTGCCCTTGAGCACAGCATATTGTCGCGCCTTTTATGGTTAGCACGAGTAGCAAAGTCCGTATCACCTCGGGCAAATCTCCTGCCCATTCTATTGCAAAGGAGATGCTCTGTATGAAAGACCTTCTGGAAATTTCCTGTGGGCTGGATGTCCACAAAGATAAAATTGTTGCCTGTATCCTGACTGGTCCTTTGGGTAAGCCGACAAACTCTGAAATCCGGGAGTTTACCACATTAATCCCGGATATGATTGCTTTACGGGACTGGATCGTTTCTCAAAACTGCCATCATGTCGCTATGGAAAGCACAGGTATTTACTGGATGCCTATTTATGAAATACTCGAAGAAGCGTTTGGCGGCGATATTACTTTGCTGGTTGTAAACGCACGCCATATGAAGAACGTCCCTGGCAAGAAAACAGACATGCGGGATTCTGAATGGCAGCTTTATTCCCGAAAAAAAGAAGTAGCATTTCTTCGCGATGTGTGGTAGAATTACGTCGATGTTACCATAACCAGGAGAAAAAATGGTTCTCTAAGGGAAAGAAAACCTTGATTTTTCTCTTCGCAGACTTGGGAAATCCAAGAAAAATATTCATTAAATCAAGAATTGCCACGGGAAATAAAACGGCAGATTTCCTGCAAATCCATATAGCAATAGCGCCAGACAGGCAGCAACCCTTTCCCTTTACTGAGAATTCTCTATGGAGCCATTACAGATATGTGCAAAAGCATTTTGGAGATTGTAGTATATTGAACACAAAAAAGGACATCTGCACTAACAGATGCCCAACAGAAGCTACCGATAGACGGTTAGCCGATTAGTAAATTACGAAATAGCCGCATCCTTTGGTCGGGGGGCGGCTATTTTTGTGGTTTCTATGTAATCGGAGGATTACAGTCCCTGCAGAGAGGGCAAGCATGGCCTGGCTCCGCTGCTGTACTGGCAAGCGAAAAGTGGCATTTTCAGGCATCCAGTACCTAGTACTGCGTTGCGTGTACACGAAGAAAACCGTATAAAACGGCGGCACTTAGCGAGGTCTTTTCGAGTTTGCGTCCGTTCCGTTTTATGTCAGGCGAGAGCACGTTTTCGTGTGTACATCCACCACAGACGGCGAATCCGCCAGCTTACGTGTTTCCTCTAAGCCAATAAACCTATCATAAGAAACACCAGCTAATTCCATCCACCTCCCAACATCATCCGAAACAGCCCAGCGTCAAAATTCACTCCCCCAGTTATCCAAGTTGACAAAGAATAAATTTTCAATAATTACCAAAACGTCCGCTGGCAATTCTTTGTCCTCAGATTCCGTAACCATTCCGACGGGACATTTTCTTGCCCGTTTGTACCAGACAAAAGCTGGAATATCCATCCGATGTGGAATTTGACCTGAATTGGGACTTACAAGCAAGCTTGATGTTCCAAATTTAAGTCAAATTCCCTGCCGTCTGAACCGTTACCAAATTTCTTAATGTAACTTTTAAATGCAGCACACTAACTCACCGCAAACTGGCTCTGGTAAAGCTCCGCATAGAAGCCGCCCTGTTCCAAAAGGGCTTCATGGCTGCCCTGCTCAATAATATGCCCGTCCTTCATCACCAGAATCACGTCCGCTTCCTTGATGGTGGAAAGCCTATGGGCCACGATAAAGCTGGTGCGCCCTTCCATCATCTTGGAAAAAGCCCTCTGGATCCGGATCTCCGTCCGGGTATCGATGGATGAGGTCGCCTCATCCAAGATCAGCATAGGCGGCAGGCAAAGCATCACCCTGGCTATGCAGAGCAGCTGCTTCTGGCCTTGGGACAGGTTCCCCCCGTCCTCGGAAATCATCGTATCATATCCCTTGGGCATACGCTTGATAAAACTGTGGGCGTGGGCTTCCTTTGCCGCTGCAATTACCTCTTCAAGGGAAGCTTCCGGCCTTCCGTAAGCGATATTCTCCCGGATAGTTCCGGATTTCAGCCAAGTTTCCTGGAGAACCATGCCGTAGCTGGTGCGCAGGCTTTTCCTGGTGACATTTCGGATATCGTGGCCGTCCACCTGGATGCTCCCCCGGTTCACATCGTAAAACCGCATAAGCAGATTGATCACCGTGGTTTTCCCGCATCCGGTAGGCCCCACTAAGGCAATCCTTTGCCCCGGCTTTACCTTCAGGCTGAAATTCTCAATCAGGCTTACCTCCGGCACATAGGAGAAATCCACGTGATCCAGGGTAACTTCCCCGGACACCTGGCCAAGCTTTGCCGCATCCCTATCATCCTTCGGTATGGCCTTCTGATCCATTAAGTCAAACACCCGGGAAGCGGAAGCGATGGCGTTCTGCAGCTCCGTCACCACCCCGGAAATCTCATTAAAGGGCTTGGTATACTGGTTGGCATAGTTTAAAAAGCTGGAAAGCTGGCCTACGGATAAGAAGCCGCGGATTACCCCGTAGGCTCCGGCAGTGCCTACTCCCGCGTAGACCAGGCCGTTGACAAACCGGGTAGCTGGGTTAGTGATGGAGGAAAAGAAGGTAGCCCGCAGGCTGTATCCCCCAAGCCTCCGGTTAATCTCCTCAAATTTCTCCTGATCCTTCTCCTGATGGTTAAAGGCCTGGACTACCTTTAAGTTCCCCAAAGTTTCGTCGATCAGGGAAGTCAGCTCCCCCCTGGCCTTAGACTGCTTTTGGAACATGGCAAAGGTTTTTTTCGCGATAAAATTCGCCACCAGGAAAGAAACGGGTGTAATGCATACCACCACCAAGGTAATCAGGGGATTAATGGACAGCATAAACAAAAGCGTTCCCCCTATGGTCATCACCCCGGTAAACAGCTGGGTAAACCCAAGGAGAAGCCCTTCCGAAAACTGGTCGATATCGGCGATCACCCGGCTGACCACATCGCCGGTAGGATGCACATCCAGGTAGCTTAAGGGCAGCACCTCCAGATGGTTAAATACCCTCGTCCGGATATCCTTTACCACCCGGTAGGTGATCACGTTATTAATGTGGTTCATCAGCCACTGAGCCGCCGCCGTAATCAGCACCAGCACGCCGATCTTTGCCAAAATCTTCGTCAAACCTGCATAGTCCACCTGCCCGGGCTCCAGGATGAGATCCACCCCCTGGCCGATTAATACCGGCACATAAAGGGTCAAAGCCACCGTGACGGCCGCCATCAGAAGTGAAGCCGCCACTCCCACCCGGTACTTCTTAATATACGTTAAAATCCGCTTTATGGTAGCTGTGGAAACCGCCTTGTCCAATTTTTTCTTACCGGCCATCCCGCTCTACCTCCTCCCTGGAAAACTGCGACAGGCAGATCTCCCGATATAGCTCACACTGATTCAATAATTCTTTGTGGGTTCCTTTTCCCGCAAGCTTTCCGTCATCCAAAACCAGGATCTGATCCGCGTTTTTAATGGTCGCTGCCCGCTGGGATACCAAAAACACCGTCATATCCTGAGTATTTTCTTTAATTGCCTTCCTTAACTTCGCATCCGTGGCAAAGTCCAGGGCCGAAGCGCTGTCGTCCAGGATCAGGATTTCCGGGTTTTTCACCAACGCCCTGGCTATGGTAAGGCGCTGCTTCTGCCCGCCGGACAGATTCCGTCCGCCCTGCTCGATCATTAAGTCAAGCCCCTTGCCCTTCTGCTCCACAAATTCCCTTGCCTGGGCAATGTCCAGGGCACGGTAGATCTCCTCATCGCTGGCATCCTCCTTGCCCCAGCGCATATTTTCCCGAAGGCTTCCCTGGAACAGAACCGCCTTCTGGGGCACTACGCCGATGGCCTCCCTAAGCCTTCCCAAGGAATAATCCTTCACCTCCACGCCATTGACCAAAAGGCTTCCAGAGGCAATATCATAAAACCTGGGAATTAAGTTAACCAGCGTAGACTTGCCGGAGCCCGTCCCGCCGATAATCCCGATAGTCTCTCCTTTCCCTGCGGAAAAGCAAATGTCCGAAAGAGCCTCTTCCTTTGCCCCCGCATAGAGAGCCGATACCTGGCGAAATTCCACCTTGGGCACAGCCGCCCCTGCCTCGCCGGGAAAAGCCTCCCCTGTTCCTGACGCACCTGCCTTTTCCCGGATGCTTGGCTCCAGCTTAAACACGGAATCCACCCGGTTCATGCAGGCTATGGATTTGGAGATGGTGATAATCAGGTTCGCCAGCTTAATCAGCTCCACTAAGATCTGGGACATATAGTTAACCAAGGCCACCACTTTTCCCTGGGTAATCATCCCGCCGTCCACCTGCTTAGCGCCAATCCAAATCACCGCTATGGTGGCAAAATTAATCATAATATACGTAATCGGGTTAAGGAGAGCCGAGATCTTCCCTACGAACACCTGGAACCTGACTAAAAGGCCGTTCTCCTCCTCAAAGCGGGCCGTCTCACTTTTCTGCCGGTTAAAGGCCCGGATAACCCGCACCCCAAAAAGGTTTTCCCTGGTGGTCAGCATCACTTGATCCAGCTGCTTCTGTACCTTTTTGTAAAGGGGCATACTGATCAGCAAAATGCCGAATACCACCGCGGAAAGCAGGGGGATAACCACCACAAAGGCCATGGCCGCCTTAACATCCACGGTGAAAGCCATAACCATGGCGCCAAACACCACAAAGGGGGAACGAAGGAAGAGCCTGAGCACCATATTGATCCCCGTCTGCACCTGGTTAATGTCGCTGGTCATCCTGGTAATCAGTGTAGACGTGCCCACCCCGTCGATCTCCGGGTAGGAAAGATGGGAAATATGGAAGAACAAATCATTCCGCAGGCAAGACGCCGTGGACACTGCCGTCTTTGCCGCAAAATACTGAGCCGTCAGGGAACAGGCCAGGCCGATAATCCCCAAAAGAATCAGGATGCCGCCCATCCTTAAAATATACGCCACATCCTGGTGTTTAATCCCTTTGTCAATCATGCTGGCAACTACAAGGGGGACGAACAGTTCGAAACTGGCCTCCAGCATCTTAAACAAAGGCCCTAAAATGCTTTCCAGCTTGTAATTTGATAAATAATGCAACAGTCTTTTCATATGGGTTCCTCTGTCTCCTATTTTTCCAAATTCTTCTCCTATGCCGATGCGCCCGGCAATAAGCGTTAATCGCAATTACAATAATTCCCCAACAAACATTAGGAAACTTCTTAAAAATCATAAGAAATACAGCCGTAATAATATAGATAACGGCAATAAAGGGCGAACAAAATGACAAAAGAAGCAGCACCGATGAAACATCATGTGATACATTAAAAAAACACAATCCGCTTCTAACTGCCCCCAAAAAAGCTATACCGTTTCAATATCTCATCCTTGATCGCCCGAATATCCGCCTCCAAAAAGCCAAGAGCCTTTTCTAAGTTCCCTTTTCGAAGGGCATCGATAATCTCATCATGGAATCCCATGGTGTGCATGGAGGCGCTGGTCCAGGCGCTTTGGAAATGCTGGGACAGGAATCGTTCATTTTCCCGCATAACCTTCTGCAGCTCCAAAAGCCCGTACTGGTTATCGCTCAGCTCATAAAGGCTGGTATGGAAATTTAAGTTCTGATCCCACTTGGGGTTTTCCAGCTCCTTTTCCGGGATATGGGCTATCTTTTCCAGCTCCCTTAAGCTTCCCTCATCCAGGTTCCCAAAGCTCCTCTTCAGTCCGGCCAGCTCCACGTCAATCCGAAAATCAATAACATCCAGCACCTCTTTTAAGGAAACCGGAACCACCTGGTAGCCCAGCCGGGGAAGGCTCTGCAAAACCCCGTCCTTGCACAATTCAATCAGCGCCTCCCGGATCGGTGATTTGCTAACCTTATACTTCGCAATCAGGCTGGCCTCTGTGATAATGTCATTGGGAGCATAATTCCCGGACACAATATCCTCATACATTTTATGGTAAATTTCTTCTTTCAGCGTCATAGCATCCTCATCAAATTTATCAATTCTAGTATTAATCCCCTTTATAAATTCATAAAAATGATACCAATTTTCCCTCCATCCGTCAATAGATTCTGTTGCTGGAAGAAAAAAAGAATGTTATAATTGCAACATGGCTTGGCTGTGATCCTTCCCTCCGCCACGGAAAAGCACGCCAGTAGTTCTCCTACTGCTTTCCTTATCCCGCCGATTAGTTTCCATAAAATACTTATGTTAATCAAATCACGACTTATGTCACCTTATAAACCGGAAAAGGAGCTGAATTTATGAACAAAAACGACATTATCATTATCCACGGGACAAATTACAAGGAAATGGCCATACAGGTGCTGGAGCGGGCGGACTTAGCTTCCCAGATAGGGGAGAGGACAAAATCCGTGGCGCTGAAACCAAACCTGGTAACAGCTTCCCACCCTTCCAACGGAGGCACTACCCACAGCGAACTGCTGGCAGGGACGATTGAGTATCTGCAGGATCACGGCTTCCAAAACCTTTCCATCATGGAAGGTTCCTGGGTCGGGGACAATACCCAGTCTGCCTTTTCAGCCGCCGGTTACAGGGAAGTTTCCAGGCGCTACAATGTGCCCCTTATCGACCTGCAGAAAGACAGTTACACGGAGTATGACGCCAAGGGGATGAAGATTGCCCTCTGCGATAAAGTGGCTGCCGTAGACTATATGATCAATATGCCGGTATTAAAAGGCCACTGCCAGACCACCATCACCTGTGCCTTAAAAAACTGCAAGGGCATGATCCCCAACAAAGAAAAGCGGAGATTCCACACCTTAGGCCTGCACAAGCCCATCGCCCATCTGGGCGTTATCGCCCCCAGCCATTTTATCCTGGTGGACAATATCTGCGGCGACTTAGATTTTGAGGAAGGCGGCAATCCCGTTACCATGAACCGGGTGCTTGGCTTCATCGATCCGGTGCTCTGCGACAGCTACGTCTGCGACTGCATGGGATACTCGGCAGACGATATCCCCTATATCCGAATGGCGGAAAAATTAGGGGTAGGAAGCACGGATACGGCCCATGCCAATTTCATATACTTAAATGAAGACCGGGGAGGGAAGGGGGAAATTAAAATGACCAGGCGGGTGCAGAGCCTGGCGAAATTCACGGTTCAGAAGGATGCCTGCAGCGCCTGCTACGGCTCCCTGATCTATGCCCTTGACCGTTTAAACGATTCCGGAAAGCTGCAAAAAGGCCTGCCTCCTGTGTGCATCGGCCAGGGCTATAAGGGTCAGTCCGGGGAGATTGGCGTAGGCCAGTGCACCTGCGGGTTTGCCAAATCCTTAAAGGGATGCCCGCCCAAAGCGGTGGATATGGTGGCATTTCTGGAAGAAAACTGGAAATGATTCTAATCTGAAAATGAATTTAAAACAAAGATAATTTTCAGACTGCGACGCGATGATAAAACCATAACTCGACATAGTAAGGAGAACATAGCAAGGAAAAGGATAGAAAACATGATTAAATTTCTGCTTTATGTGATACGGATAAAAGAAAAATACGCTAAAGATGAGATCTCTGTCTATGCCGCGCAGGCATCCTTCTTTATCCTGCTGTCTGCCTTCCCCTTTATCATGGTGCTGCTGACCGCCATACAGCTGATCCCTTCCATCTCAAAAGCAGACCTTTTATCCACTTTGGTATCCATAATGCCGGAGATGTTAAAATCCACCACGGTTTCCGTAGTGGATGACTTATTCACTAAGTCCCCTGGGAAAATCCTTTCCCTTACCGCCCTTTTAGCTGTCTGGTCCGCTTCCAAGGGGATGTTAAGCATGAACCGGGGATTGAACCGGATTTTAGGGTGCAGCGGGCGGAGGGGATATCTGCTCTCCCGCTTAGTCTGCACCGGCTACACCCTCCTTTTTGCCGCCGCCTGCCTGATCTCCTTAGTGCTTTTGGTATTCGGCAACTCCCTGCAAAACCTGGTGCTCCGCCTTTTCCCGGTTTTAGGGAATGTCACCTTCTTTTTGATCAATTTCCGCACATTGCTGGCCTTAACCATCCTGACCATCATCTTTGCCGGCCTGTACGCGGTAATCCCTGACCGGAAGCAAAGCTTGTGGCTTCAGCTTCCGGGAGCTATTTTTTCCACCCTTTGCTGGATCGGCTTCTCCTACGCCTTTTCCCTCTACTTCAACCATTTTAGCAGCTACTCCTATATGTACGGAAGCTTAACTGCCATTATCCTTTTGATGCTGTGGCTGTATTTCTGCATCTGCATCCTGTTTTTAGGGGCGGAAATCAACTACTTCCACGAAAAATTTTCAGCCTGCCAGGAAAAATAGGCAGCATCCCCGTGTCGGTACACCAGCGCCCCCACGCTTTGGGACTGCGCACCGCCGCTATCGTCTTTACCATATTTTTTACCAAGCCTTTAGAATATTTATGGATTCCGGGCAAACTGCATGGCCTTTTTCCAGGCAGCCGGCAGCGCTTTCCCGGGAACGGGAAAAGGCGTCCTGCCCTACGCAGAACGCCTTTATCCATAACGTTTTATGAATAAGCATGGTATATTCCTTTTTCCAAACTCTGTCAATCACTTTTTTCGCCGCCTAAGTTCTTTACACCTAAGCTTTGCCTAATTGCCAAGGACTTATCGCGAAAAATCTGCCCGGGATTTACTTCACAAGATCCCCAAAACCCCTGACCTCCAGGTAACGTTTAATGGCCAAAACCGTGCCCTCTGCCCCAAGCCTTGCCGTATTCAGCATTAAATCATAGTTTTCCAGGCTTTCCCAGTCCTTTCCGGTATAGTACCGGTGGTACTCCCGCCGCTCCCGATCGATCTTTTTGATGTTCTTTTTCACATCCTGGGGGGCAAAATAGCCTTTCTCCGTGATCCTGCGGATCCGGGCATCCATGTCTGCGTAGAGGAAGACCTTGACCAGCCCATCCATGCCGTCCAGCACATAATCTGCGCACCGCCCGATAATCACGCAGTTCTGAGCCTGTGCCAGCCTGCGGATTACTTCCGACTGGAATCGGAACAGGTTATCCGCCGTAATTAAGTCCGAGCCGAATGAAGGAGCCTTCATCTCCGGCGTCAGCCCGGCCACAATCTTATACAAAAGCTTGCTGCCTGCCCTCTCATCCGCCAGGTGGAAATAACTTTCCTTGATCCCGCTTTGGTTGGAATTCATGCGCAGGATATTTTTGTCATACACATCAAGGCCCAGATCCTTTGCCAGCTTTGCCCCAATCTCCGCCCCTCCGCTGCCATACTGCCGCCCTATGGTCACTACCAGTCGTCTCTCATCCATCGTACCGCCTCCTGCTCTTCATTTGCCGCCCTTAAGCTTGAACAACGCCTCTGCCCTATCATCAGGAAAACCAGCAGTATTGCCCGCTTATACTTTATATATCGGCAGTCCATCCCGAATTTTAAGTAACGATCACCGTTGGATACCCATAGCTCCTTAATTCCTGCTCCATGTGCACCGCATTGTCCAGGTTTAAAAATGCCCCTACCCGCACCTTATACAAACCGTCCTCATAGACCAGAAATACCGGGAAGCCCTGAGCCTGAAGCTGGCTTTCCATCTGCCTTGCCAGTGCCTGGTTTTGGTAAGCCGCCGTCTGGATCTGGTAGTAAACCGGCTTCTCCTCCTCCCGGAAAGATTCAATAATCGCGTCGGCGATCCCCCTGGCAATCCGATCAAAATTCTGATCAAAAAAAGCGTTATCCCGCTCATTGTCAATAAACCCGGTTTCAATCAGGATGGCCGGCATCCTGGTGCGCCCAAGGACTGCCAGCCCCGGCCTTTCCTGAACGCCCAGATCCGCAAACCCTGCATCCACCAGAGCCTTCTGCACCTTCTCCGCCAGCTTCCCGGCCTCCCCCTCCTTTTCGTAAACCAAGGTCAAGGCTCCGGAGCCGCTTCCAGCCACCGGCATGGCGTTCCGGTGGAAGGAAATAAAGTAATCCGCATCCGAACGGTTGCCGATTTTGGCTTTCTCCAAGGGCGTCTGGGCAATGTCCCCCGTCCGGGTGTAAAGCGTCCGTATCCCGGCATTCTCCAAAAGATCCCCCACGGCCAAAGCCAGCCTTAGGTTATCATCCTTTTCCTTCCTTCCTCCGTAAATGGCTCCTGGCTCCTGTCCGCCGTGGCCCGCATCTATAACAACAGTAGGCATACCATCCATTGCTCCACTTCCAACAATCATATCTTTATAAAAGGATATGCGGCAGAAGTCCCACTGTTTCCTGATTTTCCCCTCAGCAAAGGCTTTCACGAAAGCCTTCACCCTCCCACATCCACCCCTCTCGGCCCTACATGAGTGGAAAATACAATCTGGGTGCTGGTTTTCCCGAATCTCTGCAGCTGGCCAATAAAGTGATCCAGCTCCATGGTGCTGCCAAAGGCCACCTTAAGGAGCATGGAATACTCCCCGGTAACGCAGCTGCACTCTAAGACATTGGGCACAGCCTGGGCATAGGCGTAAAACTTTTCCTTGTCATCCGCCATCACATTTAAGTTAATGTAGGCGATAATATGATAGCCCAGCTTAATGGGATCCACAACTGCATGGTAGCCGGACAGAATTCCCTCCTTCTCCAATTTTTCCATCCGCGCCGATACCGCCGGCGAAGAGAGGAAGGTTTTCTCAGCGATGGCCTTTAGGGACATCCTTGCATTTTCCTGCAGCAATTTTAAAATCTTACGATCAATATCATCCATATGTTTTGATCCGCTCTATCGCTTTCACCGTATTTTCATAGGTTCCAAATCCAGTCAGCCGAAAATAATGCTCCCCGCTGGGGCCGAAGCCGCTGCCTGGCGTTCCCACCACCTGGGCATTTTCCAGCAGGCGGTCGAAAAATTCCCAGGAAGTCAGCTTACCGGTATGAAGCCACACATAGGGGGAATTTACCCCTCCCGCCACCTCATACCCGGCCTCCTCCAGGCCCTGGGCAATGGTCCTTGCATTCCGCATATAATAAGCCACCTGCTCTGCCAATTCCCTGCGGCCTTCTTGGCTGTATACAGCCATCCCTGCCTTCTGCTGGATATAGGGTGCGCCGTTATACTTTGTCCCGTGGCGGCGCGCCCACATATCATGGAGGGAAGCCCCGCCAAAGCTAAGTTCCTTGGGGACTACCGTAAATCCCAGGCGCATCCCGGTAAAGCCTGCATTTTTTGAAAAGGAGCGGAACTCGATGGCACAGGTTTTTGCCCCTTCCACCTCATAAATACTATGGGGCACTTCCCTGTCGGAAATATAAGCCTCGTAGGCAGCGTCATACAGGATCACCGCATCATGCTCGTTGGCATAATCCACCCATACCTTCAGCTGCTTTCCAGTCATGGCAGTGCCCGTAGGGTTACTGGGGTTGCACAGATAGATCATATCTGGTGTTTCCTTCGGGAGCCCCGGGACAAACCTGTTTTCCCTGGTACAGGGCAGGTAAATCACCTTTGACCAGATGCCAGATGAGGGATCGTACTCCCCGGCGCGTCCCGCCATCACATTGGAGTCCACATACACCGGGTAAACCGGGTCGCACACGGCGATCCTTGCTTCCGGCCCAAAAAGTTCCTGGATATTCCCGCAGTCGCTTTTCGCCCCGTCGGAGATAAAAATCTCATCGGCCTTAACGTCGCAGCCCCTCTTCTCATAATCCTCCCTGGCAATGGTTTCCCTTAAGAAGGGATATCCCAAATCCGGCGCATAGCCATGGAAGGTGGAGGCATTTCCCATCTCATCCACTGCCTGGTGAAGCGCCTTAATCACGGCAGGGACAATGGGAAGGGTAACATCCCCAATCCCCAGGCGGATAATTTCCTTTTCTGGATGCTCCTTCTGAAAAGCCTTGACCTTTTTGGAAATGGTTGAGAATAAATAGCTGCCTGGCAGCTTTTGGTAATTTTCATTAATCTTCATCATGTCCTCCATTCTGTCCTTAGCGTGCTCCCTCAGCGCAAAAAGACCTTTATTCCTTCATCCCTAGTACTGCGTTGCGTAAATTCCAGTGAATATGCACCGTTATTTACGCAACGCAGTACTAGAGCGTGTTTCAAACATGCTCTGAGACTGGCACATCGATTTCTCCCTGGAATACCTCCTCAGCCGGACCGGTCATAAATACATGACCCGTTTCCCGGTTCCAATAGATGTCCAAATTTCCCCCTAAAAGCCTTACTTCCACCCGGTCGTCCGCGTATCCCATCAGGACAGCGGCCACAGCGCTTGCCGCCGCCCCTGTTCCGCAGGCATGGGTTTCCCCGCTTCCCCGCTCCCAGACACGCATCTCGATAACATCCCGGCCAAGCACCCGGATAAATTCCGTATTCGTCCGATGGGGAAACCGCTTATGGCATTCAAAAGCCGGCCCTATTTCTTCCAAATCCAGGGATTTGATTTCTTCCATAAAGTACACCGCATGGGGATTGCCCATGGAAATCCCCACAAATTCATAATCCTTTTCCCCTACCGTAATCGGTTCCGGAAGCCGGGAGGTCTGCTCCGGGATGCCCATATCCACGGTCACTGTCCGTACCTTACCCTCCTCCACCGTAAAGGCAAGGGTCTTCACTCCTGCCCCTGTCTCTACCGTCATGGGGTTTTTCACGGCAATCCCATGGTCATAGGCGTATTTTCCCACGCACCGGATCCCGTTTCCGCACATAGCTCCTTCCGAACCGTCAGCATTATACATGATCATCCGGCAGTCCGCAATCTTTGAGGGGGCAATCAGGATCAGGCCATCGGAGCCTACCCCTGTCCGCCTGGGGCTTACGTACCGGGCGGCCCATGAAGGATCCTCCACCCTTTCCTCAAAGCAATTTACATATACATAGTCGTTGCCAATCCCATGCATTTTGGTAAACTTCATTTCCATCCTCCTGGTTTCGTCTGTCTGCAAACACGCCCGCTACATCAGGCTGATCACCATCTGAGCCGTTTCCACCATATTGGTTCCGCTGTCCATGCTGCATTTTTGGATATAGCGATGGGCCTCCGACTCCGTCATATGGTTCCGTTCCATCAAAAGTGCCTTCGCTTTGCTAATCAAAAGCCGATCCTCTTCACTCCGCTTCCTGGGCTGAGCCTTCTGCTTCCTCCTCCTGCGCGCCTGGGCCTGGCTCATCATCTCAAGGGTATTCACCAAATCCCGCACCTTAAGGGGCATAGGCAGACATACCACCCCTTTGACAGGCTCAGCCCAATGGGCCGGGGATGAAACCAACAGCATTTCCAGCGCAGCCGGAAGGCATTCCCGCAGCTCTTCATACATCATATCCACAAAACGGTATCCGCTGACCACAATCCCAAAATCCCAGTCCCCGCAGGTATTCAGCACCTGGGATGCCGTTGTGCAGACTGCGACTACCTGAAACCCGCTGCGCATTAAAATCGTCTTAATACTTTTTGCATCGTCTAATTTTGAAAATGCCACCACGATATTTGTCAATCCATCACCCCCCAAGTCCTCTTCCCTGCCATTTGCCTAAAAGCTATCCGATAGAGTTAGGGAAACGCTGATTCAAGCGTTTCCTTAGTACTTGTAAAGGTACTGGCCGATCTCCCAATCCGTAACCTGGGCGCGGAACTGCTGCCATTCTTCCTGTTTCGCTTTTAAGTATTTCCCGTAAATATGATCCCCAAGCACCCGGCGGATAAGAGGATCCGCCTTATAGGCCTCTATGGCCTCTCCAAGCGTCCTGGGGATCGGCTGCAAATCCTTCCCATCCTTCTGTCCCGACGCCGTCCGGTACAGCTTCCCTGTTACCGGATCCGGAATCTGCGCATGGCAGGCAATCCCGTCAAGGCCTGCCGCCAGGATCGCTGCCAGGGTCAGGTAAGGGTTCATGGCCGAATCCGGGCTCCTTAACTCTATCCGGGTACTGTCCCCTCTGGATGTGGGGATCCGAAGCACGCAGCTTTGGCTGGACGAGGATGCCCAGCCCTTATAAATAGGCGCATCATACCCGGGAATCAGCCGCTTATAGGAATTTACCAGGGGATTGGCCAAAAGGGTCATCCCATCAATATGGTTTAATATCCCGGCAATAAACTGGTAGGCAAGCTTGCTAAGGCCGTATCCGGCATTGTCCTTCGGATCCTCAAATACATTTTTCCCCCGCTCGTCAAACAGGGACATATTGATATGCATCCCAGAACCGTTTACCCCCTCTTTCGGCTTAGGCATAAAGGTGGCATGAAGCCCGTGACGCTTGGCTATGGTTTTTACCGCCATCTTAAAGGTCATGATATTGTCTGCGGCAGCCAGCCCCTGGGCATAGTGGAAATCAATCTCATGCTGGGCAGGCGCTATCTCATGGTGGGAGGCTTCCACCCCAAAGCCCATCTCCTCCAAATTCAGCACAATGTCCCGCCTTACATTCTCCGCCAAATCCAATGGGCCTACGTCAAAATACCCTGCCCGCTCATGGGTGATGGTGGTGGGAAGGCCTTCATCATTTAGATGGAACAGGAAAAACTCGCACTCCGGCCCTACGCAGCAGTCATAGCCCATGTCTTTTGCGGATTTCAACACCTTTTTCAGCACATACCTGGGATCCCCTTCAAAGGGAGCGCCGCCGGGACGGTGCACGTCGCAGATTAAGCGCGCCACCTTCCCCTGCTGGGGCCGCCAGGGAAAAATCTCAAAGGTATCCAGATCCGGGTACAGGTACATATCCGTCTCATCATCCCGGACAAACCCTTCAATGGAAGAGCCGTCAAACATACAGCGGTTGTCCAGTGCCTTCTCCAGCTGGCTATGGGTAATGGCTACATTTTTCAGCATTCCGAAAATATCCGTAAACTGCAGACGGATAAACTCCACATCCTCTTCCTCTGCCATACGCAGAATGTCTTCTTTATTATATTTTCCCATATTGCTCCTTCTTTCCCTTATTGCCGCCTGCTGCCAGGCCGCTTATTATATGCATCATATTATACAGGGCTGCCGTCTTTTCGACTTCCGGTATAATATCGGCGCCGGGGCAGATTGAAACCAACCTGGACTCCGACGCCTTCGTCTTTTCCCTAATCATTAAAAAACCCTGGGCCGCCTTCAATCCCTTCAGGCTCCTCTTTTGCAGGGATGGGCCTGGTCGTATGCACCGTGCCGCCAATCCCTGGGCCTGAAGAGCCTGGGCCGTCAGTCTGCCCGCCGCTTCCGCTGCTTCCCGGCCCCTGGCCGGGAGAACTGCCTGGGCTATTGCCGGATCCGCCGCCGCTCCCTGGGCCGCTGCCTACCGTAGCCTCCTGCCCATTGCCTGTAGATGGCGCGGTGGGGCGGATAGGGCTGCTTTCCGGCTCCCTTGTGCCGGAAGTGCTTCCCGGCTCCCGGCCCTCCGTCTCCCTTTCTCTTGTACCGGAAGTGCCGCTTGGCCCCCTGCTTTCCGATTCCCTCGGTTCCGTCCTGTCTCCCGCGCCGGACTCATCAAACCGCCTTAAGCCAGGATCATTGATCAGCTGATCCTCCGGCACATATTCATCCGACTGAAAATTCGGATCCTCGCTTTCTCCTTCCCCGGAGGACTCCTCACCTTCCCCGTCACGTCTTTCTTCCGCCGTGGATTTCGTGCCGTCCGATTTTTCCGTCTCTTCCGCCTTGCGGCTTCCCTCGCTGCCGCTGGATTTTCCGGAAGATGAGGTCATCTTTTCCATATCCTCCTGGCGAAGCTCTTCACCGGAATCTGCCTGCTTGGCGCTGTTATAAGCAATATCCCTGCTAATCTGCACAACGTGATCTGAAGGCTGGTAGTTTTGGGTTCCAAACAAAAACTCATGGAGCTTAACCACATTGGACTCCAGGGTTTCCGGAACCACACAATCCAGCTTTCCCACATCCTGGATCTTTAAATCGAAAGGAAAGCCTGTGGTATCGCCCAGATTATATTTATTAATGTTTTTCGCCGCTTCCAGGATGTCATCCAGTTTAAAGCTGTGGGCAACCTGGGGCAGACACACCCCAATCATCGCATGGAGCACCCGGATATCGGAATGTTTTGCCTTTTCCAGGCACTGGGAAATCACCGCCCTTTGCCTTTGGGTACGCTGAAAATCCGTGTCCATCTTCCGCAGGCGGCAGTAGGCCACCGCCTGAACGCCGTCCAGATGCTGGAAGCCCGGCGCTTTTAAATGCTGGGAGTATACCCCGGTATTTTCCACCACGGAGGTAATATAACCATTAATCTGCTTAAATTCCGCTTCCGTGACCTCGATATCTACCCCGCCCAAATTATTCACCGCATCCGCTACAGCCTTCCAGTTAACTGACACGAAATCATCCACAGCGATATCTAAGTTTTCGCTCAAGGCTTTCATGGCCTGCTCCGGCCCGCCCCTGGCGTAAGCTTCATTAATCTTCCGGTAAGGGTTCCTATCCCCTACCTTCAGGTACGTATCCCTGTACACGCTGGCCATCTTAATCTCGCCGTTTTCCCGGTTTACGCTGCAAATGATGATTACATCCGAGTTAGCTCCCCGTCCTAAATTCCCGTCCGTGGAATCCACCCCAAAAACCGCAATCTTCCAGAAGCCTTTCTGCACGGTTTCCGTCTGGATATCCAGGTTAGGGTTTTTTTGGATCTCCTCCATGTTCACATCCAAATCCGTAGTCAAATTCCATAAATGGTGTACATAATACAGCACGCCTCCCGCAGCGGCGGCAAACAGCAGCACAACCGAAAGAATGATAGCTTTCAGCGGGGAGGATTTTTTCCTTTTTCTCCTTTTTGTCTGTTTCCTGCTCCGCATCTGCCTGGCAGCCCTGCTGTTCTTATCAATGCTCATAGGCGTCCCCCTATCTCTGTCCTTCTTTTCCCTCTTCGCAGGCAATCTTCAAGGAAAAACCCAACTTCTCAGTTCAATAACGCAAAAACTCCGTTTCCCATTATAGCAAAAGATAACCCTAAAAAAATGACAATTTTCTTACGAATATATGTATAAATTATGACATTAAGGTCAAAAAGTCTTTACCCCACGCTGGGAGGCGTTTCCGGGATAGCTACCGGAACCGGCGTGCCAGGCGCTTCAGGAGGGGCGGCCGGAGCCGGCGTCTCTGCCGGGGCGGGCGCCGGAGCTGGGGATTCTGCCGGGGCGGGCGCCGGAGCTGGGGACTCTGCCGGGGCGGGCGCCGGAGCTGGGGACTCTGCTGGGGCAGGCGCCGGGGTTTCCGCCGGGGTTAAGCCAGGCTCTGGCTGCGCCTGGGGCGCCTGCCATCCGGGGCCGTATTCCTGCCACTGGTTGCCCGAAGCCGGGGCAGAGGATTCTGCCGCCGGAGCCGTCTCCGATTCCACAGGCACTGCCCCATCCGAAGGTATCAAGGTAGTGCCATCTTCCGGAACCACTGCCGGGACAGCATCCGAAGGCAAGGGAAGGGGCACAGGGGCAGGAACCGGATCAGGCGCCGGAGCCGCAATCGGCGCCCCGCCGTAAGCCGACGTACTTTTCTGGTTCCCCGTCCCGTCTAAGTTATAGCAAATCACTGGCATACCGGTATAAATATTCTCAAACAGCGTTTTTGCTGCCTCATAAGGCATATTGACACAGCCATGGGAACCGTTCGTCCGGTAAATGCTCCCTCCAAACTGCCCCCTCCAGTTGGCATCATGGAAACCGATGCCGCCGTTAAAAGGCATCCAAAACCTTACCGGGCTGGCGTACCCCGGCCCCCGAAGCACCGCATCCCTCTGCTTATACATAATCCCGAATATCCCAGGAGGCGTAGCAAACCCCCTTGCCACGTTCCCCGACACGAAATCAGATTCCATCACCTTGTTTCCATCCACGTAAAGAAACATATGCTGGGCAGTCAGGTTCACCTCCGCATACGTATTTCCATAATCATTCTCATCAAAACTGGCTCCCGTCTGGGAATACTCCGGTTCCCTGGACTGGCTTTCCCCGGATAAAATCACTTCCTTAAGAGCCGCAGCCTCCGCCTTCTGGTCAATCCGCCAGCCGTAATATCCAGTCACCTCTACCTCCTGGCCGTAGCTGGTCTTAAACTTCCGGGTAGTATAAGCCGTATTGTACTTTTTCGCCAGACGCTCCACATAGTCGCTGACCATGGCCTCATCCACCACCACCTGGTCATTGTCATCAAAGGAAACCCATTGGTGGATCTCATCCCCGTTAAGCACTTCCTCATTCTTCCCAAAGGTATACGTCACCGTCATGGTAGCATAGCGGTTCAGCTTGTCCTGAAGCTGGATCAAGGCCTCCGGCACTTCCTGCCGCTGCCTTACATAGCAGCCTGCGCTTTCCAGGCTAAGCTGGGGCTGCAAGGCCAGAACCGCCTGGGAAAAAGCCTGGGTAAACTTTTCCTTGTCCACAGCCGTCCCTGGTTCCTCCGGCACAATCTCATAGCCTTTTCCCTCGATATATTCCGACAGGTAAGCTTCCCGGTAAGGAACCTCTTTGGCCGGATCCAAAATGCCCAGCTGATCAACGTACCGTGAAAACGTCCCCTCATCATAGGCAATCACCGCGTCCACCTTGGAGCTATTTCCCCCAAAATAAGACAGTCCCCACAGATAAGGATTCTGCTTTTCCATTAACTTCTCCAGCGTGCCGTCAAAAACCGTATGAAGGCCGATATCCTCCTTGGAAACCACCGTCTCTTTTCCGTCCCGGCCAATCAGCCGGATCTGGTAATTATCCAGGGAGGAAGACATACTCTCCTTCACTTCCTCCACGCTCATCCCTTCCGCGTCCAAGCCATTAATCGTGGTATTGGGACAGAAAGCATCCCGATAGCTTCCGGCTTTTATCAAATATGCCCCGGCTCCTCCAGCCAAACCAAGGGCAAGCAGCGTAAGGAAGGCAGCCAGCTTCCTTTTGCCGGAAGATTTCTTTTTCCCCTTTTCCTTCTCACCCTCCAGTTCAATCTTAATCCCTTTTCTCGTTTGTCCTGAACTATTCAACGTCTCTTCTTCCCTTTCCTCTTTATCATTAGAGCTTTCACCCTCAAGGCCATTTAACGAGGCGCTTGCTGTTTCCTTTGGAGCCTCCGAAAAGGATGCCGCTTCCCCAAGATCCTCCTGCAGCAATTCTTCCTGCAGCAATTCTTCTTCCTCTGCCTTTGGCCTGTGTATCTCATCCTCCCGTCCTTTAAAGCCAGGAATCATCCTCGGTTCATCTTCTTCAAACCCGTAATCTTCAAATTCATCAAATTCGTCCGGAAAACCGATGCCGTCATAATCATCATCCAGGTAATACCCGTCTTTCCTGCCCTCCGAATCATCCAGAAATCTATCCCTAGGCTGGCCATCCTCCTCCCGGATGGTCAGGGACTCCCCCTTAAGGCCATCATCCATCTGGACGATCTCCCTTTCCTTACCACCCTTGCTGGTGACATTTTTTTCCATAACACACAAAACCTCTCTATTATTTTGCATCCTACGGAATTATAGCACACTTCCCACGTTTGATTCAATGGATTTTTGTATAAAATCTACCGTCCGTTCAGCCCGCGCCATTCGCACTGCGCAGCGTCCCTTTAGGGGAAATCGCGCTTTCAGCGCTCTTTGCTGCTTGCGCAGCTCCTTTTGCTCATATGCGGGCGCTCCCTCAGTGGGAATCACAGCGAAAAACGGCAGGCTACCCAGCCTGCCGCCTCTTAAGCCACACATTCATTCCCCAAGCCGAAACCTGCGGATCTCCTCCGCCAAAAGCCTGATATTCTCCAAAATCCCTTCAAACGCTCCATGCTGGTAAAGGCTAAAAAAAAGCAGGCCTACCGGGACTGCCAGGATCATTCCGGCTATCCCTTCCAGCTTAAAGCCCAGGTACAGCAAAAACAAGGTTGCCAAAGGCGGAAGCCCCATGGCATCCCCTACGATCTTCGGCTGGATCACCTGGCGGACTACCTGCGTCAGAACATAGAGCAAAATCAGCCCTGCCGCAAAGGCATACTCCCCGGAAAACAGCTTGATTAACGCCCACGGCCCCAGCGCCGTCCCCGTCCCAAACATGGGCAGGAAATCCAAAAACGCGATAAGGACGGCAAAAAGCAGCCCGTAATGGACGCCAAGAATCAAAAACCCTACTGCCAGCACTGCCGCCACCACAAACATAATCCTAAACTGCGCCAAGAAATACCCGCCGATCAGCCTCTTGGCATCCTGCTTTAACAGCAGCAGGTATCGCTTCAGCCAACCGGGCGCATACTTTTTCCCCATGGCAATGATCTTATCCTGCTCTACCGTAAAAAAGTATGCCGACAGCAGCGTAATCACCGTGCTGACAAAAGCCCCTGGAATCTGCTTGGCTACGCTGCCTGCCACAGCCACCGTAGGCGGGGCAATCGCCTCTAAAAATCCGGTCAGATACTTGCCTAAGTTATTCCCGAACTGGGCGAAGGAATTCTGGACGCTTGCCGGAAACCGGGAAAACAGGCGGGTTACGTTCCCCCAGGCTTCCGTCACGTCCTCCTTTGCCATGGCAAACAGCTGGGGAAGATCCTTTAAAAGCTCTATGCACCCTGCCAGCAGGCGGGAACTTAACAGGTAAATCCCGGCAACCACACCGGCCAGCACCAGGATGATAATCACCGCAGAGCTGTGCTTCCTGACCAGCTTTAAATGATTTTCCAAAAACCGGACCAGGGGATTGGCAATCATTGCCAGAATCCACCCGATGACAAAAGGCATAAAAAACTTAAAAAGCTTCGGCCCCAAAACAAACAGCAAGATCCATCCCCCAAGGGGAATGACAATATTAAAACAATACCGGACGCTCCTGACCAAACGTTCCAAGACAGCCTTTACCCCTTTCTACACCTGGATCTGAATAGGTTAACCCGCATAAACATCTGCGAATTGCAAAAGCTTCTCCAAAGCCTTCCTAAGGATCTCCATCTCCTCATCCGTTCCTATGGTAATCCGCAGGCGGTTATCCAGCCTGGGCGTTTTAAAATACCGGACATAGATCTGCTCTTTCTTCAGCTGCTCAAACAGCCATTCTGCCTTCGCCTGCCCATGGGAAACCAGAAGGAAATTTGCCTGGGAATCCGGAAAATCAAACCCTAATTCCCTCATCCACCCCTTTGTCTTTTCCCGGGTAGCCACAATCCTTCCCAAGGTTTCCTGAAAATACGCCTCATCCTTTACCGCCTCTGCCCCCAGGATAATGGAAGGCATATTCATGGTATAGGAATTATAGGAATACTTCACATCATTTAAAGCGCGGATTAAATCCCTGTGGCCTATGGCATAGCCGATCCGCATCCCGGCCATGGAGCGGGATTTGCTGAAGGTTTGCACCACCAAAAGGTTCTCATAGCGGGAAACTAAGGGGATGGCTGACTGCCCACCAAAATCAATGTAGGCTTCGTCAACAATAACCACCACATCCTGGTTTCTTCCCAGGATCTCCTCCACCTCATCCAGGCCCATGAGCAGGCCTGTAGGCGCGTTAGGGTTGGGGAAAATGATCCCCCCGTTAGGCTGCCCGTAATCTCCCTTCCGGATCCGAAGCGAAGAATCCAGCTCACAAGTTTTAAAAGGAATCCCAAAAAGCTCGGCCCATACCGGATAAAAGGAGTAGGTAATGTCCGGAAACAGCACCGGCTTTTCCCCGTTAAAAAACGTTAAAAATGCCATCCCCAGCACATCATCTGAGCCTACGCCCACAAAAACCTGATCCTGGCCTACCCCGTAGCGTGCAGCCAGCGCCGCCGTCAAGGCATTAGCCGCAGGATCCGGATACTTCCTGAACCCGCCGGCATCCATCTCCCTTAAGGCCTTCCTCACCCCCGGAGCAGGCCCGTAAGGATTCTCATTTGTATTTAACTTAACCAGGCGATCCCCCGCAGGCTGCTCACCCGGCACATAAGGCACTACCTTCCTGATATTTGCTTCCCAAGGTCTTTTGTCCATCATATCCTCCCATCATCACTGCGGCCTTACGCCGCACTCTTCCCCAATTTTTTTAAACGCTGGCAGGGAACGCTCAATCTGTTCATAGGACACGCAGTAAGAAATCCGCACATACCCGGTGCAGGCAAAAGAACTGCCCGGCACAACCAGCACACGGTACTTTTTGCAGACGGCACAGAATTCCTTCTCGTCTTCTAAGGGTGACTTCACAAAAAGATAAAATGCCCCCTCCGGCTTTATGCAGTCAAAGCCATAGCTTTTTAAGGATAAGTAAAGCAGGTTCCGGTTCCGGTTATACGCCTCCACATTTACTTTCTCATCGATGCACCGCTTTATCACCCGCTGGAAGAGGGAAGGCGCATTTACGCAGCCCATAACCCGGTTAGCGATAACCGCTGCCGCGATAAGCTCCCCTGAATCCGTCACCTCATCCGGTATAGCCAGATATCCAATCCGCTCTCCCGGAAGGGATAAGGATTTGCTAAAGGAATAGCAAACCACCGTATCCCGGTAAAACCTGGTGACAAAGGGCACTTTTGCCCCGTCGTACACCAGTTCCCGGTAAGGCTCATCGGAGATCAATAAAATCGGATGGCCGATTTCCCGGCTCTTCCTCTCTAAAATCTCCCCCAGCCTGATCAAGGTATCTTCGGAATACACTACGCCGGTAGGATTATTAGGGGAATTGATGATGACTGCCTTCGTCTTTCTCCCAATCTTTTCCTCAAACTCTGTTAAATTAGGCTGGAAGCTTTCCCGGTCAGGGGACACCACCACTAATTCACCGTCATAATTCCTCACATAATTGCTGTACTCTAAAAAATATGGGGCAAACACAAGCACCTGATCCCCGGGATTTAAAAGCGACTTTAAGATAATGTTCAGCCCACTGGCCGCCCCCACGGTCATAACAATATTTTCCAGGCGGAAATTTGTCCCAAACCTTTGGTTCAGCGACAGGGCAATGGCATCCCGCACATCCTCGTACCCTGCATTGCTCATGTAACCATGGACGGCGGTGGATTCTTCCTCGTTTAATATATCCATAATGGCCTGCTTTACCCCTTCGGGAGCCGGGACATTGGGGTTTCCCAAGCTAAAGTCATACACATTTTCCCTGCCATGTATTAAGGCCAGCCGATTTCCCTCCTCAAACATCATGCGGATGGCGGAATTATTCGCCAGCAGCGGCTTCATCTTCTCTGCAATCATATAGGCTCCTCCTTTTACGGAGCGCTCCTGCCGCAAGCGCCCTAAGCGCCATAAGCGCCCTTTTCCCTGTAGTATACCACTTTTACCCGAAAATAGGAAGCTTTCCACAAATAAAAAACCTCGCTGTAACAACAGGGGGTGCTGTTCCACAGTGAGGTCTTTTATTGCCCTATTCAGTTCATTTGGCCGGCATACTTCGCCTTATGTCAGTTCTTCAAGTCTCCACGCTGTCCGCTTTTCTGTCAACTAAGCTGTCTGCCAAGGACACTGCTTACTGCAGGAGTTTCCTCAACTCATCTGCAATAGACTGCACCTTAGTACCAACAACGACCTGTACGGCGGTTTCACTGGGGCGGATCACCCCTGCCACACCCGCGGATCGGATTTGGGTCTCGTCTACTCTAGTATGGTCCTTTACCTCCAGGCGAAGCCTGGTAATGCAGTTATCTAAAGACTCTACATTTTCTTTGCCGCCCAAGCCTGCCAAAACGGCAGCAGCGACTGCAGTAAAGTCGTTGTTGGCTGATAGGATATTGATACTGGCTGCCATATTAAATTCCCCTTTCTCGTCATGCTTGTAAGAAACCTTACATCCCTGCTGCCACCACATCTTGAATTTATATATATTACAGCCTGATTTTTGAAAGAAGCTCCTGACAAATCCCAGACGCAGCTTCTTCATCCTCTCCCATAAACTGAAATGCTAATATGTCTCCTTTCCGTCCTTTTAATTCCATCAGCCCCATCACATCCCTGGCGTTAACCCGCCTCCCATGGCAGGACAGCCAAACACTGCACCGGCTATCCAAAAGGGCCGACATAATTTCCGCAATAGGCTTTACGTGAAGCCCGCGATAATCACGAATCTGATAATCCCAACTTACCATAAGCATTCCCTTAACTTCATGCTATGACAGGCAAATCCTCTTAATATGAACCGCTAAATATGCCACTTCTTCTTCCGATATCTGATGTCCGTATTCTTCTTGGATAAAACTTTGGATATTTTTGCCGCAGACATACTCTTCCGGATACATTTGGGAAATCATCTGAGAAAATTCCGATTCCTCAGGATCCAAAAGATCATTTGTATATATTTTTTGCGCTAAGAACTTTAGATGGGTAATGAAACGGTCGTAATTGTGGGAACGCTCATTGGGATTAATAGCAAAACGCTCCTCCACAATCCCCACAACCTGCCGGATTAACTGGGTAATATGCATCGTATCCCGCATCACGGTATTGTACTCTGCATTTACCACATGAAGCGCCATGGAAGCAGCTTCATCCACCGGGAGCTTAATCCCCAACTTCTTGTTAATTAAGGCAATTCCAAATTCCCCAACCATGTACTCCTCACGGTAATAACTTTTCACTTCCCGGAGAAGGGGTGTTATAAACACCATATTTTCCTGAAACCGTTCTATGGCAAAATTAACATGATCTGTTAATGTTATGTAAATGTTCTGATTAAGCGGTTTGTTTAAAACCTGGTTCGCATACTGGATAATCTCTGTTGAAATCTGTATCTGTTCCGGAGGCAGTTTAAACAAAAGCGTCTTAAACCGATCCATCACATCTTCATTGTCTAACCGAAAAATCTTCTCGACCTTGCTTTCCGGAACATCCATGCCCTCCTTCGTTTTATATCCAAGCCCCCGCCCCATAACTACCACTTCAACTCCATTGTCATCAATGGAACTGACTATATTATTATTAATAACTTTCTGAACCTTCATCGGATCATTCCTTCTAAAATTAAAGCAGCAAAAACATAAACCCCTGAATCTCCAACGTATCGTTGATAAAAAAGAAAAACCAACCTTGACATAGTAGAAGCATATCTGCCTATCTCAAAATTGGTTTTGCCTGCTTACCAGTAACAATCCGGATTCCCTATTTAGTTACTTTTATTATAACATAATTTCCTGCATAGTCAATAGATTTTTTCATTTTTATAAGGGGGGCTTTTCCTTAAGGAAAGCCCCCATCAGCTTTAAACCATATTTTTATTCGGCTTCGGAAGCGGCTACCGCTTCAATGTCCACATCCGCTACATCCCCGTCATCTTCCCTGGCTGCAGCGGCCATAGCCTTGATGCTTAAGCTGATCTTATGATCCGCCTCATTAAAATCCACAATCTTAGCCTGGATCTCCTGGCCAATCTTTAATACGTCAGAAGGCTTGTCTACGTGCTCCCTGGAGATCTGGGATACATGGAGAAGGGCATCCACCCCTGGCTCCAGCTCCACAAAGGCGCCAAAATCCGTCATCCTGGCTACCCGTCCAGTGACAATCCTATCCTTGGAATACTTATCAGCGGCATTGGCCCATGGATTTGCCTCCGGGAACTTTAAGCTTAAAGCAATCTTCTCACCCTGGATATCCTTAATCAGGACTTTCATCCGCTCGCCTGCCTTAAAGACCTTCTTGGGATTCTCCACACGGCCCCAGCTCATCTCGGAGATATGCAGCAAGCCGTCAGCCCCGCCCAGATCAATAAATGCGCCGAAATCCGTAACGTTCTTAATGGTTCCTTCTACGGTATCGCCTACCGCAATCCGCTCAAACAGCTCCTTCTGCATAGCGGCCTTCCTTGCCACCATCAGCTGTTTCCTGTCGCCGATCACCCGATGCCTCCTGGGATTAAACTCCGTGATTACAAATTCAATTTCCTGGCCCGCATACTTGGATAAATCCTTTTCATACGTATCCGACACCAAGCTTGCCGGGATAAAGATCCTGGTCTCCTCCACTACCACGCTTAAGCCGCCGTCCAAAACCTGGACTACCTTAGCCGTCAGCACTTCCTGATTGTTAAAGGCTTCCTCTAATCTCTTATTCCCTCTGTCTGCAGCCAGCCGCTTATAAGAAAGAGCTACCTGGCCTTCTCCATCATTCACTTTAATTACCTTCGCTTCCATCTCATCCCCCGCGTGCACCAGGTTGGTTAAGTCAACATTCGGCTCATTGGTGTACTCGTTGCGGGTAATAATGCCGTCAGACTTGTAACCGATATTTAAAACGATTTCGTCTTCCTTCACATCGATAACCTTACCAGTGACAACCTCTCCTGTACGTATCGTTTTCAATGATTCCTCTAACATTTGTTCAAAACTTAACTCTGACATTAGTATGAACCTCCTCAATAATCTTTTTCGGGGTCGATGCCCCTGCTGTAATACCTACTTTGCGCACAGAATTCCCACCTTCAGGATCGAAATCGCTTAGTGTCTGGATGTAATATGTGTTCTTACATTCTTTGTGGCAAATTTCATACAGCTTCTGGGTGTTGGAACTGTTCTTCCCGCCAATCACAATCATGGCGTCCACTTTTGAAGCAATTTCCTTTGCCTCCACCTGTCTTTCCTGTGTTGCATTGCAAATCGTATTTAAAACAAGTATATCATAACCCTTTTCCGAAAATTTTTCAACTAATTCTTTAAATTTATTGTAATTAAATGTCGTCTGGGACACAATGGATAGGGATTTGCCCTGTTCCGGGACAAAATTCTCGGCTTCCTCTGCCGTCCCAACCACCACAGTATGCTCATCTCCCCAGCCTTTAATCCCTTCCACCTCCGGATGGTCTTCCGATCCGATGATGACCACCTGCCGCCTGGCTCTAACCTGCTCCTCCACAATCCGGTGGATTTTCTTCACGAAGGGACAGGTAGCGTCCACCACCTTAAGGCCGTTGGCTTCCATGCGCTCATAAACGCGGCGGCTGACCCCGTGGGATCGGATGACCACCACGCCATCGGTTATCTGGAGAAGCTCTTCCTCCGAGCAAATCACCTTAACCCCTTTATCCCTTAAGTCCTTTACCACCTCTTCGTTATGGATAATCGGCCCATAGGTATAAATCGGCTTTTGGCCTTTCTCAATCTGCTGGTAAACCTTATTCACCGCCCGCTCCACGCCGAAGCAAAAACCGGCGCTCTTGGCCACGATCACTTCCATGTCCGGCCTTGCCCCATCCTTTTCCACCTTGCAGCCTTCCTTCCTGCAGCCTGCTGCCTCCTCAAGGCCCTGCCTGCCGCAGCCTGTTCATATTTCAAGCCCCCGCTCCTTCGCGATGGCGATAATCCTCTCCGTTACCTGCTCCGGATCCATCTGGGAAGTATCAAGGAGCACGGCATCCTCCGCCTGCCTAAGAGGCGACTGCTCCCGGTGCATATCCCGGTAATCCCGCTCTTTAATCTCTTCCTCAATCTCTTCTAAGCTACACTCCAGGCCTTTTTCCAGAAGCTCTTTTAAGCGCCTTTCGGCCCTGACCCTTGTGCTGGCGGTCAGGTAAATCTTCGCCTGGGCATCTGGAAGGACGCAAGTGCCGATATCCCGCCCATCCATAATCACCTGGCTGGTTTTGGCAAGCTGCTGCTGAAGCTTTACCAGCTTTTCCCGCACCGGCAAATATACCGATATCCGGCTTGCCATCTCCCCCACCTCCTGGGTGCGGATCCGGCCGGATACGTTTTCCCCGTTTAGGAAAACCTGCTGCCTCCCATCCTCGTGCCGGATGGTAATCTCCGCGCTGTTGCAGGCCTCTCGGATCTTTTCCTCCTCCTGGGAGCCGATCCCCCGGTCAAGGAAATACACTGCCATCGCCCGGTACATTGCCCC
Organism: Lachnospiraceae bacterium; assembly: GCA_910575565.1. Taxonomy (GTDB): domain Bacteria; phylum Bacillota; class Clostridia; order Lachnospirales; family Lachnospiraceae; genus Caccovicinus. Next base: position 157,536 of record CAJTFL010000009.1, on the reverse strand, counting down.
CGTGTCCACATAGATGAACCCCAGCTTTTTTGCTGCCGCTTTTGCAATCGTGCTCTTTCCCGCTCCTGCCGGGCCGTCGATCGCGATGTTAAAATGACGCATCCTATTCCTCTTTCTCTGTTTAATTGCAGGCCCGCTTTGGGAAGGCTAACCTGCCCCTGCCGCCCAGCCTGTAGACCAGGCGATCTGTAAGTTAAACCCTCCCGTAACCCCGTCTAAATCCAGCATTTCCCCGGCAAAATACAGGCCGGGAACCTTTTTGGATTCCATGGTAGACGGATTAACCTCTTTGACCGATACGCCGCCCTGGGTGATGATGGCTTCCTGGTAGTCCCTAAGCCCCGTCACCGTAAAGGACAGCCCCTTAAAGGTTTCCGCCAGATGGCGGCGCTCGGCCCTGGTAATCTCATTTACCTGCTTATCTGGATGGATCCCGCTTCTGCTTATCATAACAGGAATCATCTTTGTTGGCAATAGATGGGAAAGAGAATTTTTAAACTGTTTGTTTTTTCCCTCCTCAAAATCCCGCAAAATCCGGCCATCCAGCTGCTCTAAGCTTAAGGCAGGCTTTAAATCCACTTCCAAAGCCAGAGGCTCTCCCCCAAGCTCCTTTGCGATAAAGCTGCTGGCAGACAAAATCACCGGCCCGCTGGCCCCGAAATGGGTAAAGAGCATCTCCCCGAATTCCCGGTAAAGCTCCTTTTTCCCCTTCTGGATACGGATCTGGATATTTTTCAAGGAAAGGCCCTGAAGCTCTTTCGCCTCCTTTTCCAAAAGCTCTAAAGGAACCAGAGCTGGACTTAGCTTCGTTACCGTATGCCCCCACTGCCTGGCCCAGGAAAAGCCGTCGCCGGTAGAGCCGGTGGATGGGTAGGAAAGGCCTCCGGTAGCCACAATCACCCGATCGCCCAAGACTTGATGCCCGTCTCTTCTTAAGGCAATGCCCGTGCACCGCCCCTCCCGGATCACCAGCCCTTTAACCTCTTCATTCAGATGAACCTCCACCGAAGCTTTCTTAAGCCCCAGGCTAAGGGCCTTAATCACATCCGAGGACTTGTCCGATACCGGAAACACCCGGTTCCCCCGCTCCACCTTAAGGGGGCAGCCATACCCTTCCAGCATCCCCATCATATCCTGGTTGGTAAACTTGCGGAAGCTTCCGTAAAGGAATTTCCGGTTCGTCACCACGCCTCCAAGCAGCTCGTCCATGGCACAGGCATTGGTAATGTTACAGCGGCCCTTGCCGGTGATATAAAGCTTTTTCCCCAGCTTTTCATTCTTCTCATACAGGACTGTCTGATGCCCCGCCCGCCCGGCTGACAGGGCAGCCAGCATCCCGGCCGCCCCTCCTCCTACCACGATCACCTTGCTCATGAAGTTTTCGCCTTCTGGGTCTTTTTCACCTCTTTAATCTTTGCCTCAAGGGCTTCCACCACCGTCCGGACTACCTTAACCCGGGCGTAGTACTTATCGTTCCCTTCTACCACAATCCACGGCGCATAGGTGGTGGATGTGCGGACTAACATCTCATTTACCGCTTCCTCATAAAGATCCCATTTCTCCCGGTTCCGCCAGTCCTCATCCGTGATCTTCCACTGCTTTGCCGGGTTTTCCATCCGCTCCTTAAACCGGCGCTCCTGCTCATCCTTATCGATATGGAGCCAGAACTTTAAGACCACCGCCCCCGCATTGGCCATATGGGCTTCCATCTCATTAATCTCCTGGTAAGCCCTCTTCCACTCAGCCTCCGTGCAAAAGCCCTCGATCCGCTCCACCATCACCCGGCCATACCAGGTCCGGTCAAAGATGGCGATGTGGCCGGCCTTCGGCACATTGTTCCAGAACCGCCACAGATAATGGTGCACTTTCTCCACGTCATTAGGAGAAGCGGTGGGATTAACCTCGTAGCCCCTGGGATCCAGCTTGCTGGTCAGACGCCTGATGGCTCCGCCCTTTCCTCCCGCATCCCAGCCCTCAAAACCGATAACCACAGGGATCCGCAGCCGGTAAATCTCGCTGTGGAGGATCTCTAGCTTCTTCTGCAGCTCATCCAGCTCCTTCTTATACTTAGACTGGGTAAGGCGCTTAGATAAGTCCACGCCGGAAAGCACGCCGTTTTTATATTTATCCCCATGGGTAGCCGCCTTCTTCTGGCTCTTCGCCCCTGCCTTCTCTTCCTTCCTCTGCTCCAGCTCGTACTCTAAACGCCTGGTGACAGTGGACATAATCTTCATGGCCGCATAATTTTTATCCGTGGCTTCGATAATGGTCCAGGGCGCATACTCCGTATCCGTCTGCTCCAGCATCTCCTCATTAATCCGTAAGTAGCGGTCATATTCCTTATTCCTGACCCAATCCGCATCGCTGACTCTCCACGCCGTCTCCTTTGAGGCCGCCAGCTTCTTAAACCGCTTCTTCTGCTCCTCCTTGGAAATATAGAGGAACAGCTTGATAATCACCGTTCCGTCATCTGAAAGCTGCTTCTCAAAAGAAGCGATATCCTGAAATGCGCTGGGAAGCTCATGATCCTCGGTCAGCCCGTCAAACCGATCCACCTGCACCCGCCGATACCAGCTCCGATCAAAGATGGCGATCCTCCCCTTCGCCGGGGTCTTCGTCCAATAGCTCCAAAGAAACGGACGGTACTGCTCCTCCTCCGTAGGCCGGTTGCTGGCGTAAACCGTAAATCCCCTGGGATCCATCACCTGGATCAGACGGTTAATCTGAACGCCCTTCCCCGCTGCCCCCATGCCGTCAAACAAGATCATCACCGGAATCCCCGCTTCCTTGCACTGACGCTGCAAAAGCCCCAGCTTCTCCTCCATCTCTTCCATGGCCTTTTTGTAGTCCGCCTTATCCACCTTAACCGACAAATCAATCTTTTCCAGCATACACTCTTTTCCTCCTCATGATCATTTTCCCTTCCTTTTTCATAGTTTTGCCACGAACTGCTTACTTCTTTCATCATACCATAAAATGTCATAAAATGGTAGAGTATTTTATGGAAAAAGTTCAGCCAGCCAGAATCGCATGGGTGAAAATCATGCCCGTATGAATTTTCATCCATCGGTTTTGACTGAGGGAGCGCCCGTTTATGAGCAAGAGGATCTGCGTAAGCAGCGGAGAGTGCCGTAAGGCATGGTTTTCCCTAAAGGGACGCTGCGCAGTGCGAATGGCGCGGGCTCAACGGACGGCAGATTTAACTTGAAAAGATTAATGCCTCGTCAACTTGGATAACTGGGGAGGGGAACTTTGACGCTGGGTTGTTGCGGATGTTATTCGGAAGTGGATTGGGGAAGTTGGTGTTTCTTACGATGAGTTTGTTGAATATGGGAAGACACGTTGGCTGGCGAGTTCGCCGTCCGTGGTGGGTGTACACACGAAAACGCGCTCTCGCTCGACATAAAACGGAACGGACACTAAGCTCGAAAAAACCTCGCTAAGTGCCGCCGTTTTATACGGTTTTCTTTGCGTACACCCACCACGGACGGCTAGGTACTGGTTTGCTGATCATGCGCTTTTATACGAAATCAATAAATCAATAAATAGAAATTGCTTAAGAGAACATCATTAAACTTAAACCGCCATCTTCAGCTTGCCAATACGACAGCGGAGCCGGGGGCATATTCCATGAGGAACCCCTCCTGAAACGTCGGCGCTTAACGAGGTCTTTCACGAGTTTAGCGTCCGCTACGTTGAAGGCGGAGCGAGAGCGCGGTGACGATGGAATATGCCCCCGGCGCAGCGGAAAAGCAAAATATCTCTAAATATCTCCAATCAACATTTTGCATATAAATTACCATTCCTTTCACTCAGACACAAATAGCTAAAAAACTTTATTTTTCACACTATCTACCTAAAAACGCTCTGTGCCCTTACATCTCCGCCAAAACAAAAATATCATAAATCGCCTTAATCGTCGCCTCAAAATCGGCATTCTTCACCCCAATAATAATATTCAGCTCACTAGACCCCTGATCGATCATCTTCACATTAATCCTAGCATGAGCCAACGCGGAAAAAATACGTCCTGCCGTTCCCCTGGAAGCCTTCATCCCCCTGCCTACCACGGCAACCAAGGCAAGATCCGACTCCATTTCCAGGTAATCCGGCTCCACCGCACGGTGTATCCCGGCAATCACGGACTGCTCAAACTCTTCAAATTCCGACTGATGCACCAAAACCGTCATGGTGTCAATCCCGGAGGGCATATGCTCAAAGGAAATCCCAAAGTTTTCAAACACCTGGAGGACTTTCCTCCCAAACCCTACCTCCGCGTTCATCATGGCTTTCTCAATATTGATGGAGCAGAAGCCTTTCTTCCCCGCAATCCCGGTGATGGTATACCTAGGCTTCCTTACCGTGCTTTCCACGATCAGCGTGCCCTTATCCTCCGGCCTGTTGGTGTTGCGGATATTGATGGGGATGCCTTCCTTCCGCACCGGGAATATGGCGTCCTCGTGGAGCACGCTGGCTCCCATGTAGGCTAACTCCCGCAGCTCCTTATACGTAATGGTTTCGATCACTTCCGGGCTTTTGATTACCCTGGGATCCGCCACCAGAAACCCGGATACGTCCGTCCAGTTCTCATACATATCCGCATGGATGGCCTTGGCTACGATGGAGCCGGTCACATCGGAGCCGCCCCGGGAAAAGGTTTTTATGGAGCCGTCGTGCTTGGAGCCGTAAAAGCCGGGGATAACTGCCCGCTCCACGTGCTCCAAGCGCTCCTTAAGCTCCTGATTGGTGCTTTCCGGCTCAAAGTTCCCCTCCTCGTCAAAGAAAATCACTTCCGCCGCGTCAATGAACTCATAGCCTAGGTATGCCGCCATGATCATGCCGTTTAAATACTCGCCCCGGGAAGCGGCATAATCCCTTCCCGCTTTCGCCAAAAACCGCTCCTCAATGGCGGCAAATTCGTGATCCAGGCTTAAATTCACGTCCAGGCCCTCGATAATCTCCTCGTACCGCTCTTTAATCCTCTCCAGGATCTTTTTATAGCTTTTTCCCTCAATGGCGGCATCGTAGCATTGGTACAGCATATCCGTAACTTTTTCGTCTTTATCGCTGCGCTTTCCCGGTGCGGAAGGGATTACGTAGCGCCTTGCCTTCTCCGCCCGGATGATCTCGCCTACTTTTTTAAACTGCTTTGCACTGGCCAGCGAACTGCCGCCAAATTTTACCACCTTTTTCATATTTCGTCTTCTCCTTTGGCATCCAAATCTGTCCTGCCGCAAACTTTGTCCGTCTCATATAGACTTTTGTGCGGTTAGGACACACAACGAAAATCATACACGATAACGGGGCGGCTGTCAAGCACAAGATGGCGGCTGGCCAAAACGGTTTACTGGAAGTATTTTACGCCGGATTCAAAGAGTTTCATATCCTGCTGGCCGTAAATATTCATGGCTACCGCCTCACCCCGGCGCTCAGAATGAGCCATCTTGCCCAAAATCCTTCCGTCCGGGCTGGTAATGCCTTCGATGGCCTGGTAGGAGCCGTTAGGGTTCCAGGCCTCATCCATGGTCGCCCGTCCTTTATCATCCACATACTGGGTAGCCACCTGCCCGTTCTCAAACAGCTTCTTTAACCATTCCCCGTTAGCCACAAACCGCCCCTCTCCATGGGAAGCCGGGTTGCAGTAAACCTCCCCAAGGCTCGCTCCCGCCAGCCAGGGAGACTTGTTGGTGACAACCTTCGTGTAAACCATCTTGGACACATGGCGGCCGATGGTGTTCATGGCCAAGGTCGGGGAATCCGGGCGCTGCTCCGTAATCTTCCCTTCCGGAAGAAGCCCCAGCTTAATCAGCGCCTGGAAGCCGTTGCAGATCCCAAGCATCAGGCCGTCCCGCTCATTTAACAGCGTTTCAACGGCTTCCCGCACCGCCTGGTTCCGGAATACGGTAGCGAAAAACTTGGCGGAGCCTTCCGGCTCGTCGCCTGCGGAAAAGCCTCCGGGGAACATAACGATCTGGGCCTTCCCAATCTCTTTCCGGTACACTTCCACGGAATCCCGGATATCCTGGGCGGAAAGGTTTTTAAACACTACATGGGACACGTCCGCCCCCGCCCGGCTAAAGGCCCTGGCACTGTCATACTCGCAGTTTGTCCCGGGGAATACCGGGATAAACACATGGGGTCTGGCAAGCTTATGGCCGCACACATAAATGCTGGCCGGATCCGCCTGGTAAAGAGCCTGGGAAACCTCTTCCTGCTTAACGCCGGAAGCTGTGGGGAATACCCGCTCTAACGTCCCCGTCCAGGCCTTTAGCGCCTCGTCCATGGAGATGGAGACCGAACCGTACTCAAATACGCCTTTATCCGTCACCTGGCCGATAAGCGTATAGGAAACGGAAAGCTCCCCAACCTTGCCGTCCGGCACTTCGCAGAGGATGGAACCCCAATCGGGGGCAAAGAAGTCCCTGGGATCCACATTGTGCTCTACCCTGACGCCCAGCTTATTCCCGAAGGCCATCTTGCATACCGCCTCAGCCAGGCCATGGCCCTCTACCGCGTAAGCGGAGATAATCTTCCCGTCCCGGATATCCTGGTGCACCTTAGTGTAGCTGTCCATAAGCTGGCCGTAATCCGGAAGATCGTACTCATCCCTCCCGGCCTTAACCACCACCAGCTTGCTCCCCGGCCTTTTAAGCTCCGGTGTAATTACCGTCTTATGGCTGGCCACGTCCACCGCAAAGGAAACCAGGGTGGGGGGGACATTAATCTCCCCATGAGCCTTGTCGTCAAAGGTTCCGGACATGGAATCCTTGCCGCCGATGGCCGGGAGGCCAAAGCCTATCTGCGCCTGGTAAGCCCCAAGAAGGGCGGAAAAGGGCTGGCTCCAGCGGGAAGGCTCGCCGGTCATCCGCTGGAAATACTCCTGGAAGGTAAAGCGGATCTTGCGGAAATCGCCGCCGCTTGCCACAATCTTTGCCACAGAAGACACTACCGCGTAAACGGCTCCGTGATAAGGGCTCCAGCTGGAAAGCTCCGGGTCAAAGCCGTAGCTCATCATGGTAACGGTGTCCGTATTTCCCTTAAGAACCGGAAGCTTGGCCACCATGGACTGGGTTTCCGTCATCTGGTATTTCCCGCCGTAAGGCATAAACACGCTCCCCGCCCCGATAGAGCCGTCAAACATCTCCACCAGCCCCTTCTGAGAGCATACGTTTAAGGAAGAAAGCAGCTTAAGCCAAGCCTCTCTTACGTCCCCCACTTCCTTCCGCTCAAACACGCATCCCTCCTTGGAAGGCGCAGTTACCGTCACATCCGCCTCCTGATGAGCCCCGTTGGTATCCAGGAAGGCGCGGCTGATATCCACGATGGTTTTCCCCCGCCACGTCATCACCAGGCGCGGGCTTTCCGTCACCACGGCTACCCGGACAGCCTCCAGGTTTTCTTCCGCCGCATAGGCGAAAAACTGCGCCTCATCCCCAGGGGACACCACCACCGCCATCCGCTCTTGGGACTCGGAAATGGCAATCTCCGTCCCGTCCAGGCCGGCATACTTTTTCGGCACTTGATCCAGATCGATGATAAGGCCCTGGGCCAGCTCGCCGATAGCCACGGAAACGCCCCCGGCCCCGAAATCGTTGCACTTTTTAATCAGCCTGGACACCTCCGGGCGGCGGAACATCCTTTGGATCTTCCTCTCGGTGGGGGCATTGCCCTTCTGCACCTCCGCGCCGCACACCTCAATGGACGCCTCCGTATGCACCTTGGAAGAACCGGTAGCGCCGCCGATGCCGTCCCGGCCTGTCCGGCCTCCCAAAAGGATAATCACATCTCCCGGATCCGAAGTTTCCCGGATCACATCCTTCCTTGGCGCCGCACCCATAACGGCTCCGATTTCCATCCGCTTCGCTGCATAGCCGGGGTGGTAAATTTCCTTCACATACCCGGTGGCCAGGCCAATCTGGTTGCCGTAAGAGCTGTAGCCCCTGGCCGCCCCGGTGACAATCTTCTTCTGGGGAAGCTTGCCGTGGAGGGTTTCCCCTAAAGGCCTGGTAGGATCCGCCGCCCCGGTAATCCGCATGGCCTGATACACATACGTCCTTCCGGAAAGGGGATCCCGGATAGCCCCGCCCAGGCAGGTAGCCGCCCCGCCAAAAGGCTCGATCTCCGTGGGATGGTTATGGGTTTCGTTCTTAAAGTTAACCAGCCACTCCTCTTCCACCCCGTCCACGGTAACGGGAACCACGATGGAGCAGGCGTTGATCTCCTCCGAAACCTCCAGATCCGCCAGCTTCCCTTCCGCCCGCAGCTTTTTCATCCCCATCAGGGCCAAATCCATCAGGCAGACAAACTTATCCTCCCGATCCCGGTAAATCTTTCGGCGGTCAGCCAAATACTGGCGGTACGTATCCTCTATAGGCCTTCGGTATTCCCCTCCGGTAAAGGTGATCTCCTTTAATTCCGTAGAAAAGGTGGTATGGCGGCAGTGATCCGACCAATAAGTATCCAGCACACGGATCTCCGTCACCGACGGTTCCCTTTTTTCCTCCCGGCAAAAATACCCCTGGATATGCTGGAAATCCTTAAAGGTCATGGCAAGGTTTAAGGACTGGTAAAGGGCTTTAAGCTCCTCCTCACCCATGGTTAAAAACCCTTCAAAAATCGCCACGTCCGCCGGAGCCTTAAACTCAGCAATAAGCGTTTTCGGCTTATCCGCCCCCGCTTCCCTGGAATCCACCGGGTTAATGCAGAAATTTTTCACCGCATTAAACTGCCCCTCATCCAGCTGGCCGGAAATCACATAGGTGACGGCGGAGCGGATCACTGGCTCCTCGTCCTCCTTTAACAGCTTCACGCACTGCTCCGCCGAGTCGGCCCTCTGGTCAAACTGCCCTGGAAGGTACTCTACGGAAAACACCTGATCCCCATCATCTGCCGGGAAATCTTCCTCATAAACCAAATCCACCGGAGGCTCGGAAAAAATTGTAACCAATGCCTTCCGGTAAATCTCTTCTGACAGATTTTCAATATCGTAACGGATCAGTACACGAACATTAGTTGCACAGTCAATTCCCAAGTAGCTTTCGATTTCTTCCCGAAGCTCCCTTGCCTTCACGGCAAAATCCGGCTTCTTTTCCACAAAAATCCGCTTAACGCCCATACCATCTTCCTCCTTCATGATTAAAGTGTTTCAGCCAAAAGGCAGGTGACAAAATCCGTCATCTGCCCTTATCATACCATGGCATAATAAATAAGTAAAATTAATAGCTTTTATATTCTTTATTATCATTTCTAATATATTTTGCTTATTTTATCGCCTGCTTGGCCTATTCGACCACCCGCAAAGCGTCTACCGCCAGCTTCATCATCCCTTTAATCTCCTCCGAGGTCGTCTGCATCCTCTCCGCCAGCTCCTCCACCGTGGCCTCCCTGCCAAGCTCCCCGGCCATCCTGGCGGAAAGCTCCTGGAGCACGTTCACCCGGGCCGCCAGGGCTTCCCCCGTCTCCCGTTCCTGCTTCTGCTCCCGGATCACGGCCTGGATGTGAGCAAGGATCCTGTCCTTTGCCTGAGCCAGGAAATCGCCTTCCCGGTATTCCCATACCGCCATGGTCAGCGCCAGGTTCGCCTCCTGCACCAGATCCCCGGCCAAAACCCCCTGATCCTTAAAATCCTTGGCGATAGCCAGGGCAAAGATTAAATGGCCTTCGATCAGCCGCTCCCCCGCCTTCTTGTCCCCCGCGGCCAGACGGCCAAAAAGCATTTCCCGCTCCTTATCCGTGCAGGGCCTGATCTCCTTTAATTCCTCCAGGTAGTCCTGGTAAAACTTGTCATTCATCAAAATTCCTCTCTTTCCAAAAAGACGATTTAATGGTAAAATAAACTTGTATTTATCCGGGAGGAGTTATATACAATGGATATCAATTACGAACTATATAAAGTATTTTACCATGTGGCAGTTACCTTAAGCTTCTCCGAAGCTTCCAAACAGCTATTCATCTCCCAGTCCGCCGTCAGCCAATCCATCAAGGTGCTGGAGCGGAAGCTAAACCAGCCTCTGTTTATCCGCAGCACCAAGCGGGTTCAGCTTACGCCGGAAGGGGAGATCCTGCTAAAGCATATTGAACCGGCCATGAACTTAATCCGCAAGGGGGAAAACCAGCTTTTAGAAGCCAATACCTTAAACGGAGGCCAGCTTAGGATCGGAGCCAGCGACACCATCTGCCGCTACTACTTGGTGGATTACCTGAAGCAATTCCACCTGGCTTATCCCAACGTCCATATCAAAGTGACCAACCAAACCTCCATCGAATGCGCCCATCTGCTGGAAAACGGCCAGGTGGACTTTATCGTAACCAACTACCCGAATTCCGGCCTGTCCAATACCCAGAATGTCCGAATGATCTATGAATTCCGTGATGTTTTCGTCGCCAACCGGGATTATTTCCTGCTGGAGGGGAAAATTTCCCTCCAAAAGCTGCAGGATTACCCCATCCTGATGCTGGATCGGAAAAGCACCACCAGCGAATTCCTCCACCGGATGTTCCAGAGATGCCAGCTGGATCTGGTTCCGGAGATCGAGTTAAGCAGCAATGACCTGCTAATCGACTTAGCACGGATCGGCCTTGGCATCGCCTTCGTCCCGGATTTCTGTATCCCCAGGGAAGACGGCCAGCTTTACGTGCTGGATCTGGAGGAAAGCCTGCCCGCCCGGCAGATGGTGGTCGCCTACAACGAAAACCTGCCCATCTCCCAGGCGGCAAAACAGTTTATGGATATGCTGTAGACCACTGATGCTTACTTTCCCCTATCTTTAGCCCTTCCGGCCCAAAAAGCCTCCACCTGGCTTCCCACCTGGCTTAAGGAAGTCCTCTGATAGTCTGACCATTCCCTGGGAAACAAGGCCAGGTAATCCGGCTGCAGAAACCGCTGATCCAAAAGGGCAATCACCCCTTCGTCCTTCATGGTACGGATTACCCGGCCTGCCGCCTGCATCACCTTGTTCATCCCCGGATACTGGTAAGCGTAGGGAAAGCCCGCCTTCCCGTGATCGTCAAAATAACGCCGAAGAACCTCCTGCTCCGCACAGACCATAGGCAGGCCCGCCCCGATGACCATCACGCCGATCAGCCTCTCTTCTTTTAAGTCAATCCCTTCCCCGAATATGCCGCCCATCACGCAGAGGGCAGCCAGGCTTTCTCCTTTGCCTTCCGCCCTGTCCCGGGCTCCCCCGCCGTCCCTGAAATTTTGGCTTCCTTCACCGGAAAAACCGCCGTCCTCCCGGGAAAATTCCCCTAAGAAGCTTTCCCTCTCCCCCTCATCCATCCGGCTCTTCTGCACCAACAGCCGAAAAGGCGGATCCCCTTCCCGCAAAATCCGTTCCAGTTCTCCCAAATATTGGTAAGAAGGGCAGAACACCATATAGTTTCCCTGCCTTCCCCGGATAATCTCCCGGATATAGGCAGCGATCCTTCTGTATTCCCCTTCATTCCTCCGGCTGTAGCGGCTGCTTACGTCCCGGGCCACCAAGAGCAGGCGGCGTTCCCGGAAAAAGGGCGAATCCGCGTAAACGGCATAATCCTCAGGATCGCCGCTTAACAGCTCCTTATAATACATCATGGGAAGCAGGGTGGCGGAAAAGAACACCGCGCTTCTTCCCATGGACAAGCACCGCTTAAGGCTCCCGGAAGGATTGGTGCAGAATAAGCGCACCATAAACCTTCCTCCCGGCAGCATCTGGCTGTAAATAACATAGCCCTCATCCATCTGCCCGAATACCCGGATAAAGTCCCTCACCTGGAAGTAAAACTCTAAAAGCAGCTCCCGATCCTTAAACTCCGGATTTTCCTCCAGGAACAATTCCAGCTCCCCGAACATCCCCATCACCTGGAGAGCCAAATGGTTTGTCTCATCCAAAACCTGGTAATCCTGGCAGGCCCGCTTTAATTCCAGCATACTTTTATTGCAGCCTTCCAAAAGCCTGGAAAGCTTCCCGGAGCGCTCCTTTACCAGGCGTTTTGCCAGAAGCACATCCTCCTTTACCAGGCTTGCGCTGTACATTTCCCTGGCCCTGGATACCAGGTTATGGGCCTCATCGATTAAAAACAGGTACTCCCCCTTTCTCCCCTCGCCAAAATACCGCTTTAAACAGACATTGGGATCAAAGACGTAATTGTAATCACAGATAATGCCGTCCACCCAATTGCTGATATCCAGGCAGAATTCAAAGGGACATACCCGGTACTCCCTGGCATACCGGTCAATCAGCTCCCTGGTCACGGCCATTTCCCGATTAATCAAGGCAAATACCGCCTCATTCACCCGGTCAAAATGGCCCTTGGCGTAAGGGCAGGCATCCGGGTTGCACTGGGGCTGCTCTAAAATGCACAGCTTTTCCTTCGCCGTTACGGTGACAGAGGAAAAAAACAGCCCCCTTTTCTGCAGCAGCGCCAGGGCTTCCTCCGCCACCCGTCCAGTAACCGTCTTGGCCGTTAGGTAAAACAGCTTGTCCCCATGGCCCTCGCCTACAGCCTTAAGGGCCGGGAACAAAACGGACAAGGTTTTCCCAATCCCTGTAGGAGCCTGGATATACAGATTCCTTTCCCGCACAATGGCCCGGTACACGTTAACGGCCAATTCCTTCTGCCCTTTCCGGTAAGGATAGGGAAATTCCAGCCGCTTTAGGGATTCTTCCCTGCGCTGGAAATGCTCATACCGAAACCTGGCCCATTTTTGGTATTCCCGGATCACGGCAAAAAACCATTCCTCTAGCTCCCCGAAGGATTTTTCCTGGCGGAACCGTTTTATCTCCTCCGTCTCCATCTGGCAATAGGTAAGCTGCAGGATAACGGAGGAAAGCTCCTTCTCCAAGCACCAAAAATACCCGTAGCACATCGCCTGGGCAAAATGGATGGGAATCGGCTCCGTAAGCCTGGAAATATCCATATACATACACTTGATTTCGTCAACGGCCCATCCCCCCGGCTCCTCCATAACCCCGTCCGCCCGGCCCTCGATCAGTATCCGGTATCCATCGCCCTCTACCGTATGCTTCATGGTCACTTCCGGCCGGTACAGGCTCCCCATCCTTTTCTGGATCTTCCGGTGCAGCCTGCTCCCCTCCTGCATGGCCTCCTTCTTCGCCCCTGCCGTCCTCCGGTTATCAATGTCCCCGGAATTTAATACAAACTCCACCAGCTCACGCACAGAAAGGCTTAACTGATAAACCTCCCCCTTCTGCTTGTCCATGGAAATCCACCGCCCTCCGATTCGGATGATAAAAAGATAAAAAAGCTGCCCTACAGCTTCCCTATGATGCAAAAAAAGACCCGCAAAGCCTACACTCTGCGCGCCTTCCTGAAAAAGCAGGGGAAGAGGGGCTCGAACCCCCATCTACGGTTTTGGAGACCGCTGCTCTACCATTGAACTATTCCCCTATATGTTGTCTTCCTTGTTTCCCACAACGGTAATTATACTAACATAAATGGGGGTGATTGTCAATCTTTTTTAGAAAATATTTTTTAGACTCATTTTTTAGGACCCCCCGCTCCAAAATTGGGATAGAAAAACCCCCGAGTAGCAGTCGAGGGTTTTCATACGCCAGTTTCTTTTGCAATATGTATTTGATTTTTGAAAATTTTTAAAGCAAAACCCGCTGTCCGCCCATCCCCGCTCCTTAACAGCCCCTTTTACCCATATACATACGCTCCATCACTGCCACATCCGCAAATCCTCTTCCGTCAGCTCCAAATCCACCAACGCCGACAGATTTTCATCCGATACCGGCAGATATCCGCTTACCTGGACATTTCCCCGTTCCTGCTTCGCCTGGGCCACGGCCCGGCTCCACGTTTCTTTTTCCAAAACATCCTGGCCCTGCAGATATTCCAAGCCGCCCCAATCGTCTAACCGGGTGGAAAAGCTCCACATCCCCTCAAAATGGGACGTATCCACGCCTAAACGGAACAGCCGGAAATTCTCCTCATCCTCGGCAATCTCCAGCCATACCCCCTGGCCCTGCTGGCTCTGGTAAAGGGTGCTGTGCTCCTTTCCCTCTGACTCGTCAAACTCGGCGGAAAGAAGGAATTCCTCCCCTTCCGGATCCCACACGGCGATTTCCACCAGGCTCCCGGCAGTCACCTGATCCGGCTGGAAAAGCTGGGGGGTTCCTGTTTCACCGTCTATGGACACTTCCCGATCCATGATAACCAGATCCCGGTATCCGTCCTGATTCAAATCCGCCAGAAGGAAGTAAGACTGCTTTACCGTGGCTGGCTCTGCGCCGCCGGATTTTTTCCTGGATTTCTCCGCTTTCTTCCGGGAGACGGTATTCTTCGCCGCCTTTTTCACCTCCGCCTTTACTTTCTTGCGGTAAGTATCGTAGCGTTTGACGATCGCCCCGTCAGGCCCCACATACTGGTCATCCGGTGTAAAGGCGCTAGTCACCATGGCACCGTCTTCCCCCATATAATATTTGTTCCCGTCTTCCCGGTTCGTCACCCAGCCGGTTTTCATATATCCATTGGCATCCAGGTAGTAAATCTTCCCCTCTACCTCTATCCATTCATCCTGCAACGGCTCACCGGAATAATCAAAATACATCCAGTATTTTCCATCCTCTGACAAATCCCACTCATCCGCCAGGGCAGGCGTGCTTACAGCTAAAGCTGCCGCCAAAGCGGCAGCTTTAACCTTCCAAATCCGTCCCTTCAATCTGTAAAAACCTCCATCATCGGAAAACGCCTCAATGAGCTGATCCCGCATACTCCCTGGCATTGCCTATTCTTCTGCTTTTCCGATATTTTTCTCAAACCGATCCAAAAGCCGGTCGATCACATGAACCAAATTGCCAATCTCCGGCTTGGTAAGCTGCTCGTCAGCACCTAATGCCTCGCCCTTAATCCGCATCTGCTCGTCAATCAGGGAGGAGAAAATCACCACCGGAAGATGCTTAAGCCGCTCATCCTCCTTAATCAGCTTCGTCAAGCGGTGGCCGTCCATCTCCGGCATCTCGATATCCGTAATCACCAGGTTTACCTTATCATACAGATCCGAGTCGTGGCGGATGGACCTTAAGTAATCCCAGGCTTCCTGGCCGTTGTTGAAATTCTTCACATCCGTAAAGCCTGCCCTGGACAAGGCATCATCAATCATCTTCTGGAGAAGGATAGAATCCTCCGCAATCACCAAAGGATTATTGCAGATTGGCCGATCACCCATCTGCTCCACCTCGGAAAGCTGGATGGTGGTCTGGGGGGCAATCTCCGCCACAATCTTTTCAAAGTCAAGGATCGTCACCAGCTCCCCGGCACACTGGGCGATGCCTGTAGCCACGCCCTCTTCCCCGTGGGTCAGGGTCTTATCCGGCTTCTGGATATCCTTCCAGGAAATCCGGCTGATGCCCTCGATGCTCTGCACCCGGAAAGCCACCGTCATTTTATTAAAATTCGTCACGATAAACAAATCCCTGGACTTATGCTCCAAGTACTCATTGGTTAAGTAAAACCCAAGGTCGATTACGGTAATCAGGATATCCCTGGGCTTAAAGATCCCTTCCACAGCAGGATGGGCATGGGGCATAATCTTCACCTTGGCGGCCATCATGATTTCTTTTACCTTAGCCACGTTAATGCCGTAAAACTCACCCTGGATCTTGAACTTCATAATTTCGATTTCATTTGTACCCGATTCAAGAAGGATGCCTTCCTTCTCTTTCTCTGCTTTCATCTCTTCCTCTCCTCCATTCTGTGTATGTTCCACGGCACAGCGTGAACCTAGAGCGCGTTTGAAAATTCATTCCCGCCATCTGCGCACTCCGGCTGCCAGGCAAACCCCGCCCGCTTTACAGACGCTTCTCCGGCCTGCCCACCGTGCGGACAAATACATCGCCGTTTGCTACGTTTAAAAGCATTGTCCGGGCATAGGTTCCGCCTGTGTCCTCGGCCATTATGCGCATCCGTTCTTCCATCAATACCTGTTTCACCATCGCCGCATTCCTTTGCCCGATGTTTCCTAAGTTTGAGCTTCCTTTCATCTCAAACATCTTCGCTCCGCCTGCAATCTTTACAATTGTCCGGTTTTTCATCATACCGAAAGCCGTAAGCTTCCGGATCGTCTCACGGATCCCGCTGTCCGCATACTTAAATACCTTAGGATCGTTAGGATCCGTCCGGTTTGGGAGCATAATATGCAGCAGGCAGCCCAGCTTCAGGAAAGGATCATAGAAAGTAATTCCAATACAGGAACCAAGGGCGTATGTAATGATGGTACTGTCGCCCCTGGTAAACTTCATATCACCAATACCTACTTTTATATCCCTCTCTGCCATCATGAAATACCTAGTTTCTCTAAGATACTGTTAAGCGACTTAATATCCGGAAGCATTAACAGCCCGTCGGAAAGCTTCTCGCCATCCATAATAAATTCCGCGTTAATATACATCAGCTTATCGGTCTCATAACCATACTCCGCAATAGGCACGGTTAAGATTCCCCCCAGCATATTGATAGTGGAGCTGGGCACGGATAAATCAATCTCCACCCCTACCAGCTGGGTAAACGCATTAACGTAAGAGCAGATAATGATATTTCCAATTTCTTCCAGTGCAGAAAAATCCATCTCATCCAGCTCCTCAAAAGACTGGTAATGCCTTTCTAAAAGCTTCCCCAGAACCGCATTGGCCAAATCCATCTTAAAGATAAACAGCATCAGCCCTTCCACTTCATTTTTCATCTGCACGAGGGTTGCCGCCACCAGCTCTTCCATGTGGCCGATCCGATCCACCGTCTCCTCATAGCTTAAAATGCTGATTTCTGGGATGGTGATCCTGACCTCCTTCTGAAGCAGCTTGGACAAAGCCGTGGCCGCATGGCTGGTTCCAATGCTGCTAATCTCCTTCATCACGTCTAATTCCTGGAGATTCATATCTTCGTAGCTTTTAAGTCTCATAAAGATTCCCCACATTCATTTTGTCTTTGTCCCTTGGCTTTTCGCAGCCATTTATCCTCTTAAGCCGTTGATGGTGGTCTCGATTTCATCCGAAGTCGTTACCATGCGCAGCGCATAGCTGTATGCCCGCTGGCATTCGATTAACCGCACCATTTCCTTGCTTAAATCCGTTGCGGAGCGCTCTACGGCGTGATCCATCAGCTGCGGATCCTTTACCTGAATAGGCTCCATCCCCTCCGGAGGGGCAAATTCATTATCCCCTACGCTAAGGAGACGGCTGGGATGGGTAAAGGTATAGAGGGCAAGCCTGGGAGCATCCTCCCCCTCTTCCTCCTCTGCCAGATACGTTTCTTCCTCTCCTTCCTCGTCCCCCATCTGGGGAACCTCGGCCCGCAGGGGCTGGCCGTTTTGATCTAACACCAGTTTCCCGGCATCAGTCATCAAATAAAACCCGTCCTCCCGCTCGCCCCGGTGGAAATGGCCGCTTCTGGTAAAAGTGATATCTCCCGTAACCTGATCCTGCACCATAAAGAACTGGTTGGGATTCACGATGGCGTAATCAATATCGCTGTTGGTCGTCGTAAACGCAGCCGTGTCATAGCTGGTATACGTCCTCTGCATCCGCACACCGTTCCCTGCCATCAGCTCGGTTACGGCAGTCTCCGAATCATTTAAGTTAAACTGAAGCAAATCGGTAAAAGCCGCGGTCTTAGGCTTAAACCCGTTATTATTGATATTGGCAAGGTTATTGGAAATTATGCCCATCTTTGCCATGTAGGTTCCTGCGCCTAACGCGCCTGTGTAAAATGACTGATACATACGTCTCTTCTCCCTTGGTCTTGCGGCGAACCCGCTTATTTCACTTACCGGTTAAGGATCCTACAGCCGCCCTACTTCCGTAGAGGCCTTGCCCATAATCTGATCGTACATCTTAAGCACCTGGGCAGCGCTTTGGAGTGCCCTCTGGGAGGACATCATATTCGTCATCTCCTCCACCATGTCTACATTGGAACGCTCTAAGGTCTTCCACAGGATGGATGGATTCTCTACCTCCTGGGCTCCCTGGTTGGTAGAAAACATCCCGTAGTCCTCCTTGTGGAGCTGCTCATAATCTGCAAAATCCACCACTCTAAGAGCCATCTGGCCGCCCTGGGCAGCCGCTTCCTCCGCCCCTTCCGCGTCCAGCACTCCCGGGGTAATCACCCCTTGGCTGTCCACATAAAACTCCTCATTCTCAATCCGGATAGGCTGGCCGTCCCTTCCCTGAACCCTGCCCATGCCATTTAAGCTTAAAAACCCTTCATCATCCACGCTAAAGGAGCCATTCCGGGTATAGCGGATTCCCTGGGGCGTATCAATGCAGAAAAATCCCCTGTCCGTCAAAGCAAAATCATACACCCCGTCCGTGGAATCAAAGCTGCCCTGCTCGTAATTTACATAAGTCCTGTCCGCCGCCCGGATCTTGGAGGTGGTAGCCATCGGCTCCGGGTTCTCCTTATACCGCTTTCCCGTCCGGTAAAGCATCTCCTCCTGGAAAGTGGTGCTTACCATCTTATCCCGCTTATAGCCGGCAGTCTGGATATTTACCATATTATTGCTGATTACATTCAAATTCCTGCTCTGGGTCAGCATCCCGGAGGTCAGGTTGTAAAATCCCTGATACATATCCATCATCTCCTTCCCGTAACTGGGCAAATATCCCCCAGTTACTCTTGATTTACATATATGTGCTCATGTAAGCTTTCAGTTTACGGATAGCAGAACTGTGTATCTGGGAGATACGGGGTTCGCTTACCCCTAAAACCTGGGCAATCTGGCCCATATTAAATTCCTCCACATAGTAAAGGGAGATCACCATCTTTTCCTTTTCCTTTAAGCTTTCCACCGCCTGGGCCAAAACCTGGCGGGACTCCCCTTTTAAAAAAGCCTTTTCCGGCTGGGAATCCGCATCGCTGTTGGAAAGCTGCAGGGACTGGCGCTCCCCCTCGTCGTCAGTGATCATATCCAGGGAAAGCACATTCATCATGACGCTCATCCGCTGCAGCTTCTTAAACTTGCGGATATCCATCCCCATAGCCTGGGCCGTCTCCTCATCGGAAGGCTGCCTGCCCAGGGAACGGTTAAGGGAGGCCTGGACATCCTCCACGGCCTTCACCTGCTTCCTAAAGTCCCGGGGCATCCAGTCATTCTTCCTCACCAGATCGATAATCATCCCCCGGATACGTCTGGAAATAAATGTCTCAAATTTATTATCTCTCTCTGGATCGTATCTGTCAATACTTTTCATGATGGCGATTACGCCCTCATTAATAATATCCTCCATCTGAAGTGTTCCTGCATAAACATTCCGCATCTGCAGGGCAATGGTCCGCACAATGTACAAATAGCGCATAACAAGAGCCTGCTTTACCTCCAGCTTCCCTTCTTTCTGGTACAGCGCCAAAAGCTCTTCATTCGTTTTCTCTTCCAGATAATCTGCCGGAACCATCTTTGTCACCCCTCTCATGCCCGGTTAAAGCGTAACCGCCCTGAAAACGCAAAAGCCGGGATTACGCTCCTTTTCTCGTGGTGCGCTCAAGCGTCAGGCTTCCGATGGACTGTATCTGCACATTATTGGCAATTTCATTAAAGGACAGCACCCTGACATTGGGATAAAACTGGTCAATCAGCCGGTAAAAGTGAACCCGCATCACTTGGGAGGTCAGGATAACCGGCGTCTGGGAAATGCTGTTAAACTTCTTCAGCTGAACCGTGATCTGGTTAATCAAGCTTTGGAGCACATCCGGGCTTAAGGCCAGGTAATACCCCCTCTCGCTCTTGGACAAGCACCCTACCATGGTGCGCTCCAGCTCGGAATCCAAGGTAAGCACCTTCATGCTGCCGTCCTCACAGTACATCCGGGTAATGGTACGCTTCAGCGCAGTCCGGATATTTTCAATCAGGCCATCTACATCCTTGACCGGAAGGCCCGTATCCGATATAGTCTCCAAAATAGACTCAATAATGGTTTCCAAATCCTTAATGGGCACGCCTTCCTTTAACAGGCTGGTGAGTATCTTCTGGAATAAGCTGTAGGAAACCACATTGGGAAATGCCTCGTCAACCAACTCTGGAGAAGTTTTCTTCATATTCTCCACCAGATGGATAATCTCCTGACGGGTGATCAGCTCATGGGCGTGCTGCTTCACCACCTCAGATAAATGCGTCACCAGAACAGACAAGGGGTCGATTACCGTATAGCCATAGATTTCCGCCAGCTCCCGGTTTTCCGGCTTTATCCACCGGCTGGGAATGCCGTATGCAGGCTCGATGGTCTCGATGCCGTCGATTTCCTTTTCCGGGTTCTCCGGCTCCAGTGCCAGGAAGTAATCAATCAGGATCTCCCCCTTGGCTACCTCCTCCCCTTTAATCTTTATGCAGTACTGGTTGGTATTTAGCCCAGAACTGTCACGAAGACGTATGGAGGGGATGACAAAGCCCATGTCCTGGGCATACTGCCTGCGGAAAATAATGATCCGGTTAATCAGGCGGCCGCCCACCGACTCATCTACCAAAGGAATCAGGCTGTAGCCAAACTCCATCTCAATGGCCTCTACATTTAACAAGGTGTAAACGTTGTTCACATCCTTAAAGTACTCTTCTTCGCTTACCGGCTGGGGCGCCCCCTCAGCCGCTTCTTCGCCCAGCTCTCCCTCGGCGCCGGTGAAATTCCTTAAGGTCGCGCCGCCGCCCATGGCTCCGGCCATGGCAAGGGCAGGCTCAGCCTTAATCCGCCTGGATAAGTAGTACCCGATTCCAATCAAGCCTACGGAAATCACTAAAAGCTGGATTACCGGCATCCCAGGGATCACCGTCAGCACCGACAGCACAATGCCGCTGATCATGATGGCTACCGGCTGGCCCATAAACTGCTTGGAAATATCCTCGTTTAAGCTTCCTTCCGCAACAGCCCTGGTAACAATCATGCCCGTTGCCACGGAAATCAGCAGGGAAGGGATCTGCCCCACCAAACCATCGCCCACGGTAGCGATGGAATACGTATTTAACACTTCTCCAATAGACTGGTTGGACTGGATAATTCCGATAATGCTCCCGCCGATTAAGTTAATGGCGGTAGTGATTAAGGACATCACCGAGTCGCCCTTTACAATCTTTGTAGCACCGTCCATGGAACCGTAAAAGTCCGCTTCCCTCTGGATCTTCTCACGGCGGGCTTTCGCCTGCTGCTCATCAATCAGCCCGGAGTTTAAGTCCGCGTCGATGGCCATCTGCTTACCTGGCATGGCATCCAGGGTAAATCTGGCGGCAACCTCGGACACACGTTCCGCGCCTTTCGTAATTACGATAAACTGCATCAACACGATAATCATATAGATAATCATGCCGACTACCACGTTCCCCCGGAGAACGAAATCACCGAAGGCGGCGATAATCTGGCCGGAAGAACCGGAACTGGTTAAAATATTCCTGGTTGTGGACACATTAATTCCCAGACGGAACAATGTTGTAATCAACAAAAGCGATGGGAATATGGAAAACTCCAAGGGCTCATGGATGGTCATGGTCGTTACCAGGATCATCATGGAGAGCGACATATTGATAATAATCGCCACGTCCACCATGGCGGCGGGCATTGGGATAATCAATAAAAGGATTATTGTAAGTACAAACAGTACAACCGAATAACTCAGTAACTTTTTCATGAAAAAACTCCATCCATCCTTGCAGAATTAAATTTGCCCACAAAAGCTGACTGTTTCCCGTATCATCAGGAAGATACGCCCTACTGGAACATATCCTGCCTGTTGCTGGCCTTGTAAATATAAACCAGGATCTCCGCCACCGCCCCGTAAAACTCCGCCGGGATCTCCCGATCCAGCTCACAGGAGGCATACAAAGCCCTGGCCAAAGGCCGGTTTTCTATCACAAACACGCCGTGCTCTTCCCCTACCTTCACGATACGCAGCGCCAGGGAATCCTGCCCCTTAGCCAAAACGATGGGGGCGTTGTCCCTTTCGGGATCGTAGCGGAGAGCCACGGCAAAGTGGGTTGGGTTTCTTACAATTACGTCTGCCTGGGGAACCTTCTGCATCATGCGGCTTAAGGCCATCTGGCGCTGGACGCTCCTGATCCTTCCCTTAATCTCCGGGTTTCCCTCGGTATTCTTATACTCATCCTTCACTTCCTGCTTGGTCATCTTCAGATTATTCTCATAGTCCCATCTTTGGTAAAGATAATCAAAAAACGCCACGATGGCAAAGGCTAAACATACCCGCTTTACCAAATCAAACACCATCTGCAGCATACGGGAGGTGGACAAGAGGATGGGCATATCAAACATCCTGGAAATCTCAATCATATCATCCTTTAGCAGGCCGTACAAAAGAGCAATCAGCAGGCCGATTTTAATCAGGTTCTTCGCCAAATCCACCAGCTTTTTTATGCCAAACAAGCGCTTAATCCCGGTAATGGGGTTCAGCTTGCTGAACTTCGGGCGCAATGGCTTAAAGGTAAGGTTAAACCGGGTTTGGATCCCATGGCCCAAAAACCCTAAAAACAACGACATAAGCAAAAGTGGAAGGGAACATTTCAGTATGGACACCACCATGTACACATACATATTCGGGCCTTCACTGAAGGGATCGGAATTCCCCACCATAGAAAAATAGCGGAGCATCACATCCCGCATGGTCCGGTATATGGAAGGCAGCGTCATGCGGATCATATAGAAAACGCCAAAAAGCATAACCACCGTAACCGCGTCCTTGCTTTGGAACAGGTTGCCGTCCTTCCTGGCATCCCGCCGCCGTTTGCCCGTCGGTTTCTCGGTCTTTTCTTGTCCGTTCGCCTCTGCCAAGCCCACCACTCCCTTCCGTGTTCAATTCCCCGGAAATTATCCAGGCCCCATCAATTCCAAAAGCTGCTGCATATTCCGGAACAGATCGTCAATCATCACATAAAGCCTGTCAGCCATAGGGTTGAACAAAAATACCATCATCAAAAGGCCGACGATGATCTTAATCTGGAAATTCACCGCAAACACATTGATCTGGGGGATCATCCGCATTAAAATCCCTACCGCCGCCTCCGTCACCATCTCCATGGCAATCAGCGGAAAGGCAAACTGTAAGCCCATGGTAATATTGGCACGGAAAATCTCTAATACCAGCTGGTAAAGCTCAGGCCTTAGCGTCACCTGTCCGAAAGGAACCAGGCGGGCTGAGGCAAAAAACAAACCTAAAAGCTGCAGATGCCCATTGGTCGTCAAGAAAATCAGCGACAAAAAAGCGTAATAAACACCGGAAGTAATGGTCATCTGGGTATTATACTGGGGATCGTAAACCTGAGCCATGGATAAGCCCATGGTATAGTCCATAATCGCCGATGCGTACCGGATAATGGCGTAAGTCAGCTCCATGGAAAACCCAAGGACAAACCCGACCATAAGCTCCTTCACCAGCATAACCCCAAATTCAATCATGCCAGAAGGCTGATGCTGCAGGCTGCCGTCTACCCCCATATACAGAAGCAGCGTGAGCACGAAAATCAGCGCTCCCTTAGCGGGCCTGGGATAATTGGTCCTGCCCAGCAACGGGTTAAAGATTACGGCTCCGCTCATCCGCATAAAAATCAGGGAAAACAGAATCAGCATGGATCATCAGCCTCCCACAATCAGCCCTATCATCTGCCGGACAAAATCCTGGAGAGCAGCTAAGATGGTGCTTCCCAAAAATCCCATTACCGCCAGGATGGAAAGGAATTTCGGCACAAAGGTCATGGTCTGCTCATTAATCTGGGTCGCCGCCTGGAAAATGGCAATTACTATTCCCACCACCATGCTGGTCAGCAGAAAAGGCATGGTCAGCCTCAGTGCCAGCTGAAATGTATAATACAAAATATCAAGTATCTCCAAATCCGTCATGATAAGCCTTCTTTCTTCACACCGTCTCGTTTTAAGGGTAACGCTGACAAAAGATCAGCCTCTGTAATTATACCCTCCTCCCGCCTGCGCCGCTACCGGTAAGCCGTGGAAATGCTGGTAAATAAAAGCTCCCAGCCGTCCACCGTTACAAAAAGCAGCAGCTTAAAGGGCAGGGAAACCATAGCCGGGGGCAGCATAACCATACCCATGGACATCAGCGTAGTGGAAACAATAATATCCACCAAAAGGAACGGCAGATAGATCAAGAACCCTGCAATGAACCCTTTCTTCAGCTCCGTGGTCATAAAAGAAGGAACCACGACCGTAAGCGGATAGTTTTCCACGTTCTCCTCTATGCTGGTTCCGGATATCCGGACAAAATTGTCCAAGGTATCGATATTCGTATTCCGCAGCATAAACTGTTTCAATGGGACGACCATCCGCTCCACCGCCTCCTCCTGGGTGATTTCCTCCCGCAGGTACGGCTGATAAGCCTCTTCATTAATCTGGTCCACAACCGGGCTCATAATATACAAGGTAAGGAACATGGCAATCCCCACCATAACCATATTGGGCGGCGACTGCTGGACTCCCATAGCATTCCTGGTAAAGGAAAGGATAATGATGGTCCTGGTAAAGGAGGTCATCATTACCACAATGGAAGGAAGCAGCGCTGCAAAAGCAATCAGGAATATCAGGTCTAGAGCGGGAACATTCCCGCCGTTTAACTGGTTCAGAAGATCACTCATCGGCATCTCCCCCTTTTTTCTTCTGGGGCGTTAAGTATTTTTCCAAAAACTCCTGAAAAGGAGGCTGCGCCCTGCCGGATGAATCCGAAGCTCCTGCTGGCTGGAAATCTCCATCCAGTTCGGTAAGAAGCCGGATTCCGGCCTGGCTGACACCAACCAGATAGAATCTGTCTTTTACTTGTAAAAGGAGGATTTTCTGGTTCTGCCCTACCTGGATATGCTCTAACACGCTCATGCTGCCGGACTGGGAGGTCCTTCCCCACTGCTTTCCCAGCAAACGGCTGCAGTAATACGCCAGCGCCAGTACCCCCACTACGGTAATGATTGCCTGAAACAATGTCAAACCTTCCATCTTACAAGCTTTCCGGATTAATTTCCCTGGACACAATCTCCGTAATACGGATACCAAAGTTATCTTCCACGACTACAATATCGCCTCTGGCAATACACTGTCCATTAACAAACAGATCCACCTGCTCGCCGGCCATCTTGTCCAAAACCACCAAGGTTCCCTGGGTAAACTCCAGGATATCCTTTACCAGCCTCTTGGTCCGCCCAATTTCTACGGATACCTCCAAGGGCACTTTCATCAGCATTTCCTGGTTCGTCTTATCCTCCTCGCCGCCTTCCGAGGTCTCATAGATCTGGGAAGACTCTAACGGACGGATTATGGAACTGCCGGAGGATGCAGGAGCCGAAGCCGCCTCATGGGGCTTAACGTTCTTCATCATCTCCATCATCTGCATCTGCGTCTGCTGCATCTGATTCAGCAGCTGAAGCATCATGGGATCAGCCCCCATAGGCGGATAAGGATAATAAGGCTGCCCGCCTGCTGCTGGCTGAGGAGCCGGAGCCGCCGGTGTTGGCGCTGGAGCTGCCGGTGCTGGCGCGGGAGCCGCTGAATCTGACGCGGAAGCCGCCGCTGGCGCGGGAGCCGAAGCGCCGCCCATAGAGGAAAGCATGGCATCCAGCTCTTCCTGGGACATGGAGCCGCCGGAAGTTGGCGCAGGAGCCGGGGCAGGAGCCGAAGCGCCGCCCATGGAGGAAAGCATGGCATCCAGCTCTTCCTGGGACATGGAGCCGCCGGAAGTTGGTGCAGGAGCCGGGGCGGGAGCCGAAGCGCCGCCCATGGAGGAAAGCATGGCATCCAGCTCTTCCTGGGACATGGAGCCGCCGGAAGTTGATGCAGGAGCCGGAGCCGCTGCGGGAGCCGGAGCTGGTTCTGGCTCTGGTTCCGGAGCTGCTGCCGCAAAGGAGTCCGCAAAAGGCTCCAAAAGCCGTTTTGCCAGGCTTGGCGGCATGATGTTCATGAACTCACTGTTCAACTTTCCTTCAATCTCCAACCGGAAACGGACTACCACCATGCCGTCCCTTTCCGTAAAATACGTATTTTTAAACTCCTCCGGTTCCCCGATATCGAAGGACTTTGGAGTAGATATATTCACAATCGTTCCTAAAAACTCCGAGAGCGCGGTAGCCGACGCCCCCATCATCTGGTTCATAACCTCACAAATGGCACTAATGTGGATCTCGTCCATCTCAAAAGGTGTGTCGTCATCCTCCACACCCATCATGGTGTTGACGATGATGCGTACATCCTCCCGGCGGAACATCATGATATTTTTTCCTTCCAGGCCTTCTACGTAATCAATCTCCACACCGATAGCCGGTTCCAAACGCCTGAATTCAAATTCGTCCCGGGTCAGGACATTTACCACAGGCGTTGTGATGTTCACTACCGTGCTCAGCATCGTAGACACTGCCGTGGCTGAGGCGCCCAGGCTGATATTCATTATCTCCCCTATGGCATCCAGTTCCATTTCATTAAAGCTGTTCGCGCCCATTTCTCAATCTCCTTTTATTTTTTTATTCATGGACGAACATTATTTACCGATGTCCAGCGCTTTCTGCGCCATCAGCTTCATCGCGTTCAACGCCGTAACATTCGCTTCATAGGACCTGGTAGCGGACATACTGTCAACCGTTTCCTTTAAAAGATCCACATTTGGCATGGTTACGAAACCATTCTCATCAGCATCCGGGTGGCCGGGATTGTAAACCATCTTCATTTCCCGGTCATCCTCAATAATTCCCGCAACGCGGACGCCCGCATTCCTGCTGGAAAATCCTTTTCCTTCGGACGCATTGCGCAGGGCCTCCCGAAAGGAGCCTGCCCCATAGCTTTCAAAAAGTACATCCTTCCTGCGGTACGCACCGCCGGCCTCTGTTCTGGTAGTATCGATATTGGCAATATTCTCCGCAGCAATATCCATCCGGATCCTCTGGGCGCTCAGGGCAGATGCACTGATATCAAATGAACTTAGAAAAGCCATCGTCAATTCCTCCCTGATTAACACTATTTGCCTAAGATTGTATTTACCGTCTGGACGATACGATCTGCATTAAAGGGCTTTACGATGAAATCCTTAGCCCCGGACTTAATGGCATCCACAACCATGCCTTCCTGACCCATGGCCGTACACATAACTACCTTTGCATTGGGATCGTTTTCCCTGATTTTCTTCAGCGCCTGAAGGCCGTCCATATTGGGCATGGTAATATCCATGATAACCATATCCGGTTTTTCCTCATCATATTTCTTTACCGCTTCCGCACCGTCCTGCGCCTCTACAAAATTATCATACCCACTTTTCGTCAGTGCATTCTTAACCATCATTCTCATAAAAGCGGCATCATCAACCAGCATAATTTTTGCCATTTTTGTTTCCCTCACTTTTCCTTATTAGATTTAGTAATATTTATTCTGACACGGCAAGCTGCTCTGCGTCCGGCAGGGAATCTTCCCCCTGCCCCGCTAAGACGGCATCCTGGGCGGCATCCATACCTTCTTCATAAAGACGCCGGTTAATCCGGATTGCTACGTTCTTTTTATATACACCCATCTTACCGGTGAACCAGGGCTGCTTGCCGATGTAAAGCTTCACATCCCTGTCTTTCGGCTTATTCATATCAATCACGTCGCCCACCTTCAGATGGTATATATCGCTTAAGTCAAGGGCAACCGTGCCAAGCTGTCCGGTAACTGGAAGCTGTGACTGACGGATATTTTCAAGAATGGTTTCCTTATTGTCCTCGTAAGCATAGCCTTTGGCAATATGCTTGCGGGTATCCATCACCTGGAAGATGGATTCCAGAAGCGTCCCAGGGATGCAGATGCGGATTCGTTCCGAGGCAAGGCCTGCAACGTCCACATTCAGCAGGATGATTGCCACCGTCTCGTCAACGCCTACATCTTGGATCATGCTGGGATTGTCTTCCAGCCTTTGGGCCTCAAATTCCAGGTTAATATAATTTGAGAAGCCATCCGATAAGGCCTGGATCAGGTAGGAGAGAATCCTTCGGTACAAGGCTATTTCCACATCCGAATACCGGTATCCGTCCTTTACCTTCACCACCTCTTCCCCACCTCCCAGCATATGGTCAATCAGCGTGATCACCAGGCCGGGAGTGACATAGATCATAAGGGGAACCAACTTCCTGTTGTAATTGGGCAGGATAGTATTGACCAGAGTAACCATATCATTTTCGTGAAGAGAATTTACATATTCGTAATAACGCCGCTCCTGGACTTCCATCACGGTGATATCGGTCATCACCCGGAATACGCCGTTCACCCGGGAAGTAATGATCCTGGCATAATTCTCGAAAACGCTGTTCAGGATCTTCATCTTATCCTTGGTGAATTTTCTGGGGCTGTAAAAATCGTATTTGCTGTATTTAATCTGTTCCGTTTCCGCCTTGGGCTTCGCTTTCACTGTATCGTCCTGCACTTTTTCCGGCTCAGGCTCACCACCGCCGCCTTGCATGGACTTTAGAAGCGCATCAATCTGACTTTGGGATAATACGTCTGCCATCTCTAAAAGCCACCTTTTCTCAATTTATTCTGCCGGCGCGCCTTCAGGAGGCTGCACGGTTCCGGAAGCATCTGCTGCCGGTTCTAAAAGCTGTTCCGATCCATCGGGAAGGGTGGCTCCCTCCGAGATCATGCTGCCCTGCCCTTCCATGCTGCCGTCAACAGGTATAAAGCCGTCCGTCGGTTCTGACGCAATTCCATCCGTTACCGTCATAGAGCCTGCGTTTAAATCACTGTAAATTTCATCATAAAAATCATTCATGCTCTTAATATCCGCGCCCTGATCCACAATCAGGAACTCAACCCTTCGGTTCCTGGCCCGACCCTCCTGGGTATCGGAAGTGTCCACCGGGCGGAACTGGCCGTAGCTGATGCCCACCAGCTTGCTGGGATCGATAATATCCTTGTTCTGGATATACGCCGCCACCTCCGCAGAACGGAGGGAAGAAAGCATACGGTCTGTCCTGGCACTGCTGTGCAGATCTTCACTGACCTGAGCCGTATGGCCCATAATCTCAATCTGGGAAATATTTTCCGCCTGGGGGGCGATTACCTCACAGAACACATCCAAAACCCTGGTGGCATCGCTGGTCAGCACGGAGCTGTTCCCTGCAAAAAACGCCTGGTTCTCAAAAGCCACAAAGGTATAGCCTTCCCCACGGGATACCGACGCGCCGTCGATCCCCGCATTATTTAACGCCTCGATCAGTGACAGGATCAGGTTATCCATCTCTTCTTCCACGGTAGGCTCTTCTTCCATAGTCAGCACGCCAGACACATCAAACTCGCCCTCTGCAATATTCTCGTTAATGGCGATCTGCTGGGTATCCCCCGCGTTGGGAAAAATACTTTTGACAAAAATTTCCCATTTCTGCTGGTTAATGTCGGACATGGAGTAAAGCATTACGAAGAAGCACAAAAGCAGAGTGACCATGTCACCGTATGTATCCATCCAGCTTCCGCAGTCTTCACCGCCTCCGCCGCCTTTCTTGCGTCTGCTCATTTGCCTTCACCACCTCCGCCGCTTGCCTGAGCTTTCAGCAGAAGCTTCTTCTGCTGGGACTGTTTCATACAGGCGAGGAGACGCTCCCTTAAGAACTGGGGGTTCTCCCCCGCCTGGATTGCCATAATACCTTCTACTACCGTAGTACAATATAATTCTTCTTCTGCCTGGCGGATCCTAAGCTTTTTCGCTATAGGCTGACAGAAAATATTGGCAAAGGCACTGCCGTAAAAGGTAGTGATCAGCGCCACGGACATATCCTCGCCCAAACTGCTGGCTCCGCCGCCGCCGTCCAGATTCAAGCCCTTTAGCATATTGATCAGACCGATCAGCGTACCAATCATACCGAAAGCAGGAGCATAGGAAGAAGCCTTCTCGTAAATCCCGGCTACCTCGTCATGACGCGCCATCATATCGTCCATCTGTTTTTCCAGCATATCCCGCACCTTATCCGGGTCGCTGGCATCTACAATCATCAACACGCTTTGCTTAAAAAAGGGATCCTTGATCTCTTCTGCCTTTTCTTCCAGGGCCAGAAGGCCGCTCTGCCTTGCCAGCATGGCCAGATCTACCATCTGCTCCACCAGCTTAGGAATGTTGTATTTCTTTCCCCTGGTCAGCACCATAAAGTGCTTGGGAACGTCCTTCAGCAGCCGGAAAGGGTAACTTGCCACGATTGCGGCGATGGTTCCTCCTACTACGATAGCCAAACTTTGCATATCCACAAAGTTCCCCAGCTTGCTCGTTCCGATTCCCCATACACACAACCCTATGGCCATAATAAAGCCAATGATTGTTGACACATCCATGTCTTTCTCCTCCTACTATAAATCTTTAAAGCGCTTATTCGCTTTTATCCTCATAGACTATGCAGCTATGAATAAACGCCCTAATCTGTTCCAAAATTGAATCGGCAGAATCCTTGACGAGGAAATAGTAACCATCCATCATCTTGATCTTTGTTTCAGGGATTGACTCCATTGATTCAATCTGGAGCACATTCAGATATAGTGTTTCTCCATTTAGCCTTGTTACCTTTATCATTCCTCTTCCTCCACCATTTTTTCGGACACTCCCGTTTTTGGAGTAGGAACCATACATACTGCCTTCTTCTCTGTTTCCTATTCTGGAAATCCTGTCCATGCGGGCTTCCCGCGCCCTGTCCATTATTTTCTGATCTGCACTTTTCCGCCTTCTCATCGATTACTACCGCTTCATGGATACCAGCTCGGACAGCATTTCATCGCTGACCGTAATCATCTTGGAATTGGCCTGGAAGCCTCTGTGGGTGGTAATCATCTCGGCAAATTCCTTTGCCAGGTCTACGTTGGATGCCTCGATGTAGCCGGGCATAAGTTCGGCTACGTCGCCTCCCGGAGGATCAACTTCAGCAACACCTGTATTGTCCGTCGGCGTTGCCCTGTAATACGTTCCACCCATCTTTGTCAAACCGTTAGGGTTCTGGAATGTAGCGATCGCAAGGGTTCCAATCTCCTGCGGCTTGCCATCAACCATAGCAGTAAGTACGCCTAATTTATTTACTTCCACACTGTCAGCTTTTACTGGATCACCATTTGCGTCAAGAATCCGCAATGTACTTAAATTTTCCAATAAATATGGATCATCTTTGACATGAGCATCTGTAACGGCCTTTGTAAAACCATATACATAATTTCCATTTCCATCAACAAGATAGCCTTCACTATCCAAAGAAAACTGGCCTACCCTGGTATATCCCCAGTCAACCTGTTTAATATCCGCACCAGTAGGCTTAGTAGTGCTGCCATCTGCGCCCGTATAATCCGGCAGTGGGTACGTCAAAAAGAATCCCTCTCCGTTAATGGCAGCATTTAACCCGCTAGTATAAGTAGGCGTACTAGCCGTCATATCCATCCCTATAGTTCCCATCAACGTACCATAACCATACTGAGCTGCGTTAGAACCACCAGCCTTTCCGCTGTTTCCCGTAGAAGGGGTAGCAGTCTGATACACTGCTTCCTTAAAACTATAAGTCTGTGCCTTATAACCAAACGTATTTACGTTAGCCAGGTTATGGCCGATTACATCCATCTTATTCTGGTGGGCCCTAAGGCCTGCAACTGCTGAGTCCATTGCTCTTAACATATGATTTACTCCCTTTCTTCCGTTACTCCCCCTGCGCATCGGGCAAGGGGAATAAGCATCCTCATCCGAGGTCCTGCTTACATTATAACGGCACTGTCAATATTAGTAAATACCCTTTCCCGCATATCTTGCTGGGACATGGTAGTGACCACCATATTATTGGGTACGTTTACGATAAACACTCCCTGGGATCCGATGATTGCCACATCTTTAGCGCCCTTTTTCCTGGCGCCCTCCACGGCGTGTTCTAAGTCACTCATCAACTGATTATCCACGGCGATTCCCCGCTCATTCATACGCTTTGCGGCATGCTTGGAAAAATTCAGGCCTACCTTTGCCCTCTCCTGGAGCATTTGATGAAATTCTGCCTGATTCCCCCTGGTTTTGGACATCTCGGTATGCTGAGCGGCGATGGTGGACTGACTGGCTGCATAAAGCCGCACTTGATTCATATCCATACATCTACCTTCTTTCCAAAAGCCTTTCGCCTTACTTCCTTAACATCTCATCATTTTACTAATTTTCTAATCCTACCTGCTTGGTGTAGTTTCTGTTCCGCCTGGGCCTTCCGGCTTATCCGTTTCGCTGCCTTCTCCGCCCGGGCCTTCCGGCTTATCCGTTCCACTGCCTTCTTCGCCTGGACTTTCCGGTTTGTTTTCATCCGTCTCTGTCTTTTTATACGGATCCGGAATCTGCCCAATGCCAATTACATGGGCTAACTTATAGATTTTGGTATCCCCTTCCAGCCGAATTGTAGGATCGCCGGTAGTAAAGTCAATACTTTGCACCTTAGCATATTTTACACTGACCGGAACTTCCTGTCCAGCTTTTTCTTCGGTAATTGCTATAGTAACTTCCTGCCCCAATAATCCTCCGGCATAAGTCTGAGAGGTAACTGCCGTAGAAGTATCGATAGCTTCTGTCATCGAAGTAAGGGACTGCACCATAGCCATCTGGGTCATCTGTGCCATGATCTCGCTGTTATCCATAGGATTAGTCATATCCTGATTCTGCAACTGAGCCGCCAAAAGCTGAAAATAACCGGTAATGGAAATGGTATTCTTATCATTCTGGCTAGCTTGGTAAGAGTTAATTCCATACGGGCTTGTCGTTCCGCTGCTTGACGGGATATTAAGATCTGCCATAATCTGCCTTTTTCCTTTCCTGTTTTAATCTGTCTTCAGAATCATCTTAAACCTAGCCTATCCCCTACACCAGCCCCAGCCTAAGCTGCTGCGCAAAGGAATCCGCCTGCTGGCGTTCATCCTGATCCTGCTTTTTCTCCTGGCGTTCCTCCTGGCCTTTCCCGTCCGGCTCCCGATCGTAGCCCTGCTGGTTCGGTTCTGGCTGCTGGGTGTAAATCACCGTCTCCTGGCCCGTCTTTTCCTCCAGGATTGCGGCAATCTCCGAGGCTCTCTGGTTTAACATCTCCTGGGTCTTAGGATTGGTCGCCATGATGGATACCGCCGCCCTGCCTCCGTCGTAAGCCATGCGGATGGTCAGCTTCCCAAGGGACGCCGGCTCCAACTCCACCGTCAGCGTCCGCCCCGACTCCACCATGCTTTTCGCCAAGGTCTTCCCTAAATCCTGGGGAAGGGTTTCCGGCGTGGTCTTTAAGGGGATGGCCTCGCTCCTTTTGCTAAACAAGCCGTCCTGGAAGCTTTGGTAGCTTGGGGTAAACAGCTTTGGCTGCTCCGCCGCTGCCGCCGCCTGCCCGCTTCCCTCCTGCATTGCCTGGAAGGCTTCCCTTTCGCCAATGCCCGGCGTCTGGCCTGCCTTAGGCTGGCTGCGGGATGATTCCGGCTTCTGGATCGTCTGGTTAGGATTTTTCTCCCGGTGAATCACCCGGACGTTTTCCTCCGCCCTCTGCTGCTGGTTTTTGGCATCCCCTGCTTCCCTTTCCTTCGGTTCTGCCTGCCTGGCAAAAATTTCTTCCAATCCTTCTTCCTCTGCCTTAAGGGACTGTTCCTGCACTGCCTTAAGCTTTTGGGGATCAAAGATTTTGTCCTCTTTCGTCACCTTTGCGGAAAGCTCCTCAAGGACGGGCTGCTCCGGCAAAGCCTCCTTCATCCCGGCCTCCTGCTCCTGTGCCGCTTCTGGCTGCACCGCTTCTGGCTGCACCGCGGGCACTTCAAAAGCCTGGAGCTTTAAATCGGTGACATTTTCCCCCTCATCCGGGCGGAAAGCGGTAAATTCGGCCTTAGGCTGGCTAAGTACGCCCTTATCCTGGATCCCTTCCGCTGCCCCGTTCATCTCCCCGGCGCTGACCTGGAAAAATTCGCCGGCTTCCTCTTTTCCCTCTTCCGGCAGGATTCCGGCCATCATGGCGGTTAGCTGTTCCATAGCGGCCTGCCGCTCCATGGCGTCATCCTGTGAAACATCCTTTGGGGCATCATCTTCCTTGCTTTCCCCTGAAGGCTCTTCCTGCCCGCTTACCTTTTTCTTGGCATTGCTTTCCCCGGACTGGCTGAGGGTGATGTCCTTCTTGCCCACGTCATCCGCTTCTTCTGCCTTTTCCTGGTCAGGCTGCTTTAGCTGGTCTTTCTTCGCCTGCAGCATGGCGGTGAAGCCTTCTGCCTTTTCCGTGCTTTTTGCAGAGCGGTCAGAAACCATGGAATCGGTTTTTAGCTGCACCCTGCTTTGCACTTTCAATTCTCCCTGCAACGTCTCTCCTCCTTTCATAAAATGATATTTATAATCATCAGCCTGTTAAAGGCTGCGATTACCTAATTTAATCTATTCTCATCGATCCCAAACATTGATCCTAAAACGGCAAAAGTTTTCCCTCTGCCCCCCTGCTTTATCGTGAGACAAAATTTTTGCTTTTGGCGTCCGCCATAAGCTATCCTCTGTGCTGATGCCTAATCCGCAAGGATGCGGCAGTGTTGGATACAAATTCCTCGATGAAAGCTTCGTCCGCCTTCATCACGGCCTTCCGGTACTCCTGGTACTTTTTTTCCTTCAGCTTTTCAAACTTGGAGGTATCCACCTTGGCGGAAATCACTTCCTGCTTCTTGGCATCCTCCTGCTTGCGCAGATCCTTTAGATGCTCCTTTTCCACATCAATGATTTCCTCCATCCGGCCTATACACATATCAAACAGCCGGTAGTGCTCTATGGCTGCGCCCTCTTCCTTCGTCCGGTCAAAGTCACTTTCATAGCTTACCAGCTCTTTATTCAAATTCCGTATCTCTTCCTGCTTACGGTTTACGTTCTGGATAATTGCCGCGTGCTCCGTGCGCAAATTATCCAGAACCTGTGTCTTATAGGCCAGCACGGTATCCAGCCTGTATTGGAACTGCTTCAATGGTTCTTCCTCCGCAAAATCATCCTGTTATGGCTCTAATCTGCTCTACCGTTTCCTCGTAAGTAAAACGCTCCCTTATCCCCTGCTGCAAAAATGCATTGATGGCATTGATTTTGGACACCGCTTCATCCAGCGCGGGGTTCGTCCCCCGCTTATAGGCGCCAATGGAAATAAGATCTGCATTCTTCTGATACAAACTTAGGATATTCCGCAATTTGGAAGACAGTTTCTGGTGGTCATCAGATACAATCTCCACCATAAGGCGGGAAATGCTTGCTCCGATGTCAATCGCCGGAAAATGGTTCTCATTCGCCAGCTGGCGGCTTAATACAATATGGCCGTCCAAAATTCCGCGAACCGTATCGGAAATGGGTTCATTCGTGTCATCGCCTTCCACCAGCACGGTATACACCCCGGTGATGGAGCCTTTGCCGAAGTTCCCGCTGCGCTCCAAAAGCTTGGGGAATTCTGCATAAATGGAAGGGGTATACCCCCTGGCGATAGGCGGTTCCCCGATGGCAAGGCCTATCTCCCGCTGCGCCATGGCGTAACGGGTAAGGGAATCCATCATCAGCAAAACATCATAACCCTGATCCTTAAAGTACTCTGCGATGGTAGTTGCCACCAAAGGGCACTTCATGCGGAGCATGGCCGGCTGATCCGATGTGGCTACCACTAAGACGGAACGCCTCATGCCTTCCTCCCCCAGATCTTTCTGGACGAATTCCAGCACTTCACGACCACGCTCGCCTACCAGGGCGATGACGTTAATGTCTGTTTTTACGTTTTTGGCAATCATTCCCATAAGGGTACTTTTGCCTACGCCGGAACCGGCGAAAATGCCGATCCTCTGGCCTTTTCCGATGGTGTTTAACCCATCGATGGCCTTTACCCCAAATTCCAGCCGCTCACGGATAGGAGGACGGTTTAAGGGGTTAATGTACGGGCTCTGCACAGTATAATGCCTGGTGGCGTGGAAATCCTCCCCGCCGTCGATAGGCTCCCCTAAGGCATTGATGATCCTGCCCCGCAGGAAATCCCCTACAGGCACTTTTAAACGGCGCCTGGTATTGCGGACAAAGCTTCCGGAGGCGATGCCGCTGGTGGCCTCATAGGTCATCAGCTGAATCTTTCCATCCTTGAAGCCAACTACCTCAGCCGGCATCTGGCGGTTCTGCTCTTCATTATAAATCATCACAATATCGCCGATGCTGGAACGCCCGCCGGAAGCTTCCATGGACATTCCCACTACGTTTTCAATCTTCCCGATATGGCTGATGGTTTCTGATTTATTGATCAACTGAGGTATCTTGTCAAACATAAAGGCTCCTATACTCGTACATTTTCCAAAATATCTTTAATATTCTCAATCTGGGTATTGACGCTTACGTCCACGATCTCCTCTGGCATCTCGATGATGCAGTTGCCCCGCTCTTCCTTATCCATCACGATAAACTTGATATTATCCGAAAGGTGGGACAGCTGATCCAGGATATCTGCATCGGCTTCCATCATTAAATCGTAATCGCATTTATCAATATAAATTTTAACCCAAGCTGTTTTTTTCAGTTTTTCCGTGGCGGCGACAATCATCTGCTTGATCACCTCGCCGCTGGAACGGAGGCTGATATGGATTACCTTTTCCCCTATGGCGATAGCGCAGTCCTTAAGCTCATCCAAATAGGTGCGGACGCACTTTTCCTTGGCAATCTCCACAGAACGGAACGCCTGCCGGATATCTGCCTCCACAGCCTCCATCCTCTCCCGGAAAGCTTCCCGGCAGAAGGACTCTCCCTTGCTATGGCCTTCCTTATAGCCTTCCTTAAAGCCCTCTTCATGGCCTTCCCTGCTGGCCCGCTCAAACTCTTCCTTAGCTTCGCTCTTGGCCCGCTCCAAGATGGCTTCTGCCTCCCGCCTGGCCTCTTCCAAGGCTTCCTTAGCTTCTTTATTCCACTGCTCCCTGAGAAGGGCGTCCGGATCCTTCTCCGGATCCAATCCCTCTTCCGTAAACCAGCGCTCCCCTTTCGTTTCCTCATTTCCATCTGCATTACGGCTCCTAGGAGCCAGGATAAACTCTCCCTGCTCCGTACCGTCTTCATTGTAATGGGGAAAAACCGGCTTCTTCGTGCCTGCCTCCCCCGAAGCTGCGGTCAGCTCCAGGGGAGGGATATATTGTTCAATAAGGGCTGCGGCATCTGGGCGCTTAATGATCCGCTTAGACGATGATATCATCGCCCTCGCCTCCCTTCTTAATGATTACCTCGCCCTGTTCCTCTAAGTTGCGGATAATGTTAACAATACGCTGCTGCGCTTCCTCCACGTCCTTCAGCCTCACATTGGTGGTAATCTCCAAGTCGGCCTTGACGGTATCCATGGTACGCTTGGACATATTGCCGAAGAATATGGTTCGCATCTCCTCGGAAGCATTCTTTAAAGCGTACACAATATCCTTGGTATCGCACTCCCGGATGAACCGCTGTACGGAACGATCGTCCATATCCATGATATTTTCGAACACGAACATTTTGTCCCGGATGGTCTGAGCCAATTCGGGGTTGCGCTTTCCCAGCTCTTCAAAGATCTTCCGCTCGCTGCTCCGGTCTACGTGGTTCATCATATCCGCCACATAATCCACGCCGCCCAGGCTCATGTTATCCTCACTGGTAATGATGGTGGCAAACTTGCGCTTCATCTCCTCTTCCACGATGGCGATGGCATCCGGGGAAACCCGATCCATCCTGGCCATGCTTTCCACCGTCTGGATCCGCTTCTCATCGGGAAGCTCCTCCAGCACCTGGGCCGCCTGAGCCGTATCCATATAAGCCATAATCAGCGCAATTACCTGGGGCCTCTCATTCTGCAGCAGGGAGAACAGCGCCTTGGGGTCTCCCTTCATGAAGAAGTTAAAGGGCTTGGACTGCAGTGTCTTGGAAACTTTCTCCAAAAGATTCCTGGCCGTGGACTCGCCGAAGGCTTTCTCCAAAACGTTCCTGGCATAATCCAAACCGCCGTCCGTCATCATCTTATGCGTCAGGCACAGTTTATAGTACTCATCTAATGTCGCTTCCACCTGGCTGTTATTAGTCTTCCCAAGCTTTGCCACCTCAAAGGTCAAATCCTCGATGTCCTGCTCGGACAAATATTTATAAATCTGGGAGGCTCTGTCGGCCCCAAGGGAAACCACCACCAATGCCGCCTTGCTTTTGGCATCGGTAAGCAGATCCTCTTCTCTATTTAGATTTTCGGTTTCTGACATCGCCGTCATCCTCCCCTCTTAACCAGCTTTGAATCAGCTTCGCGGCAATCTGCGGGTTCTGATCCACAAATTCCGAAATATTCTGCTTCAAGCGCAGGCTCCGCTGCATCTTAAGGTTAAGGATCTCTTCATTCTTAGCGAACTCATCCTCTTCCTCTTCAAGGCCGGGAACACGCCCAGGCTTGCCAGCGCCTTCCTCTTCGTCTTCTTCTCCTTCGCCTCCGGGCAGGCCCTCAAGCCCTTCGCCCTCTAAGCCCTCGCCGCCTTCAAGCACAAGCTGTTGTTTCTTCTTCCTGCGGCGCCGGAGAATCAGAAGCAGGATCACTAAGAACAGAAGCACAATGCCCGCGATAATGGCAATCAGGATCGGCAGGGGCAGCATGGAGAGCAGAACCTGCCAGCTGTTTACTTCCTCGCCATCGTCACCGCCTTGCTGACCAGGAATATCCTGGCCTTCCTGGATCTGGACGGGAACGCGCACAACGGTAATCTTGTCGCTGATGTTCTCCACCGGGATGCCGGCCGAGTTTGCCACCAGGCGCAGAAGCGCGTTCTGATCCACGGAGGTCATATCGTTGGTCAGGATGGATACGCCGATGGAAGTATCCTCCAGAACGCCGGGATCGATCTGGCGCTGTTCTTTTAACATATTGTAAAGCCATACCCTGGACGCGCTTCCGTTGGCATAGCTGTCGGTAGTCTGGGTGGTTCCGTCTTCATTGGTGTACCGGGGAACGTCCGCGTTTGCATCGGCTCCCACCAGCCCCCCTGCCCCCTGGTTGGTGGCATTGGTGCTTTCATTCATAATGTCCTCGGCCTGCAAAAGCCCCCGCTTATCTTCCTCGTCAATCTTCTCCGGCGTGGAATACTGGGTATTCTCCTGGATAAGGCGCTCCATATTAAGGGTTCCCTTTACAGATACCGCCACATTCCCCGTGCCGTAAATCGGCTCCAGCACCCGGCGCACATTGGCCGCAATATTGTTCTCCACCAATGTGGTAAGGCTGGTAATATCCGCAGCCCCGCCCGCGGAGCTTTCGGAATCCCCTCCCACCTCCAGCATAGTGGCGGAATCAAACACGGATACCTTGGTAAAATTCATCCCCCGCACCGCATGGGCAATCAGGCTTTTTACCGCCTGAGCCTTGTCAGAGGTAAGGTTTTCCCCGTCCTGCATGGTGATCACCACCGAAGCGGTGGCATCCTTTTCGGAGGAGTCCCCAAGGGCATATCTTTGGTTCTGGGCTTCCACAACCGTAACCGTAGCATCCCTTACACCGTCAAAAAGCCGGATAGTAGCCCCTAACCGGTTCTGCAAATCATACAACGTAATCTGCTGCTTATCCGACTCAGTAGTCATCAATCCGGTATTATTCAAATACATATCGTATGTAAAGCCGCTCTTAGGGTATCCCTTGCTTAAAAGGCTGGCCCTGGTCTGATCCACCACCCCTTCCGGGATCCGTATGGATCCATCGCTGTTATTATATCGGTAATCAATCTGTTCATCCTGCAGCAGGCTGACCACCTGCTGGGCTTCATCCTGGTTCAGCCCCGTAAACAAGGTGCTGTAATCTGGGTTTTTTCCAAGGAAATTCAGGGCAAGTATGGCAATTACTGCGATTGCGACTGTCCCGCCCGCAAGCACCATGATTAGCTTACGGGTTTTTTCCGGTAGTTTCAGCCAACTTTCTTTTACATTTTCCACGTCTTTATCCAACCTTTTACCATATTATCCTGTGACACAAAAACGCATCACACATTGATCTTAATCAGCTCATTGTAAGCATCCAATGTTTTATTCCTAAGGGAAATCAGCACATCCAAAGCCAAACCAGCCTTTGCCTCCGCAATAGGCAGGGAGTGGGCATCGTCCAACTGGCCTGTGGAGAGCAGATACTGCTTATACTCCACATCCGCCTGGGTATCCCTTACCTGGTTAATCGTATTTTTAAAAATATCCCTGAATAATGACGCTTCTGCATTAACTGCCGCCGTATACTGCTGGCTCTCGTCCTGCCTGCCAATGGAATTCCATGGCATCATCGGTGTAATAAACGCTGCTCCTTCCATCCTCTGCCTCCCTGATTTTAGAATGTCTTCGCCGCATTCCTTAATCGGCTAAGATCGTTATTTAAGGAGCTAAGCATATACTGGTACTCGTAAGCCGTGCGGACAACCTCTACCTGCTCCTGATCCATATCCACGTTATTTCCGTCCAGCCTGCTGGATTCGTCCCAGGTAATATTTAAGTGGGCCCTGGAAGCTTCAATGGCCTGGGATACGGCACGCTTAGGGGCTTTCCTAAAGGCGCTGGCTGAGGAAAGCCGCTTCCCCAGCTCTTCCTCAAAGGTTATGTACTGGGACTTAAACCCAGGAGTATCCACATTTGCAATATTATTTAGCGTAACGGTCTGACGGGCCCACAGATAATCCAGAACCTTCTCAGTCAATGCAACACCATTTCCATAAAATCCTGACATATTCTTTCCCTCTCTTGATTTTCCTTTTTTGGCAGTTTATCCCGGCCTGCAAAAAGTGTAAAACCAGGCTTCCGGGAAAGTTAAGCAGCCCCAATCCGCTCCCCGCCACAGGAGCCAGGACGCCAATCAAGCTATGCATGGAAAGGGGAGGGATAGTCGTTTAAAACCACCCTATATCCCTCCTTCCCAAATATATTATATTATGCTACAACAATCTTTCCCTGTCAAGTACTTTGCAAACATTCACCAGCTTGATTTTCCTGGAAATCCAGATAGTTTCTGCCAAAGATAAAACTTATTTCCCGGCTTTCCCCAATCCTTCATCTTGTTGTTTTTCTGGATACAGCCACTATTTTTTGCGTTTTTTTAACGCCGAAGGGCCGCATGAACTTACCCTTGGCAAAAAATGCCACATTTTCTGCCACACCTCTCAGACAGCAAAACCCGGCGGAGAAATAAACCCCGCCGGGTTCCCGATTTTATCCATGCTTTGCCTGCGCCGGCAATATGCCAAACCGCGCCAAAGGGACATCAGCCAAATGCCCCAAAGGCTACACTAACATATTTAACATGGATACCGCATAATAATTGCTTAAATTATAAGCGCCGCTCTTAGCGAAGCTGGCGAACTGAAGGAAAGAATCGGACATGGACGATGCCTTCTTGCTGGAAGACGCGCTGGCGCTGCTGGAAGAAGATGCGCTGTTCGTGCCGTCTGAAGAAGATCCATTGCTTCCAATGATCTTATCTACAGAGGAATCCAGGACAGAAGTCGCCTTATCTCCGATACGCTCGGCAATGCCGAACTGACCGCCCATCAAATCCTTGATGTAGGAAGGATCCTTCTCAAAGTTTTCCCTGAGAGCCTCCTCGTCTACCTTTACCTTGCCGCTTGCATCATAGCTCATCCCCAGAGCCTTCATGGTCTTTTCATTGGGCATCATCCGCTTAAAGGACTCTAACTGCGCCACAATCCCTGATCCACGATCCTGGTTATTGGATAAGTAATCTAAGGTATTATTGTACTTGTCTGCAAAATCTTTAAATGCCGCAACCACGTCATTGATTGCCTGGTCAACCTTTTTCTGGTACTCTTCGCTATTAGGATTCTTTTCCAAATCTGCTACCGCCTGTTCGTATTTGGAAAATACGTTGTCCTTGGCCGTAGACTGAAGCTTGGCCGCAGAAGCTTCCAGATCCTCTAAGGTTGACTGATAGCCTAGCAGGAAGGTGGAGGTGCTGGCGCTGCTGTTCACCTTGATCCCAGTATCCTTCGTGCTGCTGGTGCTGCTGGTGGAGGAAGTCTTGTTTGTGGTACTGTTTTTAATATTCTCGGCTTCCTGCTCCGCCTTTTCCTTCCAGCTTGAGCTGTTCAGCATATCGTTTTGGTAGTTATTGTAGCTGTAGCCGCTGTAATTATAACTTGGAACTCCGCTGGTTGTCATAAAACTG
Organism: Lachnospiraceae bacterium; assembly: GCA_910575565.1. Lineage (GTDB taxonomy): Bacteria > Bacillota > Clostridia > Lachnospirales > Lachnospiraceae > Caccovicinus. The sequence continues at coordinate 115,466 of CAJTFL010000009.1, read as the reverse complement.
TCTCCTTTCTGGTATTTTCTACCGTTTTATACATAATATATATCGGCCTTTTCGCCGGGATAATAAGGAATCTCCCGGCATCCGCATATTTTTCTTTCGGCACGGCCAGGTTTCCATCCCGCGCCTTATCCCTCACACCACTGCTCCATTTTCTCGTTTGCCCAAACCACCTTGTTCCGCCCGAACTTTTTGGCATCGTAAAGCATGGTATCGGCAATCTTTAAATAAACCTCATAGGAATTTTCCCTTTGGGGAATCAGCGTAATCCCCCCGATGCTTACCGTCACCCACTGCGACACCTCAGGAGAATGGGGAATGTGAAGAGCCTCCACCGCCCTGCGGATCTTCTTTAAATAGTCAAAGGCCTTATTGGCGCTGTCCCCCAAAAAGAAGGCCACAAATTCCTCTCCCCCATAACGAGCCACGAAATCCGTGCTGCGCTGCAAATGGGAGGACAAAAGCCTGGCCACGCTGGCAATGACCTTATCCCCGGCAGGGTGGCCAAAGGTATCATTATACACCTTAAAATAATCAATGTCAAACATACAAACAGAAAAGGGAACCTTGAGGCGGGAGGCTTCATTCCACTTAATGATGCTGTAGCAGTCGTGCTGCCGCCTGTTGGCAATCCCTGTAAGCTGATCCGTCAGGGACTGATGCTCCACCTGCTTGCGGTATTTGTACAATTTAATGTGGGTATTCACCCTGGCCTTGACAATCAGCGGATGGAACGGCTTTGATATGTAGTCTACCGCCCCCAAAGTCAGGCCCAGCTGCTCATGCTGGATATCAGAAAGGCTTGTGATTAAAATCACCGGGACGCTCTGGGTGATGATTTCTTCCTGAAGCTTTTTCAACAGCGTAAAGCCATCCATCCCAGGCATGACCACGTCCAGCAGGATCAGGGAATAGTACCCGGAACTTGCATAAGAAAGCCCCTCCTTGGCCGTATGGGCAATGGTAATATGGTAATCATCTTCCAAAATGGCTTTTAATTGAGCAGATTGCGTAGGGCTATCATCAACAACTAATATTTTTTCCATGTCTGCACTCCTTATTCCGGTCAGGTTATTTTCACGTCTGCTTATATTTCCTGCAGCTTGCTTCTGTATGAAGTGGATGCTGCAAAATAACTGATTTATGCAATATATGGTTTAAAAGCCAAGCAAACTCTTTCCATATATTGTAGAAATACTGTATTTTGCAACCTCTCTATATGAATATATTACCATGGCTTGGGAAGATAAGCAAGGGAATGCAGCATTCATATCCTGTAGTTTTACTTTAAACTGGCTCATCCACATCCCCCTCCGGCTGTCCGGCAGCCTTAGCTTTTCCGTACCGCTAATGCCTTTCTGAACGAATAGAATATTCCAAGGTTAAAACCAAACCGCTATCTCTGTAATGCACAGGCACTCTGCGCTTTTAGCCCTGATTTCATTTTATAGTTTAGCACATTATTGGAATTCTGTCCAAAAAACTGACAAACCGACAGCCAAACCGCCTCAATAACCTAAACAGCGCAGAAAATCAATTTATTTCCGGGGAAACAAACAGCTGCGCCCAGTATGCCTGCCCGCTGCCATCCTTAAAATACCCTATCCCTACGCTGCCGTATTTCTCTCCCAGGATATTGGCCCTGTGCCCTTCGCTGTCCATCCATCCCTCCATCACCTCTTCCGGCGTCCGGTAGCCGTAAGCCACATTCTCACCGCAGCTTAAGTAAGCAATCCCGCCCTGCCCCAGGACGGTCTTGTAAGAGCTTCCATCCGGCCTGGTATGGGAAAAGGCCGAGGCAAGCTCTTTCGCCCGCACCGCTGCCGCGGCTCCTATCTGGGAAGATTTCTCCAGGGGAGCCAGCCCTGCCTTTCCCCGCTCTACATTGACCAGCATTAGTACCTGATCCACGTATGGGCTTATTTCCCCTCCCGGCGCCAAGGGAACCGGCACGTCAAAAATCTCCTCTCCTGCCGGTGTCCCGCCTGGAAAACTTTCGCCGTCATCCATGGCCGGAGTGAGGATGCCGTAAGCATCCTTCATTTTCCCTGTGCGGATGATGTTGAACGGATACACTAAAGCAGCAGCCAAAAGCGCCAGCGCCGCTGCATATATCGTTTTCTTTTTCTTCATATGGCCACTCCCCTGTTTTCACTCAAAATATTAATCCTTTTTTCCCCATGCAGCTCCGTCAAAATATCATCACCATTCCCTATTCACATCACGCAAGACGATTTCATTTTAAATATTGGGGTTATATTCCTCAATCACACAAGCATGACCTTTCTTCTCGTCATAACTGATTCCTACCAAAAGGATCTTCCCTGTATATCCCTCCAGCCAGGCTGCATACTGCTTGTCTTTAATCTGAGCGATAGCTCCTTTGGCTGACTGATCCCATTTCAATTCCACCACCAGGGCTGGTCTGTCCATATCCCGTTTTGGCAGATATACCACATCCGCAAATCCTTTCCCCGATGGCAATTCCAGAAGCGGATTCATATAATAAGCTTTTGCGCTGTAATATGCCATTAGAACCGTACAAGTAAGGGAATTCTCATTGTTGTATTTGAGCATGGAGGCCGTCTCATTGTGAATTGCGGCCACTCCCTGGGCAACGATTTCCCCACCCAGTTCCCAGGTGCTTTTAAGCAGTCCATCCGAACGCTTTAGCGCCTGCACAAGTCCGTCCCATCCTCCTGCTTTGACGGATCTTATAAACTCTCTGGCAATCTCCTGATTCGGGATAAATACTTCTGAAGTCCTTTCATCAAAGGACAAATATCTAAGGCATAGCAACAAAGTAAGCACATCCTTCTTGCTTTTGATATCCCTGCATTACAATTAATTCAAGGCAGCTCTATATATACCTCATATTCACAAAAACCATTTTTATATTCAATGCTTAAAATATATGTCTTTTCAGCTTCTAAATCAATACTCAATGCATTAAAGGCTCCTGAGGAATAACCCCAGAAGCCCTTAGTTTTCTAGCTTTTTCAGTTTTGACGATTTTTCAAATCTTAATCTTCCACCTTAATGATCTCACGCTTGTTATAGCTCCCGCAAGCCTTGCATACCCTGTGGGACATCATCAGGGCTCCGCACTTTGAGCACTTTACCAGATTCGGAACGCTCATCTTCCAGTTCGCCCTGCGGCTGTCCCTTCTGGCTTTTGAAGATTTATTTTTTGGACAGATAGACATACGTTTACACCTCCTTAAACTGTTTGAAAATATCCTGGATAGCCGCCATCCTGGGATCCGCCGGGTCTTTTTCGCACCCGCATTCCCCAAGGTTAAGGTTTCTGCCGCACTGCGGGCAAATCCCCTTACAGTCCTCTTTGCAGAGCACCTTCATGGGAAGGTTTGCCATCAGCTCGCCGCTTACCAGCTGGTCAACATCCAAGTCATAACCGCTTATATAGGGTTGTTCGTCCAACGCTTCTACCCGATCCTCATGGCTCTGGTTCATATCCAGCTCTTCTTCTATCGTCAGATGGAAAGGCACGCCTACCGGTTCCAAGCAGCGGCCGCAGGGGATCATCAGCGTAAGACGCACTTCTCCCCGCACCTTCAGCTTCCGTTCCTTAAGGTGGGTAATCTGAAGAACCGCCGGTTCCTTTTCGGCAATCTCATAGTCCCCTAAGGGGCCATGAAAATGCTCCATCTCAAGACTCTGGGTATAGGTCTTCTCTTTTCCCTGGCAGGAAAACAACTCCGATAAGTGAATCAGCATATTAAATACTCCTAATACGCACCTTAAGTATTATACATACCGGCACAATATTTGTCAACAAGATTTTGGGCAACTTCACAGCTTAATCAACAATAAAAGCCGCTTAAGCCATGTAGCTACTGGGTTAACCGCTTGGTTTCCCTTGCGATAGCCAGTTCCTCATTGGTGGGGATCAGCATAACCTTTACTTTGGAATCCGCCGCGGAGATCACCGCGTTCTTCCCTCTCACATCATTGGCCGCATCATCAATCTTAACGCCTAAGTAGCCTAAATAGCTGCAGATCGCCTTCCTGGAGGCCTTGTCATTTTCCCCTACCCCGGCGGTAAAGGCGATGGCATCCACGCCGTTCATAGCCGCGGCGTAAGCGCCGATATATTTCGCCACACGGTAGACAAAGGCATCCATAGCCACCTCTGCCAGATGGTTGCCTCCCTTCTTAGCCGCCTCGATATCCCGGAAATCGCTGGATACGCCGCCGCTCATGCCCAGGACGCCGGACTTCTTATTCAGGATATTTAATACCTCATTCACATCCTTGCCTTCTTTATTGCAGATATACTGGATAACCGCCGGATCCACGTCGCCGCTCCTGGTTCCCATAATCAGGCCTTCCAATGGGGTTAAGCCCATGGAGGTATCCACACACTTCCCGCCGATGGATGCGGAGATGCTGGCGCCGTTCCCTAAGTGACATACAATCACCTTTGCCTCTTTGGGATCCAGGCCGCCGAATTTAATGGCTTCGCCGGATACGAACATATGGCTGGTTCCGTGGAAGCCGTAGCGGCGCAGGCCGTACTTCTCATAATACTCATGGGGAATCGCGTACATATACGCTTTTTCCGGCATTGCCATGCCAAAGCCGGTATCCCATACCGCCACGTTTGGCTTTCCCGGCATAGCCGCCTCGCAGGCCTCGATTCCCATTAAGTTTGCCGGATTGTGGAGAGGGCCTAAGTCAAAGCAGTCCCGGATGACCTTCTTTACGTCCTCATTTACCACGATGGATTCGCTGTAGGTGGTCCCGCCGTGGAGTACCCGGTGGCCGATGGCGGAAATCTCATCGGTGCTGGCAATTACCCCGTGATCCTTATCCTGAAGGGCTTCCATAACCATCTTAATGGCAACGGTATGATCCGGCATAGGGCTTTCCAATTCGTATTTATCCTTCCCGGCAGGCTGATGGGTCAGCTTGGAGCCTTCGATGCCGATCCTTTCACATAAGCCTTTCGCGATAACGCCCTCATCCGCCATATCGATCAGCTGATACTTTAATGAAGAACTGCCACAGTTAACAACTAAAATTTTCATCTTAATCTGTCTCCTTCTCAGTTTCCTGTCCCAAAATTTATAAGATTATTTCACGATTTCCCCGTATACTTCCCTGCCGCAGCCAGCAGCGTTGGACTCGTCCGTGTCAATATGCATGGCCAGGGCATAGCTGTCGCTTACCCGCACAACCACATCGCCGAAAACCAAGCTCCTGCCGTCAGTATCCACCTTAACGGACACGATCTCGCCATTGTCTACCCCAAGAGCCTGGGCATCTGCCTTGGTGGCATGGATATGGCGCTTCGCCGCGATCACGCCCTGGGCAATCTCAACCTCGCCCTTAGGCCCAATCAGCTTACAGGGAGCACTGCCTTCCAGATCGCCGGATTCCCTGATGGGGGCGGCAACGCCGATGGAACGGGCATCCGTCAGAGATAGCTCTACCTGGGTAGCCTTGCGGCACGGCCCTAAAATGGAAACACCTTTCAGCTCCCGCTTCGGCCCTACTACCGTTACCCTCTCCTCACAGGCAAACTGGCCTGGCTGGGAAAGGTCTTTCTTTGGGGTCAGCTCATAGCCTTCGCCAAATAACGTCGCTAAATCCTCCTTGGTTACGTGTACGTGGCGTGCAGATGTTTCAACTAAAAATTTCATCACTCTTATTCTCCTATCCTTTTTAATCGATTATCGCCAGCTTTTGCCGGCTCCTGTTATCTATTCTAGGTGCTTTCCAATATTTTTTCAAGCCTTGCAGGGAAAGAAATTTGCATTTTTTACAAAACATAATGGGGATTGAGGTGAAAGAATATTTTCGTTCATTAAAATTTACCGCCCGTTCATCTCCCGCCCATTTACGAAATCCCCTCCCTAGGTTATAATAACCAAAAACACCGCGCTAAACTCACGCGCCGCCGCATAAAGCGGCAGAAGGGAAGCCATATGGCAATAGCCACAGGAATTATCGCCGAATACAACCCCTTCCACCGGGGACACCAATACCATATCGAAGAGACAAAACGCAGGACAAACGCCAAATACATCGTCGTCGCCATGAGCGGGGATTTCGTCCAGCGGGGGGAGCCTGCCTTATTTTCCAAGGCTTTGCGCGCCCGCATGGCTCTCCTTTCCGGGGCAGATTTAGTGCTGGAGCTTCCCGCTCCTTTTGCCACAGGAAGCGCCGAGGACTTTGCCCTTGGAGCCGTATCCCTGCTGGAAGGCTTAGGCTGCGTTTCCTTCCTGTCCTTCGGCAGCGAAAGCGAAGATTTGGGGGCGCTTACGGAAGCCGCCCGGATCCTGGCAGAGGAACCGCCCTCTTTTTCCAGCCTGTTAAAGGAAAAGCTTCGCCTTGGCTTTTCCTATCCTCAGGCCAGGATGGCGGCCCTTAAATGCTCCAGCCTTTCCGAAAAAGGCTTAAAGGCCATCCAGGAGCCAAACGGCCTTTTAGGAACCGAATATTTAAAGGCCATGCTCCGGCAGAAAAGCGCCATGGAGCCGATTGCCGTCAGGCGGCAGGGACTGGGCTACCATAACCTGGAAATCCCGGATATCTCTCCTTACCGCCGCCCTTTGGCCTTAAAGGACGATGAAAACTTACATTCCACGGGAAAAACAAACGGGCCAAATCAACCGTCAGGCAGCTACCGCAGCAACTACAGCAGCAGTGGTTACGGCTACGACTGCATCAACGGCCACGGCAGTGGTTACGGCAGCGGCCACAGCAATGGCCACAGCTACGCCTCCGCCTCCGCCCTCCGGAAAGCCGTCACCGAAAGCCTGCCGCAAATCCGCCAGGCATCCCCCGGCCCGGCCTTTAAGGCTTCCCAGTCCCTTTTATCCCAGATTCCCGAAAGCCTCCATCCTTTCTATAAGGCGGGAAGCATTTCGGAAAACAAGGAAAACGGCTTTAATGAAGGCTTTTTCCCCCTCTGCCCCGACGATTTTTCCGCCCTTTTAACCTGCCGGATCCTGGAATGCATGGAAAAAGGGGGAGATTTCCAGGAATTTTCCGATATCTCCCCGGAGCTGGAGGGGCGGTTAAAGGGCCATGGCCTTTCCTTCCTTTCCTTTTCGGAAAGGGCTAAGGCCTTAAAAACCCGTCAGTATACCTACACCCGCGCAAGCCGTGGGCTGCTCCACATCCTTTTAGGCATCCGCCGGGAGGACATGGATGCCTGGCGCCGATCCGGCTGCCCTTACGCCAGGATTCTCGGCTTTAAACGCCAGTCCGCCCCTCTGCTAAGGTTAATCAAGGAGCAGGGAACCATTCCCCTGATCGCAAAAGCCGCCGATGCCCCTGAAAACCTTTCCGGTGCTTCCCTAAGGCTTTGGGATCGCAGCCTTTACGCCTCCCATGTTTATGCGGCCATCCTCCATCAGACATACGCAAGCTCCCCCAGCTTTCCAAAGGGCAGGGAAAATGAATACAGCCGCCCTCTCGTCATCCTCTGACGGGAGGGCGGCTGCCCAAATACCGGCTTACGCCGTAACTGCTATTCAACCGCTAATGCTAATCTTTTCTGCCAGGACAGCCAAGCCTGCCATCCCACTGCAGGCAACGGGCATCAATCTTTGCTTCTTCCCAGCACCCTTAACAGGTAAACGAACAGGTTAATGAAATCCAAATACAGCTCCAAAGCAGAGAAGATCGACGCCTTGGCAAGCATGGTGTCATCCTGGCTGAATACCTCATAGGATTCTTTGATCTTATGGGTATCGTAAGCCGTATATCCTAAGAAGAGGAAAATGCCGATAGCACACACGATCAGCTCAAACTGGCTTAAGTTAATAAACATGGACAGAAGCCAGAAAGCTGCCAAAAACAGCAGGCCGCCGAACATAAATGGGCGGATCTTGCTGAAATCCAGCTTTAATACGTACCCTAACAAGGCCATAATCCCAAAAAACAGCGCCGTAGCCCCAAATACCAGGATCATGGAGGACAGATCAAAAAGCAGGAAATAGGCGGAAAATACTACTCCGTTCAGCGCCGCATACAAAAAGAACAGCGCCCTGGCGACACCTACGCTAAGCTTCTGCACCCTGGCGCTTAAGAAAATCACCGTCCCCAGCTCCGCCGCCAGCAGAAGGTAATGCCAGTAAGGAATGGACAGCACCATAAAGATCCATCCGCTTACATAGCCTGAGACCGCCACCAGGAAAGTGGTCAGCAAACCGGCAAACATCCAGCCAAAGGTTCGGGAAGTGTACTGGCCTAAGCTTAAGGCTGGAAGGCTTGCGCTTTGCCCCTGATCCTGAGGATACGCCTGATTCATCCAATCTTCGTTCATAAACATCCTTCTTTCTCTAAAATATATTGGGAAACCTTGCTTCGCCGAAAACCGGCAAAACCAGCCCCGGATAAGATGCATTATACTACGAATCCGCCGGAAAATCAATCCGGAACCCTCCCATCTTCAGAAAAAGAATCTAAATTTTAGGATTTTTTAATATTCGCAGATGAAAATTCACCGCTGGCTGAACTTTTATAGCAATAATTTCGCCAAAGCAGGCTCCACGTTCCAAAAATCCAAAATCGCCCGGATCTCTTCCCAGTTTTCCCTGGGCTTTCCCTGCTTTACGGCGCGGATCAGGATATTTTTCGGCGTATGCTCCATATCGATAAATTCCAGCACCTGGGCGCGGTAGCCCATATGTTCTAAAAGCTCCGCCCGGATCCCATCGGTATACAGGGCGGCAAGGCGTTCTTTTAACAGGCCGTACTTTAAAATCGGCTCCATTAGCCGGTTTTCCATCTGCCCGTTCCACTCATGCTGGCAGCAGGGCACGGAAAGGATAACCTTCGCCCCCCAGCCCACCGCCTTGGCTAAGGCGTAATCCGTGGCCGTGTCGCAGGCGTGAAGGGTGACAACCATATCCACCTGGGAAACGCCCCCATAGGAAGCGATATCCCCGTGGCAAAAGGTTAAATGGGAAAATCCGTATTTTTCCTTTAAGGCATTGCAGCGGCTGATCACCTCTTCCTTTAAATCCAGTCCGATGATCTTAACCGGATATCCCTTCAGGATATGGAGATAATGGTACATGGCAAAGGTTAAGTAAGACTTGCCGCACCCGAAATCAATGATGGTGTTCTCCTTATCCTTGGAAAGCTGGGGCAGGATATCCTGGATAAATTCCAGGAACCGGTTAATCTGGCGGAATTTATCGTACCGGGAGCTGACAATCTTCCCCTCCCCGGTCATCACGCCCAGATCCACCAGGAAGGGAACCGGGCGGCCTTCCTCCAAAACATATGCTTTCTTTCGGTTATGGGAAAGGCGCTCCTGCCGTTTAAGGCCTTCCTTCCACTGCCCGGCCAAATCTTTTGCTGCCTCCCGAGCGGCATTTTCCTTCCCGCCCATCTTCGTCTTAACAGTAACCTTCCCCTTTTTGCTGACCAGCGCCTGTCCCCAGCCCTTCTCTGACCAAAGCTCGCACCGGCAAAAATCCTGTTCCAAAAGGGCAGTAAATAAAGCGGCTCCCTCTTCCCTGGATAAATTTTTGTGGAACGCCTGGCGCTCTGTAAATTCCTCCAGCTGGAATACTAAGCTGCCTTTTAAATACAAGGGGCGCACCCTGGCCTTTGTTAAGCCGGATGAATTAACCGGGCTGCTGAAAATTATCTGGTTAAGCCCGTCGTCCAAAAACAAAGCCCAAAGCTCCTTTAAGCTCTGCCGATCCTTTTCCTCCATAAGCCTCCCTCACTAAAGCATTTTCTGGCAGACAGTCACAGCGCACCATGGCCCTATGCCAAAACAAGCCAACATTTTGGCCAGAAGACGCACGCAAGCCAGCTCTCCGGCCAAAACCCTTACGTCAGCGCTCCAGCCAGGAGCTGCGCATAAGCTCAGGATAAGCCGTCAAATGGGCATAATCATTAAACCGCTCCAAGGTAAACCTCTGGCGATCCGGATGCCATTCCAGCTCCGTGATGCTGCTGTTTTCCAGATGAGAGCCTAAAGTCCTCCATTTCACCAAATCCATCCCCAGCACATGAGCCACCATGCAGCGGATCACCCCGCCATGGGTAACGATAGCCACCTTGTCGTAATGGCTTTCCACAATCTGGCGGAAAACTGGGAGAACGCGGCGGATCACATCCCCGGCGCACTCTCCTTTAGGGAAAGGGATATCATACTCCATCTTATTCTGCTCCACGAAAAAATCGGCAAACTGCCTGGCAATCTCATCATCCCCCAGGCCTTCCATGTCGCCGTAGGAGATTTCCCGCAGCTCCGGATACATATAATGCTCCACGTTCCAATAAAAATTGGCCGTCTGGGCCGTCTGGATCGCCCGCTTTAAGCCGCTGGAATACACCACCTGGATTCCATCCCCCACAAGCCTCTGCCCCAGCAGAATCGACTGGTTATAGCCTGCCTCCGAAATATCCACGTCCACATTGCACAGCTTGCTGTTCTGCCGCCCGTGGCGGATCAAATATAACCTCATGGCCCGCCCTCCCGCTAATTCTTAAAGCTGTGGATGGGGGCAGGAATCCGCCCTCCCCTGGCAACAAAACCTTCACAGGAAAAGGCGTTTACCGGCATAACCGGGGCATAGCCTAAAAGGCCGCCGAATTCCACCACTTCCCCCACCCCTTTTCCAATCACCGGAATCAGGCGGACAGCCGTGGTCTTCTGGTTCACCATCCCGATCGCCGCTTCGTCAGCGATAATCCCGGCTATGGTCGCCGCCGTGGTATCCCCCGGTATGGCAATCATATCCAGGCCCACGGAGCAGACACAGGTCATGGCCTCCAGCTTTTCTAACGTCAGCGCCCCGGCATTTACCGCGTCAATCATGCCCTGATCCTCGCTGACTGGGATAAAGGCGCCGCTTAAGCCGCCTACATAGGAGGAAGCCATCACCCCGCCCTTCTTTACCTGGTCATTAAGCATGGCAAGGGCCGCCGTAGTCCCCGGAGCCCCCACCCGCTCTAAGCCAATCTCCTGCAGGATCTCCGCCACGCTGTCCCCCACCGCCGGAGTCGGGGCAAGGGACAGATCGATAATGCCGAAGGGAACCCCAAGACGCCTGGACGCCTCCTGGGCCACCAGCTGGCCCACCCGGGTAATCTTAAAGGCCGTTTTCTTAATCGTCTCGCAGAGCACCTCGAAATTCTGCCCCCTGGCTTTTTCCAGCGCCACCTTCACCACCCCGGGGCCGCTTACCCCCACGTTAATGATGGCATCCGCCTCCGTTACCCCATGGAACGCCCCGGCCATAAAAGGATTGTCGTCCGGCGCGTTGCAGAAAACCACCAGCTTGGCACAGCCTAGGGAGTCCCTCTCCTTCGTTTCCATGGCCGTCTCCCGGACAATCTGCCCCATCAGGTAAACGGCATCCATGTTAAGCCCCGCCTTGGTGGATCCTACATTAACCGAGCTGCACACCCGCTCCGTGGCCGCTAACGCTTTTGGGATGGAACGGATCAAAAGCTCATCCGCCCTGGTCATGCCCTTGCTTACCAGGGCCGAATACCCGCCGATAAAATTAACCCCTACCTCCTTGGCCGCCCGGTCAAGGGTCTTGGCTATGGATACAAAGTCATTTGGCGTTTTGCAGCAGGAAGCGCCCACCAGGGCTATGGGGGTGACGGAAATCCGCTTATTCACAATAGGGATCCCAAAATCCCGCTCAATGGCCTGTCCCGTGGATACCAAGTCCTTAGCCCTGGCGGTTATGGTCTGGTAAATCTTCTCATTCACTGCGTTTAAATCAGAATCAGCGCAGCCAAGGAGACTGATTCCCATGGTAATGGTCCGCACATCCAGGTTTTCGTGCCAGATCATATTGTTGGTTTCATTCACTTCGTAGATATTAATCATGATCTTCCCTGCCTTTTCTCCTTTTCAGCACGCGCGCTTCAGATGCGGTGCATACTGGTAAAAATTTCCTCTCTCTGGCACTTGATCATCACGCCGATTTCCTTCCCGATCTCATCAAAGGCCCCTGCAATCTCCTCGAACGTCGTCTTCGCATTTGCCATGTCGGCAATCATCATCATGTTAAAGTAATCCTGGACAATGGTCTGGGAAATGTCCAGGATATTGATCCCGTTTTCCGCCAGGTACGTACATACCCTTGCGATAATCCCCACAGTGTCCTTGCCCACTACGGTAATAATAATCTTGTTCATCTTCTCCTCCGTCCTGTGCGCCCTTTGCCGCACAACAAACTATATGGAACTATATGGTTAAGATCTCCGACATCCGGTCGCGGCTGGCTACAAAGATGGAAAAATCCCCGGCTTCATACGGCGTTTCCCCCTGGGAGATCTCCAGCCGAACCGTCTCATAGGCCAGCTCCTCATAATTATTCTCCTTGCTTAAATGCCCAAGGAGAATATACTTCAGCCGGTCATGGAGGATATGGGTTAAGAGCCTGCCGCAGGTTTCATTGGACAAATGGCCGTGCTCCCCTAAGATCCTCCGCTTTAAGTAGTAGGGATAAGGGCCTGTCTCCAGCATCCGCACATCATGGTTGGATTCCAAAAGCACCGCGTCAAGCCCCTGGAGGTGATCGATAATATACTGATCGTAATGCCCCATATCGGTAGCCACGGCCACGGACTTTTGCCCGCACTGCACCCGGTAGGCCACCGGGTTAGCCGCGTCATGATCAATCCGGAAAGGCTTTACCCGCAGATCCCCCACCAAAACATCCACGTCCGGGAGCACCGGGATCAGCAATTCCTCCGGATAGCTTTCCAAAGCGGCCTTTTTCCTTACCTCCTCTAAGGTTTCCCTGGTTCCAAAAATGGGAATCTGGTATTTTTTTGCCAAAACCCCCAGTCCCTTAATATGATCGGAATGTTCGTGGGTGACAAACACCCCACAAAGCTCTTCCCCCTTCACCCCAATATCCCAAAGCCCCTGCTGGATCCGCTTATTGCTGATCCCGGCATCTATCAGGATATGGGTTTTTTCCGTCCCTATGTAAATGCAGTTTCCGCTGCTTCCGCTTGCTATGCTTACTAATCTCATCTTTTCCTGCCATTATTTTATGATAAAAAGCCCTGGAGCTGCCTTTTTGTATCCGCCCAGCTGCCGCCGTTATGGATTACCCGGCTGGCTTTTTGCCGGTAATCCCCTAAGCCTGGCTGGCTGTCCATCATCGCCTGGCATCGCTTGCCGCTGTATCCCCGGCTTTCCATCAGGCGTTCCTTCCGGACAGCTTCCGGGGCGTCCACATACCAAAGCTCGTCCAGCCACGTGAATGCCTCGCTGCTAAATATGGCGGATTCCACCACCACCATATCCTCCCCTGCTTCCTCAAGGGCTTTCCTTATCCTCTTCCATACCAGGGGATGGATGATTCCGTCCACCTTATCCCTGGCCTTCTTATCCCCGAAAATCAAGGAAGCCAAAGCCGGGCGGTCGATCCGCTTATCCTCCGCCAAAATAGAATCCCCCAAGGCCTTCACCACCTGGCGGTATCCTTCCTCCCCCGGCTCCATAAGCGCCTTGGCCACATCGTCGGTGCGGATAACCTTAGCCTTCCCATTTTCCTTAAGCCAGCTTAACACCTGGCTTTTCCCCGCTCCCACTCCTCCGGTCAGCCCAATCCGGCGAACCATCTTAAACCGCCAAAGCTTATCCTGGTCTTCCTGGCTGGCGTAGCCGATCCCCACCCTGGGGGCACAAGCTAAGGGATACCGTTTTCCGTCGTCCTCCACCCAAAGCCTGTCCTGGGTATAAACTGAAGTGTCGTTAAAGGAACCGTCCACCTTTAGGCGCTTCGTCAGCTTCCCCGGCCCCTCCGCGTCCACGCAGGCCCTGATCAGCACGGCCTGGGGCAGATCCTTATCCCCGGTAACGAAATTTAACAGCCAGTGGATCCCGTAGCAAAGATAAACGTAAATCCTCCCGTGCTCCCGGTACAGAACCTCCGTCCGCTTTGTCCTCCCCTTGTGGGCGTGGCAGGCGGTGTCCTCCTCTCCCCGGTAAGCCTCCGTCTCCAGGATCCTAAGCCTCTCCTGCCTCCCATCCCCGAAAGAACGCACCAAAACCTTTCCCACCAGCTCCGGAGCCGCCACAAGGCAGTCCCGGTGAAAAAATTCCTCTCCTAACCGCATCCTTTCCCTCCTGATCCGCGTTTACCGGTAATGCTCCTTATACGCCTGGTTAAGCCAGCCAATGGCCGCCTGAATCCCTTCCTCGTCAAAGGAGGTATCCTTCCAGGCCTTAAGGCGGTCATCCGTGGCGTCAAAGCTGTAAGGCTCCGGCCAATGGCAGGTGCGCAGGACTTCCCGCTCCTCCTCACCTTCCCCCGCCTTCGCCTTCATCATCTTAAAGCGCATTCCCCGGTAGCTGCCGGTGTAGCTTTCTTTTTTCAGGTAATTTATGGGCATAAAGCCTTCCCGCTCCAGCATCCTTTCCCTGCCTTTCCTACAAGACAATCATTCATCTTGCGGCTATTTTGCCGCAAACCAGGAATCCCCCTCCTTGGCTTCCACTTCCAGGGAAACCTTAAGCTCTGCGGCCTGCTTCATCTTCTCTTCCAAAATCTCCTTTACCTGGGGAATTTCTTCCTTCCAGGTTTCAATCAGCAATTCGTCATGGATCTGAAGGACGATCCGGGACTTTAATTCCCGTTTCCTTAGTTCCCGATCCACGCTGATCATGGCAATCTTCATAATATCCGCAGCTGTCCCCTGGATCGGAGAATTCATGGCTACCCGCTCCCCGAAGGAACGCTGCATGAAGTTCGCCGATTTTAACTCCGGGATAGGCCGCCGCCTGCCGTACAGCGTGCACACATAACCCTTTTCCTTCCCTTCCGCCACCAGCCGATCCAAATATTCCTTTACCCCCGGATACGTCTCAAAATACTGGTTAATGTAATCCTGAGCCTCCTTCCGGGACACGCTTAAGCCCTCCCCCAAGCCAAAGGCGCTGATGCCGTAGACAATGCCGAAATTAACTGCCTTGGCATTCCGCCGCTGCAAGGGAGTCACCTGCTCTAAAGGCACATGGAACACCTGGGAAGCCGTAATGGCATGGATATCCTGGGCCGAGCCGTAAGCCTCGATCAGCCGCTTGTCCCCAGACAGGGAAGCTAAGATCCGAAGCTCAATCTGGGAATAGTCCGCGTCCACGAACACATATCCCTCCTCCGGCACGAATACCTTCCGGATCTCCCTGCCCAGCTCCATCCGCACCGGGATATTCTGCAAATTCGGCTCCGTGCTGCTGATCCGCCCCGTGGCCGTAATGGTCTGGTTAAATGTGCCGTGTATCCGCTCATCCGGGCCGATATAGGCGGCCAGCCCCTTTGCGTAAGTGGAATTTAACTTCGCAAGCTGCCGGTAATCCAGGATCTTCTGCACTACCGGAACCTCCGGCGCCAGCTTTTCCAGCACGTCGGCCGCCGTGGAATAGCCGGTTTTCGTCTTCTTCCCGCCTTTTAGCTGCATTTTTTCAAATAAGATCTCCCCAAGCTGCTTAGGGGAATTGATGTTAAAGGTTTCGCCGCAGCCTTCGTAAATCTCCTTTTCCAGCTCCGAAATCTTCACCTTTAATTTATCGCCGTATTCCTTTAAGGCTGTCTTTTTTACCTTCACCCCCGCCTGCTCCATGCGGTACAGGCTGTAGATCAACGGCATTTCAATCTCCCGGTACAGCTGCCACATCCCGGTTTCCTCAAGCTTTTCCTTAAGGATTCCGGCTGCACGCTGCATCACGCAGGCCATATAGCATCCGCACAGGAAAGCCTTTTCCTCTCCTGCCTCCAAGGCTTTGCCAACCGGCTCCTTGCCCAGCAGATCCTTTTGGGAAGGAAGGTCCAGACCCAAGTAATCCCTGGCCAGATCGTCATACCCATAGCTGTCCTTTAAGGGATTTAACAGATAGGCGGCAACGCCTCCGTCATAAATCCCCACGCCTTCCCTCTCTTCTTCCCCTTCCTGCCCATCCAGGCCAAAAAAGGGCAGGCTTCCTTTCAAATCCAGCGTCCAAAGATTTCCCGGCTCTGCCTCCCGGACAAGGAGCTTAAGCTGATCCAGAAGCCATTCCTGGGAAATCTCCCCGCCAGCCTTAATGCAGGCCGTTTCCTCCCGGAAGGGATTTTCTTCTTCCCCGGTACTGGGATCATCCCCTGCCTTTCCGAAATACCTTGCGGAGATTACCGCCGCCGCTGCCCTCTCCCGCTCCTTTTTCTCCTGTCCCTTCTCCTGGGGCACGGTCACGCCGCCGTCCGTGCCAAACTGAAGGGAAAGCTGCTCCGCTTCCTTAATCTCCTCCGGCCCTTCCCCCTTAATCAGCCAGATCCCGAAGACGCCTTTATTTTTCGCCCAGGACTGGGCGTTCTTAAACCACTCCTTAGCCGCCTTTTTCCCCTCCAGCAGCCGGAAATGCTCTTCCATGGCTCCGGCTTCCCGGGGCTTTTCCTGGAAACGGGAAAGGAGGGACTTAAATTCCATCCGCTTCATCAGCTGGTACGCCTGGGGCGTATAAAGATTCCCAAGCTTTGCATCCTGGCAGGAAAATTCAATGTCGCAGTCAATGCAGATCCTGGCCAGAACCTTGCTTAACTCTGCCATGTCGTAATGCTCTTCCAAGGCTTTTTTCGCCCTGGGCGGCTTGATTTCTTCCAGATGGGCATGGGCATTTTCAATGCTCCCGTAGGCCGCGATAATGGCCGTGGCCGTCTTCTCCCCGATGGAAGGAACGCCGGGGATATTATCAGAAGGATCCCCCATCAGTGCCTTCACGTCAATAAATTCCTCCGGCCATACCTGATACTGCTTCTTCACGTCCTCCGGATAATAGTCGTAAATCTCCGTATTGCCCCGGCTGGTTTTGGGGATGCGGATCTTAATCTTTTCATCCGCAAGCTGCAAAAGATCCCGGTCGCCGGAGATCACGGAAACCTGGATATCCTCCTTCTGCGCCCTCTTTGCCGCCGTTCCCAGGATATCGTCCGCTTCGTACCCCGGCTTAGTCAGGATCGTAACCCCCATAGCCGCCAGCACTTCCTGGATGAGGGGCACTTGCTGTGCCAGCTCCTGGGGCATGGGCTTCCTGGTCCCTTTATATTCCGGATACATCTTATGGCGGAAAGTAGGTTCCTTTAAGTCAAAGGCAACCGCCAGGTAATCTGGCTTCTCCCCGTCCAAAATCTTAAACATAATATTTAAGAAACCATAAACCGCGTTCGTATGGAGGCCTTCCGAATTGGTCAAATCCGGAACCCCATAAAAAGCGCGGTTTAAGATACTGTGCCCATCAATCAATACCAGTTTTCCCATATGCTATCCTTTCCATAATAGATGATCAATACAAAAGCCCATATCTCAGCCGCCGGTATGCCAGATGCGAAGCTGCAAAAGAAAGGTGACGAACAGTCCCAGGCTCGCCAGGGTATTGACCGCATAATAAATAATCTTTACCAGGCGGGCAAGCTGCACCCGCTGGCGGGAAGCTTCCAAGACCCGCTCCATCTCCCCGCGGATATTGTAGCTGCCGGTCTCTTCCTCCAAATGGCGCAGCCCCTCCGCCACGGTAAAGTAAATCTCCAGCTCCTCCTGGCATTGAGGGCAGACCTGGATATGCTCCAAAAATTCTTCCAGCACCGGTGTGGGCAGCTCATCCTGTATATACGGCATAACCAGCCGTTCTGCTTCCTGGCACTCCATCCAGTCCACCTCCTAACCCCTATGGATCCTCTTCTATCATACACCAAAAACCGGTACGCTGTCTAGCTCATTATACTGACGGCCAAAAAGACGGCCAAAAAACCAGCTTACTCTTCCAGCCAGCTTTCCCCTGTCCGGTAATCGATCCCGATCCCCGGCTGGACATTGTAGGCATAGATGAAAAAGCAAATCCCGGCTCCCCCATCCTCCACCGACTTCCCTTCCATAAACAAACCGTCTGCCACCAGGTTATCCCCGTCAAAAACAGGCGTAACCCGGTACAGGACGTGGTTATCCGTCTCGTGGATATAGTCCGCCACCATCTGCTCAAAGGGCAGCATCCCCTCCACGTTTAGGTAACGGGTTCCGGTAATTAAATTCGATGCATTGGCATTCTCCCCGGTAAGCTGGTAGCCAATCAAGTGGCAGCGGTTATACAAATGCTTCCCGTCCACAATATCATAGGTGTCCTTCTGCCACCCTGTAGGCTTTACGGAGCTGATGGAGCCCCGCTTTTCCTTAGGCATTAAATCCGTGCCGATATTGGCAAAAGCCACCCCGCACCTTCCCAGTTCATCTAAGGGACTGTATTCCTCAAAAGAAACCCCCGTCTCCTCCTCGCCGGTAAACAGGGGGATATTTTCATTTACGGTAATATAAGGGCTGCCTGTATATTCCGGGATATCCTCCGGGTATTCCAAGCCTTCCAAAAAAATCCCGGGAGAAGCCGTCTGTCCGTTTCCCCCCGCTCCGCCGCCTTCCGGCCCGGCGTCTGCCCCCGGAAAATCCCCTTCCCCTGGAAAGCGCTGCCCGCTGATCTGCTCCAATACCGGGATCACCGCGTCAAAGACAGGGATGTTAAATACGGACTGGGCCGTAAAAAGCACGATAGCCAGCAAAAGGACGATTAAAGAAGGCTTTCCTCCCTTCCCTAATCTGCCGCCCCGATTTGATCTGCCGCCCTGCGAGGTTCTTTTTGGCGCATTGCTCCGGGATGCCCCTCTCCGCCCGCTGCTTCCCGACGCCTTTGATGATGAAGCCTTTCTAGTTCCAGATTTTGCCGCCATTATTTCCTCCCTTCCCCGGAACGGTCCGCCAAGCTGTTTATCCCGCTAAACACCTTCGCCCCTACGCCGTTTCCCGCCACCATAACCAGCAGGTAAAGGAACATTTTCCCGCTGTAAATCCCGGCTAAGTGGAAATAAAACATATTGGCAATGGAATGTTCAAAGCCGGAAAGGATAAAAATCATCACCGGGGCAATCACAAACACAATGTTTTTCGCCTTGTTAAAGTTGTCGATAGCCAGGTACATCATCACCCCGCAGAAAACCGACAGCAAGAATACCTTGTCCAGGGGACAGGCCAGCTTTTTACCAGCTAGCTCCGTGCTGGAAATGGCAAGCCCCGCCCCTTTGGCAAGCAGCGCCGCAATAAACGTCCCGCCAAAATTCCCCAGGACAATCACCGCCATATCCCACAGCTCATTTACCTTTTTCATAAAGCCTACCTTGCCCGTGTACAGGCAAAACCCCTGGGTAACGATGGTCAGAAGCCCGAAAGAAAACAACAGGGAACCGATCGCCTTATTGTCAACGGACAGATAGACGATGCCGCCTATCCCAATCATAAACCCGGCGTAGACCGCCTTGATCAACATTGTTTTTTTATCCATGGTTTCCTCCATTCTTATGTGTGGAGCGCCCTGTGCGAGCACCCTGTGTTTTATGGGAGGCTGCTTTCATCTGAAAAGAAAAAACCGCTGAAATCCTGAACTTTCAACGGTTTTTGCCCCTGCCAAGGAGTGCCGGCTGCGGGACTTGAACCCGCACGATGTTGCCATCAATGGATTTTGAGTCCACCTCGTCTGCCATTCCGACAAGCCGGCTATTCACTTATCTGCTGCACTTTTTGCAACACGAACATAATAGCACAGATTTCGCCGTTTGGCAAGAGATTTCTTCAGATTTTGTATTAAAACCCCATTACCCCAAAGGATCGCTCCTGAACCTCCGGGATAATCTCTTCCTCCATATCCTGGATAATGATGTAGGTATCATCCTTAAGCCAGGAAACCAGCCGCCCAATCATGGCTTCATCCCCCTGGACTTCCATCTCTACCCTTCCGTCCCACAAATTCTTTACCCAGCCGGTCAGCCCCATTCTTTTGGCAAAATATTGGGCTTTATAGCGGAAGCCTACGCCCTGCACCCTTCCGCTGAAATAAAAATGCTTCCTCACTGGCCGATTGCCTCCAGATATTTTTGCCTAAGCTTACCTACGGTCTCCGGATCCTTCATCCCCACAGGCTTCCCATCCAGCTCCATGGCGCGCATACTGGGATGGCTGGTGCTGGATACGATGATTTCATCCGCCTTTGCCATCTCTTCCAAGGTAAAGGGCCTTTCCTCCACCAAAATCCCCAGCTGGCGGCAGAAAGCGATCATATGCTTGCGCTCCGTGCCGGGAAGGATCAGGCAGTCTAAGGGATGGGTGATGAACACTCCGTCCTTAATGATGGAAACATTAGCATGGGAGCCTTCCGTCACATATCCGTCGCGGACAAATACGGCTTCCTGGCATCCTGCCTCCTTCGCCTTCTGGGCTGCCATAACATTAGGCAGCAGGTTCAGCGTCTTGACGTTGCAGTGGAAGAAACGGGTATCCTCCACGCTGATTAAGCGGTACTCGTCCGAAGTCTCCACGCCTTTCCACGGCTTTATGTATACGTAAAGATTGCTGGGAACCTCCGGGAACAGATGGTTCCTGGGCGCCGTCCCCCGGGTAATCTGCCAATACAGAAACTGACACGGGCTTTCCACCTTATCCGACAGCTCCCCAAGGAGCTTTCCAATCTCCTCCCTTGTGCCGGGAAGGGGGATCTTCACCATGGACGCGCTGCCACACATCCGATCCAAATGATCCTCCAGGGCAAAAATCTTACGGTTGTACACCATTGCCACCTCATAAATGCCGTCCCCAAAGTAAAAGCCCCGGTCATTGGCTGGTATCATCATATCCTCAATCGAGGTAATCCTCCCATTATAGTAGGCCAGGCTGTTCATCTTTTCCATGATTATTCTCCTTTTCTTAAGCCGGGGATCCTTCCCCGGCTTTTTATCCGTTCCCAGTATACAATCATCTGAAACGTTTGTAAAGTGGCGGAGCAAAAAAACTATCTGGCCCTAAAGCTGCTGCACTCCGTCTGGGAAGCCTCATTGGCTCCGTCGCCGGTGATGCCGATATGGTCGGCACTGCAGCGGTGATTTTCATTGTAAATGCAGTTTACCGCCTCGCAGCCTACCTCCAGCTTCTTCTCCGGCGTCTTAAACAGATTGGTAAACGCGCCGCCCTTATTCTCATCAAAGCTTCCGCAGCAGGTTTCACAGCAGTCCTTCGCCTTGCTGCCGTCTACGATAATCTCGCTTTTGCAGCAGCAGTTGTCTGCATTATGCATACAGCTTGTTACGTTGCAGTCTAACTTTGTCATGTCATTTCCTCCTTAAAATAAGCTTAGAGCACCTGATAAATTTACCAAGGCCGGCCCATAAGCCGCCTCTGACAAAGTTAGTATGGCTCAAAATTTTTCTTTTATGTATGACTCGATCCGGTAAATGATCAGAGTCACCACCCAAGTTGCCAGAAAAATCAGAGCCAGCACAGCCAGCACTTCCCTCCTGCTTAAATTTGCCCCGTCAAAATGGCGGCAGATCAGCTGGCTGACCATATGATGGGTAAGGAAAATCCCGTAAGATTTCCCGCTGATTTCCATAATGATTTTTTTCCCGTGGACAGACCGTTCAAGCCGCCCGGAAAGCCCCATCAGAAAAAGATAGAAGGCGCAGGCCGTAAGGAGGATAAACACCTGGCGCAGAAACATCCCAAGCCCGTAAGCCCCGGCCGAAACCGTAAGCTCCATGGTGGGAAGCTTTCCCGTAACGGGAACCAGGAAAACCACCCCCAGGAAAAGAAGGCTCGCCCACCAAAGGAGGAATCCTTTCTTTTGCCCGCCCCTTTTTGCCCTTCTTCCGCCTGCCTCACTTCCCTCACCAAAAAGATCATGCCTTCCCTCTGCCGCCCATTCACTGCAGCCGCCTGCCGCCCCGGAAAGCCTGTGCCGCCCTTCCTCGATCCATGCCCCTAAAAGGAAATAAAACAAATCCACCACCGGATTTTGCTTAATATCCATGGGAAAGGGGTGATACCAGAACAGCACCCCTGCCGCAAGAGCCGATGCGGCCATGGTCAGCCGCCGGTTTTTGGCCCAGCAGTGCCGGACTGCCGGGAAGGCCAAATACAGCATGATAATGCTTCCCAAAAACCACTCCCCCACCATATAAAAGGTTGGGATCCAGTTCACGATCCAGCCGTCAATCCCCAATACCGACCACACAAAGCTCCAGGAGGGGATATCATAGAAATGCCCAAGCTGCCAGTACACGGCGAAAAAGCCTATAGCATAAGCAATCCAAAACAGCGGGTAAATGCCAAGGAACCGTTTGCGGTAAAATTCCCTTAAATCCAGCTTTTCCTCCCGGCCATAACGGCTCATCAGCGCCGCCCCCGACACCATGAAAAAACAGTATACCGGAGTCATGCCCCAGCTTCCGTTGGCCGTTCCGTGAAGGATATCCACCTCCCGGTAAGGCCCGGCAAGGAATAGGGAAAAGGAAAAATGATAGGTGACAATCAGGATGGCCGAAACCGCCCTGATCACATCCAAGTAAAAAAGCCGCTTTTTCTCTGTTTTCATCGGTAAACATCTTTCTGTTTGAGCCTTCGGTTAATGGTTTCTCTTTTGCCTGCATTTCCAGGCATCAGGCTTTATCCAGAGCGTGTTTCAAACACGCTCTAAGCTTTCCTTTTGGATCCTATGGATAAACCCTTCCAGGCTGCAGGCTCCTTCATCGCCTTCGGCGCGGCTGCGCACCGAAACCGTACCTTCCTCTTCCTCCTTCTGCCCTACCACCAGCATATAGGGGATCTTCATGGTTTGAGCCTCCCGGATCTTATAGCCGATTTTCTCCGACCGGGTATCCAGCTCTCCACGGATCCCGGCAGCTTCCAGCCTGGCCGTTACTGCTTTCCCGTAATCCCCGTACTTATCGGAGATAGGCAGAACCTTCACCTGGACGGGAGCCAGCCATACTGGGAACGCCCCGGCAAAATGCTCAATCAAAATACCGATAAACCGCTCAATGGAGCCGAACACTACCCGGTGGATCATAATCGGGCGGTGCTTCTCCCCGTCTTTCCCAATATATTCCAATTCAAACCGCTGGGGAAGCTGGAAATCCAACTGGATGGTTCCGCACTGCCACGTCCTCCCAATGGAGTCTTCCAGATGGAAGTCAATCTTGGGGCCGTAAAAGGCGCCGTCCCCCTCGTTCACCACATAGGGAAGCCCCAGCTCGTCTAAAGCCCCCCGCAGGCCTTCGGTAGCCAGCTCCCAGTCCTCATCGCTTCCCATGCTGTCCTCCGGCCTGGTGGACAGCTCCACGTGATACCGGAACCCAAAGAGGGAATAGACCTGATGGATTAAATTCGCCACGCCCTTAATCTCATCCTTGATCTGCTCCGGCGTCATAAAGATATGGGCATCGTCCTGGGTAAAGCAGCGCACCCGCATCAGGCCGTGAAGCTGGCCAGACTTCTCATGGCGGTGAACCAATCCCAGCTCTCCCATGCGCAAAGGCAGATCTCGGTAAGAACGGGGCTCAGAGGCATAAACCAGCACGCCGCCCGGGCAGTTCATGGGCTTCACTGCATAATCTGCCTCATCAATCACCGTAGTATACATATTGTTTTTATAATGATCCCAATGGCCGGAGGTTTCCCACAGGCTGCGGTTTAAGATAATGGGCGTGGAGATCTCCACATACCCTGCCCTTTTATGGATTTCCCGCCAATAATCCAAAAGCGTATTTTTTAACACCATTCCTTTAGGAAGGAAGAAGGGGAAGCCAGGGCCGGCCTCATGCATCATAAACAGGCCAAGCTCCCGTCCAAGCCTTCGGTGATCCCGCTTCTTCGCCTCTTCCAGCATGGTAATATAGGCATCCAGCTCCTCCTTTTTGGCAAAGGCTGTGGCATAGATCCGGGTCAGCATCTTATTATGCTCATCCCCCCTCCAGTAAGCCCCGGCAATGCTGGTCAGCTGGTAGGCTTTCCCCACTTCCTTCGTATTCATCAGATGCGGCCCGGCACAGAGATCCGTAAACTCTCCCTGGCGGTAAAAGCTGATCTGGGCATCCTTTGGGAGATCCTTGATCAGCTCCACCTTGTAAGGCTCGCCCTTATCCTCCATAAAGGCTATCGCTTCTTCCCTTGGCAAGGTAAACCGTTCAATAGGCAGGGCTTCCTTGATGATCTTCTTCATCTCCGCCTCAATCTTAGGCAGATCCTCCGCCGTAACCGGCGTTTCCAGATCCAAATCATAGTAAAACCCATCGGCGATGGACGGGCCGATAGCCAGCTTCGCTTCCGGGTACAGCCGCTTCACCGCCTGAGCCATCACATGGCTGGCAGTATGGCGCAGGGCGGACAGGCCTGCTTCTTCCTTAGCCGTCAAAATATTCACGGCACAGTCCCGGTCAACTGCCGTCCTTAGATCCGCAGTCTCCCCGTCTATCTGCCCCACGCAGGCCATCCTGGCCAAGCCCTCGCTTAAGTCCTTAGCAATGTCTATAATCGCCATAGGCCCTGCATACTCCCTTACCGAGCCGTCCTTTAATGTAACCCTCATCGCATTTTTTCTCCTTCCATAAAAAGAATCATTATCCCAAAGCCTGCTCTTGACCTGGAAAGTTTTTCGACACATTGGATTAAAAGAATCCTGTCTGCCTTGCTCCCTCGCCGAAGCACGGCTGCGGCAGCCATTGGAAACAAAAAACGCCCCTTGCAAAATGCATATCATGCACTGCAAGGGACGGTATTTGCCGCGGTTCCACCCTGGTTGCGCTTAATTTCCTTAAACGCCGCTTATTTTCCTGATGATAACGGAATCGCCGTTCCCGATTAAGGGACGCTCCAGGCTGGTCTTTGCTTACTTCCCCGTAAGGCACTTCCACCATACGTGCCTCTCTCTGTACGCTTCCGGTAAGCGGTTTGGCCTATCCACGCTTTTCGCTTTACTTATCCGATTAACTTTGCCGCCCGCCAAAGCTGCGGCCTGCGGGCCTTATGCCATTGACTTTATAATCTCCGGGCTCGGCCGCATTCTGTACCAGTGTACTGTCTCGATTACATTTCGCTAAATGGCTTGCCTGAATATAATCCGGACAGCACACCAGAACAGCGCTGCATTAATTGATTAAATGCCAAGATCCGCAAGATATTGGTCGAAATACCCTTCGGAAATCAGCTTGTCAAACTCTTCATATGCTTCTGGGCTCATCAGATACATCCCCTGATGCACAACGCAATCCAAGCCAACGATGTTTGCCATTTTAACCAGGATCTCGCCTTCATCAGCATCCGATGTAAGCACCACATAATCTTTGTACTGTTCCGGCAGCTCCTGAGATTTGCTGCCCTGGGTGGCGCTGCTTTCAGGCTGCTCCTGTACCCAGACTCCATCAGCGTTTACTTTGCACCCGTCCGGCGTAACGGTATTGGTGAGCATATACCCGTCAGCCCCCATATAATACCATAACCCGTTGGACTGATACCATTCGTTTACCAGATAAGAACCGTCTGGCCTCTGAACCCACCAGCCCTTCGCATCCTGCCTCCAGGCAGGCGCACTCTGGACAGGCGCAGCGGGAAGCGCGTTTACATTAACACCCAATTTTGCCAGCGTCTCATCCAGTACGGCTCCATCCATTCCCGCTCCGAGACACTGCTCACGGCTAAGATATCCTTTAAAAACCACATAAGCAATAACCATTCTTTCCGGATCATAAATGTCTTGCGATCTTACGGATGATACATATTCCAGTATTTCTTCCACAAGGTACGGCATATCTTCAGGACTATTCCTTATTATATCCTCTATCTCAAAAATGACCTGCAGATCATCTTCCGATAAATTTGGGAACCAGCCCCGCACCTCTGTTTCTATCTCACTGCCTGAGGCCGCGCTGACGGCCATCGCTGGAGCCGTCGCCATAGCTGCTGCCACCGCTAACGCAGTAATTCTCTTGACTATCCGATTCATCATTACCTCCTTTTGCATTCCGTTTTTCCTGGTTTTTGCTGCCTGGACATACCTATTTCTTAAGTTTCGCGCCCATAACTCATGGCGATTATAGCAAAACGGTTTCTGGTTGTCAAGGCGAAAAAAACTAAGCGCAACCCCTAGTACACCAAACTAATCCGCTAACTCCGGAAAGGTTTCCTCAATAATCCTGGCGGCCGTTTCCACCATCCGGGCGCAAGGGCGCTTTTGATAATACCCTGCCGTCCTCGCCTCGGGGGCGGCGCTTTTCTCCGCCCCCCGTATCCCTAAAATCTCCCGGCAGATAATAGACTTGTGCTGTGCCTTAAAGGCGTCCGCCATCTTCCTGACCGTCTCGTAATTTTTCGTCTTGGCCGCCTGATCGGAGGGATCCGTATTGCCGCAGACCATGCCCGCAACCATAGCCATGCCCGATACCGTGCCGCACACCTCCCGCATACGCCCCATTCCGCCGCCCATAGAGCAGGAAACCTTAAGAGCCTGCTCCCGATCCATGCCAAACAAATCGCTGTAAGCCGCAAACACGGACTGGCTGCAATTATAGCCGGACATAAACAATTCTACTGCCTTCTCCACCCTGCTTCCCATATCCAATCCCTCTTAACTGTATTTTTCCTGAAAACTTTTATGGTAAAATCTACCGTCCGTTCAGCTCCGCCATTCGCACTGCCCAGCTTCCCGAAAGGCTTATTTTACCTCCACGCTCCAGCCTTGCGGCCCTTCAATCCGCCCAAGCTGGATCCCGGTAATGGTATCATAAATCCGCTGGGTCAGCTCGCCGATCTTACCGCCGCTAACCGGCATCTTTTCCTGCTCATACCGAAGCTCCCCTACAGGGGAAACCACCGCCGCGGTTCCCGTGCCAAAGCATTCCTCCATCTCCCCGCTTTCCGCCGCCTTTACCACTTCGTCTACGGAGATCCTCCTCTCCTCTACCGGGATGCCCCACATCCTGCAAAGCTGAAGAGTAGAATCCCTGGTTACGCCGGGAAGGATGCTGCCGTTTAATTCCGGGGTGACAACCGTGCCGTTTATCTTAAAGAAGATATTCATGGCTCCTACTTCTTCGATATATTTCCGGTGCACGCCGTCCAGCCAAAGCACCTGGGCATAGCCCTCATCATGAGCCTTCACCTGGCTTGCCAGGGAAGCGACGTAATTGCCTCCCGTCTTCGCCTCGCCGATGCCTCCCTTTACCGCCCTGACGTACTCATCCTCAATCCAGATCTTCACCGGGTCCAGGCCACTTTCGTAGTATGCCCCTACTGGGGAAAGGATAATCATAAACTTGTACGTATAGGAAGGGCGCACGCCCAAGAAAGGATCCGTAGCAATCACAAAGGGGCGGATGTACAGGGAAGTCCCCGGCTTAGTGGGAATCCAGTCCTGATCCACCTTAACTACGGTCTTTAACGCTTCCATAAAGATATCCTCCGGGATCTGGGGAATGCAGATCCTGCGGTTGCTGCGGTTCGCCCGCTCAATATTCTTATTGGGGCGGAACAGCAGGATCCTTCCGTCATCCGCCTTGTACGCTTTCAGCCCCTCAAACATTTCCTGCCCGTAATGGAATACCATACAGGAAGGCTCCAGTTCCAAATTATGGTAGGGGACGATCCTGGGATCATGCCAGCCCTTTCCCTCCTGGTAATCCATCTCAAACATATGGTCGGTAAAGATTGTACCGAATACCAAGGGGTTATCCTTCCCTGGCTTCTCCTTGGGACAGGCGGTTTTTTCAATTCTGATTGTCTCCATAGCAACATCTTCCTTTCTGTGTCTCTGGCATCCCCTGTTTTATCTTCATCCTCTGCTTTAATCCTGGCAACCGTTCAGACGGCAAGAAGATACCCTGCCTGAACTGCTGCTATTCCTAATTGGCTGCGGAGGTTATGAATGTCAGCAATCATCAACACATTAATCTTCTCAATTATCGTCCAAAAGCCCAAATCTGTCAATACCTTCCTTTATAAACTTCTGTTATGGCTTCTTTTCCTTCCGGTTATAGGTACAGTCTTTTTCCTGAATTTGCCCAAACTTCCGTTGTATGCGGTTGCAGTTGCCAAAAGATTATGGTATAAAATGAAGAGAATCATTCAGATGCCGTAGGTTCCCAGCCCCATTGCCTTTGCAGGGATGGCAAGCGCCCGCAGGATTTTCATTCATGGCGGCGCGTCCGCCGCTGCCGGGCGCATGAACGTTTTAGTCCAGGAGGCGGGCTGCCTGAATGGTTGCGGGAAAAGCAAGGAGCAGATGATGAACAAAAACAGAAAAAAGCTGCTGGCCTGTCTGCTGGCAGTTTCCATAGGAACGGCAGCAGTCAACGGGTGTGAAAGAAATGCAGGATATGGCAGCGGCGGCGGAAGGGACAGCAGCCAGAACCTGGTGATGGCAAAAGCCATTGCCCAGGCAGAATACCCTCAGGAGCCAGTATATCAGAATGATGAGGAACGCTATGAGGCACGGCGCAGCCGGGAGATACCGGAGCGGTTTAAGGAAGCTTATGGCTCCTTTGCCTTTCAGACAGCCTCACAGATTTTAGGGAAGGACAGCCAGGCGAACATGGCCTATTCCCCCTTGGGGCTATACTATGCTTTGGCCATGAGCGCCCAGGGGGCGGCCGGGGAGACAAGAATGGAGCTTTTATCCCTGCTGGGATACCTGGGGGATGGGGAGACGGACGCCCCAAGGGCAGGAATAGATACGCTGGCCCAGGATTGCCAGGCCGCCTTTAAGGCTCTTTATCATGTGCCCAATCCAGCCAACGCAAAGAAAAACCAGTGGGGCGAAATGCCGCCAGAGTCCCTCTATAGCCTGCGGATTGCCAATTCCCTGTGGGCAGGCCATGACCTAGGGCTAAAGCAGGAGTTTGCCGATCAGTCTGCCCGGTATTTCTATTCCGATATTTTCCAGTTTGATCTTAAGGAGCCGGAGGCTGCCCAGGCCATGTCTGATTGGGTGAAGGAACGAACCGGCAAAGCGATCGTACCTGGGACAAAGCCAGTGCCGGAGGATGAGCTGCTTTCTCTCCTGAACACGGTCTACTATTATGACCAGTGGATTGACCGGTTTAATCCGGACAGTACCAAGGCAGATGGATTTACCACGGCAGACGGGACTGAGGTGATCTGCGATTTTATGAACCGAACCATGGATTCCCACGGCTTTCGGCGGGGGAAAGGCTTCACCTCCTCTATTTTATCCCTGAAAAATGGTTCCATGGAATTCATCCTGCCGGATGAGGGGGTGGATGTCCGGGATCTGGTGAAATCCCCTGAGATACTAAGGGAAGTGCTGGAAGGAACAGAAGGCGAGGGGGTAGGGGAAGTGACCTGGAAGATTCCCAAATTCTCCTATGGCAGCAGCATGGATCTTACCGAGGCACTGAAGCAGTCAGGCATCCGGAAGGCCTTTGGCAGGGACGCGGATTTCTCCGGAATATCGGACGATAAGCCTTTAACTATTTCAAGCGCCAGCCAGGATGTGCATATTAGCATTGATGAGAATGGTGTGGAAGCGGCAGCATTTACTGAGATCGCTTACGCAGGGGCGGCAATGCCCCAGGGAAGGGCGGACATGATCCTGAACCGGCCGTTTCTCTATGCCATCCGCAGCCAAGGGCAGCTTCTGTTTGTGGGAATCTGCAAAAACCCAGAGCTTCATTAGCCAGGGGAAGCTATCTGCAAAAACCCAGAGCTTCATTAGCCAGGGGAAGCTATCCGAGCCAGCGGGCGGCTCCTCGGAAAGAAAAAGGAATAATAATTGCTGTTAAATTTAGTAAAAATAAGGTGGTGTCTTCCATGACCTCTCTGCAAAAAACAACCCAGAAAAACGACTTCTCCCAGGGAAGCATAATCAAAAATATCTTAAACCTGGCTCTTCCCATGACCTTGGCCCAGTTAATTAATGTACTTTACAACATCGTTGACCGGATCTATATCGGCCGCATACCGGAAAACGCCACCATGGCGCTGACCGGGCTGGGGCTTTGCCTGCCGATTATCTCTATGGTCATTGCCTTCGCCAACCTATTCGGCATGGGCGGCGCGCCCTTATGCTCCATCCAGCGGGGCAAAGGAAACCAGGAAGAAGCCGAGGCCATCATGGGCAATTCCTTTATGATGATGGTGCTGTGCGGCCTGCTCCTTACTGTCCTTGGGCTTATTGCCAAACGTCCCCTGCTGTACTTATTTGGCGCATCTGATGCCACTATCCCCTATGCTGACTCCTACATTACCATTTACCTTTTAGGCAGCACCTTTGTTATGATTGGCCTGGGGATGAACAGCTTCATTAACTCCCAGGGCTTTGGGACCATCGGGATGTTAACCGTGCTGCTGGGAGCCGTTACCAATATTATCCTGGATCCTATTTTTATCTTTATCTTAGGTTTGGGCGTGCAGGGGGCTGCCTGGGCTACGATTATTTCCCAGTTTCTATCCGCTTTGTGGATCATACGCTTCCTTACCGGGAACCAGGCCATCCTAAAGCTGCGGAAAAAAGCCTTCCGGCTGAACCGGAAGCGGGTGCTGGATATCACCGCCTTAGGTCTTTCCGGCTTCACCATGTCCATCACCAACAGCCTGGCCCAAATCATGTACAATGCCAGCCTGTCCCGGTACGGCGGCGACTTATATGTAGGCATTATGACCGTCATTAATTCCGTCCGGGAAGTCATCTCCCTGCCAGTTACCGGCGTCACCCACAGCGCACAGCCGGTTATGGGCTTTAACTACGGAGCCGGGGAATATAAGCGGGTGAAGCAGGCGGCCATCTTTATGTCCGTGACCGCCATCACCTATACGGTAATTGTATGGCTTTTAGTCCACAGCTTTCCAGGCTTTTTTATCCGTATCTTTAACCACGAAGGGGATCTGCTAAAAGCAGGCATCCCGGCTATGCAGATCTATTATTTCGGGTTTTTCATGATGTCTTTGCAGTTTGCCGGACAAAGCGTGTTCGTGGCCTTGGGGAAATCCAAAAACGCCGTGTTCTTCTCCATTTTCCGGAAGGTGGTTATTGTCATTCCGCTAATCCTGATCCTTCCCGGCCTGATGGGGCTGGGAACCAATGGGATCCTGATGGCCGAGCCAATCTCCAATTTCATCGGCGGAGCCGCCTGCTTTGGGACGATGCTGGTTACGGTGTGGCCGGAATTAAGCCAGAAGGATAGGGGGAAATAAACAGGAAAGCCAAATCGCCTACTTCCCGATGTCCTGCCTGCAGTCGATGTCTTCTAATTCATGGGGAGAAACCAGGTATTCCGCCACTTCCTTTGGATACCGTTTCATTACTTGGCTTCCTCCTTTATCCCCAGTTAAAGCGCACAGCTCTTCCCTGTAACGTTTATGGAAAACAGCCGGGTTGCCCCGCCGCCCTTCAGCGCACAAACATCCTATGGAAGCCGCCCCCCGCAGGGATAACTCCAGGAAACGGCCAAGAAACCCTTTTATTGTCTCCCCCTTAAGCCAGGGCTGATCGGCTACGGAATACAGCAGATAATCCCCATCCTCCGCCGCCATTTTCGTTCCCAGGCGGATGGAAGCCGTGATCCCTTCCGCCGCATAAGGGTTTTCCACCGTCTTAAGGCCCAGCTTCTCCCCGAAATCAAGGATTTCCGGGTATTGGCTGACTAAAATCACTTCTGATAAAAGCCCCAATTCCTTTTCCAGGCTCTCCTGAATTCCAAAAAGCGTCAGCAGGCCATGCTCAAACAGCCGTTTATCTCCTAATCTTTCCAAAAGCTTGTTGCCGCCGAAACGGCTGCCGTAGCCGCTTGCCAAATAAACCATCGACAGCTTCTGAGGCTTTAACCGGGCTACCTTACAGCTAAAGCCCTTTTCGGCTAAAAGCCTGGCCATGCGCCTTCCCTTTTCCTTTCTCTCAGAAGTATCCGCCTGATTTAAGATGACGGTCAGCGTAACTTCAGGGAACAGTTTTTGCACAGGCAGCAAATAGCCGTTAATCAGGAATTTCACGGCAAGCTCTTCTGTAACCGGCTGGCTTTCCTGGCCGATTATCCACCTTTTCCCTAATTCCCACCGCTGACAGACTTCCGCCAAGGGCTGCCCCAGGGCCGTAAGGCCGAACACAACATCCACCTCATCCGCATTTTCCGGGATCACCGGCTCCCTGGGCCAGTCTGGCACTTTCATGGGAAGCCCCCGGGAGCCGTCGGCTTCCACTAAGATCAGATCCGCTTCTTCACAAAGCTTACGGTAAAGCTTATCTCCCGAGAAAATCATCTTTCCCTTCTCCCGTGCAGGGCTTCCGCAGTAAACACAGCCTTCCTCCTCCATGATGGAAATGGCCTCTTCTTCCCTTTTTCCCACCCCGTTATGCTTTTGGGGAAGGCGCATATGGGTAGTGGTAACGATCGCCGCCTTTTCCCCTGCCGCCACGGCCTGCCTTGCCAGGTATTCTATCAGCGTGGTTTTACCGCCGGAACCGATGACGGCGGTTACGTATCCTTTAGTTTTCGTTGTCTTTGCATCCATTGTCTTTATCCTAATCTGATTTATCTGATATCTTCTTTAATAAAGGAAAACAGGCCCTTGGCCTAAAAAACTGCCTGAGCAGATAGGCTCAGGCAATGCATTCTAACTGCATTTTAAATCATTAAATTATCACTCTGAGAATAGCCCTGCGTTCATTCCGCGCCATGGCAATTCTCCCGCCTATACACTGCCTAACCTATACAAGCTGCTTTCCATACTGCTTTAAATAAGCTGCCGCTTCTTCCAAAGACAGGCCAAGCTTTTCCTGCATCCGCTTTAAAATCACCCCGTCATCAAGGCCGTCATCCTGCCCTAATTCAATGAGCATCTTCGCCTGCCCCTGACGCATTCCCTGGCTTATTCCCTGGCTTATTCCCTGGCTTATTCCCTGGCTTATCCCCTGGCTTATCCCCCTGCGTATCAATTTCTCAGATTCCGTTTCAATAACCGTTCCACCCATAATATTTACCAGCCTTTCTTCATTTTTATTTCCGTTTGTTATATGGGTAATAATCGTATTCACAAAACCCATAAGGTCAACCAGCTCATCATCCGACAATTCATTTTCCCTGTGCAGGCGCACCATCTCATCCCTAAAGTAAGTTAGCTCCTCAACCACACTCCCGATATCCTCTCCTGACGTAAGCTTTTTCTCATACCGTGCAATATAAAAGGGGATATAGGGAAACAGGCGTTTTTCTATAATTGATTCCTTGGTAAATTTCTCTAAAATCACATTTTCCGACTCATAATCTACCTTCTGCCCATCTGGAAAGACAAAGGTTATCCTGGTAGCCTTCGGCGTCCTGTCCGTCCGCTTAATATAAATCACCGCAAACTTAGGCATCTGCACCACCGCATGGCCTATATCCCACAGGGCAAACTGCCTGGCTACGATAAACGCATATTCCGCAATCCGGATCGCCATCGAGCCGTCATCATAGCTCTGGGATTCCAGGAGGTAAATCTCGCCTTCTATCTTAATCAGGAAATCCGAAACCTGCTCCTCTATTTCCTTGCTCCCGTCGGCGGTCTCGCCCTCCGTTAAATACCCTTCTGACGGCAGTATCTCCACATTTGCCCCTGCGGGGTACGATTTCCCGAAAATATCATTAATCACTGGGATAAATAGCCGCTTATGCTTCATCTTCATGGTCTTAAACACATTATCATAGTCATGTGTCTTTTTAATCATATCTTTCCCCCTCATAAAGCCGCCCATTCTTTTGCCTTCGTTTCTGTGTGTCTGTGTATCTGTTGTTCATACGCCTGTGCAATCTTTTATTAACTGTGAATCTGCCCCTTTAGCTACTATACTTTATTATAGCAGAAGTCTATGGGAATTGCACTGTGTTTTTTTTGACAGTTGTCGCAGGTCATTGCTTACAAAGTAAATCTCTAGATTAATTTCGCAGCACGATTATGCAATTTTCATGTCCTATTTGAATTTTTACCATTATTCCGCAACCGCTTAATAAAATAGAGGATATAAAAAATCTCGCGGTTCCTGTATGATAGAACAAGAACTGCGAGCATTTTACTTCATTAAGCCTCAACATCTTCAGCCACTGAGTCATAACCTTTCAAACTGTTATTATGGCAATATATCCTGATCATATATTGCTCACCTTCCGCAACTTCAATTAGTTTTGTCATGCTGACTCAAAGTATCAAAAGAAGTGTGGAACCCACGCTATAATATATTCACTTTATTCTTTATCCATTTCGCAAAGGATAAGATACAAAGTGCGACTCTGTAACTAATAAAATACCTAAGAAACAAATATTTTATTCTATTCTTTTTCCCCCGTATGTCCTTTATAGCGGTACGCTCCTTACATACATAGTCCATGTACGCAATGGATATAACATCCCAATACTCAATCGGATCCTTAAACTCCGTTATCCGCTCTTTTAAGCAAATATAAATATCATCAGAAAGCGTTGTAAATCCACAATCTCCCTCACATACGTTTTTCACTTTACTGTTATCCAAAACTCTGTCCAAGAACCTATCGCATCTTAATCTGTCCGCTTTATGTGGTAACATTTCGTCCAATTTCCCATACTTGGACTTCACGGGTATTATCTTTAGCTTCAGCTGTTTCCCGGTAATTTCTTCCACGGATGTTGAGATAGCGTCAACAACTTCTCCCCATGTCAGCCTATCATCCGAGCAAACGTTATAAACTTGGGAAAAGGAATTCCTGCCACTATCCACAATGATTTCTATTAGCCGCGCCACATCGTCTCCATATGAAAAACTAGTCATCTTATCTAACATCATATCAGACAATACCACTGTTTTTCCCTGAAGAAATCTATACAGCCAAATATCCTGTTCCCATGTGTCTAATGGCAAACGATTAGTGTTAAATGTGACATGAGGCCTGACTATTGTCCAGTGCTTATACTTTGAGTCAAAAATCACGTTTTCTATCTGCGCTTTTTGCAGGTGATAGAATTTCTCATCGCCATTTGTCTGATCCCAAAATCTTGATGCGTCCTCTTTTATTGGATTGTCACAGTCCGCATAAACCGCAGCTGTCGAAAACAATATATAGTGATTTGTTATATTCATTATGTTTTTATATGTATTATAAAATCTCTTTTCGTTGTGCCATAATAAATCTATAACGCAATCCCATTTATTAGATAGGATTTCTTTTTGTGTGGAGCTATCAGAATAATCTCCGATTATTATATGGGCGTTCTCGATTTCTTTCTTATTCCTGCACAAGACATACACGTCATATTCTGGTCTTTCTGATAGCCTTCTTGTTATCGGCATACCTATGGTGCCAGTGCCGCCCAACAATAATACTTTTTTCCTATTTCCAAAAAAATCATAGTATTCACAAGAGTTCAATTGGTCTGACAACAAATCATCTAATAAACGTTTTAGAAACACCGGTTTTTTGATCTGCACTCCATCTCCCCCTACTATAAGTGATGGCTTGATATCAGTTTCAAACCTGTCTCCAATTGATAATATTTCCTCAGCCTGAATATTGTAATTACTAACAATATAGTCAAACGCCTTTTTCTTATTATACTCTCCGTTGATTTTGTTGAAATCATTACAAATAATTTCCGTAAAATTTGTATCCTTAACATCAATATAAGAAAGAACTTTACGCACGTTTTTCCGTGAATTGCTAGTGAGTAAGATCAGCGTGTAATATTCCAAGAATTTCTCCAATACCGCGTTCGAAACTGCGTTTTCCTTCAATATGCTACTCTCATTAAAATGATCTTCTCTAAATCTGTTCCATTCCTTCTTATCAATACCTCTCCGCTCAAAAAACTCAGTACAGGATCTCGAGTCTTTTCTCATTTCAGGATAAATGTGGTTAGACGCGAATAAAGTCCCGACATCGTTCTCGGATAACTTTTCTTTTTCAATCAGAAAATCACATTGCGTTTTATAATTCATAGCCATAACATCTTCTAAATCATACAATGTTCCATCCATATCGAACACAATTATTTTATATTTCTTCATATCATTCCTCAATTATTGGCATAACCTCATCTCTCAGATAATTATCCGCTCCCTCAAAATATAGCTTTAGGATACATTCCTTGCACCAGTCAGCGAGCTTATTATTGTCATGCTTCTGAAAAGTATAATCATTCATCTTATATACAAAAAAAATGAAGAGCGCCGCCTTGAGCTCATTTAATTTGACATACTTTGAATAGAATCTCAACATATCACGATACTTATCATAGTCAAATGACTCTGTATTCTCTCGCAACTCAATAATAAATTGTATTACGTACTCAAACACTCGTGGTCCGATGGCTCCTCTTGGATCTATCGCCGTTATTTTCTCATGGTTCCTCAAAAGGTTCCGTTTATGTAAATCTCTATGCAAAAAATATTTTTCCGCGTTCACGAAGTATCTCTCCCAGACCGAGTACGCTTTGTGTTCCATAGACTTTCTAAACGCATACTCATATGTGTATTTTCCAGCCTGTTTAACATACTCATTAAACTCCTCCATTACGGTAGGAAGCTCATCTCTTTCATCAATGTTCTCTATAGGGATAAGATTTCTATTTACGCTATCGAAAAATTCAGACAGCTTTCCATTATCGCTATTAAACCTGACTTGTATCCCAGGCTTAATGGTTTTTATAATGATCGAGTTATAGTCCTCATCATACCCGATCATCTCCGCCATTGTACCATTATTATAATACTTATAATATAATACCTCTTTTCTAAAAAAATATTTATTAGGAGTAAACTTTATAATAATATCCCCATATTTAGTCGAATGCGCCTCATACACTATATTGGCTTCGGTTTGATTATTCACCGAGTACGCGATAACGCTATATTTTTGGGTCAATTCCTTTACATACCGTTGGACATTCTCAATCCATAATTCCGTATTTATCCCATATGAGGCCGAGACATATTTATTCACGGTCTGTAATGTTTTATTCTTATCTGGAGTCACTACAATGTCATTATATAGAACTTCCAACAATTTCAGGTCATGTGGGTGAGTTAATTTCATTGTGTATGGATAGTCAAAGCAATAAAACGCTTTACAATCAATCGGCATATTATGGAATATATATTTTTTCTTATTAGTAAAGTCAAAGTTCTCATATAGCATTTTAAAGTTATACGCGTCTGGCTCCATTACATTGAAATACTCATCTCTATCTACCCTGACTCCATCAAAACGATGAAGCGCCGGGGCTAGTTTCCATACAGTGAGAACGAAATCATTACGATCTAAGAGAGCGAAATATTTCTCGTATTGCTCACTGGTCGCAAGCGGGCAAACGGCGTTGGTTATAATAAGTTTCTCGCAGTCGTAATTTTCGTGAATAAACCGAATCCCATTTGCGACAGAATCGGGCCTGTTAGCCCCTCCACAGACCGCTGGAACCCCGTATCGATCATGACAAAAGTCCACATACTGCTCAGAGGCGACAATAACTATCTCATCCACATCTTTTGTCTTTCTACACGCGTCCATCACGTAATCAATAGCCATCCTCCCGTTCATAAGACAGTATTGTTTAGGGCAATCCGCGCCAAAGCGAGAACCGATCCCTCCTGACATAACCAATATAATATTCCTCGCGTAATTAATCATTTGCGTCACATCTCCTCTTTATATCATCCACTATATGAACCGCCGCGTTTGACACGTTAAACGTCCAAAATTTTTTTATCGCAGCATCCCTTTTCTGCTTCTTATTGTCTACCCCCATAGACAGTTGTTGAAAAACCTCCAAAAACTGTTCCCATGTTTTCGCTTCATAAAAAGAGTCAATCATGGGATAAAATTCTTTTTTTAGATCTCCCTTTTCACCAGTGTACGCGACTTTTTTCCCCATTACGAACATTTCGACCAAAAGCCCAGTAAAATCACTAAGTATTAAATCCGCCCTATCTAATGTTTTTTCATAAGAGTCATTCTTGTCAAAAGAAATATTCGGAATACTGTTTATCCTATTAAAATAGTGTTCTAATTCTTCCCTGGATATTTTTCCCGCCTTAATATGATTCTCAAACATCAGAGGATGTGGTCTGATTATCACCTCTATAGCTGGATTCATTTCGGCGAAAGAAACAATATCCTCTTTAAAGGCCAAAAAGGTACTTTGCTCATGGCCAATATCCAAGCTGGTTTCCCACCTTGGAAGCCATAAAAGTGTCCGCAAACCCTTTCTGTCTGAGGCGTTATCTAATAAGTCAAATCTTGGATACCCCATATTTCTTAATGGTTTATTCCTTGACAATAATTGTGATACCCACATTCGCTTAATCAGCAATTCCCCATAGCTCTTTTTGTTAATCGCATAATAGGTGTCAAAAAAATTCAAGGAAGGTATTGGATTAGTAACCTCGAACAGATAGCTATTTTTTGTAGAGTTATATCCATAAGGCAAATAGCAAATCCTGCCAATTTTATTTAGTCTTTTAATATTTACCTCTTCGGGGTATTGCTCTTCATATGGAATATTAACGAATATGTAATCAAACGAGTATTCTTCTATTTTTATATACGATTTCATCAAATGATTGTAACTGTTTATTGTTTTATGGTTTCCAGGCAATGACTCGCAAAACTTAAAAATATCATTTAATGATTCCAAAGCGAATTTATTAGATCTATCCGCAGAGAATTGAAGGAATTTAGGTAATGAAAGGACCGTGACATCAAAAGAGTCATCTTTAATCATTCTCAAATAAACACTGAGAGACGAGTTAAAACACTCAATTCTTTGGACGACAAAAAGTATCTTTATATTATTTTTATTTATTGGCGATCTCTTGACTCTATTTTTTCTTCTTTGATAGAAAACCTTAAATGGCCTTAAATACTTCTTTATACTTCGCAAAGCGCTTGTCATCTCATATTTCTCCTATCCATTCTCCGCATAGTGCTTTTTATCCACGTTACCATTTCTTTATAGTCCCTTGTTGACCTGAAAAGCAGAAATAAGAGCGAATTACAAATAATAACACACATAAGCAACCTAACCGTTAGCCACAATATACCATCTGGTAAATTGACTGTAAAGAAATAAGCCAAACAGCTAATAAAGATAGCTACCATTCCGTTGCGGATCATAGTCATATTAGCTTTAAAGGTTCCTGTTTTAAACACTATCTTAAACAAAATCTTTTCCGTCCATGGCACCGCTATTAATACCGCTAATATTGAAGACCCTATAACGCCATAAACCCCAAATTTTTTTACGGTAACGATATTAACCGCCAGATTTAAGAAATTTGTGAAATAACACCTTATCATATCCTCTCTCCAAATCCCGGCGGCATCCTTATATATAACGATTATTTTCCCAATAGCGGACATATAAAAATAAAGAGTCATTAGCGCAACAAATGTTGTTGACAACATCATTCCCTCACCAACCCATATCTTCATAAATGGTTGATATAAACATAGAAGACATGTCGAACACAACGTAATAATCCAATTATTTACAAATGAAAATTTGTTATAATCGTTAAGTATTTTATCTAAACTATCCATAACTAATGAGTTCCCTATCCCTGACTGCATTGCGTTATACACTACCATAAGGCATCCCAGGGCAGAATTCATAATATAAAAATAGTTATTGTACATAGCTACTGAAGACAATCCTAAAAAAGAGGAAATTACTAACGTATCAGATGAGTTGATAACAACAACCGCTAATTTTGTACCCATTAAAGGCCATACCTTACTTCTTATTTGCTGCTTAACCTGACTATCTAAGTTACCATAAATAAGCCAGCGCTTATACCTTCTATCAACAATCAATGACCTGATGATATTCGCCACAATTGTTGTAAGTGGAATAACAGCGATATATACGTAATAATTTGGAATTGACATTAATATAATTATCTGAATTATATACATCGCTGTATTTGTAAAAAAGCCAACCTCCCCTATAACATCATTGCATTGAAGGGCAAGGAGCAAAGATGTCTTATGAGCGAATAAAATATATGACACGGCCGTATTAAACAGATAAATTAAATAAAGAATAGTTATATTAATATTCTCAGGAACATCCCCTGAAATAAAAAAATCAAGAAATGGTATTATTCCTAAGCCGATAAGTATTATGACAACGCCTATTACTCTGTATATTTTTCTCAGATATGATAAAATAGCCCCAACCATATCATAGTTATCCTCAGCGATAGGCTTGTACATTGCGAATACCACCGCGCTTCCAAATCCAAGTTCTGTTAAATTTAGAACCTGTAAAATAGAAGAAAACAAACTGCTTAATCCTAAATATTCCGCCCCCAGTTTTTTTATTAATAATGTTCTTATAATAAAAGGCAATAATATATTGGATAGTTTTTCAATTAATCCCCAGATTGATCCCGTTATGGTATTTTTTGTCCTTTCTATTTTCGCCACGATATCATCTTCTTCCTAAGATAAATGCTAATACTTTAGTCAAATTAATTTTCTTTTATTTTACTTTTTTATATTTTATATTTATTAAAAGTTTTGCTTTCTTAACCTTTAAATAGTCATGTATACATTTAATAGGATACTCCTTAATCAAAAGATTCATTCTACAGCATACATCTCTCGCGGCTTTTTGATTGTTTATTAGTTCGCTAGTCTTTAATTTCGACATCAGTATTCCAAAATAACGAGAACATGCCAAATAATATATATCTTGAGATATCTCTTTACAAATTTCCATTACCGCCCCAATAGAAATTACTTCGGACAATGCTTTTTCATTAACTTTTTCTACATCTGCCTTTCCCGTTGCGCTATCTGTTCTTCTGTACCAATGATAATAAACCTTTTCAATACAGTACATCTTTTTACAATTTTTTAAAACATTTACTAACCAGAGAAAATCCTCCCCAACGTAAATATTGGCTTGAAAGCAAATGAAATCACCAGCTTTATCAATAAGCACTTCTCTTCGAAACATTTTATTCCATACCACCGTCATAATCCGATAATCAAAAAGTGATTTCAATATTTTTTCTTCTGACAAAATTCCTTCTATCGGTTTATACTCAAAAATCCTGTCATTAAACTCATTTGTATACCCGCAGCACACCAAATCAATATAGGAATATCTAAAAAGTTTACCTATCATGTCTTCAAACATTGTTCTTTCTATCTCATCATCCGGATCAATAAATATAATTGCCTCTCCAGAAGATAAGTTAAACCCAACATTTCTAGCAGTACTAACTCCAAGATTTTCCTGGTAATATATTTTTATACGCTTATCCTTTTTTCTCCACTTTTCACAAATTTCTTTGCTGTGATCTGTTGATCCGTCATCTACTA
Source organism: Lachnospiraceae bacterium (assembly GCA_910575565.1). Classification (GTDB taxonomy): domain Bacteria; phylum Bacillota; class Clostridia; order Lachnospirales; family Lachnospiraceae; genus Caccovicinus. Next base: position 74,316 of record CAJTFL010000009.1, on the reverse strand, counting down.
AAATAATTTCAGTATTTTTATAAGTTTGATCTATAACACCTCTAAGACATCTATCAAGATATTTTTCAACATTGTATATTGGAATAATTATACTTAATTTTTTCCCTCTTTCATCAATTATCTACCTTCATTATGCATCCTACTTAAGCTCAAATATATTCTCCATTTCTTTCACTAAATTCTTAATAGAATATTGACTTTCTTCCAATTCTCTTAAGCAATTTTTTCGTTCAAATCCAATAGAAAGAATTTCTTCTGCCCAAAACTTTGGCGACCTATTTAAACTAGTAAAATGAACTCTTCCCGTAATATTAGTCTCTTTCGGTACAACATTTTGTGATGTCATACAATTCAAACCTGCCGCCTGAGCCTCTAAAAGTACTATACCAAACCCTTCATATCTTGATGGCAAAAGAAAAAAATCCATTGCCTGCATATAGTCATGTACGTTTTCAACTTCTCCTGTAAAAAGTACATTATTAGAAATATGTTTTTCTTTTATAATGCTTTCTAATTTTTTTCTTTTATCCCCTTCTCCTACAATAAGCATATAAACTTCTTTATCTAATTTATGCAGCTCATAAAATATATTAATTAAAAATTCAGGATTTTTTTGATAGGAAATTCTTCCGCAAAATCCAATAACGTATTTATCCTCAATACAATATTTTTTTCTAATGTACTTCCTTACACCACTATTAGGCTGAAACCTATCAAAGTCTACCGCATCTGGAATAACTTTAAAAGGATACCTATGATATATCCATTTCCCTGCCATTTCTGAGCATGCCAAACAATGAGTCACAATCAATCTAAATGTAACATGAAAATACTCTTCATATATTCGTTCTTTAAGAGTTGGTTTCCTTGCGTAACCGTTATTATGTATATGCCATATTCTGTATTTAACTTTTTGTTTATATGCCTCTACTAATAACCTATATGCGGAATGAATACATTGGACATTAACATATATCCCATCAATATCTTTATGTCTCTCAATAATATCTCTTGCCGATAAATAGCCAGCTTTTTTTCGCTCACTATTGGTATAGTATTCTTTATATATACACCCTCCATTTTCAATGATCTTCTGTTCATATGGTATATTTTCTATGTCATGCGGAAATAAAAAATCAAACTGTATCTGATTTCTGTCTAAATTTTCATATAGTGTTAAAAGATATGATTCGGTTCCTCCCAATTGATCCGAAGCACCAAATACTAATATTTTTTTCATACCACCACTCCATACTTACATCCTTAAAACCGGCCTTCGTTTATTCTTTTGTTCAAATGAATCCGCTATAAAAATCAGTGGGAAAGAGATCATTATTTGAAATGCAGACCATTCTAAAATCCCATATATGCAAACTATCGCAAGTAAATTAACTCGTAAATACTCTTCTCTCTTAATATAGTCGTAAAGTGTAAATGACAAACTTTTAAGAAAAAATATTCCACCTACTATTCCAAATGCAATAAATAGCCGGATATATGCGACATCACCCCATAGCCTAATCCAATTATCCTGAAAATTCACCAATTTCCCTATTTGATCTATATGATGTCCAAACATATTTAAAGGATATATATTCAACATAGCTGAAGCGCCCATAAATCTGGATACAAAGTTGTTTTCTGAACTTATTCCTCCTCGCAATATTCGCCAAACAAATAATATAGAAAAAATTAATGAAACAGGAAAAATAAGTCTCATTCCTATTTTCCATAATGACAGCATATTTCTCATCATAAATAAAAAAACCATAAATATAATTAATATCAATGCCGCTGAACGAGAATTAGGAAATATATAAATAAATACCGCAGATAAAAATAGTATAAGATTTACCTTTCTATATGAAATTCTTTTGTAATGAACATAAATATATGCCATTACGCAAAGCGCTAAACTCATACCGAAATTATTCGGATGGGAGAAAAAGAAGTAGTGCCTAAGCCGCCCATCAATTACATTAGACACTGCATATGGCGAACCTAACATCAAAAAAACAGGATATAAAACAATGCATAAAGCTAAAATACCCATTTGCATTTTCATCCAAAATAGTATAATCTTATCCTTTTCTATCATCCTAGAAGCAACTATAACAAAAGCAAAAAACAAAAATGCAACTTCCTTAGAAATAAAATATGTCAATAATCCATAGATACAGATAGCAATTTCTTTCATATCTATTCTTCTATAAAACATTGAAAAACCATATAAGACAATAATCAATAGTAAGATCTTATTTGATATTTCAAAGAATATTGAATTTGTTATAAAGTCTCTAAGAACTGTTAGTGCAAACGCACTGTAAAACCATAATTCTCTAGTTCTAACCTTCATATGTATTTCTCCGCTTTATTATGATGATTCAAGATATTAACATATACAAATAGCATTCTTAAAATTGCGTTTTTATATCCTCATCAACAATTTCTTCCCCGCTCCTATATTTCAATTGCTCTTTAGAAGCATCGCTTAATCCATCCTTAATTATCGCATTAAAACTGCAGGTAGAATATCTATCAAGTTCTTCTTTCGTCACCTTACCATCTCGATAATCCCGCACAACTTTATTTTCATACATAGAGTACTTTTTCTTTGTCCAAAACCTTATCTTATGGCGCGCTACCCACCAGGCCGGTATCCAAATATATTTATGCATCGCAGGTGAGACAGAACCGATCATCCAGCAGTTCCTGTCACAACAACGAACCTTCGCCCGAACACATTCCGCCTCTTTGCTATTCCATAATTCCTCCCAGTTTTGCTTGTTTAGATTTCCCATAACTTCTTTATCTTTGGTTCCATTGCAGGGCATAACATCGCCATAGGGATCAATAAAAAAGGTATCAAAACTCATATCACAGGACAATAGTCTTTTCTGTCCATAGATATAGTTAATCAGTCCATGATTGAAATAAGCTCTGAACCATTTTTTAGGACTTTTACTTTTCAACAGTTCATTGATCAGCTTTTCAAAATGATGTGCTACCATAGATCGGTTATGAATAATATTTTTGGCCTCTACAAAATAAAAACTGTTGTGAAGGGAAGCTGTCGCGAATTCCATTCCCATTTCATCTGAAATTCTATAAAGTGGCACTAAATCGGGAGCGTTTTTATCTTGGACGGTCATACCAAAACCAATATCCTTCATTCCCATTTTGACAAGAGTTTTCAGAGTTTGATAACCTTTCTGATAACCATCAGCTAATCCACGTATCTCATTATTGGTCTGCTCCAGTCCCTCTATTGATATACGAATTCCAATATCAGGGAATTCCCTGCAAAGGTCAATAATCCGGTCAGTAAAAAATCCATTGGTCGATATCACAATACGATCAGATTTTTTATATAATTCTCTTACAATATCTTTTAAATCTGTTCTGATAAAAGGTTCTCCGCCTGTAATATTAGTAAAATACATTTTGGGTAACTTTTTTATTGTTTCTACTGTAATCTCTTCTTCTGGCCTGGACGGGGCTTTATATCTGTTGCACATGGTACATCGGGCGTTGCATCTGTACGTTACGATTACTGTTCCATTTAATTTTTTCTCAGCCATTCGATAACCCTCTACACATCACTTTCCTTATTTAGTTCCTTTACTAAAGAGAAACACATTGCGATCATTATAAATAGAAATGGCAGGGAAGCCGCTATAGAAATAGTTTGCAATGGTTTCAGACTGTCAGCTGACAGTAAAACATACGCAATTGTCGATTCAATAATTGCCCAAACTATTTTTTTATACACCGGAGGATTTAGATTACCATCGGAGGTCATCATTCCTAAAGAATATGTTGCCGAGTCCGCTGATGTAATAAAAAATATTGCCAACAATACTATAATCAGTATTGATATTATTCCATTTAGAGGATACTCATTTAATATAATAAATACAGCTGTTTCTGGTGAGGCAATTATATTTGTCAACTCATTCAGGCTCCAATTTCCAGACACATATAACGCGATTGTTCCAAATACTGACAACCATATAAAAGTAAAAACGGACGGGATTACAACAACCCCTATAATAAATTCCCTTATTGTTCTTCCTCGCGAAATTCTCGCGATAAATGTTCCGACAAAAGGTGTCCATGCGATAAACCACGCAAAATAGAATACTCTCCAATTCATAATCCATGTATTGTCATCAAATGGATCAATCATTAAAGTGTCTCCAACAAAATTTTGTAAGTGCTGCCCCAATCCGTTAACTAATGTGTTAAGAATTTTCATATGGGGGCCTATAAAGAATCCCAAAGATAATAACAACAAAGCTAAAAATGTATTAATATTTGATAAAATCCTTATACCTCTGTTGACACCACTTATAGAACTGGCTGTAAAAACACATGTAATAGCTAAAATAATTATAAACCAGCTACTCTTATTGTTTGGAATTTGGAAAAGATAATTTAAACCACCGCATATCTGCATTACTCCCAACCCCAAAGATGTCGCTACCCCCGCAAACGACACCGTTACCGCGAAAATATCAATTACTTTCCCCCAAAACCCTTTGGAAGCCTTCTCTCCAATTACTGGTAATAGCAAATTGCTGATCTGTGAACTTTGATTTTTCCTAAATCTAAAATAGGCTATTCCTAACCCGACAAGCGCAAAACACACCCATTGTGTAACTCCCCAATGAAGAAAGCATGTTCTAATTGAGAAATTGGCGGCTTCAATAGTACCTCCCACAATCTCTCCAGGTGGAGCAACATAATGAGACAATGGTTCCGCGATACTCCAAAACACCAGACCTATTCCTGTTCCCCCACAAAAAAGCATCGCGTACCAGGTAAAATTCGTGTATTCTGGTCTTTCCCCTTCTTCTCCTAACCGGAGTTTCCCATATTTCCCAAACGCAAGCCATACCATAAAACAGCAAAGGAAAAAAACAAACGCTATGTAAAGCCAGCCAAACTGATCGCTAACAAATCTCATTACCTTTCCTGAAACAAAATTTAACGTATTACTGCAAATATAGCCATATATTATTATACTGACCGCAACCAGCACAGAAGTCAAAAAAACCATATGTTCTTTTAATCTTTCTAATTTCTTCATTTATTCTTTCCCCGATCTAATTTTTCTTTTAATCTTACTAAATATTATAATTAAAAATGGAAGTGGATCTTTTTTTCCTAAACAAAATCTGCATCTTGCGTTTCTTAAGTCATTAAGCCATTTTATCAAACTAATTTTTCCGCATTTTACACGGTTTCTATAATCATCAAACTCTACCATAGCGGTAAAACCTGTTGGAATCTTTTTAACTTTCCGGGTTGCGTGTCCAGAAATCATTCCTTCCGCCCACAGAACCGGTAGTGGCATTCCTGCCCTTGTTGATGCGTAACTCCAGGTTGAATTTCTGAAATTTATTTCCAAAAAGTACAGTTCATCTCTTTCGCCCACAAGAAACTCCACTGAAAAAATTCCTTCAAATCCGATTTCTGAAAACATCCCCTTCAGACTATCAGAAACTTTTTTATTATTGAAGTTGAAAATTGTCATGTACGGACTATACGTATCAGGCAGAATATAATTATAATTTGAAGCGATATTAAAAACTACATCATTGCCTTTTGCCACGCTATAACCATCTAAGCATAGTTCATTTTTCTTCTTTATATACTTCTGAACAAGTATTCTTTCACTTCTAATATGAGCATAGGCTTTTATTAGTTCCTCTTCATTAACGCATACATAAACCTCATCTTTCCAGTTATCTATTGTCGAAGTAAGAGCTTTTGTTATTACAGGATAGCTGATATCAGAAGGCACATCTCCTTTATTCACAACCCAACTATCCAGTACATTTAATCCATACTTTAGTGCCAGTTTATTTATGGCATCTTTATTTTGAAATCTTGATATTCTTCCATTCTCACCTGCATTAAAAAAGAAAAATCTTTCTTTCAAATCCTCATAACGCATATCCAGGAAGTTTGTTATCTGATCATCCGAAGTGTATATTATATCTTTTATCCCCTGTCTTTTTCCATAGTTCTTTAGAATATATTGATATCCTTCCTCTATGGAATTAACTATTTTCAGTCTGGTAATATATTTACTTTTTGATGTTACAAGTCTTATATTCTTTAGAATCACAGCATCAACTTCCAGGCCAGATTCGCCCAGGCTTCTCACAATTCCTAAAGGATTATAGTGTTCCGCGCCAAAAACAATATATTTTCGTTCCATCATTGTCAACTCTTTTGACATATTCTTCTCCCTATCTCATACCTGATTTTAAATTTAAAAGCAAAAAGGACTGTCAGGTAAACTTTCTCTAACAACTGACCTGCGCTTTTCCTGCCAGTATCTTTTACACCTATCCCATACTCATACTTTTTCAATCTATATTCCTGAAATCTTTCTTTTTCATATTCATCAGCAAAAACCTCTATCTCTGTAATGCCAGGAACTCCACAATATTTAATTACCTGAATAGACAGTTTATCCGTCAGTACCTCTCTTTTAAATCGAATATTCGTGCCTGTCCCATCTCTGTTTAGTTCCCCTTCATATAAAACGTTATCCCCTTGGCTTATCCTGACTTTTTCTATATGATTATCCCAATTACAATCCTCATAAATCACTATGCTGCTAATGTGTTCATATTTTTGAAGAGAAATAAAAACGCATTTTACCGGATCGTCTTCTGAAGGAATCCACTCAAACGCGGTCTGGTCAGTAAATGGCTCCTCTTTCTTCTTTATATCGTGACAGCCATATAAAAGAAAATCATTTAAAAAACAGGTATTTCCCGAGGTAGCTGTAATATCCGCCGAAAAAAGAAGACTGTCTGTCCTTCTTTGCCAATAAACCATATCGGCATTGATCACTCTCTGCATCTCATACCAGGCTGTTGTGCATCTATGCTTTTTGGCTGCTTTAAATATAATATTACTTTGTAAGTACTTTGTCCTTGTCCTCTCATCCGTCTCAAAGGCCAAGCGCTCACCCCATGTAAAAGAAGGGGAACTAAGTTCATGTGTGCCTCCGGAATATTCACGCATACCACCAGTCAACGTGGGATTCATCGGTATCGAATAATAATCCTTTTTTCCATACCAGACTCCTTCATGAATGTATTTCTTCAAGATCAGCGGCCGATAATCTCTATGAGATTTCAAAATCTCACCCATAATCTCGTCAAACAGCAAAGAAGTCATCCTGTGATCTGGATGCAGATCAAACTCCGGGGCAATAATCAAATCAGGTAGTATATCTAAAATCAAGGTTTTGAAATCATTTTTTAAATTCTCTCTTGTAAAAAGATGATGGATACCATATTTTAGCAGACTAAATTCATCTTTGCCTTTTACACCGTTGGTTTCTCTTTTTCCAAGAAGAGATTCCCTCTCTGATGTATATTTTGCATTATATATGTGCTGATCTTCTTTCCAACCATTTGCATATCCAAGAAAAAACACATATGAATTTCCCACTCCCAGCACCTTACACGCCTCAAGAGCTTCATAGATGCGTTTATTGTTGATCTTTTTTTCCGCATCTCCATTTGTCGTATACATTACATAAGACTCTAAATTTTGTTTCTGAAAGTGTACTAGCATCTGTCCTGCCAGATTAATTTCATCATCTGGATGCGGTGCGATAATCAATACCTTTCTTTTTTTCTCCATTTTCAAAACAGCTCCATATATACTTGATTAAGTTTTTGGATCGTATTCTCAATAGAAAACTCTGCTGCGGTCTTTTGAGCGTTTTTACGAAGTTCGTCGGCTTTTGGCCTATCAAATAATAATTTAATTCCTCGTTCTATCGCCTCAGTTAATCCCTCAAGATCATTTTTCCTGTTTAAAATTCCATTTTTTTCGTCTTTAATAATCTCTGGAAGTCCGCCCACAGAATTGGCAATACATATATTTCCAAACGCCATGGCTTCCACCACGGATATTCCAAAAATTTCTGTATGGGATGGATATATAAACAAATCTGCCTCTCTTAAATATGGCATCACATCTTCCTGAAATCCTCTGAAAGTCACCATTTTCTCAAGATGGTATTTTTTCACGAGTTTTTCCAATTCTCCTCTTTCTTTTCCATCACCGATGATTGCCAGCTCTATGTCATATCTGTCCCTTATGCGAGCCGTGGCTTCAATCAAAAGATCCACACCTTTGATTCTCACTAAACGCCCTATGTAATACAAACGAATTTTCCTTCCCTGTATCTCCTGCTTGCGGTATCCTTCTCCGCTCTCTATCAATTTATGAGAAATACCATTATAAACAATTCTGATTTTTTCCGTTTCGATTCTAAAATATGGATCGTAGGAAGCCTGGCCAGCTTTTGATACGAAAACAATTCTGTCTGAACAAGAAAACATCCTTTTTAAAATATTATTTCTTATCTTTTCTTTTACCCCGCCATATCTGTTTTCATCACCATTCAAACTGTAACAGTGATGAACCATTGTTATATACTTTTTTTCAGGATAATAATAGGAAAGAATTAAATAATGAATCTGTAAATAAGGGTCATCGTGATGTACTACCACCACGTCACAATCTTTGGCTGTAGCAAGCAATTTTTGAATTCTTTTTACGGACAGCTTCTGCCCTGTGTCCATATCAGACACATCCATATGGGATAGCTCCATCTGCCGAAATATGTTTCCCTTTCCATATAAAAAGGCAAATCTATTTTCTATATCAGAAAATTCTCCAATGTCTTTACATAGAACCTCTATTCCACCTACGCCTCCCGAAGTAAGCAAGTTTAGAACTTTCATTTCCTCTTTTCCCTTTTTAACTGCTCTTCAAACAGATTCATCAATGTTTGATAATGCGCTTCTGGTGAAAACCTCTCATCAAGACATCGCCTGCTTTCGTATCCCATCTTCTCCACCATCAAATCCGAATCCAACACTCTTATCTTTTCCATCAAGTCTTTCACATTCCCCGCCTCAAACAAATATCCATTTACACCATCCCTTACAAGTTCTGGAAGGCTTCCTATATTGCTCGCAATCACCGGTTTCGAATATTGAAATGACTCGAGAGCTGTATTTGGAAGGTTGTCATACCAAATAGACGGGATCAGTGTAAAGCGAGCTTTTTTTATAATCTCTTCCAGCTCCGCTCCTGATTTAAAACCAACAAACTCAACATTTTTTATTCTTTTCTCTTTAATATAGTTTTTCAGCCTTGCCGCCTCTTCGGTTGAATCGTTTCCCATAATCTTAACATAATGATCTGGAAGCTTTTCATATGCTTTTACGACCGTGCTGACTCCCTTTTCCTCTGTAATCCTCCCAAAATACAGCCCATAACTTCCGATTTCCTGCTCTCCTATATCTGTCTTACTGAATGTGAAGGTCGGTATACAATTGATTTTATTTTTATCAAATCCATTATCAATCAGCTTTTGCCTTAAAAATCCAGAAGGAGTGACAAACGCGTCCACTTTCTCATAAACTTTTATCAGCTTATGTACTTTCATAGACAAAACCCTAACCGTTGACGCAAATAAGGAATTTTTTACACAGCGTCTTTTGATACACATTCTATAGCCCTTAGTGAGACATTCTTCACAGGGTTTCTTTCGGTAAATAAAGTCAAACCTGGGACAGAGCATAAAGTAGTCAGACAGGCGAAGTATTACCGGTACACCCATTTCCTTAGCTCCGAAGATAACGCTGGGAGAAAGTTTATTTACAAAATGTATAATATAGACCAGATCCGGTTTTTCTTCTTTTATTTCCTTTTTAATCGCTTTCTCTACTTCTCTGGAATATATGCTTCTTGTCAGCATCTGCGCAATTACCTTTGGAGTCTTTTTGCATTCCTCAAAATACGTCGCATCCCTGCCTCCAATGGGTTCAACAAAATACTTCGAATATTCTGTTTCTATGTTCTTGTTAGAGTGTACAGAAAATGGAATTACTTTGTGTCCATTTTCCACCAGCATATTTTTAATATTGAACATATATTTTTCTGGTCCTCCAGATATAAAATATCTGTAATTTACCAACAGAATTTTCATAGTCTCTCCTCATCGTTTTCTCTTGAATGTCTGCACGCCTCCAAAATATTATAGAAACCTATTAAATATGTGGACAAATCATTCAGGCGGCTTTCTTTCAATCCTATATCATAGTAATCATTTAGATTGTCAATTCCAATAATCTGAGTGTCAGGCATATCCTGACATAATTTTTTTTGCTAAATGAGAACCGATGAAACCAGCAGAACCTGTGACCAGGACTGCTTTTCCTTCTAAATTCAATTTTGAGGCTGCCATTTTTACTCCTAACACGTATGTTTAAGTATTATATAAACAGAGTATCTGCTCTACCGCACTATCCCAATTATATTTTTCACATATATAGTCTGAGGCTCTGGCCTGCAATCCCTTTACTGTTTCCGGATGATCAATCAAGTATCGTATACGGTTCTTAAGGGCCTCTTCCGATCCTTTCGGAAACGTTATTCCGCATCCGCCGATGACATCCGTACACTCCGTTATATCACTGACCAAACAGCAATTTCCATAGCTCATCCCCTCAAGAAGGCTTAATGGCATCCCCTCTATATCGGATGGAAGGACGTATATATACGCATTGCTGTAGAGTTCTTCCAAAAGCTTCCCCTTTACAAATCCAGTAAATATAATTTGCGGATCACCTGACGCGATTTTTTTTAATTCTTCCAGAAAATCTTCCGAGTCGGAAGCTCCTCCCGCAATAATCAATTTCATCTGCGTATTTAACTGTTGGTACGCTTTGATAAGCAACTCCGCTCTTTTCTCTTCCGTAATTCTGGACAGATACAAAATATAATCCTGCCCCTTTACACCGTATAGCTTTGTTATCAAGCCAGGTTCTTTTTTTACAGGTCTATTTACACCGTTGGCTATCAGATATGTTTCTCTATTATATATTTCTTTAAAATAGTTCTGTATCTCAGGACTGAGTACGATCAATTCATCTGCGTATCTTGCGCTCATCTTTTCACCAAGCTTTATGAATTTCGCGCCCAATCCTCCCTTCCACTTGCTCCTCTTCCAATCAATTCCATGATTGTGGCACACCACTTTTTTTCCAAATAGTTTAGGGATCCAGCAAAACGCAGAAGGTCCCTCAGCATGTATATGTACAATATCATATTTTCGAAATCCACAGCACAAGGCCGCAAAAAAGGAAGAGCTCACAGCCGCCAGTCCCATCTTAGGGATAGTCGGAACGTATTTCATGTGAACTCCTTCCCATTCTTTTATATTGTCCATATCAAACTCTGCCCCGCTGACATGATGCCCTTTTCTATTATAGACGGTAACATCGTGCCCGAGAGCTGCCTGTCTGGAAGCGATCTCAGCAACCACTACCTCTACCCCTCCAGATCGTTCAAAAATCTTTTTATTTCCAAAATGAGCGATCCTCAGTGTTTTCTTTTTTATTTGTCTGCCTGGATCAATCATCATGTCGCTCAACTACACCTCTCCACCATCATCTCCTTGGCATACCTCTTCATACTCCGCTTCAAATCCTTCGGCGTAGATTCTTTTTCAATCCCCGCGATACCTTTATATTTATCAAACACCAATATCACCATCTTCATAGAAAGCGGCTTCCCGATCTTAGACAGAAACAGCACATTGCGAAACTCATTGTCCCTCTCAAAATAATCATGTTCCCCGATCCATCGCTCCATCTTCTGTCTCAGCTCTCTGGAAAACAGATACTCTGCCCTCTCCTTCTCTCTCTTTCCCCGTATATTCAAAACACCTGTCTTCAGGTTGTAGTCAGAGACTTCCAGCCTCAACAGTTCGCTGATCTCCATCCCGTGGTAAAACAGCAGTTCCATCATCACACTGTCCCGAAGGCATACACGCCTGCGGAACTCATTGTCCAGGTTCTCATATTCCCTGTTCAAAGCCATAAAAAAAGAATCTACTTCCACCCTGGATAGCTCATTGTCTACTTTCTCGGTTTCTCCGTCCGCCATAATGGGACAGGAGATAGGACGACAGCCAGGCAGATGTCCCTGACCCTCCAGATATTCCAGATAATAACGAAATACCCTGTATTTCCTAGTAACCGTGGAGTACTTAAGTTTTCTCTCTTTCTGGAGATAATCCAGATATTTTTCCACCCCGTTCGCATCTACACGGCCATTTCCCTGATCCCGGATCCAATCATGTAGATGTTCCAGATCCAGCCGATAGGCCTTCTCTGTCCGCCCATCCAGGCCTCTTTTTAAAACCTGGCTGGTGACAAAGCCTTGAATCGTATCATGGCTGTCTTCATAAAGCAATGATGTATTCATTGGTCATCACCTTCCATATATGTGATACAATATCCATGCCACTTTGCTGATCCAGCCATTTTATTCCCGCTTTCGTGGATTTCCTGAATCTGCGAAAGCAAAGAAAAGCCTGGCAAATCAACGGTTTCTCATTTGCCTGACCACAAATTTGACCATAAATCTAATTGGAAGCTGCGTTAGAATTTGCCCTATGGGCTTGGCCGTGAATCTGGCTATAAAATGCACAGAGCGCATTTAGATGCCTGCGCTTCGTATCCATAGACGGATGAACATACCGATTCAATGTAATTTGCACATCAGAATGCCCTAAAAGCTCACTAAGGCTTTTCACATCTGTCCCTCCCTCAATGCAGTTCGTGGAGAAGGTGTGGCGTAAAACATGGAAATTTTTGTATTTGATTCCTGCTGATTTTAAAATCTTATGAAAATGATTTTGTATCGTCCTCGGTTCCATAGGCTTATCACCGCCAAATATGTATTCTTTGGTTTTATCTTGGTTTTCTTGGAAATGACTAATGATTGAAAAAACTACCGATGACAATGGAATTTCCCGTTTGGAATGAGCGCTTTTTGGCGTCGTTTCCGCTAAAATCGTCTTCCTTTGCTTTTCCTGCTTTTTGCGACGGTTTTCCAAATTTTCCCAGTTATCTGTATTCCTCTGGCTAACTGCGTCCTCCACATAAAGCCTTTGCACCGTTCGATTTACGGCAATCATTTGATTTTCCATATCCAGATCTTCCCATTTCAAAGCGCACAATTCTCCCAAACGTAAACCCGTATGAAGGCACAGCAAAATTGCTGCCTTATACCTATCGGATTCACAGTCACTATTTAATTCCAAGAGAAGCTTTGCTTGCTCTTTCCTGGTAAAAGTTTCCACCGGCTTTTTCGGAACATGAGACGATGGCCTTTTTAAAAACGGCATAGCAATGGCGTAATTTTGAAATACGAATTTCAAAACCTGATTCAGGACGCAGTAAATGCTTTTCCTCACACTCTCAGAAAAGTGGTCAGAAATCTTTTCCTGCACACAACATTCCGTGATCTGGGATATATTGGCTTCTTGAAATATAACTTTTAAATGATTCTTATAAATCAAACGGTATTTTATATAAGTTGACGGTTTTCTTGCTGCTTTTACCTGAACTAACCATTTCTCGGCCATTTCGGTGAATAAGCAGCTTTCTTTTGGCATTTTGCCCAATACGTCTTTCATCTCCGATTTCTCCAGGGATTTTTTTGCCTCGCCAGGCTTTTCATTAATCGCCATCATTAATTCCTTTTGCTGGCTTCTCAAAAAACCTAGCTTCTCCCTGGCTTCTTCATAAGTCCTGCCATAAACCGAGCGATATCGCTTCTCCCCCTTTTCCTCGCCATAGATCAGGCAGCGTCCTTCCCAGCGCCCGTCTTTTCTCTTTCGGATGTTCTCTCCATGCCTTGCCATCACGTACCCTCTCTTTTCCACCGGATTTTGACCATGAATCTGACCCTAAAAAGCTGATTTTTTTCCACTTCCAACTTACATTACCTTATTTTTCATCGAAAATTGAAAAAAATTAGTAGCAATTCTCCCCGACATATGGTAGAATTACGTTGATGCAATATGATCAACGCATAAATCATCTTTATTTGAACGATAAAGCAGCATGATCTTCTTTTCGCAGATTCAGGAAATCCACGAAAAACAGGTGTCCGAATCATTAAATCGGACACCTTATTTGCGTTAATTAAGTAACAGTTCAGACGGCGGGGAATTTGACATGAATTTGGAAGGTCAAGCTTGCTTGTAAGTCCAAATTCATGTCAAATTCCCCATCGGATGAACATCCCAGCTTCTTGTCCGGCGCAGACGCCAAGAAGATGCCCCGTCTGAACTGTTACTTAATTTCTTCTATATCCTCATCTATTCCTCAATATTTCTCAAGAACTATTTGTATTCTTACCATTTATTCGCTATACTAATACCAGCAGCATTCCATACAACATCGAAAAGCCACGCATCAAGCGCCATGCAAACACAGCGCTTAACTCAATGCCTGCAAAAACTACAGAAGCAATCCGCTTTTATCCCATCCCAAACCAGAAAGGAGCCCCCGCCATGAAAACCGGAGCCATAATCCTATCCGCCGGCCATCATATCCCCCAGGAAGCCTTCCAGCCTATGATGGCGGTTGGCGGAACCACCATTATCCGGCGCATTATTATCCTGCTGAAGCAGGCGGACGTGGATCCTATCGTGGTCATTACTGGGCGGGATGGGGATGCCGTGGAGAAACATATTTCAAAAATGAGGGTAATCTGCCTGCGGAATGCAGGCTATGAAACCACGCAGATGTATGACAGCGTGGTTATGGGACTGAATTATATCGAAGATTTGTGCCAGCGGATCCTGATCCTGCCGGTAAAATACCCCTTATTCCTGGGGGATACCATCAGCCAGCTGTTAAGCACTGCCAGCTTAGCTGCCTGTCCTGTTTATCAGGGCAGGCGGGGCCATCCCATCCTGATCTCGGCAAGCTTTATCCCTGCCCTGTTAAGCTACCACGGACCAAAGGGGCTTAGGGGAGCCTTGCGCCAGGAAGCCATCGCCCCTTACGTGGAGGAGATCCCGGTGGAGGATCAAGGAATCATCCTTTCGGTAGAACGGGAAGAAGACTGCCAAACCGGCTATGGGCGCGCCCAGAAAATCCCCCTCCACTGCGTCTCCCATCTGTATTTGGAAGAGGACGAGATTTTTTTTGGCCCGGGAATCGCCCAGTTTTTAAGCCTGATCGACCACACCGGCTCCATGCAGACCGCCTGCCGGCAGATGCATATGTCCTACAGCAAAGGCTGGAAAATCGTAAAGGACGCAGAACGGCAGATGGGCTTTCCCCTGCTGTTGACAAAATCCGGCGGGGCGGAAGGGGGATTTTCCCAGCTTACCCCAAAATCTAAGGATTATTTAAACCGATACCTGGCTATGGAAAAAGAACTGGGGCAGGAAGCCCGGCGGCTTTTTGCCAAATATTTTGGCAGCCAGCAGAAAGAGGAGAAATAATGCAAGAAGCAGACAAACAACAAACTCCCACCATGCCACAGAATACGGCAACGCAACAAGATCCTGCCATGAGGCAAAAGAAAACACCACAACGCGAGCCTGCCATGCCGCAACAGAAAACACACCAACGCGAGCCTGCCATGCCGCAACAGAAAACACACCAACGCGAGCCTGCCATGCCGCAACAGAAAACACCGCAGCAATCTCCAGCCATACCGCCAAAACCCATCCAGCATATCCCCGCCAAGCATATCGTCACCAAGACAAAGGATCAAAGCTGGTTTGGCATTGATTACAATATGAATATTTACCGCGGCTGCTGCCATGGGTGCATTTACTGCGACAGCCGTTCTGCCTGCTACCAGATCGAAGACTTTGACCAGGTGCGGACGAAAGAAAATGCCTTAGCCATTATCCGGGATGATCTGCGCCGGAAGGCAAAAACCGGGGTTATCGGGACAGGATCCATGAGCGATCCCTACAATCCTTTCGAGTCCGGGCTGCTCCTTACCCGCCATGCCTTAGAGCTGGCGGACGCCTTTGGCTTCGGGATGGCTATTGCCACCAAAAGCACCCTCTTAGAACGGGATGCGGATATCCTGGAAAGCATTAAGGAGCACTCCCCTGTCCTCTGCAAAGTGACCATTACCACCCCGAGGGATGAACTGGCAGCAAAGCTGGAGCCTGGCGCACCCCTGTCCTCAGAGCGGATGGAATTGATTTCCCGCCTGGCCGGGCGCGGGCTTTTTGCGGGAATCCTGCTAATGCCCGTCCTCCCCTTTATTGAAGATAACCCGTCGGATATCCTGAAGCTGGTTTCCATGGCCAGCGAAGCGGGAGCCAGGTTTATCTACCCGGCTTTCGGGATGACTCTGCGGGACAGGCAAAAAGAATGGTACTTAGACCGACTGGAAGCCATTTTTCCTGGCCAAGCCTTGCGGTCTAAGTACCTGAAACGCTACGGAAACGCCTACTGGTGCACAAGCCCCCGCGCCAAAAAATTGTGGGGGGAATTTTCCCGCGCCTGTGAAGCAAAAAAGATTTTATACCGGATGAATGACATTATCCCGGCCTATAAGCGGGGGTATGAGTATACCCAGTTAAGCCTGTTTCCTGTTTAAAGAAATCTGCTCCGCCAACTGCCAGCCTGCTACTGGGCACTTGGCGGCGTACTTGGCAGATCCTCTGCCTTTGCAAGACCCGACCCCCGCATTTCCCTGCGGTATCTGACGCGGATAAGCAGAACCATAATCAGCAAAAGCACGATCCCAAGGGCAAACATAATCCGCACCGCATTAAAGCTGACGTACTTGATCACCAGCGGCTGCCCAAGGGCTTCAACCTCTGCGTCGGTAAGTCCCTGCTCCTGAAGGCATTCCCGGTAATATTTCGCAACATCGCTTTCCATGGCATGAACCGTGCCCTCCATGAAAACCTTTGTGGCCGGTTCAGTGCCATTTTCTATACAGTTATAGGTTTCCTCGCTTAGTTTATCCAAGCCGGCCACATCCGCCTGGCGGGACTTTAAGCCCACAAACCCTTCCGCCGTTGGGATTAGGTAATAATTTCCATTCTTCCGATCGCCGCTGCGGGATCCGTCCTTGTACTTGGTATATGTAGTTTCCGAAGCAAAGTAACCCAGGGAATACACCACGTCCCCTGCCACATGGCTTCCTTCTTTCACCTTTGTGCCTTCCAGCATATCCTGAAAAGAAACCGCCGGTTTAAAAGAAACCACAAAATCCTCTGCGGACAGATAAATCAGCATACCTCCAAGAACTAAAAGCATCAACGTATCCCTGCCAATACTGCGAAATAACTTTTTAATGTCCATAATCTCTCCCCTTAACTGTATTTTATGATGTTGGGGTCAAAAGGTTTTTGCCCCTGGTATCATTTTATTATTTTTCGTTATTTTTTCGGCTTACGCCCTTTCTGATCTACGCCTAACGCGGCATTCACATTCTCCTGAAAGGCCTTGGCAAAAGAATAAAAGGCCTTGGCCTCTTCCTGCTGCTGGATATTTACCTGGCATTCCTTGCCCATCTTGGTATTGCTCCCGTCCACGGAAATAATGTATTTGGCCTTTTTATCCGGGAAATTCATCGCCAGCATATACTCGTTCCCGCTTACGTGGGTAAGGTTTTCGGCGCTTGCCTTTACCGGCTGGGTATACACGATCTTCCCACCTTCCACGCCGATAGGGACGATCCACATATGATCCGTCTGATCCGGCCGAAACCCTACCGCATAGTAATGGTAGACTTCCCTTTTCATCCTTGCACCGCCATACACTTCCTTGCTGTGGGCGTAAACCGCCGTATACTGCTGGCCGTCCGGAATTAAATTGCTGATAATCTTGCGGATATCTTCCTTCTCCTGGCTGTTAACCCCCTTCTTCTCATCAATGGAAATCTTGATGTAGACAATGATCGCCGCGATGATAAAGCCAACAATCCCGATGATCACTGCCTTTGGGCTTACGCCCAGATAATCTGCCATTTTCTGAATCATGACATTTTCCTCCTAGTTTCTGATTTCAAGCAGATTCTAACACAAAACGGCGTTAATTTCCATAGGATTCTTTTTATTTTTCAGGATTTACAAATTCTTTACACTGCCTTATAATGGTAATGGTTCACCAGTTCTGGGAGGAGTGCAGGTTAGCCTGCATAGCCGGTGTCCGGTCTCACGCGAATAACCCCGGGAGCACGCGGCTGCTGGTGTGCCTTTTTATGTTCCTTTACCCCTTCTTTAATCCATCCCTAATCTACCTCTTCGTCCCCGTCCGCAAAGCCCTCACCTGAATCAGCTCCCCCGCTATGCTGATGGCAATCTCCGCCGGGGTTTCCGCTAAGATGGCCGTCCCTATAGGCATATGGCAAAATTCCAGCTCTTCTTTGGAAAATCCATCCTCCATTAATTTTTCCCACACCACTTGGATCTTATTTTTGCTCCCCATCACCCCAATGTAGCATGGATGAAGGGACATTACCTGTTTCTGCACAAGGTAATCGTACTGATGGCCTCTGGTCATAATGCAGACGTAATCCTTCTCTTTTATGGAAACGTAGTCGCCGATACGCTCCAAGTCCCCCACCACAATCCGCTCCGCGTCCGGAAACATCCGCGGGTTTGCAAATTCTTCCCGGTCGTCCATCACCACGCAGGAAAAGCCCACATGGGAAAGCACCAAAACCAGCTCCTTTGCCACGTGGCCGGCGCCAAAAATATACACCCTTCCCGCCAGCCCGATTGGCTGGATAAAGCAGGTTCTCCCCCCTTCTTCCCACAGCACACCCTGGCCGCCGGCTCCAAGCATTCTTTCAGGCGTCTTGAACCGGTTGGCTAAACCGCCCTGTTTTCCGAAAATATCTGGCTCTTCCCCCTTTTCATGGATATGAATTTCCATTTTCCAGCTCTCTTCCCTGGTAATATCCAGCAAAAGCCAGCCTTCCTCCCTGCGTTCCAGAGCCTTGAGCAGCCTGTCCCACACCTGAAGGAATTCCCGGTTTTGGGGGCTAAGATACTGGAAATAAATCGTTGTCCGCCCGCCGCAGACCATGCCTATATCCCCGGCCTGCTGCCTGGTCAGGGAAAACTCTTTCTTGCAGGATTTCTTTTTCCCCATCGTTTCCAGCGCAGCGTTAATGGCCTGGTGCTCCACCGCCCCGCCTCCCACGGAGCCCTGGATGCTCCCGTCTGCCTTGACTAACATCTGGGAGCCAGCCTTGCGTGGCGTGGAACCGGAGCTGGCAATAATGGTAGCCAAAACGGCTTCCTTCCCCTGGGCTAAACATTTTTTCACTTCCTGATAAAATTCATTCATCGGTTCTCCTTCTATGGTTCTCCTTCTATAACTAATGCATGATTTTGCCAATGGCGCGGCAAAACGGATGGCAGATTTTCCAAAGGAAGCCTTACCGTCCGTTCAGCCGCGCAGCAAAAGCACATCTGCGGGATCAACCGTAAGCCACTTAGGAACCTCCCCTGCCCCATCTCCAACGCGCCCTCCCTTTTCCCGCTTCCACCACAAACCATTTTCCATAGTAATCTGCCATTCAAAAGGCATCTGGGAAATCCTGGGATTCATTACCGGAATCAAGTTTGCTCCGGCCTGCCCCTGCCGTGCTTTAGCCTCTGCGGAAGATAAGGGCATAAAATCATGGGCACGGATCCCCACCGCCGTAACATCCTCCGTCACCGGCTGCCCTACCGTAAGCTCCAGGCCGCCCCAATCCACCGCCTGCACCTGGTAATCCCCCAGGATCCGGATCCGGGAAATATTTTTGCAGCCAGTAAGCCTGGCTGCCTGGCAGGAACCAGGATTGTTAAACAGCTCCTTAGTTTTCCCCCGTGCAATTACCTTCCCCCTATCCATCAGCAGCAGATACTGGCAAAGCTGGTAAGCCTCATCCCGATCATGGGTAACTAGGACGGCTGGCTTTTGGCAGCGTTCCAGCACGCGGGAAAGCTCCAGCCTCAGCCCTTCCTTTAAGTACGCGTCCATAGCCGAAAACGGCTCGTCAAGCAAAAGCACATCCGGCTGGCTGGCCAGGATCCTTGCCAATGCCACCCTCTGCTGCTGCCCTCCGGAAAGCTGCCTGGGATACCGGTTCTCCAGGCCTTTCAGACGAAACTGCTCCGTAAGCTTTTCCACAAGCCCCTGGCTGTCCGGAAAACGCCTCCAAGGCATGGAAAACTTCCACCCGCCGCTGCCAGCCCTCCCGGCTTTCCCCTCCCGTCCGCTTTCCTGGTGGGAAAGGCCGGAAGCAATATTTTCCCTAACGGTCATATTGGGAAATAAGGCGTAATTCTGGAACAAATAGCCTACCCTCCGCCTTTGAGGGCGTAAGTTAATCCGTTTTCCGGCATCAAACAGCACCTTTTCCGAAAAACATTCCCCTCCTCCTTCCGAGCACAGCCGGATACTCCCAGAATCCGGGGCAACAATCCCTGCCACCGACTTTAGCGCCATGCTTTTTCCGCAGCCGGAAGCTCCCAAGATCCCCAAACAGCCCTTCCCTACGGAAAAGGAAAGCTCCAAGTCATATTCCTTTAAGGCTTTTCGGATGTTTACTTCCAGGCGGAAGCCGTTTCCTCCAGAATCTCCCATTTCACTTCCAACCATTTTTCCTTTCCCCTGCAATCGCGGCAAGGTTCATGACCGTTACCATGAAAAAGGCAATCGCCCCAATCACCGCCACGTACTGCCAGGCTTTATCCATATTTCCAGCCGCCACCTCCGAGTAAACCGCCATAGGCAGCGTCCTGGTTTTCCCGGCAATGTTCCCGGCAATCATCGCCGTAGCCCCAAATTCCCCCAGTCCCCTGGCAAAGGCCAAAATCCCTCCGCCAAAAAGCCCTGGGGCGGCATTGGCAAACAGCACCTTCCAAAAAATCGCCCACTCGCTCATCCCCAGCGTCCTGGCCGCATTCACCAGATCCTGATCCACCTGCTCAAAAGCCCCCCTGGCCGAACGATACATCAGGGGGAAGGACATCACTACAGCAGCGATCACGGTTGCCCACCAGGAGAATACGATCTTGACGCCGAAATAATCCAGAAAAAACCTGCCTATGGGGCGTTTCACCCCCAGAAGGTATAAAAGGAAAAAACCTGCCACAGTAGGCGGCAAAACCAGGGGCAAGGTAAAAATTCCGTCACAGATAATTTTCCCCCAAGGGTGTTCCATGCACTTTACCGCCCAGGCCGCTAAAATCCCCAGAAAAAAGGCGATCGCTATAGAACATCCGGCGGTTTTCATGGAAATAAGCACCGGCGACCAGTCCATCTTACTTTCCTCCATCCGTAAATCCGTAAGCCGCAAACACTTCCATGGCTTCGGGAGTCTTTAAAAATTCCACAAACCTTCCGGCTTCTTCCAAATGGGCAGAGCCTTTCAGCACTGCCGCCGGATACAGCACCCTTTGGGATAAGCTTCCCTCCGGCGCCTCGGCAGCTATCTCTACCTGGCCGGCCATGCTGGCGGCATCCGTGGCATAGACAATCCCTGCCTCGGCGCTGGCGGCGGCAACCTGGTTAAGCACCTCCGTTACATTCGTCCCGAAGCTGGCCCTCCCCTGGATTTCCTCCCAAATCCCAAGAAAGGTTAACGCTTCTTTGGCATACTGGCCTGCCGGGACGCTGGCCGGATCTCCCAGGGCAATAGCGTCTGCCTTTACGATATCCGCAAAAGAAGACAAGCCTAGTTCGCTGCCGGAAGGCACGATCAGGACAATCCGGTTTTCCAAAAGGTTTGCCCGCGTCTCCGAAACCACCATCCCCTTTTCCTCCAGGGCATCCATCTGCTTTGCCGCTGCCGACATAAACACATCCGCCTCCAGCCCTTCCTCAATCTGAGCCTGGAGCTTGCCTGAGCTGTCATAAGTGCCTTCCACCATAATGTTCGGATAACGTTCCTCAAACATGGGAATCAGCTCCTCCTCATACACGTTTTTCAAGCTGGCTGCCGCTGCTGCCAGGAGCGTCACGCAAGCCTCCTCCCCCCCTTCTTTCACTTCTCCCCCGGACTGGGCAGGCAATGAAAGCTGCCCTGACGCGGCAAAACCGGATTGCCCAGATGCAGCAGGATCCAGCTGTTCGGATGCAGAAGGATCCGTTTGCTCAGACACAAAAGAATCCGGCTGCCCAGATAAAGAGGAGCATCCCTCAAGGCAGATTACTCCTAAAAACGCTGCCAAGGCAGACAGGGCAGCCATGGTTCTTTTCCATGTCTTTTCCAGTGCCTGTTTCCGTGCTTTTTCCCGCACCTTTCCCATTTCCACCCTGACTTCCTCCTTTTTCTTTCTTAATTTTCCCATCCTATTTTGTCCGTTAGCTGCCGCCTTGCACACTCCGACGCGCTCCCCCGCAAAATCTTTAAGCCATGCTCCAAAGGCTCCAGGATAAAGCCAAGGCTTTCCTCCACCGCCTTCGGGCTTCCGGGAAGGTTGACGATTAACGTTTTCTTTCGGATAACCGACACGCCGCGGCCAAGCATCGCCCGGCTGGTCAGCTCCATGGAACGGTAACGGATATACTCGGCAATCCCCGGGGCATTCCGCTCCGCCACGGCCAAGGTCGCTTCCGGGGTCTGATCCCTTAGGGAAAATCCCGTCCCCCCGCTGGTCAGCACCAGATCCACCTGGCGGCTGTCTGCCAGCCGGATCAGCTGAACCTTCAGCAATTTTGGCTCGTCCGGCAAAAGCAAAAGCTCCTCCACCTGATACCCGGCTCCTTCCAGCATCTTTTTCGCTTTAAGGCCGCTCTCATCCTTCCGCTCGCCGCTGGCCCCCTTATCGCTTAACACGATCACCGCAGCGGTAAATGGCCGCTCCAAAATGGGCGCTGACACTTCCATCTTATCCCCGGGACGGATAATCCCTCCCTTAATCACTTTGGCAAACACGCCTTCCCTAGGCATGATGCACTCGCCCATCCGCTGATAAATAGCGCAATGGCTATGGCATTCTTTGCCAATCTGGGTCATCTCTAAAATCACCGTGCCCGCTGCCAGCCTGGTTCCCACCGGAAGGGCAGAGAAATCAATGCCTTCCACCACCAGGTTTTCCCCGAAAGCGCCGTCACCTACATCAGCGCCCTTTTGGTTAAAGGCCAGCACCTTATCATAGGAAAGCAGGCTTACCTGACGATGCCAGCTCCCTCTGTGGGCATCCCCTTCGATTCCAAAATCCACCAGAAAATGCCCCTCCGGTACGGCGTGCTTCTCCACTCCCCGAACATCGCTGACACAGACCGCCCGGACAATCCCCTTCCCCACTTTCTCCTGACCTTCTCCTATTTCCAATAATCCCATATCTAACTTCGCTCCCTGATTTTCCTCTTTTAATTCCCTATCTGACTTCACTCTCCGATTTTCTCCTTCTAAATTCCCCGTCTGGCTTTACTCTCCGGCTTTCCCCTTCTAAACTCCCCGTCTGGCTTCACTCTCCAAGTTCCCCCTTTATCCGCCCGGCAAAAACACGCCGGCCTATCCGCCGATAGCCGCCATAAAGCGGGATTCCGTAATCTTGTCCGGCTGCTCAAAGCAATGCATGGCCGGTTTCTTTTTCACCGCCTGGACAATCGTTTCCCTTAAGCGCCGCTGCAGTCCGGCATCATCGGGGCAATCCCGGTATTTCCATTTCCAATGCTCCCCTTCCTGGCACTTATCTGAAAACTCCTCCTGGCCTTCCCGCAAAACCTTGCGAAGATCTGCCCCATCCTCATAGCATAAGCAAGTTTTTAAGTACCCCTGGGAGGTCAGCCTTACCCGGTTGCAGCTGCCACAGAACTTTCCGTGCATGGCGCTGATCAGGCCAATGCTCCCCTTAAACCCGGGGATGCGGTAGTAAACCGCCGGTCCAGGCCCATGAACCCGTTCATCGGCTTCCAGCCCCGGATAAGCCTCCCTCAGCCCTTCGAAAAGCTCCCGGTGATCGAAAGGCTTAAAATCCCGTCCATAGCCGATAGGCATCATCTCAATAAACCGCACATCCACAGGATACCGTTCTGCCAGCCTTGCCAAAGCCATCCAGTCTTCCCCTTTTCCTTCCCAGTCAATGGACACCGCGTTCACTTTCACCGGGATCCCCAGCAAAATGGCTTTTTCCATCCCGGAAAGCACCTCTTTTAGGCCGTCCCTTCCGGTAATTTCCCTGTACCGTTCCGGCTCAAGGGTATCCAGGCTGATATTGATCCCATCGATGCCTGCCTGGTCTAAGGCCTCTAAGTAACGGTTCAGCAAAATCCCGTTGGTCGTCAATGTCACTTTCTCAATGCCAGGGATGGACTTTAACCGCCTGATTAGCTCACAGCAGCCTGAGCGGACTAACGGCTCCCCGCCCGTCACCTTAATGTGCCGGATGCCAAGGCTGCTTGCGGCTATGGTTGCCGCCTGGATCTCTTCCAAGGTCAGGATTTCCCGGCGGGACACCAGGCAAGCGCCCTTTGGCATACAGTATTTGCACCGCAAATTGCACCGATCCGTAATGGATATCCGCAGATAATCAATGGTTCTCCCATAAGCATCTTCCATAAACGCCCTAACCCTCTTTCCTTTTCGGATGGAAAAATTCCCCGCTTTTTCCCCCGGCCTTGTGTTCCAGGTAAATATTCCCAATCTCCATCCCTTTATCTACCGCCTTGCACATATCGTAAATGGTCAGCAGGGCAGTGCTTACCCCGGTAAGGGCTTCCATCTCCACCCCGGTCTTCCCTGTGGTTTTGGCCGTGCAGGACGCCTGGATTTCCCCTGTCTCTTCCCGGATGGCAAAGTCCATGGAAAGCTTGGACAGATTTAAGCCATGGCACAGCGGGATCAGCTCAGGAGTCTTTTTCGCTCCCATTATTCCGGCTATCCTGGCCGCCCCCAGCACATCCCCCTTTGCCATCCCGCCCTCCTTTACCTTAAGGAGGCACTCCCGGCTCATAAAAATGCTTCCCTTCGCCGTCGCCTCCCTGGCCGTGTCCGGCTTTCTGCTTACGTCCACCATATGGGCATTCCCCTGCCCGTCAAAATGCGTAAATTCCATATCAATATCCCTTTCCAAAGCCGCAGTTAGGGAAGGTGCAGGATGAACAGTTTAAGCACAAGCCCCCCTGCCCCAGCCCCGCAAGCTCCCGGGCGCTTATCCGATCATCCGCCATTACCCGTGGCAGGATCAAATCAAAGATTGTCCTCCTGGCATACATCACGCAGCCGGGAAGACCCATAACCGTAACCGTCCGGCTCCCTTCCTCCCCCTTCACCTCAAGGTAAGCCAAAAGGAACATGGCTCCCGGAAGCACGGGCGCACCGTAAGACAGGATTTTCGCCCCGGTATTCTTAATGGCCAGGGGAGTTTTGTCATCCGGATCCACGCTCATCCCCCCGGTGCAGATGACGATATCCGCCCCTTTCCCAGCCATTTCCTCAATGGATGCCGTTACCTTCCGATCATCGTCATTCCACGTATCATGGGCAATGATTTCCGTGTCAAACTCCGCCAGCTTCTCTTGAATTACCGGGGTAAAGGTATCCTTGATCCTGCCGTAAAACACCTCGTTCCCTGTGGTGACAATCCCCACCTTCTTATGGGAAAAGGGCAGCAGCTTAAAAATCGGCTCTCCCCCGGTGGCCTCCATTGCCTTCTTCCTGGCAGCTTCCATCTTTTCTTCCTCAATCACCAAAGGGATGATCCTGGTTCCGGCCAGCTTATCCCCCTTTTTCACCGGAAAATTCCCATGGCGGCTGGCAACCATCATCTGCCCGAAGCCATTTACCGCCCTCATCCCATCATTGTTCACTTTAAACAGGCCATCCATGGCTGCACTCAGCTCAATCTTCCCTTCCTTGACCTGGGAGCGCACCATATGCTCGCTCTCACACAATTCACACAGGAGCCTGGCCCCCTCGTTTTCATGGAGCATCCCCTCTTCCTTTTCCCATACGTAAAGCTGATCCTTCCCTACGCTTAAGAGCACCGGGATATCTTCCTTCGTCACCACATGGCCCTTCCGAAACACCGCATCCTTGGTAACACCTTTAATAATCTGGGTAATATCATGGCACAGCACCGTGCCTTCCGCATCCACCGTCTGAATTAGCTTCATCTTCCCCTCCGCCTTTTCGTTATTTTTTCAAAAATATAACGTTATGTACAGCATAGACCAATCCATGGATTTTGTAAAGCCTTTTATCTTTTTTCCTCAAAAATTTTCCCAGCTCATAGAAAAGTTAAATGGAAAAAGTATAAAAAAAGAGTGGCAATATCCCCCCAAATGCTTTATAATGGGTAAGGTTAGGATTCTGGTGGCAAATTTGCCAGGAATCTGGCCTGTTTCCATAATGGTTATGAGACATAAACACGAAGGAGGCTCTCATGAGACATTTACTGAACCCATTAGACTTTACGGTGGAGGAAATCGATGAATTGCTGGCCGTAGCCCATGACATTGAACAAAACCCTTCCAAGTATGCCCATGTCTGCGATGGCAAAAAATTGGCGACCTGTTTTTATGAGCCCAGTACCCGTACACGCTTAAGCTTTGAATCTGCTATGTTAAGCTTAGGCGGGAGTGTCCTGGGCTTTGCTTCAGCCGATTCCAGCTCTGCTTCCAAGGGCGAAAGCATTGCCGACACTATCCGCATCATCTCCTGCTATGCGGATATCTGCGCCATGCGCCATCCCAAAGAAGGCGCCGCGCTGGTGGCATCCTTAAATTCCGGCATCCCAGTAATCAACGCAGGGGACGGAGGGCATCAGCATCCTACCCAGACGTTAACCGATCTGCTGACGATCCGTTCGTTAAAGGGACGCCTTGAGAATTTAACCGTAGGTCTGTGCGGCGACCTAAAATTCGGTCGTACCGTCCATTCCCTAATCAATGCCCTGGTTCGGTATCCGAACATCAAGTTTGTCCTGATCTCCCCCCCTGAGCTGCGCATCCCTGAATATATCCGGGACGATGTGCTGAAAGCCAAAAATATTGAGTTTAAGGAGCTGGGCAACTTAGACGAGGCCCTCCCGGAGCTGGACATCCTCTATATGACCCGTGTCCAGAGAGAGCGTTTCTTTAATGAAGAGGACTATATCCGGCTAAAAGACTGCTATATCCTGACCCCAAAGAAAATGAAGCTGGCCAAAGAGGATATGTACATCCTCCATCCCCTTCCCCGGGTCAATGAAATTTCCGTGGAAGTGGACAAGGATCCCAGAGCCGCATACTTTAAGCAGGCCCAGTACGGGGTTTACGTCCGTATGGCCCTGATTATGAAATTATTGGAGGTGGAACAGCCATGTTAAATATCAGCGGATTAAACGAGGGAATCGTGCTAGACCATATCGAAGCCGGAAAAAGCCTGGATATCTACTACCACTTAGGGCTGGACAAGCTGGACTGCCAGGTGGCCATCATTAAAAATGCCAGAAGCAGCAAGATGGGCCGTAAGGACATCATTAAGATTGAAGGCGGGTTAGACAACATCGATTTGAAGGTTTTAGGGTACATCGACCATAACATTACGGTGAATATTATCCGGGACAATAAGATCGTGGAGAAAAAGTCCTTAAAGCTGCCCAAAAAGATCACCAACGTGATCCACTGCAAAAACCCCCGCTGCGTCACCTCCATCGAACAGGAGCTGCCGGACGTATTTTACCTGGCGGACGAAAAGACGGAAACTTACCGATGTATGTACTGCGAGGAAAAGTATAGCGGGAAAATGTAAGAAAATATAGCGCAGGCGGCTGCCCGCTAATTGGGCAGCCGGCCTCCCACACCATATTTCTCATGCCAGAAATATCTCACGGCAATTATGGAGAGAATTTCCCGGACATAAGAAAAATGGGACTGTGAAAAAATGGAATGATTGAAATGTTACCATTTTTATTTTCAGACCCATTGACCTAATAGCATGAAACAACTATAATATAGTCAAAATAATACTATCAAAAATAGGAGGTGCTATTATGAATATTCGTCCATCCGCCGCAATCCCCTTCGGGCATCTTGCCTCCCCATCATTGATACAGGCATACACCGCCTGCAGATTTTCCGCCGTCATCTGCCAGAACGGATACTTGATAATCCCGGGCGTGTTATGTTTATTGCGCACCATTTTTATACTGTCTGGTATATCAAAATTCCAGGCTGTCTGGATTCAAAAGAAAATACTTCATTCCCATGATGACAAATCCTTCTTCATTTCTCCAAGGTTTTGCCGTTCCGCCTACAATCACTATTTTCTTAAAGGAATCTGGAATATTACGCAGAGAACGAAATTCCTGCGACTGCTTTTCCTTTGATGTCATATCATAGGCCGCTTGAATATAATATCTCTGGCTTCCCTGATTCACTACAAAATCAACCTCAAGCTGCCTGTGTATGCGTTTTCCTTCTTTATTTTTTCCGTACATATCTACAATGCCTGTATCAACATTATATCCGCGGATTAGCAATTCGTTATAAACGATATTCTCCATAATATGGGTCGGCTCCTGCTGCCGGAAATTTAATCTTGCATTTCTAAGACCTACATCCGTAAAATAATACTTTAAATTCGCACCAACATATTTTCTTCCTTTAATATCATAACGATTAGATTTTGAAATCAGGAATGCTTCCTCAAGGTAATCAATATGTTTGGATATTGTTTTATTCGTATAGCTAATCTGGCGTTCACTTGCAAAGGTATTGGAAATCCGGGTTGGATTTGTTGGCGCCCCGATGGCAGATGCCAGAATATCAACCAGCGTATTCAAATCGTCCATACTTTGAATACCATTTCTTTCCACAACATCCTTCAGGTATACGTTTGTAAAAATGTTTTTCAAATATTCTGCCTTCTGGCGTTCCGTCTGAAATCCGGCAATCTGCGGCAGTCCTCCATAAATCATATAATCGTTCCATACATCCTCATATTCTCCATCACAGGCAGAATAGAATTCTGCAAAAGAAAGAGGATAAACCCTGATTTCATCTCCCCTGCCCCGAAACTCTGTTACAATGTCACTGGACAGAAATCTGGAATTGCTGCCTGTCACATAGATGTCAATATTACTTATGCGGAGCAGGCTGTTCAGTACCTCTTCAAATCGGGGCATAAATTGTATTTCATCTAAAAGCAGATAATATCTTTCATCGTCTTTTACTGCAGTTTTCACGTACTGATAACATATTTTTGGATCTCGTAATTCTTCATCTGCAATACCATCCAGCGCAATCTCAATGACATGGCCCTCATCTACGCCATTTTTCAGTAAGTATTTTTTAAATATTTGAAAAAGTAAAAATGATTTTCCACATCTTCGTATGCCTGTAATCACCTTTATCATTCCATTGTCTTTTCTCAGAATAAGCTGCTGAAGGTAACCATTTCTTTCAATTTCCATTCTTCCACTCCTTGTTTTTGTGCAAATACACAATTTTAAGTAATACTATTTTACTACAAGCAGAATCTTATTTCAATATGTTATTCCTATTTTTTGTGTATTTACACAATTTTATGTAATATAGGGAAAAAAATAGGAAATCGAATCAATCGTGTCAATATAAGTAACTGGCTCTGTTGTCTTATAATTGTTCTAGTACCTTCCCAATATCTGCATCAACACAGATGGAGCGGTTTCTGATTTCCATTGGTGCGCAGGTTTCCCCTAAATTGACACAGACATAGGCTGCCTTTGGATTCTCCGATGTCATGCTCCAGAAAGAATATTTCACTATGCCCGGCGTGTACGCAAAATCACCTGTCCCAGGATTGTAATGAAGGATCACATAGCCAAAGATAGATCCACCCTGCAGACCAGCATAAATATATCGTGAAATTGCGTCTCACGCCTCGGAACAATGAGGGATTTCTGTTCCTCCAGCAGTTTCAATCAACAAATTCTATCGTAATCTTTCTCGGAATGCCCATGATTATAATTCTTCCAGATTCCTTTAACTACTCTATTACTTCTTTAATGTTTTACTATGTCATACCGTGATCGGCTTAACATCCGTTATATGCTTCAAATATCCGTCAATAGTCTCATCAATCTTATTATCCCTATCCCATCTCGCATTATAGGCAATCAGCGTAAGCCCCCTGGTACGGATATAGGAATTGTCACTGTCAAGCATATCACCCAGCCTGTCCATATAAGGATAGACCTTGTCCGTTTCCACGCTTTCTTTCTGCAATTCCTGTAATGCCCTGTATGCCGTCTTATTATTTTTATCAAACAGCAATTCAAATGCTTCTGCCGTATCCATCGACATAATAACACCCTTGCCTTTCATTGCCGCGTTTGGTCTATTCAAAGCCAAACGGACATTTATCTATTTTTCCATAATCAATTCTTTGCACTTCCATTCTTCACCCAGAATACAATATTTTTCTGTTGTATCAAGAACTACATCGCTAAAACCGACCGCTTTATAACAATAATAAGCCGGAAGATTATTCTCAAAAACGCCCAATGATACTTTTTTTGCCCCATATATTTCAAATACAAATTTCAGACCTAACCGGAGCATAGCTTTTCCATAGCCTTTTCCTCTCTTTTGAGGATTAACGATAACAAAGCCAAAGCGCAATTCATCCAGTGATCCATCAGGATTCCTTAGTGTAAAAAAGCCAACAATTCCCGTATCATCAAATGCAGTAAACGGCATTAGAGATTCAACAAAACAAAATTCATTTTGTGTTATAGGATAATTACCAAGTATACCTGCTGTCCATTGATAAAATGCTTTTTCATCCTGGCACCACGATAATATCGTATCTGCATCCGAAGCTTTATATGGTCTTATTCTAATCATACATTTTTCCTCACCAAATTCTAATCTATGCTTCCCATTATACAGGATATCCCGCTAAAAATCACTCTCTATTTTCTTAAAATTCCCTCAACGTAAAACCCACCGCAATAGACACCACCCCCAGCCTTACCACATCCCTCTGGGTAGTCCCCGCCTCCGTCTTCCCGCCGGAAGCCGCCGCCACCTGGCTCATGGCAGAATCAAAATCAGAGGCCACCTTCACCGCAGCCGCAGAAAACCCGCCCACACCCGCCTTTCTCCAACGAAAAAAGGAGCCGCCCCGGCTCCCATAAAAATGCAGCAAAAAAGCGCCTGCCATTCCTGACAAACGCCTATGTAAAAATCTTCCCTATTCCCTTAAATCTCCCCCAACAGCTCCCTCCGGTAATCCATATCCAGAACAATCCGGTGAACATCCTTGCCAGACAGCTTTCCCTCCCGCTGTCAACTCTTCAAAAAATCACTAAACTCTTTCAGTTCCCTTTTCCTGCCCTCTGAAAGACTATTGAACTCCACATTGCATACCGCACCCTCCAGCGCATACAAATGTACCAGACAAACATCCGGATACCTTTCTTTCACTTTCAGAAAAGCCTGCTCCGCCCCCAGACGGATCAATTCCTCTGCCGAACCAATCCCCACAGAATCCAGCTTCCTAGCCATCTCCTTACCAATATTCATCATAGCTGTTAATTCTGCCATATCTTCCCCCGTTCCTTTTACCGCTGGTTTTCAGATTTCTAACCTTACAACAAACTGGAATATATCTCTCCGTGATAATTAATAATACTGCTACATATTGATTATTTTTCTATTGAAACAAATGGCGGAAAGCTATCAGAACTATTCATACGCTGCATTGTATTTATGTCATAGTCAAAACATTTCCCATTATATTCATAATGTAATTTTCCATCTTTACAATAAAAACGATGTTCTGATTGAAATGCTACAGGCTTAGATTGTCCGTCTTTTATTGGTTGATCACGATACAAGACCTGATCTTCTGAAAGTTTTAAAACATTGTTTTCGAGACAGATACCGTATATGCCACTAACCACTGCCTCTGCTGCTACATTTCTTCCAGAAGCTGAGATCATCCTAAAACAACCTGTCATTGTATCCGTACTTTCACGCTTAGCTAATTCAAAACGAAACAATGATACAGCACTAAAATCTTTTCTCAATCCTTCTCGTTGTCCATCAGCTCCCATAATCCATATCTTTTCATTTGCAACTATAAACATATCTAATTGAAATCCACTTTGTGAATATTTTAAATTTGAAAAAGAAATCTGATCAGAATATACACCCTCTAATGCACCATCCTCTAGTTTGTAAACTAATTCTTCTGTAAACAGTGTTCTACCATTTACATTTTCTTCGATAAAATCTATAATTTTTTTCATCTTCAACTCCCTTTTATACATATTATTTTCTATTTGGCTTTCTTTTGATACCTAATAACTTCATGAAATCATCAAACATAGAAGTATCTGCCGACTCAAACATGATCCATTTTCCATCATGGTAAGTTTTAGCTTCATCATATATTCTTTGAACCTCCGTAGAATAATTTTCCCTATTATTTTCAAATTTAAAACGCTCATCTTTTCCCAGAATAACCATAAAGCCTACACATCCTTCTCTTGCGTATAACGCACACAATGTTTTACCGCCACGACGATATTTATATTCATATGTCCATGTTTTACCACCTTTATCCCACAAACAATCCATATCATATTTTTCATCAATTAATACACATAATTTATTCCATATTTCATATAAAGATTTTCCAACTAACGTTGTCATTTCCTCTCTATCTGGTATTTTATCAAGCATAGTCATCTCCTTTATAAATTCCAATCTACCGCTGTCACCAGACAGCCTTTTCCCACTCCATCATAGCAGAAAAAGGCCGCCATATCAATCAGATTTCAAAACCGATCCATATCCTCCTGCGTCCCAATCTCCGCATACCTGCACTCGTTATTCCGGCTCTCCACAAACATATCATTCACCAACCCAATAGACAAAAGCTCCATATCCGCCATAGAAATCCCAAGCTGCACACACCGAAGCAGAAACAGCGGCGTAGTCATCTCCCGCTCTGTTGGCCGAAGTTTTTTTAGCCTCCGCATCCGTCTTCACATTCAACCCCCACAGCTTGATAAGCTCCGGCAGCACCTGATAGATTGAAAACATATTAAACCCGTCCAGCCATTCCTCCACATCGTCCGGGATAGCCGGGTCTGCGTGCTTCGCCATCGTATAAGCGATATTCTCAAACATCTCCAAAGAAAACAGGTCCAAGTTGGAACGTTCCTCATCCCCCTCCCCAATGCTCTTCTCCAGAATCCGCAGGTCCTTATAAATATCCCTCTGGAACTTCAACCGGTAAATCCTCGGAATCGCCGCAGATGCCTTAAACAGCACCTCCTTCCCGTCAATCCCCACCTTCCTCACAATGCTCATACCCTTTCAGCCTCCTTCAACCCTGTCCTTCTTCCTCAACACCGCCGCCGTCCCTGCTGCCGCTGCCCCCGCTCCACTCCGCCATCAGAACACTTCCCTCCTGATACCGAACAACAGAGAGCGCAGCGTCTGTACCAGTTCCTCATGATCCGCCTGCTCCCTGTGCTCATACAGATAAGCAGTGACATACAAAACGGCAATCCGCACCATAGGAAGATGCCCTTCCAGCTCTTCCGCTTCCATCCGCGCCATATCCGCACACATACTCTCCCCAGTCTCCAACAGCCCGGAAATAAACCCGTCCTCGTCCCCGCTGTCCACCCGAAGATACCGCTTCGCCTCTTCCAGCGTCACAACCGCCATCCCGTATCCCTCCTGCCTTTAAAACCAAAACACCCTGAAACCTTACGCCCCGGCACTGCTCCCCTTGATTGCCATAGTCTTCACCGCTTCGGAGAGGATCAGATTCCCGTCCCCGGTAAAGAACGCCTCTTCCTCCTTCGTCCCAATCCTGCGTCCAAACTCCTTAGAGATATACGCCTCCAGGTCAAACACACTGTCATTTAGAAGCTCATCCGACACCTTCAACATCGTAGCCACCTTATAAGCCCCAATGGAAACCTGCCCGAAAGAATCATCCGACTCCGGGTAAGCCCCCTCCTCGTCAATCCAGGAAGCCGACCCCCTGTACCTGTCCTCCGGCTTATCCCTCGCCCCCCTGATACCCAAAATCGAAGCTAACCCCATACACACCTCCTGCAAAAATCCACAAAAGAAAAGCACCTCCGAAGAGATGCTGTCCTTATGTATTCGTAATACTACAAAAACTGTTCCAAGTATTCTATTTCTTCATCCCGCTCTGTTTTTAACCCAAACAAACGTTTTACATCATCATGGTTAGAATATTCATTAACAGCTTTATGATTGAATAATGCCAATATTTCATTGCAATAGTCTATACAAGTATTTGCAATGGTCAATATATCATGATATATCTGATCCGTCATTCCCCACTTCTCAATATATGCTTCCGTAAACCAATGATACTCTTGGTCATTATGAGCATATACTTTATTTCTGCTTGCTTTTACAACACTTTCAACATCACCATACTGGCTTAAATCAGATGATAGCTTCTTCTTTCTATCTAACAACTCGTTCTTTCGCTCACGGAATGCCTCCATTTGAATCATTTGCCTATAAACATCATTTGCCATTTTATAAATAGTAGCAGAATTGTTCATAGTATCATAAAGCATTTTGTATGTTTCAAGAATCATCCTAAAAATGCAATTATCCTGGACGACTTTATAAAATGCCCCTGTTCTTTTTTCTTTAAAATACGGTTGAAGATTCCAAATATCATTTGAAACCTGTACATTGGATTTTATACATAATGCCTGATTTCTGAACCTAATCACATTTTCTACTACAGATATCTCTGTTTGAATCTCACTACTATCTGCTTTCATAATCCATCTTCCTATATTTATTCTCCGCATACCACTAATCTCTACTTACTAAGACATACAGTATGTCAAAACACAATCACATAAAATGCAAGTCCAATCTAATAAATATTTTTCCCGAACTCATACGCTTCCTGCAAATGCCCGGTCTTATCAATCTGCGGCTTCCCGTTCGTATCTCCACAGCCACCAGCCAATATCATCCCCTTGTCATGGAAACCTATATAATTGACAACCGCAAACTGATAATACGACACCGCCTTCTCAAAAGTCCAGAAAAACTCATCCGCCGATGTCATAAGAAGCGCACTGTCCTTTACCGGATACCTCTCATACCGTCCATAAGGTGGTTCAGCATCTTCCTCCGCAATACAATAGAACCGCTCAATAAAAGCCTTCAACTTTGAAGATATCGTCCAAAAATACAGAGGCGACGCAAACACAACCAAATCCGCCCCCTTAATCTTCGGAACCAGTTCATTAAACCCGTCCTTCTGGACACACGGCTTCCCATGTCTGCAGGCATTACACCCCAGACAGCCCTTTACCTCCGTTTTCAGCAGCGACACCTTTTCCACCAAATGCCCTGCTTCCTCTGCGCCCTTCACAAACGCATCCACAAGCTGCGCCGTATTCCCCTTGGGACGGCCTCCACCCATCACAACCAAGATATTTTTCATAAACTTCACTCCTTATCTTAGCATTAAAGCCTTTTCACACAGCTTCCTCAATGCAAATTTCTTAATTCTCGTATAAACATTATGCCATTGTTTCATTATCGTCATCATTATCCGCAATCTGTGGCAATTCCCCTCCGCCGCCAATCGCAGAATTAATCCCAATCCCCGTTCCTATCAATGCCGCAACACCAAGTATTCCCCACAATATCTTTGTTCCCTGACGCTCTAAAAACTTTTTGTTTTGCAAATCTGCTTGTGCTATTTTATCCGCCACTAAAATCATATCTTCTGTTATAGATTTCCGCTCTTCCTCTGTAATATTTTCTACTTCCATCCTTTTCGCCAATGCATTAAGGATAGTCTGATATCCTTGAATTACAGCCGCCTGACTTTCCCTATTTTTTTCAAGAATATTATCGCACATCTGCATATAGCTAGATATTGCCGTCTTCTCTTCCTCATGTGTCTCCGTCTATCTCTTCCGTCCTATCACAAACACGTCCAAACCGCCGCCCATGCCTATAAATCTCCTGAACTTCTCTCCCTCCATCCCGGCACATATTTACGCGCTATCCCTGATCAAATCTATATCCAGAGCAAACCGTGATACATTTATCTGGCCGTGTTATTGATATAATCCTATATATAAAATCCAACCTCCGCTCCTAAAATGAATCCAAATATTCCTGGAGCCTATCCACAAACTGTCCAATATGTATCCCATCCACAAAAGAATGATGAGCCTGGACAGATACGGGCATGACAATCTTACCGTCCTTCTCATAATACTTCCCCCAGTCAAACAAAGGCGTCGCATTATCCTTTTTTCCGGAATTGGTATGTGAAATATGCGTATAGGTGAGCCACGGCATAGGCGAACACTGGAACACATCATTTAATTGAAATATAATTTACAAAAACTAAATAAACTAAATCCTTTATTTCACAAAAATTTACAACAACAGCTTCTATATCTGCTCCCCAAGCCTGCATTTACATCGCAATATCTTTTTGAGTAATCTTTGTCTTCCATGAAGGAAATAAGTTCCCCATGATGTTCCTTTAAATGTTGTAAGTCCGTATGTTGACTTCCTTTCGTAATCGGAATATCATGCATATGATAGAATAAAAAATCCAAACCTTTTTAGAAAAATTTCAGCGACATATCATGCTTTCTATCTAAAAAGTTTGGATTTTCATAAAATTTGGATTTTTTAATCAGGATAAGAAAGGATTTGCGGCTATGAGGCTTTTTTCCTTGTAACAATTGAAACTACAGCTAACACTGCATTAACGGCGCACCACCCTGCCCATATCTTCAAATCCGTAAAACTTCCGGCCAAGGAAAAACCAATTAATGCGCCGATCCCAAACAGAACCAGCAATGCGATATTTCCGCCGTTTCCGGCACTTTTCCTGGTAGCAATGGATACAATTCCACCGGACAGCATCATGGCGGCTACGATAATTCCGCCGCTTCCCCCAAACTCCCCGTTTGAGGAAATGGTATTCCCCAGGCCTACGGCGCATGACTGCAGCGATACCAACACAAACAAAATAATCGATATGATTCCTGATACTAATTTCCAAGCCTTCATGATCTCTTCATCCTCCTTTGAACGATTCACTATAGTAATTTCCCAGAGCTTCCCAAAACTCCAATGTTTCTCTTTTCGCCTTTTTGCAGGCATTCGCAGAATTATACGGCACTACGGGACAAATACATACATCCCGCTGAAATCTCCCCCACTGTTATCTTCATAATAGGCATATTTCCCGTAATCACTGCAGGAAAAGCTGATGCTGCCACTCTCATCCGTATATATTTGGTCATTCATCATATTGGGCAGAACAATAGAGCGCTGCATCTGATCCCCGCCTAAATAAAACCCTACATATACGTAGCCCCCACGCTCTACGGTCAATTCCATGCACAGGCTGTTAAGATCAGAAGGATCAGCATAATAGCGGTATATCCCCGGCATCTGGGGTATTGCATCCGGATGTTCAAATGTAAGCCCCCTCCCTGCATAGCCTGTGCCGCCCTGGTCGATGTACTGCTGGATCAAGGCAATATTATCCTTTTCTATCTGGTTAAACACGCTTTCGCTAAACTGCTCCCCCGGGATTGTCCCTGAATACCAGCTTTTGGATCCAA
The DNA here is from genome assembly GCA_910575565.1 of Lachnospiraceae bacterium. Taxonomy (GTDB): domain Bacteria; phylum Bacillota; class Clostridia; order Lachnospirales; family Lachnospiraceae; genus Caccovicinus. The sequence goes on along the minus strand of CAJTFL010000009.1, from coordinate 36,878 downwards.
AGTACAGCTGGAGATCCTCTGATGCAAACATCCGCCCATGCCGGGCATAAATCTCATTCTTGGCGATCCGCAGCACATCCTGGGACAGAACGCTTAACTCCCCTTCCGTCAGCCTGCGGCTATCGCTGTCTGGGAAAATATATTCATCCGGCTGCCCGGCTGCCCAAATATCCTCAGCCTCCGTTTCAGCGGCATCATAAGCCATCGGCTGTATCTGTGCCGGATCTTCCTCTTCATACAAATCAATGTACCTTCCGTCAATACAGAAAATATCCGACTCATAATCCCCAATAGCCCTTGTAATCTGCCCCACCCCGGCAAATTCACCGTAAACAATGATCCAGTCGCCTTCCATAATTCGGAATTTATCTTCCTCCGTCCGCAGGTCACTGATATAGTACTCATCCCCCAGCTCATCATAACCACGGCAGTCCCCGTCAATGACTTGATCCACCAAAACCTCGATTTTTATCTTTTCCCCGATGTATTTTTGGTCATTCCGAAAATATTCCTTGTAATCGACAGCCTGGCACTGCCGTTTATATTCCTCTTCCTCGTTCTCGTCAGACTGGTTTAAATCCTCCTTTGTCTTTTCCTCTTTCTTTTTTTCCTCGTTCTTTTTTTCCTCTCCCTTCTCTTTTTCCTCTTCCTGGCTTAAGGTTTCTCTGCCAGTATCCGCCTCGGACAAATTCCCAGAATCTCCTCCACAGGCAGCCAGCAGCACAGACACCGCAGCAACGATGCCAATCAGCAAATTGACTTTCCTCATCCTTTTACTCCTTTATCAGGCAATAACGATAGCTTTCTACACTATTTTATCAACTACTCCCGGTTCAAATGCAAGCACAAATTTCCTGAATCAACCTTGATAGGTTAAAGTCTTCACTGGGAAATTTCCAAACAAACGCATTATTTGCCCCTTGGTACTTCACCACTTCAAAAACTTTCATCACACTCCTCTCAAAGGCTTAACCCTTTTTCATCGGCATAAATTTCCCAATTCAGCAACCAAACACCAAGCAACAAGGTTGCCTGCCCCCCGTGGTATTCACCAGATGCCCCTGCAATCATGGCATTTGGCTCATCGCACACGGGAATCGATCCTGGGCAGCCGCATATAATATTTTAGGTCAATTTCACCCTAATGTCAATAGGTCGCCATGCCATAATTTTATAAACAGGAGGGTCAGCCTATGTCACGGTTAAAAGAGTTAAGAAAAGCAAAAGGATATACCCAAATCAAAATGCAGCTCCTGACTGGCATCGATCAGAGCGACTATTCCAAAATCGAAAACGGCAGGCGGTACTATACCTTTGAGCAGTGCAAACGCATTGCCGCCGCCCTGGACACCAGCATGGACTACTTAGCCGGTCTGACGGATGATCCCAGGCCCTATCCCAGAAACACGCAAAAAAACAGCTTATAAGCATTGGAGCCTGCCTAAGCAGCCGTGGCTGCCTTCTTTCCGGCGCTAATGCGCCTTGCTCCCTGCATTATAAACTGTTTTTTTCGTTTTGTGTTATGCTGCCAGCATATATCCCGGCAGGCCAAATCCCCTCAGCGCCTGCCAGATACATTCCCTTATGCCACTGTCATCCATGCTATCCCCCAGCAGTAAATCAACAGCCCAAGGATTACATACAATACAATTAATGCCGCTTTTTTTATTCCACGATCCATATGCAGCCGATAGGCCACAGTTTTAAAGCTCCCGGCAAACAAGCCTATCCCAATGGTATTAATGAAATAACCGGCAAACCTCACCGCTAAAAACCAGCCTGCAGATACCGGAACCAAAGAAAGCAGCAGAAACACCAATGTCATGTATGCATACTCTACCGCTGCCAGGGTCATATGGATCGGGTTCCCTGTGCGGAAGCCGGGAATATGGTAAAAAATCCGCTTGATTAACGGTTTCTTGTGGAGCGCCTTCCCTGCAAGAGCCTCCTCCACCTGTTCAAGCCCCCACCGCTCCTTGGGGGAAATCCGAGTGCAGCCTTCAACCATGCTGCTAATCCGCACATCTCCCTGGTAAAGCTTTTCCTGGGGCAGTTCTCCGGTAAGCATCCGGTTAACCAACACCCCAAAGGAATAAATATCCGCCCGGGTATCGGTCTGGGCAAACCCAAACTGCTCCGGGGCCGTATAGCCCATCGTTCCTAAAAGCGTGGTGTCCCTGTTCTTCCCCCTTTTCACTATCCTGGAAATCCCAAAATCGGTAATCACCACCCGCCCGTCCGGGGCGATTAAAATATTGGCAGGTGTCAAATCCCGGTGGACGATTCCCAGCCGCTCCAGGCAAAACAATGCCTGGCAAATTTGCAGGGCAATGGCCTTTGTCTCCTTTAAGGAAAGCCTTCCCGCCTGGAGCAATTTTTCCTCCAAGGTAATGGAAGGCACGTATTCCATCATCACGGCCTCACAGTCATGATAGATGCAAAACCCATAAATTTCCGCCACGCCGGGAATATTGGCCGACTGCAGCTTCCGGTAAACGGGAATAAGCTGGGAATCCACCTCCTTGCACACGGCCATCCGGCCATCCGGCCCCCGCATAAGGAAAGTATGCTTATCCTGTTTCCTTCCCAGCTGGGCGATTTCCTGGTAAAGTCTATAGTCCATAACCATATGTACTGCTCCCCTATCTAAATCCTCCTGGCGTTCCTTGCATTATGCTGGCAGCATATTGCTTTTTCCTGAAATTTCCGCTATGATCAGTGTTTATACGATGTTCTTAGAACGTCTGCCACCAAAAAAATCTCGCACAAGGAATAAGTATGAAACGAAAAACTACGGATGAATTATTTAAGAACCTTTCTCAAGAAAAAAATCTGCAAAATTACTTAAATGCCAACAGCCCGGAATTCGAGCATTCCTCCCTGCAGGAAGAATTAAACCGTCTCCTAACGGAGCATGGCCAAAAAAAGGCGGACGTGATCCGCCTCTCCAACTTAGATCCCGTCTACGCCTACCAGATTTTTGACGGCTCCAAAAGCAATCCGGCCCGCAGCAAGCTCCTTGCCCTCTGCATATCCATGGGCGCTTCCTTAAAAGAGACACAAAAAATACTGCGGCTGGGACATTGGGAACCTTTGTACCCCCGCAGTATACGGGACAGCATTATTATCTATGCCATTGAACACCAAACTCCCGTGATGGACGTAAACAGCATCCTCTACGATATGCATATGGAACTGCTCCGCTAGTACTGCGTTGCGTAAATAATGGTGAATAGGCGTCTGATGTCTGCGTTAGATGTGAATCCCGCGAAACGAAGGCGTAGTGGTGCTACGTCGAGTTTCGTGGGATTTACAGATAACGTAGACAGCGGGTGCATATTCACTGGAATTTACGCAACGCAGTACTAGTGTTTGAAAAACCAGCGCATTAACGGCATACTTCCCTAATCCGTTCCACCGGCATTTCTTTCCCCGTCCAGAGCCGAAAGGCTTCTGCACCCTGGTACAGCAGCATATCCCTTCCCCCAAAGGCTCTGCACCCGGCTTCCTCCGCCATCTTCACCAGGCGGGTTTTTAGGGGATTGTAAATAATGTCCGCCACCGTAAGATCCGGATGGAAATAGGACAGATCCGGGATCAGGCACTCCTGCTCATTTGGAGCCATGCCGATATTGGTAGAATTGACCAAAAGCTGGCTGTCCCGGATTTCCCTCCGCAAAACATCATCCTGGTAATCATAAATTGCAATCTTGCACCCCGTCTGCTCCCTAAGCTTTCCTGCCACTTGGCGGGTTCTCTCTGCAAAAGCGCTGGTGCTCCTGGTGAAAATGGCGATTTCCTCCGCCCCGTCCAAAGCTGCCTGGACGAAGATGGCCGTCCCCGCCCCGCCGGAGCCTAAGATCACTACCTTCTTCCCCTTAACGAAAAAACCTGCCTCCTGGCAGGACAAAAAAAAACCTGCCCCGTCCGTGGTATAGCCGGTCATGGTTTTATCCTCTTCAATGACAACCGTATTTACCGCCCCGCAAAGCTCTGCCGCAGGGGAAAGGCGATCGCATAAGGAAACGGCAGCGTTCTTGCAGGGCATGGTAAGGTTCATCCCCCTGGCTCCCAGGGCCTTCAACCCTTCAACAGCCTGTAAAAGCCCCTCCTCCCTCACGTCAAAGGCTAAGTAGCAGTAATCCAGGCCCAGCGCACGAAAAGCCTCATTGTGCATCATGGGTGACTTGGAATGGCCCACCGGGCTTCCCAGCAGGCAGATTAATTTCGTATGCCCAGTAATTTCGTATCCCATTTTCTTCCTCCGGTGTGGGTTTGCTTTTATCATAAAATCTACCGTCCGTTCAGCCGCGCCCATTCGCAAAGCCGTGCCTTGCGGCACTCCCCGCTGCTGGCGCAGCTAACTTTGCTCATTAGACGGGCGCTCCCTCAGTCAAAATCGATGGATGAAAATTCGTGCGAGCACGATTTTCACCCATACGATTCTGACTGGCTGAACTATTATGTTAATATTTTGAGCAAGGCGATAAGCCGGGTTATGTCGTTGAATGGCCATCTATCTAGGACTGCCGTCACCGGCAGCCTCAAGCAACCTACCCGGAAGCAGACGGGCCGCCTTGCGCTTCCTGTTTGGTCTTGCTTCGGATGGGGTTTACAGAGCCCTGCCTGTTACCAGGCAGGCGGTAGTCTCTTACACTGCCTTTCCACCCTTACTGCCCGAAAGCCTGCCAAAGCCTGGCACGGCACGGGGCAGCGGTATATTTCTGTTGCACTTTCCTTGGAGTCGCCTCCACCAGACGTTATCTGGCATCCTGCCCTGTGAAGCCCGGACTTTCCTCCCCCGCAAGCTTACGCCTGCGGCAGCGGCCATTTGCCTTACTCAAAACTTACGGCCAATGCCAGGCCTGAGCCTGCCTAAAGGCAAAGCCAGGCACTAACACTGCAAACCGTTGTTAGCTTAACATAAAATTCCGCCTTTGTCAAACAAATGCTTTGCCTTCGGCGGCTTTATCGGCAGCTTTTACACCTTCAGGCAGCTTCCGCCGATAAATTCCCGGATAATGGAATTTTTCGGCACATCCTCGCTGCTGACCCCAAGGAAATAATCCAAAAACTTCAGCAGCCGCTTGGCTTCCATATACTCCGGGCAGTCCTTGGGGATCCCAAACAGCAGCGGCTCCGCGTACAGCTTCAGCACAGACAATTCATAAACCAAGGCTGAGTTAAACATCACGTCCGCATCCTCCTGGTAGGGGAAAATATTGTTCTCCTCCCCCCTGCGCACGGAATCCCAGCGGCGGATAGTATCCCTGGCCGTAGCTCCCCTAGTCCTGGCATCCCGCACCATCCGGCGGATCAGCCGCCCGTCCGTGGTGGGAACCCGGTTATGCTCATCAACATTTAACGCCGTCAGGGCGCTGATGTAAATCTTAAATTTGCTCTCCTTGGGAAGGGAGTAGGACAGGGCGTCATTTAAGCAGTGGATCCCTTCAATTACCAGGATATCATCCTTGCCCAAGGCCAGATAATCCCCTTTGTACTCCCGCTCCCCGGTGATGAAATTATACTGGGGAAGCTGTACCCGCTCCCCGGCTAAAAGCCTGGCCATATCCTCATTAAACTGCTTAATGTCAATGCAGGCTAAAGCCTCATAGTCATAATTCCCCTTCTCATCCCTAGGGCTGTCAACCCGGTTAACGAAATAATTATCCACGGCAATGGGATGGGGCGTTAAGCCTAAGGCCATAAGCTGGGTGCTTAACCGATGGGAAAAGGTGGTCTTCCCGGAAGAAGAAGGCCCGGCAACCATCACCAGCTTCTTCGCCTTCTGGGCGGCAATCATTCCTGCCACCTCCCCGATCTTCTTTTCCATCAGCGCTTCCTCGATGAGCATCACCTGGCTGATCTTCCCCCGGGAAATCTTGCTGTTTAGCGCGCCCACATCCGCCAAATCCAAACGCCTTCCCCAGTCAGAGGTTTCCTTTAATACCGTAAACAGCTTATCTTTCGGCTTAAAGGGATCCACCCTTTTCGGATCATGATCCGGAAACACCAGCACAAAACCGTTTTGATACAAAACTAAGTCAAAATACTTTAAATATGAGGTGTCAGGAACCATGTAGCCGTAAAAATAATCCTCGAAACCGCCGATATGGTAAACGTTTACGTTGGATACCCTCCGGTAATGGAACAGCCGCTCCTTATCATACATCCCGTACTTATGGAACAGGCCCACGGCCTCATCAATATGGATCGTCCGCTTCATAATCGGAATCTTCTGGGCCACATAATCTTCCATCTTTTCCTTAACCTGGCAAAGCACCTTCTCGGTCAGCTCAAAATCCAGCTCCGGCTCCACGAAAAAGCCGTTCCCGATGGAAAAGTCCACCGTCAGCTTCCGGATCCCCATGGAGCCTGCTACCTCATAAAATGCCTTAAGCATCATAAAAGTAACGCTCCTTCGGTAAGTAAGCCTCCCCGCCTTATCCCTGGCCGTAATAAATTCCAGCCGGGAACATTCCACCGCCTTTTTGTGCAGCTCCTGAAGCTTTCCATTGACCTGGACCAGCAGGATCTCGTCCTGGTAATCCTTCTGGTAATCTTTCGCCACGGTAAGCCAGGTGGTTCCCGATGGATATTCCCTCTTTTCTCCATTGATCAACAACTGCATACCAAAACCTCCTCTTTTATGTAATATGACGCATAAGCCCCTGGAATCCGTAGGGGGATCCCATCCGGATCCATCATGGCATTGATATGCCCCTGCCTTGTGGCCTGCCTAAGCCCCGCATAAGGCGCTTCAAAAGAAAGGAGGGAGAAATCCTCCGCATAGCAATCCTTGTCCCCGTAAGGCACAAGGATCCTGCCCTTTCTGTCTTTCACCTGCTTTAATTCCATCTGGTTTAGCCTCCTGCGCGGCACTCGTCCTAATCTATATAACAGCATAACACAAATTAAGCCAATCAGCAATAAATTTGCTGTATCAAACACATTTTATCAGACAATCGTTTTCCATTCACGCCTATTCACCGCAACTAAGCATCATTTTTACGCCCTGCTTACCTCGTGGATCCACTTTCCGCTGAGAAGCCTGGACACGCACCGGACGAATCTAATCAAAAAATCAATGCGCAAACTATCCCTATAAAGCAAAAGACAGGCAAAAGCCGCCGCTTCTGCCCATCTCTTTCCTTTCCGCCTACACCGTAATCTCTGCCTTCATCCCTAAGACTTCTTTATTTTCCTCCAAAACCGGGCGGATCACTTCCTCAAGGAATTCCTCCACCTGCTTAGGTGCGCGGCCTACATACCGTTTTCCGTCCATCGCCTTTTGCAGCTCTTCCAGGCTTAAATTAAAAGCCGGATCTGCGGCGATCAGCTCCAGCAGGTTATTCTCCCCGCCGTTTACCTTTACGTTCTTCCCCGCTTCCATGGAAAGGGTGCGGATCTTTTCATGAAGCTCCTGCCTGTCCCCTCCCGCCTTTACCGCATCCATCATAATGTTTTCCGTAGCCATAAAGGGAAGCTCGGCCATCAAATGCTTTTCGATCACCTTCGGGTACACCACCAGGCCGTCCACCACATTTAAGTACAGATCCAGGATGCCGTCCACCGCCAGGAAGCCTTCCGGCACGGACAACCGCTTATTGGCCGAATCGTCCAGCGTCCGCTCAAACCACTGGGTAGAGGCTACCAGCATGGGATTCATCACATCCGCCATCACATAGTTGGACAGGGAAGCAATCCGCTCGCTCCTCATGGGGTTCCGCTTGTAAGCCATGGCAGAGGAACCGATCTGGTTTTTCTCAAAAGGCTCCTCCACCTCCTTCAAATGCTGAAGGAGACGGATATCGTTGGAAAACTTATGGGCGCTCTGGGCAATCCCCGCCAAAACGGACAGCACCCGGCTGTCTATCTTTCGGGAATACGTCTGGCCGGATACCGGATAGCACCCGGGAAAGCCCATTTTCTGGGCAATGCGCTGATCCGCCTGGCGGCATTTCTCATGATCCCCATCGAAAAGCTCCAGAAAACTAGCCTGCGTGCCGGTAGTGCCTTTGGAGCCTAAAAGCTTCATGGAACCAAGGACGTGCTCCAAATCCTCCAAGTCCAGCCTTAAATCCATCAGCCATAAGGCAGCCCGCTTGCCCACCGTGGTTGGCTGAGCCGGCTGGAAGTGGGTAAAAGCCAAGGTAGGCTGATCCTTATAATGATCGGCAAACTTTGCCAGCTCGGCCATCACATTTAACAGCTTTTTCCGAACCAGCTCCAAAGCTTCCCGCATAATCATCAAATCCGTGTTATCCCCCACATAGCAGGAGGTAGCCCCCAGGTGGATAATCCCCTTGGCCTTTGGGCACTGTAAGCCGTAAGCGTACACATGGGACATCACATCATGGCGCACCAGCCGCTCCCGCTCCTTCGCATCCTCGTAATTAATCTCCTCCTGGTGAGCCTTCAGCTCTTCTATCTGCTCCTCCGTGATGGGAAGCCCCAGCTCCTTTTCTGTCTCCGCCAGGGCAATCCACAGCTTCCTCCAGGTTTTAAACTTTTTATCCGGAGAAAAGATATACTGCATTTCCCTGCTGGCATAGCGCTCAGAAAGAGGGCTTACATACCTGTCATTCATCCGCAACCTCCTTAATCAAAAACCCCGCGGCATTCGCCAAACGCTCATGCAGGCACGGCACTTGGCGCATTGCTCACGGGAATCAACTGCCAATTATCCGCAAATCTCTGCCGGCAATCCTTACCGCACATACTCTCCCCGGATATCCTCAGTCGGCGGGGCGATAGGGTAATTGCCCGAAAAGCAGGCGGTGCAGATAGGCCGCCCCTCCGCCATCTCCCAAAGCCGCCTTTCCTCCAAGTAAGCCAGGGAATCCGCGCCGAGCAGCTGCCGGATCTCCTCCACCGTCCGATGATGGGCGATCAGCTGATCCTCCGAAGGGATATCCGTGCCAAAATAGCAAGGATGGAGAAAAGGCGGGGCGCTGATCCTTACATGAACCTCCTTTGCCCCCGCCTCCCGGAGCATATTGACAATCAGGGCGCTGGTAGTTCCCCGGACAATGGAATCATCGATCATAATGATCCGCTTTCCGTCCACCGCCTCCTTAAGCACGTTTAGCTTCACCCGCACTGCCGACTCCCGGCTTTGCTGCTTCGGCTTAATAAAGGTTCTTCCCACATAGGAATTCTTCACAAATGCCGTCCCGTAAGGGATCCCGGCTTCCATGGAATAGCCTAAGGCCGCCCCATTCCCCGACTCCGGCACACCTACCACCAGATCCGCCTCCGCCGGCGAATCCTTCGCCAGGCATCTGCCCGCATAAAGCCTGGAATGGTAGACGCTTACCCCGTCAAACCGGCTGTCCGGCCTGGCAAAATAGATGTATTCAAATACGCACCTGGCCTGTTTTCCCGGATCCGGAAGGCACATGGACTTATCCGATCGGATCCCTTCCTTCGTGATCGCCACAATCTCCCCCGGCTCCACATCCCGGATAAACTCTGCGCCGATGGTTTCCAGGGCGCAGGTTTCCGAAGCCAATATATACGCCTGATCCCGCTTCCCGATGCAAAGGGGCTTAAACCCAAAGGGATCCCTTGCGCCGATCAGCTTCCTGGGGCTCGTCACCACCAGCGAGTAAGCGCCTTCCAGCTTCTTCATGGCATTAGCTACCGCCTCCTCCACGCTTTTCGTCCCCACCCGCTCCCTGGCAATATGGTAAGCAATCACCTCAGAATCAATGGTCGTCTGGAAAATGGCCCCGGTGTATTCCAGTTCACGGCGAAGCTTAGGCGCATTCACCAGGTTGCCGTTATGGGCCAGCGCCAGTGTGCCCTTTATGTAATTTAACGCCAGAGGCTGGGCATTCTCCCGGGTAGAGCTTCCTGCGGTAGAATAGCGCACATGGCCTACCCCGATATCCCCATGAAGGCCTTCTAAGGCATCCGTAGTAAACACCTCGTTGCACAGCCCCATCCCCTTGTGGGCCTTTACCCGGCCTTTCGGCCCCTTGGTATCGCTGACGGCAATTCCGCAGCTTTCCTGGCCTCTGTGCTGAAGGGCAAAAAGCCCATAGTAAATAGAAGAAGCCACATCCCTGCCGCCTAAATCATACATCCCAAAAACGCCGCATTCCTCATGGAGCGCTTCTTCATCCCAAAACTCTTCCTCATCCGCCAAAGCTGTCATCTGCCTTTCCTGAATCCTTATCTAACCAAAAACGATTATATCGTCCTTCCTGCATCCGCCGCCTGCACTCCTGCTCAATCATCCTGCCTTTCCCCTGCTTTAACCCTTGGAACAGGCAGGCATTTGCGGATCCTAGCCGTCAATTCCTAAACGCCGGAACACTTCCTGATAAGCGTCCTCCACGTTCCCTAAGTCACGGCGGAAGCGATCCTTGTCCAGCTTTTCATGCGTATCCTTATCCCACAGACGGCAGGTATCCGGAGACACCTCGTCAGCCAAAACAATCTGCCCGTGATAACGGCCAAACTCAATCTTAAAATCAATCAATTCAATATTTAAGGAGGCAAAATACTCCTGCATCACTTCATTTACCTGGAAGGCATACCGGGTAATGGCATCGATCTCCTCCTCCGTAGCCAGCTCCAGGGCCAAGGCATAATATTTGTTAATGAAAGGATCCCCAAGATCATCATTCTTATAGCTGAATTCCAGGGTAGGACGGCTAAATTTCACCCCTTCTTCCATCCCCATTTTCTTGGCAAAGCTCCCTGCGGAAAAGTTTCGGATAATCACCTCCAAAGGAACGATCTCCACCTTCTTTACGGCAGTTTCCCGATCGTTTAACTCCTCAATCAGGTGGGTGGGAACGCCTTTTGCTTCCAGCTTCTTAAAAATATAATTGGTCATGCGGTTATTGATCGCGCCTTTCCCTACGATCGTCCCCTTCTTTAACCCGTTAAATGCCGTTGCGTCATCCTTATACGAAACAATTAATACATCCGGATCCTCAGTGGTAAACACCTTTTTTGCTTTTCCTTCATACAGCAGTTCCTTCTTTTCCATGGTATTCTTGTCCTTTCTTCCTGAATTTAAATGGCTGAACTGTCACAAAAATTATAATACAAAGCTTCTGCAAATACAATAGGGCCGGTTTAATTTGTTGATCTTTTCATCTGCTCCTTCTCCCGGAATATCGAAAGCTGCCCCTCCTTAAACCGGATATGCACCCCAAAAAATTCCTTCTCCCAGCCCTCCTCCATGCCGCCTGCACCATCCTCTTTTGCCTCTTCAAGCCAGTTTTCGGCCTCGCCCTTTGCCCTGGCTTCCCTCACCCAAAGCACCTTGTTTTCCCCGGTACAAATGGCGAGAAAGCCGCTTACTCCCAAAGAAACCGCTCCCAAAAGCAGCCATAGCACAACCTGCATCCCTCTGCCCAGGACAGCTTTTTGCCTTTTTCCGCCCCCAAAATTCCTTAAGCACCTAGACAGCCAAACCCTTTTCCCTGCCCTGGCCCTTCGGATAAAACGCCTTCTCCTTCTCTCCCGCAGCCATTCCTGCTTTTCGTCCCTTTCCCTTTCGCCAAGCCCCATGCCTTTTCTCCTGCTTTTTACCAGCTGCATCCCTTTTGATAAATTACAATTTTTCCCTTTTTCTTATAGTATACCAGATTTTTCCTTTTTTGCAAGAAAAATAAGGCCGCTGCAAAACAGCAAGTGCATGCAGTGGCCTTTTGGCTTTAATTTTATTGATAATCGTTCAGCCAGCGGAAAGTGCATGAAAGAAAATCATGCTCGCATGAATTTTCCTTTATCGCTTTTCACTGAGGGAGCGCCCGTTTATGAGCAAAAGCAAGCTGCGTAAGCAGCGGAAAGCGCCGCAAGGCGCGGTTTCCACTAAGGGCGCGCCCATTCATCTAAGGAGCATCTTAATCCAAACTGTCTTCCACATCCTGCATCACGCCATCCAGCAGCCCGGTTTCCCCTTCCGTACTGCCGGTACTTCCTGCGCCAGCTCCATCCGGCTCACTGCTTCCCGCACTGGAACTGCCTGACTCACTATTGCCCGTCCGGGAACTGCCTGTCCCAGAACTGCCTGAGGAAGATTCATCCTCCAGAGAAGCGCCGGAAGTGCTTTGGCTGGTCGTGCCCTGCCCGGAAGGCTCCTGCCTATCCCGGTTAGAACAGCCTGATGCCCACAAGGCAAAAGCAGCCACCGTTATGCAGACAGCCAAATAATTGATTTTTTTCATGGTTTCCGTCTCCTTTCATCCTATTTGCTTTTCCTAGCGCCGGGACGTGTCCTTTAACCCTTGGCATACGCCCGCAACGCTATCACAAATAGTATGCACGGAAACGAAAATTTTATCCGTTTTTAACCTTCAATTACGTCCGCCATGGCATAAAGCCCCGGCCCCTTCCCGGCTAAAAACTTTGCTGCCTCCACCGCCCCCTTGGCAAAAACGGCTTTTGAGTACGCCCTGTGGCTAAAGGTAACTACCTCGTCCTTTCCCGCAAAGATCACATCGTGATCCCCTACGATGGTTCCCCCGCGGACGGCGCTGATCCCAATTTCCTTTCCATCCCGCTTTTCCCTTTTCTGGCTCCGGTCATAAACGTAATGGCAGGAATCCTCCAAAGCATGGTTTACCGAATCCGCCAGGGCCAAGGCCGTGCCGCTGGGGGCATCTACCTTCTGGTTATGGTGCTTTTCCACAATCTCCACATCAAACCCTGCCGTTCCCAAGGTCTTAGCCCCTTCCGCCACCAGCTTTAGCAAAACATTCACCCCTAAGGACATATTGGCCGAACGGAGCACAGCTACGGACTTTGCCGTCTCCTCCACCTTTTCAAGCTGCTCCTGGCTTAAGCCGGTAGTGCACAGCACGATCGGAATCTGCTTTGCCTTCCCGTAATCCAGCAAACCGTCCACCGCCTTGGCGGAAGCAAAATCCACAATCACGTCCGCCTCTTCCTTCACTTCCTCCAGCGCGGAATACACCGGGAAATCTCCACTTGCCTGGGTGTTAAGATCCACCCCGGCTACGATGTAAATCCCCTCATCCTGGGCTGCAAGGCCGGCAATCACCCGTCCCATGGCTCCATTGCAGCCATGCATAATCATCTTAACCATCCTTTAACCTTCCCTTCCCTTACGCAAGCTTCAGGCCGTACTCCTCCATGGCCTTTTTCAGCAGCTCCTGGTTTTGAGGCTCCATCTGGGAGAGAGGCATCCTTAAAGGCCCTGCTTCCTTCCCTAAAAGGTTCATGGCCGCCTTCACCGGAATAGGGTTAACCTCCCTGAACAGCTCGGTGATCAGCGGTATGGCCTCAAGCTGCAGCCGTAAGCTTTCCTTTACATTTCCCGCAAAATAGGAGGCGCAGATATCGTGCACCTGCCTGGGAGCGATATTGGAAAGAACGGAGATAACGCCCTTTCCTCCTAAGGACAGCAGCGGCACAATCTGGTCGTCATTGCCGGAATACACATCCACGCAGCCCTCCGCCAGGCTCATTAAATGGGCTATGGCAGAAAAATCCCCTCCGGCTTCCTTTACCCCCACGATGTTTTCCACATCCCGGCAAAGATCAACAATGGTCTGAGGTTTTATATTTACCCCGGTGCGCCCCGGAATATTATACAGCACTACCGGGATCTTAATGGCATCCGCAACTGCCTTAAAATGGGCGTACAGCCCCTTCTGGGTCGCCTTATTGTAATAGGGGGATACCACAAGCACCCCGTCGGCTCCCGCTTTTTCTGCCTCTTCGGACAGATAAACCGCCGTTTTTGTGCAGTTTGAACCGGTTCCGGCAATCACCGGGATCCGGCCTGCCACTACCTTGCAGGCATAGCGGATCACGTCCAGGTGCTCCTCATGGGTTAAGGTAGACGCCTCCCCCGTAGTACCGCAGGCGATAATGGCATCCGTCCCCCCCGCAATCTGCTCCTCCAAAATCTCTTCCAGCTTCTCATAATTCACTTCCCGGTTTTCCTTCATCGGGGTAATCAGCGCTACGCCTGCACCTTCAAATACTGACATATTTTTCCTCCTGTCCATGTTGAATAATATAAGCTTGATTTTCCTTCATGCGTTTCCCACTGGCTGAACTATTGCAATAAAAACAAGGCTGGCACAGGCCAGCCCTTAAAGTTTAAAGCATAAAAATCCTTTTCTTCTTTAAGTAGCTCTCCATCCTGCCAGATGACAGTCACATGGTTCTTCACCATATGCCCAGGCCAAGGGATGCGGCTCCCTTTATCCTTCGGCGCTTTTCCCTTTCCTCTGCCTTCACCTGTGCCCGTCACATCCGGCAGCATACTCATAATCAGCGCAACCTCTACTTGTTATCCCCTTTATCTTACCATTCATCCCTGCTCTTGTCAACTTGTAACTGAACTGGTTTTGCTTTTTACGTTTTCAATCACGGAAATGGAATCCACGTAAGGCTCCAGCCCTTCCGGGAATACTTTCCCCGTCAGCACCACCGACATTTCCTTCTCCTTGGCTTTAATGGTACGGATTAATTCCTCCACCGTAATGATGCCGCAGTCCACAATCCCCAAAATCTCATCCAAAACCAGCAGGTCACACTCCCCCGTAGCCATCACCTTTTTGGCAAAATTCAGGCCGTTGCGGATATTCATGCGCTCGTCTGACTTTTCCTCCTCAGAAAGATGCTCATAGAAGGCTGAAGACTTCTCAAAGCGGAAAACCTTAAGCTCCGGCTCCAGGCGGGTTAAAATATCCTTGCTCCCCTCCCCTAAGCTTCCCTTTAAAAATTGGATGATGATCACCGTCTCATGCTCGGACAGGGCACTGATGGCCTTTCCAAGAGCCGCGTTGCTTTTCCCCCTGCCGGAACCGTAAATTACCTGAATTTTTCCATTTTTCATCTGAATGCACCTCTTCACTTTTGCTTAACGCCCCGCTTCGCGGGATGCCTGCCCCTATTCCGCCGCTGGTTCCCCGCACTCCAGCTTGCTTACCGACACCTCATAGGCAATCCTCTTCTCGCATTCCGTCTCGCTAAGCTTTTTCGTGTATTCCCTGCTCTGAACCCGCCCCCATACCTTCACCCGGGAACCTACCTCGAAACCAGAAGCAAACCGGGCATTCCGCCCCCAGGCGATGCAGGGTATGTAGTCCGATTTCCCGTAAGGCCGGTTCACCGCCAGCAAAAGATCGGCGATTTCCCGCCCCAGCGGTGTTTTCCGGTATACGGGAGGCTTGCAGATATAGCCGTCCAGGAAAATCTGGTTCGTCTTCGTATAATCCGTAAACTCTTCCATAAACCGGATTTCCCGGACAAACACGGAAAGCACCAGCTTATTTTTCGTCCCTTCATGGCGGTTATAAGAACGGAACTGCCCCACGGCCTCCACGGTACAGCCCTGATAATCTTCATCCACTTTAATTAAACGGTTGGATATCATAAGGGGGATGATGTCTGACTGCTCGCTGAGCCGGTTTACTTCCAGATCAACCATATAAAACCCCTCTCCAAATACCTCATGGCTGAACGTAAATCCGGATACAATCTTGCCAATCACGCTTACCTTGTTGTTTTCAATCATTTTTTCTGACATAGTATCTCTCCTCTTCCCTTTCAATTCGCCGCAGCACGGCAGCCTTAAGTTATCCGTCTCCTTCGGGCGGGCATCCGAACCGCTGCACATAAACAGTTTATGCCTTAGTGCTTTGGAATATGACACAAAAAAGGAAATCCCCGAAAATATCTTCTCTTAACCGCTATTTATTCTTAAAGGAAGCGCGCTTTCTCAAGGTAGGATCTAAGATCTTTTTCCGGATCCTTAAGGAAACCGGCGTAATCTCCAAAAGCTCATCAGTATCAATAAATTCCAGGCACTGCTCTAAGCTCATCACCTTCGGCGGAACCAGTCGGAGAGCCTCATCGGAACCGGAAGCGCGGGTATTGGTCAGCTTTTTCGCCTTGCACACATTTACCTCAATATCCTCTGCCTTGGGATTCTGCCCAATCACCATCCCCGCATACACCTTGACCCCTGGGCCGATAAACAAAATCCCCCTCTCCTGGGCGTTAAACAGCCCATAGGTAATGGATTCCCCGGACTCATAAGCGATCAGGGAGCCGGTAGGCCGATAGCTTAAGTCTCCCTTATACGGGCCGTAGCCGTCAAAGATGGTATTTAAAATCCCGTTGCCCTTGGTGTCCGTCATAAACGCGCCCCGGTAGCCGATAAGGCCCCTGGAAGGGATATTGAACTCAAGCCGGGTATATCCCCTGGCAATGGGCGTCATGCCCATCAGCTCCCCTTTCCTGGCCGTCAGCTTCTGGATAATGGCTCCGGTAAACTCCTCCGGCACATCCACGTAAGCGATCTCCATGGGCTCCTGCTTCTGGTTCCGCTCATTGTACCTATAGATTACCTCTGCCTTGCTCACTGCAAACTCAAAGCCTTCCCGGCGCATATTTTCAATCAGCACGGACAGATGGAGCTCGCCCCGCCCGGAAACCTTAAAGCAGTCCGCCGAGTCCGTCTCCTCCACCCGCAGGCTGACATCCGTATTCAATTCCCGAAACAGCCGATCCCGGATATGGCGGGAAGTCACATATTTCCCCTCCTGCCCTGCCAGGGGGCTGTCATTTACCATAAAATACATGGAAATCGTAGGCTCGGAAATCTTCTGGAAGGGGATAGGCTCCGGGCGCTCCGGCGAACAGATGGTATCCCCGATATGGAGATCCGTAATCCCGGAAATGGCTACAATCGCCCCCACCCTGGCCTCCTGGACTTCCACCCGCTTTAGCCCGTCAAACTCATAAAGCTTGCCGATCTTAATCTTCCGGCACTGATCCGGCTCGTGATGGTTCACCAAAACACACTCCTGGTTCACCCGCATAAACCCGTTGTCCACCTTGCCAATCCCAATCCGCCCTACATATTCATTATAATCAATAGTGCTGATCAGCACTTGGGTAGGGGCATCCGGATCTCCTTCCGGCTCCGGGATGCTGTTAATGATGGTCTCAAAAAGAGGGATCATCCCTTCCTCCGGATCCGCTAAATCCTTTTTGGCAAAGCCAGCCTTGGCTGATGCAAACACAAAGGGGCAGTCCAGCTGCTGATCTGACGCATCCAAATCCATAAGCAGCTCCAAAACCTCGTCCACCACCTCCAGGGGCCTTGCTTCCGGCCGGTCGATCTTATTGATGCAGCAGATCACCGGGAGATCCATCTCCAATGCCTTCTGCAGCACGAAGCGGGTCTGGGGCATGGCTCCCTCAAAGGCATCCACCACCAGGATCACCCCGTTTACCATCTTTAACACCCGCTCCACCTCGCCGCCAAAATCCGCGTGCCCTGGGGTATCGATGATGTTAATCTTAATCCCCTGATAAAATACCGCCGTATTTTTCGCAAGGATGGTGATCCCCCGCTCCCGCTCAATATCGTTAGAATCCATCACCCGCTCGGCCACTTCCTGGTTTACCCGAAACACGCCGCTTTGCTTTAACAGCTCATCCACCAAAGTCGTCTTGCCATGATCAACATGAGCAATTATTGCAATATTCCTTACATCTTCCCTTTTCATATTCATCCTGATTCTTCTTTCTTATCTCTGTCATTTTCGTGAATTATATACTCGCCAGTATAAAACATCCATAAATATAGCATCCAAATCACAGGTTTTCAAGGGAATTTTAAAAAAGTATTGTTTCTTTCCCGTCCAAGGCATAGAAAATCGGATCGGAGCACTGGGCATTTGCCGTCCCGCCGGTAGCTTCCGCCACCTTCTTAAGCACCTCTTCTTCCTGTCCTTCGGGAGCCAAAAGCACCATCTCCACTTTATCCGTATAAACGCAGTCCAGTGTCACAAGCCCCATCTTCCCTGCCAGATACTGCAGCTTTCCCACGGCCGTATAATCCACCGTAAAGGTAAGCTTCCTCCCGGGAAGCTTCTCCAGGATCCTGCTGTTTTTAAGCCCTTCCTTCACTGCCTGGGAATAAGCCCGCACAAGCCCGCCTGTGCCCAGAAGGGTTCCTCCGAAATATCGGGTCACGACCACGCACACATCCCAGATCCCCTCCCCCAGCAAAACGTCCAGCATAGGCCGCCCTGCCGTCTGGCTGGGTTCCCCATCATCGCTGCACTTCATCTGGGGATGGCCGTCCTGGCCATTTTTGCAGATATACGCGTAGCAGTTATGCCTGGCATCCCAATAGGTTTTCCTTATCTCTTCAATAAACGCGGCCGCTTCCGCCTCTGTCTTTACCGGGCGGACCGCAGCGATAAAACGAGATTTCTTCTCCGTAATCTCTCCCTGGCCTCCCTGATAGCAAATTCGATATGGCTCCGGCATAATTTCCTCCTATTACCGTAACGATTGGCGGCAGCATTTTCCTTCATCCGATTTCCATCCCCGGCCATTTTCTTTTCCGCCGCCTTAGCTTCACTTTAGTTTACCAAAGTGAACGGGAAAAAGCAAGCGTTACCGTTTACGTTCACCTGCGCCGGTAAACGCAGTCACATAAAAGCCGGCATTTCCTTTAATCCTTACAAATTTGAATATGAATTGAATTGAACGTAAATTTTTGGTATACTACTCAATAAGGCATGCCAAAAGGAGGTTTTTTTCATGAATTCATACCATTACGGGATGGCTGCCACCCAGCAGAAAATTAAAAATTCCCATTCCCGAAGCCGCAAGTACGCCAGCCGGCTGTTTTTAAATCTGTTTAAGCTTTTCTTTGCGGCGCTGCTTTTCCTTCTGCTGACTGGTTTCGGCATCGGGGCAGGGATTGTAAAGGGGATCATTGATTCTGCCCCGGACGTGGATCCCTTAAGCTTTGGCCCCAGCAATTTTGCCACCAAGGTCTACGACAGCCAGGGGAACTTAACAGACACCCTGGTCATGTCCGGCTCAAACCGGGAGGCAGCCACCTTTGAAGAGCTGCCCCAGGAGCTTCTTGACGCCTTTGTAGCCATCGAGGATTCCCGTTTCTGGAGCCATAACGGCATTGACTTGCGCTCCATCGCCCGTGCGGCGGTAGGCCTTTTGACTGACGATTACGCCGGGGGCGGTTCCACCCTGACCCAGCAGCTGATCAAAAACAATGTCTTTGAAGGCGGGCGGGAGACCAGCCTGGGCGCACGGCTGGAAAGGAAATTCCAGGAGCAGTATTTAGCCGTCAAGCTGGAGCTGACCTTAACGGAGATGCTTGGAAGCACACGGGCCGCCAAAGAGCAGATTATTACGGATTACTTGAATACCATCAATTTGGGCAATAACACCTTGGGCGTTAAAGTAGCCGCCAGGCGGTATTTCAACAAGGATGTGTCCGACTTAACCTTATCGGAATGTGCCGTTATCGCAGGCATTACCCAAAACCCCGCCCACTTAAACCCCATCTCCGGCCGGGAACGGAATGAAGAAAAGCGGAAGGTTATCCTCCAATATATGTATGAGCAGGGGCTTATCTCCAAGGATAAGCAGGAGGAAGCCCTGGCAGATGATGTGTATGACCGGATCCAAAATGTAGACTTGATTACCCGGGACGCTTCTTCCCCCTACAGCTACTTTACCGATGAATTGGTAAGCCAGGTGATGGAAGCCTTAGTGACCCAGCTTGGGTACACCGAAACCCAGGCCCATAACCTGCTGTACGGCGGCGGCCTTTCCATCCATACCACCCAGGATCCTCAGATCCAGGCCATTGTGGATGAGGAAGTCAATAACCCGGAAAACTATGACACGGCAAAGTATTCGGTAGAATACCGGCTTTCCGTTACCCACAGCGACGGAACCACCCAGCATTTTTCCGAGGGCAACCTGGAAAACTACCATAAAACCGTGCTACGCGACCAGTTTAACGGGCTGTATCCTTCAAAGGAAGCCGCCGATGCCGATATAGAACAGTTTAAAGGTTATCTGCTTACGGAATCCGACACCATACTGGCAGAGCATATCCAATACGTGCTCCAGCCCCAGCTATCCTTCGTGCTGATGGAGCAGTCCACCGGACAGGTAAAAGCCATATGCGGGGGGCGGGGGGAAAAGACGGCCAGCCTTACCTTAAATCGGGCCACCAATACCCCCAGGCAGCCTGGCTCCACCTTTAAGGTGATCTCTTCCTTTGCCCCGGCGCTGGATGCCTGCGGAGCCACCTTGGGGACAGTTTATTACGACGGCCCCTACACCGTGGAGAAAAAAAGCTTCCGTAACTGGTGGAGCCAAGGGTTTTTAGGGTATTCCAGCATCCGGGACGGCATTGTCTATTCCATGAATATTGTAGCCGTCCGCTGCCTGATGGATACGGTAATGCCACAGCTTGGGGTAGAGTACGCCAGGAATATGGGCATCACCACCTTAACCAACAATGACTTAAACGCGGCCACCGCCCTTGGCGGGCTGACTGACGGCGTGACCAACCTGGATTTAACCACGGCCTTCGCCACCATCGCCAATAACGGCACTTATTTATCGCCTCAATTTTTCACCCGGATCGAGGATCACAACGGAAAAGTCCTTCTCCAGGCCGCGCCCGTCAACCGCCGTGCCTTAAAGGACTCCACCGCCTTCCTCTTAACCGACGCCATGTCCGCGTCCATGCAGAGCAACCGGAAATTTGCACGGCCGGGGATCAGCGTAAATTCCACCAGCACCCGGGCAGCCCTCTCCAATATGTCCTGCTCCGGGAAAAGCGGCACGACCACCTCTAACAATGATATCTGGTTTGTGGGCTTTACCCCTTATTACACCGCAGGGGTATGGGGCGGCTGCGACAATAACCAGAAATTAGAGAGCACTTCCTTCCACAAGGATATCTGGCGCAAAATCATGGAGCGTGTCCATGAAGGCCTTCCGGATCCGGGCTTTCCCGTCCCTGCCAGCATCGAAACTGCCGTTATCTGCCGCAAATCCGGCAAGCTTGCCGTAAACGGCGTATGCGACCATGACCCAAGGGGGAACGCTACCTACACGGAATATTTTGCCAAAGGAACCGTGCCCACGGAAGTCTGCGACAAGCACGTAGTCGTTACCGTATGCTCCGCTTCCGGCCAAAAGCCCACGGCTTTCTGCCCGGATAAGCAGACCAAGGTATGCATAGCCCTGCCCCAGAACGAACTGTCGGAAACGGATGATTCCGTATTTGGAATTCCCGGCGACTGCACTATCCATAACGGGATTTCCACCATCATCCCCCCCATGGAAAACGAGCCTTCCCAGCCGGAAGGCGGAAGCTCGCCGCCTTCCCCGGAGCCTACCGTTAACCCCCACCTGGGGCCGGGATACGTGCCCCAGACCCCTCTGCCTGACTCGCGGGGGCCGGGGCAGCGGTAAAAAGGCTGCCGCAAAATTTTGCGGCAGCCCTTTTTTCCTCTGGCAGCACTCTACAAACGCAGGCGCACCTCCCTCCCCAAAGCCTCCTTCTCTTCTTCCGGCAAAAATGCCCCTTTCAGGGCATTTTCCCACAGCTTCCTCTCCTCTTCCCGGGTCATCCCCATGCTGCGCAGCCATTTAAGCTCCTCGCTTATCGTCGTCTTGCACACCGTCATATCATCGGTATTGATCGTAACCGCGGCTCCCTGGCGCAAAAGCCAAAGGGCAGGATGCTCCCTGCCTTCCCGGACTGCCTTCGTCTGCAGGTTGCTGGTGACGCACATTTCCAGCGTAACCTGTTTGCGGATCACCTCCTCCAGCAGCGCCTTATCCTCCGTCACACGAACCCCGTGGCCAATCCGCCTCGCCCCAAAGGATAACGCTGCCCTGATGCTGTCCGGGCCGTCGGCTTCCCCTGCATGGATGGTAAAAGGAATATTCTCCTTTCTGGCCTTGCAGAAAAGCTCCTCAAAATCCCTGGTAGGATACAGCGCCTCCGCCCCCGCCAGATCCAGGCCGCACACCCCGGCTCCTAAAAGCGCTGCCGCCTGGGCAGCGGTTTCCAGGTTCTCTTCCCGGTTATCCCGCCCCCGCATACAGCAGAGGATCAGTCCCGTCTTAAGGGACGTGCCCTCCCTGCCCTTTTCCAATCCACGGATAACGGCCTGGATGGCCTGCCTTTGGGTCAGCCCCTTTTGCCGGTGAAGCTGGGGGGCAAAACGAACCTCCGCGTAAACCAGCCCTTCCCGCCCCAGCTCCTTAGCCAGCCCCCTGGCCGCCTCAAACAGCGTCTCCTCCGACTGCAAGCAGGAAACAGGGAGAGCAAATTTTTCCAGGAATTCATTTAAGCTTTTACAGTCCCTTGGCGCGGTAAGGTAGGGCAGCAGCCCGTCAACATCCCCTGCAGGCAGCCCTACCCCTTCCATCGCCGCCAGCTTAAAAAAAAGCTCTGGCGGCAGGGAACCGTCCAGATGGAGGTGAAGGTCAATCATGGCCCTGCCCCCTTTCTGGCCCCTTAATACTATCCGGCACATATTCTTCGTCGCCTTCACCGGATCCGCTTAATCCCGCCAGACCAGGATCCCCGGCCCCTTTGCCGGATATGCCCAGGTTCCCAGAGCCAAACCCCAAAGGAAGAAGCTCACCCAAGGTAAAGGCTTCATACTCATCCTCCGACTTCGCCAACAGGATCCGAAAAGTTTTCGGGCTGCAAAATTCCATCATCACCTGGCGGCACACGCCGCAGGGGGAGCAAATCTCCAAATCCCTCGCATCCTTATCTCCCCCTGCGATGGCAATAGCCGCAAAGTCATAAACGCCGTCGCTGACCGCCTTAAAAAAAGCGGTTCGTTCAGCGCAGTTGGATGGGGAATAAGCGGCATTCTCAATATTGCACCCGGTATAAACCTTGCCGCTGACCGCCAAAAGCGCAGCCCCTACCTGAAACCGTGAATACGGGCTGTACGCCCGCCTCCTGGCCTGCAACGCTGCCCGAATCAGTTCCCTGTCATCCATCCTCTTCTCTCCTTTCTAAAAATCAGTAAAATCAGCAAAATCCCACCGTCCTGGTCAATTTTCAGCAGCTTTCATCGGCAACGAAAAAGACGCAAACCATTACGATGAAGAAAACGCAAACCGCTGCGATAAAAAAGGCTGCCGCAAAACTTGGCGCTTTCACAATATCTGGCGGAATCTGCGGAAATATCCAACCTATATATTGTGGAAATCTGCTGTTTTGCGGCAGCCCCCTCTTTGCTTTATCCTGAAAATGCAATCCTTGCGTAACTGCCTACTGTACTGCCTTGATTAGTTACCCCTATACCACTTTATTCTTTGCCACAAATACCTGGTAGCTGTCGCTGCCCTTCACTTCCTTGCCGGCAGTAATGGTCACTTTCTTATCGGTAATCACATACTCAATATTCGCGCCCTCTTCTACCACGGTATCCTGCATCAGGACGCAGTTTTTCACCTTTGCGCCCTTGCCGATGCGAACGCCCCTGAACAGGATGCAGTTTTCCACTTCACCCTCGATGACGCAGCCGTCCGCTGTCATGGTATTTTTCGCACTGGCCCCGGCTATGTACCTGGTGGGGTTATCGTCACGGATCTTGGTATAAATCGGGTTCCCGCCGAAAAGGCCGTCCAGGTTCTCATCATCCAGGAGCTTCATATTCTCATCGAAGTAGCTCTTCATATTGCTGATTCTGGCATAATATCCCTCGTACTTGTAAGCACGCACATCCAGCTTATCCAGCTTATGAGCCAGCACATCCCGCTCAAAATAAATATACCCATGGATATAAGCCGTGCTGATCTGATCGATCAAAAGCTTCCTCTCCAGCACGAAAATATTTAGCCCTAAGTTCTTTACGCCCGTATCCTTGCTGTTAATCCGAATCCGCCTAACCCTGTCCTCTTCCAGATCCAGGGTATAATACATATCCCGGCTTTCCGTGGGAACCTGAAGGAGAGCCTCCGGGATCTCCTGCTGGGCATAAACCATGGTCACGTCAGCGCCGCTGGCGATATGGGCATCGATAAAGGCGTTAAAATCAAAATTAACCGCGATGTTCGTATCGGACATCACCACATACTTTTCCCGCTGGGATTTCAAGAAGGTAAGGATGCTGGCCAGGGCCTCAACACGGCCGTCATATACCTTTACCGACTTTTCCGCAAAAGGAGGCACAATATTTAACCCGCCGTTTTTCCTGGTCAGATCCCACTCACGGCCAGAGCCTAAATGATCCATCAGGGAATGGTAATTCTTGCGGACAATCAGGGAAATATTGTCAATCCCGCAGTTTACCATGCTGGAAAGACAAAAATCAACCATACGATAACGGCCTGCAAAAGGAATGGAAGCCATCGAACGCTCTGTAACCAGTTCCGGAACCAAACTGTCGTAGCTGTTTGGGAAGATAATGCCCAGTGCATTTACGTTAGAATTAATCATTGTACTTCACCACCTTTTACATTATTATAAACCATGGCATTGGGGCCAATCTTGGCATTCTCCCCGATATAAACCCCAGGCCCTACGGTCGCTACGCCCTTTTCCGTATCCGTAGGCATAGCGCCCACTATAGCGCCTTCGCCAATCACCGCATTCTCCGCCACGATACAATGCTTCACCACCGCACCGGCTTTGATCACCGTGCCGCCCATCACTACGGCATCTTCCACCACGGCTCCCTTTTCCACCTGCACGCCTGCAAAGAGGATGGAATGCTTAACCTCACCGGCAATCCGGCAGCCGTCCGTGATCATGGCATTCTCAACCACCGCGTCCGCACTGATCCGATGCCCGGTCATGCCGCTGTTCCGGCTGTAGATCTTCCAGTTTTCATCGAACAAGTTGATCCCGCTGTGCTCCGGATCCAGCACTTCCATATTCGCTTCCCAGAGGGAAGAGATAGTTCCCACATCCTTCCAGTACCCGTTAAAGTGGTATGCGTACATATTCCGCTGATCACGGAGAAGGTTGGGGATAATATTGTTGCCAAAATCATTCTCAGAATTGGGATCTTCCTCATCCTCGATCAAATACTTCTTTAAGATATCCCAGTTGAAGATATAAATGCCCATGGAAGCCAGGTTTGACTTGGGATTCTTCGGCTTCTCCTGGAACTCGGTAATCTTGTCGTTTTCATCGGCTACCATCAGGCCGAAGCGGGAAGCCTCCTCCCACGGAACCTCCATGACCGCAACGCTGAACTCCGCGCCCTTTTCCTTGTGGAAGCGGAGAAAATCACTGTAATCCTGCTTGCAGATCTGATCCCCGGAAAGGATAATCACATACTGAGGGTTATAACGCTCAATAAAAGAAAGGTTCTGGTAAATCGCATTAGCCGTCCCCTTATACCAGTCAGAACCGGATGCCTGCTGGTAAGGCGGAAGCACATGGACGCCGCCGTGAAGACGGTCCAAATCCCAAGGCTGCCCATTGCCGATATACTCATTTAACACCAGCGGCTGGTACTGGGTCAAAATCCCTACCGTGTCGATGCCAGAATTTACGCAGTTTGATAACGGGAAATCAATGATACGGTATTTCCCGCCAAAAGGAACTGCAGGTTTTGCCAGCTTCTGGGTCAGGGCGTATAAACGCGAACCCTGGCCGCCGGCAAGAAGCATTGCAATCATCTCTTTTGCCATAATATTGCCCCCTATTGGTTTATTAATTTCTTTGTAAGATTATATCATAAACCGTAAAAAAATAACAGTCTTTTGTACGTTTTTTTCATTTTTTTGTTAATAATGGCAACCGTGACGGTGATTGTTATAGCAATTCCCTATAACGTCCCCGCAGGAACCGTCACAATACCCGTTGCTGTGGGCATATCCGCAGTAAATCGTGCCGTCATGGTAATGCCTTCCGGCCTCTGCGCAGCCTTCAACAGTGCACACCGGGCACTGATCCCCCTGGCTTCCCGCCGCGGCCTGGGTGCTTGCCACGGCCTGGCCTGCCCCCCGGTGATGCCCATGTCCATGAGCCCATGCCGGTGAGCAAAAAGCCATAGCCATAAGCCCGGCCATCCCTAAAGCCGCCATTTTCCTTGCCGCCATTTTCTTGATCCTCATCATTACATACTCCCTTTCTTTTCCCAAAACAATCGTTAACCGTTTCCTGCCGCCTGAAAGAGGCAGCCGCTTATAATGAATTTATCGGCTAAATCACTGGAAATATAATCCTCCTAAAACAGCTAAAGGAACCGGTACTCAGCAAAATATGCCAAATATCCAGTCCCTTTTTCTGCCCGTCATACTGGTATGATGCCAGATTAAGCGTCAGTCAGCACGCCGCCGGATTATTCCCCGAACACTGCCTTGTAATCTGCCTGGAATTTCTCAATCCCGGCGGCAGTCAGGGGATGTTTCGTCATCTGCTCGATTACCTTATAGGGAACCGTGGCAATGTCCGCCCCGGCCTTAGCGCACTCCACCACATGGATGGCATGACGGATGCTGGCTGCGATAATCTCCGTCTCAATCCCATGAACCTGGAAAATCTCCGCAATCTCCTCAATCAAGGCAACCCCTGACATGGAAATATCATCCAGCCTGCCTAAGAAGGGGGAAACATAGGTCGCCCCTGCCCTTGCCGCCAAAAGCGCCTGGGCCGCGGTAAAGATCAAGGTAACATTCGTCTTTACGCCCTCTGCCGACAGAACCTTAACGGCCTTTAAGCCTTCCACGGTCATGGGGATCTTTACCACCATATTGGGATGGATGGCAGCGATCTCCCGGCCTTCCTTGATCATCCCTTCCGCATCGGTGGTAGTCGCCTTTACCTCGCCGCTGATGGGGCCGTCTACGATGGACGTGATCTCTTTGATCACCTCATTGAAATCCCGGCCTTCCTTGGCAATCAGGGACGGATTGGTGGTGACACCGCAGATAACCCCCATGTCATTTGCTTTCCGAATATCCTCTACATTTGCAGTATCCACAAAAAATCTCATCATTTCCTCCATTCTGTGCGCATTCCGCCGCACACGCGTTATGGGCGAATATTTTTACCCGTTCATCAATCCTATGCCCTTAGGCAGCCGGGCAGGCAGCCTGACTTTAAGGCTGCCGCCCCTTGCCGCACAAATTTACGCAAACGGGTTCTCCGTCTTGTAAAGCATTCCCTTAGGCTGGTTGAAGCCAATCTCTTCCACATCTACGCCGATATACTTAAAGATCTCATACAGCGCCTTGCCGTAATGGCCGAAGGCCACCGCCCCATGGTGGGGGAAGTTCTTCTCGATAAGCACATGGCGGTAGAAACGATTCATCTCCGGGATGGCGAAGATGCCGATGGAACCAAAGGAACGGGTGGCCACCGGAAGCACTTCGCCGTGGGCGATATAGGCACGGAGCTTGCTGTCTGCCGTGCTCTGAAGGCGGAAGAAGGTAATGTCCCCAGGAGTGATGTCGCCCTCTAAGGTTCCCTGGGTCACTTCCTCCGGCAGGGACCTTGCCATAATCAGCTGGTACTTCATCTCGCAGAAGGACAGCTTCTTGGAGCTGGTATTGCCGCAGTGGAAGCCCATAAAGGTTTCCTTCTGGCCGTAGTCATGCTTTCCTTTAATGTCCTCTTCATATAAATCTGCCGGGACGGAATTATTGATATCCAAAAGGGTCACGGCATCATTGCTTACGCAGGTTCCGATAAACTCGCTTAAGGCGCCGTAGATATCTACCTCGCAGGAAACCGGGATTCCCCGCCCTGCCAGGCGGCTGTTAACATAGCAGGGAACGAAACCAAACTGGGTCTGGAAGGCAGGCCAGCATTTCCCGGCGATGGCCACATATTTGCGGTAGCCTTTGTGAGCCTCGATCCAGTCAAGGAGGGTCAGCTCATACTGGGCAAGCTTTTTCAAAATCTCCGGCTTCTTATTCCCTGTCCCAAGCTCCGCCTCCATATCCTTTACCACATCCGGGATACGGGCGTCCCCTGCATGGTTGTTAAAGGCCTCAAATAAATCCAGCTCAGAGTTTTCCTCAATCTCCACGCCTAAGTTATAAAGCTGCTTAATGGGCGCGTTGCAGGCCAAAAAGTTTAATGGCCTTGGGCCGAAGCTAATAATCTTAAGCTGGGAAAGGCCTACGATGCCCCTGGCGATAGGCACGAACTCCTCGATCATGTCGGCGCACTCTTCGGCCGTCCCCACGGGATATTCCGGGATATACGCTTTAATGTTGCGCAGCTTTAAGTTATAGCTGGCATTTAACATCCCGCAGTATGCGTCCCCACGCCCCTGGATTAAGTTGTTCCCGCTCTCCTCCGCGGCGGCGATAAACATCGCCGGGCCGTCAAAGTGCTTGGCCAGCAGCGTCTCGGAAATCTCCGGGCCAAAGTTCCCTAAGTACACCACCAGGGCGTTGCACCCGGCAGCCTTAATGTCCTCTAACGCCTGCACCATATGGATCTCGCTCTCCACGATGCAGATAGGACACTCATAAATGTTCTTCTCATCGTATTTCGCCTTGTAAGCTTCTACCAAAGCTTTCCTCCGGTTTACGGAAAGGCTTTCCGGGAAACAGTCGCGGCTCACGGCCACGATGCCAATCTTTACTTCTGGCATATTCATCATTGCATTTTCCTCCTGCTTTTTATATTGACGCCGCTTTCGGCCTGACGGCCGCCCACTTTGGCAAGTTGGCAAGCGGCAAATTCCTGCTTTTTTACGTTCAAAAATCCTGATTAATCTTTATGCAAGCCTGCACCGGATTTTCGGCCTCCTGGCTCTGGCATCCTTCTAATCCAGGGTAATATTTTCCCCTCTAAGGCCCAGCCAGGCATTCTCCGGCAGGCCGCCTTCCTTGTGGCCTACCAGCCACTTATTCCTTGCAAACAGCAGCCGCTCTTCCCCGCAGCGCTCCGCCACGGTTCCTTCCAGTTCCCCGTTGGTTCCTTTAGGAAGCACGACCACGCAGCGGAACCCGCCCTCCTGGGTGTGGCACGGGGCATAATGGAGTGTGGTGGCGTATACTTCAATCAG
Organism: Lachnospiraceae bacterium; assembly: GCA_910575565.1. Classification (GTDB taxonomy): domain Bacteria; phylum Bacillota; class Clostridia; order Lachnospirales; family Lachnospiraceae; genus Caccovicinus. The sequence continues at coordinate 8,073 of CAJTFL010000009.1, read as the reverse complement.
CGTCCCCGCGGGAACGAAAAAGGCCTCCACCAGGCTGGTGTCATAGGTAAAATCATCGGCGATATCCTGCTGTTTCCCGATTAACAGAACCAAATCCGTCACCGCCATGTTAATTTCCGAATCCCGATGGTACTCTAAGGCGTTTAACTTCTTATTATGGCCGTTGCAGTAGCCGATCTGGATGGGCATCTGCCCGTAAATCCCCTCTGCCAGCTCCCCGGCCACAGGCAGCGCTTCCAGCTCCGGCACGGAAGCCACATACACCACGTCCTCGGGAAGAGGCGTATGGAGCATGGCTTCCTTAAGCGCCTGGGTATCGTAGCCCTTAATTACCCGCCCATAAGCGGCAAACTCCGGTTCATAGACCGTTCTCATTTTCATGATGCTTTCCCCCTGTCCTTCTCTTTTTCCTTGGGAGCCAGCCGCCTTTAAGGCAGCGGATCCCTTTTTCATTTGCTGATTTGCTGCTTTGTCCCTGGGACAGATCCCATTGCAAGCCCCTACAGCTTCGCCAGCTTTTTGTAATCTTCCTTTAAGCTGCGGTAAATCCCTTGGTACACTTCATGGTAGGCCTTGTAAACCTCCACATTCTCTGCATCCGGCTCCGTGCTGCTCTTTTCGCTGATCAGCCGGTCACAGGCTTCCTCCACGGACGGATAAAGCCCACAGCCTACGCCGGCTAAGATGGCAACCCCAAGGGCTGGGCCTTCCGACTGCTTCACCGTCTTTACGGTGCATCGGTAAAGATCCGCCAGCATCTGCCTCCAGTTCGGGCTTTTCCCGCCGCCGCCGCAGGCCATCATCTGGTCAACCTCCACGCCCATCTCCTTTAAGATCTGGTTGCAGTCACAAAGGGAATAGGATACCCCCTCCATCACTGCCCGCAGCATATGAGCCTTGGTGTGGATGGCAGACAGGCCAAAAAATACTCCGCGGCAGTCTGGATCCAGGTGAGGGGTACGCTCCCCCATCAGGTAAGGCAGATAAATCAGCCGTTCGCTGCCTGCCGGGATCCTGTTTACATCCTCATTGATCAGCTCATATACATCCTTTCCGGCTTCCTCCGCCTTTGCCACGTAATCCTGGCAAAGCTGATCCTTAAACCATTTTAAGGAAAGGCCGGCTCCCTGGGTCACGCCCATGATATGCCATGCACCTGGCACGGCACAGCAGCAGGTATGCACCCTTCCCTTGGGGTCGATGGACACCTTGCTGGTGTGAGCAAAAACAACCCCTGAAGTGCCGATGGTGGTAAAAGCCGTCTTATCCCTTACAATCCCGGTTCCCACCGCAGCAGCCGCATTGTCCCCGGCTCCGCCCACTACCTTTACGGCGTCAGTTAAGCCAGTCTTTTCGGCAATCTTTGGAAGGAGGGTTCCCGTCACTTCGCAGGACTCATAAACCTTCCCCAGCAAAGCTTCGTCAATCGCCAAGGCATCCAGCACTTCCTTAGACCAGCACCGCCCCGGCACATCCAAAAGCTGCATTCCGCTGGCATCGGACACCTCGGTGGCAAACGCCCCGGTTAACACATAGCGGATATAGTCCTTGGGCAGCAGGATATGCCTGCACCGCTTATAATTTTCCGGCTCGTTCTTCCTCACCCAGAGGATCTTTGCCGCCGTCCAGCCTGTAAGGGGGGGATTGGCCGTAATCTCAATCCACCTTTCCCTGGGCATGATCTTTAACATATCCTCCACTTCTTCCCCGGTACGCTGGTCGCACCAGATGATGGAAGGACGGATCACCTCCCCTGCCTCATCTAACATCACCAAACCGTGCATCTGCCCGGAAATGCCTATGCCTTTAATGTCCGCCTTATCCTCCGCTGCCTGGGACACCTGCCTTAAGGTAGCAAGAACCGCATCACGCCAATCCTCCGGCTTCTGCTCCGCCCATCCGTTCTCCGGCTGGTACATGGGATACTCCTGGGATGCCGATGCCACTACGTTTCCGTCCTCATCAAAGAGCACCGTCTTTGTGGCCGAAGTCCCCACGTCAATTCCAATTAAATAGTTCATTTTCCTAACCCCTTTCCTGATCCGTTTTGCCGCGGCTGCCAAAAGCCTGCAGCCACCCTCTCCGCCATCTATGAATATGAGCCATCCCTGTCCCCCATTTTCTTCCGGTACTCGCTGGGAAGGCAGCCGTACCGGTTAATGAAAGCCTTGGCAAAGGCACGGCTGTTAGGGAACCCGTTATTCAACGCCACATCATTTAAGCTGTGATCCGTATTCATCATCTCCCGGAAAGCATATTCCGTCCGCAGATTCAGAAGATACGTCTTATAGCTCACATCCGCATAACGCTTGAACATCCTGGACAAATACGTGGGGGAAAAGCCGAATTCATCCGCCACGCTTTCCAAGGTAATGTCCTGATCATAATTTTTCTTCATGTACGAGGTGATTTTTGAAAGCTTGTCTAAATTCCGTTTCTGCCGGATATTCCCCTGGTCATTTTCTGTCTGCATAAACCCAGTCACCAGAAGATACAGCAGTCCGTAAAACAGCCCCCGCACCTTCAATTCATAAGCAGGAGCTTTTTCCTGGTAGGCTTTAAACATCTGCACGATCAGCTGGGCCAGCTGTAGGTTATCCTCATCCGACTGCTTGGAAAAAACCGCGTATTCTTCTTCCCGCAGATATCCGGCAAAGCAGCTAAGGGGAATCTGGACCACAATGGTGGTATTGGGCTTAGGCGATTCGATGGAGTGGATTTCATTAGGGTTAACAATGATGAAATCCACCGCCTTTAAGGGGAAGCTTGTGCTATTGATATAAAATGCAAGCTCCCCTTCCAGCACCAAAAAGATCTCGATGGAACGATGCCAGTGCTTCCCTCTCTGGTAATTCCCGTCCTTTCCCTCAAACATAAACAGCTTAAAGGGCAGATCCTTGTTGGGGATAACCAATTCGTGCTTAAAGTCCACATTCATCTTAGCTTACAGGATCTCCTTCATGGCCTTCGCCACATTCTCCGACGTAAACCCAAAATGCTTAAACAAAAGTCCTGCCGGAGCCGACGCGCCGAAGCCGTGCATGGTCACATAAGCCCCGTCCAGGCCCACGTACTTGCCCCATCCAAAATCTGACAATGCCTCCACGGCAACGCGCTTCCTTACCGCCTTTGGCAGCACCTGCTCCCGGTATTCCTCCGGCTGCTGCTCAAATACATCCATGGAAGGCATACTCACAACCCTTACGTCCACCCCTTCCTCAGCCAGAAGCTTTTGCGCCTCCACCGCTAAGGATACCTCGGAGCCGCTGGCCATAAAAATGCCATCGGGAACTTCCTTTTTGGAATCGCTGAGGATATAAGCTCCCTTTAAGGCATCCTTGCCGGAGCCGGGAAGCTGGGGCAGGTTCTGCCGGGTCAGCACCAAGGCCGTAGGCGCATCCTTTGTGGTGGCGGCAAAATACCAAGCCGCCGCCGTCTCCCTGGCATCCGCCGGGCGGAATACGTTAAAGTTCGGCAGGGCACGCAGCATAGCAAGCTGCTCAATGGGCTCATGGGTGGGGCCGTCCTCCCCCACGCCGATGCTGTCATGGGTAAACACATACGTTACCGGCAGCTTCATCAGCGCGGAAAGCCTTGCCATAGGTTTCGTATAATCACTGAATACAAAGAAGGTAGACACAAACGGCCTCAGCCCCCCATGCAGCGCCAGGCCGTTAGCGATAGCCGACATGGCAAGCTCACGGACACCAAAGTGAAGGTTCCTTCCAGCGTAATTTTCCTTTGAAAAATCCCCTGCATCCTTCATATATGTCTTCGTGGAAGGAGCCAGATCCGCAGCGCCGCCGATCAGGCCGGGAACCCTATCTTTTAACCGGTTAATCATCACGCCGGATAAGGCCCTGGTGGCCTGGGGCTTGTCCTCGCAGGCCCAGTAAGCTTCATCGTCGTAAGCCTTCTTCGCAATATCCTCATCATGGTACTGCTCCCAAAGAGCCTTTAATTCGGGGTATTCTGCCTTATATGCCGCAAACAGCCGGTTCCATTCTTCCTCTTTTGCCGCCCCGGCTGCCGCCAGCTCCCGGTAATTTTCGTAAACGTCCTCCGGCACAAAGAATGGCTCCATGCTCTCCCAGCCAAGATTCTCCTTTAAGGCTGCCACATTCTCCGCCCCCAAAGGCTCCCCATGGGCACTGGCTTTCCCCTGCTTTGCCGGGCAGCCATAGCCGATCTGGGTCTTTACCCGGATGAAGGAAGGCCGGGACAGATCCTTCTTCGCCTCCTCAATGGCTTTTCCGATCTCCGCGGTGTCGTTGCCGTCCTCCACGGTCAATGTCTGGAAACCGAAGGCTTCCATCCGCTTTACCACATCCTCGGTAAAGGCGATATCCGTGCTGCCCTCGATGGAGATCTTATTGGAATCGTAAAGGACAATCAGCTTCCCAAGGCCTAAGGTCCCGGCCAGGGAAAAGGCCTCAGAGGAAATTCCCTCCATCATGCAGCCGTCCCCGCCTAAAACGTATGTATAATGGTCAACCACCGGATAGCCGGGCTTGTTAAATACAGCTGACAAATGAGCCTCCGCCATAGCCATACCTACCGCCATGCCCATGCCTGCGCCTAATGGGCCTGTGGTCGCCTCAACCCCCGCCGTGTGCCCGTATTCCGGATGGCCTGGGGTCAGGGAATCCTTCTGGCGGAAATTCGCCAAATCTTCCACCGTCAGCCCATACCCGAACAAGTGCAGCAGGGAATACAAAAGGGTGGAGCCGTGGCCTCCTGATAAGATAAACCGATCCCGGTTCTCCCACTTGGGATTCGCCGGATTATGGCCCATATGGTGCGCCCACAGCTCATAAGCCATAGCCGCCGCCCCCAAAGGAAGGCCGGGATGGCCGGAATTCGCCTTCTGCACCGCGTCCGCTGCCAGAATTCGGATTGCGTTAACTGATTTTTTCTCCATGTCCAGATTCATAAATACCTCCTTGGCATTGCCTCATTGCCTGTTACAACTTGGTTATCATCTTAGATTTTAGGTTAAAATCTGCTGTCCGTTCAGCCGCGCCATTCGCACTGCGCAGCGTCCCTTTAGGGGAAAACGTGCCTTACGGCACTCTCCGCTGCTTGCGCAGCTCCTTTTGCTCATAAACGGGCGCTCCCTCAGTGGAAACCGATGGCTGAACTGTCATACTAAGATTATACCTGTTTACCATGTCCCATTTCCAGTGCCTTACTTGCCTGATTAATAGCACTTTCTTATCCTTTTGTATCATTATATTGCCATCCTGTCAATAGTTCCCGCAAAAATAAATTGATTCTTCTCTTGATATCTAGTTTTCGATACTATATAATGTAATATGAGGTGATTAATACAATGAAATCAAATGAAGAGCGGATTAATGACTTACTGTCTCATCTGGATAGTTTGACCTATATTAAACCGGAAGAAATCCCAAATATCCATCTGTATATGGATCAGGTAACTACTTTTATGGAAGAGCACCTAAGCAATACCAAACGCTATCCGGAAGATAAGGTTTTAACCAAAACCATGATTAACAATTATGCGAAAAACAACTTGCTTCCCGCCCCCATCAAGAAAAAATACTCGAAAGAGCATATGCTGATGCTGATCTTTATTTACTATTACAAAAATGTGCTCTCCTTCCATGACATCCAGCAGATATTTAAACCCATTACTGAAGGACACTTTTCTGCCCATGAGGAAAACAGGAAAGCAGACGGAGAAATGGGCGCAGGCCAATCGAAAGGACAGCATTGGGATAAATCCCTGGAAGCGGTTTACCGGGAGGTCTTCTCCATGACGGAATCCCATATGCAGCTATTGAAAGAAGACATTTTGGATAAATTCCAGAGGGCAAAAAACACATTTACCGATGCGGAAGAAGGGGATCGGGAATATCTGCAGCTCTTTTCCTTTATCTGCCAGCTTTCCCTTGACGTGTACTTAAAGAAACAAATGATTGAAACCATAGCCGACCAGCTTTACGCAGAAGACGAGACCAATGGGAAAGGGCACAGGCATGGGAAAGACGCGGGATGAATGGGCAGTGGATTTTCAATGTAAAAATTTAATGCTTTGTTAACCTGGATAGCTGGGGGAATTAATGCTTTGTCAACCTGGATAGCTGGTAGGGGGATTTTAGCGCTGAGTTGTTTCGGATGATATTGGGATGGATGGGGGAAGTTGGTGTTTCATAAGATAAGCTTATTGGCTTAGAGGAAACACGTAGGCTGACGAGTTCGCCGCCTGTGGTGCGTGTACACACGAAAACACGCTCTCGCTCGACATAAAACGGAACGGACACTAAGCTCGAAAAGACCTCGCTAAGTGCCGCCGTTTTATACGGTTTTCTTTGTGTACACGCACCACAGGCGGCTAGGGGCTGGCTGGCTCTTAGTTAGATTTTGGTATGCTAAGGATGTTTTGGGGGCGGAATTGTTTCATTACTGATAGAATTTTCTGAAAATAAACTTTATCTATCTAATTGACCATAAATTTTAACCATTTACCTAATGGAATGCCATTCTCTGTTAGCCAGTACAGCAGTGGAGCTAATCGTAAGTGACGATGGAATATCGCCTGGCGCAGCGGAAAAATCCCCTTAACGAGCGGTCTCGGAAACTCAATAGTGAATAGGCAGGGAAGGGTTGATTTTCAGAAATGCGTGGGATAAGGGATGGATAATTGTGGGATCTGAACGGTTCGGAGAGCATAAAGAATAAAAATGGGCATGGCTTTTAAGCCTGTCGGAAAACAGGCCTGAAAGAATCCCGAAATAGGAAATATGGTTTATGCCGCTGCCTGCATCTGCTGTTTATAGCGTACATCCAGATGGATGCAGATACCGATCATGGTTGTCATGAAAGAATAATGCTCCTTTGTATGTATGAACATNCCGTGTAAAGCCGGATATCCCATTCAGGCCGGGTCTTGACGACCCTTCCGTATTTGGAATCCGTGCAGCTGTTTTTACATTTGGAACAGTGCGCTTTCCCATAGGGGCAGCGCCACATGAGATAACCGGAGGATTTGTCATAACCATTAGGCTTCATACGCAGGTTTTCCTGGCATAAAGGAGTCCCGTCTTTGTCAATGGTGATGGTATCAGGGATTGTTTTTGGCCGGCCGCATTTGTCATTCAGGTCGATAAATGCCCGAATCCCCCTTTTTTTGAGGAGCCTGTAAGTGGGATAATTGTCCATTGCGGAGTCCAGGCACATATTTTCAATGGAAACAGCGGGCATATGTTTTTCCAGTTCATGGAAAGCAACGAGGAAGCAGACCGAATCATGCCGCCTTGCATTGGTAAAACGCAGGAGAAGCGGGATATCCGTCCTGAGTTCATCGTTATAACAGGATAACTGGAACAAAGTGTAGCCGAAGTAATATTTATCCAGGTCGCTGTCCCAGCCCCAGGAAGCATCGGGGTCGGAGAAATGGCGCAGGTTATCTGGTGCGCCATCCCTGTGATGCCCGCAGGGGCAGGCATGGGTGTGGACAGAGGTGCCATCCCCGGAAACCGTAAGATGTCCTTTTGGTATGAGGCCGCATTCCATAGAAGGCAGGACAGCCGCATGATAGAAGAGTTGCTGCAGCCGCTGTTCAAAGTTAAACGGGATATCTTTTCTGTTCATGAGTCGTTTTTCGATCACTTCGGTGATTTTGGTTTTTGGCTCCTGTGCTTTCTGCTTTTTTCCCTTCGGCTTCTCCGGCTTCCTGCTGTTCCATGAGGATGGGAGGAGTTTCTTGCGGGAGTATAAGTCGGAGGGTGGTGCAGCCCAGAGCCTATCGATGAAGTCAAAATAGGAACCAAGCGGGGGAAGGGAGTCTGTAGTGCAGCCAATGAGGGCAGCAAGGACACGGTCATGGGAAAGCCTTTCCACCCAGAGGGTAAGGGAAAGCTTGGAAAGACCTTCTGCATATAGAAGAAAGAAAAGGATAAAAGACCTTAAGATTTGCGGCTGGTTCTTAGCAGGCCTGCCAGTGTTAGAGTAAAAGGGCAGGAGCCCTCCCATGGCCTTGTCGGTATCGAAAAGGCGGAGTTTCTGCCATGGTTTAAAAAGTTCCGTATGGAGCCGGTTCCTTTCCGA